>NZ_JOAI01000004.1 GCF_000717715.1 Streptomyces sp. NRRL B-24484 | reverse complement strand
GGGAAACGGCCCTGCTCGTCGACCTCGGCCGCGAACGGGGCGATCTTCGCCTCGGCCAGCGACCGCACCGCGTCACGGAGCATGTCGTGCTCCTCGGCCGTGCGGAACAGATCGAAGGAGTTGCTCATGGTTCGGGTGCTCCAGTCCGTCCCGCAACCGTTGGCGGAACACGATCCACAGAGGGAGGGAACTCAGTTCCCCTAATAGAACACACTCTGTGCCATCAACGCCAGCCCGGCCCGCCGTGACATGCAGAAGGGGCGCGGGTTCCGCGCTGCCGGTGCGCACGATGCCGCCGGTCACCCGGTCACCCGGTCGAGCGGGGGAGCGCCGTGGCACCGCGGCCGATCCCGTCCGGTGCGGTGTGGCAGCATCCCGGTGTGGTCGGAGATGCGGTCGGCGGTGCGGGCGGAGTGGACTGGCCGGGGGTGTTCCACGCCCTGGGGCCGGCCGTCGACACACCGGGGCACCTGGCGGCGCTCCTCGGCGACCCGCACGCCGGTGTCCGCGGTTGCGCAGCCCTGGCACCCGGGCTGGTCGGCGACGGCACGGCGGCGCTGGTCCGGCACGGACTGGCGCGGTCGCCGGAGGCCTTCGCCCGGTCCTTCGGCGACATGGCCCCACCCCTGCAGTTCCAGTCCGACCCGTACCGGGCCCGGCTCACGGCGGCGCTGCTCTGGCGGGCCGACGACGCCCGAGGCGCGGCGGACGGGACGCGGACAGGGGCCGGCGGTCCCGACGAACCGCGCAGCTGACGGTGCGTCCGCCGCTCCGGGGCACGGCACGGTCGGCGTCCCCGCGCGGCCCGGGTCGCCGGTCGGGTTCCGCCGACAGCAGCCGCACCTGCGACCGGTCGAGGGGCTGTGGCCCGCGCCGCGGTCCCGCGGCCGTCACCGAGCCCCACCGGCGACGGCGGGTGTCAGGCGGGCTCCGGTACCGCTGCGGCGATCCGGCCGGCGCCGAGGAAGACCAGCCGGTCGAGGCGGGCCCGGTACGGCCAGTCGTCGGCGCGGTAGAAGCAGAGGTCGCCGGGGGCCGGTGCGGTCCGCAGGTCGCCCGCGAAGCTGCCCTCCGGCAGGGCCGCGGCGGCCGCCCGCAGGGCGTCCTCCGCCCCCGACCACTCGCCGACCGGCTCCGGGAGGATCCAGGCCTCGCCGGTGTTGGGGAAGAACCAGGGCGCGGCAGCGGCCGCGGCGCGGGCGAAGTCCCGGGCCCCGGCGGCCCTGCGGGCGATCCGGGCCACCGTCAGCAGCAGATCCGCGAGTGACTCGCCGAGCAGGGTCAGCTCCGGGTACTCGCGCAGCAGCCCCGCGTCGCCGGTCACCGACACGGCGTAGCCCCACTCCCCGGTGCCGGGATCGATCCGGACCTGGGCGATCGCGTGCTGCCGCCCGTACGCCGCCCGGGCGATCGGCCAGTAGCTGCCGTCGCCGCCGAGCATCCGGTGCACCTCCGGGTCGACCTCGTGCCCGGGGCCGCCGGGCCGCAGCCGCAGGACCGGCAGCCCGGCCACCGCGACACCGCCGATCGCGCGCAGCACCGTCCGCACCTCCGGCGGCACCGGGACGGGCCAGCCGTCCATCTCGGCGTCGGTGCAGCCCGGTTCGAGCACCACGGACGCCGGGTGTTCGGCGGCGAGGGCCTGCAGCTCGGCGACCGCCCGCCGGCCCGCGTCGGCCGGCACGGCGTGGCGGCGCACCGGCCGGCCGAGGAAGTCGCCGCTGATCACGGAGCGCACCAGCAGCGCCCGGCCGCCGCCCAGCATCTCGAACCGCAGCTCGCTGCTGCCGGTGTCGGCGGTGTTGTGGGCGTAGGTGTAGTACGGCTCGAAGTCGATCCGGCAGGGGAGGGCGGGCAGGTCGCGCAGGTCCGCGACGTCGGCGAGCTGGTCGCCGCGGCCGACCAGGGCGGCGAGAGCGGCGTCCGGACCCTCGGCGGCGGCGACGCTGGGCACCGCGTCGACCGCTGCGCTCGCCCGGCGCAGCAGCCCGTCGGCGTCCGGGTCGGTGAGCCGCACCGCGAGGGCCCGCAGCCAGTCCGCGAAGCGGGCGGCCTCGACCACGGCCTCCGGGTCGTCGAACGGGCGGACCGCCACCACCGGCCCCCAGTCGGCGGCGTCCGGGTCGCCGACCGCGACGCACACCGTGTGCTCGGTGGCGAGGTGGCTGCCGACCTCCCAGTGGCCGCCGGCGAACGAGGACGGCCGCAGCCGGCGCGGCCCGAACTCGTGCTCCTCGTCGTCCGCGCGGACGCCGCCGACCGCGCGGAGCACCGTCCGCACGGCCTCCGGCACGGGGACGGGCCAGCCGTCCATCTCCGCGTCGGTGAATCCGTCGAGCAGCTCCACGCCGTCCGTCCCGCGCAGCGCCAGCAGTGCGTCGCGCACCCGCGCCGCGTCCCCGTCGGTGCCCATGCCGTTCCTCCCCCTGAGGCCCGATGATCTCCGTGCAGCCTAGTGCCGCCCTGTGACGCCCGGCGCCGCACGCCGTCCCCCCGCGGCGGCCCGGTGTCCGCGCTCCGGACACTCAGTGTCCGCCCTTCGGTTCGGTGCAGCCGCCCTCCACGTACGGGCCGTGCACCTCGACCTTCGGCGGGGAGGCCAGCCGGCCGCTGATGCACGGCCCGGCCCCGGGGACGAACAGCGAGAACCCGGCGGCGCCGCCGTCCCGCTGGACCTGGACGGCGTCCCGCGGGTAGCCGAGCCGCTCCAGCACCTGACGGACCGCCGCCTCGTCGGGCTGCCGCCCGTTCCCGGTGAGCGCGGCCAGGATCCTGGCCGCGTGGGCGTCGCCCCGGCACCGCTGGGCGGCGTCGACCGGTGTGGTCTGTCGGAAGGCGTGGTTCTCCGCGTACTTGGACCCCTCCGGGTCGGCCGGTGCCCGGCTCGCCGAAGGGGCGGGCACGGCCGTGGCCGTCCGCGCGCCGGTACAGTCCGCGGCCACCTCCGGGTACCGCCGGTCGTGCTCGGCCAGCACCTGTGCCATCACGTCCGCCGCGGACCGCCCCGATGCCGAGGCCGGTCCGGACGCCGCCGAGGCCGGGGCAGCGGCACCGCCCCCGGCACCACCCGCCCGGACGGAGCCGCAGCCCGCCGCCAGCAGCACGGCGGTGACGGCGGCGGTGGCCGGGGCGAGGCGCTTCACGGGGTCTCCGGTCTCTTCGGGCAGCAGTACCCGGCCATCCTGCCAAGCCGCCGCCGCACCGGGCCTGAGTACCCGTACTCAGCCGGCACGCCCGCCCAGAGGGCGTTCGGGCAGCCCCGCACGCCTGAACCGTCCCCCCGAGGGCTGCTCCTCCGTTCGGGCGGCCCCGATGGCGGCGGGCCGGGGGGCGGAGAAGGGTGGCAGCGACCGCGTCACGCCCGGGTCCGGTCCGCGGATCCGTCTCAGCCGAGGACCGCACGGAAGGACCCGCCATGGCCCCGGACCAGCAGCAGGAGGCATCGGCCGCCGTCGCCGCCGCCAACACGGGCGCCCTGCACGGCCTGCCCTTCGACGACGACCAGGACCTCGCCGACGAGCGCCGCGGCTTCCTCGGCACCGCCGCCGACCCCCTGATCCGGGCCGCCGGCGGCCGGGTGGTCTGGGACCTGGACGCCTACGGCTTCCTCGACCGGGACTGCCCGCCCACCGCCCACCCCGGGTTGTGGCGGCAGGCCCGGCTGGTCTCCGGCCACGGGCTCTTCGAGGTCGTCCCCGGTATCTACCAGGTCCGCGGCTTCGACCTCTCCAACATGACCCTGGTCGAGGGCGAGCGCGGCGTCCTGGTGATCGACCCGCTGGTCTCCGCCGAGACCGCCGCGGCCGCCCTCGCGCTCTACCGGCAGCACCGCGGCGACCGGCCGGTGACCGGCCTGCTCTACACGCACAGCCACGTCGACCACTTCGGTGGTGCCAGGGGCGTCCTCACCGACCGGGACCTCGCGGACGGCGTCCCGGTCGTCGCACCCGAGGGCTTCCTCGAACACGCCGTCAGCGAGAACGTCTACGCGGGCACCGCGATGGCCCGCCGCGCCGCCTACATGTACGGCGCCGCGCTCGGGAAGGGCCCGCGCGGCCAGGTCGGTTCGGGACTCGGCCCGACCGCCTCCACCGGCACCGTCACCCTGATCCCGCCCACCCTGCACGTCACCACCACCGGGCAGACCGAGACCGTCGACGGCATCCGGATGGTCTTCCAGATGGCCCCCGGCACCGAGGCCCCCGCCGAACTGCACATCCACTTCCCCGACCACCGCGCGCTGTGCACCGCCGAGAACGCCACCCACACCCTGCACAACCTGCTCACCCTGCGCGGCGCCCTCGTCCGCGACGCCCACGACTGGGCGCACTACCTCACCGAGGCGGTCCAGCTCTTCGGCGACGACTCCGACGTCGTCTTCGCCTCCCACCACTGGCCGGTGTGGGGCCGCGACCGGGTCCTCGACTTCCTCGCCCTGCAGCGCGACCTGTACGCCTACCTGCACGACCAGACCCTGCGGATGCTCAACCAGGGACTGACCGGACCCGAGATCGCCGAACGCATGCAGCTGCCGCCAGCCCTCGAACGGGCCTGGCACACCACCGGCTACTACGGTTCCGTCAGCCACAACACCAAGGCGGTCTACCAGCGCTACCTCGGCTGGTTCGACGGCAACCCCGCCCACCTCTGGGAGCACCCGCCCACCGAGGCGGCGGCCCGCTACGTCGACTTCATGGGCGGCGTCGAGGAGGTGCTGCGGCGCGCCCGCGGGTCCTACGCCGCGGGCGACTTCCGCTGGGTCGCCCAGGTGGTCAACCACGTCGTCTTCGCCGACCCCGGCAACGCCGAGGCCCGTCGGCTGCAGGCCGACGCGCTGGAGCAGCTCGGCTACGGCAGCGAGAACGGCACCTGGCGGAACTTCTACCTCACCGGCGCCCACGAACTCCGGCACGGCCCCGTCGGCACCCCGACCACCGCCGACTCGCCCGACCTGGTCGCAGCACTCACCCTCGACCAGCTCCTCGACTCCCTCGCCATCCGGATCGACGGCCCGCGCAGCTGGCACGCCGACCTCACGCTCCGCCTCCACCTCGGCGCCGACCGTCCGCCCGTGACGGTCCGGCTGCACAACGGCGTCCTCACCCACGTGAACGGGCCCGGCCCGGCGGCCCCGCCCGCCCGGCTCGACCTCACCCTGGACGAGTCGGACCTGCGCGCGGTGCTGCTCGGCACGGAGTCCCTGGCGCGGCTCGCCGAGCAGGGCCGCGCCACCCTCGACGGCGACCCGGCGGTGCTCGACGAACTGCTCGGGTACCTCTCCTCGCCCGACCCCGGATTCGCGATCGTCACCCCCTGACCCCCCGGCGTTGCGCCGCCGGCACGCCCCGCCCTCCGGTCTACGCTCGGCCCGTGGAACAGCCCGAGCAGCCCGAGCCGGCCGACCGGCCGGAGCCGTCCGACCGGCGGGAGCAGCAGGAGCAGCAGGAGCGGTCGGACCGGCCCGGGCCCGCCGATCGGCCCGGGGCCGGGGCGCCGCGCGCCGAGGGCGCCGGCCCGTTCACGACCCGGGTCACCTGGGGCCTGCCCGGTGGCGGCACCGCGGTCTGGGAGTCGCGCCCCGCCAGGCGCCGCGGCCTGCTCGCCGTCCGGGCGCCCGGCAGCCCCACCGTCCGGCACGCCAGGGCGGACGAGGTCTCCGTCGCCCGGCTGCGCCGGCTGAACACCGTCGCCTCCATCGCCTTCGTGTTCGGCGGGGCGCTCTTCGCGGCGGGCGCCTCCGTCGCCCAGTTCGGCTCCGGCGACGCCACCACCAGCGCCGTCATCTACTTCGTCGGCGGGCTCTGCTTCAACACCGGCGGCTACGTCACCCTGCTCCAGGTGATCAACGCGCCGCGCCACGTCGCGGGCGGCGAAGGCGCCCTCGTCACCCGCCGCTGGCGGTGGTGGCGGTACGAACCGATGCGGGTCGACTGGCTGAGCGCCTTCGTCCTGTTCGCCGGCACCCTGGTCTTCGCCGTCAACCTGCTGGACTCCTTCCTGCAGGGGCTCAGCGTCCAGCAGGTCAACCGGCTGATCTGGGCACCCGACGTGATCGGCTGCGTGCTGTTCCTGATCTCCGGGCACCTCGGCTTCGTCGAGGTCTGCCACGGCCGGTTGCGCGTCCTGCCGCGCGACCTCGGCTGGTGGATCGTCGGGGTCAACCAGCTGGGCTCGGTGCTGTTCATGGTCTCCGCGCTCGCCGCCTTCACCAGGCCCTCCACCGGCAGCCTGATCAACGGCGACATCGCCAACTGGGGCACCGTCACCGGCGCCCTCTGCTTCTCCGTCGGCGGTGTCCTGCAACTCTTCGAACGCCCGTGACGAGGGGCTGAGCACCGTGGCCAGACTGATCTCCGTCAACGTCGGCCTGCCCGAGGACGTCACCTGGCAGGGCCGCACCGTCCGCACCGGCATCTGGAAGCACCCCGTCACCGGCCCCTGCGCCGCCCGCCGGCTCAACCTCGACGGCGACGGCCAGGGCGACCTCGGCGGCCACGGCGGCGAGATGCGCGCCGTGATGGTCTACCAGCTCGACTCCTACCGGCACTGGCAGCAGGTCCTCGGCCGTGACGACCTCGCCCCCGGTCACTTCGGCGAGAACTTCACCGTGGAGGGCCTCCCCGACGACGAGGTCTGCATCGGCGACCGCTACCGGATCGGCGGCGCCGTCTTCGAGGTCACCCAGCCGCGGGTCACCTGCTACCGGGTCGGCCTGCGCCTGGACGAGCCCCGGATGCCCGCCCTGCTGGTCACCCACCGCCGCCCCGGCTTCTACCTCCGCGTCCTCACCGAGGGAGAGGTCGAGGCCGACCAGGAGATCGTCAAGATCGCCGACGGGCCCGAGCGGATGACCGTCGCCGAGACCGACGCCCTGCTCTACCTGCCCGAACGGCCGCGGGCGCGGATCGCCGCGGCGCTGCGCATCCCCGCCCTCAGCCCCGGCTGGCAGGGCTCCTTCCGCGCCCTCCTGCAGCAGGCCGACGCACCGGACGGCACGGCCGGCAACCCCGGCCTCAACCCCGACGGCACCGACCCGCGGCCCGCCTGGGACGGATTCCGCCCGCTCACCGTCGCCGCCACCGCCATCGAGAGCCGCAGCACCCTCTCCATCTGGCTCGCCGACCCCGACGGCGGGCCGCTGCCCGCCGCCGCACCCGGCCAGTACCTCACCGTCCGGCTCGCCCCCGACCCCGGCCGGCCCGCCCTGCTGCGCAGCTACTCGCTCTCCGGCCCGCCCGGCGCCCAGCGGTACCGGATCAGCGTCAAACGGGAGACCCACGGCACGGCCAGCGCCTGGCTCCACCGCAGCCTGCGGACCGGCGACACCCTGCAGACCGCCGCACCCCGCGGCGGCTTCACCCTCGCCCCGGGCCGCACCCCCGTCGTGCTGGCCTCGGCCGGCGTCGGCGTGACCCCCGTCCTCGCGATGCTGCACGCCCTCGCCGAGACCTCGCCCACCCGACCGGTGTGGTGGCTGCACGGCGCCCGGGACGGCTCCGAGCACCCCTTCGCCGCCGAGGCCCGCCACCTGCTCGCCCGGCTGCCCCGCTCGCACACCCGGATCTGTTACAGCCGCCCCCGCCCCCAGGACCGGCAGGGCACCGACTACACCGACCGCGGACGGCTCGGCGCGGAGCTGGTCGCCGGCCTCGGCCTGCCCGCCGACGCCGACGCCCACCTCTGCGGCCCCGCCGCGTTCATGGCCGACCTCACCGCGGCGCTCACCTCGGCGGGCCTGGCCCCCGACCGGATCCGCACCGAGCTCTTCGGCACCGCCGCCGGACTCACCCCCGGCATCGCCGCCCCCGGCGCGGCCCCCGCCCCGCACCCGCCGGCGGGCACCCCCGGGGACGGCCCCGCCGTGGCGTTCACCCGCAGCGGCCTCACCGTCCCGTGGAAGAACGAGTACGGCACCCTGCTGGAACTCGCCGAGGCCTGCGACGTCGCCGTCCGCTGGTCCTGCCGCACCGGCGTCTGCCGCACCTGCGAGACCCGCCTGCTGGACGGCGCGGTCGCGTACCGGCCCGAGCCGGTCGAGGCCCCCGCCCCCGGCAACGCGCTGATCTGCTGCGCCCGCCCCGACCGGGACATCGTCCTCGACCTCTGAGCCGAGGCCCGTAGGCCTGGGCCCCGGTGAGCCCGAGCGTCTGCGGGCCCGGGGCCCTGCCCGGGCCCGGTTGCCCGGGCCCCGGGGCTCTCCGCGCGGTGCGTCAGTGGCCGAGCAGCCCGGCGAAGTCGTGGCCGAGCAGCGCCAGCTTGGTGAGGTCCCCGACGTCGGTGATGCCCGCCACCGGCACCGCGTACAGGTGCTCCTGCTTCGAGGGCTCCGGGTAGGCGGTGTTCCCGGCCGCGCCCGCCGGCACGGCGGCCAGCGCGCTCGCGCCCAGCAGGGCGCCGACGACGGCGGTCCGGACGTACTTTCGCATGGGTCTCTCCTTGGACGGTGGGGTGCCGGAACGGTGCTCCGCGCGGCCAACGGTGCGACGGCCGAACGGTCACGGCCGCTGCTCCCTCCGGGGGAGCGGGATCCGCCGTCCGGAGGACGGGCCGTCACGGCCGGTGCCCGCGGACGCCCGTCCTGCGGGTCCGGCCGGCCGGGTGTCAGGATGGAGGGACGGGCACGACACGCCCGGAGCAGCGTCGGGAGGCGGACATGGGCCGCGAGTACCACTTCCACTGCGAGTACGCCGGCTGTTCGGTGACCGCGGGCGTCCGCCTCGGCGGCGTCCGGGAGCTGGAGGTGCTGGTGGACGGGCACGAGGTGGCGTTCGAGCGCGTGCACGGACACCACCCCGAGGAACGCACGCTGATCGCCGTCCTGCCGACCGGTCCGCCCCGGCACGTCGAGGTGCGGATCGCCCTGCCGGGCGTGTTCACCGGAATCCCGACCTGCGTGCTGGTCGCCGGCGACGTCCGCGTCCCGATGGCCGAGCGCGAGGTGCCGCGCCGGGCCCGCCCGACCGAGGCGTCCTGGTACGGCTGACGCCCGGCGCGCCTCCGCGGCCGGCGGGTCGATCGCCGGTGCGGCACCGCGACCTGACGGACGGCCACCTCCGCCGCACTGTCGGTGCCGGGTGCCATGATGCCGGAGCGGTCGGGGGCCCTCCGTCCGCGTCCCGACCCAGCTGGAGGATCGAGCACCGTGCGCATCGTGGTCAGCGAGTTCATGAGCCTGGACGGCGTGGTGCAGGCGCCCGGCGGCCCGCAGGAGGACACCGACGGCGGCTTCGCCCACGGCGGCTGGTCCCACCCGTTCTTCGACCCGGAGGTGGTGGGCGGTGCCTTCGACGCGGCGCTGAGCACCGCGGACGCGCTGCTCTTCGGCCGTCGCACCTGGCAGACGATGGCCGCCGCCTGGCCCGACCGGGCGGGCGACCCGTTCGCCGACCGGATGAACGCGATCCCCAAGTACGTGGTCAGCGCGACGCTCGGCGACTCCGAGCTGACCTGGGCCAACACCACGCTGCTGCCCGGCGCCGAGGCCGTCGAACGGATCGCCGCCCTGCACAAGGCCGAGGGCGGCGACCTGCTGGTCATGGGCAGCCCGACCCTCGCCCGCACGCTGATCGCGGAGGGCCTGGTCGACGAGCTCAAGCTCATGGTCATGCCGGTGCTCCTCGGCGGCGGCAAGTCGATCTTCCCGGCGGACGGCGCCAAGCGGACGCTCGAACTGGTCTCCACCGTCACCAGCGGCACCGGCGTCAACGTCTGCACCTACCGGGCGGTCGACGGGCGGTGACCCGGCCACCTGTGCGCGGCAGGTGACGGAGCATCCGTGCGCGACGGCAGCGGCGAGGCCCCGTTCACGGCGGCCTCGCCGGCTCACCCCCGCTCCGCGCCGTGGCGTACGTCCGAACTGCGCGGTCTCCCCGGCCTGGCGGCCGTGCCCGGGCTCAGCGTGCGAACTTCTCGACGGCCGCCGGGGTGACGGGGGTGAAGAAGTTGACGAGGTTGCCGTCGGGGTCGCGGAACAGCAGCGACCGGTTGCCCCACGGCATCGTGGTGGGCTCGGTGACGAAGTCGGTGACGAAGCCGCCGAGGTCCCGGTGCACGCGGTCCACGTCGTCGACGAGGAACTCGGTGATCACGCTGTGGTTGTCCGCAGGGCGGGCGGAGCCCGGGGCGAACAGCGGGACGGTGCGGGTGCCGGCGATCGCGAGGGTGGCGCCCGCGGTCCTGAGTTCGGCGAAGTCCTCGGTCGCCCACGTCGCCCGTGCCCCGGTGGCCCGCTCGTAGAAGTCGACGAGGCGCGCCACGTCGCCGGTGATGATGCGGATCGAGACGAAGTCCATGGGAATCTCCTTGGTCGTGCCTGACACGTGCAGTCGCAGGCTAGGAGGAATAGTGGACAGAATCGGTCCTGTATTCGCATTAGGCTGCGAACATGTCTCGACCCACCGGACGCGTACTGACACTCCTGGAGCTGCTGCAGTCGGGCGGCACCCGCACGGTGGCCGAACTCGCCGACCGGCTCGGCGTCGAGGGGCGCACCGTGCGCCGGTACGTGGACCAGCTGATCGACCTCGACGTGCCCGTGGAATCGGTGCGCGGCCGGTACGGCGGCTACCGGCTCGGCCGCGGGTACCGCTTGCCTCCGCTCATGCTCAGCGACGACGAGGCGCTGGCCGTGCTGCTCGGCCTGGTCGCCGGCCGCCGAGCAGGACTGACGACGACGCAGCGCACGGCGAGCGAGACGGCATCGGCCAAGATCCGGCGGGTGCTGCCCAAGCACATCGCCGGCCGGCTCGACACGCTCCTGGAATCCCTCGCCTTCACCGATCGGCCCGCGGAGGTCGACACCCCGGACTCCGGGGTCCTGCTCACGATCGCCGATGCGGTGCGCCACCACCGACCGGTCTCGATCCGCTACACCGACCGTGACGGACGGCGCAGCGAGCGCACACTGCACGCGTACGGGATCGTCGCCCACGGGGGTCGGTGGTACGTCACGGGCGAGGACGCCCGGATCGGTGAGGAGCGGACCTTCCGGCTCGATCGCATCGCGGACGCGCGGACCCTGCCCGGCTCGTTCGAAGCGCCGGCGGGTCCCGGTCCGGCCCAGCGCGTGCTGTCGGGGTTCGCCACGGCCGAGTACCGGCACCAGGTGACCGTGCGGATCCACGGGACGGTCGAGCAGATCCGCGCCCGGCTTCCGGCCGGCCTCGCGAGTCTGGAGGAGCACGAGCCGGAGGCCGGCGAGGACCGGGCGGCCGAGCGCTGGCGGCGCGTCGAGCTGAGGGTGGAGCGGCTCGACTGGTTGCCGCCGGTACTCGCCGCACTCGATCGGCCGTTCGTCGTCGAGCGCCCCGACGAACTCCGCGACCTCGTCGCCGCACTCGCCGATCGCCTCACGTCGTACGCCCGCCGGGCCTGACCGCGGGGAACCGGTGTCATGAGGTGGCACGACCGGCCCTGAGGGCGGAGGCGGAGCCGGGGGGACCCGGGGGAGGAGCCGCCACGGGGGTGAGCTCGTGAGCCCCGTCCTGCAGGGTGGGAGGGCGCCTGCAGAGGCGTTAAAGATCCGTCAAGATTCGACCGCCCGCGGCTGCGCCCCCCGGCTCGGCCGTCCGTGCCGCCCTGCCGTCGGCGAGTGTCCCGGCGCGGTCGGACAGGCGGGCCGACGGTGGCCGCCGGGGCGTCCGGGTGGGCCGTCCGGTGCCGTTCGGACCTGCGGTGACGTGCGGTTTTGCTTACCGGGCGGAGGGCGGCAGCCGTTCCGGGCGGCGTCCGGACCGCCCAGGCCGTCCGCCGGTCGAGTGTCCTCGAACCGTTGGCCGACACAACCGGTAGTGCCAGGACGGGGTGCCGATGTTGTACGTGATGGCGAAAGAGGCCGACGAATCGCCTGTCTACTCTGGCGGGGCCGCCCACCGGGCGGCTTGATCGTTTTGCCCTCTCGACGGAGTCCGCCGTGTCCACAACCTCCCCGCCGGTCCCCCCTCCACCCGCGGCGCCGAGCCGGCTGCGGGCGTGGCTGCTGGAGGGGCTGTCGGACCGGGCCAAGCAGCACTCGGGCCCGCACGCCCAGGCGCCCCAGGAGCACGGACAGCGCTGGTGGCGGGTGATGTGCCTGACCGGTCTGGACTACTTCTCGACCCTCGGCTACCAGCCCGGCATCGCGGCCCTCGCGGCCGGTCTGCTCTCACCGGTGGCGACCATCGTGCTGGTCGTGGTGACCCTCTGCGGGGCGCTGCCGGTGTACCGCCGGGTGGCGAAGGAGAGCCCGCACGGCGAGGGCTCGATCGCCATGCTGGAACGGCTGCTGAGCTTCTGGCAGGGCAAGCTCTTCGTCCTCGTCCTGCTCGGCTTCGCCGCCACCGACTTCCTCATCACCATCACGCTCTCCGCCGCCGACGCCACGGCCCACCTGGTGGAGAACCCGCACCTGACCGGTGCGCTGCACGGCCGGCAGGTGCTCATCACCCTGCTGCTGATCGCGCTGCTCGGTGCCGTCTTCCTCAAGGGGTTCGGCGAGGCGATCGGCCTGGCGGTGGGTCTGGCGCGCTGACCGCCGAGCACGGCAACGTGGTCGCGATGATCGGCGTCTCGCTGATCGTCTTCCCGAAGCTCGCGCTCGGCCTCTCCGGCTTCGAGACCGGCGTCGCCGTGATGCCGCACGTCAAGGGCGGGTCCGGCGACACCGAGGCGCGGCCGACCGGGCGGATCCGCGGCACCCACCGGCTGCTCACCACCGCCGCCGTGATCATGAGCGTCTTCCTGATCACCACCAGCTTCATCACCACCCTGCTGATCCCGGCCGACCAGTTCCGGCCCGGCGGCGAGGCCAACGGTCGCGCCCTCGCCTACCTGGCCCACGAGTACCTGGGCAGCGCGTTCGGCACCGTCTACGACGTCTCGACCATCGCCATCCTCTGGTTCGCCGGCGCCTCGGCGATGGCCGGCCTGCTGAACCTGCTGCCGCGGTACCTGCCCCGCTACGGGATGGCCCCGCACTGGGCGCGGGCCGTCCGCCCGACCGTCCTGGTGCTGACCGCGGTGGCCTTCCTGGTCACCTGGATCTTCGACGCCGACGTCGACGCGCAGGGCGGCGCGTACGCGACGGGTGTGCTGGTGCTGATCAGCTCGGCCGCGATCGCGGTGACCATCGCCGCCCGACGCGCCCGCCAGCGCGGCTGGACGATCGGCTTCGCGGTGATCGCCGCGGTCTTCCTCTACACGACGGCCCTCAACATCGCCGAGCGCCCGGACGGCGTGAAGATCGGTGCCTGCTTCATCGCCGGCATCATCCTGATCTCGCTGGCCTCGCGACTCGCCCGTGCCTTCGAACTGCGGGTCACCGACGTCGTGCTGGATCCGATCGCGGAGCGGTTCGTCCGCGACTGCGCGCACCGGGACATCCGTCTGATCGCCAACGAGCCGAGCAACCGGGACCTCGCCGAGTACCGGGACAAGACCTCCCAGATCCGGGCCGACAACGGCATCGCCCCCGAGGACGACCTGCTGTTCGTCGAGGTGACCGTCCGGGACCCGTCCGACTTCGAGGCCGAACTGCGGGTGCGCGGCGAGGTGCTGCACGACCGGTACCGCATCCTCACGCTGGAACACTCGAGTGGACCGAGGGCAACCCGTTCGCCCAGTTCCTGCGGTTCTTCCTGTTCGGCCAGGGCGAGGTCGCCCCGGTCACCCGCGAGGTGCTCCGCGAGGCGGAGCCCGACCGCTCGCGGCGCCCGCGCGTGCACGTCGGCTGAGCACCGCGGCGTCCGGCGCCGCGCAGACCCGCACAGCGACCGGCGGTCCCGTTCCCGGGGCCGCCGGTCGGTGCGTTCCGGACCTCGGGGCGTCAGATCAGCGCCGCGCCCCAGGCCTTGGCCCGCTCGAGTTCGCCGGTGCGGATCGGCCCCTCGGCGTCCTCGACGACGAAGCCCTCAGGCCGGGCGACCACGTCGTAGTGGTGGTGAGACAGCCGGCGGGCGATGCCGTGCGCGGCTCCGCCGCTCGCCCTGATGTCGGCGCGGGTGTCGAAGGCGGCGGCGCGCACGCCCGGTCCGCCCTCGGGCAGCGAGTGGAACCAGCCGCGCAGGCCGGGGCCGTTGCCAGCGGCCGCGGCGGTCCGCTCCGCGGCGCCGTCCGGGTCCTTCTTCTTCTCCGCGGCGACGGCCATCCGGCGGCTCAGCGCGGAGGTCATGCCGTGCATGTGGGTGGGGCCGCCGACCACGAGAAGGTCGGCCGACCGGGTGACCTCCGGTCCGGCCTCGGCCGCCGGCAGGCACCGCACGACCGCCTCCGGCTGTGCCGTCTGGACGCCGTCCGCCACGGCCTCGGCCACCTCGCGCGTGTTGCCGTAGATGCTCTCGTACACGATGACCGCACGCATGGCTCTCACCCTCTTCTCCCCGATCGGCTCCTCCCGCGCGGTCCTCCTCCTGCGCGGCCCGCCCGTTCGGCGGCCCCCGTCACTTCCATGCCAGCACGGCCGCGGCGCGGGGCACAGGGCCGGCGGGGGCCGACCGCCGGGCCGGACGGCCCCGGGGCGCCGGGACTTCGGGCCCGTGCGGGGGTCAGTCCGCCGTCGGCCAGTCCCAGCCGAGCTGGAGGAAGAGGCCGAGCCGGTCGGAGACGCCGCGGATCTCGGTGATCCGGCCGTCCACGACGGTGAAGACGAAGATCGCCTCGTTCTCGAAGGCGCGGCCGGTCGGGACGGGCATCCGGGGATGGGCGCCGGAGCTGACGCCGGACTGGGTGATCCGGGCGACCACCCGGTCGCCCTCGGCGATCAGCTCGTCGATCCGCGCGCGGTACGGCGCCAGCGCGGAGAGCTGCATCCCGATCGCGGCGAAGGCGGCGCCCGGCTCGTCCGGCTCGCCGTGAATGATCTTGTTGTGGTCGACCACGTCGGCGGCCAGGTAGTCGCCGAGGTCGGCCGTCCGAGCCTCGTCGAGGGCGGCGAAGAAGTCGGTGACGAGCTGCTTGTTCCGGTCCGCGGACATGGTCCGAATCCCCCTTACGATGTAAGACTGCGATGTGCGCTACTCTCGCCTTACGCCGTAAGAAAGTCAAGCGGACCCGCTCGCGAACGGAGACAGCCGTGGACGCCGCCACCCCCAGGAGGGCCGGGCTCAGCCGGGAGAAGGTGCTGCACGCGGCCCTCGACCTCGCCGACCGGGACGGCGTCGAGAAGCTCTCCATGCGCCGGCTCGGCGCCGAACTCGGCGTCGAGGCGATGACGCTCTACCACTACGTGCCGAACAAGGCCGCCCTGCTGGACGGCCTCGTCGAACGGGTCGTCACCGCCGTCCGCCCCGAGCTGGACGGCCCCGCCGACGCCTGGCCCGAACGGCTGCGGGACTTCGCCACCGCCTTCCGCGCCGAACTGCTCCGCCACCCGGGGGTGATCGTGCTGGTCGCCACCCGCCCGGCCCGCTCCGCGGAGGCGCTGCGGATCGTCGAGGACACCGCGGCCTTCCTGGGCCGGGCCGGCATCGCGCCCGTGGACGCCCTGCGGATCGTCAACTCCGTGGCCACCCTGGTGATCGGCCAGTGCCTGGCCGAGGCGGCCACCACCCCCGGCCACCCCGACGAACCGACCGACACCGACCTCACCGCCCACCCCACCCTCGCCGCCGCCGTGGCCGGCGGTCTCGGCACCCCGGAGGACCACCGGGCCCGCTTCGACCTCGCCCTCGGCGCGCTGCTCGCCGGCCTCCGCCGCTGACCCCGCCGCCCGGGGCCGTACGGCGGCCGGGCGGTGTCCGCCCCTCCGCGGTGGGGGAACCACGGGGCGCCGGCCTGGCCCGACACCGGGCGGGTCCGGCCGGCAGGCCGGCCGGACCGTCCGAGGAGAGGGGGCAGGTGCCATGAGCGAGGAGGACGGGGCGGCACCCCGACGGGGAGACGCCGTCCGAGCGCGTGGACGCGCTCACCGAGCAGCTCAAGGAACGCATCTACGCCACCATCACCATGGTCGCCGTGGTGGTCGGCCTCTCCGCCGTCGAGTCCCTGACGACCTGGAAGGCCGCCCTCGCGGTCTGCGCCACGGCCGTCGGTCTCTGGCTCGCCACCCTGGTCGCCGACGAACAGGCGCACCGGATCGTCCACCGCCGCCTCGCCTCGGGCCGCGACCTCCGGAGGATGCTGTTCGTCAGCAGCCCGCTGCTGCTCTCCGCCGTCGGCCCGCTGCCGCTGATCGGCGCCTCCGCGGTCGGCCTGACGGGCTGCACACGGCGCTGCTCGCCTCGGTCGCCGTGAGCGTGGCCGCCCTGTTCGTCCGGGGCTGCACGGGTGGCCTGCGGATGGGCAGCGGATGGGCAGCGGCCCCTCGCGGCCGTCCTCGCGGGCCTGGTCGGAGCCGTCATCGGCCTCGCCGTGGTCCTCGTGGAACCCGCCGGCCACTGACACCGCACACCCCGGCCCCGGGCGGGAACAGGAGCGGGCCGCGGCCTCAGAGCCGGCGCCCGCGCTGCTCGCCCGGACCGTCCGTGCCCGACCCGCGCGGCGGTGGATCCGCGTCCGTGCCTCCGTGCCCGGCCGCGCCCTCGGTGACCCCGGCGGAGGCGTCGGCCGGCAGCCCTCCCGTCCGGCGGGCTGCCGCTGCGGTACCGGCGTACCGTCCCGGTTATGGGAGCTGCACCGTTCCGCCGATCCGGGGGGAAGGGGTGCACCCGTCCGGCGCGGCGCCGGCGGGCCGGGAACGGCCGCCGCCCGGGACCCGGCCGGGTGGGCCCGGGGCGCCGGGGGAGAGGGGCCCGCGGTGTCCGCGACCGCTGAGACCCCGCCCGTCCCGCGCCGGCCGTCGGTCGAGGCGCTGGTCGAGGCGCTCGCCGTCACCGTCCGTCGTGCGGACGCCAGCGTCGGCGGCCTCTTCCTGCTCGCCCCCGACGAACCGGTGCTGCGTTTGGCAGTGATGTACGGCGTGCCGCTGGACTTCGTCGCGCCCTGGCTCCGGCTGCCGCTGAGCGGCCCCACGCCCATCACCGACGCCACCCGCGAGCAGCGGCTGGTGTGGATCGGCAGCCAGGAGGACATGGTGCGCCGCTACCCGCGGGTCGCCGCCGCCCTGCCCTACCGGTTCTCGCTCGCCGCGGCCCCGGTCGTCGGCGAGCACCGCACCTGGGGCGCCCTCCAACTGCTCTGGCCCGCCGACCACGCCGCGCACGCCACCCGCCGGGACTGCGACAACGCCGCGGCCGGCGCCCGGCGGGCGGCCCGCCTGCTCGACGCGGCGGGAGGCCCGCCCGAGCTCCCCGACCAGCCGTGGATCGTCCCCGACGAACTCGTCCGCCCCCGCGCGGAGCAGGACGGGCAGGCCGCCGCCGACTACGCCGAGCGCCTGCCCGAGGGCGCGCTCGCGCTCGACCTGGAGGGCCGGATCACCTTCCTGACGGCCACCGCGGCCGGCCTGCTCGGACTGCCCGCCGAGGAGCTGATCGGCGCGCTGCCCTGGAGCGTCCTGCCCTGGCTCGACGACCCCGCGCTGGAGGAGCGCTACCGGACGGCGGTGATCAGCCGCGAGCCCACCGCCTTCACCGCTCTGCGGCCGCCCGACCGGCCGCTGGAGTTCCAGCTCTTCCCCGACCCCGGCGGCATCAGCGTCCGGATCACGCCGAGCACCCGCACCGCACCGCCGGCGACCACCGGAGCGGGCGAAGAATCCGGAGCAGCGCCCGGAGGAGTCCTCGCCGAGCGGCCGGCCGGCGAGCCCGGCGCGGCGTTCTCGCCCTCGATCGGGCGCCTCCAGCAACTCATGCACCTCGCCGCCGCACTGACCGAGGCCGTCGGGGTGCGCGACGTCGTCGACATGGTCGCCGACCAGATCCTGCCGGCGTTCGGCGCCCAGGCCCTCCTCCTCTCCGCGGCCGACGCCGGCCGGCTGCGGATCATCGGCCACCGGGGCTACTCCGCCGAGGCCGTCGAACGGCTGGACGGCCTGCCGCTGGACACCGCCCTCAGCCCCGCCGGACGGGCGCTCACCGACGGCATCCCGTCCTTCTTCGCCAGCCCCGCCGAGATCGCCCGGAGCTACCCGGACGCGCCCCGGATCAGCGGGAAGCAGGCCTGGGCGGTCCTCCCGCTGATCGTCTCCGGCCGGCCCGTAGGCGTCTGCGTGGTCTCCTACACCCGCCCGCACGCCTTCACCGCCGACGAACGCGCCGTCCTCACCTCGCTCGCCGGCCTGATCGCCCAGGCCCTGGACCGGGCCCGCCTCTACGACGCCAAGAACGACCTCGCCCACGGCCTGCAGGCGGCGCTGCTGCCCCGCACCCTGCCGCGGCTCGACGGGCTGGACTTCGCCGCCCGCTACCTGCCCGCCAGCCTCGGACAGGACATCGGCGGCGACTTCTACGACCTCATCAGGCTCGACGAGCGCACCGCCGCCGCCGTCATCGGCGACGTCCAGGGCCACAACGTCGCCGCGGCCGCCCTGATGGGCCAGGTCCGCACCGCCGTGCACGCCCACGCCGCCGCCGGTGCCGCCCCCGACCAGGTCCTCGCCCGCACCAACCACCTGCTGATCGACCTCGAACCCGACCTCCTGGTCTCCTGCCTCTACGTCCACCTCGACCTGCGCCGCCGCCAGGCCACCCTCGCCTCCGCCGGCCACCCGCCGCCGCTGCTGCGCCGCCCGGGCGGCCGCGCCCACCTGCTCGACCTGGAACCGGGCCCGCTGCTCGGCATCGAGGTGGCCGCCGGCTACCCGCTCACCACCCTGCCGCTGCCCGACGGCACCCTGCTCGCGCTCTACACCGACGGACTGGTGGAGGTGCCCGGCACGGACCTCGAGCTGATCACCGACGGCCTCGCCGCGCACCTCTCCGACCACCGCTCCGACGGCCTCGACGACCTCATCGACGGCCTGGTCCGGGTCGGTTGGCCCTCCGGGCAGCACACCGACGACATCGCCCTGCTCCTGCTGCGGGCCACCCGCCCCGCGCACTGAGCCCACGCCGCCTCAGCGGCCCAGCACCGCCGCCGCCGCACCGGCGCAGGCCGCTCCCTGCCGGCGGCCGGCCTCGGCCACGGCCGCCCGGCGCGAGGCGTCGAGCAGATTGCGGCCGATAGTCCGGCGGGCGTCGGCGTCCGGCGTGAGCACGAGGACCTCGGCGCCCTCCGCGGCGAGTTCGGCGCCCTGCGCCACGGCGTCCGGGTGCGGCCCGACCGCCCGGGGCACCGGGGCGAGCGCGAGGACCCGCCGGTGACCGCGCGCCAGCTGCACGTTGGTGGTCGACCGGGTGCCGCCGTCCATCCAGCGCCGTCCCGCGGCCGACACCGGCGGCCAGAGCACCGGCACGGCCGAGCTGGCGGCCACGGCCAGCGGCAGCGGTACCCCCGAGGACGCGTCGAAGACCGCGAGCTCACCGGTCAGCGCGTCGACCGAGGCCAGCCGCAGGTCGCGGTCGGGCCAGTCGCGGACGCCGTCGAGCAGCACGCCGATCACCGCGAGGACCGCCGACTCGGGCGCCGCCCGGGAGGCCAGGGCGGCCCGGCCGAGGCGCCGGACGGACCGCTCCGGGTCGCGGGCGGCCAGCGCGGCCCAGAGGTAGCGGGCGGTCTGACCTGCCGTCACCCGGACGTCCACCGAGGGAGTGCCCGCGAGCTCGCCCGCGAGGAGCTGCGCGGGGTCGACCCCGGAGGTGAGCCGGGCGCCGAGGACGGCACCCGCCGAGGTGCCGATCACGGTGTCCGCGCCGGTCGGGTCGACCCCGGCCCCGGCCAGACCGGCGAGCACGCCGATCTCCCACGCACCGCCCAGCGTCCCGCCGCCGCCGAGCACCAGAGCCGTGTCCGCCATAGTCCCACCCCTTCCAGCAAAACGGGGACAACTCCCCGTTTGATGGTCCGACAGTAGCACCGGGCCCGACGGCAGCAGGGCGGGGCCGCAGCCCACGGGCCCGTGAGCCCGCCCCCAGGGCGGGGCGGGCTCACGCCGGGGGCGCTGCTCAGGACAGTGTCGGGATCACTGCCTGGACCTTGGAGGCGACCTCCTGCGGCAGCGGGACGTAGCCCTTCGCGCCGATGGCCTGCTGGGCGGGCGCGCTGATGGTGTAGGTCAGGAAGGACTTGAGGGCGTCCAGCGTGCCGGCCCTGTTGCCCTTGTCACAGACGATCTCGTAGGTGACCAGGACGATCGGGTAGGCGCCGGGCGCCGTGGTCGCGTAGTCGAGGTCCAGCGCGAGGTCGCTGCCGGTGCCCGCGACCGTGGCCCCGGCGAAGGTGGTGGCCGCGTTGGCCGCCGTCGCGGCGACCGGCTGCGGGGCGCCGGTGCTGATCGCGGCGCTCCTGAGGCCGTTGGTCTCGGCGTAGGAGAGCTCGACGTAGCCGATCGAGTTCTGCACCTGCTTCACCTGCGCCGACACGCCGGCCGAGCCGTTGGCGGACTGGCCGCCCCGTCCGGCCCAGGTCTTGCCCGGGGGGTACGGCCAGGCGCCGTGGCCGGCCGCCGCGAGGTAGGCCGTGAGGTTCGCGGTGGTGCCCGAGTCGTCGCCGCGGTGGAAGCTCTGGATCGTGGCGTTCGGCAGCGCGGCGCCCGGATTGAGGGCGGCGATCGCCGGGTCGTTCCACTTGGTGATCTGCCCGTCGAAGACCTTGGCGACGGTCGGGGCGTCGAGCACCAGGCCGTCGACGCCGTCGACGTCGTACACGATCGAGATCAGCCCGGCGACCATCGGCAGGTCGATGCCCTGCCCCCCGGTGCACACCTGCTTCGAGGCCGTGACCTCCTCCGGCTTCAGCGGCGCGTCCGACCCGGCGAAGGTGACCTTGCCCTGGTTGAACTGCTGCACGCCCGCCCCCGAACCGCCGCCGCCGTAGGTGACGGTGATGTCCGGGCACGCCGTCCCGAAGGCGACCTTCCAGATGTCGACGGCGTTCGCCTGCGCGGTCGAGCCCGCGCCGAGCAGCTGCCCGGAGCCGTTGCAGGCGATCGACGTGCCGCTCGCCGGCCCGGACGGCGCCGCGCCGACCGGAGCCGGGTCGGAGCCGCAGCCGGCGGTGGTGGCGAGGGCGGCGGTGAGGGCGGTGGCGCCGGCCAGCAGGCGGGCGGTGGACAAGGTCCGGCGGATCATGGGGATCTCCAGGGCGGCGGACGCGGACGGCGGTCGGGCCCATCGTCGGCCCGTGCCGCGCACCGTCGCACGGCCGACATGCCGTCGGCTCGCCCGAACGAGTGGCCCCGGCGGCCCCGTCCTCCCGCCCGTGGCCTGCTGTTTCCCTTCCCTTAACCTGGGCGTGCGGGGCCGGTCACCGGCCTTCGGCAGGGTCGCCGTCGAGAGCGGGTTGACTGTACAACTCGGCCCGATACGGCCGCCGTCCGAAGGACCCAGCATGTCCGATCCCCGTGCCCTGTCCGGCTACTGGCTGCGCGACAACTGCCCCTGTGCCGAGTGCCGCGACCCCGGCAACGACCAGAAGCTGTTCCAGATCACCGACCTGCCCGCCGGCCTCGCCGTCCGCGAGAGCACCGAGCAGGACGGTCACCTGGCGGTGCTCTGGTCCGACGGCCACCGCTCCCGCTACCCGCTCGCCCGGCTCGCCGCCGCCACCGGTCCCGGCCTTGGCGACCCGGATGTCCCGGCGGACCCGGACACCGCGGACACCGCGCTCCGGCACCCCGGCGACCACCGCACCGAGGCCGCCAAACGGCTGTGGCGCGCCGCCGACTTCGCCGCCGGTGTCCCCGAGGCCCACTGGGACGCCTACCTCGCCGACCCCGCCGAACGCGCCGCGGTGCTGCGCGCCGTCCGCCACCTCGGCTTCGCCGTCCTGCGCGGCGTCCCCGCCACCGACCGCCAAGTGCTCGCCGTCGTCCGCACCTTCGGCCACGTCCGGGTCACCAACTACGGCGAACTCTTCGACGTCCGCGTCGAACCCGATCCCAACAACCTCGCCTTCACCAGCGCCGCCGTCGCCCCGCACACCGACAACCCCTACCGCGACCCGGTGCCCACCCTGCAACTGCTGCACTGCCTGGAGAACGCCGCCGAGGGCGGCGACTCCGGCCTGGTCGACGGCTTCGCCGCCGCCGACCTGCTGCGCACCGAGGCCCCCGCGGACTTCGCCCTGCTCACCCGGACACCCGTCCCCTTCGTCTTCCGCGACCGCACCACCGAACTGCACGCCGAACGGCCGCTGATCGAGACCGACGCCCTCGGCCGGATCCGCGAGATCCGCTTCAACAACCGCTCGATCGGCACCCTGCGGCTGCCCGCCGCCGACCTCGACGCCTTCTACGCCGCCTACCGCCGCTTCGCCGGGATCACCCTGCGCCCGGAACTCCGGCTGACCTTCCGCCTCGACCCCGGTGACTGCCTGGTCTTCGACAACACCCGGCTGCTGCACGCCCGCACCGCCTTCGACCGGGACGGCCGCCGCCACCTCCAGGGCTGCTACGCCGACCTGGACTCGCTGGCCTCCGCCCTCGCCGTCCTGGACCGCCACACCGAGGCGCTGGACACCCTCCAGGAACTCTTCGAGGGCGCGGGCGCCGCGGAGTACCTCGGCGAGGCCGTCACCCAGGCCGAGCACATGCGGCAGGCGGCCCTCCTCGCCCAACGGGACGGCGCCCCGGCGCACCTCGTGGCGGCCGCCCTGCTGCACGACGTCGGCCACTTCCACGGCGCCGTCACCGGCGCGCAGTTGATGGCCGGCACCGACAACCGGCACAGCCGCACCGGCGCTGACCTGCTCGCCCGCTGGTTCGGTCCGGAGGTCACCGAGCCGATCCGGCTGCACGTCGACGCCAAGCGCTACCTGTGCGCGGTGGAGCCGGAGTACCGGGCCGGCCTCTCCGAGGCCTCCGAGCACACCCTCCGGGTGCAGGGCGGCCCGATGGACACCGGGGAGGCCGCCGCCTTCGCCGCCCTGCCCGCCGCGGCCGACGCCGTCGCCCTCCGCCGCTGGGACGACCGGGCGAAGTCCACCGACGCCGACACCCCCGGCTTCGACCACTTCCGCCCCCTCCTCGCCGACCTCCTGGCCGCAGGAGCGGCAGGAGCGGCAGGAACGGCAGGAACGGGCGGAGCGGCGCCGGAGTTGTGCGGCACGGCCGAACGACGCCGCTGACGCGTCCGGCGGCCGACCGGCATGACGGGGGCCGATCCCGAAGGCGGACCGACCGCGTGAGGCTCACCCGTGACCCCGTGTCCGGCGAGGTCGACGTCACCGCCTCGGCCGAGGAACTCCACGGTCTGGCGGACGCGGTGGCCGAGGGCGAGGGGCCGCTCACCGCCGCGCCCTCGTCCGACACCGACGCCCTGGTGGGGGTGGAGGTCAGGAGGGCGGCCGGCCCCGGCGTCCTCGTACGGCTGGATCGCGAGCGGCGGATCCTCGTGATCGGCGGCGGCTCCGCCGGCCGGTCGGTGTTCGCGGACAACCTGCGTGGCCTCGCTGCTGCCGAGGACGGCGGCCACCTCCACGTCGAGCACGTCCCCGGACACTTCTACCTCGCGGAGGGCTCGCTGCCGTTGACGGTCAACGGCCCGCACGGCGGCATGCCGGCCCGCCGAGCCGGTCGTCGGACGCCGCCGCCGGACGCCCCGTCCGACTGGCGCTCCCTCGACGGTTCGGACGCGGAGCCTTCCCCGCGAATTGCTTCGGGTGCAGCCCTTCCCTTGGAACGGGCGGCCGTGGGAAAGTGTCCGCTCCTGGGGAGGCGGGTCTGTCACCTGGTGGAACAGGTGCTTCACGCCTCGCTGTGTCGGGTCCGCTCGCGCACACGGGCGGCACCGCGGGTGCCCGGCAGCTGCCATGCGGCCGGGCACTCGTCCGCGCCCCGGGCCGGGGCTTTCCCGACGCCGCGGCAGGGGCCAGGATGCCGGTATGACCCAGCCCGCCCGACGCGCAGAACTCTTCGAGGCCGCCGGCAGCGCCGGCCGCTTCGACGGCCCCGCGACCGGAGACGAACGCCCGCTGCTCACCGCCGTGCTGGCCGCCCAGCGGCACACCCTGGAGATGAAGTGCGGCGGGCTCTCCGCCGAGCTGGCCGTACGGTCGGCCGAGCCGTCCACCCTCTCCTTGCTCGGCCTCGTCCGGCACCTCGCCGAGGTGGAGCGGCGCTGGTTCCGGCGCGTCCTCGCCGGACAGGACGCGCCGCCGCTGTTCGTCTCGGAGGCCGACCCCGACGGGGACTTCGACGGTGCCACCGCCGACCCCGGGATCGTCCGGGACGCCTGGCGGGCCTGGCGGGACGAGGTCGCCTTCGCCGAGCGCTTCGCCGCCGAGGCGCCGCACCTCGACGTGGAGGGCCTGGACGACTGGCGCGGCCCCGTCTCGCTGCGCTGGGTGCTCGTCCACATGATCGAGGAGTACGCCCGCCACAACGGCCACGCCGACCTGCTGCGCGAGCGCATCGACGGAGCGGTCGGCGTCTGACCCGTCCGCGGCCGGGGGCGTGGCTGGCCGTCAACCCGCCCGGCGCGACGTGGGACTGACGATGCGCCACCGATCATGGTTGCGGCGCGCTACCGTCTGACCACAGGAGGTGGTGTTGTGGCAGAACCCCAGGTGTGCCCGGGATGCGCCGGGCAGAGCGGCACCGAGAAGGTGCAGCACACGGTGGAGACGGACGTCAGCGGCAGCCAGGTGCACCGCGAGCACCGGTACTGGTCGCCGTGCGGTCGGTGCAGCGGCGCGGGGGTGGTGTACGGATGAGGTCCGTGTTCGTCTGCCGGGAGTGCTCCGTCAGCTACCTGCCCCCCGAGTCGCTCGCCTACAGTGACGGCCCGGCCAGCCCGGTCTGGTGCTCGATCTGCCAGCGGCGCGCCGCCGACCTGGGCGTTCCCGAACCCGTCGCCGCCCGGGCGGTCGCCCTGCTCGCCCAACGCGCCGTCGCCGGGCGGGAGGACGCGCCGTCGACGGCCCGCCCCGGCCCCGACGTCAGGCCCTCCAGGCCGGCCCGGACCCGCCGGTCCAACTCCGGCCCGGGTACCCGGACCCGCCTGGGCTGACGCACCCTCGGCCGCCACCCCATGCCGACTCCCGCGCCGTGCCCCGGCCGCGCCCGTGCCGGCCGGCCCCACTGCTCCCCGTGGCGGACGGCGTCGCGACGCGCCGGAGGGGGCGTGTACCGCAGCAGCCCACGCCCCTAGAATGCGGCCCGCGAACGGTATTACTGGCCGGTAGGAGCGGGGGTTGGCATGACGGACGATCGGGTGCACGCATTCGGTGACGACGTACTCGGGGACCACGACGCGGTGGCACTCGCCGGACTCGTCCGGTCCGGCGAGGCGAGCCCGGACGAACTCGCGGAGGCCGCCGCGGCACGCGCCCGGAAGGTCGACGCCGCCCTCGAACCGGTCGCCTTCGCCGCCCGGCTGCCGCGGCTGACCGCCGAGAGCCGGCTGGCGCCGTTCTACGGCGTGCCCACCTACCTCAAGGACAACGTCGACCTGCACGGCATGCCCACCGGGCAGGGCAGCGCCGCCTTCCGGGCCCGGCCCGCCCGGCGCACCGCCGGCTTCGCCGACCAGTTCCTCGCCACCGGCGTCGCCGTGCTCGGCAAGTCCCGGCTCCCCGAGTTCGGCCTCAACGCCTCCACCGAGTACGCCGCCGCCGAACCGGTGCGCAACCCGTGGAAGCCCTCGCACTCGGCAGGCGCCTCCTCCGGCGGCTCGGCCGCCCTGGTCGCGGCCGGTGTCGTCCCGATCGCCCACGCCAACGACGGCGGCGGCTCCATCCGCATCCCCGCCGCCTGCTGCGGGCTCGTCGGCCTCAAGCCGACCCGCGGCCGCCTGGTGCCCAACGACCAGGGCCGCCGGCTGCCGATCGACCTCGTCACCGACGGCGTGCTCACCCGATCCGTGCGTGACACCGCAGCCTTCTTCGCCGCCGCCGAGCGCCACCACCGCAACCCCGCCCTGCCGCCGCTCGGCCTGGTCGAGGGCCCCGGCAGCCGCCCGCTGCGGATCGGCCTCGTCCTCGACTCGCCGCTCGCCGCGACCGACGCGGCCACCCGCCGCGCCGTCGAGGAGACCGCGGCCAGCCTGGAGGCCCTGGGCCACCGCGTCGAGCCGACCGCACTCCCCTTCGACGAGGGGTTCTCCCGCGACTTCACCCTCTACTGGGGCTACATCGCCTTCCTCATCGCGGCGACCGGCCGCCTGCTGCTGGACCGCAGCTTCCGCACCGCCGATCTCGACGGCCTCACCTCGGGCCTGCGCCGCAGCTTCCACCGCGAGTTCGCGCGCATCCCCGGCGCCCTGCGGCGGCTGCGCCGCGCCGAGCACACCTACGCCGGGATGTTCCGCGACCACGACGCGGTGCTCTCCCCGGTGCTCGCCCACACCGCCCCGCCGCTCGGCCACCTCAGCCCCAACGTGCCGTTCGAGGAACTGATGGGGCGCCTGCAGCGCTACGTGGCCTTCACGCCGGTCAACAACGTGACCGGCGCGCCGGGGATCTCGCTGCCCACCGGCAGCACGGACGACGGCCTGCCGATCGGCGTCCACCTCTCCGCGGCGCACGGGCAGGAACGCGTCCTGCTGGAGCTGGCGTTCGCCCTGGAGGCGGACCGCCCCTGGCGGCGGATCCAGGACTGACCGGAGGCCGCGGGCGTGGGCCGTTCCGCCGCCGGCAGTGCTTCGCGGGACGGCGGGACGGCGAGTCCGCCGTCCCGCCGCTCGACCCGGGCCGGGCGGCCGCCGTCCGACGGGGATTGCCGGCGGTGCAACCACGGGTGCCGCCAGGACGTCCCCCTACCCGGGGTCCCCGGCCGGGGCCTGTGGTGATTGGGCTGATATCGTCCTGATTGTCCAACTGCCCTCCGGCGCGGCCGAGTCCGGGCCGAACGCCCTCACCCGGGAGCGCCCGTGAACCGCGCCGACCACTACCAGCCCGCAGCCGCGCGGCCGTTCCGACTGCTCGTCACCGGCGGCGGCACCGGCGGTCACACCTACCCGGCGCTGACCGCCGTGCGCACCCTGCGGGCCCGACTCGGCGCCGCCGGGCAGGGGCTGGAGGTGCTCTGGGTCGGCACCGCCGAAGGTCTGGAGGCCCGGGTCGCGGCGAACGAGGGCATCCCCTTCGCCACGGTGGCCACCGGCAAGATCCGCCGCTCCTCGAACCCGCTGAAGATGGCCTCGCCCGCCAACGTCCGCGACATGTTCCGGGTCGTCCGCGGCATCCTGCAGGCCCGCAAGGTGGTCGCCGACTTCGCCCCCGACGTGGTGCTCGCCACCGGCGGCTACGTCGCCGTCCCGGTCGGCCGCGCCGCGGGCCGCTGCGGTGCGCCGCTGGTCGTCCACGAGCAGACCGTCCGCCTCGGCCTGGCGAACCGGATGCTCGCCCGGATCGCCGCCCGCTTCGCGGTCTCCTCCGAGTCCACCGTCCCGCTGCTGCCCGAGGGCGCCCGCGCCCGGGCCGTGGTGACGGGCAATCCGGTCCGTCCCGAGGTGTTCCACGGCGTCCCCGCCAAGGCCGTCGAGGCGCTCGGCCTGTACGGCTTCGACCCGCACCTGCCCACCGTGTACGTGACCGGCGGCGCCCAGGGCTCGCTGCAGATCAACGGCCTGGTCGAGGAGGCGCTGCCCTGGCTGCTGACCGGCGCCAACGTCGTCCACCAGTGCGGCGCCGCGCACGCCGACGGCCTGCGGGCCCGGGCCGCCGCACTGCCCCCGCAGCTCGCCGCCCGCTACCTGGTCACGCCCTTCGTCGGCCCCGAACTCCCCGACGTGCTGGCGCTGGCCGACGTGGTCGTCTCCCGCAGCGGCGCCGGCACGATCGCCGAACTCACCGCGCTCGGCAAGGCCTCCGTGCTCGTCCCGCTGGCCTCCTCGGCCGGCAACGAGCAGGCGCACAACGCCGGTCACCTCCAGGACTCCGGCGCGGCCGTGGCGCTGCTCGGCGAGGTGACCGCGGACGACCTGTGCCGGGCCGTCGCACCGCTGCTCGGCGACCCGTCGTGCCGTGCCGAGATGGCGCACCGGGCCCGCGCCCAGGGCCGCCCCGACGCCGCCGAGCGCCTGGTGGACGTCCTGCTGGAGGCCGCCGCGGCGAAGTAGTCCGTTGGCCGCTCCGGAACCACGCGCCGACCGGCGCTCCCTGCGGGGGAGCGCCGGTCGGCGTGTTGCTGCGGGGTACGAAGCCCGGCCTACTGGCCGTTCGACCGGACCTGGGCCTGGATCTCGGCGTCGGCGACGGCGATGGCGACGCCGAGGGCCTCGGTGATGTGCCCGGCGGCGGACATCACCCGGGCCGTCCCGACGATCGGGGCGATCGCCACCAGGACGTCCTGCAGTTGGCTCGCGGTCACGTTGGCCTCGACGGCCGGACCGAGGTGGGCGAGGTAGGAGATCGTCGGTGCGTCCATGGCGGCGAGCGCGGCGATCCGGGTCAGGATGAGCATGTCCTCGCTCATCCCGCACCGCTCGATCGAGTCGATCGTCATCGCGGCGAGGGTGTCCAGGACAGGCGTTTCGGACGTCGTAGGCATGGTCGACTGCCTTCCGAGGAGTGCGGAGCGGAACGGACCGCCGGGCGCGTGCACCCGTTCGGCCGCTTGCAGTCCGACCCTAGGTCACCCGGCCGGATCACGCCGTCCCGGTGTGCGGCATCGGAGTGGTCCCGCCGTCCGGCCCGCCCTCCCGGCGCCGCCGAGCCACCCTGCTATCGCCACCGAGTCGGCCCCCCGGCGCCGCCGAGCCGGCCTTCCGTTGCCGCCGAGCCGGCCGGTCCGTGCCGCGGGTGCGGCTGCCGAGTACTGCGGCGGGCTGCGCCAACTCGCCGGGACGGGTGCGCGTTTGCAGGAGAGCGATCGTTCTCCTAGGGTGGGGCCATCGGGAGAACGGTCGTTCTCTCAACTGGACGAGCCCGCACGGCCGGAGGATCCCATGAGCAAGCGCCCGCCCCTGCCGCCGTTCACCGAGCAGAGCGCGATCGAGAAGGTCCGCCTCGCCGAGGACGGCTGGAACACCCGTGACCCCGAGCGGGTCGCGCTCGCCTACACCGTCGACTCGCGCTGGCGGAACCGCTCCGAATTCGCCATCGGACGCGAGGAGATCGTCGCCTTCCTGACCCGCAAGTGGGCCCGCGAGCACGAGTACCGGCTCGTCAAGGAGCTGTGGGCCCACGGGGAGCGACGCATCGCGGTCCGCTTCGCCTACGAGTGGCACGACGACTCCGGCCGGTGGTTCCGCTCGTACGGCAACGAGAACTGGGAGTTCGACGAGGACGGGCTGATGAGCGTGCGCCACGCCAGCATCAACGACCTGCCGATCGCCGAGGCCGACCGCAAGTACCGCTGGCCGCTCGGCCGCCGACCCGACGGCCACCCCGGTCTGAGCGAGCTGGGGCTCTGAGGCGCCCTCGGCCGGGAGGTCAGGCGGCGGCCGGTGCGGCGGCGGTCAACAGGGCCGCCGCCGCGTCGCGCGCCCTCAGGGCCACCTCGGGGGAGCCGGTGACCGCTGCGGTCGTCATGGCGCCCTCGGCCAGCAGGAACAGCGGGTCGAGCAGGGACTCCGGCCGGCCGGCCAGGCGCAGCAGTCCGCCGAGGTAGTCGCGGAGCGCCGCCTTGTGCGCCCGCACGGCCGCGGCGGCCGCCGGGTCGGTCGCGCCGATCTCGCCGAAGGCGTTGAGGAAGGCGCACCCGCGGAAGTCCGGCTCGCCGAACCAGGCGTGCAGCCAGTCGAAGACCGCCAGGATCCGCCCGTCGCCCGCCGGCCGGGCGTCGGCGAACCCGGTGAGGGAGTCCAGCCAGCGGGCGTCGCGGCGCTGCAGGTAGGCCAGCACCAGGTCGGACTTGGACGGGAAGAGCTGGTAGAACCGCTTGAGTGAGACGCCGGAGGCGGTGCGGATCTGGTCCACCCCGACGGCCTGGATCCCCCGCTCGTAGAAGAGCTGCCCGGCGGCGTCCAGCAGCCGCGTCCGGGCCTCGGCCTGGTCCATCGGTCTCCCCCGGGAGTCTCGGAGAACGTTCGCTCTCCGCCGAGCTTACGCGGTCGGCCGCGCTGGTGTGCGAATGCCGGTGTGCGGAAGCCGGTGTGCGCCTGCGGTCCGCCCCGGATTGCGCGGCCGCCCGCGCCCCTGGTTGGCTTGCCGCGCGGATCGGGCGGCGGGCGGTGGACGGAGGGGTGGCGATGGGGGTGTCCGAGGTGTGGGCCGTGGTCGGCCGGGTCGGACCGTACTTCGCCGTCCGGACGGGCGAGGCGCCGCCGGCCGGGTTCCGGCCCCTGCGGGAGCTGTACGCGGCGGGGCCGGACAGCCCGCTCGCCGGGCGGATCCGCGCGGCCGCGCGGCAGTTGGGCACCCGGGAGCCGCGGGTGGCGGCCTCGGTGGTGCACCTGGGGCTGGCCTCCCGGCTCTGGTCGGTGGCGCTCGGCGCGGCCGCGCTCGGCGGGATCGTCGCGGACCTGCACCCCGACCGCGCCCACGGGCTGCTGCCGGCTCAGGGCACCTTCGAGCTGTGGCTGCCGGACGGGCCGTCCGCCCCGGCCGGGTCGCTCGCCGACGGCCTCCGGCAGGCCGTGGCGGAGGAGAACCTGGCGCCGCTGGCCGCGGCCGTCCGCTCCGTCGCGCCGGTGGCGGAACGCCTGCTCGACGGCAACGCCGCATCCGCCCTGGTCGGCGCCGGCCGGGTGCTGGCCACCGCGCCGTCCGTCCGGCACACCGAGGCCGCCCGCCGCACCTGGTCGCTCGTCCGCGCCCTGCTCGACGCCCCGCCGCTGTGCGGTACCGGGAGCGTCACCGCCCCCGGCCGCCCCCTCGCCTTCCGGCGCACCTCCTGCTGCCTCTACTACCGGGTGCCGGGCGGCGGGGTCTGCGGCGACTGCGTCTTCGACCGCCCCCCGGGCACCCGCTGACAGCGGCCGGCGGGCCGTGGGATCGGCGTTCTCAGGGGGGCGATGCGAGCGGCAGGTCGGGGCGAGAAGTACGCACTCACGTCCGACGAGGACGACGCCGACTTCCGGGGCTCCGCCCGGGAGGCGGACGGACTGTTCACGTCCCTGCCCGGGAACCCGGGCGCGCGGCGGGTGCGCCTCACGGGATGCCGCCCCGAAGGCGGCCTGCTGAGGAGCATCGACCGGATCGGCACGCGTCGTGCCGTGGCGGGCAACGCCGACCTGGAGATCCTCGACACCGCGGGCGTCGCCATGGGGTCCTACTTCGTCAACGAGGTCACCCTCGTGGATGCCCGGCCCTCCGCCCACGGAGGCGGTCTGGTCGACCTGGTCGTGACGCTCTGGTGCGATCCGGCGGTGCCCGGGGCGGGCCGGTTCTGGGAGCCGATCCGGACGGGGTGGCCGGCCCGCACCGGCCTGTGGCACGAACTCGGCCCCGAGGAGCGGCGGGCCTGGCTGTCGGTGGCCCTGTGGTCCCACGCGTACCGGCGGCGGGGGCGGGCCGACACCCCCGCCGGCCGGGTGGTCGTCCTGGACGGCCGGCACGTCGAGGACCGGGACGGCTTCTTCTGCGCGATGGGCGAAGCGGTGAACGGGCCCGGTGGATACTTCGGCTGGAACCCCGACGCCCTCGACGACTGCCTCGGGGCCGCTGGGGCGCCGCGGCCCCGTTCACCCTGCGGTGGACGGACTCGGCGGGCGCCCGGGCCCGACTGGTGGAGCAGGTGCCCGCCGCCGGCGGAACGGTGCTGCTGTTCGACCTGCTCGTGGACATCCTCCGGCGTCGGGGCGTCGAGGTGGTCCCGGAGTGACGCCCCCGGCGGCCGCGGCGTGGCCGACGACGGCTCAGGCCGGGGTTGCGGCGGCGAGGCGGGCGGCGAGGAGGGCCGGGGCCTCGACGAGGGAGGGGCCGTACCAGGTGAGGTGGCGGCCGCTGACCAGGGCGGCGGGGACACCGGGGAAGGCCTCCGGCCCGTCGGTGGCGGTGAAGCAGTAGGGCTCGTCGGGAAGGACGACCAACTCGGCTCCGGCGGCCTGCAGTTCGTCCAGCGGGACGGCCGGGTAGCGCTCCGCGTGGTCGGCGTACAGCTGGTGCACGCCGAGGCGGCGCAGCAGGTCGCCGGCGAAGGTGTCGCGGCCGAGGACCATCCACGGCCGCCGCCAGATCGGGACGAGCGCGCGCCGCGGCGGGCCGGCCGGGACGGGCAGGGACCGCCAGGCGTGCTCGGCCTCGTCGAGCCAGGACGGCCGTGGCAGGCCGCAGGCGGTGGTGAGCAGCCGGTCGAGCGAGGCGAAGGCCTCGTCGAGGGTGCGGACCCGGGTGACCCAGACGGCGAGACCGGCCTCGCGGAGGGCCGCCAGGTCGGGGGCGCGGTTCTCCTCCTCGTTGGCGATCACCAGATCGGGCCGCAGGGCGGCGATCCGGTCGGTGTCCGGGTTCTTGGTGCCGCGGATCCGGACGACGTCCAGTCCGGCCGGGTGGCTGCACCAGTCGGTCGCGCCGGCCAGCAGCCCCGGGCGGGTCGCCTCGACCGCCTCGGTGAGCGAGGGCACCAGCGACACCACCCGGGCGACCCGGCCGAGCCGGACGGGCGTGCCCAGGTCGTCACTGACGGTCCGTTCGGCGGAGGGAAGATCCATGCCGTCCACGGTAGCGGGGACACGGTCCCCACCGCCGGGCCGCCCGGGTGCACCCCGTGGGAGTTGTCTTCAAAGGCACTCGGGAGGTCGTTTCAGGGGCGCGTGGGGGCACCTCCCGGCCGCCAGGCTGGGGGAGAACTGCGCAGTCCGGGATCGGTGCTCCTGACCGGTCCGGCTCGCCCCTGGCCCGCACGGTGGCCCGCATCCGAATTGCGCAGTTCCCCGCGCCCCTCTGTGGAATCCGTCGCCTTGGAGAAGACCCCTAGCGGGGGATCCGGCCGGACGGGGCGTTCGGGCCGAGGAGGCGGTCGAGGCCGCGGCGGGTGCGTGCGGCGGCGCCGGGGGCGCCGAAGAGCTGGAGTTCCTGGTTCAGCGCCAGGTAGAGGCCGCCCAGCTCGTAGACCAGCTGTTCCGGGTCGGTGTCGGCGGGCAGCTCGCCCTCGGTGACGGCCGTCCGCACCTCCGCGGCCAGCCGCCTGCGCCAGACCCGCAGCAGCCGGCCGACCGCGTCGCGGACCGGCCCGCTGCGGGCGTCGAACTCGACGGCGGCGGTGGTGAAGAGGCAGCCGCCGGGGAAGGTGTCGCGGTCCGCCTCCAGGTAGGTGATCCACGCCTCGCAGACGGCCCGCAGCCGGGCCAGGCCGGGCGGCCGGTGCTCGGCGGGCGCCCACACCGTCCGGGAGAAGATCGCCGCCGCACCGTCCAGGGCGGCCAGCTGCAGCGCCTCCTTGGTGCCGAAGTGGCCGAGCACGCCGGCCTTGCTCATGCCCAGGTCGGTGGCGAGGCGGCCGATGGTCAGCCCGTCCAGCCCGTCGACGGAGGCGATCGCGATGCCGTGCTCCAGGATGCGGTCCCGCGTTCTTCGGGCCTCGGCGACGGACTTGCGTGGACTCATGCCGTCATCGTAGCGAGCCGCCACCCTCTTAGCGTCCGACCGGTCGGTTGCTATATTCCCGGGGACCGTCGCCGAGCCGAGGAGAGACCGGCATGCAGGGAAGCCGCATCACCGCACTGGGGCACTACCAGCCCTCCCGCGTCCTGACCAACGACGACCTCGCCGCGATGGTCGACACCAGCGACGAATGGATCCTCCGCCGCACCGGCATCGCCACCCGCCGGATCGCCGCCCCCGAGGAGACCGTCGCCGACATGGCCGCCGCCGCGGCCGAGAAGGCCCTCGCCGCGGCCGGCCTGCAGCCCTCCGACATCGGGCTGGTCACCGTCGCCACCTGCAGTGCGATCGACCGCTGCCCCTCCACCGCCGCCCAGGTCGCCGCCCGCCTGGCGATCCCCGCCGCGGTCGCCTTCGACCTCAACAACGGCTGCGCCGGCTTCTGCACCGCGCTCGCCACCGCCGACCACAGCCTGCGGGCCGGTGCCGCCCGGCACGCCCTGGTCATCGGCGCCGAGAAGATGTCCGACGTCACCGACTGGACCGACCGCAGCACCTGCGTCCTGCTCGGCGACGGCGCCGGCGCCGCGGTGCTCAGCGCCTCCGACACCGCCGGCATCGGCCCCGTCGCCTGGGGCTCCGACCCGTCCCGCGGCAACGCCGTCCGGCTCGTCGACGACTGGCAGCCGCGGTTCGCCCAGGAGGGCCAGTCGGTGTTCCGCTGGGTCACCGGCGAGCTGCCGGCCATCGCCCGCGAGGCCTGCGAGCGCGCCGGCATCGCGCCGTCCGAGCTGACCGGCGTGGTCACCCACCAGGCCAACCTGCGCATCATCGAGGCCCTCGTGCGTCAGCTCGACCTGCCGTCGCACGTCCTGATCGCCCAGGACGTCGTCGAGTCGGGCAACACCTCGGCCGCCTCCGTGCCGCTCGCCCTCTCCAAGCTGACCGAGCGCGGCGAACTGCCCTCCGGCGCCCGGGTGCTGCTCCTCGCCTTCGGCGGCGGCCTCTCCTGGGCCGGCCAGGTCGTCACCTGCCCCTGACGGACACCCGCCCGTCGCACGGAAAACGACTTCCCGTCAGCCAGAGCCCGCCAGTACGGTGAACACACATCGCCGGATGGAGCAGCTCGGTAGCTCGCTGGGCTCATAACCCAGAGGTCGTCGGTTCGAATCCGACTCCGGCCACCATTCCCGAGGGCCCGGCAGGCACCCCTGCCGGGCCCTCGGCATGTCCGCGAACCCCCGCCGAACGGGTCCTGCGGCCGTAGGATGGGCGATCATGGACCTCGGTGCGCACGCCACGATGATCACTGTCCCGGCCGGTGAGGTCGTGCTCACCGACCGGCGCACGCAACGCAGTTGGAGCGTCCGGCCGGCGCCGTACCAGCTCGCCGACGTGCCCGTCACCCGGGCCCTCTACGCCGAGGTCACCGGAGCGGAGCCGAGGACGGGCGGCGGCGACCGGCTGCCCGTCGAGGGCGTCTCCTGGTGGGACGCCGTCCGGTTCTGCAACGCGCTCTCCGTCCGCGAGGGGCTGCGGCCCGCCTACCGGCTGGACGGGGACGGCGAGGGCATCGACCCGGACGCCTCCGCCGACGGCTACCGGCTGCCGACCGAGGCCGAGTGGGAGCACGCCTGCCGGGCCGGCACCGACGGCCCGCACTACGGGCCGCTGGACGAGATCGCCTGGTACCGCGGCAACTCGGGGGAGCGCCTGCACGAGGTGGGTGGCAAGCGGCCCAACGCCTGGGGCTTCCACGACATGCTCGGCAACGTCTGGGACTGGTGCTGGGACGTCTACGACGCCGAGGTCTACGGCAGCTACCGGGTGCTGCGCGGCGGCGGCTGGTTCGACGAGCACTGGAGCTGCCGCGCCTCCGCCCGGCGCCGCAGCCACCCCACCTTCGCCGTCGACGACGTGGGCTTCCGCCTCGCCCGCTCGCTGGCCTCCTGACCCCCGCACCCCCCTCCTGGGGTGTCTCCGAGGTCATGGGTGGTCGCGCGAGGTGCGGGTGGCGCCGTCTCCCGGCCGGAGGCCGGGGGAGGGCCGAGCCCCGGTGCGGTCGGGCCCGCATCCGCAGTGCGCCGTTCCGGACGCCTCAGGGGGTCGGCGGCGCGGCGGGCCGGCCCGCCAGGTGCTCCTCCAGGAGGCGCTGGTTGTCCACCAGGCGCAGGCACAGGTGCCGGAAGGCGGTGAGGTCCTCGGGCGTGAAGCCCCGGAAGACCGCGGCCATGGCGCGGCGGGTCGGCTCCCGGAAGGACGTCAGCCAGGCCCGGCCGTCGTCCGTCACGACCACCCGCACCGACCGGCGGTCCGCCGTGTCCCGTACGCGCTGCACCAGCCCGTCGCCCTCCAGGGTGTCGACCAGGCCCGTGACGTTGCGCGAACTGACCCCGCCGGACCGGGCGAGCTCGCCGACCGTCAGCCCCTCCTCGTCCGCCGCGGCCAGCCGGACGAGGACGTCCAGCCCTCCCGTGCTCAGCCCGCGGCCGCCCGCGCCCAGCGCCCGCAGGCGGTCCACCGCCTGGGTGGCCGACCGCAGCGCCGCCGCAGCCTCCAGCGCCAGGGTGTCGCCGTCCGGGGCGAAGGCCGCCATCGCGGCCCGGACCCCCGGGTCGTAGAACCGGCCGTCGGCACCGGCCGACAGCTCCCTCGAATTGTGTACGTGCTTCATCATGAAGCAATACCCTAATGTCGGAGCGGGCCGGACGGAGGGCCCGCTGGTGGGTTCGCGCCGGAAGGCGGAGGATCTGAGCGGTGGGCGCAACCCGGGGGCGGGAGGCCGCAATGACGTACTCGATCGTGGCGCGCGACCCGGAGACCGGGGCGCTCGGCGTCGCCGTCCAGTCCGCGGCGCTCGCCGTCGGCGCGCTCGTCCCCTGGGCCCGGCCCGGCGTCGGAGCGGTCGCCACCCAGGGCTTCACCGAGACCGCCCACGGCCCCCGCTGCCTCGACGGGCTCGCCGCCGGCATGTCCGCCCCCGACACGCTCGCCGATGCCGTGGCCACCGACCCGGCCGCCGAGATGCGCCAGATCGCCCTCGTCGCCGCCGACGGAACCCTCGCCGCCCGCACCGGCGCCCTCTGCGTCGACCACGCGGGCCACCTCGTCGAGGACGGCTGCGCCGTGCAGGCCAACACGGCCGCCACCGACCGGGTCTGGCCCGCCATGGCCGAGGCCTACACCGCCGCCCGCGGACCCTTCCCGCACCGCCTGCTCACCGCGCTGCGCGCCGCCGAGGCGGCCGGCGGCGACGCCCGCGGCCGGATGTCCGCCGCCCTGCTCGTGGTCGCCGGCACCCGGGGCGAGCCGTGGCAGGGCCGACTCGTCGACCTGCGGACGGACCGCTCCACCGACCCGCTCGGCGACCTCGCGCGGCTGCTCACCGCCGCCGACGCCTACCGCGGCTTCGACCGGGCCGTGGAGGCGCTGTACGGCGGCGACGCGGACGGTGCCCTCCGGGAGGTCGACACCGCCCTCGCCGCGCTGCCCGGCGAACAGGGCCTGCGCTTCCTGCGGGCCGGCGCGCTGATGGCCCGCGGCGAGGCCGCCGCCGCAACCGACGAACTGCACGCCTTGCTCGCGGACCACCCGGGATGGGAGACCGTCCTGCGCGGCTTCGCGGCCAAGGGGCTGCTGCCGCTGCCGCCCGGCACCACCGTCGACGACCTGCTGGACTGAGTGCAGCGGGGCCGCACGGGCCGGCTCGTACCCGCCCGTCCGGTGAAGTCGGCTGCCGCGCCGCGGACTTCGCGCCGCGGCGCGGCCCTGTGGCGGGACGTCAGAGCGGTGCGGGCCCGGGGCAGCTGCCGGTCGGGTCGATGGCGGTGGTGACGCGGCGTCCGATCTCGCGGAGCTGGCGCTGCTGGGTCCTGGTGAGCGGGTCGAAGACCAGGCGGCGGACCTCGGCGACATGGCCGGGGGCGCTGGCCACCACCTTGTCCCAGCCGTCCGCGGTGAGGACGGCCAGGGTGTAGCGGCCGTCCTCGGGGTCGGGGGTGCGGCGGACCCAGCCGCGCTGCTCCAGGCGCTTGACGACGTGCGAGAGGCGGGAGAGCGAACCGTCGGCGAGCACGGCGAGTTCGCTCATCCGCAGGGTGTGCTCGGGCGACATGGAGAGGCCGGCCATCACCTGGTACTCGAAGTGGCTGATGCCCGCGTCCCGTTGGAGCTGGGCGTCCAGCGCGGCGGGCAGCCGGATCAGCATGCTGCCCAGGGCGAGCCAGGACTCCTTCTCCTCCTCGCTCAGCCAGCGCGGCTCCTCTGCGTCCATGGCCACCACCCTAGCGTGGTGCGGAGCGGCCCCGGGGAGACCGCCTCCGACCTCCGGCCGCACTCTGCGGATCACTTGACTCTTCAAGTAAATCCTCCCTATCTTCTGGTTGAAGGTTCAAGTCATGCGTCGGAGGAGACCCGAATGAACACCGCCCTGTGGATCATTGCGATCCTGCTCGCCGCCGCCTTCGTCGCCGCCGGCGCGATGAAGACGGCCCAGCCGAGGGAGAAGCTCGTCGCCGCGGGCATGGCCTGGGCGGGGGACTGGCCCGCGGGCGCGGTCAAGGCGATAGGCGCCGCCGAGGTGCTCGGCGGCCTCGGACTGGTGCTGCCCGCCGCCCTCGGCGTCGCCCCCGTCCTCACCGCCTGGGCGGCCCTCGGCCTGGCGCTGACCATGGTGGGCGCTGCCGCCGTCCACGCACGCCGCAAGGAGTACCCGGGCATCGCCGTCAACCTGGTGCTGCTGGTGCTGGCCGCCGCGGTGGCCTGGGGACGCTTCGGCCCCCAGGCCTTCTGACCCGGCCCGGCCCGCCGGCCGCTGCCCCGGGCTGCAGGTCCGGGGACGTGCCTTCGAAGGCCCACGGACGGCACGGAGGGGCGGGAGGTGCTCCCACGCGCCGCCGGATCGACCATCCGAGCGCGCTCCGAGGACGGTTCCTACGCCGAGTCGCGGACCACCAGTTCGGTGGGGAGGATCACGGTCGGTGCGGTCTCGCCGGCGATCTGGGCGAGCAGCAGGCGGACCATCTCGTTGCTGATCCGGTCCCAGGGCTGGCGGACGGTGGTGAGCGGGGGACGGGTGGTCAGTGCGGTGGGGGAGTCGTCGAAGCCGCCCACGGCGACGTCCCCGGGCACCGACCGGCCGGCCCGGTCGAGGGCGGTCAGCGCGCCGTCGGCCATCAGGTCGGAGGCGACGAACAGCGCGTCCAGGTCGGGTGCGGCGGCCAGCAGTTCGGCCGCGGCCGCCTCGCCGCCGGCCCGGCTGTAGTCCCCGTACGCCACCAGGCGCTCGTCGTAGCCGATGCCGTACTCGTCGAGGACCTCCCGGTAGCCGAGCAGCCGCTCCACGCCGCCGGGAGTGTCCTGCGGTCCGGCGACGGTGGCGATCCGGGTGCGCCCGGACCCGGCGAGGTGGCGGACCATGTCCTTGGCGCCCTCGCGGTCGTCCGCCGCGACGTAGCTGACCCGGCCGCGCTGGCCGAGCGGCTTGCCGCAGCAGACCATCGGGATGCCCGCCTCCCGCAGGTGCTCGATCATCGGGTTGCCGCGGTGCGAGGAGACCAGCAGCACGCCGTCCACGTGCCCCGCGGCCAGGTAGCGGGTCACCCGGCGGCGTTCCGCCTCGTCGCCGGCGGTCATCAGCAGCAGCGGGATGTCGTGCGCGGCCAGCGCCTGGGTGCAGCCGCGCAGCAGCGTGGTGAAGTTCGGGTCCTCGAAGAAGCGCTCCTGCGGTTCGGTGAGCAGGAAGGCCACGGAACCGGAGCGCTGCGTCACCAGGCTGCGGGCGGCGCGGTTCACCACGTACCCGAGCTCGTCGATCGCCGCCTCCACGGCCTCCCGGGAGGCCGGGCTGACGTTGTGGCCGCCCTGCAGCACCCGGGAGACGGTGCCGCGCGAGACACCGGCGACCGCGGCGACGTCGTGGATGGTCGGCGGCCGGCGGGGCTTGCCGGCCGAGCGGCCCTGGGTCTCTGGTTCCGTCATGGTGCTGGGTGCTTCCTTGCAGGGGCCGGGCGCCGGCCTCCTCGGTGGGGCCGGCGGGCGTGGACGGGCGGACTGGCGGACGGTCAGGACTTTACGGCCCCCGAGAGCAGATCGATGCGCCAGTAGCGCTGGAGTCCCAGGAAGAGCGCGATCAGCGGCAGGATCGACAGCAGCGCACCCGTCACCACCAGGGTGTACAGGGCGGGCGCGTTGGCACCCTGCTGCAGCAGCGAGTACAGGCCGACGGTGACGGGGAACTTCCGGTCGTCGCCGAGCATGATGTACGGCAGCAGGAAGTTGTTCCAGATCGCCACGAACTGGAACAGGAAGACGGTGACCAGGCCGGGCACCATCATCGGCAGCGCCACGCTGCGGAACAGCCGCCACTCCTTCGCGCCGTCGACCCGGGCCGCCTCGACGACCTCGTCCGGGATCGCCGCGGCCGCGTAGATCCGGGCCAGGTAGATGCCGTACGGGCTGAGGATGCTCGGCAGCAGCACCGACCAGTAGCTGTCCGCCAGGCCGGCCTTCGCCATCAGCAGGTACTGCGGCACGGCGAGGGTGATCGGCGGCATCAGCACGCCGGCCAGCAGCACGTTGAAGACGGTGGCGCGGCCCCGGAAGCGGTACTTGGCGAGCGCGTAGCCGGCGGTGCCGGAGACGGCCGCGGACAGCAGGGCGCCGGCACCCGCGTACAGGGCGGAGTTGGCCATCCACTGCCAGTAGACGCCGTCGCGGTAGTGCGACAGGTCGGTGAGGTTGCCGACCAGGCCGCTGCCGGGGGAGAGGGTGAAGGTGGTGAACAGCTCGTCGCTGCCCTTGGTGGCCGCCATCACCACCCAGAGGATCGGGATCAGGCAGTACACGGCGCCGAGCAGCAGCACCAGGGTCGGCCCCCAGGCGGGGCGGCGGCGCGGCGGGGCGGTGCGGTCGCCCGGTGTCCTCCCGGCGGCGGGAGCGGTGCGGCGGCCTTCGGCCAAAGTGGTGCTCATCGTCAGTTGCCCCCCGTGGAGCGCTTGTTGACCAGGGTGAGGAAGCCGAACGACAGGACGAGGGTCGCCACGGCGACGATCGTCGAGGTGGCGGCGGCGGAGTGGATGTCGCCCACCACGAAGGCGTCGCGGTAGACCTTCATCAGCGGGCTCCAGGTGGAACTCATCGAGTTGGTGAGCGGCTTGAGGGTCATCGGCTCGCTGAACACCTGCAGGGTGGCGATCATCGAGAAGAAGAAGGTGAGCACCAGCGAGGGCGCCACCATCGGGATCTTCACCCGCAGGGCGATCTGCAGCTCGGAGGCGCCGTCCAGCCGGGCCGCCTCGTACAGCTCCGCGGGGATCGCCCGCAGCGAGGTGTAGATGACGATCATGTTGAAGCCGGTGCCGCCCCAGACCGCGATGTTGGCGAGGGCCACGAACAGGCCGTTGCCGTGCAGCAGGTCCGGGCCGCCGATGCCGGCCTTCTCCAGCAGGAAGTAGCCGGGGCTGACGGTCGGCAGGTAGAGGAAGCCCCACAGCAGCGAGGCGACGATGCCCGGCACCGCGTACGGCAGGAAGATCGCGAGGCGGGAGAAGGACCCGAGCCGCACCCGCGGGGTGTCCAGCAGCAGGGCGAACAGCAGGGCCGCGCCGAGCATGGCGGGCACCAGCAGGGCGCCGTACAGCAGGGTGCGGCCGGAGCCGGCGAGCAGCTCCGGATCGGTCAGCGCCGAGGTGTAGTTGGACAGGCCGGCCCAGACCTCGGTGCGGGCGTGCGAGCCGAGGCCGAGGCCCTTGACCCGGACGGCGCGGAAGCTCAGGTGGAGGGCGTAGCCGATCGGCAGCGCGAAGAACAGCGCGAACAGTGCGACGGCCGGGGTGAGGAAGGCGTACGGCGCGAGGCGCCGGGCGGGGCGGGCGGCGGACGGTGACGCCATGGCGGTCCTAGGGGGTGTGCGGGGGCGGGGGCTGCTATCAGGGGCGCGTGAGGTACCTCCACGCGCCCCTCGTGGAGCAGTGCGGTTCAGCCCTGGGTGGTGAAGCCGTTCTTCTTGAGGTCGGCGACGGTGGCCTGCTGGACGGCGGTGAGTGCGGCGGGGAAGCCGGACTTGTTCTGGGCGGCCTTGCCGAAGGCGTCCTTGAAGGTCGAGTAGGCGACGTTGACGTTGGGGCCCCAGGCGGCGGGCGCGGTGTTCTTCGCGATCTCGGCGGCCCGGGTGTAGAAGTCGGGCTGGTTCGCGAAGAACTCGGGGGCGTTCGCCAGTGCGCCGCCGGTCTGCGCGGCGGTCGCTGCCGGGTAGATGCCCGCCTCCTTCACCAGCGCGGCGACGGCCTGCGGGTCGGTGTTCAGCCAGGTGGCGAACTGCGTGGCGGCGTCGGCGTGTCCGGCCTTCTCGGCGCCGGTGGTGACGCCGGTGCTGGAGCCGCCCCAGCTGCCGGTCACCGCCTCGCTGGCGGTCCACTGCGGCAGCGGCGCGATGGCCCACTTGCCCTTGGTGTCGGGTGCGGATGAGGTGAACACGCCGGGCGCCCAGACCGCGGAGACCCAGGCGAGCTGGCTGCCGTCGTTGAGCGCCTTGCTCCAGGCCGGGGTGTACATCGGCTGGTTGTCGACGGCGCCCTCGGCGACCAGGCCGCCCCAGAAGTCGGCGACCTTCCGGGTGGCGGTGTCGTCGACGGCGACCTTCCAGGCGTCGCCGGAGGCCGTCCACCACGCGGCGCCGGCCTGCTGGGCGAGGCCGGCGAACAGGCCGGGGTCGTTGGCGGAGAAGGTGGTGAGCGTCTTCGACGCGTCCTTCTGCTTCAACTGCCGGGCGGTGTCGGCGAACTCGGCCCAGGTGGTGGGCACCTTCAGGCCGTACTGGGCGAACAGGTCGGTGCGGTAGTAGAAGGCCAGGGGAGCGGTGTCCTCGGGGATCGCGTAGACCGCGTCGGAGCCCAGGGTGACCTGCTGCCAGACGCCGGCCGCGAACCGGTCCTTCGCCGTCCCGGACCGCTTGGCGATGTCCGCGAGCACGTCGTTGCTGACCAGGGTGGGCAGGGCCTGGTACTCGACCTGGACGAGGTCGGGGGCGTTGCCGGCCTTGGCCGCGGTGATGGTCTTGGTGACCAGGTCGTCGCCGGAGGCCTGCTTCTGCACGGACACCTGGACGTCCGGGTGGGAGGCGTTCCAGAGCGCCGCGACCTTGTCCATGTTCGGCGTCCAGGACCAGAAGGTCAGCTTCACCGGTCCGGCCGCGGCCGCGGTGTCACCGGAGGCGCCGCCACTGCTGCCGCAGGCGGTCAGGACGAGCGTGCCGCAGAGCGCGGCGGCCGAGGCGAGGGCGAGCCGACGGTGCATGGATCCTCCCGGGATCACGGGTGCGGGGTGGGGGATGCGGGAGCGGCGCCGGGCTTCTGAGCTCACGGAACCGCCGCTGTGCACGTTCACAGTACGGAAACCCGGACGACACTTGTCAATCCCTCACCTCGTACGGTTATCTTGCCGAAACACGGCGCACTCGCGCTGTGTACGTTCACAGTGATCGCCGATGGAGCCCCCATGGACCACCCGCTGACCCGCGACGTCACCCCGACCGCGGCCGCCGCCCCCGCCGCACGGAGCCGCCGGCCGGTCGGGCTGCCCGCCCTCGCCTACGGCGGCGACTACAACCCCGAGCAGTGGCCGGAGGAGGTCTGGGAGGAGGACGTCCGGCTGATGCAGCAGGCGGGCGTCACCATGGTCAGCGTCGGGATCTTCTCCTGGGCCCTGCTGGAGACCGAACGCGGCGTGTACGACTTCGGCTGGCTCGACCGCCTGCTCGACCTGCTGCACGCCGGCGGCATCCGGGTCGACCTCGGCACCCCCACCGTCGTGCCGCCGGCCTGGTTCTACCGCGAACACCCGGAGGCCCTGCCCGTCACCCGCGAGGGCGTCCGCCTGGAGGCCGGCTCGCGCGGCGCGATCTGCCACAGCTCGCCCGCCTACCGGGAGGCCGCCGCCTCGATCACCGAGCAGCTCGCGCTGCGCTACGCCGACCACCCCGCACTCGCCCTCTGGCACGTCCACAACGAGTACGGCGTCCCGGTCGGGGCCTGCTACTGCGAGGCCTCCGCCGAGGACTTCCGGCGCTGGCTGCGCGCGCGGTACACCGGCCTCGCCGAGCTCAACGCCGCCTGGGGGACGACCTTCTGGGGCCAGCGCTACGGCGCCTGGGAGGAGATCCGGCCGCCCCGGCTCACCCCCACCGCCGGCAACCCCGCCCAGCAGCTCGACTGGGCGCGCTTCACCAACGACACCCTGCTGGAGAACTTCAAGCGCGAACGGGACGTCCTGCACCGGCTGGCGCCCGGCATCCCCGTCACCACCAACTTCATGACCGCGCTCTCGCAGTGCGAGTCCCTCGACTACTGGGCCTGGGGCCGCGAGGTCGACCTCGTCGCCAACGACCACTACCTGGTCGCCGAGGCCCCCCGGAACCACATCAACCTCGCGATGGCCGCCGACCTCACCCGCTCGGTCGCCGGCGGCCGCCCCTGGCTGCTGCTGGAGCACTCCACCGGCGCCGTCAACTGGCAGCCCCGCAACCTGCCCAAGCAGCCCGGCGAGATGGCCCGCAACAGCCTCTCCCACGTGGCCCGCGGCTCGGACGGCGCCATGTTCTTCCAGTGGCGGGCCTCCCGGTTCGGCGCCGAGAAGTTCCACTCCGCGATGCTGCCGCACGCCGGCACCGACAGCCGGATCTGGCGCGAGGTGGTCGCCCTCGGCGCGGCGATCGGCTCGCTCGGCAGCGTCCGCGACAGCCGGGTGGTCTCCGACGCCGCCGTGCTGTGGGACTGGGAGTCCTGGTGGGCGCAGAAGCTGGAGTGGCGCCCCAGCGTCGAACTCGACGCCCGGGCCCAGGCCGATGCCTGGTACGCCGCCGCCTGGGACCGCCACCTCACCGTCGACTTCGCCCACCCCGGGGCCGACCTCGCCGGCCACCCCCTCGTCCTCGTCCCCGCCCTGTACCTCGCGACCACCGCCACCGGCGACAACCTGCGGCGCTACGTCGAGAACGGCGGCACCCTCGCCGTCGGGCACTTCTCCGGCATCGTCGACGAGCACGACACCGTGCACCCGGGCCCGTACCCGGGCGCGCTGCGCGAGGTGCTCGGCCTCACCGTCGAGGAGTTCGCGCCGCTGCCCGAGGGGCGGACCGTCCGGCTGGACGGCCCCGGCGGGCCGCTGCGGGCGGGCTCCTGGTCCGAGTTCGTGGTGCCGCGCGGTGCCGAGACGCTGTGGAGCCACACCGAAGGACCGGCCGCCGGCCTGCCCGCGATCACCCGCCACACCCTGGGCCGGGGCACCGCCTGGTACCTCTCCACCCGGCTCGACGCGGACGGACTCGACACCGTCCTCGCCCGGGTCTGCGCCGACGCCGGACTGCCCGAGCGGGCGCTGCCGCGCGATCTCGAGGTCGTGGAACGGGTCGGCGAACTCGGCCGCTACCTCTTCGCGATCAACCACGGTGACCGCGCGGCGCAGGTGCCGCTGCCCGGCGCCGGCATGGAACTGCTCACCGGACTGCTGGTCGAGGGCGTGCTGGAGGTGCCGGCGGGCGCCGTCCGGGTGGTCCACCTCTGACGGGAGGGCGGGGCGGTGCGGGCCCGTCGCGGATGTCGTCTACATTGATGTAGACCGTGTGGCGGAGTGCCCACTCCGCGACGCCCTCCGGAGAGGCCTGCCATGTCGACCCCTGCCGTCCCCGAGCCGGTCGCGTCCGGCGTGCCCGGGCCGGTCGCCCCCCGCGTGCCGCCCGCCGTCGGTGTGCCCGGCCCGCCCGGACCCCCGGCGCCGCACGCCGATCGCCCGGCCGGGGCGCAGCGCGCCGGCGAGGGGGGCCGGTGACCGCCGTGGCCGACGCGGACCGGGCCGCCGCCCGCCCCGATCGCGAGGAACCGGAACGGGCTCCGACGCCGGCGTCCGGACCCGGCAGCCGCACGGCTCCGGCCGTCCTGGCCGGAGCCTGGGCCGGATTCACCGCCCTGGCGCTGCTGCTCACCGTCCGCCACATGGCGCCGTTCGGCTGGGAGCAGGACGTCGTCCGGTGGTCCGCCGGACACCGGCCCGGCGCCGCCAGGGGCGTGGCGGTCCTGGTGACCTCCTTCGGCAGCGCCCTCGTCCCGTACGCGGCGGTGATCACCGCCGGGCTGCTCACGGCGCGCCGCGTCCCGGCCGGCCCGCGGCGGCTGCTCGTCGCCCTCGCCCCGGTCGGCTGGCTCGGTGCGGGACAACTGATGCGGATCGCGATCATGCACGGGACCGGCCGGCACCGGCCCCCCGCCGCGGACTGGGCCGTCACCGCGCACGGGTTCTCCTTCCCGTCCGGGCACACCTTCACCTCGGCCACCGCCTTCGGGCTGCTCGCCTGGGCGATCGACGGGCACCTCGCGGCGACCGGCCGTCCGCCCGCCACCCGGCGCCGCTGGGCGGCCGTGCTCCTCGGCCTCGCCGCCCTGGTGGGGCTGAGCCGGATCTACCTCGCCGTGCACTGGCCGCTGGACGTCCTCGGCGGCTGGCTGCTCGCCGCCGGCTGGCTCGCCCTGGGGGCGCTGCTCACCCGCCGCATCCCCTGGTGGCCGTCGGGTCGGCCGCGCCGGGCGGAGGCGGACGAGTCGTAGGGCGTGTGTCGACCGGCACCGGGTACGAGATCATCGGGCCGTGAACGCCGACCGTTGGACACCGCTGGACGACTCCGAACGGGACGGGTGGGGGTACGTCCCGCGCCGGACCGTCGGGCCGCTGGGCTTCGGCATGGCGCCCGCCGATGCCGTCGCGGCCATGGCGGGCTGCGGCTTCACCGCGGAGCAGCGGAACATCGGCGCGTGGCAGGCGACGCACCGTTCCCAGTGGCGCGTCGCGTTCGACAGGCCGGGCGTCCGCCGGGGCCGGTGGCCCGCGGTGACCTGCTACTTCGTCGACGGTGTCGGTCTGACGTGCGTGCTCGTCAGACGGCCTGGCCGGGCCGCAGGTCACCCATGAGGGGATCCGGCTGATCGGCCGCGTCCCGTCGGAGCTCTCCGCCGAGATGGAGGCGTACGCGATCGAACACGACGCGGTGATCCTGGCCTGCCTCGGGGGTGACCTGAGCTGCGAGGGCTTCGAGCTCGAACTGGGCGCGCAGCGTGCCGGCGACGCCGTCGTCAGCTGGGCCCTGTTCTTCGACACCGGAGAGATCGCGGGCAACTCCTGGGACATCGCCCCCGCCGAGGTCTGGCGCCACTTCTAGGAGGTCCCGAACCAGGGAGGTCCGGAACCCGGGAGGTCCCGAACCGCGGCGGCGGCAGTCTCCGACTTGGCCGTGCGGTCGAGCCGGACCGTGCCGACACGGGCGGCGGTACGGAGCCCGCCCGACGGGAGCGTCGGCTCGCCGGTGTCGGCCTGCACGCAGGCCGGCGGCACGCCGTGGTTGTTCGACCGAGGGCGTCAGCCGGCGGAGTCGCCCACCAGGAGTCGCAGGGTCAGGGTGCCGAGGGCGGATTCGGTGTCGGCCGGGTCGGGGGCGACGGTCTGGCGGAAGCGCTGCGAGGAGAGCAGGGAGATCAGCCACCAGGCGCCGACGGCGGGGTCGACGTCGGGGCGGAGGCTGCCGTCGGCGTGGCCCTGTTCGAGCAGGTCGGTGAGGGTGCGGGCGAGGGTCTGATTGCCGCGGCGGGCCGCCTCCAGGACCTCGGGTTCGCTGGTGAGGGTCATGGCGTCCTCGAAGAGCACGCCGACGGAGCCCCGGGCGTGCACCTGGGCGAGGTGCTCGGGGGCGAGGAGTTCGGTGAGCCAGGCGCCGACGGTGGGGGAGCGGCCCGCCCAGGAGCGGAGTCCCTCCGACATGAGCGCGGCCGCGTGGTCGAGGACGGCCGCGAAGACGGCCGACTTGGAGCCGAAGTTCTGGAACACGACCGGCTCGCTGACCCCGACCCGGCGGGCGACCTCGGACATCTTGCCGCGCTGGTAGCCGAGTTCGGAGAAGACCTCGGTGGCGGCGTCGAGGATCGACGCCCGGCGGTCCTCTGCGCTGAGGCGCGGGCGCCGGGTCTTCCGAGGGGCCTTCTGGTCGACCTGTCGGTCGGGCTGTGGGGCGGGCACACCGGCATCCTATCGGCCCCTTGCCAGATAACTTAGTGGCGACTAAGTTGAAGTTACTTAGTCGCCACTAAGAAAGGTTCCGGCATGGAACTCGCACGCTTCCTGCACGGCACGGCGGACTCCCGCACGGCCGGCCAGACCATCGGCCACGCACGCTCCTACGAGGCCTTCGGCGCGGTGTTCTTCGGCGGACGCCGCCGTCGCGTCTACGCCCGGCTCGCCGAACTGAGCGGCGCCCGGCCCGGCGACGCCGCGCTGGACGTCGGCTGCGGCACCGGCTACCTCACACTGCGCCTCGCCGACGCCGTCACCCCGACGGGCCGCGCGGTCGGCGTCGACCCGGCCGCCGAGGTCCTGGCGCACGCCCGTCGCAGCGCCGCCGACCGCCGCCACTGCACCTTCACCGACGGAATCGCCGAGGAACTCCCGGCGGGCGACGGCGAGTTCGACGTGGTGGCCAGCAGCCTGACGGTCCACCACCTGCCCGAGGACGTCCGCGAGCGGGCCGTCGCCGAGATGCGCCGGGTGCTGCGGCCCGGCGGACGGCTGCTGCTCGCCGACTTCCGCCCGCCGACGAGTCAGGTCGCCCGTCACCTGGTCGGTGCCGTCACCGGGCCCGTGATGGAGCACAACCCCGTCCACCTGCTGCGGCCGCTGGTCGAGCGGGCCGGCTTCACAGACGTCCGGACGGGCGACCTGCGCCCCTGGATCCACTACGTGCAGGCGGTCAACCCGGGGCCGGCCGCATGACCGCGGCCCTGCGGGCGAACCGCGTCCTGCGGATCGGGGCGGTGGCCCTGGTCACCGGTGGCCTCGGGTTCCACCTGTGGCTCGGCACGAAGGTCCCGCTGGTCGCGGTGCCGGTCGGTCTGGCGTGCCACCTCGCCGCCGGGGCGGCGGCCCGCCGCGTGCTGCGTGACCGCGTGCGCTCCCGCGGCACGGCGGCCGGGTAGCGGTCGTCGGCCCGGCCTCGGCCACCTGTGGTCGGGCAGCAAGGTCCGGGTCGGCCTGGTCTGCCGTCTCGCCGCCGGGCAGGGCCCGCCGGATGCTGCGCCACCGGGTGGGGAACGGGTCCCGGCGGTCGGGCCCGGGAGGTCAGCCGTCCGCGGGTCCGGCGAGGACGTGGACGTTGAAGGGGGCCATGTCGTTGTCGTGCTCGCGGGCGGTGAAGCCGGATCCCCTCAGGACGGCGACGAGGGCCGCGCACATGGCCGCGTGCGTCTCCCCGGAGCTCCGGACCGACGGGTGTTCGAGGTCGTGGCGCGTCATCGCGGCGACCATGTCGGCCCGCAGCCGCGGGCCCGTCCACCAGGTGACGACCACCTCGGGCTCCAGGCCGAAGAAGTGCCGGTTCCAGGTGTCGACCCGGACCTGGGCGCCGCCGTCGGCGGGTTCCTCGTCCGGCCCGGGATCGACCACCGGCAGACCCGCCGCGGTGAGGGCGTCACGGACCCGGCGGGCGAGTCGCTCCGCCGCGTCCAGCGGGTCGGTCACCGGTCGGCCGTGGCGGCGGGGGGCAAGGTGGCCTGGCCCTGTTCGACGTACTCGTGGAGGTCGTAGGCGGAGCCGAGGCCGGTGGCGGCGGTGGTGCCGACGACGGTGAGCAGGCCGGCGACGACCAGGTGGAGCAGACGGCCGCGGGGGGCCCGCGGGGCGGGGGCGAGCAGCGCGGCGACGCGGACGGGCACCGGTCCGGTGTCGGCCGCGGGCAGGGCGGCGCCGCGCGGTGCCGTGCGGCGCTCGGCGGCCGCGGCGAGGGCGCCCCGGGCGACGGCGCGGGCGGTGAGCGGGCGGTCGCCGACGGCCCGGGCCGCCTCCTCGTCCGCCCAGCGTTCCAGGTGGAGGTCGAGCGGGGCGCGCAGTCCGCGCAGTGCCGGGTGGACGGCGCCCGCGACCTGCACGGCGCGGGAGAAGACGTGGTGGCGGCCGGCCAGGTGGGCGCGTTCGTGGGCGACCAGGACGTGCCGCTCGCGGTCGTCCAGCGCGGCGAGCATGCCGGAGGTCACCACGACCAGCCCGGGCCGGCCGGGCAGGGCGAAGGCCTCGGCGGAGGCGTCCGGCACCACGACGGTGCCGTCCTCCGCGGCGAGGCCGGCCACCGCGCGCCGGGCGGTGGCGAGCTGGGCGCGCTGCGCGGCGAGCGCCCGGCCGGCGGCGGCCGTGACCGCGGCGAGCAGCAGGCCGGCCGTGGCGGCCACCGGGACGGCGGCGGGGGAGGTGGCGGCGACCCAGGCGAGCGGCAGCCGTCCGGCGGCGGCCAGCCAGGGCAGGTGCAGCAGGCCGGCGAGCAGCAGGACGGACAGGCCGACCGCCGTGCCGGCGGCGAGCAGCGCGGCGCAGCAGGCCACGGAGAGGGCGGCCCAGCGCGGGGTCAGCCGGGCAGCGAGCGCCCGGACGGCGGGTGCGGCGAGCCAGGGCAGCAGGAGCGCGGCCAGGGCGGGCGTGTTCACGCCCGCTCCGGCGCGCCGTCGATGGCGGCGTCGACGTCGGCGTCGGCGAGCAGGCTGCGCAGCAGGGCCTCGTCGCCGGGGCCGAGCGCGGAGACGAAGTGCCGCAGCACGCTGTCGCGGTCGGCGCCCTTGCTGAGTTCGGTGTGCATCCGGGAGGCGACGATGCCGGAGGCGTCCTGGGCGGCGGCGTAGACGTAGCCGCGCCCGGCGCGCTCACGGCGGACGAGGTCCTTCTCGTGGAGCCGGGTGAGGATCGTGGTGACGGTCGTGCGGGCGAGGGCGCTGCCGAGTGCGTCGTTGACCTCGCCCGGGCTGAGCGGCCGGTCGGCCTCCCAGAGGACGGCGAGGACGTCGGACTCGAGCTGCCCGTGCGGGCGCCTCGTCGCTGCGGCGTCGGACATTCCCGGTGTTCCCCTCTCCCCGTCGGACCGCGCCCGGGGCCGTGGCGGCGGCCCGGTCTCCAGGCTACGCGGCGGTGCGCGCGGCCGGGGGTGCGGTGCGGTCGGGGTGCGGTGCGGTCGACGGCGTCGACCGGGCGGACGGACGGAGGTGCTGCGGGCCGGATCGGGTGCGGCGCGCAGCGGGTGCGGACACGGCGCGGGCGGCCGCCCGGGTGGTGGGGCGGCCGCCCGTTGCGGCGGTGCGGATCAGGCGTTCAGGACGCCCGTGCCGAGCAGGCCGAGCAGCAGCGTGCCGACGACGATCCGGTAGGCCACGAAGGCGTTGAAGGAGTGCTTGGCGACGTACTTCAGCAGCCAGGCGATCGAGGCGTACGCGACCACGAAGGAGACCGCGGTGCCGACGATCAGCGGCAGCGGGTCGACGCCGGCGCCGAGGGCGTCCTTGAGCTCGTACAGGCCGGCGCCGGTGAGGGCCGGGATGCCGAGGAAGAAGGAGAGCCGGGTGGCGGCGACGCGCTCCAGGTCGAGCATCAGGCCGGCCGACATGGTGGCGCCGGAGCGGGAGAAGCCGGGGAAGAGCAGGGCGAGGATCTGGGCGGAGCCGACGATCATGGCGTCCTTGAGGCTCGTGTCGTCCTCGCCGCGCTTGAGGCGGCTCATCTGGTCGGCGGCCCACATGACGCCGCTGCCGACGATCAGCGAGCCGGCGACCACCCACAGGGAGGCGAGGGTGCCCTCGATCAGCGGCTTGGCGGCGAGGCCGACGACCACGATCGGGACGGTCGCGTAGATCACCCACCAGGCGAACTTGTAGTCGTGGTGGTACCGCTCCTCCTTGTTCACCAGGCCGCGGCCCCACGCGCCGACGATCCGGGTGATGTCCTTCAGGAAGTACAGCAGCACGGCGGCGATCGCGCCGACCTGGATGACGGCGGTGAAGCCGACCACGGACTTGTCGTCGACCGGGATGCCCATCAGGCCCTCGGTGATCTTCAGGTGACCGGTGGAGGAGATCGGCAGGAACTCCGTCACTCCCTCCACCACGCCGAGGACGACGGCTTGACCGACGGTGATCACGCTCACGTGGGACCCTTCCCGGATCTCGACCCTGCGGGCGGGCCTCCGCCCGCACGTCTACGAGAATGTAGACGTGCCGGGTGTCGACGGTCCACCCGGGTCGGCGCGGCGTGCGGGCGGGCCTCCGCGGGCGGCGCGCGACCGCCGGCCCGGCCCGCGGCGGACCGTGCGGACCCGCCCGAATTCACGGCGGAACGGCCGTGCCTGCCGCCGTCCACGCCCGCCCCCGTGCCAGGATCGTGTGGTGAGGATCACAGCCGGCGGCGGGGCGCCCCCGGTGGGTAGGGATCAGGCATTCGCACGGTGCACAGGCGCACTCAGGAGGAGACCGTGAGGCCACCGGCGCAGAACCCGCCGACACCGCAGACCCCCGACCCCGACCCCGCGACCGCCGCAGCCCCCGGGGCCCGGACGTCGTCCGACCCCCGCGACACCCCCGGCACGCACGCCGCCCCCGAGGCACACGAGCCGCCCGCCGCCGAGGAGGCGCAGGTCATCGTGGTGGGCGCCGGCCCCGCCGGCTCGTCCACCGCGATCCACCTCGCCCGCGCCGGCGTCGACGTCCTGCTGCTGGAGAAGAGCCGCTTCCCGCGCGACAAGGTCTGCGGCGACGGCCTGACCCCCCGGGGCGTCCACCAGCTGCTGCGCATGGGCGTCGACATCGACGGCCCGGGGTGGATGCGCTCCCGCGGCATGCGCTGGGTCTGCTCCGGCCGCCAGGTCACCATCGACTGGCCCGACCTCGGCCGCTACCCCGACTTCGGCCTCACCCGCAGCCGCCACGACTTCGACGACATCCTCGCCCGGCACGCCGAGGCCTCCGGCGCCCGGCTCCGGCTCGGCGTCAAGGCCACCGGCCCGATTACCGACCGCGCCGGACGGATCACCGGCGTCACCGCCACCGGACCGGACGGCAGACCGGTCACCTACCGGGCCCCGCTGGTCGTCGCCGCCGAGGGCGCCTCCGCCCGCACCGCCATCGCCATGGGCCTGGAACGCGACCCCCGCCGCACCCTCGCCACCGCCGCCCGCCGCTACTACCGCAGCCCCGAACTCTCCAAGGACGAGTACCTGGAGCTCTGGGCCGACCTGCGCTGCGCCCGCACCGGCCGCGACCTGCCCGGCTACGGCTGGATCTTCCCGCTCGGCGACGGACGGGTCAACGTCGGTCTCGGCGCGCTCCCGCACCGCGACCACGGCGGCATCGACCTCCGCGCCACCCTCGACCAGTGGCTCGCCCGGCTGCCCCGGCACTGGGGCCTCAACGAGCAGAACGCCGACTCGCCGCTGCGCAGCGCCGCCCTGCCGATGGGCTTCAACCGCCACCCCCAGTACAGCCGCGGCCTGCTGCTGGTCGGTGACAGCGCCGGCATGATCAGCCCCTGGAGCGGCGAGGGCATCGCCCAGGCCATGGAGGCCGCCGAGGTCGCCGCCGAGACGGTCGTGCTCGCACTCACCCGCCCCGAAGGGCACCGCCGCGACCAGGCGCTGCAGCGCTACCCCGCCGAGATCCGGCGCCGCTGGGGACGGTACTACCGGCTCGGCAACACCGCCGGCGACCTGGTGTTCAGCCGGTTCGGCTACCGGCCCGTCCTCAACGCCCAGGTGATGGCCAGGCCCGGGCTGATCGCCTCGCTCGCCCGGCTGCTCACCCACCTGATGGAGGACCCGCCGCGGGACACCGCGGACCACGTCCTCAACGCCGTGGTCAAGGCCGTCCCGCTGCGCCGCCGCTGACCCGGCCGCCGCCGCCGGGCGCCGGGGCGCCGCGCGCACGGACGGGACCACCGCTCCCGTCCGTGCGCGGCGCCGTCCGGCGGCCCGGCGGCCCCGCTCAGCGGGCCAGGCGGTCGTGCTCCAGCTCGCGGGCGTCCGGGCGCCGGGCCGCGCCCAGCAGGGCCAGCAGCCCCACGGTGGAGTCCCGGACGGGGCCCTCGGTGATGCCCGCGCCGGCCCGGCGGACCGCCGCCAGCCGCCGGCGGGCCAGCCGCAGCGCCATCCGGCTCAGTGGCCGGTACTCCGCCGGCACCTCCAGGATCGCGTCGGCCTGCAGCAGCGCCTTCTCCGCGAGGTCCGCGAGGTCGGCCACCAGCTGCTCGACGCCGTCCGTGCGGCGCCCGGCCGCGAGGTCGTCCCGGGTGACCCCGTGGTCGGCGAGGGCCTCCTCGGGCAGGTACAGCCGGCCCCCGTGGAGGTCCTCGGCCAGGTCGATCAGGAAGTCCAGCCGCTGCCAGGCGTCGGCCAGCGCCCGCCCGGCCGCCGCGTAGCGCTCGTCCCCGCCGCCGACGTGCACCAGCCCCGCGGTGAGCATGGTGAACGGCCAGGACAGCCGGTCGACGTACGCCTGGTAGTCGGACTCCGCCGCGAAACCGGTGAACGACAGGTCCGCCTCGGCGCCGTCGAGGTAGTCCTCGATCCAGTGCCCGGGCAGGTCGCGCAGCCGCGCCGAGTGCACGAAGGACCGGGCCAGCGGCTGCCCGCACTCCTCACCGGCCAGTGCCGCACCGACCTGCTGCCGCCACCGTGCGAACCGCTCGGCCCGGACCTGCGGCGCCCCCCGGTCGCACAGGTCGTCGGTGTAGCAGGCGAAGGCGTAGCCGGCGACGGCGTGCGGCTGGTACGCGGGGACACCGAGCAGCCGCACCGCGGAGAACAGCGCCGGCTCACGGCGCCGCAGGAACCGGGCGGCCTCGCCGTAGTCCCGGGCCCGCGTCGAGCCGGGCGCCGCCGCGCCGTCCCTCCCGGAACCGGACACCCCGGCACCGTCCACCCCGGCCTCGACGAGACACCGCCGCCACGCATACACCCGGACACCTCTCCACCCGCCGCACAGGAACGCCTCCATGATCGGTGACGCGCTGCGGCCGGACCGCACCGGGCCACCCACCTGCGGATTCCCCCGCCGTCCGGGCGCACCGGAGCGCCCCCGCGGCCGGACGGGGCGCGGCCCGCTCAGTCCGGTTCGTCGTCCTTGGTCGGCGGGCGCGGGTACACGGCGGACGACGGACCCATCAGGTCGTCGTCGCCGCCGTACTGGGCCGCGGCCTGCCGGCGCGCGGCGGACTCGTGGTGGTGGGGAGGCGAGGCGTCGAGGGCGGACCACTCCGGGTCCGTCACGGCGGCCGGCCGGTGCTCTGCGGGATCGGTGCTCATCGGACTCTCCGCCCCTGCTGGTGCCGATGCTCCCGATGCTACGCCGCAGCCGTGGCGGGGGCCCCGGACGCCGTGGGCGCCGGGGCCGGGGCCGTCACGCGCAGTCCGGGTGCCCCCAGCTCTCGCCGACCCGGGTGATCCGCTCGCCCTTGGCGTACCCGCGCCCGCACGGGCAGGTGCCGGGGAAGCGGGCGGCGAGCGTCCGCCGGGCCCCACCGGAGGACGCGGCCGCCCCGGAGGTACCGGAGGCGGCGCCGGAAGCACCGGAGGCCGGGCGGGTGGTGCGGGGGCGGCGGGCCGGGCGGGCCGGCCGTTCGGCGACCGGGTCGGGCACCGGCAGGTCCTCGGCGGTGCCGTCGCCGCCCTGCTGGGTGCGGGCGGCGTCGCTGGCCGCCTTGTCGGCGATCGCGTTCAGCGGGTCGCCGTCGACCCGGTGCGCGGCGACGTGGACGAAGGAGACCTCGCGGTCCGCCAGCAGCGCGTCGATCCGCTGGATCAACTCCTGGTTGGCGACCGGCGAGCCGGAGGCCGTCCGCCAGCCGTTGCGCTTCCAGCCCGGCAGCCACTTGGTGACCGCGTCCCGGGTGTAGGTGCTGTCCAGTCGCACCTCCAGCGGCACCGCCGGGTCCGTGGCGGCCAGCAGCCGCTCCAGCGCGGTGAGTTCACCGATGTTGTTGGTGCTCCGGCCCAGCGCACCGGACTGCCAGCGCTGCGGGGTGCCCGCGGTGTCCGCCAGGACCCAGGCCCATCCGGCCGGGCCGGGATTCCCCTTGGCGGCACCGTCGCAGGCTGCAATGACTCGTTCGACCATGCCCCGATCCTTTCATCGCGCGGGCCGTGCTCCGTGCCGCCGGGCGGGGCCGGCGGGTTCCGGGCGCGTGATCGGTTTCCGGTCAATCTTGCTGCGCGGGGCCGGGTCCGGACCCCCGCGCGCCGCCGCGGCCGCGCGGAGCAGGGCGAACTCCGGTGCACCGGCGCCGGTCCGCGGCCGCGCGCCGTGATCGGCGGTGTCCGGTTGCGGGGGCTGGGCGGGAGTCGTCCGGATTTGGCCGTGGCCAGTTGGCGCGGGTCGGCCGCGGCCGGGTGCCGTCGCCGAACGGCCTTTTCCGCCGGGGTGGTTGACCCTCTTGAAGCGGCCATGGCAGTTTCGTGCGGCCCGCGTGCGCAACCGGTCGCGCGTCGGCACATCCCCCACAAGGAGACCCCATGTTCAAGGGACTCGCCGCCGGAATAGGCGCGGTCGCGATCGCCGCAGGCACGGTGACCGCAGCGGCCGTGCCCGCGCACGCCGTCCAGGCGGGCGATCTGACGGCCACCATCGCGCTGAGCAACTGTTCCGCCTCGCTCGTCCGCTACCCCGCGTCGGTCGACACCGACCGGGCGATGATGCTCACCAACGGCCACTGCCTGCCGACCATGCCCGCCTCGGGCGTGGTGATCCAGAACCAGACCGCCAGCCGCAGCGGCACCCTGCTCAGCCCCTCCGGCTCCTCGCTCGGCACCGTCTCGGCCGACAAGGTGCTGTACGCCACCATGACCGGCACCGACGTGGCGCTCTACCAGCTGACCGACACCTTCTCGTCGATCGTCAGCAAGTACGGCGTCACCGCGCTGACCATCAGCGACACCCACCCGGTCGACGGCTCGGCGATGTTCATCCCGTCCTCGTACTGGAAGCAGACCTGGAACTGCTCCATCAACGGGTTCGTCCCGACCCTGCGCGAGGACGAGTGGACCTGGCACGACTCGCTCCGCTACAGCGCCGGCTGCAACACCACGCACGGCACCTCCGGTTCGCCGATCGTCGACGCCGCCTCCAAGAAGGTCGTCGGCATCAACAACACCGGCAACGACGACGGTGCGATGTGCACCCTCAACAACCCGTGCGAGGTGGCCGCCGACGGCACCACCAACCGTCACCAAGGGCCAGAGCTACGGTGAGGAGACCTACTGGTTCACCACCTGCCTCGGCACCGGCCGGGCCATCGACCTCAACGTCGCGGGCTGCCTGCTCACCAAGCCGGCCGGCAGCGGCACCGTCACGGTGACCAACCCCGGCAACCAGAGCACCGCGCTGAACGGCACCGCAGACCTGCAGATCGCGGCCTCCGGCGGCACCGCGCCGCTGACCTTCAGCGCCACCGGCCTGCCGACCGGCCTGTCGATCAGCAGCTCCGGCAGGATCACCGGCACCGCCACCGCGGCCGGCACCTACAACGTGACCGTCACCGCCAAGGACGCCGCCAACAAGACCGGCTCCACCGGCTTCACCTGGACGGTCTCCGGCGGCACCGGCTGCGTCCCGGCCCAGCTGCTCGGCAACGCCGGCTTCGAGACCGGCTCCGCCGCCCCCTGGACGACCAGCAGCGGCGTCGTCGACAACAGCGCCTCCCAGGCCGCCCACAGCGGTTCCTGGAAGGCCTGGCTGAACGGTTACGGCTCCTCCCACACGGACAGCGCCGCACAGACCGTCAGCCTCCCGACCGGCTGCAGGGCCACGCTCAGCTACTGGCTGCACATCGACACGGCGGAGACCACCACCTCCACCGCCTACGACAAGCTGACCGTCACGGTCAACGGCACCACGGTGGCCACCTGGTCCAACCTCAACAAGAACACCGGCTACAGCCAGAAGACGGTCGACCTGTCGGCCTACGCGGGCCAGTCCGTGACCGTGAAGTTCAACGGCGTCGAGGACTCCTCGCTGCAGACGAGCTTCGTGATCGACGACACCGCGGTCCAGATCGGCTCCTGACCGGAACCCGACCGACCCGAAGGCGTACGGATGCCTCACAGGGCCCCTGAGCCGACCTCCGTCGGAGACGTCTCGTTGCACCCGGGCCCGGCCGCAGCAGCGGCCGGGCCCGGTCCGTCCGCGGTCCGGGCCTTCAGGACCCGCCGGCGGCCTCGTCAGCCCAGGCGAGGAAGCGGTGCAGGTACGGGTCGTCCGCGGCCCGGGCGATCGGCGGGGAGCCGAGGACGGCCAGGCCCGGACCGCCGTCCAGGGTGACGACCGCGCCCTCCGGCACCGTCCGCCCGCCGACCCGCAGGCAGCCGCCGGGGACGTCCACCGACAGTCCCGCGGCGCCGACCACGGCCGGCCGGCCCATCGACCGGGCGACCACCGCCGCGTGGCTCGCCGGCCCGCCGAGCGCCGTCAGCACCCCCGCGGCGGCCGCCAGGCCGTGCAGGTCCAGCGGCGAGGTCTGCGGCCGCACCAGGACGACCGGCCCCTGCGCGGCCATCCGGACGGCCGCGTCGGCCGTCAGCGCCACCCGCCCGCCCGCCACGCCCGGCGAGGCGCCCAGACCGCGGACGAGGACGTCCGTGTCGTCGGTGAGCACGATCCGCGGAGCGCCCGGGTTCCGCAGCTGCCCGGGCGCGACCCGGAGCAGCGCCTCGTCCCGGCCGATCACCCCGCGGTCGGCGAGGTCGACGGCGACCCGCACCCCGGCCGCGCCGGTGAACCCGCCGGCCCGCAGCTGCAGCAGCCACAGCCGGCCGGCCTCGAAGGTGAACTCCAGGTAGCAGGCGTCCCGGCAGTGCCGCTCGCCGCGCTCCAGCGCCTCCTGCAGCGCGGCCATGACCCGCGGCTCGTGGGTGGCGAGGTCGGCGAGCGGCCGGACGGCGGCGGCGCCGGAGACGACATCCTCGCCCTGACGGCCGAACAGGACGTCACCGCGGGGCCCCGGTTCGCCGGTGGCCGGGTCGCGGCTGAACGCGACCCCGGTGCCGCTGCGAGGGCCGCGGTTGCCGAACACCATCGCCTGCACGGTGACCGCGGTGCCGAGCCCGTCCGGGATGCCGTTGAGCAGCCGGTAGGTCCGTGCCCGCGGCGAGTCCCAGGACCGGAGGACGGCGGTGACCGCCTGCTCCACCTGCACGCGCGCGTCCTCGACCACCGGCTCGCCGAGATGCCGGCGGACGGCCGCCGAGGCCGCCGCGAGACGCGCCCCGGTCGTGTCGTCCGGGCCCGCGGGGTCGGCCGGCCGGCCGGTGGCGGCGGCCGCGAGACCGGTGAGCAGCCGCAGCCGGGAGTCGCGGACGAACTCCGGATCGCCCGTCTCGACGGTCAGGGCCTCGGCCGTGGCGCCGGTCAGACCGACGTCGAGCACGGTGGCCATCATGCCCGGCATGGGGACGGCGGCACCCGAACGGACGGACACCAGCAGCGGTCGCGGCCCCCCGCCGAACCGGCGACCGGTCGCGGCCTCCAGCCCGGCGACCGCGGCGGACAGCTCGGCGGACAGCCCGTCCGGGAGCCGCCCGTCACGCAGGAACGCCCGGCAGGCCGCGGTGCCGATCACGAAACCCGGCGGCACCGGCAGCCCCAGCCGCAGCAGCGCCACCAGGCCGTGCGCCTTGCCGCCCAGGACCTCCGGCGGCTCCCCGAGGTCCGCCGAGAGCGGGTGGATCCACCTCACCGCTGTAGCATACGGGCGTGCCCGACCTGTCCCACAGCACCAGCCCCGACCTGCTGGTTCTCCACACGCTGCGCTGCACCGGATTCGCCGACCTGGCCCGTGCGGCCGAGGCCGCCGGCCTGCCCGACGCCGACGTGGAGTCGGAGCTGATCGACCTGGCCGTGGCCGGGCTGGTCACCCGGGTCTCCGGCCCCTTCGGCGGCTGGGGGCTGACCGAGGCCGGCCGCGCCGCCGACGCCGAACGGATCGCCGCCGAACTCGAGGCCTCCGGCACCCGGGCCGCCGTCGCCGACGCGTACGAGCGCTTCCTCGTCCTCAACCCGGAGCTGCTCGACCTCTGCACGGCCTGGCAGACCCGCCCGGTCGACGGCGCGATGGCACTCAACGACCACACCGACACCACCTACGACACCCTCGTGCTGACCCGGCTCACCGACCTCGACCGGCGGGCCACCGAGGTCTGCGCCGACCTCGCGGCCGCGCTGCACCGCTTCGCCCGCTACCGGCAGCGGCTGGCCGGGGCCCTCGGCCGAGCCCACGCGGGCGAACCGGGTGCCGTCACGGAGAGCACCGACTCGTACCACGCCGTCTGGTTCCAGCTCCACGAGGACCTGCTCACCACGCTCGGCACGCCCCGGCACTGAGCGGCGCGCCGGGGCGGCTCAGCGGTCGTCCGCCCAGTCCGCGTCGACCGGCGGGACACCGGTGGCCAGGACGTGTTCGACGATCCGCAGGCCCTCCGGGAGCGGTACGGTCTCCGCGTCGGGGTACACGTCGTGTTGACCGTTCGTCAGGACGAAGCCGCCGCTGCGCCCGGCGGCCAGCGGATCCACGGCGTGCCCGCCCGGGTCGCCCTCAGGGTCCAGCAGCAGCACCATCGCCCGCTCGCCGTTGCTGACGACGCCCAGCGAGCGGCCCGAGGAGGCCGCCAGCCAGCTCTCCAGGCGTCCCGCGGCGATCCGCCCGCGCAGCAGGTCGAGCGCCGCCTCGACCGTCGCCGGAGCGGTGCCGTCGTCGAAGACCCAGGACTCGCCCATGTCCTCGACCCTCTCACAGGGCGCTCCGGCCCGCGCCGCCCGACCGGGGCGGCACACCCCCGACCCGGACCGCCCCGAGGGCCCCGCAGCCAGATTCGCCGCGGGGCCCTGCCGAGGGTGCGGTCAGCCGATGGTCCAGCGCTGCAACGCGGAGCCGGAGTCGGCCTGCTGGGTCACCGCCGCGCCGTCCGAGGCGGAGGCGGTGGTGAGCAGCAGACCGCTCTTCTGCGAACTGATCCGGTAGCCGCCGGCGACGGCCGTGACCACCCAGCGCTGGTTGCTGCCGCCGGTGCAGGTCCACTGGATGACCTGTGCGCCGGCCGCGGTCGAGCCGCCGCTGACGTCCATGCAGAGGTTCGACTCGCCGTTGGCGATCCGGTAGCTGCCGTCCGCCTGCGCGGTGAAGACCCAGGTCTGGTTCGGGCCGCCGTTCGGCGCCCAGGTCACCAGCGGGGTGCCGGCGGCGGTCGAGTGGTTCGGGTCGTCGAGCGCCTTGCCGGAGGCGACGAGGGTGTGGCTGCCCGCGAGCGCCGGGTTGACGGCCCAGGTGAAGGAGGTCGAGCCGCTGGCCGTCCCGGAGGAGGCGGTGACCGTCACCGTCGACGAACCGGTGGCCGTGGGCGTCCCGGTGACCAGGCCGGAGGCGCTGATCGACAGGCCGGCGGGCAGGCCGGTCGCCGAGAAGGTGAGCGCCCTGTTCGCGGAGTCGGTTCCGACCAGCTGCAGCGAGACCGCGGTGTTCACCGTGGTGGACCGGCTGCCCGGGTCGGTGACGGTCACGGTCTCGGCCGCCGCGCCGACGGCCGTGAGGGTCAGTGCCTGCTCGGCCGCGCTGCGCCCGCCGCCGACGCCGCTGCCGCCGGCGTCCGTCCAGCTGCGGACGGGCGTGGTCTCGGCGAGCCGGCCGGTGATCGGGCTCAGGCCGAGGACGAGGCCGCTGTAGCGGTTGACCAGCTTGACCGTGCCGGTGGCCGCGCCGGAGGCCGTGGTGCCGGGGATCACCCACCACTGCTGGCCGACGGTCGGCCCGTTGGCGGGGGCCGCGGTGACGGTGGGCCGGGCGCCCCAGGCCCGCCCGGAGACGGCGGTGGAGTCCACGCCGAGCAGCTGCCCGGTGGAGCCGTTGGCGATCCGGTAGGAGCCGTCGCCGTCGGCGGCGAAGGTCCACGACTCCAGGGCGGAGCCGGTCGCGGCGGCCAGCGAGGTGGTGGCGGCGCCGCCGGAGACCTGGGCGAGCACCCGGCCGTTGCCGGCCGCGATCCGGTAGGCCCTGGACGGGTCGACCGGAGCCGTCGCGGCGGCGGACGAGCCGACCGTGACGTCGACGTACTGGCCGGAGGCGCCGCCGGAGCAGCCGAACGCGCAGTACGAGCGGAAGGTCCGGCCGGTGATCGTGGAGCCGGTGCGGTTGGCGCCGTCGAGGAACCAGCGGTACCAGGACGCGGTGCGGTAGCTGCCGGTGTCGCCGAGCAGGAACCACTTCTGGGTGGCCAGGTCGGCGGTGGCGTAGAACTGCTGCGGTGCGTTGCCGCTCTGGTCGACGGCCTGCGGCTCGCCGATGTAGAGGCCGAGGTGGGCGTTCCAGGTGACGTCCATGACGAACAGCGGCGAGGTCGCGGGCATGGTCCCGGCAGCGATCTGCTGGGCCGCGGTGCCGGTGTTCGCCGGGTCGTACTCGCCCGTCACCGGGGTGTACCCGGTGCTGCCGGCCGAGCCGACGGGCACCATGTTGCTCTCCCGGCCGCCCACTCCGGGCTGCGACCAGGCGCCGTCGTACCACTTCTGCCAACTGCCGGGCGCCATCTTGGCGGAGAGCGGGGCGCGCGCCGCGTGCTCGTAGAAGGCCTTCCAGCCACCGGACTTGTCGACCACGCGCGAACCGTAGAAGACGTAGAAGTACCCGGAGGCGGTGTCGACGAACAGCCGCTGGTCGCCGTCGCCGTAGGAGTAGGTCTGGTGGGGGAAGGTCGTGGTGTCGCCGCGGGCGGTGCTGTACGGCGAGGTGATGACGTGGTCCTTGATCGTCCAGGTCTTCCCGCGGTCGGTGGAGACCGCGTAGTCGATGGCGTCGAAGTGCAGGCCGTCGCCGAACGGCTGCGGGGTGAACTCGTTGTGCACCAGCCCGTACCAGTCGCCGGTGTCGGGGTCGACCCAGACGCCCGCGAGGTCGCAGTAGTTCTTGTGCGCGTAGCTGCCGGAGCCGGTCGCGGCCGTCGCCGTCAGGCCCGTCGGGCTGTTGTTGCACCGCCAGGTGGTGTCGTCGTTCCGGTCGTCGGGGTTGGCCGGGTTCACGGCGCTGCTGACGGCGGTCGAGCGGGTGGCGGTGTCGAAGTCGGTGCCGGTGAAGAAGTCCCAGTAGCGGGGGTCGTTCGCGCCGTACAGCGCCGCGGACTGCTGGAACCAGAACGTTCCGTCCTTGTCGATGTACGGCGATGCCGGGGTGTCGGTGGGGTGGCCGTACGTCGCCGGTGCGCCGACCGAGACGGTGTACGTGGTACCGGCGGCCGGGGCGGCGGTGTCGGCGCCCGCGGTCGGTGCGGCGGCGCCGGCCAGTGTCAGCGCGGCAACGGCCAGTCCGGCGGAGAGGACGCTGCGCAGGGGTGTGGGCACGGAGGCTCCTTCCGTGGCGGTGCACGGGTGGTGGGGGGATCGGTGGGGGTCGGCGAGGTGGGGGCGCCCGGGCCCGCCCACGGCGCCGCTGAACGTGAAGATGCTCGAAGTTGCTCGATTCGAACTGTTTGAAAGCAGCTTCGAGCACACCGTGGCAGCGTGCCGACAGGGGTGTCAAGGGCCGCGCCGCCCCTTGCCGGCGCTCTCCCCGAAACCCGCCCGACCGGCGACGAAAGTCCAAGTCCTGCCCCACGGCAGTCCTTTGACAGCGCCGTCCGCCCCGGCCAGACTCCGTGCGGGCGCCCCCGTGGCAGCACCGGTGCGCCCCCGGGCGGTCGCCCGGGGGTGTTCTGACGGATCGCCAGCCCTTTCGGCCCGTCGGAGGGCCGGGGCTGCGCCGGCTCAGCGGTAGCCGGCGGCGTCGGCCGGGCGGCCCGGGTCCTGGACCTCGACCATGTAGCGCCAGGCGTCCGGCCGGCTGCCGTCGCGGTCGGTGAAGCCGTAGACCCGGGCGAGGCCGCCACTGGAGAGGGACTGCCCGTTCCAGCGGCTCACCTCAGGGTCGGCGGCCAGGGCCGCGACGGCCCGGCCGACGAAGAACGGGGTCTCGGAGATGCAGAAGTGCGGCTCGACCTGCAGGGCGTCGCGCCAGTTCTCCTCCGTCACCCCGAAGTGGCCGAGCATGATCTCCGAGCGCATCCAGCCGGGCGTCAGCGCGACCGCGGTCGCGCCGCGCGGCCCGAGCTCGCGGCCGAGCGCGAAGCCCATCCGCAGCACCGAGGTCTTGGCGAGGTCGTAGAAGAACGAGACCCGGTAGGTGTCGCGGTTGTACTCGGCGGTGCCGTCGGTCACCTCGACCACCAGGCCGCCGGGGTGCCGCAGCAGCAGCGGGAGCGCGTGGTGGCTGGTGACGGCGTGCGTCTCCACCGCGAGGCGCAGCAGCCGCAGGCCGTTGTCGAGGTCGTGCTCCCAGACCGGGGTGTCCCACTGGAAGAGGTTCTCGCCGCCCCAGATGTCGTTCACCAGGACGTCGAGCCGGCCCTGCTCCGCGTCGATCCGGTCCACCAGGCTGCGGACCTGAGCGGGCACCAGGTGGTCGGTGGGGACGGCGATGCCGAGCCCGCCCGCCGCGGTCACCAGGTCGGCGGTGTCCTCGACGGTCTCGGGGCGGTCGTACTCGGACCGCCGGGCGCGGGTGCTGCGGCCGGTCACGTACACCGTGGCCCCCGCCGCACCGAGTTCCACCGCGATGCCCCGCCCCGCGCCGCGGGTCGCCCCGGCGACCAGGGCGACCTTGCCGGTCAACGCTCCCGCAGACGCTCCGCTCATGCCGGGAGTCTACGGAGTGCCGCGGCCGTCCCGGCGTCCGACCGCCGACCGCCGACCGCCCACCGGCGGAAGGCCGTTGCCCGGTCGGCGGTCGGACGCTAGGGTCGACCGCGTGACTGCCGGGTCGGCCATGGGCCACACACGAGACGGACACCCGGCCCCGGCTTGAGCACGGGGCGGGGCAGGTCCCCGCCGTTCCTCTCCACGTCGTCGCAGCAATCGAACGAGCCGCCCGGTGCGGCGCGTCCCACGACCCCGGAGAGAGACCACCCATGCCTTCCGTCACCACCGTCCAGCTCAACCACACCGCCGTCTACGCCAGCGACCGGCAGGCGTCCGCCGCTTTCCTCGCCGGCGTCCTCGGCCTGCCGGTCGGCGCCCCGTTCGGGCCCTTCCTGCCGGTGGACCTCGGCAACGGCGTCACCCTCGACTACTACGAGAAGCGCGACGAGCCGATCCAGTCCCAGCACTACGCCTTCCTCGTCCCCGACGAGCGGTTCGAGGCCGTGATCGCCCGTCTGGAGGCCGCCGCGGTGACCTACTACGCCGATCCCGGCCACACCGTGCCCGACCGGACCAACGACTGGTTCGGCGGCCGCGGCGCCTACTTCGAGGACCCGGACGGCCACAACATGGAGATCATGACCAGGCCGTACGTCCGCCCCTGACGGGGCCGGCGCTCCCCGTCCGACACGCGGATGCCCCGCCGTCGGCCCGATGCTGGAGAGCGGAGGGCCGCGACGGGCCCGCCGGACGGCAGGACGGCGAGGACGGCGAGGACGGCGAGGACGAGGAGCGCGGCACGGTGGAGCGCACACCCGGGCAGGACGGCCGGCGGCGGATCGACGCCGGCAGGCGCGAGCGCGTCCTCCGTGCGGCGGCAGCGGCCGGGCTGGTCGGCGCCCGGCGCGCCGCGGCGGGCTTCCTCGACGTCGACGGGGTGCGCCGGACGGTCGCCGACCTGCACGCGGCCTTCGGGCCGGACGTCCCGGTGCTGCACGCCTTCGCCGTGAAGGCGGCCGCGCTGGTGCCCGTGCTGCGGCTGGTCGCCGACGCCGGCATGGGCTGCGAGGCGGCCAGCCCGGGCGAGCTCGCGCTCGCCCGGGCGGCCGGCGTCCCCGCCGACCGGATCGTGCTGGACTCCCCGGCCAAGACCGCCGCCGAACTCGCCGCGGCGGTCGGGCTCGGGGTCGCCGTCAACGCGGACAACCTGCAGGAACTGGAGCGGATCGCGGCCCTGCCGGCCCTCGGCCGCACCGGCTCGGTGCTCGGCCTGCGGGTCAACCCGCAGGTGGGCGCGGGCACGATCGGAGCGATGAGCACCGCGTCCGAGCACTCCAAGTTCGGGGTGCCGCTGCGCGACCCCGGCGCCCGCGAGCGGGTGCTCGACGCCTTCGGACGGTACCCGTGGCTCACCCGGCTGCACGTCCACGTCGGCTCCCAGGGCTGCTCGCTCGACCTCGTCGCGGCCGGCGTCCGGGCGACCCGGGAGCTCGCCGAGGAGATCAACCGCCGGGCCGGCCGTCGGCAGGTCACCTCCCTGGACCTCGGCGGCGGCCTGCCCGTCAACTTCGCGGACGACGAGGTGCGTCCGACGTTCGCCGAGTACGCGGCCCACCTGCGCGCGGCCGTACCGGGGCTGTTCACCGGCGAGTACGCGCTGGTCACCGAGTTCGGGCGGTCCGTGGTCGCCAAGAACGGCTTCACCGCGGCCCGGGTCGAGTACACCAAAGAGGTCGGCGGGCGCCGCATCGCGCTCACCCACGCCGGCGCCCACCTCGCCACCCGGACGGTGTTCATGCCCGACGCCTGGCCGCTGCGGGTGGGCGTGCACCGGCCGGACGGCACCCGCCGCGAAGGGCCCGACGAGATCCAGGACGTCGCCGGGCCCTGCTGCTTCGCCGGCGACGTGGTGGCCCGCGGCCGCGCACTGCCGCGCATCGAACCGGGCGACCTGGTCGTGCTGCACGACACCGGCGGGTACTACACCTCCGCCCCCTGGGCCTACAACAGCCTGGCCAGGCCCGCCGTGCACGGCTTCACCACCGCGGGCGGGCCGGTCCGGTTCGCCACCGTCCGGCCCGAGCAGACCCTCGCCGAGATCGCCGCCGAGGCCGGGGCGGCCCGTGCGGACGCCCTCACCGGGCTCGCCGCCGCCGGCCCGGACGGACCCGCGGCGGCCGGCTGACCCCCCCGGGAGTCAGTCCTCCTCGGCGAAGGTCTCCCGCAGCAGCTTCTCCTGCTCGGCGGAGAGGTTCGTCTGGATGAGCTCCGCGTGCCGCCCCTGGAAGGCGGGGGCCACCTTGTCCAGCACGGCGTTCGCGGTGAGCAGGAACAGCGCCGAGGTGCCAGGCGTCACCTTGTCGCGCACCTCCTGGATGAACTCGTCGTCGATCCCGACGTGGGTGAAGTGCCCCGAGACGGCGCCGGTCGCCGCGCCCACCGCCATGCCGAGGATCGGCACGAAGAAGATCATGCCGAGCAGCAGGCCCCAGAAGGTGCCGCCGATCGCACCCAGCCCGGTGAGATTGCTCAACTGCTTGGTCTTCGGCTTCTTCCTGCCCTCCGGCCAGCTCACCACCGCCCCGTCCCGGACGGTGATCAGCTCCTGGTGCTGGAGCTCCTTGAGGGTCTCCAGCGCCTCCTGTGCACCCTCCGGGGTGGGGAAACGCCACACGGTCAGGCTCGCCATCACGGCTCCGATCTCCTACGGGCAGACGTTTCGCCCATCCTCGGCCCGTACCGCCCGCACGGCCACGCACAGCCGCCGGAGGGGTGAGTGCCGGCGTGTCGCCGCACGTCGCGGCCCCCGGGCGGGGAGGGATCGGGGCGAGGATCGACACGGGTCCGGTCGCCGAGGAGACCGACCGGGACGGAAACGAGGCGCAGCCATGGCACAAGCAGCGAACGGCCGACGCGGCAGCGACAGCGCGGCGAGCGGGGTGGTGGCCGTCGCCGCCGTCCTGCTGCTCATCTCCGGGGTGCTCAACCTGCTGCGGGCCGTCATGGCGCTGGCCGGCGACCCGGTCTTCGCCCCCGTTCCCGCGTACGCCTTCCGGTTCACGCTGACCGGCTGGGGCTGGATCGACCTCGTCCTCGGGGTGCTGGCGATCCTCGTCGGCCTGGCGCTCTTCCGGCTCGCCCTGTGGGCCCGGATCGCAGGGGCGGCGATCGCCTGCCTGCTGATCATCGCCAACTTCCTGTCGATCCCGTACTACCCGCTCTGGTCGATCGTCGTGATCGGCGCCTGCCTCGTCGTCATCTGGGGCCTGTGCACCGTCCGCCACACCCCGGCCTGAGGCCGCCGCCTTGCCGCTGCCCCGGCCGACCGCTTGCTGATCCACCGTCAACTGTCGTCGTGGGTACGGGTTAGACTCCGATCGACCACGAAGGGGGAGCGATGGCGGACAACACGACGACAGCACGGTGGATCCCGCTCGGCGAAGGGGCCGGGGAGGGTCCGGAGGGGCTGCTCGTCCTGCCGGAGGGGCGGACGGCGCAGGGCTCGGTGGTGGTGGCCGGGGAGTTCTTCGGCGTCACCGACCACCTGAAGGCGGTCTGCGAGCGGCTGGCCCTGGCCGGGTACGCCGTCCTGGCGCCCGACTTCTACTGGCGCGACACCCGGCGCGCCGGCTTCGGCGCCGACGAGGCGGGCCGGGCCGAGGGCCGCCGGCTGATGACCGCGCTGCGCCGGGACGAGGTGCTCGCCGACCTCGCCGCGGCCCGGTCCACGGTGCGGGAGTTCGGCGGCGCGGGCGGCACGGCGGTGCTCGGCTTCAGCCTGGGCGGCCACATCGCCGTCCTCGGCGCCACGGCGCTCCCGTTCGACCTGGTCGTCAGCTACTACGGCGGGTGGCTGCTCGACGGGGGCATCCCGCTCGCCGAGCCGCGGCCCCCGATCGCCGACAGCGCCGCGATCGCCGCGAACACCGGCTTCCTGCTGGGCTTCTTCGGCGCCGACGACTTCGTGATGTCCCTCGACGAGTGGCACCGCGTCGGCGAGGCCCTGCACGCGGTGGGCCTCCCCCACGAGCAGGTCACCTACCAGGGCGTGGGCCACGGCTTCTTCAACGACGAACGCCCCGACGCCTACGACGAGAAGTCCGCCACCGACGCCTGGCGGCGCACCCTCGACGCCCTCGCCGAGCACCTCCCGCGCGGCTAGTACTCCAGCAGGACTTCGACGTTTTGCCTGATCAGAGGGCTGCGCGGTGAGTGTAGTGGGCTGGTGCCCGTCAGGGGCGGTCTTCCTGGGACCGCCCCTCGATCGTGTGGAGCCGGCGTTGGTAATGACAGCGGCGGGCGACGGCCTGGCGTTGTCGGCGCCAGGTGGACCAGTTCAAGGCGTGAGCGCGGGGCGAGCACTGTTGCGGACGCGGGCCGTGGGAACGGCCGCCTGCCAGGAGTCGCCGGATCTCTGCCACGGTGAGGTCGACCAGGGTGCGGGAACCGTTTCTGCAGCCCCCTTTGATGCCGCGGCTGCCGCCATCGCGGCCAGGAAGGCGTGGGCGAGCATGGCCAGGGTGATGTGCCGTATCCAGCCGGTGTAGCGGCGGACCTCGTACTGGTCCAGGCCGCACTCGTTCTTCGCGGCCTGGAAGCACTCCTCGATCGCCCAGCGCGTCCCGGCGATCCGCACCAACTGTTCGACGGTTGTGTCGAGTTGTGAGTAGGCGAGGTAGTAGGCGATCTCGTCGGGCTTGGTCAGGCTGCGGCGGGCCAGCGCCCATCGCCGGCGGATCAGGGTCTCGTCCTGGTAGTCGTACTCGGCCACGGCGGGCAGCTGGATGGCCGCCCAGTCGTAGACGCGTGGCCCCTTGGCGCCGTCCCCGCACGAGATCTTCTCCCAGGCCTCAGCCGGGGCCTGGGCGAACAGCCAGTCGATGCGTGGACAGCCCACACTGAACTGGGACTTGGGCACCGCTAGCACGTAGCCGACGCCGGACTGTTCGAGCAGGCGCCGGAAGCGGCCCTCCTGGCCATAGGCCGAGTCCGCGGTGACCCAGCCGATGGGCAGCTCGGAGGCGAGCGCGCGCAGGACCAGTGCCTTGGCCAGGTCGCCCTTGGTGTGGAACTCGCGCTCGTCGGGGATCTTCGCCGCGCGGCAGCGCTCCCGGTCCTCGGTCCAGGACTTGGGCAGGTAGAGCTCCCGGTCGACCAGGGCTCGGCCGCGGGCGGAGGCATAGGCGGCGAACACCCCGATCTGGCAGTTCTCGGTGCGGCCGGCGGTGCCGGAGTACTGGCGCTGCACGCCGGCGGAGGTGGTGCCCTTCTTGACGAAGCCGGTGTCGTCGATGATCAGGACTCCGTCGACCTCGCCGAGGCGCTCGGCGACGTAGTGCTGGAGCTCGTCGCGGACCTCGTCCGCCTCCCAGCGGGAACCGGCGAGCAGGTGCTGCAGCCCGTCAGGGGTGGCGTGACCTGCGTATTCGGCCAGCTGCCAGCCGTTCTTGCGGCCGACCGGGCCGAGCAGGCCGCGGACGTAGTCGCGCATCCGGCGGCGCGGCTCCACACGGCCGAAACGGTGGCCGACGCGGAGGAAGAGGTCTTCAAGTTCGCGGTCCCAGCTCTCGGCTGCAGGCTCGTTGATCATGGCGGGAGGCTGCCCCCGTCGCTGTCATTACCAACGCCGGCTCCACACGATCGAGGGGCGGGCCCAGGAAGACCGCCCCTGACGGGCACCAGCCCACTACACTCACCGCGCAGCCCTCTGATCAGGCAAAACGTCGAAGTCCTGCTGGAGTACTAGGACGTGCCGTCAAGGCGACGGGTACTGCATAGGGGCGCCCGGGGGCACCTCCCGGCCGCCAGGCGGGGGAGAACCGCGCAATTCGGATGCAGGCCACGGTGCGGACCAGAGGCGAGCCGGACTGGTCAGGAGCACCAATCCCGTACCGCGCAGTTCCCCGCGCCCCTGAAGGCAACTCCTCGGCCTTCCCGTCCGGCGCTGCCGCCCGGGGTGCGGGCGGTCGCTCAGCCGGCTGCGGCGGACCGTCCGGCGGCGAGGTGTTCGCGGGCGAGGACGCCCATCTGGACGTGGTCCTGCCAGCGGCCGTGGCGGAAGACGGCCTCGCGGCGGCGGCCCTCCTCGGTGAAACCGGCCTTGCGGTAGGCGGCGAGGGCGGGCAGGTTGTCGCCGAGGACGGTCAGTTCGATGCGGTGCAGGCCGAGTTCGGCGAAGCCGTAGTCGATCAGGGTGCGTACGGCGTCGGTGCCGAGACCGCGGCCCTGGTGGGGTGCGCCGACGATGACGGCGAGGGTGGCGCAGCGGTCCTTGGGGTCGGCGCCGTAGAGCGTGACGTGGCCGACGGTCTCGTCGCCGTCGAGGGTGACGACGGAGAGGCCGACGTTGCAGCCGGTGTTCTGGCTCCACGAGCGGAACATGGCGGCGATCTCGGCGCCGGGCCGGGGATGGACCGGGCCGGTGACCTGCCGTACCGCGGTGGCCGGGTCGTTCCACCAGCCGACGAGCCGGTCGAGGTCCTCCTCGCGGAGTTCGCGCAGGCGGACGAGCCTGCCGGTGAGTGGCGGGGGAGCCACGGGGCCTCCTGGCGGTCGCTGATCTTCTTCGCGGGATGGTATCCGCCCGGGGCGGGGCCGACGCCGGGGACGGTCAGTCGTCGGTGCGGCCAGCGGTGAACTCGGCGGGTCGGGCGGCGGTGAACTCGGCGGGTCGGGCGGCCGGTTGTGTGACCGGTGCGGCGGCCGGTGCGGCCGGCGGTGCGGCGGGTCGGCGGCGCAGCTGGGCGAGGACGACCGAGCCGATCGCGAGCAGGGCGCCGAGCAGCTGCAGGGCGGTGAGTCCCTGGCCGAGCACCAGCCAGCCGAGGGCGGTGGCCACCAGCGGGCTCAGCAGTCCGAGGAAGGTGACCTGGGTCGGGGAGAGGGCGCTGATGCCGCGGAACCACAGGGCGTAGGCGACGGCTGCGCCGATGATCCCGAGGTAGGCGTACCCGGCGAGGTTGCGGCCCGTGAGGTCGGCGGGCGGTGGGCCCTCGGTGAGCAGGGAGACCGGGAGGAGCAGCAGTCCGCCGGCGACGAGCTGCCAGCCGGTGACGGCGAGGAGTCCGGCGGGCGGGGTCCACCGCTTGCTGAGCACCACGCCGGAGGCCATCACGGCGGCGCCGCCCAGTGCGGCGGCGATGCCGACGGCGTCCGGCCGGGCCTCGGCGCGCAGCACCATCAGGGTGACGCCGGCGATGCCGCCCAGCGCGGCGGCGACCGTGCGGGCGGTGAGGCGTTCGCCGAGCAGCAGGGCGGAGAGTCCGGCCACCAGCAGCGGCTGGACGGAGCCGACGGTGGCGGCGAGTCCGCCGGGCAGCCGGTAGGCGGCGACGAAGAGCAGCGCGAGGAAGACACCGATGTTCAGGGCGCCGAGCACGAGCGAGCGCCACCACCAACTGCCGCTCGGCAGGCGGCGGGTGAGCAGGACCAGTAAGAGGCCGGCGGGCAGTGCGCGGAGCATGGCGGCGGTGAGCGGGCGGTCCGGCGGCAGGAACTCGGTGGTGACGAGGTAGGTGGAGCCCCAGACGGCCGGGGCGAGCGCGGTCAGCAGAAGGACGGTCAGCCGTCGATTTCTTAGCACTAAGACAATATATCTCACTGCTAAGAGATCCGCTAGGCTGGTTCCATGGCAGACCACGTCGACACCGTCCTCGCCCAGTGGGCCCGGCAGCGCCCGGACCTGGACGTCTCCCCGATGGCCGTGATCGGCCGGCTCAAGCGGGTCGTGGCGGCCCTGGAACCCGAGATGCGGCGCACCTTCGCCGCACACGGCCTCGATGCGGCCTCCTTCGACGTCCTCGCCACCCTGCGGCGCAACGGCCCGGACCGGCCGCTCACCCCCGCCGAACTGATGCGCTCCGCGATGGTCACCTCGGGCGCCGTGACCCAGCGGCTCGACCGGCTCCAGGCCAACGGCCTCGTCACCCGCAGCCCCAGCCCCACCGACGGCCGGGTCGTCCTGGTCTCCCTCACGGACGACGGCCTCGCCCTCGTCGACGCCGCCCTGCCCGACCACCTCGCCACCGAGGAACGCCTGCTCGCCGCCCTCGACCCCGCCGCCCGGGACGGCCTGGCGGCCACCCTGCGCACCCTGCTGGAGACCCTGGAGGGGTCGCACCACTGAGCGGGCCGCCCGCCCCCGACCCGCCCGGCACGCACGGTCCCGTCGCCCCGGGCCGTGCGTCGGCCCGTTCCGGTCAGGAGAGTTCGTGCCGAGTGCCGTCGGCGACGGCGCGGAGCTTGTCCGGGTTGGCCACGTTGTGGATCGCCGCGATGCGGCCCTCCGGGTCGACGTCGAGGGTCAGCGTCGCGACGATGCCGTCCGGACCGCGGAAGACGACGCCCGGGCCGCCGTTGATCCCGGTGAGCTCCGCGCGCATCTGCCCCGGCTCGACGCCCTGGTAGGTCGCGGTGCCGAGCGCGGCGAACCACCGGGCCACGGTCTGCGCGCCGACGACCGGCTTGAGGGCCTGGCGGACCTTGCCGCCGCCGTCCGTCCACAGCGTCACGTCCGGCGCGAGCAACTCCATGAGCGTGTTGATGTCGCCGCCCGTCGCAGCAGCGAAGAAGCGCTCGGTGACGTCGCGCCGGCGGGCGCGGTCCGCACCGAACCGGGGCCGGCGGGCCCGGACGTGCTCGCGGGCGCGGTGCGCGGTCTGCCGGACGGCCGGCTCCGAACGGTCCACCGCCAGGGCGATCTCCGCGTAGCTGAAGGCGAAGACCTCCTTCAGCACGAAGACCGCCCGCTCCAGCGGGCTCAGCGTCTCCAGCACTACCAGCAGGGCCATCGAGACCGAGTCCGCCGCCGCGACGCCGTCGGCGGTGTCCGGGCCGGTGAGGACCGGCTCGGGGAGCCAGGGTCCGACGTAGGTCTCGCGCCGGTGTCGGGTCGAACGCAGCCGCTCCATCGACAGGTTGGAGATGATCCGGGTCAGGTAGGCCTTCGGGTCGGCGACCCGGGACCGGTCGGCCGCCGACCACTTCAGCCAGGCGTCCTGGACCACGTCCTCGGCGTCGGCGGCGGTGCCGAGGATGCGGTAGGCGACGGAGAAGAGCAGGGTGCGGTACTGCTGGAAGACGAGCTGGTCCGGGTCGGTCGACCGGGGCTGGGTCACTTGGCGCTCCTGATGCGGGTGTGTCGGCCGCCGTGCGGCCAGAACGCGCCCGAGGCGGGCATCTTCTTCATGCGGGCGAAGGTCGGCCACGGCGCTGCGCTGACCGCCTCCTTGTACCTGGCGGCCCGCCTGCCGGTCAGCACGAACCGGCGCGGGCTGTCGTCGGGGCGGGTGAACTGCACGACGGCGTCGTTCCGGCCCAGGCTGACGGGCGTGTGGTAGTAGCCGAAGCGGAAGGGCTTCGGCTCCTTGCCGGCCAGCACCCGCAGGACGGAGAGCGCGGCGTGCACACCGGTGGGCATGCCGCCCTGGCAGGTCCCGTGCATCACGCCGTAGCCCTGGCGGATCGCCGCCGCGTCGCCCACGGCGTACACGTCCGGGTGGGAGACCGAGCGCAGCGCGCCGTCGGTGACCACGCGGCCGCGATCGTCGACGGTCAGGCCCGCGGCACGGGCCAGCGGCGGGACGCGGGTGCCGCTGGTCCACAGCACCACGTCCGCCGGGATGCCGGAGCCGTCCGCGAGCTCGACGCCGTCCGGCAGCACCTTCACCACCTCGACGCCGCTGCGCACCCGCACCCCGAGCCGGGCGAGCGCCGCGTCCAGGTGGGCCCTGGCCCTCGGGTGCAGGTTCGCCCCCGGCTCCTGCCGGCCCAGCAGCACCACCCGGAGCTCCGGGTGCCGCTCGGCGATCTCCGCGGCGGCCTCCACGCCGGTGAGGCCGCTGCCGCCGACCACGACCGTCCCGCCGTCGCCGAGCCTGGCCAGCCGGTCGGCGAGCAGGGCGGCACCCTCCGGGCCGTCGAGGGAGTGGGCGTGGTCGTCCGCACCGGGCACGGACGCGGTGTCCGCGATGCTGCCGAGGCCGTAGACCAGGGTGTCGTAGCGCAGGACCAGGTCGTCGTCGATCCGGACGGTCTTCGCGTCGGCGTCCACGGCGGTGACCCAGCCGCGGACGAACCCGGCCCCCGTGCCGTCCAGCAGCTCCGGGATGCTCATCGCGGCCGTCTCCTGGCCGGTGGCGGTCATGTGCAGCCGGAGCCGCTCGGTGAAGGTGTCGTACGGGTTGACCAGCGTCACCCGCAGGTTCCCGCGCCTCCTGGTGCGGGCCGCGAGCTGGATCGTCGCGGCCAGCCCGGCGTAGCCGGCGCCCAGGACCAGGACCTCGTGCTGTCGCGTGGCTGTCGTGTTCATCGCTCCGCCTGCCTCTTCCGTGTCGGTCGTTCCCGCTGTGCGGACGACCACCGGACGCAAGCTGCCCTCCCGTTCGTGACACGCGCGCATGTGACCCGCGCCACATCGCGACGAGGGGGCGGCCGCGAACGGCATCAGCACCCCCGGCGCCGCGACGCACCGCATTCCATCATGATCGACCGCCCCCGGACCGGAACTGACGGAACGACGGAAGTCCGTGGTCGAAGGCGGAGTCCGGCCCGGAGGAACCCCGGGGCCGACCACGTAGAGTGGCGCACCATGTCGACCGGCACCCTCCTCGTGGACGCCGCCGTGGCCGGATCGGTCGCGGCCGCACTCCGGCAGGCCCCGCGGGTGCTGCGCCGCCCCGCGCCGACCGCAACGGCCACCGGACGGCGCACGGCCGCCCCGGAGACCGCGCTGGCCGCCGTCACCGCGCTGATCCTCCTCAACCAACTGCTGGTCACCGTCTACCTGCTGCGGGTGCACGGCGGCGACGCCTCGTTCGTCGCCCGCCTGCTGCCGCCCGGATGGTTCGACCTCGCCGACGGCCCGGCCGTCCGCGCCCTCGCCGCCCACGTCCCCGCCCCCGAACTCCTCGCACCGAGCCTGCTCCGCGTCCCGGCCCTGCTCGAACTGCCCTTCGTCCTACTGGTGTTCCTGGCCGTCCTGCGCCGCCTCGACCCGTCCGCCCACCGGCGGGCCGCACTCTCGCCGCTGCTCCCGCTCGCCGCGGCCTCGTACACCGCCGTCTTCTGCACCGTCGAATGGCAGCTGCGCACCCCGTGGACGGGGCAGGACACCGCGATCCGCCTGCTGTCGGCGCTGGTCACCCCGCCCGCCGTCGCGGCCCTCGTCCGGCGGGACGTGCGGGCCGCCCGTACCCCGCCGACACCGCCCGGCACCGCCGGTCTGCTGCTCTTCGCCGTCGAGCTCGCCGCACTCGGCCACCTCGTCCTCGCCGTCTACGACACGGCGCTGCTCTACAACCTGGCCCGGCTGCCCGGCCGGCTCCCCGGCGCGGCCGCGGCGGTCGCCGTGCTCGTGGCCACCGCACTGCTGCGCCGCCGGATCCCGACCACCGCCGACCCTGCGGCAGCGCCGGCCACCGGGATGCTCGCGGACGGACTGCGGCGGGCACTGCTGCTGTTCTTCGTCCCGGCGCTGGCGATCCGGTACGGCGTCACCTTCGGCACCCCGCTGCTCGCCGCCGCGGCCGGACTCCTCGTCCTCCTCGCCGCCGGCGCCCCGGTGCTCGCCGCCCGCCCCCGTGCGGTCGGCCCCGCCCTGCTGCCGGCCGCCCTCGCCGCCCTGCTCGCGGCGGCCGTGGCCGTCCGCGTGGCGTCCGGCACCCACTACGAGACGGCGCTGCTGGGCGCCGTCGTCGCCGGCCTGACCGCGGCCGTGCTGACCTGCGCCGTGGCCGACCGGCTCACCACCGCGGCGGTGGCGGGCCGGCGGCCCTGAGCGTTCCCGCCGTCAGCCCAGCGCGCCCGTCTCCGGGTCGCGGGCGGTGAGGCAGTAGGTGCCGCCGGCCGGGTCGCGCATCACCGTCCAGTGGCCGTGCTCGGCGACGAGGACCGCGCCGAGCGCCTCGTGGGCGAGGCGGGCGGCCGCGCGGTCCGCGCAGGCGAAGTCGAGGTGGGCGCCGGTCGGCCGCGGGTCGTCCAGCCGGTGCAGCAGGATCCGGAACGGCAGCTCCGCGGACGGCCTGACCACCCGGAACTCCGGCCGGGAACCGGTCAGCACCGGCCAGCCGGTGAGGCCGCCCCAGAACCCCGTCTCGGCCTCGAACGCCCCGCCGGGGACGTCGACGGCGACCTGGTCGAGCCGGGTGCCCGCGACGACCGGCGGCCGGCGGGACTCGCCGCGCCACGGCACGGCGCAGAACGACAGCCCGGCGGGGGAGGCGAGGACGACCAGGTCGTCCTCCTCCGCCACCACCGAGGCGCCCAGGCCGACGGCGCGGTCGGCCAGCGCCCGGACGTCCTCGACCGCGAGGTCCAGGTGGGCGCCGCCGCTGCCGGTCACGCCCTGGAGCTTCACGCAGGCATCCGTCCCCTCGCTCAGCAGGGTCGCGAACTCGCCGTCCGTGCCGCGGCGTTGCGAGAGCTGCGTCCCCGTGGCCGCCGTCCAGAACCCGGCGGCCCGTTCGAACCGCTCCCGCGGCCGGTCCACGAACGCGTACACCCAGCGGATCATCCCTGCTCCTGTCACCCGGCCTGCTGCACCGATCTACCGTGCGGGGACATCGTGCTGGCTGCGGCCCGCGGCGCACAAAGGGGTTTGCCGATCACCCGGCCACGGCTCGCTCGCCCGCCGCGTGCCCGGCCACCACCGTGCCGCCGGCCCCGGGCGTACCCGGCAGCCGGTCGGGACGGTCCACCACGCCGCGGGCGACCACGGCGATCGAGCTCACCTCGTCGCCGGCCCGCCCCCACGGGCCGTCCCCGACCAGCACCGTCCGCTCGCCGAGCAGCTGCAGGCTCGACCGGTCGAGGATCCATTCGCGGCGCTCGCCGTGCTGCACCCGGGCGACGGCCACGCCGTGCCGGCCGCGATCCGGCCCACCACCTCGTCGGCGAAGTCGGGCACCGGCTCGCGCGGGGGCAGCCGGAAGAGTGCGGCCCGGTGCCGCCGGGCGGACCTGGCGGTGTTGCGCAGCACGTCGGTGGCGATGCCGAGCAGCCGGGCCCGCGGCCGGACCGCCTCGGTGCGCAGCCGGTCGCGGAGCCGCCAGGCCTCCAGGAAGGTCAGCGACACCACCTCGTCGGCGAGGGCGGAGTCCCCGGTCGATCTGAGCGCGTGGGCGTGCACCGCCTCCGCGTGCTCGTCGAAGAGGCGGCTGTACGCCGCGCGGTCCTGCGGGTGCGATCCCTCGCCGGGCATGGACGACTCCACACCCCGTCAGTGTCCGCAGCCGCGGCCCGGTCACCGTGCGGTTCCGGCGGCCCGGCGCGGGCCCGTGCCGGGTGTCACTGGGTGGCGGTGACGATGCAGCGCTTCAGCTCGGCGACGGCGTCCCGGTCGCCCTCGACGGTCAGGCCGGGCGCGGGGTCGCCGTCCTGCCGGTTCCAGACCCAGCGCAGCACGGCCGCGGGCGGGCCGCTCACGACGGCGTCCGCCGGGCGGTCGCCCTGGCCGTCCTCGACCGTGAACAGGCCCGGGCCGGTCCGCACCCGCCAGACGGCCCCCTCCGTCCGCACCTCGTAGCTGCGGCCGGGAGAGCCGTCCAGGACCTCGGTGAAGTACTCGCCCCACTCGGCGACGCCGTACGCCACGAAGACCTTGAGCAGTTCGTCGATGCCGTCCGCCGCGAGGTCGGCCGGGACGGGTGCGATCCGCTGCCCGGTGCCGAGTTCGGCGTCGATCCGGTGGATCACCGTCTCCTGCGCCATCCGCCGGATCCAGAAGCCCACCGTCCGGTCCGGGGCGTACCAGGACCCGCCCGGATCCTCGGGCCGGCGGGCGGCGAACTCCGCCAGCAGGCCCGCGTACGCCCGGTCGAGGAGCGCGAGCGGGTCCTCGTCGTCCAGCCCCTCCGGCGGCCACTGCTCGGGTTCCGCGCCCTCCCGCATCGCCGCGATCTTGTGCTGGTACACGCCGCCGACGTGCCGGGCCAGGTCGGTGACCGTCCACCCCGGGCAGGTCGGTACGGACGCCGAGGGGGCGATCGGCACCACGGACCGCAGCCGCGTGAAGTCGGCCGCGAGGCATTCCAGGTATCGCGCGTTGTCCATGACGACAGTTCAGCACGGACGGGCGCGCCGTCGGCCGCGGGCGGGCCTCAGCCGCCGAAGAACTCCGCCAGGACGGGGGCCAGCGCCTCCGCGGCCACGTCGTGCGTCTGGTCCGCCAGGGTGCGGTGCACCGCGTCGGGCAGTGCCTCCGCGGCCGCCCGGGCCGCCGCCCGGAGCTCCGGCGGGCTCGCCCCGCCCGCCAGGACGAGCGCCGGAACTCCGACCTGCCGGGCCAGGTCGCGCGGCACGAAGCCGTCGGCCAGCACCGCGTCGTCGTACCCGAGCGTCGGGGCGATCGCCTCGAACGCCGGCCAGTGCGGCTGCCCCCGCATCGCGGCCACGGCCGGCGCGGGGACGCCGACGTGCGCCAGGAACAGTGCCACGGCGTCGCCGCGCCGCCCGGCCGAGAGCAGCTCCTGCAGCCGCGCCGAGTACTCCTTCGCCTCCGCGGCCCGGCCGGCCTCGGCGACGAACGGCGGCTCGTAGAGCGAGATCCGGGTGATCCCCGGCTCGACCGCCGCCGCCCGCAGGACGAGCGCGGCCCCCGAGGAGATCCCGTGCACGGCCGCCCGGCCGCCGGCGGCGGCGACCACCGCCCGCAGGTCCTCGATCTCGCGGTCCACCGCGAACGGTGCGGTGTCCCCGCTCTCGCCGCGACCGCGGCGGTCGTAGGCGTACACGGTGAAGTCCCGCTCCAGCAGGGCGGCCAGCGGGCCGGACGAGCGGTGGCACAGGGCGCCGTCGACCAGGACGAGCGCCGGGCCGCGGCCGCCGGACTGGTAGGCGATGCGGGTGCCGTCGGCGGAGGTGAGGACGGGCATGATGACTCCCTGCCTTTCGTGGGGGACCGGCGGCCTCAGCCGTTCCGGCCGGTGAGGCCCTCGACGTACGCCTCGAACCGGTCGAGGCTGGTGGCGAAGCCGGCCTGCGCCGCCGCGCTCAGGTACGCGGCCGGCACGTTGGTCTGATGGGTGACCACCTCCGTCCGCCCGTCGTGCAGGTCGGTGAAGGTGACGGTGGTCCGCATGCCGCCCTCGACGTCGGCCTCGACCCAGACCAGCCGGTCGGGCCGGCTGATCTCCGCGTACACCGCACGCATCGTGTAGGTGCCGCCGTCGGCGTCGTCGACCATCGTGGTCTCGAAGGCACCGCCCGGTCGGAGGTCGACCACGATGCCGTCCAGCGGCGTCGTCGTGCCGGTCGGGCCCCAGAAGCGGGTCAGGTGCTCCGGGGTGGTCATGCAGTCGAAGAGCAGCTCGGGCGCGGCCCGGTGGATGCGCCGGTAGGTGAGTTCGCCGGTGGTGGTCATGGTGTGCTCGTCTCCTCGGCGCCGTCGTCGCGCCGGTCCGCGCGCAGCGCGGCCAGGTGGGCGTCGAGGCGGTCGTGACGGTCGGCCCAGACACGGCGGTGCCGGCCGATCCAGTCGGTCGCCGCATCCAGGTTGGTCGGTTCCAGCACGCACGGGCGGGACTGTGCGGCGCGGGTGCGGGAGATCAGGCGGGCCTGCTCCAGCACCTTCAGGTGCTTGGAGACCGCCTGCTGGCTCATCGCGAACGGCTCGGCCAACTCGCCCACGGTGGCGCTGCCGGCGGCGAGCCGCTCGAGTATCGCCCGCCGGGTCGGATCGGCCAGCGCGGCGAACACCAGGCTGAGCTCGTCTTCGACGACTGTCATGCCGCCAGCCTATGCACAACCTCACGTTTGCACAACCGATTGGTTGTGCAGGTGCTTCGCCCGACGGGCGGGGCAGCCGTCCGCGCCTCGCGGGAGGGCGTGCGCCGTCCGCAGGGTGGCCCGCATCCGAATTGCGCAGTTCCCCGTTCGAGGCACGTCCCGGCACCGCCGGACGGGCCGCCGCGAGGCGACGGTCCGCCGGGGCGGGCGGCGGGTGGCGGACCTACAGTGGCGTCGAGGGATGCCGTGAACCGCCTCCGGGTGCGTCCGGCTGCCGGACCGACGGCTGCGTTGGCCGTCCTGTCGGTGCTGGGCGCCCATCTGCTGTCCCTGGGAGCCGCGCCGCCGGGCGCCGCCGCCGAGGTCGCTGCCCCGTTGGCCGACCTGTTCGACAACACCGCCGTCACCGCCGACCGCGCCCCGGCCGCCGGCGACCTGGACGGAAGGGGCGGCAGCCTCGCCGAGTCGGACCTCACCGCGGCGGGCTGGGCCCGCGGCGCGCGGATCACCGTCAACGGGACGACCTACACCCGTGCCGCGGTCGCGCCCGGCCGCCCCGACAACGTCCTCGCGGCGGGCCAGGAGGTCGCCGTCACCGGCCGCGGCAGCGCCCTCGGCTTCCTCGCCACCGCCACCGGCGGCCCGGCCACCGGCACCGGCACGGTGCACTACAGCGACGGCTCCAGCACCAGCTACCGGCTCACCGTCGGCGACTGGACCGCCGGGAGCACCGCCGCGGCGGCGCTGACCCTGCCGCACCGGCGCACCCCGTCCGGCACCGTCGCGGCCGGGGCACGGCTCTACGCCGTCGCCGTCCCCGTCGACCGCGCGAGAACGGTCACCGCGGTGACCCTGCCCCGGCCCGACGGCGACCACTACGACCGCGCACCGGTGCTGCACGTCTTCGACCTCGCCATCCGCAACACCACGGACGCACCGGGCGGCCGGGTCTGGGAGGCCGCCTGGACGGCCGTCACCGGCAGCGCGTCCGCCGTGCCCGAGCCCGGGGGCTGGACGGACCGGACGCTGCGCATGGTCGCCCACCCGAACCTGGCCGGGCGGACGCTCCGGATCAGGCTGACCAACGCCCTCTCGCCCGTCCCGGTGACCTTCGGCCGGGTGACGGTGGCCGTCCGGGCAGCCGGCGGCAGCGCCCGCGCGGCGCCCGTGCCGCTCACCTTCGCCGGGCAGGGGCGGACGACCGTCCCGGCCGGCGGCGACGCCTCCAGCGACCCGGTCGACCTCCCGGTGGCGGAGGGCGACGAGCTGCTGGTGAGCATCCACCTGCCCGGCCCCGTGCAGCTCGCACCCCGCCACCCTTGGGCGCTCAGCACCTCGTACACCACCGCCTCCGGCGCGGGCGACCACAGCACCGACACCGACGGGGCGGCGTTCACCGGGCGGATCTCGTACTGGGCCTACCTCGCCGGTGTCGACCTCGCCACCGCGGACGGCCGCGGCACCGTCGTCGCGCTCGGCGACTCCCAGACCGACGGCGCCCACAGCAGCCCGGACACCGACCGCCGCTGGCCCGACCTCTGCGCCGCGGACCTGCGCCGCACCGCCCCCGGCACCGGCATCGCCAACGCCGGACTGTCCGCCAACTCCCTGCTGACCGACAGCACCGGCGCCGCCGGGGCCGCCGCGCTGAACCGGCTCGACCGGGACGTCTTCGCCCAGCCGGACGCGCGGACCCTCGTCCTCTACGAGGGCATCAACGACATCACCCTGCACGACGCCACCGCACGGGCGATCACGGCGGGCCTCCGGGAGATCGCCGCCCGGGCGCACGCCCACGGGGTGCGGGTGGTCGTCGCGACGATCCCGCCGTTCGGCGGCAGCGCACGCTGGACGAGGGAGCGGGAGGAGGTCCGCCAGCGGGTCAACGCCTGGATCCGGACCTCCGACGACTTCGACGCCCGCACCGACTTCGACCGGGCGGCGCGCGACCCCGCCGCGCCGGAACGGCTGCGCGAGGGCATCCACGACCCCCGCGACCACCTGCACTTCAACGACACGGGCACCCGGCTGCTCGCCGACACCCTCGCCCCCGTCCTCACCGCGGTGCTCGCCCGCGGCGGCCCCGCCGGCCGGTAGTCTCGGCCCCGCGCGGACGACGCGCGGACGACGCGCGGACGACGCGCGGAACGGCAGCGGGCGGGGGAGCGATGACGGGCACCATCCGGCAGGTGTGGGCACGCGAGGAGATCCCGGACGGCCCGAGCGTCTTCCTGGCCGGGCCGACACCGCGGGCCGCGGAGGTCGCCTCCTGGCGCCCGGAGGCCGTCGGACTGATCGCCGCCCGGTGGAAGGGGCCCGGGCCGCTGACGGTGCTGCTGCCCGAGGACCGCGACGGCTTCCGGGCCGTCGACTACGACCACCAGTTCGCCTGGGAGACCGCGGGCCGGGCCGCCGCCACCGCGATCCTCTTCTGGATCCCGCGGGACGTGCGCACCCTGCCCGGCTTCACCACCAACGTCGAGTTCGGACACGACGTCACCACCGGCCGCGCCGTGCTCGGCTGCCCGCCCGACTGCCCGAACCCCGAACGCAACCGCTACCTGCGCCACCTCGCCCGGCACTACGGCGCACCCGTCCGCGAGACCCTCCCGGAGACGGTGGCGGCAGCCCTCGACCTGGTGGCGGCCACCGCCGGAGCCGACACGTCGGTGGCCGAACGACGCCGGTGACCCCGCCGCGCCGGGCCGCAGCCACTGGCTTAGGGTGAGGCCGTCGCAGGCCCGGTGCCGACCGTACGGGACACCCCTGCGGCCGGGCCGCGGCCCGGCCCACGGTGCGTCAGGACCGCACCTGCGGGCACCTCAGGGCCCGGACCAGCAACGGAGGACGCCATGCCCCGCTCCGCGCCACGCCGCCCGCTGCCCGCGCGGACGGGCACCCCGGGCCGGCGGCACCTCGCCGCGGTCGGGCTCGCGGCGGCGGCCCTGGCACTGAGCACCCTCGGCCTGCCCGCGACCGGCCCCCGCGCCGCGCAGGCCGCCGGCTCGGCGGCGATGGGCAGCACCCTCGTCCCGCGGCCCGCCCTGGTGCGGCCCGACCCCGCCGCCGGCTACCCGCTCACCACGGCGACGGCGATCACCACCGACGCCGGCTCCGCCGAGGCCGCCCGGACCGGCACCCGGCTGGCCGAACTGCTGCGCCCGGCCACCGGCTACCCGCTGCCCGTCCGCACGGCCGGGGCGGCGGACGCACCCGCGGACGGGATCGCCCTGCTGCTGACCGGTGCCGACCCGTCCGTCGGCCCCGAGGGCTACCAGCTGGACGTCACCGCGACGGGCGTGGTGATCCGCGCCGCGCAACCGCAGGGCCTGTTCAACGCCGTCCAGACGCTGCGTCAGCTGCTCCCCGCGGCGATCGAGTCGGCCACCGCGCAGCCCGGCCCGTGGACCGTCCCCGGCGGACACATCGTCGACCACCCCCGCTACCCGTACCGCGGCGCCATGCTGGACGTGGCCCGGCACTTCTTCACCGTCGCCGAGGTCGAGCGCCACATCGACGGACTCGCCCGCTACAAGATCAACCACCTGCACCTGCACCTGACGGACGACCAGGGCTGGCGGATCGCCGTGGACGGCCGGCCCGAGCTGACCTCGATCGGCGGCTCCACCCAGGTCGGCGGCGGCCCCGGCGGGTACTACACCCAGGACGACTACCGGACGATCGTCGCGTACGCCGCCGCGCAGAACATCACCGTCGTCCCCGAAGTCGACCTGCCCGGCCACATCAACGCGGCCCTCGCCGCCACGCCGGAGCTGAACTGCGACGGCAAGGCCCCGCCGCTCTACACCGGCACCGACGTCGGCTTCAGCTCGCTCTGCCTGACCACCCCCGCCGCCCGGGCGGCCGCCGAGGCCTTCGTCGACGACGTCGTCGGGGAGCTCGCCGCCCTCACCCCCGGCCCCTACCTCGCCATCGGCGGCGACGAGGCGCACACCACCGACCCCGGGCAGTACGCCGACTTCATGACCTGGGTGCAGCAGGACGTCGCCCGCCACGGCAAGACCGCGACCGCCTGGAACCAGATCACCGGCGCGACCCTGCAGCCGTCCACCCTCGTCGAGGACTGGGACACCACCGGGGACAACCCCGCCCTCGCCGCGGCCGCCGCCCACGGCACCGGCCTGATCTTGGCCCCGGCCCGGTTCGCCTACCTCGACCAGAAGTACACCGCCGACACCGTCCTCGGGCAGAGCTGGGCCGCCCCCTCGGGCCTGGACGTCCGCACCGCCTACGACTGGGACCCGGACGCCTACGTGCAGGGCGCGCCCGCCGCCGCCGTCCGCGGCGTCGAGGCACCGCTCTGGACGGAGACGGCCGCCACCCCGCAGGACCTCGACCACCTCAGCAACCCCCGGCTGCCGACCCTCGCCGAACTCGGCTGGTCGCCCGCCGCCGCCCACGACTTCACCGACTTCGCCCGCCGGATCGCCACCCACGGCCCCCGCTGGGAACTGCTCGGCATCCGCTACCACCGCTCGCCGCAGATCCCCTGGCCCGCCGCGCCGACCGCCCCGACCGGCCCCACCGGGCCGGTGACCGCCGGCACGGGACGCACCTGCCTCACCGCCACCGGCGCCGCCGACGGCAGCCCGGTCGACAACCGCTCCGCCTGCAACGGCACCCCCGCACAGACCTGGACCCTCGGCGACGACGGCACCCTGCGCGCCCTCGGCAAGTGCCTCGACGCCACCGGCGGCGGCACCGCCAACGGCACCCCCGTCCAGCTGTGGAGCTGCAACGGCACCGGTTCGCAGACCTGGCAGTGGGCCTTCGGGGCGGGCCCCGCGCTGCGCAACCCCCGGTCGGGACGGTGCCTGGACACCACCGCCTCCGGCGGCCTGCGCCTCTACGAGTGCAGTGCCACCACGACCCAGGTCTGGCACCTGCCCTGACCCGTCCGGCAGCTGCCCGGGTATCCCCGGCGGGCGGCGGCTACTGACCCACCCGCCCGTCGATGCGCTCGCGCAGCAGGTCCGCGTGCCCGCAGTGCCGGGCGTACTCCTCGACCCGGTGCACCAGCAGCTCCCGCACGGCCATGCCGTCCGTCCCGACCCGCTCGCCCGGATCCGCGAAGGCCGCCAGGGCCGCATCCGTCTCCGCCTGTTCGCGCGCCAGGTCCGCGAACGCGCCGTCCACCACCGCCTGCCCGGCGACGGCGCCGTCGAAGTCCGCGTCACGCGCGCCGTACAGCTTCGGCGGACCCCCGCCGTCCGTCAGCCAGCCGCGCCAGTCCCGCTCCACCTCGGCGAGGTGCCGGACCAGGCCGAGCAGCGACATCGTCGAGGGCGGCACCGAGCGCAGCGCCAACTGCTCCGGGGACAGGCCCTCGCACTTCATCCGCAGGGTCAGCCGGTAGTTGGTCAGGAAGTCGTGCAGCGTGGCGACTTCGCCGTCCGGGCTCGGCCCCTCGGTGTTGCGGGGATCGTCCGCGGGGTCGGCCCACATGTCGGGGTGGACGGTGGCCTGGGTCCAGCGTGCGGGTTCGTCGGTCATGCGGTGCATGCTCGTCCGTGACGCCCGGGAGCGCCACCGGATTCTCGCACCGGAGGGTCCGTCAGACGCCCTCCCACCGGAACGACCAGTGGTGCGAGCCGACAAGGCGCTCCGCGTGGGCCGCGATGTCGCCCGGGCCGAGGAGCGCGACGTCCCGGCAGACGCGTGCCGGCCCGCCAGGATGGCGGGATGGAGAACACCGTCGTCCACCGCCTCGACCTGGGGTACATCGTCCGTCCCGCGTCCGAGACCGGCGGCCCGCAGCCGCGGGTCGAACCCGTGCTCGCCTACCTGGTGCGGCACGGCGCGGGGCTGATCCTCTTCGACAGCGGCATCGGCGCCGCCGACCCGGAGACCGAGGCCCACTACCGGCCGCGGCGGCGACCGCTGGAGGCCGCCCTCGCCGGTGTCGGCGCCCGCCTCGCCGATGTCTCGCTGGTGGTCAACTGCCACCTGCACTTCGACCACTGCGGCGGGAACCCGCTGCTGCCCGGCCGGCCGATCCTCGTGCAGTCCGCCGAGCTGGCCGCGGCACGCGCCGGCGGCCACACCGTCGACGCACTCGTCGACTTCCCCGGAGCGAGGTACGAGGAGATCACGGGCGAGGCCGAGATCCGTCCCGGCGTCCTCGTCGTCCCCACCCCCGGCCACACCGACGGACACCAGTCACTGGTGGTCCGCAAGGACGACGGAACGGTGGTCCTCGCCGGCCAGGCCCACGACTTCGCGACCGACTTCTCCTCGGACCACCTCGCCCGCCGGGCGGCCCTCGACGGCGTGGAGCCGCCGCTGCCGTCCTACCGTCCGTGGCTGGACAGGCTGCTGGACCTCGACCCGCGACGCGTTCTCTTCGCCCACGACAGCTCGGTCTGGGAACCGCCCCACCTCACGGGCTGAGCCCCCTGCGGGCGCTCCGTGCCGGCTGCCCCGGGTGCCCGCCAAGGGTGTGGGTGCTCCAGGTGCTGGGGCGGCTGTCGTTCTGCGGCGATCCGGGTAGGTGTCGGTGGAGGACCGTGCCGGGGTGTGGAGGCTCGCGATGGGTGCAGCGATCGGTGCGATGCTGGCCTCGGCGGTCGGCCTCGCGATCAGCCCTCCGGCGCCGGTCGCGGTGGTGCTGGTGCTCGGCACCCCGAGGGCCCGGACCAACGGTCCGGCGCTCGCCGCAGGCTGGGTGGTCGGCCTGAGCGGGGTTGTGGGCACCGTGCTGGCGGTCGGCATCGGGCTCGGCGCCGGGGACGGGCATCCCGCCCGGGCCGCCCGGCTGGAGCTCGTCCTGGGCGCGGTGCTCCGGCTGTGCGCGATCCGCGGCCGGCGGCGCCGTCCCCGGGCGGGGCGGGTCACCGCACCGCCGCCGTGGATGCGGACCGCCGACCGCCTCACCGCAGGCTCGTCCTTCGGGCTGGCGCTGGGCCTCGCGGTCGCCGACCCGAAGAACCTCGCCGTCGCGGCCGGCGGCGCCGTGTCCGTGGCAGCGACCGGCGCGGGCCCGGGCGGTACGGCGCTCGCGGCCGGGCTGCTGGTGCTGATCGGTTCGCCGGCCGTCCTGGTGCCGCTGGGCGCCACCGGGCCCTCGGGGAGCGCGCGGCCGGCCCGCTCGGCGAGTGGAAGGCCTGGGCGGGCGCCCACAACACGGCGATCACCGCCACCGTGGCGGCCGTCCTCGGCGCCGTCCACCTCGGTGACGCACTCACCGGCCTGGCCTGAGCCCGTTGTCAGTGGTGACGCATAGTGTCGTCGACATGAGCCCGACGACCCTCACCGCCCACCGGCCCGCCGCCTCCGCCGAGCTGCCCCTGCTGCCCGCCGGCCGGCCCGCGCACCCGCACTCCGCCGCGGCGGGCGCAGCCGCCCGCGTGCTCCCGCTGTGGGCCTCGCCGCTGGCCGCCACCCGCCCCCGGCCGCTCGCCGGCGCCTGAGTTCCCCGTACCGCTTCGCGGCTGTCCGCCGCCCGTGCGGCCACCCCGCCGATCCGGAGTCCGCGCGGCGCGCGAACGCTGCGCCGACTCGCGCCGCGCCCGGAGTACCCATACTGGGAGGAAGCGGTCTGTGACCTGTGGAGGAGCGGGATGGGCGGAGCGGGCGGCCTTGACGGCGGCGGGGTCCTCGACGATGTCCTGACAGCCCTGATCGACGCACAGGGCACGGTCCTCGCCTGGTCCGCCGCGGCGGAGGAACTCACCGGCCGGTCGGCCCGGGACACCTGCGGCCGACCGCTCGCCGAGCAGTTCGCCCGCCGGCCGCCCCTTCCCGGTCCGCCCGGTGCGCGGCCCGCCGACACGGAGAGTGACGAGCTGCCCGCCGAGGGCCTCCTGCAGCTGCTCGGCCCGACCGGCGCCGCCGTCCCCGTGCACTGCCGCCTGCTGCCCCTGGAGCACGCCGGCGCGCCCGGCCACCGGCTCCTCCTCGCCGTCCGCGCCGACCTGGCACTGGAGCTCGACCAGGGCGCGGCCCTGCTTCGCGCCCTCCTCGCCCAGAGCCGGATCGGTTTCGTGCTGCGCGGCCCCGACCTGGTGGTCGAGCGCACCAACACCGCACCGGGGATGCCGAGCCTGCCCGGCATGCCCGCCCTGCCCGTCGGCAGCACCCTCGCCGAGGTGATGGCCGACCCCGACGTCGCCGAGAGCCAGCTGCGCACCGTCCTGGAGACCGGCCGGCCGCGGGCCGCCCGGCAGCAGCAGGTCCGCTCACTGACCGACCCGGACAAGGAGTGGTCCGTCCTGGTCTCCGCCGTACGGCTGGAGGACCGCGACGGCAAGCCCGCCGGCGTCGCCTCGCTGCTCACCGACGCCACCGCCCAGTGGCGGGCCGCCCGCCGCCTGGAACTGCGGCACCGCGCCGTGGCCGGCATCGGCGGCTCCCTGGACGTCACCACCACCGCCCGGGAGATCGCCAAGGTCCTCGCACCCGCCTTTGCCGACCTGGTCAGCGTCGACCTCGCCGAGCCCGTCCTCACCGGCGACGAGCCGCCGAAGGCCTCCGGCGGCAGCGACCTGCACCTGCGCCGCGTCGCCATGCACGCCGAGGGCGACATCGGCCCGCGCGGGGCGCTGCGGACCGGCGAGGCCGTACCCCGGCTGCCCGACCGGCCGATGGTCCGCCGGCTCCAGGCCGGCCACACGGTCGTCCTCGACCGCGCGTCGCTGCTGGCGGGGCTCGACGACCCCGAGCTCGTCCGCCTGATCGTCCCCGCCCGGGCGCGCTGCCTCGCCGTCGCGCCGCTCTTCGCCCGCGGCCTCGTCCTCGGCACCATCGCCGCCTGGCGGACCGACCGGCCCGAGCCCTTCGACGAGGCGGATGCCGCACTGCTCACGGAGATCGCCGCGCACGCCTCGCTCAGCGTCGACAACGCCCGCCGCTACGCCCGCGAGCACCGGGCCGCCGTCGCGCTCCAGCAGCGCCTGCTGCCGCGCGCCGCGACCCGCACCTCGGCCCTGGAGACGGCCGGCCGCTACCTGCCCGCCACCGACGGCGTCGAGATCGGCGGCGACTGGTTCGACACCATCGTGCTGCCCTCCCTGCGGGTCGCCCTGGTCGTCGGCGACGTCATCGGCCACGGCCTGCACGCCGCCGCCACCATGGGGCGGCTGCGCACCGCCGTGCAGACCCTCGCCGACCTCGAACTGCCGCCCGACGAACTGCTCACCCGTCTCGACGAACTGGTCGCCCGCCTCGCCGCCGAGGCCGACCCGGCCCACCGCGACAGCATCGGCGCGACCTGCCTGTTCGCGCTCTACGACCCGGTCAGCCGGCAGTGCACCCTGGCCAGCGCCGGCCACCCGCCGCCGGTCGTCGCCGACCCGGACGGCACCGCGCGTCCGCTGCCGCTGCGTCCCGGCCCGCTGCTCGGCGTCGGCGGCCTGCCGTTCGAGACCACCACCGTCGAGCTGGCCCCCGGTTCGCTGCTCGCCCTCTACACCGACGGCCTGCTCGTCCGGCAGGGCGGCGACCTCGACGCGGCCGTGGCGATCCTCGCCGACCGGCTCGCCGCGCTCGCCGCGACCGGCGGCAGCCTCGCCTCGATCGGCCGGGAGCTGACCACCCGCGGCGCCGCCCCGGTCGCCGACGACACCGCCCTGCTGCTGGCCCGCACCCGTGCGCTCCGCCCGGACGCCGTCGCCGAGTGGCAGTTCCCCTCCGACCCGGCGAGCGTCGCCGACGCCCGTGCCGCCGTCGCCGCCCGGCTCGACGACTGGGGGCTCGACCACCTCGCCTTCACCACCGAGCTGATCGTCAGCGAGCTGGTCACCAACGCGATCCGCTACGCGGGCGGGCCGGTCGGCCTGCGGCTGATCCACGACACGGTGCTGGTCTGCGAGGTCAGCGACCCGAGCAACACCCAGCCCCGGCTGCGCCGCGCCCGCACCACCGACGAGGGCGGCCGCGGCCTCTTCCTGGTCGCCCAGCTCAGCCACCGGTGGGGCAGCCGGTACGGGCCGTCGGGCAAGACCATCTGGTCCGAGCAGCAACTGGAGGAGTGAGTCCGGCCCCGCGGGCGGTCGCCGTACGGGGCCGGGCTCCGGGAGACGGATCGGACGGTGGATCAGCCGAGGCTGCAGGGAGTGCCGTTGAGCGCGAAGCCGGTCGGCGCGGCGGTGTTCCCGGTGTGGGTGGCCTGGTAGCCGAGGGAGACCGATGCGCCGGGGGCGATCGTGGCGTCGTACGAGACGTTCCGTGCGGTGACCGCCCCCGAGGCCGGGCTGTAGGAGGCGTTCCAGCCGGAGGTGATGGACTGTCCGGCGGGCAGGGTGAAGGCCAGCGACCAGCCGTTCACCGCGGTGCCGCCGGTGTTGGTGACGGTGACGGAGGCGGTCAGGCCGGTGTTCCACGTGTCGGCGCCGAACCCGACCCGGCAGGCCGCAGCCGTAGGCGGCGTGGTGGGCGGTGTCGTGGGGGTCGTCGGCGGCGTGGTCGGGGGAGTGCTGGGCGGTGTGGTCGGCGGCGCGCTCGGGCCGGAGCCGTCCAGCCCGAAGAAGGCGATCGCCTGCGCCGCCATGCCCGCTGCCGGCAGGGTGTGGCCGGCGCCCTGCACGCTGACCGCCTCGACCGGCGGCCGGGTGCCGGTGCTGCCGTAGCGGGTGCGCGTCCAGCTGCTCTGCGGGTGGTCGGTGAGGACGGGGGCGGGGCTCACGCCCAGCACGTCCGTCCACTGCTTGATCTCCTCACCGAAGTTCGGGTAGCGCAGGGTGGTGTCCTCGGTGCCGTGCCAGAGCTGCATCCGCGGCCGCGGGCCGGTGTACCCGGGGTAGGCGCCACGGACCAGGTCGCCCCACTGCGGCCCCGTCCGGCTGACCGTGCCGTTGGCGCACGCGCTGTTCCACGACGACCCGTCGGTGGTGGCGAAGCAGCCGAAGGGAACGCCCATGAACGCGGCGCCGGCGCTGAACACGTCCGGGTAGTCGCCCAGCAGCACGTTGGTCATCATCGCGCCGGAGGACGCGCCGGTGACGAAGATCCGGCCGCTGTCCACCGCGTAGTGCTGCTGCACCCAGCCGACCATCGACCGGATGCCCACCGGGTCGCTGCCGCCGTCGCGCCTCAGCGCCTGCGGCGAGGACACGTCGAAGCAGCCGCCGCTGCGGGTCGCCGACGGGTAGACCACGACGAAGCCGTACCGGTCGGCCAGCGAGGCGAACTCGGTGCCCGAGTAGAAGGCCGGGCCGGAGCCCGTGCAGTAGTGGACGGCGACCAGCACGGCGGGCCGCGGCGCCACGTTCGCGGGCACGTACAGGTACATCCGGAGGGCACTCGGGTTGCTGCCGAAGCCGGTCACCTCGGTCAGGCCGGCCGCCCGGGCGGTCGGCGCCACCAGCAGCAGCGCGGCCAGCAGCGGGAGCACCGCCCCCAGCAGCAGGGCGGGCAGCGAACGCAACCGCCGCAGCGGCGGCGCGGATCGGGCGTGCGGACGACTGTCGGGCATGTCCCTGTCCTTTCTAGACTGCGGGCTGTGAAGGGCTTGCTGCTGCGTTTGTCGGCCTTGGACGCGGATGCCGCCGCGGCCGTCCGGGTGATCGCCCACTACGAGGCGCTGCTCGCGACGGCGGCGCTCGACGCCACCGCCCTGGTGCGCTCCACCGCCGGACTCGCCGAGTGCCCGGCCGGCTGGCAGCCGGCCGGGGGCGAGCCCGTGCGCTTCGCCGCCGACGGCAGCGAACTGCCCGGCCCGCCAGGACGGTCCTCCGCCGCGGTGCAGCTCGGCGCCGCGGGCCGGGTCTGGCTGGAACGCCCTGGCCCGGCGGGCCCGTTGGACGACCTGGTGCTGGAGTGGATGGCGATCGCCGCCCGGGTGGTGGCCGGCGGCACCGGGGCGTGGCAGGTCGCCGATCCGGCGCTGGTGGAACTCGTGCTCTCCGAGCGGGAGGCGGAGGCGGACCGGGCCCGGGCGCTCCGACTGCTCGGGCTGGTGCCCGAACGGCCGCTGCGGGTGGTCGCGGTGGCGGGCGCGCCCGGCGCGGACGCGGGGGCGGAGGCGGCCGCGCTGTTCGGGAGCGGCACGGTGCCGGGGACGGTCCGGGTGGCCGGGCTCGGGGCGGTCGGCGCCGTCCTGCTGCAGCAGCCGGATCCGGACGGCGCGACACCACCGGCCGAACTGCTGCGCGCCGCACTGGCGGACCGCGGCCGACGCCGGGGCGGACCGCGGCCGCGCGGGGGAGCGCCGGCGCAGGGACGCGGCACCAGGGTCGGGATCGGTGGTCCGGTGGACGCGCTGGCGGCCGGTGAGTCGTGGCAACAGGCCCGGGCCGCCCTGCGGTTCGCGGTCGCCGGCACCCCGGCCGAGGCGGTGGCCGACCACGAGGCGCTCGGCACCGTCGCCCTGCTCGCGGATCTCCCCGCCGAGCGGCTCCGCAGCCGCCCGGACGTCCGCGCCCTGGAGGAACTGGCCGGCCGCGAGGAGGGGGCGCCGGCGGTCGCGGCGCTGGCGGCGTTCTGCCGGACGGGCTCGCTGCGGCAGGCGGCCGGTGAACTCCACCTGCACCACAGTTCGGTGGCCGCCCGGCTCGCCAGGGTGGAGGCGGAGACCGGCTGGCGGCTGCGCGATCCGCAGGACCGCTTCCGGGCCCAACTAGCCTGGTACGCCTGGCGGCTGGGCTGCTGCGCGGCCGACTGAGCCCGGCCGGCCGGGGCGTCCGGCCCGGAGCCGGTCGGTGCCTGCCGCGGGTTCACCGGCCGAGGGCGCGGCGCAGCACGGCGACCGCCTCCGCCGCGGCCCGGCGCACCACACCGGCGTGGGTCACCATCCCGGCGCCGTGGAACGTCCCCGGCAGCAGGTGGAGTTCGGTCGGCACGCCGGCCGCCAGCAGGGCCCGGGCGTAGTCGATGCCCTCGTCCCGCAGCGGATCGAACTGCATCACCGTCACGTGCGCCGGCGGCAGCCCGACCAGGTCGGCGGTGCTCGCACGTGCGGGTGCGGCGAACCGGTCCACGGCGGCGCGCCCGGCCGCCCGGTCGGGGCCGAGGTAGGCGGCCCAGGAGAGTTCGGCGTTCCGGCGGTTCCACACCGGGGTGTCGGTGTACTCGACGGCACTCGGCGTGGCCAACCGGTCGTCCAGGGCCGGGCAGTGCAACTGCTGCAGCCGTAGGGCCGGGCCGCCGCCGTCCCGGGCCAGCATCGCCAGGGCGGCGACCAGTCCGCCGCCTGCGCTGTCCCCGCGCAGGGCGATGCGGGCCGGGTCGGCGTCCAACCCGCCCGCCCGGTCGACGAGTCCGCGCAGGCCGGCCCAGCAGTCGTCGAGGGCCGCGGGGTGGGGGTGCTCGGGGGCGAGCCGGTAGTCCACCGAGACGACCAGGGCCTGCAGCTCCCGGCAGAAGGCGAGGTTCTCCTCGTGGTCGACCTCCGGCGAGCCGAGCACGAAGCCGCCGCCGTGCACCGTGTAGAGCACCGGCAGCGGACCCGGGCGGCCCAGCGGCCGGTACGTCCGCAACCGCACCTCGGGCCCGCCGGGCGGTCCGGGGACGAGGACGTCCTCGACCTTCACACCCGTGTCGTCCGCCCGCCCCCGGACGGCCGCCAACTCGGCGGCCTGGGCGGCCCTGGCGGCAGCGGGATCCGCGATGTCGACCGGTGCCCACAGCGCCAGGGCGGCGGCCAGCTCGGGGTCGAAGGCGTGTGCCACGCCGGTGCTCCCTCCGGGACGGGGATGGGGATCGGGCCCTGCGGTGACCGGCTTTTGCGGTGACCGGCCCTGGGGCGACCGGGCCTCGCGGTGGTCGGGCGGTACGGGCGGCGCCCGCCGGAAACCCTCGTGATCCGGCGGGCGCCCGGGAAGAACCGTCCCACGCCCCGTCGGCGCAGGGCATCCGACAGGTGTCGGAAGATCCGCCCCCGCCGTCCGACACCCGTGCGGGGCGCGGCCGGGACGAGACCGGGACGCGGTGGCGGGCCGTCAGTCGAAGGCGGCCGCGTTGCGGACGGCCCAGGCCGCGAAGGGCTGCGGCGCGCGGCCGAGGACGCGCTCGACGTCGGGGCTGACGCGCCGCTCCTCGTCCGTGGGCGTGCCGAGGACGGCGAGGGTGCCCTCGACGACGGGCGGCGGCATGAAGCGGGCCAGTTCGGCGCGGGCCTCGTCCACCGTCTGCTCGTGGAAGGCGACCGGTGCGCCGATCGCCTCGGCGATGGCCGCGGCGCGGCCGCGCGGTGTGCTCGGCTCCGGTCCGGTGAGGACGTAGGCGGCGCCGTGGTGGCCGTCGCCGCGGAGCACCGCCGCGGCGACGGCGGCGACGTCCTCGGGGTCGACGAACGGCAGGCCGACGTCGGCGAAGGGCGCGGCGGCGGTGCGGTGGGCGCGGACCGGCTCCGCCCAGGCGAAGGCGTTCGAGGCCAGGCCGCCGGAGCGCAGCACCGTCCACTCCGGGGCGCCGTCCGTCACCGCGGCCTCGAAGCGCGCGGCGTGCGCGTAGCTGTCCGGCCGGGTGCCGACGCCCTGGGAGGAGAGCAGGACGACCCTCCGCACACCGGCGGCCCGTGCCTGGCGGACCAGTCCCTCCGGGTCCTCGCCGGCGACGAGCAGGAACAGCGCCTCGGCCCCGTCCAGGGCGGCCCGGACGGCCGCCGGGTCCGCGAGGTCCGCGGCCACGTGCCGGACGTCGGGCGGCAGCGGGACCTCGGGCCGATGGCGGGACACCGCGGTGACCCGCTCGCCCGCCCCGAGCAGGTGCCGGACCAGCGCCCGGCCGACGTTTCCGGTGGCACCCGTGACCACGATCATGGCGTCTCCCTCGTACGGTCTGGAGTCAGCGATCTGGAAGTCAGTTGGCTGACTCACTTGCTGAACGGCTGCGAGCCTAGCCCGCCGAGGACGGGGTGTCTATAGTCAGTCGGGTGACTGACTCACCGGGCCTGTCGAGGGCCGAGGCCGCGGCCGCCAAGCGCCGCCGCCTCACCGCAGCCGCCGCGGCCGTGCTGCACGAGAAGGGCGTCGAACGCACCTCGATCGCCGACATCGCCCAGTCCGCCGGGGTGCCGGTCGGCAACGTGTACTACTACTTCAAGACCAAGGACGACCTCGTCGAGGCGGCGCTCACCGAGCACACCGGCCACCTCGACACCCTCACCGCCCGGCTGGACCTGCTGCCCGACCCGCGCGAACGCCTCAAGGGGCTGGTGGCGGCCTGGGTCGAGCAGCGCGAAACCGCAGCCCGTTACGGATGCCCCACCGGGACCCTCGCCGTGGAGATCGACAAGCGGCCGCCCGGCGGTCTGGACGAGGCCGCGGCCCGGGTGATCCGCCGACTCCTGGACTGGGTTGCGGACCAGTTCCGGCAGCTCGGCACCCCCGACCCGCAGGGGCATGCCGTCACGCTGGTCGGCGCCTACCAGGGGATGTCCCTGCTGGCCAACGCCCTCCGCGACCCCGAGGTCATGACCCGGGAGGGCGACCGCCTGGCCCGCTGGCTGGACACCCTGCCCGACCACTGACCCGGGCCCGGGCGTCCCCGGTGACCTGCCGGCCGACGCGGCCGGGAACTCAGGTGCTGTCGGGCAGGCCACCCCGGGAGACCGGGCCCCGCAGATCCGGGGCCGGGGCGGTGCGGAGGCTGTCGGTGGCGAGGCGTTCCGCGAGGATCGGGACGAAGGCGCGGATCCGGCTGCCGTCGAAACGGTGGAACGCCTCGTCGAGGGCCCGGTCGACCGCCTCGGGGCCGGTGGTCGCGTCGAAGCGGTGGTGCAGTCGGCGGCCGACCGCGGCCAGGTTCGCCCGTTCCTTGTCGTCGGGAGGGCCCGGCTCGGCGTCGGGGTCGGGCTCGGTGTCGGGCACCGCCCCGGCCGGTGGGTCACCTGGGACGTCTGCGTCCATGTCGGCCTCGCAGGTGGTCGGGTGGGGGTGTCGGCGGGCGTCCGCTGCCGTGCCGCCAGGGACGAGGACGACGGGGGAGGACGGGGCCGGAGGGTGGCGATCGACGCGAGGACGGCGGTGCTCCCCGGGCGCCAGTGCCGCTCATGGGCGCCGCCCTCTTCCGTGACCGCGCAGGCCGGGGCGCCGGTGGAACCGCCCGGCGGACGAGCCGACCCCTGCTGCCAGCTTGGCACGCCCGGGCCCGCAGATCCTGTCGGCGCCCCGGGCGAGCCCGCCGGGGCGGGCGGGTGCGGCGGATTCCGTGCGGACAGGGGAGAGCGGCGCCGTTGCCGCCGTCGCGGTGTGCCGTGGCCGGGCCGTGCAGGGCTGCCGTGCGTCCCCTGCCGGTGCGGTCCTTCCCGCACCGGCAGGGGCGGACGGTCAGTGCGCCGCCGCTGCCTTGGCCGATGGGGAGGGGCCGGCGGCGGCCGTCGGCGTCGGGCAGCCGCCGGGCAGCGGTACCGTCGGCGAGGGCGAGGCGGTCGGCGAGGCCGAACCCGAGGGCGACGGGCTCGCGCTCGCGGTCGGCGTCGCGCTCGCCGTGGCGGTCGCGGTCGGCGACGGACCGGCGGACGGGGTCGCGCCGGGGACGGCCGTGGCGCCGGGGGTGGCCCCGGGCGTGGCACCCGCGGTGGGGCTGGGGGCGGGCAGGGTCGGGCAGGCGGTCGGGCTCGGCGAGGCGCCGCCGCTCGGGGTGGCGACCGGCGTGGGGCCGGGCTTGGCGGGCGTCGGCGACGGGCTGGCCCACGGCGAGGGCGACGGTGCGGGCCGCCCGGTCGGGGCGGTCGGCCGCGGCGTCGGCGTGTGCACCGGACGGGCGGGCAGCGGGCCCGCGGGCAGCGGCGCGTCCGCGGTGGCCACCGTGCCGGAACGGTAGTGCGCCATCCAGCCCTTGACGGTGCGCAGGTACTCCGCCGAGTGGTTGTAGCCCAGGATCGCCGCATCGAGCTGCGCCGGGTCGGCGAGGTCGCGGGAGCCGGCGCACAGGTAGTGGCCGGCCGCGAGTGCGGCGTCGTGGACGTTGTTGGCGTCCCGGCGGCCGTCGCCGTTGCCGTCCGCACCCCACACCGCCCAGGTCGAGGGGATGAACTGCATCGGGCCGACCGCCCGGTCCCAGCGCGCGTCGCCGTCGACGGCGCCGCCGTCGGTGTCGGCGATCGCCGCGAAGCCGTTGCCGTCCAGTGCGGGACCGAGGATCGGTGTGGCCGTGGTGCCGGCGGCGTCGACCCGGCCGCCGTCCGCGTGACCGGACTCGACCCGGCCGATCGCGGCGAGCAGCTCCCACGGCAGGTGGCAGCCGGGATCGGACACGCCGACGGCGGCCGCCGCGGCCCGGTAGGCCGCGAACACACTGGCCGGAACGCCGGCCGGACCGTCCGTCGGCGTCACCACGGCCGTCCACCCCGCGGCGGGCGCCGCGGGCACGGCCGGCACGGCGGGAGCGGCCGGCGGCTGCGCCCAGGCCCGGCGGGCGCCGCCGTCCATCGGCAGTGTCGCGTCCGCCGTCACCACAGGTGCCCGCTCGGCCGTGACCGCCGCGGCCGGCACCGGTCCGCCCGGTGCGGCCACCGCCGCGATCACCACTGCCGCGGCCGCTGCCCGCAGCAGCCCCGTCCACTTCCGTCCGACCCCCACGCCCGTCCCCTCCCACATGATCATGACTGACGTATTACATCATCGACGGGCGACGTCGACGCAGGTCGGCCGAGCGGCGACCGGTCGCCGCGCACGCCGGGACCCCGGGCCGACCGGATCAGGGGCGGACGGCGCCCACGTACGGCATGTACTCGATGGGGAGGATCTCGATGTTCTTGCCGGTGCGCGGCGCGTGGATCATCTTGCCGCCGCCGATGTAGATGCCGACGTGCTGCAGGTTGGAGAAGAACACCAGGTCCCCGGGCTGCAGGTCGCTCTTGGCGACGTGTCGGCCGGCGTTCCACTGGTCCTGCGAGACCCGCGGCAGCGAGACGCCGCCGGCCCGCCAGGCGGCGCCGGTCAGCCCCGAGCAGTCGAAGCTGTCGGGCCCGGTGTCCCCCCAGCCGTAGGGCTTGCCGAGCTGCGCGTAGGCGAACTGCAGGGCGGCGGCCGCGCGCCCGCTGGCCGGGCCGGTGTAGGTCTCGCGGGCCGAATCACGGGAGGACCGCGGGTCCTGGGCGTTGACCTTCGCACGGTCCGCGAGCGACAGGGTGTTGAGGATCCGGGTTGCCTCGCCCAGCTTGGCCTGCACCTGCTTCTTCTCGCCGGCCAGCGCCCGGTCCGTGTCGTCGAGCCGGGCGAGCACCGCCGTCGCCTCGGACCGCCGCTGGTCGAGGCGGCGCTGCTGGTCCTGCAGCAGCCGCAGCAGGTCGCTCTGCGAACTGGCGGCGATGTCCTGGGCGGAGGCCCGCTGCAGGTAGTTGGTCGGGTCGGAGGAGAGCATCAGTGCGACGGTCGGGTCCACGTTGCCGCTCCGGTACTCGTCGGCGGCGACGGCCGACAGTCGCTCGCGAAGGACCGTCATCTTCTCCTGACCGGCGGCGACCTGGTCCTGCAGCTGGCTCGCCTCCTTCTGCAGGCGCTGCTGCTCCTCCTTGAACTTGTTGTACTTCTCGGTGGACGCCTCGGCCTGCTCGTTGAGGTCGTCCACCTGCGCCTTGACGGTGGCCAGGTCCGCGGTCGGCTCGGCGTGCGCGCCGCCCGTTGATGAGAGCAGCGCGGAGCCCGCGGCGGCCGTGGTCAGCAGTGCCATGCGGGTGCGGCCGGGCTGGGCGGGCTTGCGTCGGGTCCCCATTGTCTGCGGTCACTCCCTGGCTCGGGCGGCCGCCGCGGGTGCGGCGGGCCGTCGTCGGCTGCGCGGCGGCGACGGCCGGACGCACATGTGCGAAGTAACTTAGTAGGGCGGGGTGGGGGGCTGGCAACCCGCCTCCGGAATCCCCTGACGGAACATCAAGTTCCGTTACCGCTGATCAGCGCGCTCACCGTGCCGGATGTCCTGACGGCCGCCCGGCCGGCGGGAGCCGTCTCCCCGGGGCTGCTACGGGCGGTCGTCCGGGGCCCGGTCCGCGAGGGCCTCGCGCAGTGCGGCGGCCTGTCCCTCGTCCATCCCGTCGACGAACAGCATCAGGGCGGCCCGCGGGTCGGTGGCCCCGCCGAGGACCTCGCGCATCACGTCGGCGGTGTGGGCCTCGTGCGAGCGCACCGGCTCGTAGACCCAGGCCCGGCCCTGCTTGCTGCGGTGCAGGTAGCCCTTGCGGTACAGGATGTCGGCCACGGTGTTGACGGTCGTGTACGCGACCGGACGCACCCCGTTCAGGTCGTCGACCACCTCGCGGACGGTGGCCGGTCTGCCCCAGGACCACAGCCGTTCCATGATCTCGGCCTCCAGCTGACCGAATCCGCGCATCGAGCCACCGGATCCCTTCACCGCACCCGCACCGCCACGACGACGCTGCACAGCGTGCCAGGCCCGGGCGCGCCCGCCAACCACCGACCGGACGGGGGCGTCAGCGGCGCGCCGCCGGGGTGCGGCCGGTGGCGAGGGCGAGGACCAGCGCGGCGGCGGTCAGCACGGCGGCCACGGCGAAGGTGGTGTGCAGCGCGGTGGCGACCGCCCCCGCCCGCGCGGTCGTCGGGTCGCCCGTCCCCGCGGCGGCGGCGAAGACGGCCCCCATCACGGCGGTGCCGGTGATCAGGCCGAGGTTGCGCGACAGGTTGAGCACCCCGGACACCACACCCCGGCGGTCCGCCGGGACGTCCGCCATCACCCCGGTGTTGTTGGCCGTCTGGAAGGTCGCGTAGCCGACCGTCAGGAGCACGACGGGGGCGAGGTAACCGGGCGTGCCGAGGCTCGCCGGCGCCGCGCACAGCGCGAGGCAGCCGACCGTGACGGCCGTCAGCCCGGCCGCGGTCGTCCGCCGGGTGCCGAAGCGGTCCACGATCCGCCCGGCGGGCACCCCGGTCACCGCGGTGACCAGCGGCCCGACCGACATCACCAGCCCGACACCGGCCGCCGGGAGGCCCAGCGCGCGGGACAGGTAGAACGGACCCACCACCAGCGTCGCCATCATCACCGTCGACACCAGGGCGCTCATGGCGAGGCTCGCGCTGAGCGTGCCGTCCCGGAACATCGCGGGCCGGACGAGCGGGGCGGCCGCCCGCCGCTCGACCAGGACGAACAGCACCGCACCGAGCCCGGCGGCCCCGAGCAGTCCGAGCCCGAGCGTGCCGAACCGGCTGCGCCCGACCGTCATGGCCAGCGCGTACGCGGCGAGGGCGAGCGCCAGCAGCAGCGTGCCGGCCCGGTCCGGACGGGGTCGGGCGGACGCCGTGCCGCGGTCGGCGGCCGGGCGGTCCGGCGGCAGGTGACGGTACGCCAGCAGCAGGGCGAGTCCGCCGAGCGGCACCATGGCGAGGAAGACCGTCCGCCATCCCGGTCCGGCGATCAGCAGGCCGCCGAGCGAGGGGCCGAGGGCGGTGCCGACCGCCGACATGGTGCCGAGCAGTCCCATCGCGCGCCCGGTCCGCTCCTGCGGCACCGTCGCACCGACGAAGGCCATGGTGAGCGCCAGCATGACGGCCGCGCCCAGGCCCTGGGCCGCCCGTGCGGCGATCAGCACGCCGAGCGCGGGCGCCGTGCCGCACAGCAGCGACGCCACCGTGTACAGCAGGATCCCGCCGAGCAGCAGCCGCCGGCGGCCGAGGACGTCGCCCAGCCGGCCCGCGCCGACGATCGTGGTCGTGGTCGCCAGCAGGAAGGCCAGCACGACCCACTGCACCGCGGCGAACGGCGCCGAGAACTCCCCGGCCAGGGTGGGCAGGGCGACGTTGGCGATGCTGATGCCGAGCGAGGGCAGCAGCATCGACAGCGAGAGCGCGGCGAGCGCCCGCCGGACGGAGGGCGGCGCCGCCGCGGGCGCGGCCGGCCGGGCTGCCGTGCCGGGGGCTGCGGGGCTCACCGGGCACCGTCCGTTCCGGCGGGCGAAACCGGGGCGGCCGACGCCGGGACGGGGGGCACCAGGGCGGAGGACGCCGGGGCCGAGGACGCCGGGCCGGGTGCGCGGCGGACCGCGACCAGGACGGCGTCGTACACCGTGACGGGCCGGCCCGTCCGGTCCTCGGCAGGGCGCGGACGGGTCTGCGCCGTCCGCACCCGCCAGTCGGCCGGGTCGAGGCCCGCGGCGGCCTCCTCGGCGGTGAAGAGCATCTCGGGGAGCAGCCGCGGCCCGCCGCCGCCCGCGAGGTCCCGCGGGTGGTGACCGACGATCAGCAGCGTGCCGCCCGGCGCCACCGCGGCGGCGAGGCCCGCGAACACCGCCGGCCGCTCGGCGGCGGGCACGTGCAGGTACTGCGCGCTGACCAGCTCGAACCCGGCGCCGGCGGGCGGCCGTTCGCCGAGGTCGGCGCGGACCCAGGTGATCCGTTCGGCCAGCTGCGGGCTCTCGTCCGCGGCCCGGGCGGCGGCCCGGTCCAGCGCGGTCGAGGCGAGGTCGGCGGCGGTGACCCGCCAGCCCCGGTCGGCGAGCCAGAGCGCGTCGGCGCCCTCGCCGCAGCCGGCGTCCAGCGCCCGTCCGGGGGCCAGCCCGGTGGCCTCGGCCACCAGCTGCGGATTCGGCCGCCCGCTCCACAGCGCGCCCCGGGTGCGGTACCGCTCCTCCCAGGCCGCCCGGTCGAAGCCGGCGCCGGGCCCGGCGGGTCCGCCGGTGTCCCCCGTCCCGGGCAGCGGTGTTCCGGTGTCCTGCAGGGGCTGATCGATGTCGTGCACGGGTTCGTCCATGGGGCCGAGACTGGCCCCGTCGGTGCCGGACCGGCAACGATCGTTGCCGTTTCCGGGACACCCGCGGTGGAATGGGCCCATGGACCACACCCCGGCCGTCGCCGCCGCCCTCGCCGAGGTCGGCCCCCGGCTCAGACTCCTGCGCACCCGGCGCGGCATCTCCCTCGCCGCACTCGCCGAGGCCACCGGCATCTCCAAGAGCACGCTGTCCCGGCTGGAGTCCGGGCAGCGCCGCCCCAGCCTGGAACTGCTGCTGCCGATCGCCCAGGCGCACCGGGTCGCCCTCGACGAGCTCGTCGGCGCCCCGGAGACCGGCGACCCCCGGGTCCGGCTCAGCCCCCGTCAGGTCAACGGACGGACGGTCCTGCCGCTCACCCGGCAGCCCGGCTCGCTGCAGGCCTGGAAGGTGATCGTGCCCGCCGCCCAGAGCGTGCCGGAGCTGCGCGTCCACGAGGGCTACGAGTGGCTGTACGTGCTCTCCGGACGGCTGCGCCTGGTGATCGGGGACCGCGACACCGTCCTCGGCACCGGCGAGGCCGCCGAGTTCGACACCCGGCTGCCGCACTGGTTCGGCAGCACCGGCGACCACCCGGTCGAGATCCTCAGCATCCTCGGACGGCAGGGCGAGCGGATGCACGTCCGTGCGCGGCCCCACCGCGCCGGGGCGGAGGGGGCCGCGCACTGAGCCGCGGCGGGGCCGGTGCGGTCAGAGGTCGATCCGGAACATGCCCCGCCCGTGGGTCACGCAGACCAGGCTCCGGCCCATCCAGAACAGGTCGTCGACCGGGCAGCTGTTCGGGCCCTCGGTGGTCGGCGACCAGCTGGTGCCGCCGTCCTCGCTGGCGAACAGGCCGACCTCGGTGCCGCAGTACAGGAACCGGTCGTGCTGCGGGTGCACGGCGAGCGCGCGCACCGGCGCGGCCGGCAACGCCGTGCCCAGGCCGTGCCAGCGCGCACCGCCGTCCTCGGTGACCCAGAGGTTGCCGGCCTCGTAGCCGCCGAAGCAGGCGTAGACCGTCTGCGGCCGGGCGGGGTGGACGGTGAGGCGGGTGCAGTACCGCTGCGGCTGCAGCCGGTCCGGGCCGGTCGCCCCGACCCGCTGCCAGGCCGGGGTGGCCGCCGTGCCGTTCGCGGTGCGGAACACCGCGCCGTCGACGTGCCCGACCCAGACCGCGTCCGAGTTGCCCGGGGTCACCGCGATCGCGCTGATCTCCGCCCCGGTCCGCGGCTTGACGGCCCGCCAGCGCGGCCCCGAGGTGGGGGTGTTCGGGGTCTTGGCGTCGTCCGTCCGCCAGAGCGACAGACCGCCGCCGAACAGCCGGTCCGGGTCGTTCGGGTCCAGGACGAAGGGGGCGATGAACAGCGTGTCGCCGGTCTTGGCGTCCTCGATCCGGAACGGCGCCGGCTTCCAGTCCCACTCGCCCTGCGGGCCCCGGGCCGGGTTGAAGAACTGGCCGCTGATGTAACGGTCCCCCTCGGTGTCGTCGGTCGTCGCGCCGTCGGTGTTGCGGTGGATGTTGAGGAAGACGTACTCGCCGTAGAAGACGTCCGGATCCGTCGGGTCCGAGGCGCACCAGCCGCCGTCGCCGCCGAAGAACTCCGTCCACGCCTGGGCGCCGGCGGCCGGGCCGAAGCGGAGCGAGCCGTTGTCCTGGGCGCCGCCCACGATCGTGCCGGTGCCGCTGTGACCGGCGCCGCCGTAGAACTGGGTGACCCCGTAGTCGTTCACCAGCTTCTCCCAGCCCTTCTCGAACGGCGGCTCCGGCTCGCTGCCGACCAGTGCGAGGTCGGCGGCCCGGAACACCCCGCCGTCGTTGCCGAAGAGCACGGTGCGGTTGGCGACCCCGTCGTAGCCGGGGTGGGAGACGATCGCGTGGTGGTCGGCGTGCACCGAGTCCGCGGCCCACCAGGTGCTGATCTCGGTGAGGTGGTCGCCGCCGTCGGTGCTGCGCCAGAGGTTGACGCCGCCGGTGACGAGGAGGTTCTCGTCGGTGGGGTCGCCGGCCCAGATCGCGTTGCTGTACCAGCCTTGGTCGCCCAGGTACTCGGCCGGGCGCCCGTCCACGTCGAGGATCCGCCGCGCCAGGTAGGTCGCCCCGCCGTCCGTGGACCGCCAGATCTGGCCGCTGGTCATCTCCACCGAGGCGTAGACGACCGACGGGTCCCGGACGGCGTGGGCGAGTTCGACCCGCCCCGTCCAGGCGCCGGTGGTCGCGGGCGTCCAGCTCAGGCCGCCGTCTCGGCTGAACCACGCCTCGCCGGTGCGCAGCCCGCCCGCGACGGCCCGCTGGCCGTCCGTCGGGTCGAACCGCACGTCACCGACCTGGGCGCTCAGCACGGTCGTCCACTGCGCGCGCGCCGGGTCGGCGCTGCGCAGCAGGCCGGTCGAGCCGGCGACGAGCAGCACCGCGCCGTCGGGCGACACGGCGATCCGGCCCACCGAGCGGAAGTCCGGGGTGCGGGTCGCCGGGAGCGACGCCCAGGTGCTGCCGTCCGTGGTGCGGAACAGGCCGTTGCCCCGGACGGCGTCCACGTTCCTGAACGGCTCGCCGGTGCCGACGTAGAGCGTGTCCGGATCGGTCGGGTCCATCGCGAGGCAGCTGCACGCCAGGTTGTCGAGCCGGTCGTCCACCGGTGCCCAGTTGCCGCCGGCGTCACCGGTGGCCCACACCCCGCCGCCCGCGCTCGCCGCCCACATCCGCTCGGGCGTGCCCGGGTGCACGACGATGCCGCGGGTGCGGCCGCCGACGTTGCCGGGCCCCAGCCACGTCCAGGCCACCGGGGAGAGCCCGGCGGCCGGGCCGCCCGCGGGCCGGGCCGCGCGGCTGCGGCCGGTCGGCACGCCCGCGGTGGTGGCCCGGTCCGGGCCGCCCGCCAGCGCGGAGCGCAGCTGGTCGCCGGCCCGGCCGAGGGCCATCGGCGGGGGCACGGCGCCGTCGTCCCCGCGGGCCTGCCGCAGCCGGAACTCGGCGCGCAGCCGCGGCATGTCGGGGTGGTCGAGTCGGCGCAGCGCACGGCGGACGGCCGCGTCCGGCATCCCGTTCAGGGTGTCGTTGGTGGTGCCGCGGCTGCGCCGCAGCAGGCGGACCTGTTCGAGGCTGAGGTGTTTGGCCTCGGCGAGTTGTCGGTCAGAGACGGGCATGACGGCCTCCTGGGTGCGTGGGTCCGGCCGGTCCGGGCCGGCCCGGTGCGGTCACGGGCGGAGCCGGGGCGGACGGCGGCCGGCCGCCCCGTCGAGTACCACCTCCCAGCTCGGATCGTCGCTGCGGACGTCGACCGCGCGGAGCACCACGGCTCCGGTGGCCCGGGGCACCGCCAGTTCGATGCGGCGGGTGCCGATCCGGCGGGCCTCCACCACCTCCGCCCCGAGTACCTCCGCCCCGAGTACCTCCGGCGCGGCGGCCGGGCGGTCGGCTGCAGGGGCAGGGGCAGGGGCTGCGGCTTCGAGCGGTCCGGCGCCGCCGCTGCCCGGGCCGTCGGGCGACAGCCGCGGGTCGGGTCCGGTGAGGTCGAGGAGGGCCCCGCCGTCGGACTCGCGGCTCCGGCGGGCCAGGGTCGCCGGGTCGGGCGGGGCGCCCCCGCCGTACTGCGTCCGGGCCGACCACCGCAGCAGCACGCGGCCGGGGCCGGCCGGTACGGTGCGCAGTGCGAAGCCGGGGGAGTCGTCGAGTCCGGGCCGGGCCCAGTCGGGCAGCGGCAGCGGCGGCGAGGTCCACCGCTCGGTGCCGTCCGCCGCGTCGAGCACCGCCACCGCGGCGGTGCCGACCCGCAGCGCCACCACCGACCCGCCGACCAGGGCGAGCGGCCGCAGCCCGGATCCGGAGCGCCACAGCACGGTGCCGTCGGCGAGGTCCAGGGCGATCAGCGTGCCGCTGCGGTCGTGCACCACGGCGCGTCGGCCGTCCTCGTCGGCCGCCCCGCGGGGGATGTCCACCGTTCGGCCCCCGTTCGCCCGTGCCGGTCCGGCGGGCGGCCGGTCAGCCGTCGGCCAGGGTCCGGGGTCTGCGCCACTCGGCCCGGGCCAGCAGGGAGAAGCCCACGGTCGCGCAGACCGCGACCGCGACGATCAGCCACTCCAGGGCGCCGCTGTGCTCGTCCGGATCGACGCCGAAGACCGACTCGATCCAGTCGGGCCACGCCAGCGTCACCACCAGGACGATCCCGCTCACCGCGGCGAGCAGGGCCTCGATCCGGCCCCGCAGCCGCACGTTCCGTGTCATGGTCCTTACCCTTCTTGGGAGTTGCCGGCCCTGCCGGCGGCGGCCCGCGTCCGTGGCCGTCAGCCGCCGCCCGAGGAGACCAGGCCGGTGGTGAGGACGCTGTCGTCCGACAGGTCGACGATCGCGAAGGCGGAGGGCAGCCGGCGGTCGGCCTGGACGAACCGCAGGTCGACCAGCCGGTGCCGGTACCGGGGGCTGTGCAGGTCGACCTCGGCCAGCACGTGGCCGGCGCCGGAGTCGATGTCCACACCGAGGGCGGCCAGCAGCCGGCTGCCGCGGACGAGGTCCCGCGCGTGGCGCTGCTCCGCCTCCGCCAGGACCGGCGGGTGCCGGCCGGCCGAGACCTCCAGCACCCGTCCCGCGGCCAGGTCGACGGTGGCCTCCACCGTCACGCCGCTCGCGCGGTCGTGGACGACGACCAGCGGATGCGTGCGGTGCCGGCCGGTCGGCGCGGTGTACACCCCCAGCACCGCGGGGCGTCCGCCCCCGGTGCCGCGGCGCACCTCCGGGTCGGCGAGGGCGAGTTCGGCGGCCCGCCCGCGGTCGCCCGCGGTGAGGCCCGTTCCGGCCGGCTCCGTGCCGAACCGCCGCAGCGGCGCCACCGGTGCCAGCAGTCCCGGGCGGTCGCGGACCTCCCCGGGCGGCGGTGCGGCCGGGAGCGCGGGGCCGACCGGAACCGTCCGGCTCGGTCCGGGTCCGGGCACAACGGATTCCTCGCACATGGCAGCGCCCTCCGCACGTGCGCGTGCCGGCCGATGCCCTCCGGCGACCGGGCGGCAGCGCCCGGTGCGGCCGCCGTCCGGGGCGGCGGGAGGGGAGGGACGACCGGTCCTCCTTCCATCCTGAACTCCTCGGCGGGGCACGGCAACCAGGTCACCGTCAGCGACCCCGGGGCCCGTCGGCGCAGGTCACCGAGCGTCAACCCGGCTGCGGGACGGGCCTCCTGGAACGGCCGACCGGTACGGGCCGGCGCTGCCGGCGGCCGGTGCGGCGCGGCCTGCGGTCACGCGCAGTGGTGCCCGCCGTCCGCGCCGGCGCCCCCGGCGGTCGCCCTCCGTGCACCCCGCAGGGCCGCGGCCGTCACACCGTCCAGGTGCGGGTGCACAGCACGAGGCGGTAGCCGTCCGGATCGGCGACCGTCACCCCGTACTCGTCCCAGTAGGGGTTGTGCGCCGGGACGCGGGTGCCGCCGTGGGCGGTCAGCCGGTCGAGCAGGGCCTCGTCCACCGGGGCGCCGAGGTAGAGGACCAGCAGGTCGTCGGCGGTGGGCGCGGGGGCGACCGGCCGCTCGGGGTCGTGGGTGAGCTCCAGGTGCCAGTCCGCGCCGGGCAGGCCGACCATGAGCAGGTCGTGCTCGCCGGACACGTGCTCGGCGGTGCGCCACAGCACCGCCATGCCGAGCCCGTCGACCCAGAATCGTTCGGCGGCGGCGAGGTCGAGGGAGGGACGGGCGATCCGGATGCGGACGGAGGGCTCGATCACGCCGAATGCTCCAGGGCGGCGCGCCAGACCGGGCTGTCCACGTAGTGGTTGTCGTACTGCTCCGAGGAGGCAGCGATCTCGGCCGGGTCCGCCTCGCCGCGCATCACCCGCCCGAGCAGCCGCAGGTAGTCGAAGCGGCCCATGCCGGGGGTGAACACGAACAGCACGTCGGCCTCCTCGCCCGGCGCCGCCGCGAAGGCGTGCGGGGTGTGCGGCGGCACCGCGAGGAAGTCGCCCGCACCGAGGGTGCTCACCTCCTCGCCGACCAGCACCCGGAGGGACCCGCTGATCACGAAGAACAGCTCCCAGGCCTTGGTGTGGAAGTGCGCGGGCGCGCCCGCCGCCCCCTTCGCGAAGGTCGACCGGTAGCTGGTGAAGCCGCCGTCGGTGTCGGCCGAGTCGGCCAGCAGCGTCATCACGCTGCTCGGGTCCGCGCAGGTCTCGGCCTCGGCGCCCCGGGTGAGCACGGGCCCGGGCCGCAGGTCGTGGGCGGTGCCGCTGTTCTGATCCGTCGTCATGAGGATCACTCTACGGCGGCAAAGGCCCGCCGACACGGGGCATTTGCGCGCCCTGATCTTGGGCCAATGGTCGGGGCGGCGGCCCGGGCCCGGTCCACCCCGGTGCCCGGAACGCCGCCGCGCCTCAGGCCTCCGTGCCTCGGACCCCCGTCTTCGGGGACCAGCCGGGCGGGCCGAAAAGGTGGCCGGCGCGGTCGCGCCAGCGGTCCGCGCCCCTGACGTCCCGCCAGACGGCGGCGAACTCGTGGAAGGCAACCCGCAGCGGGTTGTGGGTGGCGATGTTCTTGGTCAGGCCGTACACCACCCGCTCGCCCTCGGGCCGGAAGCTGCCGAAGAGCCGGTCCCAGACGATCAGGATGCCGCCGTAGTTGCGGTCCAGGTACACCTGGTTGGAGGCGTGGTGCACCCGGTGGTGCGACGGGGTGTTGAAGACCCACTCGACGGGCCGCCAGAGCCGGTCCACCCGCTCGGTGTGCAGGAAGAACTGGTAGACCAGGCTGATCGACTGCTGCAGCAGGATCATCCACGGCTGGATGCCGAGCGCCGCGAGCGGCAGCCAGAACGGCAGCGAGGTCATCGGCGTCCAGCTCTGCCGCAGCGCCGTCGACAGGTTGTACCGGACGCTGGAGTGGTGCACCACGTGGCTCGCCCACAGCACCCGCACCCGGTGGTGCGCCCGGTGGAAGGCGTAGTACGCCAGGTCGTCGGCGAAGAAGAGGAGCAGCCAGGTCCACGCCGAGGAGGCGGACAGGTGCCAGGGCGCGAGGGTGTACAGCCCGGCGTACGCCAGCACCGCGAAGGCCTTCCACGGCAGCCCGATCACCTGGCTGCCGGCGCCCATCGACAGCGAGGTCGCGGTGTCGCGGACCTCGTAGCCGTACTCCTCGTCGTCGGGCAGGAAGCGGTACGACAGCGCCTCGACGACCACCAGCAGCACGAAGGCGGGTATCGCGTAGAACACGGCGGGGATCATGCCGTCGCCTCCCCTCGCGCGGCGGCGGACGGGACCGCGTCCTCAATGGGCGTGGGCGTGGATGCGGGCGTGGGCGCGGGCGCGGGCACGGCGCGCGAGAGCAGCGCCCGGGCCGCCCGCTCGGCGGCCGCGGCGTCACCCGCGGCGATCAGTTCGGCGAGGCGCAGGTGCGCCGTCACGTCCAGCAGCTCGTCGGCGCGGTGCGCCGGGGGGACCTCGCCCACCGGCAGGGCGCCGCCCACCAGGCTGTTGAAGGCCAGCAGGTAGGCGAGGTTGCCGGAGCCGGTGACGACCAGTCGCCACCAGGCGATGTCCGCGGCGCCCAGCGCGGCCAGGTCCGGCCCGATCCGTCCGAACGCGGCCGCCGCGGCGGTGATCTCCGCCGACTGCTCGGCCGAGCAGCGCTCGGCGCACAGCCGGGCGGCGTCCGCGCCGATGCAGGCCCGCATCTCCATGGCGTCGCGCTGCAGCCCGGCGAGTGCGGGCGGTACCTGCGCACCGGCGGACGCCCGGAGCACCAGGTCCAGTCCGGCCGAGGTGCGCCAGTCCAGCACCCGGGTGCGCCCGCCCTGGCTCACCTCCACCAGCCGCGCCTGCTGCAGGCGCTTGACCGCCTCGCGCACCGCGTGCCGATTGACCCCGAACTCCGCCGCGAGCTCGCGCTCGGCCGTCAGTGCGCCGCCGGGTGGCAGCACACCGTTCAGAATCCGCTCCTCCAGCAGCGAGAACAGCTGGTCCGAGACCGCTTCCCGCCGGATGATCCGCTCCGTCATGGCGGTCAGCATGCACCCGCCCCCACCACTGGTCAACTGGTTGGACCAGTCGATTTCCGACAGGGCGCCGGAGTGTGCCGCCGGCGGCCGGGCACGAGCCCCGCCGGGCCGTTGGGCCTGCCCTGCCCGACGGCTCCGGACTGCGGTGCCGGCGGCCGCCCGGGGACGGACCGTCAGCGGCCGGTGGCGAGCGTCGCGCCGCCGGCGCAGTCGAGGACGGTGCCGGTGGTGAAGCCGTTGCCCGCGAGGTAGGCGATGGCCTGGGCGACGTCCTCGGGGGCGCCGACCCGGCCGACCGGGAGGGCGGCGGCGACACCGGAGAAGAACGCGGCCCGGTCGGCCTCCGGCATCCCGGACCACCACGCGGTGTCGACGACGCCGGGGGAGACGGCGTTGACCCGCAGCGGTGCCAGTTCGGCGGCGAGCGGCGGGACGGCGGCCTCCAGTGCGCCGTTGACCGCGGCGAGTCCGGACGATCCGGGCAGCGCGGCCCGGGCCGAGGCGGCGGTGACGAAGGTGACCGAGCCGTCCCGCCGCAGCAGCGGCAGGGCCGCCCGCAGCACGGCGAAGTGTGCGAAGAGCTTGCCGTCGAAGGCCGTCCGCAGGTCGGCCTCGGCGAGTTCGGCGAACGGGCCGAGGCCGACGGCGCCGGAGCTCAGGGCGAGCACCAGGTGGTCGAGGCGGCCGACCGCCTCGAAGCAGGCGGCGATCGAGTCGGCCGAGGTGGCGTCGGCCTCGACGGCGGTGACCGGGTGGCCGATGCGCTCGGCGGCCGCGTCGAGCCGGGCCTTGGACCGGCCGGTGATCACCACGTCGGCCCCGGCGGCGGCGAAGGCTCGGGCGGCAGCCTCGCCGATGCCGCTGCTGCCGCCCATGACGGCGATCCGCTGGCCGGCGAAGGACGGGAACGGGGAGTAGGACACGGGAACTCCTGGGAGGTTGTTGAGACGATCCGTCTCGACAAGTATTTGCCGAGACTGATCGTCTCGTCAATGCCCTTTCCCGTGTACAGTCCCGCCCATGGAAGACCCCCGCCCCGCGGCCGCCCGCCCGCACACCGGCCGCCGCCGCAACGAGGCCGCCCGCGAGGCCGTACTGGCCGCGACCATGCAGCTGCTGCGCGAACCGGGCCAGGAGCTGACGATCGACCGGATCGCCCGGGCGGCCGGGGTCGGCAAGCAGACCGTCTACCGCTGGTGGCCCACCAAGGGCGCCGTGGTGGCCGAGGCGATGGCCGACAGCGCGACCGCCGCCGTCGGCCTGCCCGACACCGGCGATCTCCGGAACGACCTCGCCGCCTTCTTCCGGGCCAGCTTCGAGGCGCTGCAGGACCCGGGCATGGTGCGGCTGCTCGGCGAGGTCGTCTCCGGCGCGCAGCGCGAGCCGGCCGTGGCGGAGGTGCTCCGGGACTTCACCGCCCGCCGCCGCGCCGCCCTCGGCGAACTCTTCGCCCGTGCCGCCGCCCGCGGTGCGCTGCGCCCCGGCGCCGACCCGGAGGTACTGGTCGAACTCGGCTACGGCTTCCTCTGGTACCGGCTGCTGGTCGGCCACGCGCCGCTGGACGACGCCGCGGCCGACACCCTCGCCGCCCACCTGACCGCCGCCGCCACCACCGGCTGAGCCCGCCCCCCGGGCGGGCGCGCGGCGCCCGCCCGGCAGGTCGGGCTACCAGGCGACCGGCAGCTCGTGCACCCCGTACACCACCATGTCGGCGCGGTAGCGGACCGCCTCGTACGGGACGGCCAGCCGCAGGCCGGGCAGGCGGCGGAAGAGCGTCTCCAGGGCGATCTGCAGCTCCGCCCGGGCCAGCGGCTGCCCCAGGCACTGGTGCACGCCGAAGCCGAACGCGAAGTGCCGGCGGGCGTCCCGCTCCAGGTCGAGCCGGTCGCCGTCGGGGAAGACCGCCGCGTCCCGGTTGGCGGTCGAGACCATGCAGAGCACTCCCTCGCCGGCCCGGACGAGCGTGCCGCCCACCTCGACGTCCTCGACCGCCAGCCGGGGGACGCCGAGGTGGACGACGCTCAGCCAGCGCAGCAGTTCCTCGACCGCGCCCTTGACCAGGCCCGGGTCGGCCCGCAGCCGGGCCGCCTGCTCGGGGTGCTGCAGCAGGGCGAGGGTGCCCAGCGCCGTCATGTTCGCCGTGGTCTCGTGGCCGGCGACCAGCAGCAGGAGGCCGGTCGCCGCCGCCTCCTCGGGCGGGACGTCGGGCCGGGCGGCGAGCCGGCCGAGCAGGCTGTCGTCCGGCTCGCGCCGCTTGCGGGCGGTCAGTTCGGTCAGGTAGCCGGTGAGTTCGCGCTGCGCGGTGCCGACCCGCTCGGCGGGCGCGGCGATGTCCAGCAGGACGCCGCTGCGGCTCTGGAAGAAGCCGTGGTCCTCGTACGGCACGCCGAGCAGGTCGCAGATGACGAGCGAGGGCACCGGCAGCGCGAACGCGGTGACCAGGTCGGCGGGGGAGCCCCCGGCGATCATCCGGTCGAGGGTCTCGTCGACGATCCGCTGGATCCGCGGGCGCATCGCCTCGACCCGCTTCACGATGAAGTCGCCGGTGAGCATCCGGCGTTGGCGGGCGTGCTCGGCGCCGTCGAGGCGCAGGAACGACGGGGTGGCCCGGGTCACCAGCTCGCGCCGGCCGGGGGAGAGGAACGGGAAGCCCGGGTGCCGGGCGTCGGCCGAGAAGCGGTGGTCCGACAGCACCGCGCGGACCTCGGCGTGGCCGGTGACCAGCCAGCAGTCGGAGCCGTCCCACAGCCCGGCGCGGGTGACGGGGGCGGTGCGGAGGGCCTCCTCGTAGACGGGCGGCGGGGCGAACGGGCAGCCGCCGCGCGCCGCGGGCAGCGCCGGCCCGGCCGAAGGCGCGGCGGGGGCGGAACGGGCGGATTCGGTGGGGGTGGTGGTCATACCGGTCCTTCCGCGTGGGGGTGGTCGGTCACTCGTCGAGCACGGTGATGGCACTTCCGGGACAGAGCGCGGCGGCGAGCCGGACGGCGGCCCGCTGCTCCTCGGCCGGCCCGGGACCGAGCAGCCGGACGAGTCCGTCCTCGTCGGACTGGTCGAAGACCGCGGGCGCGGTCAGCACGCACTGGCCCGAGCCGCAACAGCGGTCCTGATCGACGGTCACCTGCATCGTGCGCCTCCAAGGGCAGCGGGGACGGTTGCCCCGGTCAACCGATAGCACGCCAACCAATGCCGCGAGTACGTACCCGGAGAACTTCCGCGAACGTGTCCGATTCCGTGCGCACGGTTTCGGCCGCACCCGGAGGCGTCGAAATCCGGCCATGGTTTCCGATCGGGGTTTCGGACGGTGTTTCGTCCCCGGATCGATCGCAACAGCACGGCCGACCAGCACGGATGGACGTCCGGCGTTTCGATCCCGGCCCATTCACCTGCACCGATCGACGAATGTTCGCCCGACGGTCGACGGCGCCGATCGGCCGTCGCCACGATTTTCGTCTCCGAGGGCGGCATGACGAACTTCACCGCCGACAACGGCGCCACCGACGGCCTGGAGCCCGTCCGCGGCAACCTCTGGGTCAAGCGCCTCTTCGGCCTGCTCAACTACAACGGCCCGATCCCCAACCAGTCCGGCAGCCACGACCTCTCCCGGGTCATCACCGCCGTCACCTACGTCGACCTCGACTTCCGCCACGGCTGGGACGCCGTGCCCGACGGCACCCTCGACTTCCCGCCCGACTCCACCTGGTTCGTCGACGGCCGCCTCTCCCGCTACACCGACGCCCGCACCTCCTTCTGCCAGGGCCTCGCCGCCGGCGGCTTCACCACCCGCTGCCGCTGACCGACCCGCCCCGGCGCCCCGGACGACCCCACCGTCCGGGGCGCCGCCCCGTTCGCCGGTGGCCCCGCGCGGCGGCCGTCCCATACTTGAAGGACGGATCCTCGCCCGCCGCCGCGCCCGGCGGCGGGGCCCGAAAGGACGGCACCATGTTCCAGGAACGACGGGAACGCCGGGAGGCCAACCGCGCCTTCGACCACGGCGACGGGGTGACCCGGTACCGCATGCAGCAGAAGATGGTCTCGATCGGCGACGACTACTGGATCGACGACGAGTCCGGTGACCACGTCTACAAGGTCGACGGCAAGGCGCTGCGCGCCCGCCGCACCTTCCACCTGGAGGACGGGCAGGGTCACCGGGTCGCCACCGTCCAGAGCCGGCCGATGCGGATCAAGGACTCGATGGCGATCGACGACGGCGAGGGCCACCGCGTCGCGATCGTCAAGAAGGCCGTGATCAGCCCGGTCCGCGACCGGTGGACCATCAAGCAGGAGGACGGCGACGACCTCACCGTGGACGGCAACGTGGTCGACCACGAGTACACCATCGAGCGCGACGGCTACAAGATCGCCGAAGTGTCGAAGAAGTGGTTCCGCGTCCGGGACACCTACGCGGTGGACATCGGCCCGGACGCCGACCACACCACCGTCCTCGCGGCGGCCGTGGCCATCGACTCGATGGCCCACGACTGAGACCGGGCGGTCACGGCCCGGGGACCTGCCCGGTCGTCACGGCCGCGGGTGGGAGTCCAGCAGGACGGAGAACTCCGCGAACGCGCCGCGGACGGCCGCCGGGTCCTCCACCCACGGGAAGTGGCCGGCGTGCGGGACGGTGCGGTGCAGCACGTGCGGTCCGGCGAAGGCCGGCTCGCGCTGCCACAGCCCCTGGTCGACGATGCGGTCCTCGGCGCCGCCGAGGACCAGCGCGGGCACGGCGCCCGGTGCCCAGCGGGCCCGGTACCCCTCGTCGAAACCGTCGTCCGCCCAGGCCGCGGCCGCACGGCAGTACGGCAGGCCCGCGAGCAGGGAGAGGCCCGCGGGCAGACCGGCCGGGGTGAAGCTCCACGGTGCCGCGGCCAGGGTCAGCGCACGGAGCGAGTCGTCGTCCGGGGCGGCGGCGTACCGACCGGCGGCCTCCGCGAGCCCGGGCAGCGGATGCTCCGCCGCCCACGCCTCGAAGGCGGCCCGCCAGCCGGCGTGCGGCGCACTGCCGACCAGCACCAGCCCGGCCAGGCGCTGCTCCAGCGCGGGAACGGAGAGCAGGAACATCCCGCCGGTGGAGTGGCCGACCATCACGGGCCGCTCCACCGCCTCGGCAGCCTCCACCAGGACGTCCGGCCAGTGCAGGTACGGCTCCGCCGGAACACCCGGCACCCCGCGGTTCGAGCCGTCCCCCGGCAGGTCGACCAGCCAGACCGCCCCGGGCACCCCGGCCGCCCGCGCCAACCCCTCGACCGATTCCGACCCCAGACCGGGCCCGCCGGGCACGAACAGCCAGTTCCGCCGTCCGTCGCCCGCCGACACCCGACGCAGCCGGACACCCGACGGCGTCCACCGCTCCCGCGTTCCCACCAGGGCCTCCCGCACCGCCACGACCTCGCGCGACCCACCCTACGGCGTCCCGCCGAACGGACCGGCACCCCGCGGAGGACCGGGGGAGAGAAGGGGGACGGGAGGGCATCACACGCAGTCAGGGCGCGTGTGGCGGCCGCATCGCCGTGGATCAGAGACCGTGGGCCGTGGGGTGGCGCGGCTGGTAGACCGGGAGTTCCGCGCCGCTCGGGAGGCGGATCGCGGCGAGCCGTCCCCAGCCCTGGTCACTGGGCTCGCGGGCGATCCCGACGCCACGGCTGCGGACTTCGCCGAGCAGGGCGTCGAGGTCCTCGCACATCAGGTACAGCTCGTGCGAGGCCTCGCCGCCGGTGGGGTGGACGGCCAGCTCGGCCGGCGGCAGCTTGAAGATCAGCCAGCCGCCGCCCGCGTCGACCCCGGGGAAGCCGAGGACGTCGCGGACGAAGGCCCGGTCGGCCTCGGCGTCCTGGCTGTAGAGGATGACGTGCGCCCCGCTGATGCCGCCGACCCCGCCGCCGCCCATGCGCCGCCCTCACTTCCGGATCAGGGCGCGGGACCGCACCCACCGGTATCTTCACAGCGCAGCGGGCCGGCCCGGGGCACGGACACGCCGGTCGGCGCGGGCCGAGGCGCCGTCAGACGGCCCTGCCGGACACGGTGGTGGGGCCGGACGCGGATGCGCCGTCCCCACCACCGCCCCCGGGTCCGTCCCCACCCCCGCCGTTGCAGCGCAGCGGGCCGGTCCCGGTCGGTGCCGGGAGCGGGGGTCAGTTCAGGCAGCCGAGGTGGGCCAGTGCCCGCTTGAGCAGGACCCCCTGCCCGCCGGGCATCTCCTGCAGCACGAGGTCCGAGGCCGCCTCCTGCGGGCTGAACCACACCAGGTCGAGCGCGTCCTGACGCGGCCTGCAGTCGCCCGCGACCGGCACCACGTACGCCAGTGAGACGGCGTGCTGCCGCGGGTCGTGGAAGGACGTCACCCCCTGCGTCGGGAAGTACTCGGCGACCGTGAACGGCTGCAGCGAGGCGGGGATCCGGGGGAGGGCCACCGGGCCGAGGTCCTTCTCCAGGTGCCGCAGCAGTGCGTCACGGACGCGCTCGTGGTGCAGGACGCGTCCGGAGACCAGGGTCCGGCTGACCGTGCCGTCCGGTCCGATGCGCAACAGCAGTCCGATCTCGGTGACTTCGCCGGTGTCGTCGACGCGCACGGGCACCGCCTCGACGTACAGGATCGGCAGTCGCGCGCGGGCCGTCTCCAGCTCGTCGGGCGCGAGCCACCCCGGCGTGGTTTCCGTCATGTCAGCCATTGGCCGATCGTACGTTCCGCGGCGGCCCCGCGGGATCATCCTGCCGCCGCGACCCGGAGAACTCTGCGTGTCGGGCCGCGAGGCGGCCCGTCCGACGGGTGATCAGGACGGCCGGCGGCCGCGCCGCCGGGTGCGGGCCGCGACGTAGCCGCTCAGCCCGCCGAGGGCGAGGCAGAGCGGCGAGTAGAGCGCCAGGTCCCAGTGCCGGAACTCGGCCGGCGCGTTGCCGAGGCCCAGCCCGGAGACCACCGCACCGCCGGCACCGCGCAGCGCCAGCACCCCGGAGACCGTCCACACGCCGGAGCGCACCAGCCGGGAGCTGCCGAGCGGGCTCTGCGGCCGGGCGGCGGTGACGACCAGCCAGGCCGCCACGCCCAGCAGGCCCGCGACCGCGGCCGTCGCCGGCCCGGACGGCAGTCGGGATTCGTCCGTCCCCACCACCACGGTCGCGAGCTCGGCCCGCGACCCCAGCGGCCAGGGCGAGAAGGTCCAGACGGCGTGCAGGGCCGCCGCTGCGCCCAGCCCCGCCGCCGCGAGGGCCGCGGCCGTGCGACCCCCCGCGCCGGCCGACGCCCGCTCACCCTCCACCGCACCGAACAGCCATTCCTGCGCCTTCACCGCGTCACCCCCGTACTCGTCGAAGTCAGATCCGTACACCACTGTACGGATGTTCCGTACAGTACTGTACGGAACATGGCCAAGGGGCGTGTCAGCAAGGACGACTGGACGATGGCGGCGCTGCGGGCGCTCGCCGCGGGCGGGGTCGCCGCCGTGGCGGTCGACGGGCTCGCCAAGGAGCTGGGTGTCACCCGCGGCAGCTTCTACTGGCACTTCGACAACCGGGAGGCCCTGCTCGTCGCCGCCCTGGAGACCTGGGAGCAGCGCACCACCACCGACCTGATCGCGGCCGTCCGCGCGGAGTCCGACCCCTGGGTCCGGGCCCGGGCGCTGTTCGCCGAGGCGCTCGGCAGCGAGAGGATCGCCGGACTCGAGCCCGCCCTCGTCGCCCAGACCGCCCACCCGGCGGTCGCCGCCGTGGTCAACCGGGTCACCAGCACCCGGCTCGCCTTCCTCGCCGAGGTCTTCACCGGCCTCGGACACGGCCCGCAGAGCGCCCGGCACCGCGCGCTGGCCGCCTACGCCGCCTACCTCGGCTGGCTGGAACTGCGCCGCACCGCCCCGGAGACCGCCCCCGAGACCCGGCCCGGCCACCCGGACGCCGCGGCCGCGCTCGACCACCTGGTCGCCATGATCCTGGCACCCGCCGCCCCGGCCTGAGGGGTCGCCGGACAGCTCGGCGGCGAGTCGGCGCCGCTGCACCGATGGCCGGATCGGTCCCGCCGGAACCCCGCGGCCCTGACCGCGCGTCAGAGCAGTTGCCCGCGCTGCGCTCGGGTGGGACCGCCCCGCGGGGGTCGTGGGGGCGTGATCGTGAGGGGGACGGCATGGCACCTTGGATCTTCTTCTTCGCACTGCTGCTGGCGCCGGTCGCGTTCGGACTGACGCGGGAGGTCGGCACCCTCCGGCGGGCGAAGGCCGCCGACCGGCTGATGCTGGCCCTCGGCCGCGGCGCCGGCTGGCGGACGACGGATCCCGGCGAGTCCTGGAACGCGTACGCCCCGCACTACCCCTGGCTGGACGTCCGGCGCGGCACCACCGTCACCGGCCCGGGCCCGGACGGGCGCGGGATCACCGTCGCCCGGTTCGTGCGCCTGGAGCGGCGGCGCGGCCTGCACTGGCTGCTCTTCAGCTTCGAACTCCCGGAGCGGGTGCCGATGATCAGGCTCGAACGGGCCTGGAGCGCCGCCGCCCTGGGGCTCCCGATCGTCCAGCCCGGGCTCTACGTTCCGATGTGCGCGACCGGCACGGAGGCGATCGCCGAACTCCTGGTGCGCAGCGACCTGATCGACCGCCTCGCCGCGCTGGGCGCGCCGGCGGTCAGCCTCCAGCGGAACGAGGCCTGCTTCCTGTACCACCCGCTGCCCGGCGGTCCCGGGGTCGAGCGGTACGCCGCCGGCCTCGCCGCGCTGCTCCCCGACCTGTGCCGGCTCGCCCGCGCCACCGAAGAGGTCGCGGCTGCCGAGGACGGGCACGGCCAGGACGGCGCCCGCCACTGACGTGCCCCCGTGACCCCGTGAAGCCGTGACCCCTGCGCCCGGCCGTCCGTGACCTGCGGACGGCCGGGTGCCGAGGGGCGCCCGCGATGGGCTAGGTTAGCCTTACCTAAATTCGTGTGGCGGGAGGGTGTCATGGGGCACGGCTGGGAGGGCATCGTCCTCAGGTTGATGCGGGGCAGGGACTTCGAGTTCACGGTCACCGGAGTCGAGGAGGTCACCGACCACTACCGGCGGGTGGCCTTCACCGACGGCGGGATGCTCGCCGAGACGGGCGCCCACCCGACCATGTGGGTGCGCGTCTGGTTCGACGACGCGGGGCGGCCGCACCAGCGCGCCTACACCCTCGTCGACCCCGACCCCGATGCAGGAACGTTCAGCCTGGAGTTCGCGCTGCACGACGGCTGCGCCAGCGACTGGGCGCGGAAGGCCGCACCCGGCGACACCGTCCAGGCGACCGTCCAGGGCTCCGCCTTCACCGCGCCGGACCCGCTGCCCCGGCAGCTCTTCGTCATCGGCGACTCGGCCTCCGTCCCCGCCGTCAACTCGCTGCTCGGCGCCCTGCCCGAGGTGCCGGCCACGGTCTGGCTGGAGACCCAGCACGACTCCGACGAGCACCTGCCGCTGCGCGCCGACCCCGAGCGGCACAGCGTCCGGCGGCTGCCCCGCCGCGACGCCGGCGCCCACCTCGTCGCCGAGGTCCGGGAGGCGCTGCCGGCGCTGCTCACCGACCCCGCCGGCGCCTACGTGTGGATCGCCTGCGACACCGCGACCACCCGCGCCCTCACCCAGTTCGCCCGCAAGGACCTGGCCCTGCCGAAGCAGCGCGTCAACGCCCTCGGCTACTGGCGTCCCTGACGACCCGTACCCGTTCCGTGCCGCCCCGTCCCGCCCGTCCGAGGAGAGACCATGACCACCACCGTTCCGGCCGCCGCCCGGGAGAACGCCCCCGCCGCCGTCCACGAGCAGACCGTGCCCGGTTTCGGCACCGTCGCCGTCCGCCCGCTCGACCCGTCCGGCGACGCCGCCCTGGTGCACGGCTGGGTGAACGAGGAGAGAGCGCGCTTCTGGGGCATGGTCGGCCACACCCGCGAGACGGTCCGCCGGATCTACGCCCACGTCGACTCGCTCGACACCCACCACGCCTACATCGTGGAGCGGGACGGCACGCCCGTGGCGCTCTTCCAGACCTATCAGCCCGAGCACGACCCGGTCGGCGAGTGCTACCCCGTCCGGCCGGGCGACTTCGGCGTCCACCTGCTCCTCGCGCCCGCCGACGGCGAGCCCGCCCCGGGCTTCACCGCGGGCCTGATCACCGCCCTGCTCGGCTTCGTCCTCGCCGACCCGTCCCGGCTCCGCATCATCGCCGAGCCCGACGCCCTCAACGAGAAGTCGATAGCGCGCACGCTGCGCACCGGATTCGAACTCGGCCCGCAGATCGACCTGCCCCACAAGCGCGCCCAGCTGGTCTTCCTCACCCGCGAGACCGTCGCGCAGGCCCTCGCCGCCCGGTCGTAGCGCGCCTGTGGGCGGCCCATGGAAGAGCCCCGCGGAAAAGGGGGTGCACCGACCGCGGGCCGCGTCCTAGGGTCGGCCGGGTGAGCACCCGTGACTTCCGAATCACCGTCCGCGGCGTCTTCGACGGCCTGGACGAGGCGCAGCGCGCCGAACTCCTCGCGAACGCCGCCGAGCACGACGTGCTGCGCGCGGCCTTCACGCCCGAGGGACACCTGAGCTACGACATCGCCGCCCGCACGGCCTTCACCTTCCGCTTCGCGGACTCCGGCGAGGCCGAGGAGGACATCCTCGACGCCACCGAGCGGGCCGAGACCGCGGCCGCGTCCTGGCTGACCGGGCGCGGCTACGGCTTCAAGAACCTCCGCTCGCAGGCCGAGGACCTCTCGCTGGCCGCCCTCGGCAAGCGCCGCCGCCGCGAGGCCGTCCGCGGGCTCTGACCCGCTGCCCGGAAGGGCCGGGAGCGCCGGGAGGTCCGGGAGGCCGCCGTCCCCGCTCGGGGGATGTGGGGACGGCGGCGGTACCCGGGGCCGCGGCGGCTACTTCTGCCAGCCGACCGAGGTGATGACGGTGTCGGCGAGGCTGCCCGCACCGAAGTTGGCGAGGCCCTTGCGGACGGCGACGATGCTCGGCCGCTGGTACAGCTCGACGGTGTGGCCGAGCTCCCAGATCCGGACGTCCGCCTGGTTGTACAGGTCGGCCGCCTGCGCCGGGTCGAGGGTCGCCGCGGCCCTGCGCAGCAGCGAGTCGATCTCGGGCGTGCTCAGCTTGGAGTAGTTGCCGAACACGTTGTCGCCCTGCGGCGCGCGGTAGATCGGCACCGTCCTGGAGAGCGGGAACGAGTTGGTGTTGCGCCAGCTCGCGAGGTCGAACCGGCCCTGGTCGATGTACTTCGAGAAGTACTCCTTGCTGGGCACCTTGTCGATCGACAGCTTGACCCCGACCTGCTGCAGCATGCTCTGCACCGCGGCCGCCAGGTCCGCCTGGGCCTGGGTGGAGCCGTCGCTCATCACGTAGTGCAGCTCCAGCGGGTGCCCGTCCTTGCCGCGGGTGCCGCCGGCGTCCTTCCAGCCGGCCTCGTCGAGCAGCTTGCCGGCCACCGCCGGGTCGTACGTCACCCAGTCGCCGGCGTTGGCCCGGTAGCCGCTCTGGTTGGTCATGAACAGGTGGCTGTCCAGCGGCTTGAACTCCACCGGCACGCCCTTGTTGGCGATCTTGATCAGTGAGGCGCGGTCCAGCGCCCGGCCGAGCGCCTGGCGGACCTTCTGGTCGGCGAGCGCGCCGTTCCCGCCGAAGGAGATGTGCACCTCGTCCCAGGGCGTGCCGGTGCGGATCGCCGCGTCCTTGGCGTCCTTGAGCTGGCCGTACGCGGTGGCGGTGCCGGCCGAGGCGTAGTCCACCTCGTTGTTGAGGAAGGCCTGGGTGATGGCGGCGGAGTCCATCACCCGGTAGGTGATCCGGTCCAGCTTGGGCTTCGGGCCCCACCACTTCGGGTTGGGCGCCAGGGTGATGGTCTGCGCGGTCTTGTCGGCGTTCTGCAGGACGAACGGGCCGCCGTAGACCGGGACCTTCTCGATCCAGCCCTCGTTGAACGCCTTCGGCGTGGAGATCGCCGCCGCGGGCAGCAGCGGGTTGAACAGGCTCTGCCAGTCGGCGTACGGCTGGGCGAAGGTGACCTTGACCTCGCCGGGCGCGGCGCCCTGCTCGACGGCGGAGATCTGCTCGTAGCCGGAGGAGTCCGCGAGGTTGTAGGCCGGGTCCTTGCCGTTGGAGGCCTGCCAGACGGCCTTGAAGTCCTGGTAGCCGATCGGCTTCCCGTCCGACCAGGCCGCCTTCGGGTTGAGCTCGTAGGTCACCACCTGCGGCGAGGTGGAGGTGACCCGGGCCGACACCAGGTACTCGGGCACCGGCTGGTAGACGCCCTTGGCGTCCGAGCGGAAGAGCTTCGCCTCCAGGTAGCCCATGATCTCGACCGCGTCGCCGTAGGTGCCGTCGACCTGGTACGGGTTCCACTGGGTGATCCACTGCTGGAGCGGCTCGCGCAGCTCGCCGCCGTCCTTGATCCGGTCCAGCGGCTGCGGGTTGTTGTCCTCGGCGCCCACCGTCGGCACCACCGTCTTGGCCGCGTCGTCCGCCGTGCCGTCGGCCGAGCTGCTGCAGGCCGTGGCGGCCAGCGCCACGGCGAGTGCCGCGGCGGCGGCCCGGCCGAGTCTGCGGGTGGCGAGCGATGCGTCCATCGGGAAGTCCTCGGGGGTCTCGAAGAGTCGTGGGCGGCCGCCAGGTGTGGCGGCACTTGAACGTGGGCAGCCAAGTCGGTGCCGGCAGGCAGAACGTAACAGCCCATCAGCTCCGACGACAGGGGGTCATGCGCAGAACTGATCGGAACGAAACGGGGCGCAATCCGGTGGCAACATGCTGTCCGCACCCGTCTGATCGACTGTGACCAGCGCGTTCGCCAACCCGGCCGGACAGCGCCGCGCAACCCACCCTGGACGGACCGTCCGGAGTGCCGTACAACTGCTGCGCGAAACTGCGTCAAAAACCCTCCGAACGAAGGCGAACGACCATGTTCTCCAGGTGTGCGAACCACACCGGCGGTACGCCGTGACCCGCTACCTCGCGAAACGGCTCGGCTACTACGCCGTCCTCCTGGTCGCCGCCGTCTTCCTCGCCTACGCCCTCTCCTGCGCCGCCCTCGGCCCCCGCGCCTACTTCGAGGCCAAGCAGCCCAGACCCTCCGCGGCCGCCGTCGACCGCCAGCTCACCGCGCTCAACATCAACGACCGCACCCCGGTCGTCGAACGCTTCGCCACCTGGGCCGACGGCCTGCTGCTCCACGCCGACCTCGGCCGCACCATCCACAGCACCCCGGTCAACGAGGAGTTCGGCCGCCGGATCTGGGTCTCGCTGCGCCTCCTGCTGCTCGGCAGCCTGCTCGGCATGCTGCTCGGCGTCGCCGGCGGCGCCTGGAGCGCCGTCCGCCAGTACCGGCTCTCCGACCGGGCGCTCACGCTGCTCTCCTTCGTGCTGCTCTCCACCCCCGTCTTCCTCGTCGCGCTGCTCCTCAAGAACGGCGCCATCGCCGCCAAGGACGCCGCCGGCCACGAGGTGGTCCCCTTCACCGGCTACGAGACGCCCAACCTCGCCGGCGGACTCGGCGCCCACCTCGCCGACTGGGGCCTGCACCTGCTGCTGCCCACGCTCTCGCTCGCCCTCGGCGGCCTCGCCGTCTACAGCCGCTACCAGCGCTCCACCATGCTCGACGTGCTCGGCTCCGACTACCTGCGCACCGCCGAGGCCAAGGGGCTCACCCGCAACCGCGCCCTGCTCAAGCACGGTCTGCGCACCGCCGTCATCCCGATGTCGACGATGTTCGCCTACAGCTTCCTCGGCATCTTCACCGGAGCCGCCTTCACCGAGACCATCTTCGGCTGGCACGGCATGGGCGAATGGTTCATCCAGGCCGTCAACGAACAGGACATCAACGCCGTCGTCGCGGTCAACCTGTTCGCCGTCGTCGTCGTGCTCGCCGCCGGCTTCCTCGCCGACGTGCTGCACGCCGCGCTCGACCCCCGGGTGAGGTACTGATGACCGCCACCGCCCTGCCCGAGACCGCCGCCCCCGCCCCGGCCGCCGAGCGCGCCCCCACCGGCCGGCTGCGCCTGGTCGCCGGACGCCTCGCCGCCTCCAGGGGCGTCGTCGGCGGCGGCACCGTCCTGCTGCTGCTCTTCCTGCTCGCCTTCCTCGGCCCGCACCTGACGCCCTGGGACTACGCGACCCCCAACTACGCCCAGATCCGCCGCCCGCCCTCCGCCGAGCACTGGTTCGGCACCAACGGCATCGGCCAGGACGTCTTCGCGCAGACCGTCCGCGGCCTGCAGAAGTCCCTGGTCATCGGCCTGCTCGTGGCCGTGCTCTCCACCGGCCTCGCCTCGCTGGTCGGCGCCTGCGCGGGCTACTTCGGCGGCTGGACCGACCGGCTGCTGATGTTCCTCGTCGACCTGATGCTGATCTTCCCCGGCTTCCTGGTCATCGCCATCGTCTCGCCGCGGCTGCGCGGCACCGGCTGGCTCGCCTTCGTCCTGCTGCTCGCCCTGTTCAACTGGATGATCACCGCCCGGGTGGTCCGCTCCATGACCAGGTCCCTGCGCGAGCGCGAATTCGTCGCCGCCGCGAGGTTCATGGGCGTCGGCGCGTTCCGCATCATCTGGCGGCACATGCTGCCCAACGTCTCCTCCTTCCTGATCATCGACGCCACCATCGCCGTCGGCGGCGCCGTGATGAGCGAGGCCGCACTCTCCTACTTCGGCTTCGGCGTCCGCGCCCCCGACGTCTCGCTCGGCACCCTGCTCGCCGCCGGCACCGCCGACGCCCCCGTCTTCCCCTGGCTGTTCTACTTCGCCGCCGCCCTCCTCGTGCTGTTCGTCCTCGCCGTCAACCTGGTCGGCGACGGCCTGCGCGACGCCCTCGACCCCACCGCCGAGGCCGGCCGCCGATCCGCCCGGCTCGCCCGCGCCGCCCGCACGCCCGCAGCGGACGCACCGGCCGACGCCCCGAGCACCCCCGCCGCCCGAACCCGCCGGAGCACCACGTGACCCCCGCCCTGCTCACCGTCCGGGACCTCACCGTCGACTTCGGCCCGGCCCCCGCCGTCCGCGGCGTCGACCTCGACCTGCACCGCGGCGAAACCCTCGGCATCGTCGGCGAATCCGGCTCCGGCAAGTCCGTCACCGCCCTCGCCGTGCTCGGCCTGCTGCCCGGCACCGCCCGCGTCGGCGGCTCCGTCCGGCTCGACGGACGCGAACTCGTCGGCCTGCCCGCCCGCGAACTCGCCGCCGTCCGCGGCCGCCGGATCGCCATGGTCTTCCAGGACCCGCTCTCCGCCTTCACCCCCGTCTACCGGATCGGCGACCAGATCGCCGAGGCCGTCCGCATCCACCAGGACGTCGACCGCGCCACCGCCCGAAAACGCGCCGCCGACCTGCTCGACCTCGTCGGCATCCCCGCCCCCGGCCGCGCCCTCGACAGCTTCCCGCACGAGTTCTCCGGCGGCATGCGGCAGCGCGCCATGATCGCCATGGCGATCGCCAACGACCCGGACGTGCTGCTCGCCGACGAACCCACCACCGCCCTCGACGTCACCATCCAGGCCCAGGTCCTCGACGTGCTGCGCACCGCCCAGCGGGAGACCGGCGCCGCCCTCGTGCTGGTCAGCCACGACCTCGGCGTCATCGCCGGCAGCGCCGACCGGGTCGCCGTCATGTACGCCGGACGGATCGCCGAGACCGCCCCGGTCGACGAACTCTTCGCCGCACCCCGCCACCCCTACACGCTCGGCCTGATCGGCGCGGTGCCCCGCCTCGACGGCCGCGGCGGCCCCCTGGTGCCGATCCCCGGCCGCCCGCCCGCACCCGGCGAACTCGGCCGCGGCTGCCCGTTCGCCCCCCGCTGCCCGCTCGCCGAGGACCGCTGCCGCACCGCCGAACCCGCCCTCACCGGCCTCACCCACGACGCGGCGACCGGCCACCTCGCGGCCTGCGTCCGCGCCGACGAACTCGCCGCCCGCCGACCCGCACCCGCCGAGGTCTACCCGGTGCCCGCCGTCCCCGCCCCCGCCCGTGCGCTGCCGCCGCGCGCCGAACGGGAGACCGTGCTCTCCGTCCGCGGCCTCACCAAGAGCTTCCCGCTGCTCAAGGGCGCCGTCCTCAAGCGCCGGATCGGCGACGTCCACGCCGTCGACGGCGTCGACCTCGACATCCGCCGCGGCGAGACCCTCGGCCTGGTCGGCGAGTCCGGCTCCGGCAAGTCCACCACCCTCTACGAACTGCTGCGCCTCGCCGCCCCGCAGGGCGGCCGGATCGAGGTCCTCGGCCGGGACACCGCCGCCCTCGACCGGGCCGCCGCCCAGCGGTTGCGCGCCCGGGTGCAGATCGTCTTCCAGGACCCGGCGGCGAGCCTCGACCCCCGGATGCCGATCGGCGACATCGTCGCCGAACCGCTGCAGGCGCAGCGCACCCCGCGCGAGGAGGTCCGCCGCCGGATCCCCGAGCTGCTCCGGCAGGTCGGGCTCGACCCGGAGCACGCCGACCGCTACCCGCACCAGTTCTCCGGCGGCCAGCGGCAGCGGATCTCGATCGCCCGGGCGCTCGCCGTCCGGCCCGACCTGCTCGTCCTCGACGAACCCGTCTCCGCGCTCGACGTCTCCGTCCAGGCCGGGGTGCTCAACCTCCTCCAGCGGCTCAAGGCCGAACTCGGCCTCGCCTACCTGTTCGTGTCGCACGACCTGTCCGTGGTCCGGCACCTCGCCGACCGGGTCGCCGTGATGTACCTCGGCCGCACCGTCGAGACCGGCACCGTCGCCGAGGTCTTCGAACGGCCGCGGCACCCCTACACCCGCGCCCTGCTGTCGGCCGTCCCGCTGCCCGACCCGGCGGCCGAACGCAGCCGCAGCAAACTCCTGCTGGCCGGCGACCCGCCCTCGCCGACCGTCCGGCACGAGGGCTGCCGCTTCCGCTCCCGCTGCCCGGTGTACAGCGCGCTGGACGCCGAGCGGCGCACCCGCTGCGAACGCGACACCCCGTCCGATTCCGAGGCGGCCCCCGGCGTCGACCACGTGGCGGCCTGCCACCATCCGGACGGCGGCTGAGCCCGGTGCCGTGCGGACGGGCCCCGTACGGCCGGTGACGGTCGGTCAGCCGCCGGCGCCGCGGCCGGCACGACCGGTCCGCGGGCGTGTCCGGGCGTCGTGCGCCGCTCGGGCGGGACGGGCGCGAACCGCCCTTCACCTGCGGGCTATGCTGTGGGCCGTACGCTTGGACGATCATGTGAGGTTGGGGCCCGCCGATGCTGCGTCACCCCGGGTGGCTCCCCGCCCTCCGCCGTCCGCCGGGCCGTAGACGCTGGTACGTCGCGGCCGCCGGCGCCGGCGCGCTCGTCGTGCTCATCGGCAGCCTGCCCGCGGGCCACGGCGACGGGCCGCCGCCGCCGCACGCCGCCGCCGTCCCGCCCGCCGGCCCGGTGGTCGCCACCTGGAACATGTGCGACGTGCGGCAGTGGGGCTGCGAGGAGACCGGCACCGGCGAGCAGAAGACGGCCGCGATCGTCCGGCTCGCCGCCGAGGACGGCGCCCGCGTGCTGCTGCTCCAGGAGGTCTGCTCCGAGGACCTGGAGGCGGCCCGCCGCGCGCTCGGCGCCGACAGCTGGCACGCGGCCTTCCAGGAGTACGAGGAGCTCGACGCGGAGGGCCGGCGCAGCAAGGTGCCCTGCGGGACGGAGGACGAGGGCGAGGCCGGGTTCGCGATCCTGTCCGGGTATCCGCTCGCGACCGTCACCCGGGTGCCCTCGGTGCAGCCCGCGGCCGGACTGCAGCGGGGCATCCTGTGCGCCAGCGTGACCGGCCTCGGCGTCAAGGTGTGCAACGCCCACCTCTCGCTGGCGCCGACGGACCGCCGCCGGAAGGACCTGGAGTACCGGGACGACCAGATGGCGGTGCTGGCGCAGGCGGCCGCGGAGGCGCGGACGGTGGTCGGCGGGGACTTCAACTCCGAGCCTCCCGGCACGGACAACCCGGACAGCTGGATCTGGCCCGCGACGTTCTTCACCCGCGACCGCGAGTGCGACCAGTCGGGCGACAGGGGACCGGCGGACGCCCGGCCGACCCACGAGTCCGGCCACAAGCTGGACTTCCTGTTCACCGCACTGCCGCGCGGCGAGTGCCGGGTCCGCGACACCGGGGTCTCGGACCACCGGGCGCTCGCCATGGAGCTCGCGGGAAGCGGCTGACCGGGGGCCGGATCCCCCGGTCCCGGGCTCGGGCCCGGTCTCAGCCGAAGGACGGCACCATCGACTGCGCCGGGATCCGGAACACGGCCTCGGAGCGCTCGGTCTGGTAGCCCCGGGCGTCCGCGGCGAACAGGCGGATGACGTGCCGGCCCTCGCTCCACTGCCGGTCCGGCTGCCAGACCCAGCCGCCGTCCGCGGCCACCGGCACGTTGGCCAGGAACTTGCCGTTCTCCCAGAGGCTCACCCGGACGCCGCCGTGGGCCGTACCGGAGATCCGCACCCCGTTCGCGGGCAGCACCTGCTCCGGCGCCGGCTCGTACACCACCGGTCGCGGGAAGGCGTTGTCGGCCTGGACCTGGGAGGTCGCCGCGAGGAAGCCGTTGATGGGGGAGGTGTCGGCGTCGGGCTGCTCGCCGCCGTTCACGACCGTTCCCAACCGCGGCACGATCCCGTCCACCAGGAGGTTGAGGATCCCCATGATGGTGGGCAGGTTCCGCAGTGTCACCTTGCCGTGGCCGGTGATGAGGGCGGAGTCGTTGTAGACGAGGTTGAAGTTGCCGTAGTCCTCGAAGAGTCCGAGGAACGGCTCGACCTGCCGGGGGTACTGCTCGTCCTGCGGCGAGGTGAGCAGGTAGATGTTGGCGTTCCGGTGCGGGCTGTTGCCCACCAGATGGGGGAGGACGGAGTCCAGGGCGCCCACGTTCCAGTCGGTGACGGTGCCCATCATCATCGTGGCGGCGCCGGGCATGTCCTCCCGCACGTACGTGCCGACGAGGAACTGAGGCACGCTCGCCACGATGTTCCGGTAGCCGTAGCGGAGACCGTAGAACAGCGCGGCGCTGCCGCCCTTGGAGCTGCCGAACACGGTGCATTCGTCGTGGCTCAGGCCGAGCGCCGTCCGGACCCGCTCGATCAGCCCGGCCACCGACCGCTCCAGGGCGAAGTCCATGCCCTTGCAGAGGTAGTAGCTGTTGGCGCCGTCGAACAGGTCGCGGATCCAGAGGATGTTGGCGCGGACCTTGTCGAGGACGCCGTTGGACCAGCCGTACTCGTCGGGTGCGGTGAGGTTCGCGAACACCACGACCAGGTGCCGGTTGCCGTTGCGGGCGTGGGTGAACCGGTACTCGATCGGGACCTCGCCCGAGGCGTCCACGCCGGTGAAGACGCGGCGTCCGCCGGCTGCGGGGTCAGGCATGGGTGGCGTCCAATCGTCGGCGGAGTTCTGCTTGCAGGTCGCGGGGGCGGCGCAGGCCGTCGTCCTCGGCCGGCTGCTGCGGGGCGGCTGCCGTGCCGGGGGCGAAGGGGCTGCGGGGCCGCGCCCACGACGGGCGCACCTGGTTCGGGGCGAGGTCGCCGCCGGCCACCAGCATCCGGTCGGCGAGGCGGACGGAGGCGTAGCCGTCGTCGAGGTCGCAGAACGCGGCCTGGAAGCTGCGGTAGCGGTCGGCGAAGTGGTGCCGGACGCGGTCCACGTCGCGCACGGCGGAGACCAGTTCGGCGGAGTCGAAGAGCAGCGGACCGGGGGCGCTGTTCTCGAAGTCGAAGTAGAAGCCGCGCAGGGTGTCCCGGTAGTGGTCCAGGTCGTAGGTGAAGAAGAGGATCGGGCGGCCGGTGTTGACGAAGTCGAACATCAGCGAGGAGTAGTCGGTGATCATGACGTCGGTGATCAGCGACAGCTCGGCCATGTCGGGGTAGTCGGACACGTCGAAGACGAAGCCGTCGCCGGCGCCGGGCACCGGGTCGACGACGTTCGGGTGACGGCGGACCAGCAGCACGTGGTCGGCGCCGAGCCGGGCCCGGGCGTCGTCGAGGTCGATCCGGAAGTCGAACTTGTACTTGCCGGGGGCGTAGTACTGGTCGTCGCGCCAGGTCGGGGCGTACATGACCACCCGCTTGCCCGGGGGCAGGCCGATCCGCCGGCGGACCTCCTCGGCGCGCCGCTCGGTGCCGGGGCGGCGGAGGATGTCGTTGCGCGGGTAGCCGCACTCCACCATCTCGCCGGGGAAGCGGAAGGCGCGCTGGAGGATGGGGGTGGAGAAGCTGTTCGGGGACACCAGCATGTCCCAGTTCTGCACCTCCGTGGCCACCCGCTCCAGGTAGCGCTTGTCGGCGAAGTGGACGGCCTCGATGTCGTGGCCGATCTTCTTCAGCGGGGTGCCGTGCCAGGTCTGCACGACGATCTGGTCGGACCGCTTGCGGAACCAGTCGGGCAGGTGGTTGTTGGCGACGACGTACCGGGCGGTGGCCAGCGCCTCGTACCACTCGGGCGACCACATGCGGACCGCGCGGGCGGTCGGGGGCACCTCGACCTGGTCGTCCTTGACCACCCAGAGGTGTTCGAGCGGTACCTGGCGGCGGATCAGCTCCTCGTGCAGGGCGCGCGGGCTGTCGGAGTACTGGGTGCCCTTGAAGGCGTCGAACAGCACGGTCGCGGTGACCGGCTTCTGACGGGACGCCGGGTAGTCCTTCGTCCGCAGCAGCTTCTGCCGGTAGGGGCCGCGGGCGTCGTCGGGCATCGCCGAGTGGACGAGCAGGGAGAGGCGGTCGTAGGCCTCCGCCTGGAGTTCGTAGCGGCGGCCGTCCTGCTCCAGCTCCTCGGGGAAGGCGGGCACGAGGTCCTGGGCGAGCTTGAGCATCAGGTCGGGCAGCCGCTCGGCCGGGGCCACCGAGGACGGGTCCTGTCTGCGGAGGAAGAAGTCCCACCGGCCGGCCGCCAGGGGTATCGCGCCGGCCAGCGTCGGCATCGCCGCCGGGGTCAGCAGGCACCGGAAGTAGTCCCCGCGCCACTCCAGCGGCACGGCCCGCTCGGCGCCGTGGGCGCGCGAGCGCACCACGAGGTGCGCGGCGCGGCGCTCGTGGTCGGCGAGCAGCGCGATGCACGGGTACCGGCCGACGAGTTCCACCGCGCCGTCCTCGCTGCCGGCGAACCGGGTGACGAGGGGCAGTGCGGCGCGTTCGAACAGCACCAGGTAACCGGAGCCGTTGCGGTGGACGACCACCTCGCGGTCCCACTCGGCGGTCTGCAGCGTGTCGGGCACCCGGTAGTGCCCGTCGTCGGTCTCCTCGGCCACGACCGGGTAGAGCGGGCCGTTGCGGCCCTCGACGTGCAGGGTGGTCTTCCAGCCGTTGCTGCCCATGTTCCAGGACTGCGGGACGCTGTCGCCGGTGTGCCCGGCGGAGCGGTGCGAGGGGACCAGGGTGTGCAGGGGGACGCGGGTGGAGAAGGTGCACCAGCCGTCGCCGCCGGGCGTGAAGTGCACCCAGGAGTCGTGCCGGCCGGCGCCGGCGAGGCTGGTGATCCGGAACTTGCCCCAGGCGGGGACGGCGGGGCCGAGGTAGACGCCGCGCAGCTCCAGGTGCTCGCCGATGATCCGGTGCTTGGTGATCCGGCAGCGGATCACCTCGACGCGGAGCTTCAGCTTGTTCTGGACGAACAGCGGCAGCACCCGGGTGTTCTTGTCGACGTAGCGGTAGGGCGGGTTGGCGGCGCTGCCGGCGCTGCCGCGGTCCAGGCCGCGGTAGCGGAACAGGCCGCGGCTGAGCACGCCCGCCGCGACGTCCCAGGTGCCCTCCGCCCACTTGCCCTTGCGCTTGAGGCGCGTGGTGTCGATGGTCGCCTCGAAGCCCGCCCAGTCGTAGCAGTAGCGGTTCTGGTTGGACTGCTCGGTCGCCTGCGGCGCGTACACGGTCTTCGCGCTGGCCAGCAGCATCCGGTCCTGCTTCTTGTTGCGCAGGGCGATGGCCTTCACCGACATGTGCCGCTTGTGCACGTTGATGAAGCGGATGTAGGCCGAGCCGGTGAGGACCAGCTTCTCGTCGTCCCAGCGGACCCCGCTCACCGAGCCGTGGAGCGAGAACTCCTTGTCGAGCCGGTAGGCCTTCTTGCCGATGCCCACCGTGCGGTCGCCGAGGTGCGGGTAGTTGAGGTACCGCCGGAACCGCCGCTGGACGGGGATCGGCCCGCCCTTGCGCTCGAACTCCAGGACCTCCAGCAGTTCGGGCAGCTTCCGGTTGCGGACCAGCAGCCACTTCACCCGGGCCTCGGCCGGGAGCTCGTTGATGAGCTCGTCGTCCGCCTCGTCGAGGAACTGGTTGGCCCACTCGACGAACGCGGCCCGGTACTCCTCGTCGGCGTCCGGCAGCACCTTCAGGTGCAGGTTCAGGTCGGACTTGAGGCAGGCGAGGTCGTACTGGCGCTTGCTGACCGCGTGGGCGCCCCCGTTGTCGCGCGCCAGGAAGCGGCTGACGGACTGCACGGCCAGCACGCGGTCGCGCAGGTTCGCCAGCTCGGTGTGCCGCTGGGTGATCGACGGGGCGGCGCCGCCGTCCCGCCGGCGCCAGAAGTACACCACGTCGGTGACCACGTCGACCTTCTCGGCGCGGAAGTGGGCGTACATGTTGACCCAGGAGTCCTCGTAGAGGACGCCCTCGGGGAACTCGATCTCGTGGCGGTCCCAGAACGACCGGCGGATGACCTTGTTCCACACCGTGCGGTCGTAAATGAGCTCCGGGCGCCTGGTGATGTGGGTGCCCCGGGCATTGCGCTGCATGGGCGCCTTGTGGAGCGGGGACTGCCACTTCACGGTGGAGTTCATCATCTGCACATTCCCCGACACGAAATCCGAACCGGATTCCTGCAGGGTCCGCACAAGAAGCTCGTAGGCGTGTTCCGGAACGACGTCGTCCCCGTCGGCGAAGGCGAGGAACTCGCCCTGCGCGTGCATGGCCCGCAGACCCACGTTGCGGGCCTGGCCGGGGCCGTGCGCCTCCTGGCGGATCAGCCGGAAACGGTCGTCGCGGGCGCAGAAGTCGCGCGCGATGTCGGTCGACGCGTCGGTCGAGCCGTCGTCGACCAGGATGACCTCGAAGTCGTGGAACGACTGGCGCGCGATGGACTCCAGGCATTCGGCGAGGTACGCCTCCACGTCCTGGAAGGGCACGACGACACTGAGGCGCGGCCGTTCAGCCACCACCAACTCCTCCGATGAAACGCGCGCGCGGACCGGCCCCACTGCCGACCCGCGCCTGCGCGACGCCCCTAGCCGCCCCCGCCCGCATCGCGACCCGATGATTCCCTGTGTCGGCCGACCCTACGGTGGCCCCCCCACCGGAAAAACTGAAAGTACACAGAGCGAACATATTTTCAGTCAGCGCGGACTGGCATGTCAACTCTGCATAAACAGCGCCCAAAACGGACATTCGGGGTGTCGGGTCGGCCACCGCCGCAGCGGCGGCGGCCGACCCGGCGTCCCGTCAGGCGGAGGTGCCGTGCGCCGGGGACTTCTTCGCCTCGGCCGGAATCGGCTTGTTCTCCCGCAGTGCCGCCCAGAGTTCGCCGTCCTGCGGCTGCGCCGGCACCACCCGGTTCGGGTCGACCCGGTCGTAGGCCACCGGGAGCATCAGCGTCTCCATCCGGCTGGGCTTCAGACCCTTCATGCTCTGGGCGAACGTCACCAGGTCCGGGAGCGAGCCGAGGCCGGCGTCCGTCGTCAGCGACTTGGTCGCCGCGTCCGCGACCCCGTAGAGCTTGGTCGGGCTGGAGAGGGTGTCCTGCCGCTGCAGCTGCGAGAGCACCGCGAGGATGAACTTCTGCTGCAGGCCTATCCGCCCGAGGTCGCTGCCGTCGCCCACGCCGTGCCGCGTCCGGACGAACGCCAGCGACTGGGTGCCGTCCAGCGTGTGGGTGCCGGGCGTCAGGTTCAGGCCGCTGTACTTGTCGTTGATCGGGGCGTCGACCGTCACCTGGACGCCGCCCATCGCGTCGACCAGCCCCTTGAAGCCGGCGAAGTCGATCTCGACGTAGTGGTTCATCCGCAGGCCGGTCATCGACTCCACCGTCTTCACCACGCAGGTGGGGCCACCCGCGGTGTAGATGGAGTTGAACATCACCCGCTGCGCCTCGCCCAGCTGACGGCCCTTCGAGGTCGTGCACGTCGGCCGGGTGACCAGGGTGTCGCGCGGGATGCTCACCACCGTGGCGTTGGCCCGCCCCTGCGGGATGTGCACCACCATCGCCGTGTCGGAGCGCGCCGTGCCGCCCACGTCGCCGCCGGCCAGGCTCCCGTTGTCGCCCGACCGGGAGTCCGAGCCGATCACCAGGATGTCCTGCGCGCCGGTGGGCAGCGGCGCCGGCCGGTCGTCGCCCAGCGCCTTGTCGATGTCCACCGTGTCGAGGTTGCCCTCCAGGTGACGGTACGTCCAGAAGGCGAAGCCGCCGCCGGCCAGGGCCAGGGCGACCACCGTGGCGGCGCCGGCGAGCAGGATCTTCCTGCGCCGGGTGCGCGGCTTCTTCTCGGCCGTGCGTGTGTCGCTGCGCGCCATCGTGGCTGCGTCCTCCTCGGCTTCCGGGCGCGCCGAAAGGGCCCCCCGGGAACGAACTCCGTCTGTTGCCGCCATCCCCTCCCACCGCTCCGGAAAGGAGTGGCCGGCCGGGGTCCGTGACCGTGCGGTCACGGCCGGCGTCGCGCACATGTTCTCACGCTGACTTTCAGCGCGATTCACCGGCCGTTTGGTTAGGGCAAATTGCCCCTTTGCCCCGTCTTGCCGGAAGCGGGAGGGAAGATTGGGCTCGGAGTCGGCCGTGATGGCGGAAAGCATCCGCACGGTCACGCTCGGACACCGGTGCGGGAGTCCGGTTCGACGACGATCCGGTTCGGGACGATCCGGTTCGGTCCGGTCTGGCTACGCTGGAACCATGACTGCGATGGCGACCTCCCGGACCGAGCCCGACCTCTCCTTCCTGCTGGACCGCACCAGCCACGTGCTGCGCACCCGGATGGCGGCCGCGCTCGCCCGGATCGGCCTCACCGCGCGGATGCACTGCGTCCTGGTCCACGCGCTGGAGGAGGAGCGGACGCAGATCCAGCTCGCCGAGATCGGCGACATGGACAAGACGACCATGGTGGTCACCGTGGACGAGCTGGAGAAGGCCGGCCTGGCGGAACGCCGGCCGTCCACCCGGGATCGGCGCGCCCGGATCGTCGCCGTCACCGAGAAGGGGGCGCAGGTCGCGCAGGAGAGCCAGCGGATCGTCGACGGCGTGCACCGGGAGGTGCTGGCCTCGATCGCCGGTCCGGACGGCGAGGCGCTGCTGCGCGCTCTGAAGCGGTTGGCCGAGGGGGAGTTGGCGGCACCGGTGGAGTCCGCCCGGTCGGCCCGCCGGGCCCGCCAGTAGCCCGCGGCGGGGCCTGTCGGCCGTCCGCCAAGAAATCATCCATAACCAGATAGTCTGCAACGGGATCAGTTGCTAGGGTCGTACCTGTCGCACCGCACCGACGGGAGAGACCCCATGCCTGCTGCACCCGCACCCGCCACTGCTGCACCCGCACCCGCCACTGCTGCACCCGCACCCGCCACTGCCGCCCCCGCGGCCGCCGCTCCGGCCCCGCACGGCCTGCGCTCCCGGTGGACCGCCCTCGCCGTCCTGTCCACCGGCCTGCTGATGACGATCCTCGACGGCAGCATCGTCACCGTGGCCATGCCGGCCGTCCAGGCCGACCTGGGCTTCTCCCCGGCCGGCCTGAGCTGGGTGGTGAACGCCTACCTCGTCGCGTTCGGCAGCCTGCTGCTGCTCGCCGGACGGCTCGGCGACCTGCTCGGCCGCAAACGGACCTTCCTCGCCGGCACCGCACTGTTCACCGCCGCCTCGCTGCTCGCCGCGGCCGCCGGCTCCCCGGCCGTCCTGCTCGCCGCCCGCTTCCTCCAGGGCGTCGGGTCCGCCGCCGCCTCGGCCGTCGGCCTCGGCATCCTCGTCACCCTCTTCACCGACGCCCGCGAACGCGCCCGGGCGATCGCCGTCTACTCCTTCACCGGCGCGGCCGGCGCCTCGATCGGCCAGGTCCTCGGCGGCGTCCTCACCGACGCCCTCGACTGGCACTGGATCTTCCTCATCAACCTGCCGATCGGCGCCGCCGCCCTGCTCCTCGCCGCCCCCGCCCTCCCGTCCGACCGGGGCACGGGCCTGCGCTCCGGCGCCGACGCACCCGGGGCGGTGCTGCTCACAGCCGGCCTGATGCTCGGCATCGCGACCCTCGTCGGCGCCGAACAGCACGGCTGGGCGACCGCCCGCACCCCCGGACTCGGCACACTCGCCGCTGCGCTGCTCACGGCCTTCGTCCGGCGGCAGGCGAGGACGGCAGCGCCGCTGGTGCCGCTGCGGATCTTCCGCAACCGGACGGTGGTCGCCGCCAACCTCGTCCAGATGCTGATGGTCGCCGCGCTGTTCTCCTTCCAGGTCCTGGTCGCCCTCTACCTGCAGAAGGTGCTCGGCTACGGCGCCGCCGCCACCGGCCTCGCCATGCTGCCCGCCGCCGCCGTGATCGGCGCGACCTCGCTCGGCATCGCCACCCGCCTCACCGCCCGCTTCGGCGAGCGCACCGTCCTCCTCGCCGGCCTCGCCCTGCTCGTCGCGGCCCTCGGCCGGCTCGTCCGGCTGCCGGTGCACGCCCACTACGCGACCGACCTGCTGCCCGTGATGCTGCTCGCCACCGGCTTCGGCCTCGCCCTGCCGGCCCTCACCGCTCTGGCCATGTCCGGGGCGGACGAGCACGACGCCGGGCTCGCCTCCGGCCTGTTCAACACCACCCAGCAGATCGGCATGGCCATCGGCGTCGCCGTCCTCTCCACCCTCGCCGCCGCCCGGACGACCGCCCTCGGCGCCGCCGGCCGCACCACCGCCGAGGCCCTCACCGGCGGCTACCGGCTGGCCTTCGCGGTCGGCACCGGACTCCTCCTCGCCGCCGTACTCGTCGCCGCCACCCTCCTGACCGGCCGCCGCCGCAGCACCGCCTGACGGTCGGCATCCCCCGCCCCGCCCGTGCCGGCCCTCCGGTGCGGGCGGCGGTACGGCGGCGCCGCGGAGCAGCGGACGGCCCGGTGTCGGTGCCGTGCGGTTCACTCCCCGTCGTGGACAGCGCTGCACACCCCGCCGTGGAACCCGTCCGGCCGTCGTTCGTCGAGGAGTTGGTCGCCCTGACGGCCTGGCAGGGTGAGCGGCGGCCTATCGACCGGGCACCCGCGGAGCAGGAGCCCGGACTCCGGCTGCCCCGGGACTGCGAACGCCTCGTCGAGACCTTCGGCGGCGGCAGCTTCGACGACGCCCTCGACCTCCACGTGCCGGGGTCGCCGCACGCGGCACTCGGGGAGTTCGCCACCGACGGCAGCGAGTCCGCCGACGGCGCCGTACTCGGCGGGCCCACGAGCAGGCTCCTGGAGTGGGCCTCGACCTCGGCCGGTCACTCCTTCTGCCGGCTCGTCGAGGACCCGGACCAGGATCCGGACCGGTGGGCGGTCCACGCCCGTGCCGACAGCTTCGACCCCTGGGTGCGGTTCGACTGCCCGGCGACGGAGTTCGTCCACCGGATGCTGGGCGACCCGCGCCACCCGTACTCCCTCGCCACCCGCGACGGCACCCACTGGTTCAGGTCCGCCGAAGAGGCCGCGCGGGCGTGGGAGGAGTTCCGGGACGACTACTGCCCGCGGCCGTGAGCCGCCCGGCCCGGCGGTCGGCGGGATCTGAGAGGCTGCTCCGATGTGGCGTGAACTGATCCTGGAAGCGGCGGACGACGCCGAGCTCGGCCAACCGGCGGGCGAGGACGCGCTGGCCGCGGTCGAGTCGGTGCTCGGCCAGCCGCTGCCCGCCGAGCTGGCGTCACTGCTGCGCGAGTGCGACGGGGTACGGGGACGCAACGGCGTCGACGTCGTGTGGAACGCCGAGCGGATCGCCCTGGACAACGCGGAGTTCCGCGCCGCCCCCGACTTCGCCGCGCTCTACATGCCGTTCGAGCCGCTGATGTTCTTCGGCGACAACGCGGGAGGCGACCAGTTAGCCTTCGTCCGGACGCCGCCGCGGACCGAGGTTTTCGTCTGGGACCACGAGACCGACAGCCGCCGGCTGGCCTGCTACCGCCTCGCCCAGTACCTCGGACGCGCCCTGCGCGAGACCGGCGACCGGTACCGGTAGACGGCCGGCTCAGCCGGTGCGGGGGACGGGCAGGCGGAGTTCGGCGACCGCGCCGCCCTGCGGGTGGTTGCGCAGCTCCAGATCCACCCCGATCGCCTCGGCGTGGCCCTGGGCGATGGTCAGGCCCAGCCCGTGGCCGTGGCCGCGCTCCCGGGCACCTGTGCGGAAGCGCTGCGGGCCGTCGCGCAGCACGGACTCCGGATACCCCGGACCGTGGTCGCGGACGGTGACCACCGGCCCGTCCACCTGCACCCGGACCGGCGGCTCACCGTGCCGGAGGGCATTGGCCACCAGGTTGGCCAGCACCCGGTCGAAGCGCCGCGGATCGGTGCTGACCGTCGCGTCGGCCGACACCACCAGCTCCACCGGCCGCCCGGCGGCCGCCGCCGTCCGGGCCACCAGGTGCGCCAGCGGCAGGTCGGCCAGGTCGGCGGACTCCGCGCGGGCGTCCAGCCGGGACACCTCCAGCAGGTCCTCGGTCAGGTCCCGCAGCGCCCGCACCCGGTTCTGCACCAGCTCGGTGGGCCGGCCGTCCGGCAGCAGCTCGGAGGCGGTCAGCAGACCGGTCAGCGGGGTGCGCAGCTCGTGCGCGACGTCCGCGGTGAACCGCTGCTCGCTCTCCAGCCGGCTGCGCAGCGCCGCGGCCATCGAATCGACGGCGGTGGCCAGTTCGAAGACCTCGTCGCGGCGGCGGCCGAGCGGACCGATCCGCGCGTCGAGGTCGCCGGCCGCGATGGTCCGGGCGGTGCGGGCGGCCGTCCGCAGCCGGTGGCTGATCCGGTCGGCGGCGAGCACGCCGGCCAGCACCGTGACGAGGACGGACAGCGCCGCGGCGATCTGCACCGCCCGGTCGAGGTCCGCCACCGCCTGCTCGTCGCCCGCGAAGTCCAGCCGGACGGAGACGACCCGGCCGGCGGCGCCGGCCGCCGCCCACATCGCGGTGCCGTCCGGCCCGGGGCCGAGCACGGAGCCCTGCCGCCCCCGCGCGGCCAGGGCCCGCAGCTCGGCCGGCACCGCCGGGTCGTCGACCGCCGCGTGCCAGCCGCCGACCAGCTCGCCGGTGCGGTCGTACCCTGTCAGGACGGCGTCCAGCGCGGCCTCCGCGGAGGCCCGGGCCTGGTCGGTGTGCTGGCCCACCGACGCCCGGTGGACGAGCACCGCGACGGTGCACGCGACCAGGCAGGAGACCAGTGCGATGACCGCGGCGATCTGCCGGCGGAGCGTCACCGGATGCGCCGCAGGCGGTAGCCGAAGCCGCGCACGGTCTCGATCCGGCCCGCGCCGATCTTGGCGCGGAGCCGCTGCACGTGGACGTCGACCACCCGGCTGTCGGCGTCCCAGGAGTAGTCCCACACCCGGGACAGCAGGGTCTGGCGCTCCATCACCACCCCCGGCGCGGCCGTGAACTCCAGCAGCAGCCGCAGCTCGGTCGGGGTGAGCGGGACCGGCTCGCCGGCCACCGTCACCTCCATGGCGTCGGTGTCCACCGCCAGGTCGTCGATCACCCGCAGCGCGGACGGGACGGGCTGCGGCGCCTCCGCGGCCCAGGCACCGGCGGTCCCCGAGGGCGCGGCGGAGGCGGGCGCGGCGACCGGGCCGGTGCGCCGCAGCACGGTGCGGATCCGGGCGACCAGGACGGCGATCTCGAAGGGCTTCACCACGTAGTCGTCGGCGCCGGCCTCCAGCCCGGAGACGACGTCGACCGCCTCGCCGCGGGCCGACATCATCAGGATCGGCAGGTTGCTCTCCTCCCGGACGCGCCGGCACAGGCCGACCCCGTCGAGCAGCGGCAGCATCACGTCGATCAGCAGCAGGTCCGGCCGCCGGGCACGGAACCGTTCGAGTCCCTGGAGTCCGTCGGCGGCGGTGTCGACCGGGAAGCCGTACCGTTCGAGCGCCATCTGGGTCGCCTCGCGGATCACCTCGTCGTCCTCGACGATCAGGATCCGCGGCATCGGCGGGCCGGCCGGAAGGGGCGGGAGCGGTGCGGTCATCGCTGCCTCGTCGGGAGGGTGGGGACGGGGGACGGTGCGGCCGACCGGCCGAGCGGCCGGCCGTCCGGTCCGATGACGACGCCGCCCGGGCGGGTGGGCGTGGGCGTCGGCCGGGCGGCGGGGACGGTGGGTTCGGGGGTCGGGCAGCCCGCGGCGCCGTCGGCGGGCCCGGTGTAGACGGTCTGCCGGTCGACGAAGGCCATCCGGACGGCGTTCCAGCGGTAGGTGCTGCTGGTCCGGGCGGTCGGCCCGTCCGGCTCGTGCAGGACGAGGTCCCGCCCGACCGTGTCGGCGGTGAACGCGGCGTTCGCGCCGACCGCCAGCACCGGGACGACCTTGCCGTCCCGTTCGCCGTAGACGTGCAGCACCGCGCGCCCGTCGGCCTCCGCCGTCAGCACGGCGGTGATCAGCTCGGGCCGGCCGTCGCCGCTGAGGTCGCGGTACTGCGCGGGCTGCACGGTGCAGCGGGTGCAGTCCCCGGACAGCGCGCGGTGTTCGAGGTCGGTGAGCGCGGGGTCGTGGAGCAGGACGGCCCGGGCGTCCAGTTGCACGAGTCCGCCGGCCGGGGCGGGCAGGCCGGGCAGCGGGGACGGCGGCGGCGCGTCCGACTCGGCCCGCGGGGTCGCCGGGGCCGAGGTCGCGGCCGCCGGCCACAGCGGCTGCGGGCTGGGGTGCTCCGCGATCTGCCGGGCCGGACCCGCGTCGTGCAGGGTGCCCGGGCTCTCGCACCCGGCGAGCGCCAGGACCGCCGCGACGGCGGCCACGACGGCCGCCCGTGCCCCGGCGGTCGGGCCTGTCCACTTCCTCACGTGTTGCGGTCGCCTTTCCTGACGGTCGTCCGGGGACGAGGGGAGGGCAGCCAGTCTGCCCCATGCCCGCCGAGGGCCCGCCGCCCGGACAGGTGCCCGGACGGGTGCGCGGGCCGGCGTACGGACAGGTGCGCGGGCGCTCGGCGGGCGACCGCGTCACGGGCCGTCGGCCAGGTCGGCGAGGACGACGATGTTGTCGCTGTAGTGGCCGTCGTGGCCGATGGTGCCGCCGCAGGTGACCAGCCGCAGTTGGGCATCGGCGGTGGCGCCGTACACCAGCTCGGTCGGGAAGGCGGACTTCGCGAACTGGCGGATCGCCCGGACCCGGTAGGACACCGTCCGGCCGTCCTCCCGCCGGACCTGGACGGTGTCGCCGGGGCGCAGCTTCGGCAGCTGCAGGAAGACGGCGGCGCCCTTGCGGGTGCGGTAGTGGCCGAGCAGGACGGCCGGCCCCGGCAGACCGGGTGCGGCGCTGTCGCGGTACCAGCCGACCCGGTCGGGCCGGTCCAGCGGCGGGACCTCCACCGTGCCGTCGCCGTTCAGCCCGACCGGGCCGACCGGGGCGTCCACCCCGATCCGGGGGATCAGCAGCCGCACCGGCGGCGAGGCCGTCCACCCGGCCTCCGGCGCCGAGCCGGTGCCCGTGGTGCCGGTGGTGCCGCCGGTGCCGGTGGGGTCGGCGGCCGGCGGTCCGTGCGTCGGCGGCGCCGCGTCGGGGCCGGTGTACGCGATCCGCACCGGCTCCCCGTCGGGCGTGAGGCCGTACGCCACCGTGCCGAGCCCCAGGGCGAGGACGAGCGCGCCGGCCGACGCGGCCGGCACCCACGAGGGGCGCCGGCCGCGTCGGCTGCGGCTACGCCTGTGCGCCGGCACGGCGCCGACGGACGACCGCGGTGCCGATCCCGGCCGCACCGGCCAGCGCCACCACGGAGCCGAGCACGACGGCGGTCGGCGAGGTGCCCGCATCCGCCTCACCGGTCTGGGCACCGCCCCGCGGCGTGGTGCCGACCGGACGGCCGTCCGCGCCGACCCGGGGGAGGGTGGGGACGGGGCTGGGCAGGACACCCGTCCCGGCCGGGGCGCTGGGGACGGCGCTGGGCGCGGCGCTGCGGGTGGCCGTCGGCACCGGCGACGCCCCGTCGGCGGCCGCGGCACCGGCGGACAGCACCACCGCCACACCGGCACCGGCACAGACCAGCGCGGAGCGCACCGAGCGGTGCACGGTCGAGGTACGTGACATGAGGACTCCTCCGAATGCTCACCACTCCCGTTCGGTCGAACGCGAGTTGGTGACGCACACGCTAGGAATCCCGCCTCACGGACTGCCGCCGGCCGTGTAACGGCCACCGCGCGGATCGGTAACAGACCCCGGCCGGGTGCCGCGGCCGGGCGGGCGCCCGGGTCGGGCCTACGGGACCGTCCGGGCGGCCAGCGGCAGCGGCGGGAGCCGGTGGCGGCCGATCCAGGCGTCGAGCAGGCCGTCCGCGGCGTGGCCGCCGTAGCGGGAGAGGTGCGCGGCGAAGTCGGCCGTGGTGACGACCGAGTGCCGGCGGGTGTTCGCCCAGTCGCGGACCATCCGGAAGAAGACCGGATCGCCGAGGGCGGTGCGCACCGCGTGCACGGTGAGGCCGCCGCGCTCGTACACCCGGTCGTCGAACATCAGGCTCTTGCCCGGGTCGCCGATCCGGATGTTCTGCGGCAGGGCCAGCAGCTTGCGGTACGCGGTCTCGGCCTTGCGCTGCGCGCTCGGGCCGCCGGAGTGCTCCGACCAGAGCCACTCGGCGTACTTGGCGAAGCCCTCGTTGAGCCAGATGTCCTGCCAGCGGCCGATCGTGACGCTGTTGCCGAACCACTGGTGGGCGAGCTCGTGCGCGACCAGGCGCTCGCTGCCGCGGGCGCCGTCGACGTGGTTGGTGCCGAAGGTCGCGAGGCCCTGCGCCTCGACCGGGACGTCCAGCTCCTCGTCGGCGACCACCACCGCGTACTCGGCGAACGGGTACGGGCCGAACAGCTCCTCGAAGAACTCCATCATCTGCGGCTGCCGCGCGAAGTCGTGCTCGAAGCGCTGCTGCAGCCGCGCCGGGACCCAGCCGGTCTGCGCCACGGTGCCCGGGCCCGGCCGCGCCAGCGGGACGCCGCGGTACGGGCCGACGGAGAGACCGACCAGGTAGCTGGCGGTGGGCGCCGGCTGGTCGTACACCCAGGTGGTGGCGGAGGCGCGGGTCGTCCGGGTGAGCAGCCGGCCGCCGGTGACCACGGTGTACGGCGAGGGGGTGGTGACCGAGACGTGGTAGCTCGCCTTGTCGGAGGGCCGGTCGTTGCACGGGTACCAGGACGGTGCGCCGACCGGCTGGCTGGCGACCAGCGCGCCGTCGGTGAGCTCCTCCCAGCCGAGACCGCCCCAGGGGCTGCGGACCGGCTTGGGGTTGCCCGACCAGTGCACCTCCACGGTGAAGGCGGCACCGGGCGCGGGTGCCTTGGCGGGCTTGATCCGCAGTTTGCCGCCGCGGTGGGTGTAGTGGGCCGGGCGCCCGTCGACGAGCACCCGGCCGATCCTGAACGCGGCGAGGTCGAGGGCGAACTCGCGCAGCGGGGCCCGGCCCGCTATGGCGGTGATCCGCGCCGTGCCGGCCAGCCGGTTGGGGCCCGGCCGGTAGTCCAGGGTGAGCTCGTACCGGTGGGTCCGGTACCGGTGGTCGCCGTTGTTCGGGAAGTACGGGTCGGCGGCAGCGGCCTCGGTCTGCTTGGGGCTCACCGGTCGGTTCTCTCCGTGCGCGGTCTCGGTCATGTGGTGCGGTGCCCGGGCTGCTGCCAGGCCTCGATCGGGTTGCCGAGCCAGCGGGTGTCGTCGGGGACGGACTCCGCACGCATCACCAGGGAGGCCGGGCCGAGCGTCGCCCGGGCACCGACCGTGCTGCCCGGCAGCACGATTCCGCCCGGGCCCAGGGTCGAGCCCTCGCGGAGCTCCACAGTATCGAGCCTCATGATCCGGTCGTGGAAGAGGTGGGTCTGCAGGACGCAGCCCCGGTTGACGCTGACCGCGTCGCCGAGGGCCACCAGGTCGGTCTCCGGCAGCCAGTAGCTCTCGCACCACACGCCGCGGCCGATCCGGGCACCGAGGGCCCGCAGCCACAGGTTGAGCAGCGGTGTGCCGAGCACCCGGCCGATCAGCCACGGCACGGCCAGCACCTCGACGAAGGTGTCGGCGAGCTCGTTGCGCCAGACGAAGCCGCTCCACAGCGGGTGCTCCGCCGCCCGGCAGCGGCCGACCAGCAGCCACTTCGCGGCGACGGAGACCGCGCAGGCCGCGGCCCCGGCGGCGAGCAGCAGCGGCCCGGCGAACAGCACCGCGCCGCCCGGCACCGCGGCGTCCAGGGCGCAGAGCGCGACCGCGGTCAGCACGGCCAGCGCGGCCGAGGCGAAGACCGGGACGAGCCGGCCGAGCTCGGTCAGACCACGCGCCCACAGCAGCCGGCTCGGCGGTTCGTAGGTGCGCGCGGCGTCCGCGGTGTCCGCCGAACGCGGCAGCTTCACCGGCGGCATGCCGAGGTAGGAACTGCCCCGCTTGGCCTTCTTCGGGGTGGCGGAGAGCACGCCCACCAGGCCCCGGTCCGGCACCGAACGGCCCGGCGCGGTCATCCCCGAGTTGCCGAGGAAGGCCTTGCGTCCCACCGCGGCCCGCCCGACCCGCAGCCAGCCGCCGCCCAGCTCGTACGGGGCGATCAGGGTGTCGTCCGCGAGGAAGGCGCCGTCGCCGACGGTGGTGAGGCTGGGCAGCGCCAGCACCGTGGAGACCTCGGCGCGGCGGCCGACCCGCATGCCGAGCAGCCGCAGCCACAGCGGGGTGATCAGGCCGGCGTACAGCGGGAAGAGCGTCTCCCGGGCGTGGTCCATCAGCTGGCTGACCGTCCACACCTGCCACCCCGTCCGCCCGTGCAGCGGGTGGTGGCCGGTGCGCAGCCCGAGGCTGAGCAGCCGGACGAGGACGAGCACCACGCCTGCGTACGCCAGCCCGTACACCAGCGTGGCGGGCACCACCGCGGCCAGGGCACCGCGCAGCCCGGTCGGCAGGTCGTCGCCCGGGTGGACGAACAGCCCGGCCGTGAGCAGCGCCGGGACGAGGCAGAGTGCGGGCAGCAGGGCCAGCGCGGAGCCGGTCAGACCGTAGACCGCGGTCCACCGGGCGGTGCGCGCGGGCCGCTGCTTGGGCCAGCCGCGCTCCGCCTTGCCGATCTTGACGGCAGGGGCGCCGCCCCAGCGCTGCCCGGTCGGGACGTGCCCGGCCACGCCGGAGCCGGGCGCCACCTCGGCGCGCTTGCCGACCCTGGAGCCGGGGAACAGCACCGAGCGCGTCCCGACCACCGCGCCCGCACCGACCCTCATCGCGCCGACCTCCAGCCGGTCGCCGTCCAGCCAGTACCCGGCGAGGTCGACCTCGTTCTCGATCGCGCAGCCCTTGCCGAGCCGCAGCAGGCCCGTCACCGGCGGCAGCGTGTGCAGGTCGACGTCCCCGCCGACCTGCGCACCCAGCGCCCGGGCGTAGCGCGTCAGCCACGCCCCGGAGAGCGAGGTGGCGCCGGCCGCCTCAGCCCACTGCTCCGCGGACCACAGCCGCAGGTGGACGCTGCCGCCGCGCGGGTACCGGCCCGGCCCGACGCCGCGCAGCAGCAGCCGGACGCCGCCCGCGGCGACGGCCAGCCGGCCGGGCGCGGAGAACAGCAGCACCGCGCCCGCCGCGACCGCCCACCAGGGCGCGGCGGGCACCCAGGCCCAGCCGCCGAGCACGTGCAGCACCGAGCCGAGCGCCAGCAGCGGGACGCTCCAGCGCAGCCCGGTCAGCGCCGACAGCGGCAGCAGCGCCAGCAGCTGCACGAGCCCGGCCCGCCACGGCGTCGGCTCGACCCGGCGGGACGTCGCCTCGGCCGGGGCGGCCCGTTCCAGCAGCCGGGCCAGCTTGCGCAGCGTCGGCTGCTGGTAGACGTCCAGCACCGACACCGCCGGACAGCGGGTGCGCAGCCGGGTGGTCAGCTGGGCGGCCGCCAGCGAGCCGCCGCCGATCGCGAAGAAGTCGTCGTCGGCACTGCGCACCGGCACGCCGAGGACCTCCGCCCACTGCTCGGCCAGCCACGCCTCCGTGCCGTACAGCTGCTCGCCCGGGCCGTCCTGCTCCAGGTCGGGCAGCGGCCAGGGCAGCGCGTTCCGGTCGACCTTGCCGGAGGTGCGGCACGGCAGGCCGTCGACGGTCGCGAGCAGTGGGACGAGCGCCGCGGGCAGCTCGGCGCGCAGCCGCTCGACCGCCGCGGCGCGGTCGAAGCCCTCCCGGACGACCAGGTAGCCGACCAGCAGCTGGTTGCCGCTGCGGGCGGCCCGCACGGCCGCGGCGGCACCGGCCACCCCCGGCAGCGCCTGCAGCGCCGCGTCGACCTCGCCCAGCTCGATCCGGCGGCCGCCCAGCTTCACCTGCTCGTCGCCGCGGCCGAGGAAGACCAGCCCCTCGGGGTCCGCGCGGACCAGGTCGCCGCTGCGGTAGGCGCGCGCCCAGCCCAGCGCCTCCAGCGGGGCGTACTTCTCCTCGTCCTTCACCGGGTCCAGGTACCGGGCCAGCCCGACACCGCCGATCACCAGCTGGCCGATGCCGCCCATCGGCACCGGCCGGCCCTCCTCGTCGACGACGGCGAGCTCCCAGCCGTCCAGCGGCAGTCCGATCCGCACCGGGCCCTCGCCCGTCAGCGGGCAGGCGCACGCCACCACGGTCGCCTCGGTCGGGCCGTAGGTGTTCCACACCTCGCGGCCCTCGGTGACCAGCCGCTCGGCCAGCTCCGGCGGGCAGGCCTCGCCACCGAAGATCAGCAGCCGGACCTCGTTCAGCGCCTCGGCGGGCCAGAGCGCGGCCAGCGTCGGCACGGTGGAGATCACCGTGATCTCCTGCTCGGCCAGCCACGGGCCGAGGTCCGCACCGCTGCGCACCTGCGCCCGGGGGACGGGCACCAGGCAGGCGCCGTACCGCCAGGCCAGCCACATCTCCTCGCACGAGGCGTCGAAGGCGACGGACAGCCCGGCCATCACCCGGTCGCCGGGCCCGATCGGCTCGCCCTGCAGGAAGAGCCGGGCCTCGGCGTCCACGAAGGCCGCGGCGCTGCGGTGGGAGACGGCGACGCCCTTGGGCCGACCGGTCGAACCGGAGGTGAAGATGATCCACGCGTCGTCCCCGGGGCCGGGGCTCGCGGCCTCGTTCCCGGACGGCTTGACCCGGCCGAGCGTCCGTTCCGGGCCCAGCACGGCGTTGACGTCGGCCTCGCCGAAGACCAGCTCGGCGCGCTCGTCCGGGTCGTCGGCGTCCACCGGCACGTAGGCCGCGCCGACCGCCAGCACGGCCAGGATCGACACGTACAGGTCGTTGGTGCCCGAGGGCACCCGGACGCCCACCCGGTCGCCGAGGCCGATGCCGGCCCGGGCCAGGTGCCGGCGGAGCTGCTCGACCTCGCCGAGCAGGTCGGCGTAGCCCAGCACCGTGCGGCCGTCGTCCAGCGCGGGCTCGTGCGGGTGCGCCGCGGCCGTCGCCCGCAGCACGTCCACCAGCGTGCGGGACGCTGCCGGCGGACGGCCGGGGAAGAGCGCGAGCGGTGTTTCGGGGTCGGTCGTCACAGTCATGCAGTCCCCTTCCCGGCTCCCGGGAGACCCATCGAAGGCGTCCAAAGCGCGACAACCCGGACAATCTACCGACCGGGGCATGCCGCCCCTGCCAAGCCAACCACCCGGCGCGCCGAGCCACCGCCCGGACCGTGCCGCCCGGGGCAACGGGCGACCGTCCTCGCGCTGCGCCTTCCCCCCTCGGGCGACCGGGAGCCCCGCCGCCCACGCGGCAGCCTGCCGGACCGGCCCGAGGCGTACAAGACCGCGTCGTCCGGCCGCCGGGGCCGCTTGGGGTGGACCCGTGACCGATCGAGGGCGCGCTAGTCGCGCAGGAAGGCGAGCAGGGCTGCGGACACCTCGGCCGGGTTCTCCACCTGCGGGTAGTGGCCGGTGGGGGGCGGGCCGGCGAGTTCGACCACGGTGGCGCGCGGGATCCGTTCGCGCACCCGGGCCAGCACGTGGGCGCCGCTGATCGGGTCGGCCGGGCCCCAGACGAACAGCATCGGCCCGGGGAACCCCTCCAGGGCGGTGCCCCAGCGGGCCGCGTGGCGGCGCCGCTCGTCGATGTAGCGCAGCAGCCGCGGGGCGAGCAGCCGCCCGTCCGCCCGGGCGATGCCGAGCCACATCTCGTGCAGCGCCGTGTCCGACACCGGGCGGGCCAGCACCCGCCGCATCGAGGCGGCGAACCGCCGCTCGGTCGTCGCCCGGGCCAGCAGCGGCCCGAGCGGGCCGTGCAGCAGCCGCTGGACGGGGACGGGCCGGTGCAGGTCGGCCCAGAGCCCGCCGTTCAGCCAGGCCGTGCGGGTGATCCGCGGGGCGTCCCGCGCCAGCAGCTCCTGCGCGACGCTGACCCCGTAGTCGTGCGCCACCAGCGCCGTCGCACCGATGCCCAGCTCCTGCCAGAGCGCCTGCACCAGGTCGGCCTGCTCCAGCAGCGAGTACGCGTGCCGTCGCGGCTTGTCGCTCTCGCCGAAGCCCAGCAGGTCGAGGGTGGTCACCCGGCAGCCGTCCGCGGCGAGCCGCGGCACCACGGCCGCCCAGTCGTGCGAGGAGGTCGGGAAGCCGTGCAGCAGCGTCACCGGCCGGCCGTCGGACGGACCGTCCTGGCGCACGAACAGGGTGTGCGCGCCGCGGGCGCCGCGGACGGACAGACGGCGTCCGCCCGCGCTCCACCCGGCCAGCGGCGGCAGCTCGGCGTCGGTCGGCGGGGTCACGGTGCCTCCTGGCGGGACTGCCGGTGGTCGGGCGGGCCGGTGGTCGGGCGTGCGGTCACGGCACCGGGCGGCGCAGGGCGACGCCGTCCAGCAGCGCGGTGAGCCCGAAGTCGAACTCCTGGTCGCTGTCGGGCGCGTTGAGCAGCTCGGCGTGGCGCCGGACGACCGGGTGGGTCGACTCCGGCAGGGCCGCGAACAGCTCGGCCATCGCGGCGCGCTCGGCCGCCGTCCGCGCGGCGCCACCCGCGTCCATCTGGGCGGCGCCGATCACGAAGTGCATCACCGTCAGGTAGACGTGCACGGCGGTGGCGGGCTCCCAGCCGGTCGCGATCAGCGAGCCGAGCGCGTGCTCGCGGGCGCGCAGCGCGTTCGGGCCGAGCAGCTGCCCGGCGACGAACAGCGGCGCCACCGCCGGGTGGCCGAGCAGGACGCGGCGGAACTCGTGGGCGCCCACCGCCAGGGCGGACCGCCACTCGGCCGTCGCCTCCGGCAGCCGGACCTCGGCGAGCACCTGGTCCACCAGCTCCACCAGGAGTTCCTCGCGGCTGGCGACGTGGCGGTACAGCGAGGTGTGCCGGGTGCCGAGCCGGTCGGCGAGGCGGCGCATCGTCAGGGCGTCCAGCCCCTCCTGGTCGGCGATCTCCAGCGCCGCGCCGGTGATCGCCGCCAGGCTCAGGCCGCCCGCCCGGGGCCGGCGGCGCGCCCGCTCGTCGTACCGCTGCCGCCACCAGGCGGCCGAGCCCGGCGCGGCCGGCCCGGTCACTCGAAGAGGTCCGGGTCGGAGCGGACGACGTCCTGCCACAGCGGCTGGAAGGAGAACCAGCCGGCCAGCGGGAAGCCGGTCTGCTCGCGGGTGTACCGCGCCGCCTCGGCGCTCATCACCCGGGGCGTCCCGGCGGCCTCGGCGAGCAGCTGGGCCTGGGCGCTGCGCTCCATGCTGATGAACCACCAGGCGGCCTCCTCGACGGACTCGCCGACCGTGAAGACGCCGTGGTTCTGGTGGATCGCGGCCCGGTGCGGGCCGAGGCCCGCCGCGAGCAGCGCACCCGCCTCCTCGTCGACGACGACCTCGCCGCCGCCCTCGGACACCACCACGTGGTTCTCGAACAGGGCGCAGGCGTCCTGGGTGATCGGGTCCAGCGGGCGGCCCAGGCTCGACCAGGCCTTGCCGTGCACGGCGTGCGCGTGGCAGGCGGCGACGACGTCCGGCCGGGCCGCGTGGATCGCGGAGTGGATCACGAACCCGGCCCGGTTGACCGGCCGGCGGCCGTGCCGGACCCGGCCCTCGTGGTCGACCAGGATCAGGTCGGACACCCGCACCTGACGGAACGACAGGCCGAACGGGTTGACCCAGAACATGTCCGGGAACTCCGGGTCGCGGACGGTGATGTGGCCCGCCACCCCCTCGGAGAAGCCGAGCCGCCCGAAGACCCGGCAGGCGCCGGCCAGGCGCTGCTTGCGGTGCTCGCGCTCCTCCTCGACGGTCGCGAACCGCGGTGGCAGGTCGAACTCGAGGCCCTCCTGCACCGGCATGAACGCGCTGATCGTCTCCGTCACGGTGTCCCCTCTCCCGGTCGGTGCCGCTTCGGCGCCCATCATGCGTCCACTGGACGCATTTCACAAGGGGTCGCGGGCTCGGTGCCTCCCAGCGCTCCGCGGGCGGGGATGGCGCGATCCGTGCTGGCGTGTCGCCGGGCGCCGGGTGGGATGATCGACCCGCCCGGCACCATCACGCAGAGGGAGCAGACGATGGCGATCAGTCACCGATCCGTCGGAACCGGCCCGCACAAGGTCCTCGTGCTGCACGACTGGTTCGGCACCAGCGCCGGCTGGGGCGAGTTCCCCGACCTGCTCGATCCGGACGCGTTCGGCTACGCCTTCCTCGACTACCGCGGCTACGGCGAACGGATCCACGTGGAGGGCGAGTTCACCCTCGCCGAGATCGCCGCCGACGCCCTCGCGCTCGCCGACCAGCTCGGCTGGGACACCTTCTCGCTGGTCGGGCACTCGATGGGCGCCAAGGCCGCGCAGCGGATCCTCGCCGAGGCGCCGACCCGGGTGCGCAGGCTGGCCGGCGTGGCCCCCGTCCCGGCGAGCGCCTACCCGCTGGAGGGCGAGGCCCACGACCTCTTCCACGGCGCGGTGCAGTATCCGGCCAACCGCAGGGCGATCCTCGACCTCGTCACCGGCAACCGCGCCTGCGGCCGCTGGCTCGACCGGATGACTGCCCGCTCCGTCGTGGGCTCCCGCCCGGAGGCCTTCGCCGGCTACCTGGCGGACTGGACGACGCAGGACTTCGCCGCCAAGGTCGCGGGCAGCACGCTGCCGGTCGGCGTGTTCGTCGGCGAGCACGACCCGGCGCTCTCCGCCGAGTTGATGCGGCACACCTGGCTGGAGCACTACCCGAACGCCGGACTGACCGTCCTCGCCAACTCCGGGCACTACCCGATGCACGAGGTCCCGGTGGCCTTCGCGACCGTGCTGGAGGCCTTCCTGCGGGCCTGACCCGGCGACCCGGCGGATTGTCAGTACCCCCGCCTACCATGGGATTCATCAGCGAGCGCCCCCAACCACCGCACCAGGAGGTCGTCGATGTCCGCTGCCCAGGCACTCGTCCCGTCCGTCCGCCGCACGCAGTCCGTCCACCGCACGCCGTCCGCCCGGCGGCCGCGTCCCGTCCACCGTCCCGGCCCGCCCGCCGTCCGGCCGCTGCCGGCGGGCATGCCCCGTGAGTGGTACATCGACCACAACCGCCGGCTGAAGGCCATGCGCCTCGCGGTCGTCCTGCTCGACTCCGGGGTGTACCTGCCCCAGCAGGCGACCAACCGCCGGATCCGGTCGATGGCCGTCCGCCTCGGCATCCACCGCCCGTCCGCGATCACCTGCCGCGCGGTCCGGGCCCTGCTCGCCTGACCGGCCCGCCGCCCCGGGCGGGTGCCCGCGCACCCGCCCGGGGCGGCGACCGCACAGCGGACCGCTGCTTCAGACCAGCGCCGTGCCCAGCCAGCCGGCGACCAGCGCCAGCACCAGCAGCACGAGGTTCAGCCCGATCTCCCGCACCTCGCCCCGGGACAGGTGCAGCGCCGAACCGCCGACCTGCAGCAGCGCCAGGCCCACCGCGGCCGCCACGGCCAGCCCCACGGCGATCCCCGTCAGCGGCGGCAGCAGCAGGCCGAGCGCGCCCAGCACCTCCAGCGCCCCGAGCGACCGGACCAGCGGCAGCGGCACGGCGTCCACCCAGCCCATCATCGGGCGCAGCACGTCCCGGTCCTGCAGCAGCTTCTTGCCGCCCGAGTAGAGGTAGAACAGTGCGAGGAGCGCAGCGACGAACCAGTACGCGACATGCACGAGAAGCCCCCTGGGAGCAGTGACCTGCGGTGAGGCGCCCATCATGGGACACGGCCGGAGGGCCTGCAAAAGGCACACGGATGTGCGTGAGACCCGGGGAGCAGCCATGACGCAGTACGAGCACACCTGCATGATCCGCGGCGACGGCGGCAGCACCGTCCGCGCCGTCCTCGACCGGATCTGCGACAAGTGGACGCTGCTCGTCGTCGCCACCCTCGACGAGGGGCGGCTGCGCTTCGGCGATCTGCACCGGCACATCCCCGGCATCTCGCAGCGGATGCTCACCCTCACCCTGCGCAACCTCCAACGCGACGGCCTCGTCTCGCGCACCGCCTACGCCGAGGTCCCGCCGCGCGTCGAGTACGCGCTCACCGACCTGGGCCGGAGCCTCATCCCGCCCGCGCTGGCGCTCGCCGGCTGGGCCGTCGAGCACAACGCCCGGATCCAGGCCAGCAGGGCCGCCTACGACGGGGGATGATCGGACGGACACCCGTTCGGAGAGGACCACCGGCATGGAGTTCCGTCACCTGGGCCGCAGCGGCCTGGTCATCAGCGAGATCGCCTACGGCAACTGGCTCACCCACGGCTCCCAGGTCGAGGAGGACACCGCCGCGGCCTGCATCCGCGCCGCCCTCGACGCCGGCATCACCACCTTCGACACCGCCGACGTGTACGCCGCCACCCGCGCCGAATCGGTGCTCGGCCGTGTGCTGAAGGGCCAGCGCCGCGAAGGGCTGGAGATCCTCACCAAGGTGTTCTGGCCCACCGGCCCCGGCCGCAACGACCGCGGCCTCGGCCGCAAGCACGTCATGGAGGCGATCGACGGCTCGCTGCGCCGCCTCCAGACCGACTACGTGGACGTCTACCAGGCGCACCGCTACGACCCCTCGACCCCGCTGGAGGAGACCATGGAGGCCTTCGCCGACGTGGTCCGCGCCGGCAAGGCGCTCTACATCGGCGTCTCCGAGTGGACGGCCGACCAGATCCGCGCCGGCCACGCCCTCGCCCGCGAACTGCGGGTGCCGTTCGTCTCCAGCCAGCCGCAGTACAGCGCCCTCTGGCGGGTCATCGAGGCCGAGGTCGTCCCCACCTGCGAGGAACTCGGCATCGGCCAGGTCGTCTGGTCCCCGATCGCGCAGGGCGTGCTCACCGGCAAGTACCTGCCCGGCGCCGAACCGCCCGCAGGCTCCCGGGCCACGGACGAGCGGGGCGGCGCCGAGTACGTCGCCCGGTGGCTGCGCGCCGATGTCCTCGAACGCGTCCAGCTGCTGCGCCCGCTGGCCGAGCAGGCCGGCCTCAGCATGGCCGGGCTGGCCGTGGCCTGGGTGCTGCAGAACCGGAACGTCTCCGCCGCGATCATCGGCGCCTCCCGCCCCGAACAGGTCGTGGAGAACGCCGGGGCGGCCGGCGTCCGGCTGGACGCCGACCTGCTCAAGGCGATGGACGACGTCCTCGCCCCGGTCGCCGAGACCGACCCGGCCCGGACGGCCCAGAACGCCCCGAAGGAGCGCCCGTAGCTACCGGAACGGCAGGCGGTTGGTGGCGCTCAGCACGTCCCCCGGGACGGGCGAGCCGGCGGCCCGCCGCAGCGCACCGACCGCCGGGTCGGAGACGGAGACCGTGAGCGTGTACCGCGGCTGGCCGGTGATGGTGTTCGAGCCGTCCACCGGCGGGGCGAGCCCCCGGGAGACCGTGATCGCGTCGACCCCGGGGCAGAGCGCCGCGGTCGGGAGCACCACCTCGGCGCTGCCGCCGGTGCGGAGGTCCACCGGCTTCACCCCGTCGCCGTCGTCCTGCGGGGAGTCCTCGTCGTCCGTGAGCGGCAGGCCGTAGGCGCCGCCCACCAGCCCGTCCGGGCCCTCGATCTCGACCGCGGCGGTCAGCGGGCCCGCCCCCGGCAGCAGGCCCGCGGACCCGTTCCCGCCGACCTGCGCGAGCGCCAGCCCGGCGGTGAAACCGCCGGGGTCGGCGCCGGACCGGCTGAAGAAGCCGTACGAGGCCAGGACGAGCTGCGGGCCCGGCGGCGGGTTCTGCGTACCCGCGGCCCGGTCGGCCTGCGGAGGCACCGCGTAGTGGTGGAAGCCCTTCCTGCCGCACTTGCTGCCGACGGACGTCCCGCCGCCCGGCAGCGCGGTGTCCCGCGCCGCGGTGACCACCGGCGGTGCGGAGGCCCGGCCGGTGTCCGCGAGCAGGCCGCCCGGCCAGAGCACGACGGCGGTGACCGCGCCGGCGGCGGCCAGGACGGCGAGCGCCACGGTGCGGGCCCGGCCGCCGCGGCGCGGCCGCCGAACGGCGCCCGGGGACGCCGGGGACCAGCGGCGGCCACCCGGGTCGACCGGCGGCTCGACCTGCCACCGCGCCGTCAGTTCCCTGGTCCGCGCCGTCGGTTCCTTCACGGTGGCGGCGCGGACGAACTGCTCGTCCAGCACCAGTCCGTCGAACGGGTCCGGGGCGCCGGGCTCCGGCTCCTCGGACGGGCGCGGCTGGGGGTCGTCGGCTATCGGCACCGCGCCAGTATGCCCACGCCCACCGACACCGCGGCCGCCGGGTCCCGTTCGACGGTCCGCCACCGTTGCACCTTCCACCGCTCCACCGGGCGCGGTCCGGAGGACTTGTTCCGGCGGAGCCGTCACATCCGCCGGCCGGCATCCGTCAGTGCAGTGCAAGCACATCGGAACCCGCCGGGAGGAACCCGCCGTGAACACCAGCACCACCAGCAGCACCGCCGCCGCCGAGGCCGTCGCCGAGACCGCTGCCCTCGGTTCGCGGATGTCCGACCCCGCGGAGCTCGTCCCGGAGCTGAAGGAGCTGGGCGGCTGGCTCTACCGCGCCACCGGCAACCGCTCCGTCCCGCGGACCACCATCGGACTCGTCCAGCTGCGCGCCGGACAGCTCGTCGGCAGCACCTACCTGGTCCTGATGCACACCGGGATGCTGCGCAAGGCGGGGGAGGGCGAGGAGCGTATCGCGGCCGTCGCCACCTGGCGCGACGCCCCGTACTTCAGCGCCGCGGAGCGGGCCGCACTGGCCCTGGTCGAGGCCGTGCTCACCCCCAACCCGGCCGGTGAGCGCGTTCCGGACGAGCTCTACGCCGAGGCCGCCCGGCACTACGAGCCGAAGGCGCTCACCACGCTCACCCTGGCGATCGGCCAGGTGAACTTCTTCGTCCCGCTCGCCCTGATCGGCAAGCCCGTCCCCGGCGTCGCCCCCTCCGAGCAGTGGACCTGACGGCCCGTCCGACCGGTACGCCGTTGGAGATGTGCTAGGAGTCGGTCCGGCGGACGGGGTGGCCCGAGGGGTCGGTGGTGAGCCAGGTTCCGTCGCCGAGGGGTGTGAAGTCGTACGGGTTCTCCGAGCGGGCGTCGAAGGGCGCCAGGACCCGGCCGGCGTGCGCGTCGACGCGGTAGCGGCGGAACCACTCCTCCTCGTCCTCGGTCTCGCCGATGAGTGTGACGACCAGGGTGTCGGGGGTCAGGTAGCCGCCGCTCCACTCCACGCACACCTCCTCCGGGTCGTGGCCGAAGGCGTCGACGGTGAGGGTGAATCCGACGTCGCCGCCCGGGTAGCCGTGGACGGCGACGTCGGCCTGCTCGTGGTCGACGGTCATGAAGTGGCGGCCGTCGGGCGACAGGTCCATGAGGCACCGGTCGGTCCAGGGGTAGCCGAAGAGCTCCATCCGGCCGTCGGCCACCGATGCGCGGTGGATCACCGTGCCGTCCTGCCCCTCGCCCACGTCGAGGAGCATCCGCCCGTCCGCCGGGTGCAGGAGGTGCGAACCGCCGTGCCCCACGGTCTGCAGGTCCGCCCGGGCGACGGTCGCACCCGTCCCGGCGTCCACGGCGACCCACTGGTCCGGTCGGTTGCGGCCCGCCATGGCGTCGGGACGGTAGACCCAGAGCAGTCCTCCGTCCGACGACAGCGCGCAGCCGGGCCGGTGTCCGAACCGCTCCTCGGACCGCGGCGCGAACTCCGACCGCCAGAGCTCGGCCCCCTCGGCCGTCACGCAGACGACCGCGTCGAGGGTCGCGTAGTAGGCCCGGCGGAGGTCGGCGGAGACGGCGTGGGAGACGGCCTCGTCCTCGTCGTGCGGCCGGAACACCGCGGCGGGCGTCAGGACGCCCATGGCACCGGCGGTCAGGTCGTAGGCGCAGACGGCGCCGTCCACGAGGCGCGTGACGATCCGGCGGGGGTGTGCGGGGTGAACCATGCCGAGGAGCGTAGCCCGGTGCCGGGGCCCGGAAACGGGGGCCGGCACCGGAGGTGCTCACAGGCGCCGCGGGCCGGTGCCGTCCTCGGCGAGCGCGTCGCCGGGGTTCAGCAGGGCGCAGGCCTTCATCGAGAGGCAGCCGCAGCCGATGCATCCGGTGAGTTCGGCTTCCAGCCGTTCGATGGTCCGGCGGCGCTCCTCCAGGCGGCGTTTCCAGCCGCGTGAGGCGCGCTGCCACTCGTCGTGGCTCGGCGGCCGGTCGAGCGGCACGTCGGCGAAGGCCTCCCGGAGGTCCTGCAGCGGGATGCCGATCCGCTTCGCCACCGAGATCAGGGCGACCCGGCGCAGCATGTGCCGGGGGTAGCGGCGCTGGTTCCGCTCGTCGCGCTCGGACGCGATCAGGCCGAGCTCCTCGTAGAACCGCAGGGCGGACACCGCCGCACCGGTCCGCGCGCTGACCTCGCCGATGGCCAGCCAGTCGTCCGGGGTGGCCCGGGTGCCACCGGGCTGTCGGTTCGTCATGCACCGCCTCCTGTTGACCTCAAGATTACTTGAGGTCCTACGGTCGGCCGTGCCAGAGCGGCGAGCAGCACCGAACCCGAGAGGACGGCAGCCCGATGACCTTCGTGATCGCCCTGCCCTGCGTGGACGTCAAGGACAAGGCGTGCCTGGACGACTGCCCCGTCGACTGCATCTATGAGGGGGAGCGGATGCTCTACGTCCACCCCGACGAGTGCATCGACTGCGGCGCCTGCGAGCCGGTCTGCCCGGTCGAGGCGATCTACTTCGAGGACGACCTCCCGGCGGAGTGGCAGCCGTTCACCACGGCGAACGCCGAGTTCTTCGCCGACCTCGGTTCCCCCGGCGGCAGCGCGAAGCTCGGCCTGATCGAGAAGGACCACCCGACGGTGGCCGCGCTGCCGGTCCAGGACGCCGTCTGACCCGCCGTCTGCGCCGGTGCCCCTCCGCCGGCGGGATCCGGAAGAGAGGGCCTACGCCTCGCTGATGTCGACCAGCCAGGTGATGCCGAAGCGGTCGGTGCACATGCCCGGGACGTCGCCCCCACATCTGCTTCTCCAGCGGGACGGACACGGTGCCGCCCTCGGAGAGCGCCGTCCAGTAGCCCCGCAGTTCGGCGTCGTCGTCGCCGCTCAGGCTCACCGTGATGTTGTTGCCCGGCCGGTGCTCCATGCCGGGCGGGTTGTCCGCGCCCATGAGGGTGTAGCCGCGGGGTCACCGGCATGCCGTGCATGATCTTGTCGGCCGATTCGCCGGTCCGGTCCGGGTTGAACCGGCCGAAGGTGTTGAGGTCCGGGTCGCCGCCGGGGGCCGTTCGGCCGCGGAGCGACCGCCGGGCTACGGGGTGATCGTCCGGCCGTCCGTCCGCGCGAAGGACGTGCGGACGAGCTCGGTGAGGACGTCCCGGTCCACGTCGGCGAGCCGCCTGAGGTAGAGGCAGCCCCTGCCGGTGGTGTGCGGGCCGAGCCGGGCCAACAGGCCGGCGTACGGCTCGAAGCCCTCGGCGAGGTACAGCACCAGCGCCTGGCGGCGCGGGGCGAAGGCGATCGGCGGCCACTCGCCGGTGCGGCCGCTCGCGTAGCGGTGGCTGTAGCTGCCGAAGCCGACCATCGAGGCGCCCCACATCTCGGCGGGCGCACCCGTCGCCGCGGCGATCAGGGCGCACAGCTCCTGCGCCTCGGCCCGGCGCCGTTCCCCGGTCACCGCCGCGAGGAACTCCGCGGGGGTCCGCACCCGTCCGCGCGGTCTTCGGCTCAGCCATCGCAGTCACCCACCCCTCCAGCATGCCCGCAGCGGGGCGGGCCCGTCCGGCGTCGGCGCGACGCGGCGTACGCTGGCCCGCATGGCCGTGGTCGAGGTGGTGCAGCTGCTGGTGTCGCCGGGGCACCGGTACACCGGGCGCCCCTCCGAGGGGCCGTCCCCGGCGCACCCGGACGAACTCGTGCGCAGCGCCGAGGTACGGGCGGGTCTCGGCCTGGTCGGGGACCGGTACTACGCCCGCCCGGCGCACCGGGATGCCGCGGTGACGCTGATGGCCGCCGAGAACCTCCCGCTCGGCATCCGTCCCGACACCGACCTGCGGCACACCCGCCGCAACGTGCTGCTCCGCGGCGTGGACGTCGACGCCCTCCTCGGCCGGACGGTCTCCCTGGACTGCGGCGGCGGGCCCGTCCTGCTGGCCGTGCGCCGTGCCGCCCGCCCGTGCGCTTGGATGGACGCCGTCATCGGCCCCGGCGCCCAGCGGGCGCTGCGGGACCGGGGCGGTGTCCGCTGCACCCCGCTCAGCGACGGGGTGCTCGCGCTCGGGCCCGCGGAGTTCGAGGTCCTGCCGGACTGACGCGGCCGCCCCGGGAGGTCAGAGGTCCACCACGGTGCCGAGGCCGCGGGCGAGGGCGGTGCGGTGGACGACGGCGGCGGCGGCGACGTCCAGGGCGGCGTGGCCGGTGGACTTGAAGACGGTCAGCTCCTGGGCGGAGCGGCGACCGGGGGCGGTGCCGTCGAGGACGGCTCCGAGCAGGGTGAGGCGCTCGGCCGGGACACCGCTGAGCTCGTGAGCGCCGGCCGGCGGGGGAGAGACGGCGCCGGGCCACTCGGCGAAGAGCGTGCCCTCGCGCACGGTCGCGGCGTCCAGCTCCGGCCCACGCGACCCGCCCACCGAGCTGACGTGGGCGCCGGGCGCCAGGGCGGCCCGGTGCAGGACGGGCGTGGAGGCGTCCGTGCAGCAGAGGACCACGTCGGCACCGTCCAGCGCCTCCGCGACCGTCGCGGACGCCGCCCCCGGGAGCAGCTCCGCCGTACGGCGGGCCCGGTCCGTGTCCCGGCCCCCGACCACCACCTCCGTCCGCGGATCGAGCCCGGCGAGCAGGGCGAGTTGGGCGCGGGCCTGGGTGCCGGTGCCGAGCACCGCCACCCGCCGGGGCACCGGTGCGGCGAGCGCCCGCATGCTCAGCGTCGCGCAGGCCGCCGTCCGGACGGCGGTCAGCGGCTCGGCGTCCATCAGGGCGAGCGGCCGCCCGTCCCGCTCGTCGAAGAGCGCCACCACTCCGCGGTGGCTGCTGCGCCCCGGCGCCGCCGGGTCGGCGAAGACCGAGACCAGCTTGGCCGCGAGCCCCAGCCCCGGCACGTGGCCGGGCATGGCGCCGAGCAGTCCGGTGGGCGTCCGGGCGGCGATCCGGGGCGGAGCCGACACCTCGTCACGGGCGATCGCGACCAGGGCGCGGGCGACCGCCGCGGTCACCTCCACGGGGTCGAGGGCGGCACGGGTCTGCGCCCGGTCCAGCACCAGCACCCCGCTCACCGGGCGCCTCCGTCCGCGTCCGGCCCCGTAGCCGCGGCCCGGCCCGCGAGCACGTCCTCCAGCGTGCCGGCGGCCGCCAGCAGACGCTCCGTCAGCCCGTCGAGCGCGGGTCCGTCGAAGTCGGTGTCCAGGCCGACCGCGGTCAGCGCGCAGACCGGTGAGCCGTCCCGGGAGCGCACCACCCGGCTGATCGACGCGACCGGCTTCTCGTGCCGCCCGCGTTCCAGGGCGACACCGGTGCGCTCCACCCGGGCGAGGTCGGCGAGCAGGCCGTCCGCGCCGTCCAGCGGATGGCCGGCCTCCTCGGCCGGACGCAGGTACGGGGCCCGCGCGTCGGCGGGCAGCGCGGCGACCAGCGCCAGCGGGCCGGCGAACCGGTGCACCGGCAGCGCCTCGCCGCGCAGGTGGGAGATCATCGCCAGCCGCTCCGGGCGCACCACGTCCACCACCCGCGCCCGGTCGCCCTCCAGCACCTGCAGGTTCACCATCAGGCCGGTGGCCGCGGACAGCCCCTCCAGGACCGGCCGGGCCAGCGCCGTCAGCGAGTGGTGCAGCGCGGCCGCCGAGACCTGCAGCGCCGCCGCACCCGGCAGGTAGCTGTCGCCGACCCGCAGCACCCAGCCGCGGCGGACCAGGTCGAGCAGGATCCGGTACGCCGTCGCCCGGTGCAGGTCGACCGAGCGTGCGAGGTCGGCGAGCCGGGCGGGGCGTTCGGCGCGGGCGACCGCCTCGACGAGGTCGAGGGCCTTGTCGACCGCCGACCGGGGAGCCTGTGACATCCGACCTCTCCACCTCCGGGGACCACTGGGATACAGTGGCAAGCGTTTCGCCAGACAATACACATGTTGCGCCTGATGCAACAGACCAGTGAGAGGTGACGGATGCCGGACGAGTCCCACGGCGCACCCACCCCCTACGCGCCGCCCCCGCCCGGTGCCGTCACCGTCTACCGCGGGGCCACCGTCTTCGACGGGACGGGCCGCCCGCCCCGCCGGGCCGCGATCGTCGTCGACGGCGAGCGCATCCGGCAGGTTGTCGCCGAGGCCGACGCGGCCGCCCTGCTCCCGGACGGCGCCGAGACCGTCGACCTCGACGGCCGGTACGTCACCCCCGGCCTGATCGACGCCCACCAGCACCTCGCCACCCCGCCGGACCGGCCGCGCGCCGAGGCCGTGCTGCGCCGCCTGGTGCACAGCGGCGTCACGGCGATCCGCGACATGGCCGACGACGTCCGCCAGATCGGCGACCTCGCCCGCGCCACCCTGGTCGGCGAGATCCCCGGCCCCGACATCCACTACGCCGCCCTGATGGCGGGTCCGTCCTTCTTCGACGACGTCCGCACCCACCAGGTCACCCGCGGCGCCGTCGCCGGACAGGTCCCCTGGATGCAGGCCGTCACCCCCGCCACCGACCTGCCGATCGCCGTCGCCCTCGCCCGCGGCACCCACGCCTCCGCGATCAAGGTCTACGCCGACCTCGACGCCGCCACGGTCGCCGCGATCACCGCCGAGGCCCACCGCCAGTCCGTCCCGGTCTGGGCGCACGCCGCGGTCTTCCCCGCCGGCCCGCGCGAGGTCGTCGAGGCCGGCGTCGACACCGTCTCGCACGTCACCCTGCTCGCCCACGCCTGCGCCGCGCAGCCCCTGACGACCTACCGCGACAAGCCGCCCGTCGACCACGTCCGGCTCACCGCCGGCAACGACCCGGTGATCGAGGACCTGCTCGCCCTGATGCGCCGCAGCGGCACCGTCCTCGACGCCACCGCCGCGCTCTGGGCCAGCGCAGAGATGACCGGCGGCGGCCCCGAGGCCGCCGAACGCGCCCGGCAGAACAGCGACCTCGCCGCCGCCCTCACCGCCCAGGCGCACCGTGCGGGCGTCCCGATCGCCACCGGCACCGACTACGAGACCCCGCCGGACGACCCCTTCCCGGCCCTCTACGAGGAACTCGCCTTCCTCGTCGACCGCTGCGGCCTCACCCCCGCGGACGCGCTGCGCTCCGCCACCGCCGTCGGCGCCCGCAGCGCCGGTGCCGAGCAGCTGCGCGGCACCGTCGAGGCCGGCCGGCTCGCCGACTTCGCGGTCTTCGACGAGGACCCGCTGCAGGACGTCAAGCACCTGCGCACCGTCCACCTGACCGTCAAGCGCGGCCGCCGCCACGCCCGCGCCGACTTCGAGGCGGGCCGATGACCGACTCCCCCTTCCCCCCGGTCGTCAACGCGCTCGGCCAGCTGGACAACCCCAACGCGCCCCGGTCCGCCGAGGCCGCCGCCGAACTCAACCCCTCCAGCTCCCGGCTCACCGTGGACGCCCGCGCCCTGGCCGACGCCCGGTCCTCCGGCCTGACCGCCGTCAACATCACCCTCGGCTACACCATGGGCGACCTCCCGCCGTACGAGCACACCCTGGAGGAGATCGACGTCTGGGACGGGATCGTCCGCGCGAACCCCGCCGACCTGCTCAAGGTCCGCACCGCCGCCGACATCCACCGGGCCGCCCGGGAGAAGAAGGTCGGCATCGTCTACGGCTTCCAGAACGCGGTGGCCGTCGGCGACGACCCCGGCCGCGTCGCGGTCTTCGCCGAGCGTGGCGTCCGCGTCGTCCAGCTGACGTACAACCAGGCCAACCAGCTGGGCGACGGCTCCATGGCGCCGGAGAACCGCGGACTCACCCCGCTCGGCCACCGGGTCGTCGAGGCGCTCAACGACAGCCGGCTGATGGTCGACCTCTCGCACAGCGGCGAACGCACCTGCCTGGACGCGGCCCGGGCCTCCCGGCAGCCCGTCTCGATCAACCACACCGGCTGCCGCGCCCTGGTCGACCTGCCGCGCAACAAGACCGACGAGGAACTGCGGCTGGTCGCCGACCGCGGCGGCTTCGTCGGCATCTACTTCATGCCCTTCCTCAGCCCGACCGGCCACGCCACCGCCGCCGACGTCGTCGAGCACATCGCCCACGCCGTCGACGTCTGCGGCGAGGACGCCGTCGGCATCGGCACCGACGGCACGATCACCCCGATCGACGACCTCGACGCCTACCGGTCCGCCCTCGCCGAGCACGTCGAACTGCGGCGCGCGAGCGGCGTCGGCGCGGCCGGCGAGCGTGCCGACACCCTGCCGTTCGTCGAGGACCTGCGCGGCGTCGACCAGTTCCGCGAGCTCGCCCGGCTGCTCGAACGGCGCGGCTACCGATCCGAGCGGATCGAGAAGATCCTCGGCCGCAACTTCGTCGACTACGCCGAACGCGTCTGGGCTCCCGCCTAGGTCGGCCCGCCGACCGCCACGAGGCGCATGGCGTGTCGGGGACCGGGCACACAGCCGGTCATGTCGGACATACTTCCTGCTGTGGACCCCCGACCCGACCATCCCGTGGAGGCCGGCGCACCGCAGGCCGGCGACACCACCGAGAGCACCGTCACGGTGGTCGTCGCCGGCCTGTGCAACCTCGGCATCGCCGTGGCCAAGGCGCTCGCCGGCCTGGTGAGCGGCTCCGGTGCGATGCTCGCGGAGGCCGCGCACTCGCTCGCCGACACCGTCACCGAGGTGCTGCTCTTCCTGAGCCTCAAGCGCAGCACCCGCCCCGCGGACGACACCCACCCCTTCGGCTACGGCCGGGAGCGGTACGTGTGGGCGTTGCTCGCCTCGTTCGCGACCTTCATCGGCGGCGCCGTCTTCTCGATCACCGACGGGGTCCGCACCCTGCTGCACGGCGAGGAACTCGGCAGCCCGACCGCCTCCTACATCGTGCTGGCCGTCGCCTTCGTCCTCGAGTCCGTCTCGCTCTCCCGGACGGTCCGCCAGGTCCGCAGCGAGGCAGGCCGGCTCGGGGTGACCGGCCGCCGCTACCTGCGCGCCACCCCCGACACCGCCGTCAAGGCGGTCTTCCTGGAGGACGTGGCCGCACTGATCGGCCTCGTGCTGGCCTTCGGCGGGGTCCTCGGTACCGAACGGACCGGCGACTCGGCGTGGGACGGCGTCGCCTCGCTGCTGATCGGGGCACTGCTGGCCTGGGTGGCGGTGGTGCTGGCCCGCGCCAACGGCTCGCTGCTGATCGGCCGGGCGCTGCCGCAGAGCGCGGAGGACCGGATCGCCGAGACCCTGCGGGGGCAGCCGCAGGTGCGGCAGGTGGTCGACCTGGTCACCCTGGTCAGCGGACCGCAGGACGTCCTGGTCGCGGCGAAGGTCGCCTTCGAGGAACCGGCGACCGCCCGGGACGTGGAACGCGCCTGCGAGGAGGCCGAGAAGGCGATCCGCGCCGCCCACCCGGCGGTCGCCCGGGTCTACCTCGACCCGACCCCGGGCCGTACCAAGGAGCTGTAGCGGGACATGCGCCGGGGGCGCGGGGAACCGCGCCGGACCGGGCCCGGTCCGAAGACCGGCCCGCATCCGAATTGCGCACTTCCCCGCGCCCCCGGGGTGCTGCCCCTTGAGCGCCGACCCCCGGTGCTATGCGGCAGCCTTGGTGCGGCGGTCGCCGGGGGAGGGGTCGAGGGTGTTGAGGGCCTGGAGGATGGCCTCCACGCTCTGCTTGGCGTCACCGAACAGCATGCTGCTGTTCTCCCGGAAGAACAGCGGGTTCTGCACGCCCGCATAGCCGGACGCCATCGACCGCTTGAAGACGACCACGTGGTCCGCCTCCCACACCCGCAGCACCGGCATGCCCGCGATCGGACTGGTCGGGTCCTCCGTCGCCGCCGGGTTGACGGTGTCGTTGGCGCCGATCACCAGGACCACCGAGGTACCGGTGAAGTCGTCGTTGATCTCGTCCATCTCCAGCACGATGTCGTACGGCACGCGGGCCTCGGCCAGCAGCACGTTCATGTGTCCGGGCAGGCGGCCCGCCACCGGGTGGACGCCGAACCGGACCTCGACGCCGCGCTCGCGCAGCACCCGGGTCAGCTCGGCGACCGGGTGCTGGGCCTGGGCGACGGCCATGCCGTAGCCCGGGGTGATGACCACCGAGTCCGCCTCGGCCAGCATCTGCGCCGTCTCCTGCGCGCTGCTCTCGCGGTGCTCGCCCTGCTCCGCGTCCTGCGCGGCGGGCGCCTCGATGCCGAAGCCGCCGGCGATGACGGAGATGAAGGACCGGTTCATCGCCTTGCACATGATGTACGACAGGTAGGCACCGGAGGAGCCGACGAGCGCACCGGTGACGATGAGCAGGTTGTTGTTCAGCAGGAAGCCCGCCGCCGCAGCCGCCCAGCCCGAGTAGCTGTTCAGCATGGAGACCACCACGGGCATGTCGCCGCCGCCGATCGAGGCCACCAGGTGCCAGCCCAGCAGCAGGGCCAGCACCGTCACCGCGATCATCAGACCGAGGTTCGGGCTGACGGTGAACCACACCGTCAGCGCCACGAACGCCACCAGCGCCGCCACGTTGAGCGCGTTCTTGCCCGGCAGCATCAGCGGGCTCGACTTGATCCGCGCCGACAGCTTCAGGTAGGCGACGATCGAGCCGGTGAAGGTGACCGCGCCGATGAAGATGCCGATGAACACCTCGGCGTGGTGGATGCGCAGCAGGTCCGAGCCGATCAGGGTCTGAGCGGCGCCGTGCTGCTCGACCTCCAGGTAGCTGTTCCACCCGACCAGCACCGCGGCCAGGCCGACGAAGCTGTGCAGCACGGCGATGAGCTCGGGCATCTGGGTCATCTCGACCCGGCGGGCCCGCCACAGGCCGATCGCGCCGCCCGCGGCCATGGTGACCACGATCAGCGAGACCGCGCCCGCGGAGATGTCGTGCGCCGCGACCACCACGGTGGCCACGAGCGCGAGCGCCATGCCGGCGATGCCGTAGGCGACACCCGCACGCGAGGTCCGGTGCTGGGAGAGCCCGGCGAGGCTGAGGATGAACAGCAGTGCGGCGACCAGGTCCGCGGCATGGGCGGCCGTCGTGTACGTCATCGGTCATCGGCCCTTCGAGAACATGCCGAGCATCCGGCGGGTGACGGCGAATCCGCCGAAGATGTTGACGCTGGTCAGCAGGATCGCCACGGCCGACAGCACCGTGACCACCGCGTTCTCGCGCCCGATCTGCAGCAGCGCGCCGATCACGACGATGCCGGAGATCGCGTTGGTCACCGACATCAGCGGCGTGTGCAGGGCGTGGTGCACCTTGCCGATCACGTAGTAGCCGATGACCACGGCGAGCGTGAACACCGTGAAGTTCTCCGCCAGCTGGGCCGGGGCGAAGGCGACCAGCAGGAACATCGCGAGCATGCCGAGCCCGACCAGGCCCAGCCGCGTGCGCGTCGAGAGGCCGGCCGGCTTGGCGGCGACCGGCGCCACGGGGACGGCCGGTGCGGCGGCGGCCGGCGCCGCGGAGACCTGCACGGGCGGTGGCGGCCAGGTCAGCTCGCCCTCGCGGACGACCGTCACCGAGCGCTGGACGACGTCCTCGAAGTCGAGCACCAGCCGGCCGTCCTTGCCGGGCGTGACCAGCTTCAGCAGGTTGACCAGGTTGGTGCCGAACAGCTGGGAGGCCTGGGCCGGCAGCCGCGAGGCGAGGTCGGTGTACCCGATCAGCGTCACCCCGTTGTCGGTCACCACCACCCGGCCGGCGACCGTGCCCTCGACGTTGCCGCCCTGTGCGGCGGCCATGTCGACGACCACGCTGCCGGGGCGCATCGCCGCCACGTCCTCGGCGGTGATCAGCCGCGGCGCCGGGCGGCCCGGGATGAGCGCCGTGGTGATGACGATGTCCACGTCCGCGGCCTGCTCGTGGTAGAGCTTCGCGGCCGCCCGGTTGTAGTCGTCCGTGGTGGCCTTGGCGTAGCCGTCGGTGCTGCGCTCCTGCTCCACGTCGACCGCGAGGAACTCGCCGCCGAGCGAGCGCACCTGGTCCGCGACCTCGGGCCGCGGGTCCGTGGCCCGGACGACCGCGCCGAGGCTGCTCGCCGCGCCGATCGCGGCCAGACCGGCCACACCGGCGCCGGCGACCAGCACCTTGGCGGGCGGGACCTTGCCGGCCGCGGTGACCTGGCCGGTGAAGAACCGGCCGAAGACGTGCGCGGCCTCGATGACGGCCCGGTAGCCGGCGATGTTCGCCATCGAGCTGAGCACGTCCATCGACTGCGCGCGGGAGATGCGCGGCACCGCGTCGAGCGCCAGCGCCGTGACCGGACGCTGCGCCAGCAGGTCGATCAGATCCTTGTTCTGGTTCGGGCCGAGCAGGCCGACCAGGGTCGCGCCGTCGCGCAGCCGCGCGACCTCCTCGGCGGAGGGCGCGTTCACCTTCAGCACGACGTCCGCGTGCCAGGCCTCGCCGATCCCCGCCCCCGCCTCGCGGTAGGCGTCGTCGGTGAACCCGGAGGCCGAACCGGCCCCGGACTCGACGACGACCTCGTAGCCCAGGGCCAGCAGCTGACGCACCGTGGCCGGTGTTGCCGCGACCCGGGTTTCGCCGGTGGCCGACTCCGCCGCCACGCCCAGGCGCTGCGGTGGAGGGTTGGCCGGTTCGTGAGCAGACATGACACCTGTCTCCCTTGTCGGAGGCGCAGCCGGCGACGGGTCTTCCGCGCTCGGCTGTTGCCAGGATTCTGCGATCCGGGGGAGCCCGCACCCCTGGTCGCAGGAACGTACACCCCTGCCACAGGCCGTGACGACGGCCCCTCCGGTGACCTTCCTCACGTGGACAGCAGGCCCCGGAACAGCAAACACCGGCCCCGGCGGAGCGCCGGGACCGGTGTTCTGAGGTCGGGTCGGACACCGACCGTCGGTGCCGGCTACGCGAGATCGAACCGGTCGAGGTTCATCACCTTGACCCAGGCGGCGACGAAGTCGTCGACGAACTTCTGCCGCGCGTCGTCGCTCGCGTACACCTCGGCGAGCGCCCGCAGTTCGGAGTTCGAACCGAAGACGAGGTCGGCCCGGGTGCCCGTCCAGCGGACGGCGCCGGTCGCGGCGTCGCGGCCCTCGAAGGTGTGCGCGTCCTCCGAGGTGGCCCGCCAGGTGGTGCCCAGGTCGAGCAGGTTCACGAAGAAGTCGTTGGTGAGCGAGCCCGGCGTAGCGGTCAGCACGCCGTGCGGCGACTCCTGGTGGTTGGCGCCCAGCACCCGCAGACCGCCGACCAGCGCCGTCATCTCGGGGGCGGTCAGGGTGAGCAGGTTCGCCCGGTCGAGCAGCAGGAACTCGGCCGGCAGCCGGTTGCCCTTCCCGTGGTAGTTGCGGAAGCCGTCGGCGGACGGCTCCAGTGCGGCGAACGACTCGGTGTCGGTCTGCTCCTGCACCGCGTCGGTGCGGCCCGGCGCGAACGGCACCTCGACCGCGGAGCCCGCCGCCTTCGCGGCCTGCTCGACGCCGACGCCGCCGGCGAGCACGATCAGGTCGGCGAGGGAGATCTGCACACCGCCCGGACGGGCGTCGTTGAAGGACTTCCGGATGTCCTCCAGGGTGCGCAGCACCGGCGCCAGCCGGTCCGGGTCGTTGGCCTCCCAGCTGCGCTGCGGCTCCAGGCGGATGCGGGCGCCGTTGGCGCCGCCGCGCTTGTCGCTGCCGCGGAAGGACGAGGCCGACGCCCAGGCGGTGGACACCAGCTGACCGACCGTCAGGCCGGAGGCGGCGATCTCGCCCTTGAGCACGGCGATCTCCTCGGCGCCGACCAGCGGGTGCGACACCGGGGGCACCGGGTCCTGCCAGAGCAGCACCTCGGACGGCACCTCGGGGCCGAGGTAGCGCACCACCGGGCCCATGTCGCGATGGGTCAGCTTGTACCAGGCGCGGGCGAAGGCGTCGGCGAAGGCCGCCGGGTCCTCCAGGAAGCGGCGCGAGATCGGCTCGTAGACCGGGTCGAGGCGCAGCGAGAGGTCGGTGGTCAGCATCGTCGGCGCGTGGGTCTTCGATGCGTCGTGCGCGTCCGGGACGGTGCCCGCGCCGCCGCCGTCCTTCGGCTTCCACTGGTGGGCGCCGGCGGGGCTCTCGGTGAGCTCCCACTCGTGCCCGAAGAGCGTCTCGAAGAAGCTGTTGTCCCAGGTGACCGGGGTGGCCGTCCAGGCGCCCTCGAGGCCGCTGGTGATCGCGTCGCCGCCCTTGCCGGTGCCGAAGCTGCTGCGCCAGCCGAGGCCCTGCTGCTCCAGCGGGGCGTCCTCGGGGTCGGCGCCGACGCTGTCCGCGGGGCCGGCGCCGTGGGTCTTGCCGAAGGTGTGGCCGCCGGCGATCAGCGCGACGGTCTCCTCGTCGTTCATCGCCATCCGGCGGAACGTCTCGCGGATGTCCCGGGCCGCGGCGATCGGGTCCGGGGTGCCGTTCGGGCCCTCCGGGTTGACGTAGATCAGGCCCATCTGGACGGCGCCGAGCGGGTTCTCCAGCTGACGGTCGCCGCTGTAGCGCTCGTCGCCGAGCCAGGTCTGCTCGGGGCCCCAGTAGACGTCCTCCTCCGGCTCCCAGACGTCCTCGCGGCCGCCGCCGAAGCCGAAGGTGGTGAAGCCCATGTCCTCCAGCGCGACGTTGCCGGCCAGGATCATCAGGTCGGCCCAGGAGATGTTCCGGCCGTACTTCTTCTTGACCGGCCACAGCAGGCGGCGGGCCTTGTCGAGGTTGGCGTTGTCCGGCCAGCTGTTGAGCGGGGCGAAGCGCTGCTGGCCGGCGCCCGCGCCGCCGCGGCCGTCGCTGATCCGGTAGGTGCCGGCGCTGTGCCAGGCCATCCGGATCATGAACGGGCCGTAGTTGCCGTAGTCGGCCGGCCACCAGTCCTGCGAGGCGGTCAGCACCTCGGAGAGGTCCCGCTTCACCGCGGCGAGGTCGAGCGAGGCGAAGGCCGCGGCGTAGTCGAAGGACCCGCCGAAGGGGTTGGCCTCGGCGGGGTTCTTGGCAAGGATCCGCAGGTTCAGCTGGTTCGGCCACCACTGGCGGTTTCCGCCGCCCTGGGTCGGATGAGGGGCCCGCCCGTGTACCACCGGGCAGCCGCCGGTCCCCTCCGTCTTCGCGTCGGTGACGATTGCGTCAGGGTTCTCGGACATGTGAATCCTTCCAAGCTGGACGATCAGTTCCGAAGATGGGTCGGCCGGAAGAAGCGCGCGCACCCGGACCGGCGGGCCCGTGCGCCGGGAGCCCGTCCCGGACGGGCGTCGGACCGGCCGCGCCCGCGGTCACCGGAGCCCTGCGGCCGGCGCGGGACGCATCCGTCCCGGTCGTCCGGCGGGCAGCCACGAGCAGCAACGTTCAGGTCGTCCTCTTCCGTTCAGCAGTGCCGATTTCGACCCTACATTAGACCTTGTCTAAGTCAACGCCGACACAAATCTTCAGCCGATTCCAGCCGCCTGGTACCCTCCCCCCATGAGTGACCTGTTGGAACGGCTCCGGAACCGCGGCTGGCGGCTGACCGCGCAGCGGCGGGTCGTCGCCCAGGTCCTGGACGGCGACCACATCCACTACACGGCCGACGAGATCCACGCCCGCGCGGTGGAAATGCTGCCCGAGATCAGCCGCGCCACCGTCTACAACACGCTGGGCGAGCTGGTCTCGCTCGGCGAGGTCATCGAGGTCAGCACCGACGGGCGGGCGAAGCGGTACGACCCCAACGCCCACCACGCCCACCAGCACCTGGTCTGCCAGTCCTGCGGCACCATCCGCGACGTGCACCCGACCGGTGACCCGCTCGCCTCGCTGCCCGACGCGGAGCGCTACGGCTTCACCCTCTCCGGCGTCGAGGTCACCTTCCGCGGCCTCTGCCCCGGCTGCGCCCAGGCGCAGTAGCCTCCGGCGATTCCCCGGCGCAGTTCACCCGATCGGGTGAGTCGGTGCCGATGTCGTGGTTCACCCCGTCGGGTCGCCCAGCGCCCATCCGTCGGCCAGCAGGGCGTCCACGGCGGTCAGCGCCCGCTGCAGCCGCTCGACCCGGTCGCCGTGCAGCTCGATCCAGGGCGCCCCTGCGGCGGCCAGCACCTCGCGGAACCGGCCGGTCATCCACGGGCGCAGGTGCTCGCCGTCGCGCAGCCCGTCGTCGTCGAAGGCCACGCCCTCGTCCGAGGTCAGCAGGTAGAGCGCGCGCGGCGGCAGGCCCGCGGCGAGCCGGCGGACCGGCTCGGTGGCCCGGCCCCGGTAGCGCTCCTGCCAGACGGTGGTGGCCAGGGTGTCGGTGTCGCAGACCAGCACCGGCCCGCCCGCCCGGGCCGCGCGCTGCTCGGCCTCGTTCTGCCGGCGGCCGACCAGCTCGAAGTCGGCGTCCGTCCACTCCAGGTCGAACACGGTCGGCACCGGACCGCCGGGCCGGGCGCGGCCGCGTGCCACCGCGAGCTTCGCGGCGGTGAGCTCCCGGCCGTACTCGGGCACCCAACGGGTCGCCGCGTGCGGACCGCCGCGGCCGCGGAGGGCCGCCGCCAGGTCGCGGGAGAGCGTGGTCGTGCCGGTGGACTCCGCGCCGAGCACCACCACCCGGCGGGCGAACCAGGCCCGGACGGGCGGCTCCAGGTCCTCCCAGTGGGCGACCGGGTCGGCCCGGACCTTGGTGCCGGAGACCGCGAAGGTGTCCCGGGGCACGTCCAGCAGCACGGGTGCGGCGTCGAACCGCCGGGCGAGCTCGGTGCCGTACGGCTCGGAGCTGAACACCGCGTCCACCGGCGGCGCGGGCGGTGCCGCGGCCACCGCCTCGCGCATCAGCGCGACGTGCCCGGCCCAGGCGTCGGCGCTGTCGTAGTCGACCGGAAGGTCGTCGGCGATCCCGGCGACCGCCACGTGCGGTTCGCCCGCCCAGTGCTCGCGCATCCAGGCGACCCGGTCGGCCAGCGGCACCGACTCGCAGGCCGCCGCCATCACGACCACCGTCACCCGCTCGCAGGCGTCCGCGGCCGAACGGATCAGGAAGTGGTGGCCGGCGTGCGGCGGGTAGAACTTGCCGATCACCAGGCCGTGGGCGAACCGGCCGCCGTCCGCCGGGCGGGCGCTCATGCCGGCACCCCCGCCGGGGCGGCGGCCGGGCGGGCGGCCGCGGCGAGCTCGCGGTGCCAGCTGCGCAGGCCCACCCCGCACAGGGCGAGGAAGAGCACGTACACCGCGGCGGTCAGCACCAGGTCCTTGGCCGCGTACAGCGGGATGTAGACCAGGTCGGCGGCTATCCAGAGGTACCAGTTCTCCACCTGCTTGGCGTTCAGCAGCCACTGGGCGGCGAGCGACAGGGCGGTGGTCAGGGCGTCCCAGAACGGTGCGCTGTCCCCGGCCCGGGCGAGCAGCGCGGTCAGTCCCCAGGTGGCGGGGACCAGCAGGACGGCCAGCACCAGCAGCGCGGTCGGCGAGGCGTGACCCATCGGCCGCGCGGTCTGCCGCTCGCCGCCGCGCAGCCAGCGGTACCAGCCGTGGGCGGCCAGCAGCAGGAAGACGATCTGCAGCGCGGCGTCGGCGTACAGCCGGGCGCTCCAGAACAGCGCGAAGAAGAACAGGTTGTTGGCGATGCCCACCGGGAAGTTCCAGGAGCTGGCCCTGACGCACAGCCAGACGCAGACTGCGCCGGTGGCGAAGCCCAGCAGTTCGGCCGTGGTGACGGCGTCCTGTCCGAGCAGGAAGAGCTGGTGGTTCAGTGGTGCGAGCAGGTCGCTCAGGGTGTCGGCGACGGGCACGGGTTCCCCCTTCAGGAATAGCGTCAGGGTGACGATAAGGGGTGGCCGGTCGATCCCGCAACGGCCTTTCCGGCAGGTCGGGGCGGGGCGGGGGCCCGGACGCCGCAGCACGCGGACCGTTCGCCCACCGCCCGGTGGATCCGCCCCCCGCGGACGGGACGCCGGGCCGGCCGCTGCCACGGTGGTGTGTCGCTGCCGGGCCCGGTGCGCCGCGGCGCCGATACTCCGAAGCGATGCGGAGGAGAGGGGCGCCGATGGAGTTCCTGGTCGACATGGTGACCACCGTTCCCGACGGCACGTCCGAGGAGGCCGTCGCCGACATGCGGGCACGGGAGGCCGTCCGGGCACGGGAACTGGCGGCCGCCGGCCACCTGGTACGGCTCTGGCGGCCCCCGCCGGCACCGGGGGAGTGGCGCAGCTGGGGCCTGTTCGACGCACCCGACGCGGAGCAGCTGGAGCGGCTGCTCGCCTCCATGCCGCTGCGGGCCTGGCGCCACGACACGGTCACCCCGCTGACCCCGCACCCCAGCGACCCCCGGCCCCGGGGCCGCCTGGTGAACGGCGGGCCCGGCGACGAGCCGGACCTGCGCGGCGTCCTCGACCGCTGGAAGGCGGCCGTCGACGCCCACGAACCCGAGCAGGTCGCCGCCTGCTTCACCGAGGACGCGATCTTCCAGGGCCTGCACCCCTACACCGTCGGCCGCCCCGGCATCGCCGCCTACTACCGGGCGCAGCCGCTCGGCATGACGGCCCACTACCGGATCCTGGAGACCCGCCGCCCCGCCGACGGCCTCCTGCTCGGCTGGCTCGCCGTCGACTTCACCTTCACCGACCGGCCGACCCTGAGCGTGCAGCTCGGCGTCCTGCTCCGCCGGACACCCGACGGCTGGTCCATCGGCCACTACCAGGTGTCGCTGCTGCCCTGACGCCCCGCGCACCGCGACGGACGGGCGGCGGGCGGGGCCGGGTCGGGACAGATCTACCCATGGCCACGGGGCCGTTCTGCCCCCGGGGGGCCCGGGCGGCCGACGGAGGAATGGTGCGGCGGGGACGAGACATCCGAACCGAGGAACCCGCCATGAAGCACCTCTGCACCTTCGTTCCACCCCACGTCATCGAGCACATCGCCCGCGTCCAGGGCCGCGAGAGCCTGGCCCCCACACCCGCCCAGCGCACCGCCGTGGGGTCCGCCCAGTTCCGCAAGGCCCGCCGACTGGGCACCCCGGACGTTCCCGCGGCCACCGTGCCACCGGCGGCCCCGAAGATCAGCGCCGTGGCCGGCGTGACCGTTCCTGCCCCCGGAACCGCAGGCCGGGCGATCTACGACGACCAGCACGTACCCGCCTACAGCACCACCGTGATCCGTGGGGAGGGCGACCCCGCGGTGGCCGGCCTCAACGCCGACCTGGCCTACGACAACCTCGGCTCCGTCCGCGAGTTCTACAAGAAGCTGCTCGGCCGGAACTCCATCGACAACGCCGGACTGGACCTCGCCGCGCACGTCAACTTCGACAACGACTTCGACAACGACTTCGACAACGACTTCGACAACGACTTCGACAACGACTTCGCCAACGCCTTCTGGGACGGCGACGCCCAGGTGGTGGTCTTCGGCAACGGCGACAACGTCGTCTTCAAGGACCTCACCGGCGACCTCGACGTCTCCGCGCACGAGCTCACCCACGGCGTCACCCAGTTCACCGCCGGCCTCAACTACACCGACGACCAGAGCGGCGCGCTCAACGAGTCGTTCAGCGACGTGATCGGCTCCGCCGTCGACACCTGGGCCAACAACCGGGACGCCGACAGCCACAACCGGCTCATCGGCGACGAGATCATGGCGGACAGCCTCGCCGGCGAGGCCCTGCGCAACATGGCCGAACCCGGCTCCGCCTGCGACAACCCGGTCATGGGGCGCGACCCGCAACCCCGCGACATGAGCGGCTACTCCGAACCCGCCGACCCGCACCTGATGTCGGGCATCACCAACCGGTGGTTCTACCTGATCTGCAAGGAGATCGGGCTCGACGCGGGTGCGCTGATCATGTACCAGACCCTGCAGAACCTCTGGCCGACCGCCGGATTCAACGACGCCGCCGTGGTGGCCGCCGCCCAGGCACGGATCCTGGCCGAGACCAAGAAGGTGCCGCCCGAGGCGGCGCAGGTGGTCCGCGCGGCCGCCCGCCAGCAGGGCTTCTGGTGGACCGCCGACCCGGGCGAAGGAGAACGACGTGGTGCGCGTGTCACGGGAGCGCAGCGGTGGCTTCACCGGCCTGCGCACCACCTCCTCGCTGGACACCGACGAACTGGCCGGGCCCGAGGCCGACGCCGCCCTCCAGGCCCTGGAGGCGGCCGGGCAGGCCCGGAAGGCGGCCGGCCCCGCTGCGCCGGCCGCCCTCCCGCGCTACCGGTTCACCGTGCACGCGCCCGGCGGCGACCGGACGGTCGAGCTGACGGAACCCCAGGTCCCGCCCGCCCTGGGCCCGCTGATCGCCGAGCTCAAACGACGGCAGCGCCCGGCCGACCCGCCCGGCTGAGCCCGGTGGCCGCCGCGGCCGGACCGCGGCGGCCACCCCGGGGATCACCAGAAGCGCGGCTGGTGCGGCACGGACTCCAGGTCGGTGAGCACCAGCTCGCGGTCGTCGTCCTCGGCGATGTCCTCGGCGGCCGCCAGCGCCTGCTCCGTCCAGACCCGGGCCTGCACGGCGTCCCCGGCCACCGCGTGGGCGCGGGCCAGGGCCTCGTACGCGAAGGCGAGGTCCCAGTCGCCGATGCCGTGCTCGCGGCAGATCGCCAGGCTGCGGGCGGCGTGGTGTATCGCCGGCTCGCCGCGGCCCAGCACGCTGTAGACCCGCGAGCACTGCCACTCGCCGCGGCTGAGGTTCACCGGCTGCCCGACCTCGCCCCAGTGGTGGCGGGAGGCGTGCGCCATGTGCAGCATCCGGTCGTCCTCCTCCACCGTGCGGTCCTCCTTCTCCAGCAGGCGCCATACACCGTTGAACAGGTCGACGGCGAGTCGGCGCCCGCCGTCGTCGGGAGCGGTGGCGGCGGGCTGCGCTGCACTGTCGGTCATGGCTCGGGCGACTCCGTCCTGGAGGAGATGGTCGATGCGGTGGAGGTCGCCCCGGACGCGGTCCAGGCGGGCCCGCAGCCGGAGCCGGTGCCCGGCCAGCACCCGGGCCGTCACGGACTCGTCGTCCGGATCGGCCAGGCACAGCCGCACCTGCTCCAGCGGAATGTCCACGGAGCGGAGCAGCCGGACGAGACGCGCCTGCGCGATCTGCCCGGCGCTGTAGTAGCGGTACCCCGTGCCGGGATCGACCACCTCAGGCCGCAGCAGGCCCACCCGGTCGTAGTGACGCAGGGCCTTCGCGGTCAGCCCGGCCCGACGGGCCAGCTGACCGACCGTGAGCAACTCCGGGCCGTCCACCATGCCCAGACCCTAGGACCTTCCCCCGGGGGAACCTCAAGCCGGCCGGAACCAGGATCCGGCGCCCGCCGAGTCGGGCAGACTGACCGCCATGACGGGTGTGTACGGCGGGCGGCCGCCGATCGTGACCAGGTTCGGTGCGGTGCCCACGGTGCCGTCGCCGCGGACGCCGGACGACGCCGGGAGCAGCGTGCTCGCCGAGGCCCGGCGGTGCGGGCTGCGCGCCGTCGACTGGCTGTACGGCCTGACGGCCACCCGGCCCGACACCGAGGCGGGCAGCGCACTGCGCGGCCTCGCCGAGGCCGTGGCCGTGGTGCTGGTGGGCTTCGAGGAGGTCCTGCCCGGCCTGGACGGCGAACGGCTGACGGCGCTCGGCTGCCTGCTCGACGTGCACACGAGCCCGGAGGGGTCGCTGATCGCCCACCGCCGCGGCCGGCTGACCCCCGAGGAGCTGACCGCGGTGGCCGCCCTCGTCGCCGTCGTCCGCGGAGCGGCCGGCTGTGCCCGCGACCGCCGGCCGCAGGACCTCCCGCCGGCCCTGGAACTGATCGACCACATCCTCACCTCGGCGGGCGCGCCCTGAGGACCGGTGCCCGGCCCCGTCGGCGCTCGGTGGCATGATCCTGGTCGGTGGGCCGCCCCGGCGGGACCACCGACCCAGGACGTGAAGACGGGAGAGTGACGTGGACGTGCCGCGGATGTACCTCGGTGGCGGCGGAACGTGGCTGGAGATGGTCCACACCGAAGGGGAGGACTGGCGGGTCACGGCGAGCTGGTACTCGTCGCTCACCGCCGATTTCACCGCCTTCCTCACCGTGGAGGAGGTCGCGGAGTTCGCCGACGGGATGGTCGCACGGCTGAGCGTCCCGACCGGCGACCGGTTCTCGGCGCGGGTGACTCCCGGCCGCAACAACCCGCTGACGCTGACGGCCGAACCCGTCGGCGAACGGTTCGCCTTCTTCGCGTGGCTGACGCCCAACGGCGACGACGAGGTGTGCCACCTGCAGATGGAGATCAACCCCGCCGACGCCACCGAACTCGCCGACGGGTTCGCCGCGCTGCGTGCCGCCCTGGCGGGCTGACCGCGCGCCCGGCCGGTCAGTCGACCCAGGTCACCACCGCGAGACCGCGGGCCGCCGCCTCACGGTAGAAGGAGCGGAGTACGTCGAGGTGGTGGGCCAGGTAGGCGGTGAGGTCGCCGTGGAATCCGCCGAAGCCGCAGGACTCGGCGGCCTCGTCGGGGTCGGACGGCAGCCGGGCGAGCACCGCGCCCGTGTCGACCGCGTCGAGCAGGCCGGCCACCTCGGCCACGGCGTCCGGGGTCAGCAGGGTCGGTGGGTCGCCGATGCGGTCGTAGACCTTCAGGTGGTCGAGGTGGGCGACGGCGGCCGCGTCGTCACCGGAGATGCCGCGGTCGAGGAGGGCGACGGTCGCCGGCGCGGCCCCCACCGCGCGGAGGTGCCGCAGCAGGCCCCAGAGCGCCCAGTCCAGGTCGAGCAGGTCATCGGCGGGCGGGTCCCACCGCGGATCGCCGTCGGGGGAGCGAGCCGCGCTCCGCCGGCACCGGTCGAGGTACGCGGGGCTCACCCGCGCCAGCTGCTGGGTCAAGGCCATGCGCCGGATTCTTGCGGTCCCCGGCCGCGGAGGTCACCCGGTTTTCCGCCCGCCGGTCAGTGGGGACGGGCCGGATTTGCACGCGCCGGACGGCACGCGCAGAGTCGGTGGCATGAGTTCGCCGGAGTACCGGGGCCCTGCGCTGCTGCTCGCCGACGGCCGGGAGATCCCGGTCGAGGCCGAGCTGACGGGGAGTGTCCCGGCCATCGGCCTGCCGAGTTGGACGGGGACGCTCCAGGCCGGCGACACGCGGCTGGCGAGCGGGGCGATCCGGCGCGGCCGGCTGCGCCTCCCCGGCGGGTGGGAGGGCGGGTTCGCGGTGATGCGGACGGTGCTCGGTGTCTCGATCGTGTGGGTGCGGGGGAACGACATGGAGGCCTCGCCGGCCGACTGGCCCGGATGATCCCGCCCGGGGCTCCGCTCACGGGGGCGGGGTCCGGACGTGCCCGAAGGGGCCCGGCGCGGTGCGCCGGGCCCCTTGCGGGTGCCCCGGAGGTCCCTGTCCGGCCGCCGGGGCGGTGCGGGAACGGTCGTGCGGTGCCGGACGGGGCTGGTGCGGTGCCGAGGGGTCGGCTCAGTACCAGTGGTGGGTCTGCCAGAAGGACCAGGCGGCGTTCGGGCTGCCGTAGCGCGAGTTCATGTAGTCGTAGGCCCACTTGATCTGGGTCTTCGGGTTGGTCTTCCAGTCGGCGCCGGCGGAGGCCATCTTGGAGCCCGGCAGGGCCTGGCCCAGGCCGTAGGCGCCGGAGCTCGGGTTGGTCGCGTGGACGTTCCAACCGGACTCGTGGCTGATGATCTGGTTGAACGAGGCCAGCTGGTTCGCGGGCACGACCTGCGCGGCGATGGCCTGCGGCGACTGGGTCGCGGCGGAGGCGGTGGCCGGCATCAGACCGGCGCCCAGCGCGGTGACACCGGCGGCGCCGGCAAGAAGGACAGCAGAAGTGCGCATACGAAGCTTGAAAGCGGGCATGAAGAACAGGACCTCAATCGGGTTGGGCCGGTGTCCCGCCCGCTGACGTCCCCGGGCCGGACAGGGGCCTCGGGGTCGTAGGGCGGGACTCGGCGGAGAGCCGCACCCGGCGGGACAGGTGCCGGTGCGGCCTGACGACTCGCCCCAAGCTGCCAGAGGGCCACGGCCGCCGCCAAGACCCCCCTGGTACGACCCGGCGTCGTAGCGACGCCCCTCGGAACGGACCGGGAATACACCCCCGGGCGGTACCGCGTGCCCCCGGTGGGGCCGCGGGTGCGACCTGCGCGGGCTGTGTCCCGCTGGTCCGGCGACTACGACCCGCCGTCGTGGTGGCCCTGGGCGTGTGAGCACCCTCACCGGCTCACGGGCCCCGGTTCGGCAGCGCGTCGACGCCCCGCCACGCTCCGTTCCGTGAGCGCCGTCTCAACCGGGCACGCACCGGCGGGCCGCAGTCCGTGCACCGCCCCGGAGGGAGCGCGCCATGGCCGACCGCGACGACGGGCAGGGCTCCGAGGCGGAGCGGGCGGACCAGGCGGAGGAGCAGCGGTACGCGGCCGCGCTCGACGCGGCCGAGCGACTGCTCGGGATGCGGCTGGAACGGTTCCTGGGACGCGGCCCCGGGGAGCCCGCCAACGGTGCCGACTTCAAGCGGCTCGCGACGGTGCACACCTTCGGCGACTCCTGGCCGCGGACGGACGTCCTCGACACCCGGGCCCGCGCCCTGGTCTCGGTGGCGATCGCCGCGGCCCTCGGCACGCTCGAACCGCTGCGCGGCCAGCTCCGCATCGCGCTGAACAGCGGCGTCACGCCGGAGGAGGTCGTCGAGGTCTTCGTCCACCTGGAGGCGTACGCCGGGGCGGCCCGGGCGTTCGACGGCTACCGGATCGCGCTGCAGGTGTTCGCGGAGCGGGTGCGGGCGGACGGCTCGTAGCGGGGCCGGGCGGACGTCAGACGTCGGCCTTCGCGGGCGGAGGTGCGGGCCGCGGAGTGCGCAGCTCGGCGTACACCGACCAGGCCACCGAGACCGCGGGGACGGCGACCACGGCGCCGATCACGCCGGCCGCGATGCTGCCCGCCAGCACCGAGACGGCGACCACCACCGGGTGCAGGCTGACCGCCCAGCTCATCACCAGCGGGTGCAGCAGGTGGCCCTCGATCTGGCCGATCACCACGATGAGCAGCAGGACCACGATCGCGATCACCGGGCCGCGGGCCGCCAGCGCCACCAGGGAGGCGACCAGCATGGCGATCGGGGAGCCGACCAGCGGGACGAAGGAGGCGAAGAACTCCAGCACGGTGAGCGGCAGGGCCAGCGGCACCCGCAGCAGGTAGAGGGCGATGCCGACCATCGCGGCGTTGCTGGCGGCGACGATGAAGATGCCGCGGGTGTAGCCGGCGAAGGTCCGCCAGGCGGCGCGGCCGCCCCGGTCGAGGTGGTCGCCGGCGGCGTCGGGCAGCAGGCCCGAGGTCCACCGCCACATCCGCTCGCCGGAGTGCAGGAAGAACACCGACATGAAGAGTGCGAGCGCGGCGCCCGTCGCCACCTCGACCACCCGGCCGGCGCCGCTGACCGCCGTGCTGATGAGGGTCGAGCGGTGCTCGGAGAGGAAGTCGGTGACCTTCGTCTGGAGGTCGTCGAAGGTCTGGTGGGCGATGTGGAGGGGTGATCCCTCCAGGGCCTTCTCCAGCCGGTCCAGGCCGCCCTGGAACTCCTTGGTCAGGCTGGACAGGTCGTTCGCCACGGTCTCGCCGATCAGTGCCAGCAGCCCGGCCGGTACCAGGATCGCGAGGGCCAGCCCGATCAGCACCGAGAGCGGGCGGGGGAGGGTCCGGGCGATCAGGTCGACCAGGGGCCGGACGACCGAGGTGATCACCATCGCGAGGAACCCGGCCAGCGTGATCAGGTGGAACTTCCCGAGCAGCATCAGCACCACGTACGCGGCCGCCGCGACCACCAGCAGGCGCCAGGCGTAGTCGGAGAGCCGCCGCAGCCCGTGCGGCGCCCCGGCACCGCCTTCCGTCCGGCGGTCCGGCCGTCCCCCTCCCGGCCGCCTCACCGCCATGCCGCACCGCCGTGTCCCGCTGTCGCGGCATCAGGCCGCCGGGTCGCCGGCCGCAGGATCACCGCCCGCCGGCTCGCGGGCCGCCGCATCGCCGAACGCCGGGTCGCCGTCCGCCGCGTGCCGACGGGGCCGGCCGGGGTCGGGCGGGCGGGGGAGCGGCGGGCGGCCCGGGCACTGCCGGGGTGCGAAAGGGACATGAACCCTGGATAGCGGGTGCGGCGCCGTCCGGGGTGTTCCCGCGCCGACGGGGGCCCGCCCTCCCGTCGATCCTTCACCCTGCGGGGCGCGCCGGTCCGCGGGGGCGCGGGTGCGGCCCGGGCCGACGCTCGGTGCGGGCGCGCGTGCCGTTCGGGCCCGGAGCGGCTCAGGCCCGGGTGCGGACCCCGTCCAGGGCGATGCCGAGCACCCGGTCGCGCTGGGCCTCGTCGGGGAAGGCCACCGAGGTGATGCCGGAGACCAGGCGCAGCAGGTCGTCGATGCTCATGTCCTTCCGTACCTCGCCGGCCTCCTGGGCCCGCAGCAGCAGGGGGGTGCCGGCGTCGTACATGGACTGGCGGCAGGCCAGGAAGACGTCGGACTCCTCGCCCTCCAGGGCCTCGCGGATCGCGCGCTTGGTCATGGCGTAGTCGACGAAGCGGCGCAGCCAGGCGGCCAGGGCCTGCCACGGCGGCTCGCCGGCGACCTCGGCGGCGACCCGGCCGAGGTCGTCGACCTCGTTGGCGTAGACCGCCTCGAAGAGGTGCCGGCGGGTGGGGAAGTTGCGGTAGAGGGTGCCGATGCCGACGCCTGCGCGGCGGGCGATGTCCTCCAGGGAGGCGTCGGCGCCGTGTTCGGCGAAGGCCTCGCGGGCGGCGACCAGCAGGGCGTCGAAGTTCCGCGCGGCGTCGGCGCGGCGCGGGCGCTGGGCGGCGAGGAACTCGCTCACCACGATCTGGTCCGGCACGGTGACCTCGTTTCGACGCCCGGATTGAACCGGAGGGGTGCCTCCGCTAATGTGGAGGCGTGCCTCGACTTTAGCACCGGGGCCTCCGCTTCGGCCTGCCGTCAACGGCCCGGCCGACCCCTTCCCGTGTCCTGTCGGCCGCCCGCACGCCGCCGTACGGCACCTCCGTACACAGCACGTCCGTTCCCACGGCCGTTCCCGTGGTCGTCGCACCGTCGCACCGTCGTACCCCGCGCCACGACCTCCGAGTCCCCGAGTCCCGAGAAGGTTCGATGAACCGCCAGTCCCATCGCCTCACCTTCGGCGTCCTCGCCACCGGTGCCGGCGTGTTCGCACTGCTCCAGTCGCTGATCACGCCCGCGCTGCCGATCGTCCAGGCCGAGATGCACACCTCGCAGTCGACGGTCACCTGGGTGATGACCGCCTACCTGCTCTCCGCGTCGATCTTCACGCCGATCCTCGGCCGGGTCGGCGACATGGTGGGCAAGAAGCGCACCCTGGTCGCCGCGCTCGTCGCGCTGCTGGTCGGCTGCCTGGTCGCCGCCCTCGCCCCGAACATCACCGTGCTGATCGTCGCCCGGGTCCTGCAGGGCATCGCCGGTGCGCTCTTCCCGCTCTCCTTCGGCATCATCCGCGACGAGTTCCCCGCGGGCCGGGTGCCCGCCGGCATCAGCAACCTGTCCGCCGTGATCGCGGTCGGCAGCGGCCTCGGCATGGTCCTGGCCGGCCCGATCGTCGGCGCGCTGGACTACCGCTGGCTGTTCTGGTTCCCCGTCATCGTCGTCGCGGCGACCGCCCTGCTCGCCCACCGCTACGTCCCCGAGTCGCCGCACCGCACCGAAGGCAGCGTCAACTGGCTGTCCTCCGTGCTGCTCTCCGGCTGGCTGGTCGCCCTGCTGCTGCCCGTCAGCCAGGCGGCGAAGTGGGGCTGGGGCTCCACCCCGGTGATCGGTCTGCTGATCGCCGCCGCCGTCCTCTTCGCGCTCTGGACCGTCGGAGAGACCCGCTCCCGCAACCCGCTGATCGACATGCGCGTGATGCGCCTGCCGGCCGTCCGGACCACCAACGCCGCGGCCCTGCTCTTCGGCGGCGGCATGTACGCCGTCTGGGCCTTCCTCCCCGGCTTCGTCCAGACTCCCGCGTCGGCGGGCTACGGCTTCGGCTCCAGCGTCACCGGCGCCGGACTGCTGATGCTGCCGATGCTGGTCGCGATGTTCGTCTCCGGCCTGCTCAGCGGCCGGCTGGCCGGCCGCTTCCCGGCCAAGGCGCAGCTCGTCACCGGGGCCCTGCTCGGCGCCGCCGCCTGCGCGCTGCTCGCCGCCCGGCACCAGGCGCCCTCGGACGTCGCCCTCGCGGCGGGCGTCTTCGGCCTCGGCATCGGACTGGCCTTCGCCTCGATGAGCAACCTGGTCGTGCAGAGCGTGCCGCCCGCGCAGACCGGTGCCGCGACCGGCATGAACGCCAACATCCGCACCATCGGCGGCTCGATGGGCGCGGCCCTGATGACCGGTCTGGTGACGGGCCACCTGCAGCCCGACGGCCGCCCCTACGAGGCCGGCTACACCCACGGGTTCACCCTGCTCGCGGTGTTCTGCCTGGCGGCCGCGCTCGCGGCCCTGGCCGTGCCGAACCGGCGCAGCGGCCCGGCCGTGACAGCGGCCGCGACGCAGGCCACGACGCCGGCCGCGGAACCGCTCGCGGCGCCGGCCGCCGCGTCCGCGGCGGAGCGGGAGTCCGTCGGCTGAACGGCCGGCGGTGCGCGGCTGCGCCCGTGCTGCGGCCGCTGCCGCGCGGTGGGTCCGGGCCGGTGTGCCCGGACCCACCGCGGCACCCGTCTCCCCGGAAGCGGGGGTCAGGGATGCACGGCCACCGTCGTCCGTGCGGCGTCGAGCCGGGCGAGCTGGTCGGCCGTCAGGTCCAGGTCGACGGCGTCCAGGGCCTCGTCGAGCTGGCCCAGCCGACTGACACCGACCAGCGGCAGCACGGCGGGCGAACCGCCGAGCATCCAGGCGTAGACCACCTGGTTGGCGGTCGCGCCGGTCTCCCGGGCCACCGCCCGCAGTTCGGCGAGCGCCCGCGGCGAGCCGGCGTGGTCGTACTCGGCCGGCAACGGCTTGGCGGGGTCGGTGTAGGCACCGTTCAGCAGGGCGCCGTACGCCAGCACCGTCACCTCCGGGCCGACGGCCGCGGTGTCCGCCGGCCCGTCCAGGGACACCTGGTAGTCGAAGTCGGCGTCCGGAGCCGGCGTCAGGTAGGAGTGCCGCTGCTGCAGGGCGGCGTACTGCGGCAGGCCCGCCCGGCGGGCGAGGTCGCGGGAGCGGGTGAACCGCTCCACCCGCTGGTTGCTCATCCCGATCTGCTCGGCCAGACCGTCGGCGACGGCCTCGGCGAAGGCCGCGACGGTCTCCTCCAGGGGCGTCGCCGGGTCGTCGACGTGGCCGTACAACAGGTCGAGCCGGTCGGTGCCGAGCCGCTCCAGGCTGCGCCGCACCGCGGCACCGACCACCGGCCGCGACAGTCCCTCCCGGTTGGCCGGCCACTCGCCCGGGCCCCCGGGCAGGGCGCCGACCTTGCTCGCCAGGACGACCCCGTCCCGGTTCCCGCGGGAGGCCAGCCAGCGGCCGAGCAGGCGCTCGCTGTCGCCGCCGTCGCTGCCGGGCTGCCAGAAGCAGTAGCAGTTGGCGGTGTCCACGAAGGTGCCGCCCCGCTCGGTGAACCGGTCGAGCAGGGCGAAGGCCGTCGCCTCGTCGACGACGGTGCCGAACGGGAGGGTGCCCAGGCACAGGGCGGAGACCCGGCGCGTGCCCATGGTGCGGTATCGCACGAAAAGTCCTCTGCTTTCGTTCGCGTGGTCGGTGTACTCGGTCGGTGTGCTCGGTCGGCGTGCTCCGGTGCGCGGCCGTCGGTTCGCCGTGCCCCGATGTTCACAACTGGAGCGCGCTCCAGGTCAAGCGGCGGCACAATGACCGGATGACTGGCGCCCCGACACCCCTCCTGACCCCGGCCGAGACGGTCGAACGGTCGGGATTCAGCCTCGACACCCTGCGCTACTACGAGCGGATCGGCCTGCTGGCCGGAGTCGGGCGCGCGGCCAGCGGGCACCGCCGGTTCACCGAGGGGGACCTGCAGTGGCTCGGTGTGCTGCGCTGTCTGCGCGACACCGGCATGCCGATCGCCGACATGCGGCGCTACGCCGAACTCGCGCGCTCCGACGACCCGTCCTCGGTGCAGGAGCGGCTCGACCTGCTGGAGCGGCACCAGGGCGCCGTCCGGGAGCGGATCGCCCTGCTCCAGGCCCAGGAGGGGCACCTCGCCGAGAAGATCGGCCACTACCGCACCCTGCTGGAGCCGTAGCGCGCGGCGCCGCCCGCCCGCCCGCCGGGAGAGGCCCTCGCGCGGTGCCGGGCACCCATGACATCCGTCACGTCCGCTTGCTGACACATCGTCGCTACTCGTGGCCGGGTCGGACTGCAAGACTGGTGATCATCGCCGGGCGCTCGTCCCGGGCGGGAACACACCACGGGGGACACCATGCAGCACGGCGCGACCGAGACAGTCACTTCCGGATCCGCATCCGCATCCGCCGACGCGGCCGCGGCCGTCGGCGCCACCGCGGAGGTGCTGCCCACGGTCGGCGAGATGCGGCTTCCCGCCTGGTTCTTCGGCTTCGAGGGCGTGCTCGCCGGGGCCTTCGACCTGCTGAAGGCGTTCCCGTCGGCGTGGCCCGCCCTGGTCGTCCTCGCGGCGGTCAACATCACCGTCTCGCTCACCCTGCTGCGCCGGCGGCTGAAGCTCGCCAAGCTGCTGTGGCGCGGCAAGGGCACCCGCAAGGTGGCGTTCGCGCTGGTGGGCCTGCGCATCGGCACCCATGTCCTGCTGGGCTTCCTCGGCCTGGCCCTGACCTCCGCGCTCGGCCACGTCCTGATGGCCCTGGTGATGGCGGGCATCACGGTCGGCCTGCTGGCCTACGTCCAGCAGGCCGCGCTGACCGCCCTGCTCGCCGCCGGCAAGGTCACCGCCTGAGGCCTGAGAAGCCGTTGGCTCCTCCGAGTCCATCGGTCCGCGCCTCCGATGTACCGGTGCGGCGCCCGTCGTCGCGGGCGAGGCGGCGTGAGCGCCTCAGCCACGCGAACGTCCACGTGACCAGCCACACTGGTGGGCCGTTCACCCATCAGTCAGAAGGTCAGAAGGGAGGTTCGAGATCGCCGCGGCCATCGCTGTGTGGCCCGCAGTCCCAGGGCTCCTCCTGGAAAGGCCCGATGTCGGTGACGTCGTGGCCCCATGCTTCGAGGGCCTTCCGGGCAACGCGCCGGTTGGAGTCGTTGCTGCTGGTGTCCAGGATGCGGCGCGCGTGCACGGCGAGGTGATCGCGGTGACGGGCAAGCGCGGGGTGTTCGGCGAGGATGAGTGCGGTGAGCCCGGCGGCTTCGCGCACGTCCTCGTGACCGTCCTGCAGGAAGGGTGCGACGGCTCGGTAGAGCTTCGGGCGCAGGTCCCGGAAGGCCGCCACCGGGCCGTCGTGGGTGAGGTGGGCGAGGAAGCCGGGGACGTACTGCTCGGTGCGGTCGACGATCTCGTCGGAGGCGTCGTAGGCCGTGGAAGCCAACCAGTTCAGCAGTGTCGCGCGGACGGGGACGTTGCGGTACGGCCGGAGGGTCATGGCCGCCGGGTGGGCGAGGATGCCGGCGACGAACACGGCGACGGGGGCGGTGGCCTCGTAGGTGCTGTTCTGGTGGCCGACCAGCTCCCTCAGTTCGGACAGAGCGGTGACCTGCACCTTGGGATCGGGTTCCAGCAACCGTGCCAGGACTTCGGGAAGGCACTCACCGTTCCCGAAAGCCGTCGGGAGGGAGCCCCAGTCGGTCTCCGCCAGGACGACGCGGTAGGGCGGCACGTCGGGCTCGCAGTCTGCCCAGGCCGTGGAGCTGCTGTGGTTCACGGGCCAAACCTAGACCCGACTTCTGAACGCCCGGCGCCCGGCGCCCGATGTCCGGGCGCCGCCGCCACGTCGCCCCCCGGCACCCGAATTGAGCAACCAATGGTTGCGCATTCGCCCGGGGCGTCGTAGGGTTACCTGCAACCAAAGGTTGCGAATGAAGGAGCGGCGGCATGGAGGAGTACGGCAGCATCGAGCGGGAGATCCAGGTGGACGCCCCGCCCGAGGTGGTCTACGAGGTCATCAGCACCCCGGAGCACCTGCGGGAGTGGTGGCCGGACGAGGCCGAGCTGAAGCCGGTGCCCGGTGGGACGGGCGTCATCACCTTCGGGGACGCTTCCTCGCCGGACGCCAAGGTCGAGCCGCTCACCGTGGTGGAGGCCGACCCGCCCCGGCGGTTCTCCTTCCGCTGGGTGTACGACGGGCCCGAGGCCCCCGGGCCGGGCAACTCCCTGCTGGTCACCTTCGACCTGGTGCCCTCCGGGACGGGCACGCTGCTGCGCTTCAGCGAGGCGGGCTTCCGGGAGCGGGGCTGGGAGGCGGCCGTGCTGGAGGACGCCTACCGCGACCACGAGAGCGGCTGGAACCACTTCCTGCCCCGTCTGGTCGGCTACCTCGACCGGCTGGTGGCCGCGCCGTGAACGCCGTCATCGACGACGAGCTCTGGTCGGCGGTCGGCGACCCGATACGCCGGCGCATGCTCGACCTGCTGCTCGCCGAGGGCGGCGGCACGGCGACCACGCTGAGCAGCAGTCTGCCCGTCACCCGGCAGGCCGTCGCCAAGCACCTCGGCGTGCTCGACCGGGTCGGACTGGTCCACGCCACCCCGTCCGGGCGGGAACGCCGCTACGAGGTGGACGAGGCCCAACTCGCCCGCGCGGTCGCCCAGCTGTCCTCGGTCGGGGCCGCCTGGGACGCCCGGCTCGGCCGGATCAAGCGGATCGCCGAGGCCATCCACCGCAGCCAGGAGGGCTGACCCCCTCGCCCCACAGGCGCCGCCCGACCGCGGCGGCGCGGACCGAACGCGCCCGGACACCGGGCGCCCGCACCGAAGAGAGGTGTCGACATGCTCGACATCCTGCACAGGATCGGCGTCACGTCCTCGCCCGAGGCCGTCTACACGGCCCTCACCACGGTCGACGGGCTGGCGAGCTGGTGGACGGAGGACACCAGCGGCGACAGCGAGGTCGGCGGAGTCGTCCGGTTCCGCTTCCTGCCCGGCGGCTTCGACATGAAGGTGCTGGAGGCGAAGCCCGCCGAGCGGGTGGTCTGGGAGGTCGTCGACGGGCCCGAGGAGTGGCTCGGCACCCAGGTCCGCTTCGAGCTCAAGCAGGAGGACGACTACACCATCGTCCTGTTCCGGCACCAGGGTTGGCGGGAGCCGGTCGAGTTCATGTACCACTGCAGCACCAAGTGGGCGAGCTACCTGCTGAGCCTGAAGAGGCTCGTCGAGACCGGCAAGGGCGAGCCCGCCCCGCGCGACGTCCAGATCAGCAACTGGCACTGAGCCGCGCCGCGGCCGCGCCGAGCCGCACACGGCCGTGCCGCGGCCGCCGCCCGCCGGACCCGCACCCGCGAGGTCCGGCGGGCGGCCCGTCGACCGGTCAGGTCGTCCAGGTCCTGAGCCGCGCGGCGACCTCGCGGACGGGGAGCCCCTCGCGGGCCGCCCGCGCGAGCGGCAGCACGGTGTCGAGCCCGGGCCTCACCGGCAGGTTGCACGCCGCCAGGTAGCCCGCGGTGACGGTGGCCGCGTACAGCAGGTTGCGCACCTCCAGGCAGGGGTTGCGCGCGAGTTCGCAGAGCAGCGCGGCGGCCTTGTGGTGCGGCTCCGGGTAGACCTCGTGGGCGAGGACCTCGGCGCGGTGCCGTGCCTCCGCGGCGATCGGCACGCCGTAGTCCACGACCTGCGGGTCGCCGGGGATCTCCTGGGCCAGCGCGAGGATCCAGGCGAGGTCGACCCTGAGGTTCACGCGGCGTACCCGGGTGCGTCGTGCGGGCCGTGCGCCTCGTGCGGGCCGCGTGCGGTTCGGGCGGACTCGCCGGGGTAGCGGTCCTCGCCGAACTCCTCCTCGAAGGCGTCGGCGTACGCGGCCAGGAAGGCCTGCGCCCCGGCCAGGAAGGCCGCCCGGGACTCGTTGACGTCCTGCTCGATCAGATCGGCGACGTAGCCCTGCAGGCTCAGCCCGCGGCGCTTGGCCCGCTCCTCCGCGGCCGCCCGGATCTCGTCGTCCAGCCTGATGTTGGTCTGCTTCACCATGCCCGACAGCATAGCTATCACCCGGTACCGGTGGCTAGCACAAGCGGACGCGGCGCAGCCGGTTCACCCGGACGCGCCGCGGCGGGATGCCGGGCGGGCCGCCGCCGGGCCGGTTCCCTGGAGGGGACGGCCAGGAGGAGGACGCGGGTGCTGCTGGAGAACAGGAACGCCGTGATCTACGGCGGCGGCGGTGCGATCGGCGGTGCCGTGGCGCGGGCGTTCGCCGAGGAGGGCGCCCGGGTGCACCTGGCCGGCCGGACGCAGGAGAGCCTCGACCGGGTGGCCGCGCGGATCCGCGCCACGGGAGGCGCCGCCGAGACCGCCGTGGTCGACGCACTCGACGAGGAGGCCGTAGACCGGCACGCCGACGCGGTCGCGGAGCGGTTCGGAAGCATCGACATCTCCTTCGACCTGATCTCGTACGGCGACGTGCACGGCACCCCGCTCGCCGGGATGACGCTGGCGGACTTCGAACGGCCGGTGGTGAACGCCGTCCGGTCGATGTTCCTGACCGCCCGGGCCGCCGCCCGGCACATGGTCCCGCAGGGCTCCGGCGTGATCCTCAACTTCGGCGGCGACGGCGGGCGCGACCCGATCCGCAACTACTTCATCGGCGGCTTCCAGGTGGCCCTGGAGGCGACCGGCACCCTGCGCCGGCAGCTCGCCGCCGAACTCGGCCCGCACGGCATCCGCGTGGTGACCCTGCACACCGGCGGCATCCCGGAGACCGTCCCGGCCTCGGAACCGGCCCGCGACGCGATCACCGAGATGATCGTCGGCAAGACCATGCTCGGCCGCGCCGCCGGACTGGCGGACGTCGGCCGGGTCGCCGCCTTCCTCGCCTCGGACGGGGCCGCCAGCATCACGGCCGCCTCGGTCAACATCACCTGCGGCGCCGTCGCGGACTGACGTCCCGTCGGCCTCGCCGCTGCGAGCTGCTCGTGCGTACGGGAACGCCGGGTCGGTGCCGGGTGCGGGCCCGTCGTCGGCGGTGCGGCGGTGGACCGGGGTTCAGCGTGCAGGCGCCCGGCGGGCTGTGGTGCGGGACGGGGTCGTGCGGTCGGCTGCCGGACGGCCGGGTCGGGACGGGGTGCCGGGCAGCAGGTGCATCAGGGCGAGTCGGACGAGCGCGGCGAGGGCCGGTGCGGCCCAGACGCCCCGGATGCCGACCGGGCCGACCGGGCCGCCGTCCTGCGCCGACGCCTCGCCTTCCTCCAGGAGCCGAGCAGCTTCTTCTACGACGGGGACGGCGAGCCGGTGACCGCCGAGAACGAACCGAACCCCTTCCGGCGCGGCATGCTCCTGGTCGCGCGGGCCTCCGGCGCGGCCGAACGCGCCTGGCTCGCCGAGACCGTGGCCGACCTCGACACCGCGGCCGGAGCCGCGGGGCCCTGACCGGCCGTCGGCCCGCCAAGTTTTACCGAACGGTCGACCAACCGGCCCTCCGGTGCGGATAGGTTCCAGGCAATCCCGAAACCACCGATCGGACGCCCCCGCAGCGGGGCGTGCCGCCGAGGAGGCCTGCCGTGACCCCTGCCGACCCGACCGCCGTCACTCCGTCCGCTGCTGACCCGGCCGCCGGCTCCACCACCGGTGCCCCGGTGCCCGTCGACCTGGCCGCGGTCGCCGCGGCGCTGCCCGCCGCCTGGAGCTCCCGCCTGCTCGGCCAGGTCGGCGGCGCCGCGGTGAAGGTCCTCCGGATGGACGGGCGAACGCTCGACACCGAGCACCACCCCACCGCCGAGGCCCTGCTGGTCCTCGACGGCCGGCTCGAACTCGTCGTGGACGGCGCCGAGTCCACCGTCGGCCCGGGCGGTCTCGCCTGGGTGCCCGCCGGCGCGCGGCACGCCGTCCGGCCCGGCAGCCACGGCACACTGGTCATCGTCGAGGTGCCCGAGGGATGACCCGGCCACCGACCCGGACGAGGGAGAGTGACGCCATGCCGACGGCGCAGGAGTGGATCGACTCGCTGGGCCTGGAGCCGCACGTGGAGGGCGGCTACTTCCGCCGCACCTACCAGGCGGACCACCGGCCCGCGGTGCCGACGCCGTCCGGCGACCGGTTCGCCGTGACCGCCATCCACTACCTGCTGACCCACTGGTCGCCGATCGGGCACTGGCACCTCAACCGGTCGGACATCCTGCACTTCCACCACCACGGCGAGCCGATCACCTACCACCTGCTCCACCCGGACGGCCGGTACGGGCGCGCCGTCCTCGGCCAGGACCCGGGCCGCGGCGAACTCCTGACGCTCGCCGTCCCGGGCGGCGTCTGGAAGGCCTCGCACCTCGAGTCCGGGGACCACGGCCTGATCAGCGAGGCCGTGGTGCCCGGCTTCGACTACGCCGACATGACGCTCGGCCGGGTCGACGACCTGCTGCGGCGCTTCCCCGGCCACGAGGAACTCGTCCGCCGCTACTGCCGCCCGGCCTGACCGCAGCGGACACCAGGACGCGTGGACTCGCACGCCCGGTGCTACCGGTCCCGCGGGCGCAGGGCCAGCGCGATCGGGGTGCCGAGCGCGCAGGCCAGCGCGCAGACCGTCCAGACCGCCGTGTAGGCGCCCTCCTCCGGCACGCCCGGGTGCAGCAGCAGGTGGTCCAGCACGGCAGCCGCCCCCGCGCCCGCGGCAGCGCCCGCCAGCGACTTCAGGGTGTTGTAGACGCCGGTGCCGATCCCCGTCTGGTCGCGGGGGAGACGCCGCATCAGCAGGCCCGGCAGCAGGCTCAAACCCAGCCCTGCGCCGAAGCCGCAGACCGCGCCCGGGACGGCGAACTGCCAGAAGGCGTGGTGTCCGGCCGCGATCGCCGCGTAGCCGGCCGCGCACAGTCCGAAGCCGACCGCGAGGACGCCGGCCGCGCCGTGACGGCGGGCCAGCCGGTCCGCGACGATCGCGCCGGCCATGGCGGCCACGGTCTGCGGCAGGTACAGCAGACCCAGTTGCAGCGGCACCGCACCGAGGCCGTAACCGGTCTCCGCCGGGTCCGCCGCCTCGAAGGCCAGGGTCGGGCCCTGCGCGCCGTACAGGGCGCAGCCCAGCAGGAAGCTCAGCGCGAACACCGGTGCGGTGGCGCGGCGGGACAGCAGCCGGACATCCACCATCGGCCGGTCGGTGCGCAGTTCGTGCCGGACGAACAGCGCCAGCAGCACCGGCCCGAGCACCAGCAGCAGTGCGGCCGCGGCGCCCGGCAGCACGGCGCTGCCGCCGAGACCCGCCAGCAGCAGGGTCAGGCCGAGCGACAGCAGCGCCGCACCGGGCCAGTCGATCCGGCCGTGCGCCCGGGTCCGCGAGTCCGGGACGAGCCACCACACCACCGGCAGCGCCAGCAGCGGCAGCACCGCGAGGAACCACAGCAGCGGCCGGGTGGCGGCCTCGCTCGTCCCCAGGCCGCCGACGGCGAGCGCGCCGAGGGTCGAGCCGACGGTCAGCGAACCGACCAGCGGGCCGACCGCCCGGCCGCCGCGCTCCTCGCCGAGACCGTCCCGCAGGATCGCGAACTCCAGCGGCAGCCAGCAGGCCAGGAACCCGGACAGGGCGCGGCCGAGCAGCAGCAGCGGCAGGTCCGGGGCGAGCGCCGTGCAGACGGCGCCGAGCAGGGTCAGCAGCACGGTGACGCGCAGCAGCAGCCGGTGGCCGTGCAGGTCGCCCAGCCGGGAGGTGAGCGGCACGGCGACGCCGGACACCAGGAACTCCACGCCGAGCGCGAGGCTCAGGTCGCCGGCGTCGAGGTGCAGTTGCTCGCCGAGGCGCGGCAGCAGGATCGGGAATCCGCCCTGCAGCACACCGCTGGCGAACTCCACCAGGACGAGCAGCGGGACGGCCGCCCGGACGGCCGTCCGGACGGGGGCGACCGCAAGGGGGACGGTCTCGGTCATGGGCACATCCGTGGGGGCGGAGGGGCGGCGGGGGTGGCCGTAAGGATGGCTAACCTGGGGGTTCACGAGCCCGAGCCGCACGATTTCGCACCTGCGGCCCTCTCCGCGCAAGGATCGGCCATGATCGACGAGCTGGACCTGGCCCTGGTGGACGCGCTCAGGGTGGACCCGCGGGCCCCCTGGTCCCGGCTGGCGGGACCGCTCGGCGTCGACCCGGCGACCCTCTCCCGGCGCTGGGCCAGGCTGGAGGCGGACGGCGACGCCTGGGTCACCTGCTACCCCTCCGCGGACCGGATCGGCCGCGGCCTCACCGCGCTGGTCGAGGTCGAGTGCGGCTCCGGCCGGGTCGCCGAGGTCGCCCGGGCCCTGTCCGGACACCCGCAGATCGCCTCGATCGAGGTCGTCACCGGCAGCGCCAACCTGCTGCTCACCGTCGGCGCCGCCGACCCGGCCGCGCTCGCCGGCCACCTGCTGGAACAGATCTGCGCCGTGCCCGGGATCGGGCGCACCCGGACGGCCCTGGTCGAACGGACCGTCCGCGAGGGCAGCCGGTGGAGCGGCGGCGCCCTCGACGCCGAACAGCGCCGCGCGATCGCCGAACCGCCGGGCGAGCACCGCAGCCCCCGCGCCGGCCGGCAGATCGAGGAGGACCTCGCCCTGATGCAGGCCCTCGGCGGCGACGGCCGGATGCCCTACGCCGAACTCGCCGAACGGACCGGCCTGCCCGCCACCACCGTCCGCCGCCGGCTCGCCGAACTCCGGGACTCCGGACGGCTGGTGCTGCGCTGCGACGCCTCGCCGCGGGTCACCGGCAACCCGCTCGCCGTGCTGCTCTGGCTGGAGGTGCCGCCCGGCCGGCTGGAGGAGGCCGCCGGGTGGCTGGCCGGCCTGCCGCAGGCCCGGATGTGCGCGGTGACCGTCGGCCGGGCCAACCTCGCGCTCTACCTGATGGTCCGCCGGCTGCCGGAACTGCGGCGGCTGGAGGAGGAGCTGGCCAGGCGCTTCGACCGGCTGCGGGTCCGCGACCGGCTGGTGACCCTGCGCACCGTCAAACTGGTCGGCCGGCTGCTCACCCAGGACGGCCGGGCGCACGGCTACGTCCCCATCGACCCCTGGCCCATCGACCCGTGGCCCGCCGGGCCGCCCGCGGAGTGATCCCGGGCGGCCCGACGGGCCACGGCATTCGGCCGGCAGCTGCGGTCAGCCGCGCGCCAGCCTGCCGAGCGCCAGCGCCGCCAGCAGGGCGGCCGCGTCCGGCAGCACCCCGTCGTCGAACTCGGCCTGCGCCGAGTGGTTGTAGGCCGCCGTGAAGGGGTCGCGTCCGGGCGGGCAGGCACCGAGCATCAGGTACGCCCCGGGCACCAGCTGCGCCAGCACACCGAAGTCCTCCGAGCCCGCCACCGGCCGCGGCATCTCCACGTACCGGTCGTCACCGAGCAGCCGCCGGGCGGTGTCCGCGGCGAAGGCCGCCTCCGCGGCGTCGTTCACCGTCACCGGGTAGCCCGGTTCGACGGCCGCCGTCACCTCCATGCCGTGCGCCTCGCCGACGCCCCGCACCACCCGCACCGCCTCCTCGACCACCCGCTCGCGCGCCTCCGGCGAGAACGAGCGGACCGTCGCCGCGAACACCGCCTCGTCCGGGATCACGTTCTCCACCGTCCCGGCGTGGAAGGTGCCGACCGTCACCACCACCGGGTCGAACGCGTCGAACCGCCGGGTCGCCATCGTCTGCAGCGCGAGCACCGCCTCGCAGGCCGCCGGGACGGGGTCCAGCGCCAGGTGCGGGCTCGACCCGTGACCGCCACGGCCCCGCACCGTCACCCGCAGCGTGTCCGAGGCCGCCATGATCGGACCCGGCCGGCCCGCCACCCAGCCGCCCGGCAGCAGCGCCGCCCCCACGTGCAGCGCGTACGCCGCCACGACCCGCTCGCCGGCCGCGTCCAGCACCCCCTCGTCGACCATCAGCGCGGCGCCGCCCCCGCCCTCCTCACCGGGCTGGAACATGAACACCACACTGCCCGCCAGCTCCTGCTGCCGCTCCGCCAGCAGCCGGGCCGCGCCGACCAGCGCGGCGGTGTGCAGGTCGTGCCCGCAGGCGTGCATCGCCCCCGGCACCTGCGAGGCGTACGGCAGGTCGGCGGTCTCCTGCACCGGCAGGGCGTCCAGGTCGGCGCGGAGCAGCACCGCCGGGCCCGGACGGCCGCCGCGCAGCACCGCCGTCACCGAGCTCAGCTTCTCGCCGAGGGTGACCTCCAGCGGCAGCCCCTCCAGGGCCGCCAGCACCCGCGCCCGGGTCGACGGCAGGTCGAGCCCGATCTCGGGCTCCCGGTGCAGCGCCCGCCGCAGCTCCACCAGACCCGGTCGCAGCCCCTCGGCCGACTCGCGCAGCGCGGACAGATGAACGGGAGCCGACATGGCCACTCCTCCTGGGTAGACGGTCCCCGAATCGTGCCCCCGCGGGCCGCCCCGCCCACCGAACCGCACGGATCCTCCGCCCGCGGCCACCCGCACGCACGATTCGGCCGAGCAGCCGGGTCGCCCGCGCACCCTCCCGCACGGACCGTCCGCGGCGGATGACAGCATGCCGGCATGACGACGAGCGAACCGCGGACCACCGCGGAGGCGGTGGAGGAGTTGCGCACCATCGCCCACGGATGGGCCGACGGCCGGCGCGGCGACACGACGGAGCTGATCCACGCGGCCGACCGCGCCCTGTGGGCCGGGGTGGACGCCCCGTCACTGGCACCGCTCGCCGGGCTGCTCACCGTCGAACGCGACCTTGCCGCAGAGCTGTTCGCACAGGTCACCGACGAGCTCGGCTTCGGCCTGCCGCCCGCCGACGGCGGCCCCGACGGCCTGCCGCTCGCCCGCTGGTGGGCCGCCGAGATCGTCGCCGGCCGCCTCGACCCCGGCGAGGGCGCCGCCCTCATCATGGACGAGATCGTCGAAGTCCACGGCGCACACGAGGCCCTGACCCCCATGATCGACGCGGTGCGGGCCCTCTGGAGCCCCTCCCCGCCCGGCCCCTCACCCACGGAGATCACCACCCGCCTCACCCGGGCCGCCCGCGAACTCCTCACCCGCATCCCGGACCCACGGCGGAGCCGTCCGTGAGCCGTCAGGACCCCGTGCCCGCACCCGCGCCGACGACGCCGTCCGAGGCCGTGCCGCGCTGCGAGGTCTGCGGGTCCGGGCCGGCTGCCGAAGCGACCTTCCGCGGGCACCAGGCCTTCTTCCTGCTGATGCGCTTCCCCAGGGCCGAGGGCCCGTTCTGCCGCACCTGCGGGACGGCGGTGCACCGGAGCCTGACCGCGCGGACCCTCTGGCAGGGCTGGACGGGCATCTTCTCACTGGTCGTCAACCCGGTGGTGCTGCTCCTCAACCTGCTGAGCCTGCGGCGGATCCGCCGACTGCCGGACCTGGACCCGGACCCGGTCTCCGTCCCGGGGACGGGCCGTGCACCGCTGAGCCCCGGCCGGCCCCTGCTCCTGCGCGTCGAGCTCCTCGGGCTGCTGATCCCGGCCCTGATCGTCGGCGCCTTCGCGTGGGACGCCACCACCAGCACGGACTACGCCGCCGTCGGTGACTGCATCCACCGTGACGCGGAGCCGGCGCTGCCCGGGGCCGTGGTCGTCGACTGCACCGACCGCGATGCGGACTTCCGGGTCGTCGCCCGCTTCGACGCGGTCCACCCGGGCGCCTGCGCCGCCGTGCCCGGTTCGGAGGCCTCGCTCGTGCTGCGGCGCGGCCGGACCGACTACACCCTCTGCCTCGGCCGGCCCTGAGCCGCGACCCGGCAGGGGGCGGTCAGCCCCGGGCGGGGAGTCGGCGCAGGCCGTACGCGGCGGCCCCCACGGCGAGCACCGCTGCTCCCTGCAGTACCGAGGACGCCGGCAGTGCGAAGGCCAGGACCAGGCAGCCCGCGGCGCCGACCACCGGTACGGCGCGCGGTGGGCGGCCCTCGGCCGGGGTGAGGGTGCGTGCGGAGGCGTTGGCGATCGCGTAGTAGACGAGCACGCCGAAGGAGGAGAAGCCGATCGCGTCGCGGACGTCCGCGGTGGCGGCGAGGACGGCGACCACCGCGCCCACGGCCAGTTCGGCGCGGTGCGGGACGTGGAAGCGCGGATGCACGGCGGCCAGCGCGTGCGGCAGGTGCCGGTCGCGGGCCATCGCGAGCGTGGTGCGGGAGACACCGAGGATCAGCGCGAGCAGCGAGCCCAGGGCGGCGACGGCCGCGCCCGCCCGGACGACCGGGACGAGCCCGGGGGCGCCCACGGCCCGGACGGCGTCCGCCAGCGGGGCGGTGGTGGCGGCCAGTCCGTCCGGGCCGAGCACCGCCAGCAGGGCGAGCCCGACCAGCGTGTAGACGACCAGCGTGACCGCCAGGGCGATGCCGACGGCCCGCGGTACGGTGCGCTGCGGATCCCGCACCTCCTCGCCGAGGGTGGCGATGCGGGCGTACCCGGCGAAGGCGAAGAACAGCAGGCCGGCCGCCTGCAGCACGCCGTGCGGCCCGGCGTCCGCACCGACCGCCCAGCGCCCCGGGTCCGCGGCGCCGCCGGACAGGCAGACCGTCACCACGACGGCCAGCACCGCCAGGACGGTGGCGACGATCGCCCGGGTGAGCCGGGCGGCCTTCTGCACCCCGACGTAGTTCACCGCGGTCAGCACCACCACGGCCGCCACCGCGACGGCGTGCGCCTGCGCGGGCCACAGGTAGGAGCCCACCGTCAGCGCCATCGCCGCGCAGGACGCGGTCTTGCCGACCACGAACGCCCACCCGGCCAGGTACCCCCAGAACGGCCCGAGCCGCTCGCGGCCGTACACGTAGGTGCCGCCCGAGGCCGGGTGGCGGGCGGCCAGGCGGGCGGAGGAGGTGGCGTTGCAGTACGCGACCACCCCGGCCAGGGCGAGGGCCGGCAGCAGGCCGGAGCCGGCGGCCGCGGCCGCCGGGGCGAACGCGGCGAAGACGCCCGCGCCGATCATGGCCCCGAGGCCGATCACCACGGCGTCGAACACGCCCAGGTGCCGCCGGAGCCCGGGCGGCCCGGCCGGTGCTGTCGACATGCCCATCGTGCTCTCCCCCGGGGGACGGATCGGATCGGCCCGCACAATAGACGACCCCGGTGTACGGCTGCCGAACCGGCCCTGGGCCGGGGCGGGCGGACGCCCCCTCAGACGCCCGCCGCGACGAGCACCGCGTCCGTGCCGAAGCCGAGCAGCAGACCGAGCAGGACCATCCAGGCGGTCAGCTCCTTCGTGCCCGTCCGCCGGGCGACGGCCAACAGCTCGATCACCACGTAGAGGATCGAGCCGGCGGCCAGGCCGAGGAAGGCGACGCCGACCGTCTCGTCCACCACCCGTCGGCCGATCAGCGTGCCGACGAAGGTCGGGCCGCCGGCGATCAGCCCGAGCACAGCCAGGCTGCCCCAGGACGGCCGTTCGCCCGCGGCGGCCAGCGGCGCCACGATCCCGAAGCCCTCCGTCGCGTTGTGCAGGCCGAACCCGATCACCAGCAGGACGGCAAGCGAGATGTCGCCCCGCGCCGCCGAGTTGCCGATCGCCAGGCCCTCGGCGAAGTTGTGCAGGCCGATCCCGGTGGCGATCATCAGGGCGAGGCCGGCGGCGTGCGAGCGGGCGCCGGCGGCCGGGCCGGTGGCCGCCGCGGCACCGGGGCCGGGGGAGCGGGGCGGGTCCGGCGCGTTCCGGCGGGCCGCCCACCGGTCGTAGCGGACGAGCCCCAGCAGACCGACCGTCAGCCCGGCGGCCAGCACCAGGCCGTTCTGCGCCGCGGTGCCCCAGTCGTGCGCGGACAGCTCCTCGCCGGTCGGCTCCCACGCCGCGCCGAGGACGTCCCAGAGCAGGAAGAGCAGGACGCCGATCGCCACGGCGTTCAGTGCGGCGCGCAGCCGGGGCACGGGCCGGCGCAGGCGGGCCACCGGCAGCCCCAGGAAGACGGTGACACCCGCGACGGCACCGAGCAGGGCGATCTGCGGACCGGACATCGGGCACCCTCCGGGATACACGGCGGCGGACGGCCCCCGGACCGACTGCGGTTAGCCTCACCTAAGGGGCATCGCCTCCAGCCTGACGGCCGCCGCGCCCGCCCGCACCTCCGCGCCCGCCCGCACCTCCGCGCCCGCCCGCACCTCCGCGCCCGCCGGTTCCGAGGGCCCCGCAGGATCGTTCCGCCGGCTGACAACCTTTCCGCCCCTCCCGAGCGTGTGAGGAGCGTGAGTCGATCAACGAGAGACGCCGACTACGCGGCCTTCGTCCAGGCCGCCTGGCAGCGCCACCTGCGGACCGCCGAGCTGCTGACGGGCGACCCGCACCGCGGCCAGGACCTGCTCCAGGACTGCCTGGTCAAGCTGTACGTGCGCTGGCCCCGGCAGGCTGCGGACCCGCACGCCTACCTGCGGCGGATGCTGGCCAACGGCAGCATCAGCCGCTGGCGCCGCCGTCGCCGCGAACTGCTCACCGCCGAGACCCCCGACACCGCCGACCCGACCGGCGACCCGGCCGGGCCGGGCGGGGAGCCGGACGGCGCCCTGCGCCGCGCCCTGCTCGCCCTGCCCGACCGGCAGCGGGCCGTGGTGGTGCTGCGGCACATCGAGGACCTCAGTGAGAAGGAGACCGCCGCCGTGCTCGGCTGCACGGTCGGCTCGGTCAAGAGCCACAACTCCAGGGCCATGGCGCGGCTGCGCGCGGCCCTGCCCGAACGCCAGGAGGCCGCACTGTGACGAACCCGCAGGACGAACTGATCGAGGCGATCAGGACACTGCCCGGCCCCGTGCCGGCCCGGCCGGCCCCGGTCGGCGCACTGCTGCTCCGCGGGCACCGGGCCCGCCGGACCCGGCTCCTGGCGCGCACCGCGATCGGTGCCGGAGCCGCCGCCCTCGCGGCCGCCGCGGTGGGGGTGTTCCCGCCGTTCGCCGGGGGGTCCGCGGCCGGGCCGGCGGCGCCCGCCGCGGGGGCGCGCGGCACCGGCTACCGGATCACCCTGACGTACACCGTGGAGGGCCAGGGGGGTCCCGACCGCTTCCCGCCGCCCCAGACCTACCGGGGTGCGGCCGACCCCGCCTCGCACCGGGCGCAGCTGGCATGGGAGGCCGGCGGGACGGAGTGGCGCATCCTCGGCGCGGAGGAGTTCAACCGGACGGGCGGCCGCGCCTGGCGCGCGGGCAATCCGCCGGTCGGTCCGCGCGGCACCCTGCCCACCGCCGGCCTCGTCGCCGTGCAGCCCCGGGAGCTCCTCGCCGAACTGCGCTCCCGCGGCACGGTCACCCGCACCACAGGCCCCGGCGGCAGCGAGACGTACGACTTCTCCTACGTCTCGCACGACTCCCCGTACACGGGGGAGCGGGGGACGGGCGACAACACCGTGACCGGCCGGGTCGACCTGGTCGGCGGCCGGTACCGGTCCGTCACCGTGCAGACCGTCCTCACCGGCCGGACCGGGGACGCCGACACCGAGCCGATCGTCCGGCGGACGGTGATCGACTTCTCCGACTACGGCATCCCGGTGTCCGTCGAGCGGCCCCCGCTCGGCGGCTGACCGGCGGCGCCCGGGCGCCGCCGCGCCCGCGGCACCGGCCGCTCCCGCGCAGGGGACGGGAGCGGTCAGCCGCAGGCGCAGCCCGCGGAAGCGGTGTCGGTGGCGGCATCGGCGGTCGTGCCGCAGCAGGTGTCCGGGCCGTCGGCGCCCTTGGTGAGCGTGTGGGCGTCGGCCTTCACGACGTACACCTCCCAGGGCTCCCGGCCGGGGCCGTGCACCCACACCTTGTCCTGGAGCGCGTAGCAGCAGGAGGTGTCGTTCTCCTCGGCGGTGGCCAGGCCCTCGTCCCGGAGGCGGGCGGCCGCCGCGGCGACCTCCTCGGTGGAGGCGACCTCGACCCCGAGGTGGTCGAGGCGGGTCTCCCCGTCCGCCGCGCCCTCGATCAGGACGAGCTTGAGCGGGGGGCTCGGCGACGGCGAAGTTCGCGTAGCCGGGACGGCGCTTGGCCGGCCCGGTGCCGAACAGCTTGGTGTAGAAGGCGACGGAGCCTTCCAGGTCGGCGACGCGCAGGGCGAGCTGAACACGGGACACGACGGTCTCCCCGATCCGAGGTCTTGTATCGACGATTGTCGATACAGTCGAGCTTGCTCTCCTGAATCGACGGATGTCAACATAGACGTATGTCGAATTAGGAGCTGGTGGTCCTCGACCAGGACGATGCCGGGGTGTGCTGCTCACCGATGGTGCGCGAGCCGCTCGGCGAGGAGGCGGCCGCCGATCTGGCGCGGATGTTCAAGGCGCTGTCGGACCCGGTCCGCCTGCGGCTGCTCTCGCTGATCGCCTCGCACGAGGGCGGCGAGGCCTGCGTCTGCGACCTGACCGGCCCGTTCGACGTCTCCCAGCCGACCGTCTCGCACCACCTCAAGGTGCTGCGGCAGGCCGGCCTGGTCGGCTCCGAGCGGCGCGGCACCTGGGTCTACTACTGGGTGCTGCCCGCCGCGCTCGCCCAGCTCTCCGCCCTGCTCCGGGCCCCGGCCGGCGCCCCCGCCGGTGGTGCGGCATGAGCGCCTCCCCGCCGCTCGGGCGGCGCGCCGCGGTCGAGTTCCTCGGCACGGCCGCACTGGTCGCCGTGGTGGTCGGCTCGGGCATCCAGGCCGCGCAGCTCTCCCACGACGTCGGGGTGCAGCTGCTCGCCAACTCGCTGGCCACCGTGTTCGGCCTCGGTGTGCTGATCGTCCTGCTCGGCCCGGTCTCCGGCGCCCACTTCAACCCCGTCGTCACCCTCGCCGCCTGGTGGACCGGCCGCCGGGGCGGCGGGGGACCGGACCTCCGCGAGGTCGCCGCGTACGCAGCGGCGCAGGTGTCCGGGGCGATCGGCGGCGCGGTGCTGGCGAACGCCATGTTCGCCGAACCGCTCGTCGCCGCGTCCACCCACGACCGCTGGGCACCGTACCTGTGGCTGGGCGAGGTGGTCGCCACCGCCGGCCTGGTCCTGCTGGCCCTCGGCCTGGCCCGGGCCGGCCGCGGGCACCTCGCCCCGGCCGCGGTCGCCGGCTACATCGGTGCCGCGTACTGGTTCACCTCCTCTACCAGCTTCGCGAACCCCGCCGTGACCGTCGGCCGCGCCGTCACCGGCACGTTCGCCGGCATCGCCCCCGCCTCCGTCGGGCCGTTCGTCGCCGCCCAGCTCCTCGGCCTGGCCGTCGGCCTCGCCCTGCTCCCGGTGCTGTTCGGCCGCGCCGGAGCCGCCGCCGAGGACGCCGCCGTCCCGCACGGCGACCACCACCACGCCGCCGCCGGCCGCTGACCCCCGCTGACCCCCGCCCTCCCGCCGACCGCCGACCGAAGGAACCGATCCGTGAGCGCTCCCGCCGTCCCGTCCGTGCTGTTCGTCTGCGTGCACAACGCCGGCCGCTCCCAGATGGCAGCCGCCCTCCTCGCCCACCTCGGCCGGGAGCGGGTCGAGGTCCGCTCCGCCGGCTCCGCGCCCGCCGGGACCGTGAACGCGGCCGTGGTCGAGGCGATGAAGGAGGTCGGGATCGACATCTCGGCCGAGGTCCCGAAGGTGCTCACCACCGAGGCCGTCCAGGCGTCCGACGTCGTGATCACCATGGGCTGCGGCGACGCCTGCCCGTACTTCCCCGGCAAGCGGTACCTCGACTGGAAGCTCGACGACCCGGCCGGGCAGGGCGTCGACGCCGTCCGGCCGATCCGCGACCGGATCGAGCAGCACGTCCGCGGCCTGCTCGCCGACCTCGGCGTCGAGGCCGCCGCATGACCCCGGTGACGGTGGCCGCGATGCTCCCCGAGCACGCCGCCGACGTCCTCGCGATCTACCGGCACGGGATCGACGGCGGCGACGCCACCTTCGAGACCACCGCCCCCGACGGGGCGGCCTTCGACGCCGCCCGCCTCCCCGAACACCGCCTGGTCGCCCTCGACGGCGGCCGGGTGCTCGGCTGGGCCGCCGTCTCGCCGGTCTCCGACCGCTGCGCCTACGCGGGCGTGGTCGAGCACTCCGTCTACGTCCACCCGGAGGCCCGCGGCCGGGGCGTCGGCCTCACCCTGCTGCGGGCGCTGCTCGCCTCCACCGACGCCGCCGGCATCTGGACGGTGCAGTCCGGCGTCTTCCCGGAGAACACGGCCAGCCTCGCCCTGCACGCCAGGGCCGGCTTCCGGGTCGTCGGCACCCGCGAACGCCTCGGCCGGCACCACGGCCGCTGGCGCGACGTCGTCCTGCTGGAGCGCCGGAGCCCGGTCGTCGGCTGACGGGGCCCCGGCGCCGGTACGCCGTGCGGCCCGGGTACACTCGAAGTGCGAAGGGGAGTAGTCCCGAAACACCGGTACGTCGACACACTGGACGCCCGCACACCAGCGGACGGCCCGGCCGCCGGGCCGCAGCACCTCCGGGTGGTGCGGTGGACGAGACCTTCGGCAAGGCATGACCGGCGCCCGCACCCGCGGGGGTCGATTCGTCGTGCCGGGCCGAGGCGTCCTCCCGGACCACCCGCGAAGGGTGTTCGCACCGACACTCCGGCCCGGCCCCAGCAGAGAGCTCCCGGATGTCCCTCGACCCCGTGGCGATCCTCACCGCCTTCGGTCTGATCTTCCTCGCCGAACTCCCCGACAAGACGATGTTCGCGTCCCTCGCCATGGGCACGCGGATGCGCCCGCTCTACGTCTGGATCGGCACCTCCAGTGCCTTCATCGTCCACGTCGCCATCGCCGTCGGCGCCGGAAGCCTCATCGGCCTGCTGCCGAACGTCGCCGTCAAGCTGCTCTCGGCCGCCCTCTTCGCCTTCGGCGCCTTCGTGCTGCTGCGCAGCGGCGGTGACGACGACGGCGCGGACGAGGCCGGCCGCACGGTGACCGGGTTCTGGCCGGTGTGGACGGCCGCGTTCATGGCCGTGTTCATCGGCGAGTGGGGCGACCTGACCCAGATCACCACGGCCAACCTCGCGGCCACCAACGGCGTGCTCTCCACCGCGATCGGCTCGGCCGCCGCGCTGATGAGCGTCTCCGCGCTCGCCCTGGTGGTCGGCCGCTTCATCGCCAAGCGGGTGCCGCTGCGGATGGTCCAGCGCGTCGGCGGCGTCTGCATGGGCCTGCTCGCCGTCTGGTCCGTGATCGAGGCCTTCGCCGGCTGACGTCCGCGGACACCCCCACCCCCGACTGCCGCCGCCGGCCCTCTGCCGGCGGCGGCAGTCGTGTGCGGGGCCGGGAGCGGTCACGGCCGGGGTGCGACCGCCGCGCCGCCGCGGGCGGTCAACACGACCGCGGGCAGGACGGCGAGGGCGAGCAGGCCGCCGCCGAGGGCCAGCACGGGGTAGCCGGCGAGGTCGACGACGGCGCCGGAGGCCAGGCCGCCGGCGGCGCCGGAGACGGCGATGGCGACGTCGACCATGCCCTGCGTCCTCGCCCTGGTCGCCAGCGGCACCGCATCGGTGATGATCGCGGTGCCCGCGACCAGGCCGAAGTTCCAGCCCAGGCCGAGCAGGGCGAGCGCCAGCGCGAGCAGCGGGACGGAGCCGCCGGGCGCGGACGCCGCCAGCACGCCCGCCGCGAGCAGGGTCAGCCCGGAGGCCGTCGCCAGGGCCGTCCGCCCGTAGCGGTCGACGAGCCGGCCGGTCAGCGGTGACGGCAGGTACATCGCACCGATGTGGACCGCGATGACCAGGCCCGAGGCCGCGGTGCCGTGGCCCATGTCGTGCATGTGGACGGGCGTCATCGTCATCACCGCCACCATGACGAGCTGGGTGAGGACCATCACCGAGGTCCCGAGCAGCACTCCGCGCCGCACCCCGGCGGGCGTCGTCCCCGGCACGGCGGCCACCGACCCGCCGGCGTCCGCACCGGCGGAGGCGGTGCGCTCCCGGGCCAGCAGCAGCGGGTCGGGGCGCAGCCAGATCGCGAGGACGGCGGCCGCCGCCGCGTACGCGACGCCGGCCAGCAGGAACGGTCCCGCCAGCCGGGGTATGCCGAGGCCCGCCGCGAGGTCGCCGGTGGGCGCCGCGAGGTTCGGGCCCGCGATGCCGCCGAGCGTGGTGGCGACCAGCACGGTGGAGACGGCGCGGGCCCGGTGGGTCGGCGCGGCGAGATCGGCCCCGGCGTAGCGGGCCTGCAGATTGGTCGCGCTGCCCGCGCCGTAGACCAGCAGGGCGGCGAACAGCAGCACGGGACTGTCGGCGACGGCGGCGGCGATCACGCCCGCGCTGCCGACCGCGCCGGTCGCGTAGCCGAGGGCCAGCCCGGGCCGGCGTCCGCGGGCCGCCGAGATGCGGCTGACGGCGATCGCGGCCAGCGCACTGCCCGCCGTGAACAGCGCGCTCGGCAGACCGGCCAGCCCGGCCGAACCGAGCATCTCCTGCGCCAGCAGGGCGCCGACGGTGATCCCGGCGGCCAGCCCGGCACCGCTGAGCACCTGCGAGGCGACCAGCACGGTCAGGACGCGGCGCTGGGCCGCGTCGACGGAGGCGGCGGCACCGGGGTCGGAGGCGGTCGAGGGCGTCGAGGCGGTACTCGTCACTGAGCGGGCCCTTTCGGCGGCGGTCGGGTACGGGACGGGGCTGTCCGCGTACGGGGGCGGGGAACGGCCGGGGCGTCCGGGCCGGTGGGACAGTCGCATCATGCCTTCGGCCCGGTCCGGGGAAACGGCCGGGGGCGGCCCTCGCCACAGGGTGCCCCGGTCGCTGGGCGACGCCGGACACGGCGTCAACCGGTGCGGGCTCCGGCCGTGCCCGCGCGCTCCGCCGTCCGGTCGCCTCCCCGCGCGCCCCGGCCGGTGGACGGCTCGGACGCCGTCCCGGCGGGCCGGGAGGGGATACCGTCGGTCCCGGACCGCTCGCGACCGCCGCCCCGGAAATTCCTCGAAGGAATTCCGTCCGGGGTGTCGGATCGGGGCGGCGCCGTTCGTGGAAGGGGTGAGCGGTCGCCCGTGAGGGGCGTCCCCGACGCACAGGAGACGGTTGCGATGCAGTACCTCTTTTCGGTGATCCACGACAGCGCCGCGCTCGCCACCGCCGAGGAGATGGCGGCGATCGACGTGTTCAACGAGCGGCTGGTGGCCGAGGGGCACTGGGTCTTCGCCGCCGGGCTCGGCGGGCCCGACACGGCCACGGTGATCGACGACCGCGGCGAGGAGACGGTGCTCACCGACGGGCCCTTCCTGGAGTCGAAGGAGTACCTCGTCGGCTTCTGGATCGTCGAGGCGCCCGACCTCGACGTGGCGATCGGCCTGGCCACCGCAGGCTCGAAGGCCTGCAACCGGAAGGTCGAGGTGCGGCCCGTCCTGTGAGCGCGACCGACGTCCAGGAGGCGATCACCCGGGCCCACCGCGAGGAGTGGGCCCGGCTGGTCGCCGTCCTGACCGGACGGTACGGCGACCTCGACACCGCCGAGGAGGCGGCGGCCGAGGCGTTCGCCGCCGCCGTCGAGCACTGGCCGGCCGACGGCGTGCCGCCCAACCCCGGCGCCTGGCTGACCACCACCGCCAACCGGCGGGCCATCGACCGGATCCGGCGAGAGAGCAGGCGCGACGCCAAACAGAGGGAGGCGCGGACGGTGTACGGCGGACCACCCGAGCCCCTCGGCCCGGTCGGCGACGAGCGGCTCCGGCTGATCTTCACCTGCTGCCACCCGGCGCTCGCCCCGGGCACCCGGGTGGCGCTGACCCTCCGCATGGTCGGCGGTCTGACGGTGGCCGAGATCGCCCGCGCCTTCCTGGTGCAGGAGAGCGCCATGGGGCGGCGGATCACCCGCGCCAAGGTCAAGATCAAGGAGGCCCGGATCCCCTACCGGGTGCCGTCCGCGGAGGACCTCCCGCGGCGGGTCTCCGCCGTGCTCGCCGTGCTCTTCCTGATCTTCAACGAGGGCTACCTGGTGACCGGCCCCGACACCGGCCCGCTCCGCCACGACCTGACCACGGAGGCGATCCGGCTCACCCGCCTGCTCCGCGATTTGCTGCCGCAGGACGGCGAGGCGGCCGGACTGCTGGCCCTGATGCTCCTCACCGAGGCCCGCCGCACCGCCCGCCTCTCCCCGGAGGGCGAACTCGTCTCCCTCGCCGAGCAGGACCGCACGGCCTGGGACACGAGCCTGATCGCCGAGGGCCACCGGCTGGTGCGCGAGCGACTGGACTCCGGCGCGGCCCCGGGGCGCTACCAGATCCTGGCGGCGATCAACGCCGTGCACACCTCCGCCTCCGGCGCGGAGGACACCGACTGGTCGCAGGTGGTCGCCCTCTACGACCAGCTCGTCCGGCTCGACCCCTCGCCGGTCGTCGCCCTCAACCGGGCCGTCGCCGTCGCCGAACTCGACGGCCCGGAGGTGGCGCTGGCGGCCGTCGACCGCCTCGACGACGCCCTGTCCGGCTACCACGCCTACCACGCGACCCGCGCCGAGCTGCTGCGCCGGCTGGGCCTCCGTCAGCAGGCGGGCGCCGCCTACGACCGGGCGATCGCGCTGGCGGGGAACACCGCCGAGACCGCCTCCCTGACCCGCCGTCGGGACCGGCTGCGGTAGCGGCACCGCCCCCGGACGGGACACCTCAGGGGCGCGCCGGCGAAGGCCGTGGGTGCCGCGGGCACGCCGACGGCCCGGCCGGCCGTTTCCGGCCGCCGGGCCGTGGACCGCCGCGGCGGGCGGTCAGGCCGCGCGGGGCTGGGTGAACCGCAGCATGTTCCCGGCGGGGTCGCGGAAGGCGCAGTCGCGCACGCCGTACGGCTGGTCCATCGGTTCCTGCAGCACCTCGGCACCCGCCGCGCTGACCCGCTCGAAGGTGGCGTCGCAGTCGTCCGTCTGGAAGATGACCCCGCGCAGCAGGCCCTTCGCCATCAGCTCGGCCACCGTCTGCCGGTCGGCGTCCGAGGCGTTCGGGTCGGCGAGCGGCGGCTCCAGGACGATCTCCACGCCCGGCTGGGTCGGCGAGCCGACCGTCACCCACCGCATCCCCTCGAAGCCGACGTCGTTGCGGACCTCCAGGCCGAGCGCGTCGCGGTAGAAGGCGAGCGCCTTGTCGTGGTCGTCGACGGCGATGAAACACTGCGAAAGCTTGATGTCCATGGGCCACACGCTACGGACCGGCGTCGGATTTCGCTTCTCCGTTTCTGACGGGCCGGGTGTGCATCTTCGCGACGCAGGCCGGGATCGGCGCGCCGTGGTCGTGGTCGCGCGCCCGGTACGCGCTCGGGCTCTCGCCCACGAGCTCGGTGAACCGCGAACTGAACGACCCCAGCGACGTACAGCCCACCGCCATGCAGACGTCGGTGACCGACAGGTCGCCGCGCCGCAGCAGGGCCTTCGCCCGCTCGATCCGGCGGGTCATGAGGTAGCTGTACGGCGTCTCGCCGTACGCGGCCCGGAAGCTGCGCGAGAAGTGGCCGGGCGACATGAGGGCGTCCCGTGCGAGCGCCGGGACGTCCAGCGGCTCCGCGTAGTCGCGGTCCATCCGGTCACGGGCCCGGCGCAGCCGGACGAGGTCGTCGATCTCCACACCTCGCACCGTACAACCCCGCTCGGACGGTCACGCCGAAACCGGGCGACCGCCCCGCTCCGGCTCCCGGATTGCCCCGCCCGGCCCGGACACGATGGAATCCCGGTGGATCGCGGCGGGGACGCACGGGGACACACGGTGAACGCCGCCGGATCCGTCCCGCCCGACCGACGAGGGCGCACCGCACAGGGGGAGAGCATGGCCGACAGCAGCCGAGGGTTCGTCAGGGACGCACGCGGATGCCGCCACTGGGGACCGCACGGCGCCGCCGGACTGCTGCTGCTCCGGGGCCCCGACCTGCTGCTCCAACGACGTTCGTGGCGGGTCCACCACGGCCGCACCTGGAGCATCCCCGGCGGCGCCCTGGACGCCGGCGAGAGCCCCTGGGACGGCGCGCGCCGCGAGTTCGCCGAGGAACTCGGCGGCCTCCCCGTCCTGCGCCACCTGCACACCTTCGTCGACGACCACGGCGGCTGGGCCTACCACACGGTCGTCGCCGAGGCGTTGGAGCCGTTCCGCCCGCGCCGCGGCGACGGCGAGGCGGCCGCCCACCGGTGGTGCAGCCCCGCCGAGGTCGCCGGGCTGCGCCTGCACCCCGGCTTCGCGGCCACCTGGCCGGACCTGGCCGCCGGGCTGGACGGGCTGGACGGGCTGGACGGGCTGGACGGGCTCGGTCGGCGGGGCTGACGCCGCGGCGCCCCCGGGGGCGGTCCGGCGTTCAGGGCCGGATCGGGCCGCCCTCGGCCTGCAGCACCAGGCTGCTCCAGCGGACGCCGTCCCGGCCGTGGAGGTCGGGGCGCTCGGAGCGGTGCAGCGGCTGCAGGCCGTGTGTCCGGCCGGCCGCGACGGTGTCCTCCGCCGACACCTCGAACATGCGTCGGCCGGCGGGCACCGGGCCGTGGCGCAGCTGTACGAAGAAGCGGCCGCCGGGCGCCAGCAGCGCGGCGATCCTGGCGAGGGCGCGGGCCCGCTCCCCGGCGTCCAGGTGCATCCAGACCGCGGTGGCGAAGACCGCGTCGAAGCGCGGCCCGTCCCCGGCCGAGGCGAGCTCCGGGAGGCTGTCGTCGACCCAGTCGATCGCGGCGCCGACGTGCAGGCGCTGCCCGTGGCGGCGCAGGGCCGCCGTCGGCTCGACCGCCACCACCCGGTGCCCGCGGCCCGCGAGCGCGGCGGCGTCGCGCCCCGTCCCGGCCCCCACGTCGAGCACCCGCCCGGGGCCGCCCGGCACCAGGTGCAGCACCTCCCGGTGCACCTGCTCGAAGGTGACCTCCTCGTACTGCACCGCCAGCACGTCCGCGGCCTCGGCGTAGCCCGCCGTGCCCGGAACCCGCCCAACGTCCCCGCCCACCGCTGCCCCTCGATCGTCCATGGGCAGCAGGCTAGGCCGTCCCCGAGACCGGCCCGCGCCCGCCGTGTGCGTTGCGGGGGCGTAAGTAAGGACCTTCTTCACTTATACGGAGATTTCATGTTCTGAAACTCTTGGTATGGGAGACATTCGCAGGAGAGGGAGAGAGGAGGCCGGACCCATGCCCGGCAGTCCGGTGACGAGCGGCACGGCAGGCACTCCGGTTCACCGCGAACGCCCGGTGGAAGATCACGCCGGGCGGGAAGCTGTCCCTGCCGAAGGTGGGCGACCTGGACGTGAAGTGGTCGC
>NZ_JOAI01000003.1 GCF_000717715.1 Streptomyces sp. NRRL B-24484 | reverse complement strand
ATCGCCGTGAAGTTGAACACGCGGCCCCGGAAGACCCTCGACTTCGACACGCCGGCCGATAGGCTGGAGCCCCTGTTGCGCTGACGGGTTGAGTGCACCGGCGTGTTTTTTGCCCGGGAGATCGACCGTCCCCGGACGAGGCCGAGCAGGTGATCGACCACCTGTGAGACGGCTTCGGTGTCGATCTCCCCCAGAGGGGGTACCCCCAGTGTGCCGGGTGCTGGAGCTGTCTCCCTCGACGTACTTCGCGCGCAAGACACGCCCGAAGTCCGCCCGCCGCCTGCGCGACGAGGAGCTGATTCCGCTGGTCACAGCCGCGCGGGAGGACTCCGGCCGCACCTGCGGCGCCCGGCGCATCACCGCGCGCTGGTCCGCGCCGGCCACCGGGTGGCCCGCTGCACGGTCGAGCGGCTGATGCGCGAGCTCGGCATCGAGGGCGTCATCCGCGGGCAGCGCCGCCGCACCACCGTCCCGGAGCTCACCGCGCCGCGCCCGCCGGACCTGGTCAACCGCCGGTTCACCGCCGAGCGCCCGAACCAGCTGTGGCCGGCCGACCTGACCTACGTGCGGGCCTGGTCCGGGTGGGTCCACGTGGCGTTCGTCCTGGACGCGTACTCGCGTCGGATCGTGGGCCGGCGGGCCGCCACCCACATGCGCACCGACCTGCCGCTGGACGCGCTGGAGATGGCGCTGTGGCGGCAGAGGATCAAGAAGGGCGCCGACCTCATTCATCACAGCGACCGCGGGTCGCAATACGTATCCATTCGCTACACAGAGCGACTGGCCGAGGCCGGCGCCCCGGCGTCCGTGGGTTCCGTCGCCGATTCGTACGACAATGCGATGGCCGAGGCCCTGAACGGCACGTTCAAAGCCGAACTGATCGAACATCAGGGGCCATGGCGGGACTTCGACGAGGTCGAGCGGGCCGTCCTCCAGTGGGTCGCGTGGTACAACGGTGAACGACTCCACTCCGCCCTCGGCCACCTGCCACCAGACGAGTACGAACAGGCGTACTGGGCGAGACCGGAGCAAGTCCCGCAGGCCGCTTGATCACACGATCGCGGACTCTACGAAAGTCGGGGCAGCTCACTTGACGGTGCCCTGGAGGCTGTAGCCCAGGCCGTACAGCAGGCGCCCGACGGTTGCGGCACTGATCGGGTGGCCCTGTGGCGTGAGGGTCGAGGCCGGGGTCCGCAGCGACAAGGTGGTCCATCGCAGCGGCGAGACGGGATCACCTTGAGTGTGCGGCTCGATCAGCGCCTCGAGCGCCGCCGGCAGGCCGGGGTCGGTGACTGTCAACGGCTTGCGGCCGGCTCCCGCAGCCCGGACCCTCCGCGTCGGCATCGGGTTCCCGGCCGGCTCGGTGACGCCGCGCGAGACGGTGGAAGCACTGGTCCCGGAGGCTGCAGCCACCAGGGCGATCCCGCCGTGGCCGATCGCCACGGCCTCGCTGGCCAGGTGGAGCCGACGGCGCCGCTCATCGAGATGCGGCAGGATCCGGTCGAACTTGGCCCGTAACGCGATGACGGGCGGACGCACTGTCATGGTCCACCCTCCCACCAACTCATGCTGGACAAGCATTAATTGAGATACAAGCCCGGCGGTGCCGGAGTACTGCCGCTGGACGCCGGCCGACCGCACGCCCTTCTTCGGGAAGCCGGTGTCGTCCACGATCGGCACGCCGCCCGGATCGGCCAGGTGCTCGGCGACGTACTCGCGCACGTCGCCGAGCACCCCGTCGGCGTCCCAGTCGATCCGGTTCAGCAGCCGCTGGATCCGGTCCGGTCCGCCATGGCCGGCCTCCTCGGCCACCGTCCAGCCGTTCTTGCGCTCCAACGGGGCCGGCAGGCCACGCATGCAGGCCAGCGCCGACTCCCGCGACTCGCTCCGCGCGAACCGGTGCGCAAACCGCTCGTGCAGCCCGGCCGGCCCGTCCGACCAGCGACGAGCATCGACCTCGGATATGTCCCCACCCGTGAACGGCCCAACGAGCGAACACGACAACCGTCACGGCAAGCACCGTTGCAGTACTAGGCTCTATAGGTCGCTAGACTGCTTATCTCGCTCGCTTGAGTATCCATCGACGACCGGCTATACATACTCGGTATGCAAAATGTTCCACTGTTTCGAGGGGGAGCCGTGTCTGGATCGGATGCGCAGGTCGTCCTGCGCCTGGAGAGGGTCGGCCGGGTGCACGGCGGCGGCGCGGGGGAGGTGTCCGCGTTGCGCGAGGTGGATCTCGCCGTGCGTGCGGGCGAGTTCGTCGCGGTGATGGGGCCGTCCGGCTCGGGGAAGTCGACGCTGCTGGCGCTGGCCGGCGGGCTGGACCGGCCCACCACCGGGCGGGTGCTGGTCGAGGGGGTGCCCCTGGACGGGCTGAGCCGGCGCCGGCTCGCCGACGTGCGGCGCCGCTCGGTGGGCTACGTGTTCCAGGACTACAACCTCGTCCCGGCCCTGACCGCCGCCGAGAACACCGCACTGCCAAGAGAGCTGGACGGAGCCTCGGCCCGCACCGCCCGGCGGGAGGCGCTGGCGGCGCTGACCGAACTCGGCATCGCCGACCTGGCGGACCGCTTCCCCGACGCCATGTCGGGCGGCCAGCAGCAGCGGGTGGCGATCGCCCGCGCCCTGATCGGCGAACGCCGACTGGTCCTGGCGGACGAGCCGACCGGCGCGCTGGACTCCGCGACCGGAGACGCCGTCCTGGAGGTCCTGCGCGGACGCTGCGACGCCGGGGCGGCGGCGGTGATGGTCACCCACGACCCGGCACACGCCGCCTGGGCGGACCGGGTGGTCTTCCTGCGCGACGGCCAGATCACCGACGAATCGGTGCAGCCGCGGATCGAGGCCGTCCGATGAGCGCCGGATCGTGGCGGGCCGCGCTGCGGATCGCCCGCCGGGACGCGTGGCGGGCCAAGGGCCGCAGCGCCCTGGTACTGGCCATGGTGGCGCTGCCGGTGCTCGGTGTCGCCGGCGCCGACGTGGTCCACCGCAGCGGGCAGTTGACCGCCGCCGAACGCTCCGACCGGCTGATGGGCCGGGCGGACGCCCTGATCGGGGCGTACGCGCCCGGCCGGGCCGTCGAGCAGGCAGTCTTCCCCGACGACGGGGTCCGCACCCTGCCGCAACCGGCCGGCGCCGGGCAGGTGCCCACGCCGGACGGCGAACCCGCCGCGCTGCTGGCCACGTTGCTGCCGCCCGGCAGCACCCTGGTGCCGGCCCGTACCGGACCGGTGACCGGGGTGCACACCCCGGAGGGCCTGGTGCCGACCGGAACCTTCGAGGCCGACCTGACCGGCCCGCTCTGGCAGGGCCGGCTGAACCTGGTGGCGGGCCGCGCGCCCGCCGCCCCGCAGGAGGCCGCCGCGACCCGGGAGTTCCTTGCCGAGAGCGGACTGCACCTCGGCGACCCGGTCACCCTCCAGGGTCTCGAGTCTGCGCCGCTCACCCTGACCGGCACCGTGGAGGACCCCGGTGACCTGCGGAAGGTCGAACTCGTCGCCCGGCCGGACACGCTGTACGGGGCGCTGGACGCCGCCCAGGCCGCCGCCGGGCTCGCACCGCTGGGCAACGGGGCGCAGGAGGCCGCCGCCCGCAAGGCCGCCTGGCTGGTCGAGCTGCCCGCCGGAGCCACCCTCGACTGGGACCGGGTACGGGAGTTCAACCGCCACGGCTACACGGTGGCCGCCCGGCAGGTGGCCCTGCACCCGCCCGCCGCGGCGATGGAGCGCGAGGAGGCGTTCGGCGCCGCCGACCAGCGCGAGCGCACCGTGATGGCCGCGGCCACCACGGCCGCCCTGGCACTGCTGGAGGTCGCGCTGCTGGCCGGACCCGCGTTCGCGATCGGCGCCCGGCAGGCCAGGCGCCAACTCGCCCTGCTCGGTGCGGCGGGCGGACGGCCCGAGCACGTCCGCGCGGTGGTGCTGGCCGGCGGCCTCGTCCTCGGTGCGGCCGGGGCCGCGCTCGGCACCGCCCTCGGCTGCGCGGCCGTCGCGCTGTTGCGCCCCTGGATCGAGCAGGCCGGCGGCAGCCGCTTCGGGCACCTGGCCCTGCGCCCGACAGACCTGCTGCTGATCGCCGCCACCGGCATCGCCACCGCCCTGCTGGCGGCCCTGCTGCCCGCCGTCCAGGCCGGCCGCCGCGACGTGCTCGCCGCCCTGACCGGCCGCGACACCGTCCGCCCGGCGGGGCGGTGGGTGCCGCTGCTCGGAGCGGCCACCGTGGCCGCGGGCGCCGGACTCGCCCTGCACGGGGCCGTCGCCGGACAGGTCGGCGGACCGCCCGTGGTCGCCGGACTGTCCGTCCGCACCCTGTCGGTGCTGGGCGGCGCGGTCACCGCCGAACTCGGGCTGCTGCTGCTCACCCCACTGCTGCTGGCCCTGTGCGGCCGGCTCGCCGGCCGGCTACCGCTCGGCGCCCGACTAGCCCTGCGCGACACCGCCCGGCACCGCTCCCGCACCGCGCCCGCCGTCGCCGCGGTCCTCGCCGCCGTCGCCGGTGCGGTCGCCGTCGGCGTGTACACCACCGGGTCCGAGGCCCAGGACCGGGCGGCCTACCAGCTCCGGCGACCGGTCGACTCCGTCCAACTGGAGACGTACGGCGACGCGGCCGCGCTGCCGCAGCTTCGCACCGCGCTCGCCCAGGACCTGCCGGACCTCGGCGAACGCGCCGACCTCTACCAGGCCGAGTACGTCTTCTGCCAGGGCTGCCGGGCCACCGTCCACGCCGAGGGCGGCCAACGCTACGGACGGACCGTCACCACCCCGTTGCTGGTCGGCGACGCCGCGGTCCTGCACAACCTGTTCGCCCTGCACGACCCGGCCGCCGAGGCCGCGCTCGCCGCCGGCAAGGCCGTCGTCACCGACCCCGCCTACCTGCACGACGGTCGGGTGCTGCTGCAGATGCAGGGCGCCGGCGGCGCGGTACGGCAGGAGAGTGTGGACGGCGTCCTCGTCGAACGGCCCGCCGACCGGCGCTACGCGCCGCTGGTCGTCGGCGCGCAGACCGTCCAGCGGTTGGGCGGCCTGTCGGTGGAGCCCACCGGATCAATCTGGCTGCCCGCCGCCCCCACCCCCGAGAAGGCCGAACGACGGGCCGCCGCCACCGTCGCCCGGCTCGCCCCGCATGCCACCCTCGAGGTGGAACGCGGCTACCGGCCGACCAACAGCCTGATCGGAGTGGCACTGAGCTCTTTCGCCGCCGTCGTGGTCCTCGGTGCGGCCGTGGTCGCCACCGCGCTCGCCGCGGCCGACGCCCGCCGCGACCGGGCCGTGCTCACCGCGATCGGCGCCCGACCGCGCACCCGGCGCACCCTGGCCGGACTCCAGGCCGGCCTGATCGCCCTGCTCGGCGCCCTGCTCGGCACCGCCGCCGGTGCCGTCCCGGCCTTCGCCCTGCTGCGCTCGCGCGCCGCCGGACAGCCGGGCGCACCCGCGGTCCACCTCGCCGACGCGCCCTGGCCGACCATCGCCCTGCTCGCCGTGGTGCTGCCGCTGCTGGCCGCCCTGCTCGGAGCCGCCCGCCGGGACCACACCGGCCCCTGGCGCGGATAGCCGGCAACCCGACCGGCCCGCTGCCCGGGTGGCCGACCGGCCGCCCGGGCAGTCGCGCGCTGGCACCGATACGCAGCTCGGCGGTATATGTAGTCGTATGACAGAACGCGCGATGCAGGAATCCACCCTGCTGCTGCTCACCGCCCTCGCCGACGCCCCCCGGCACGGATACGCGCTGATCAAGGAGATCGACGCGATCTCCGGCGGGCGGGTGACGATGCGCACCGGCACCCTCTACGGGGCGCTCGACCGGCTGCTCCAGCAGGGCCTGATCGAGGTCGCCGCCGAGGAGGTCGTCGACGGCCGGGCCCGACGCAGCTATGCCCTCACCGGCGCCGGACGCGACGTCCTGGCCACCGAGGCCGAACGGCTGCGCGCCGTCGCCGCCGAGGCCCAGCGCCGCCTCGGCGGCCCCGCGGTCCACACCCGCCGGGCCCTCGCGTGACCGCCCGCACGGTGGCCCTGCGCACCGCCCTCGCCGCCTACCCGGCGCACTACCGCCGCGACCGCGGAGTCGAACTCGCCGAGGTCTTCGCCGACACCACCGCCGACGCCGGCCGGCTCGCGACCGCCCGCGAAGCACTCGACCTCGCCGCCTACGGCCTGCGGCTGCGCACCCGCCTGACCGCCACCACCCTCGGCGGCCGACTCCTCGCGACTGCCGCGCCCCTCCTCGCCGGCGCCCTGCTCGGTGCCGGCCCCGTCCCCGGACTCGCCGACCCCCGAACCCACGAGATCCGCGTCGCCGCCAGGTCCGGCCTGGCCCCGCCCTGGGCCGACCTGCCCGACCAACTCGCCGTCCTCGGCCTGACCGTCGTCCCCGCCCTGCTCGCCGCCGCGGCCGCCCTCGGAGCCTGGCGCGCCGCCCGCGTCCTGGCCGTCGCCGTCGCCCTGCTCGGCGCCCTGCGGATCGCCCTCGCGGCGCAGGACGCCCCGACCGGTTGGTGGGTGCTCTACACGGCGACCGCCCTGATGCCGTACCTCGCCGGCGGCGCCTTGCTGCTCGCCGCCCCGCCCGCCCTGCTCGACGAACCGCGACGCCACGCCCGGCCGCTCTTGGTGCTCGCCGGCGCGGCCGCCGGCTTCGCCGCGACGCAGGTGCAGGGGGGCTACGACACCCGGCACCTGATGGACGGGTGGCGGCCGCTCCTCCTGCTGCTCGCGCCCCTGCTGCCGGCCGTCCTGTGCGCGGCCCGCGGCCGGCTCGACGCCGCAGCCGCCGGGCTCGCCCTGCTGCCGCTGACCGCCGCCTTCAGCCTGTTCAGCCTCTGGCAGCAGGCCGGCGGAGTCCTCGGCCTGCTGCCATGGGCGGCCGCGAGCGCGTCGGCCCTGGCCGCCGCAGCGCGCCTCCTGGCAGGCCGTCACTCGCGAGCGGCGGTCAGCTAGTACTCCAGTGAGAAATCGTGCTCTGAGCTGGTTCTTCTTCGGTAGTGGCAGTGGCGGGCGATGGCTTGGTGGTGCCGGCGCGAGTAGGACCAGTTCAGGGCGTGTTGGCGGTGGTCGCGGTCGGGCCGGGGGCGGGGCAGGAGAGCGTCCAGGAGCCGTCGGATCTCTGCCACGGTGAGTGCAACGGTGCTGGTCGGGTCGTTTCTGCAGTTTCCCGGACGGACGTGTTCCGCCGGCGTCACGGGCGGGACTCCGGCGGCAGTCCCTCGTCCGAAGCGCAGGTACCGGGCGACCGACCGGGCCGGGACCTCGTTGCCGTCGCCGGTGACGACGCGGTCCCACCACGCCCCGTGGAGCCGCTCGAAGCGGTAGCCGGCGAGCAGGTCGGCGGCGGCGCGCACGGCCTCGGGGCGCTCCGTAGGGCACGCAGTCCCACAGCACGTTGCCGCCTCCCACGTGCAGTTCGTCCCCCTCCCCGAGACGGGGACGATCCGTACGCCCTGGTGTGGCGCCGCGACGCCGAGAACGAGCTCATCCGGGCCCTCGCCCGGACCGTCCGCGACATCGGCGCGCTGCACTTCCGAGCTCCCCTGCGTACAGCCCGCAGCTGCGCCGATCGATTAGCGTGCAGAGTGGGGCACGGAAGAGTCCGGCCGGTGCCGGGCCGCCTCGGGACCGACCGATCCGGAACGACGGGGGAGACGATGGATGCCACTGCGCCGGTCGCGCTGGTCACGGGCGCGAACCGGGGGATCGGCCACGAGACGGCTCGCCGGCTCGCCGAACTCGGCCACACCGTCCTGCTGTGCGCCCGGCGGGCAGCGGACGCCGAGCGTGCCGCCGCGGAACTCGCCGAGCTGCCCGGTGCCGTACTCCCGCGGCGGCTGGACATCACCGACGCGGACGGCGTGGACGCGCTGGCCCGTTCCGTGGAGGCGGAGTTCGGCCGACTCGATGTGCTGGTCAACAACGCCGCCATCAACTACGACCCCGCCGAACGGGCCGTCGACGTCGATCTCGACGAGGTCCGCCGCACCTTGGAGACCAACCTCTTCGGCGCCTGGAAGATGGTGCAGGCATTCCGCCCGCTGCTCGGCCGTTCCGCCCGTCCGCGGGTGGTCAACGTGTCCAGCGAGTCGGGTTCACTGGCGGAGATGACCGGTGGGGAGCCGGCGTACGGGATCTCCAAGGCGGCACTGAACGCGCTCACCCGCAAGCTCGCCGACGAACTGCGCGCGGAGCGGATCCTGGTCAACGCCGTCTGCCCCGGCTGGGTCGCCACGGACATGGGCGGCCCGGGCGGCGGCCCGGTCGAAGCGGGCGCCGCCCACCTGGTCTGGGCCGCGACGCTGCCGGACACCGGCCCCACCGGAGGCTTCTTCCGGGACGGCAGGCCGTTGCCCTGGTGAGGCGCGCCGGACGGCCGCCGATGTCGGCCGTGCAGGCATCAGAACCGATCGGCAGCGGCTGCCGGGCCGAGAACCCGCCGCGGCCACTCGGCGGCCTCCTCCTCCACGGGGCCACGGCGCCACGGCGCCACCGCGCCACCCTGGCCGAGCACGGCCACACCGTTCCACCATCCACCGCACGGTTCCGCACCCCGGCAGACGTGATGGCCTTCCTCGCACCGGAAGCCAACCCCGAGATCAAATCAGCATGCTGATTCTCTGCGAGCCCTCAACCCTCCGGACGATCGAACCTCGGCGTCCGGCGTCGTGGTCACCCGCTCGGGCGACACGGCGTTCGCCCGGTTGCGACGGACGGCAGAGCCGACCCTTGACACGTCGCGCCGGGTGCTCCGCCCGTCCGTTGACAATTGTCATTCACCGTCGGTGACGCGGCGTCACTACCGGTGGCGGGCGGCCCGCGCGAGGCTGACGGCCATGGGGACGACACGGGCGGTGATGACCGCCGAGGGGCTGCGGTACCGGTACGGCGAGCGCCTCGCGCTGGACGGGGTGGACCTGCGGGTCGACCCGGGGGAGTGCGTGGCGCTGCTCGGCCCGAACGGTGCCGGGAAGTCGACGCTGGTGTCGCTCACCGTCGGGCTGCTCGCCCCGCAGCAGGGCTCGGTGCAGGTGCTCGACGGTGATCCGCGTCGTGCGGCGACCCGGCGGCGGCTCGGCGTGGCGCAGCAGACGCTCGGCCTTCCGAACACGCTGACCGTCGGCGAGCTGGTGACCGGCGCCGCCGTCCGCGGCGGACTGCGGGCCTCGGCCGCCGGCCCGGTGCTGGCGGAGCTCGGACTGGCCGAGCTGCGGCGCCGGCGCGTGCCGAAGCTGTCGGGCGGCCAGAAGCAGCGGGTCCAGCTGGCGATGGCCCTGGTCACCGATCCGGCCCTGCTGGTGCTCGACGAACCGACCGTGGGCCTGGACACCGCGGCCAGGCGGCACTTCTGGGAGATCCTGGCACGCCGCCGGGCGCAGGGCACCGCGGTGCTGGTGACCACGCACCTGATCGAGGAGTCGGCCGCGGTCGCGGACCGCGTGGTGGTGCTCGACCGGGGCCGGATCCTGGCCGACGCGCCCCCGGAGGAGCTGGTGGCCCGGCTGCCGGACCGCACCGTGACCGTCCGGACCCGCCTCGACCCGCGGGAGGTCGAGCGGCTGCCGGGTGCGCTCTCGGTCACCGCGGAGCAGGAGCTGATCCGGATCCGGACGCGCTCGCCCGAGGACCTGTTGCGGGTGCTGCTGGACCGCGACGAGCAGCTGTCGGAGTTGCGGGTGCAGGACGCGGGCCTGGAGGAAGCCGTGCTCGCGCTGACGGACACGGCGGAGGCGGCACGGTGAGCGCGACGGCGGTACGGATCTTCGGGGTCGAGCTGCGGGACGAACTGCGGGCGATCGTCCGCGAGCCCACCTCGCTGTTCTTCAGCATCCTCATGCCCGTCGGGTTCTTCGTGCTGTTCGACCTGCTCTACGGCCACGAGGTCACCCAGGGCGTCACGGCCGGCACCGCGATGGTGGCCACCTTCGGCACCTACGGTGTGATCACGGTGGCCGCGCTGCAGCCGGGCATCGGGGTCGCGCAGGACCGCGACCTCGGGTGGCTGCGGACGAAGCGGGTCTCCGCCGTGCCGGTCGTGATCAGCCTCGCCGCGAAGGCCGCGGCCGCACTGCTGTACGCGGTGGGGGTGCTGGTGCTGATGGGGGCGGCCGCCGCGGCCTTCGGCACCCTGCACGCCTCGGCCGGGCAGCTCGTGCGGGTGGCGGTGGTCCTGCTGCTGGGCACGGTGCCGTTCACGCTGGTGAGCGTGGCGGTCGGCCTGCGGTTCCGCACCAGTGCGACGATCGCGCTGCTCAATGCGCTGCTCTTCCCGCTGGCGGTACTGTCGGGGCTGTGGATCCCGCTCCAGTTCCTGCCGCAGACGGTGCGTCAGATCGCCAGGTTCCTGCCGACGTACCACCTCGCCCGACTCGGGCTCGCCCAACTGTCCGGGGGAGGGGTGCTGATCCACGTCCTGGCCCTGCTGGTGACGACGGCGGCGGCGCTCGGACTGGCGGTGCTGGCCCATCGCCACGCCCGGACGTGACCGCCCCGAGGGCGGCCGCCGCCGGCTCGCGCACTGCAGGCCTGCGGACGTGGGAGTGGGTCCACCTCGGCTATCTGCTGTTCGTCCCCGCGCAGCCGTACTTCTCGCCCACCCCGGCCCGGTGGGAGTGGCCGCTGGCGATCGCGGTGTGCGCGGCCACGGCCGGGCTGTACGCGGTGAAGCTGCTGCGCGGGCCGGCCGCGCGGCACGTCTGGACGGCGGTCGTGCCGATGGCCGCGATCGGCGCGCTGGCGACCCCGTTCAACACCAACGCGAGCGTGCTGTTCGTCTACGCGGCGGCCGTCGCGGGCGACACCCTGTCCTGGCGGGAGGCGCGCCCGTGGTTCGCGGCGCTGACCGTCCTGAACAGTGCCGCCGCCGCGGTGTCGAGGGTGCCGATGCCCTACCGGCTGTGGGGGTTCCTGTCGGCGTCCGTACTGATCTGGGTCGTCGGCCTGCTCGAACTGCGCCAGCGCGACCGGTTCCAGGAGTGGGAGAACGAGCGGCTGCGCACCTCCCAGGTCGAGCTGCTGGCGACGCTCGCCGAGCGCGAGCGGATCGCCCGCGACCTCCACGACCTGCTCGGGCACTCGCTGACCGCCGTGGTGATGCGCGCCCAGCTGACCAAGGAACTGGTGCCCGTCGACCCCGACCGGGCGCGCGCCGAGGCCGAGGAGATCGAACGCAATGCCCGCGAGGCGCTGGCCGCGGTGCGCAGCACCGTCACCGGCTGGCGCCGGACCACCGTCCGCAGCGAACTGGAGTCGGCGCGGCGGGCGTTGGCCGGGACGGGGGTGAGCCTCGGCGTCGACTGCGACGACGGGCTGCTGCTGGTCGCGGAGGTCGAGCACGAGCTGGGGCTGGCGCTGCGCGAGGCGGTGACCAACGTTGCCCGGCACGCGCGGGCCACCCGCTGCCGGATCGGACTGGACGCGGACGAGGGGAGAGTGCGGCTGGTGATCGCGGACGACGGGATCGGGGGCTCGGCCCCGGAGGGCACCGGGCTGACCGGGCTGCGGGAGCGGATCGCGAAGGTCGGCGGTGCGGTGCAGCGCAGCGGCACGGCCGGCACGACGCTGACCATCACCGTTCCACTGAAGGCGGCGGCCCGGTGATCCGGGTGGTGCTGGCCGAGGACCAGGGGATGGTGCTGGGCGCCTTCGCCGCCCTGCTGGACCTGCAGCCCGACATCACGGTGGTGGCGACGGCGACCAACGGCGACGATGCGCTGACCGCCGTCCGCGAACACGGCCCCGACGTGCTGGTGACCGACATCGAGATGCCCGGCCGCACCGGCCTCGACCTGGCCGCGGAGCTGAACCGGACGGCCGACCCCGTCCGGGTGCTGATCGTCACCACCTTCGCCCGCAGCGGCTACCTGCGCCGGGCGGTCGACGCGGGGGTGGCCGGCTACGTACTCAAGGACGCGCCGATCGGTGAACTCGCCGCGGCCCTGCGCCGGGTGCACGCGGGCGAGCGGGTGGTCGCGCCGGAGCTCGCGGTCGCCGCGTGGGACGCGGCCGATCCGCTGACCGACCGGGAGCGCGAGCTGCTGCGTGCGGTCGCGGAGGGGGCGGGCAATGCGGAGATCGCGGCGCGGCTGTGCCTGGCCGAGGGCACCGTGCGCAACTACCTGTCCACCGCGATGGCCAAGCTGGGCGCGCGCAACCGTACGGACGCGGCCAGGACGGCACTGTCGCGCGGCTGGTTGTGACCGCGGAGCCCGCGCCGGGACCCTCAGGCGGGGACGAGCGGCCCCCGGGCCGGTCCGGGGGCCAGGTCGAACAGGAGGTCGTGCAACGGTCGGCCGGTGCCGTGCCAGATGGAGAGCGCGTAGACGCTGATCGGGTAGTGGACCCAGCGCGCCGGGGCCCACACGGTGCCCCGCACGGTGGCGCCCCGGCCGCCGGCGTCCAGTCCGGAGGGCACGTCCCCGGCTTCCACCAGCAGGTCCCAGGCCCTGCGCGGCACCGCGAACCCGGCCTCGTCCAGGTCGCCGCGCAGGCTGGCCCGCAGGATCGTCGTCGCCGCGATGTCCAGCGTCAGCGCGCCGTCGACCAGCCTGCGGTCGATCTCGTGGCCGGCGGCGGCCAGCCGGTCGCACAGCCGGCCGACCGCGGTGGTGAGCAGGTCCGTCGCGGTGCGTTCCGTGCCGACGGCGCGGCACAGCAGCGCCTGGAAGTGCACCTCCTCGGGCACCACCACGCGGTCGCCGATCACCGTCCGCAGCAGCGCGCTGTCCAGGTCGGCGGGCTCCCGGTGGGCGGCGGCCACGTTGCGGGCGACGGCGCGCAGGAAGGGGTCGGCGCAGTCCTCCAGCAGGAAGGACCACAACTGCTCGCACAGGTCGACCATGCGCACACCGGTCGTGGCGTGGACGACGCGCAGCGCGCAGCGCAGCAGGATCTTCTGGAAGAGAGTCATGGAGACCCGGAACGCCATGCCGCGCACCCATTCCTCGGCGGTCATGCGGTCGTGGCCGACGACGACCTCGGCGACGAGCTCGGGGTTGGTGACGTCGCCCGGCATCCGTCGCGTCGTCAGCCCGTGCTCGTCCCGGAAGGACTCCCGGGAGTACTCGGTGTTGTTGAGCAGCAGCAGCGGATAGATCACCGGTGAGCCGCCCGCGGTCAGCACCTCCTCGACCCCGGCCAGGTAGGAGTCGTAGCTCTCTCCCGGCAGGCCCCAGATCAGGTCGGTGTAGGTGGGCACGTCCAGTGCGCGGAAGCGGGCCAGCAGCCGGCGGTAGTGGTCGGTCCGGATGTTGGCGCGGTTGGCGATCTTCAGCACGTCGGGGTCGAAGGACTGCGCGGACAGCGTGATCGCGCCGGTGAGTTCGGCGGCGTGCAGCATGCCGGCGATCTCCACGATGCGGTCGTTGCCGTTCTTGGCCCAGTTGGTGCTGATGACCAGCCGCTTGCCGTGGCGGCGGGTGAGTTCCACGATGCGTTCGGCGATCTGCCGGTCCCGGGCGACGATGCCGAAGTTGGCGTCCGCGATGAACAGGGTGGCGTCCGTCGGCATCAGCCGGACGAGCCGGTCCAGTTCGCCGAAGATCCGGTCCAGGTCGAACTGGCGCACCTTGGAGTTGGTGGCGCCGCCCCAGTAGCAGAAGGCGCACTTGTAGGGGCAGCCGCGGTTGGTCTCGTAGACGATCATCGACGAGCCGGCGATCTCCTCGTCGGAGTAGACCGGGGTCAGGATCGGCGAGACGACCTGCTCGAGATCGGTGATCCGGTCCGCGTCCGCGGTGGTGACGACGGCGCCGTCGGACCAGTGGCTGATGCCGGGGACGGCGGCGAGGTCGCCGCCGGCCAGGAAGCAGCGGATCAGGTCGCGGAAGCGCAACTCGCCCTCGCCGTGCACCAGCACGTCCACCCAGGGGGCCTCCGCGAACAGCGGGTCCTGCTGGTGGCTGACGTCGTTCCCGCCGAGCACGACGCGGCAGTCCGGCCAGCGCTCCTTCACCCGGCGGGCCAGCTCCAGGGACTGGGCGCGGTTCCAGAAGAACACCGTCAGCGCGACGGCGAACGGCTCGTCCCAGGAGTCCAGCAGCTCGGTCACGGCCCGGTCGCCGCCGGTCTGCTCGCGCACGTTGATCCGGAAGTCGCAGGCGTCGTCGAGCACCGGGTCGGCGACCGCGGTGGCCTTCAGATAGCCCAGGGTGACGCTGTACCGGACGCCGCGCATCGCGGTGAACTCGACGAGCTGGACGGTCCGCTTCTTCGCGGCCGCCCCGGCCGGCCAGGTGGAGGTCATGGCTTCCCATCCGTGCAGTCGGCAAGGGACACACACGCTCGCAGCGTGCCGTGGCGCCGTCAATAACGCGCGATTTGTAGCGTAAGTATCCCGGAGGATACCGGCCGCGAGCCGGAATACCTTTCCTGTGGCGGCTCCCTATGTTGGATATTGACGACTTCCGTGGCTCGATGTAGCGTCGGCCGAGATCCCCCGCCCTGCACCAACTGGCCTGTGTTGCACACAGGCTGACCTCGGGACGGGTGGATGGCCACTGCAGGCGTCGATCGCGCGGATATCCCGGGGAATTCCCGGGGGAATCCGGTTCAGGGAGTGGTGTCGTTGCGCTTCGGTCTGTCCTTTCTTCCCGACTGCCCGCCCGGGACGAAATCTCCGCAGAGCTATTTCAGCGACGCGCTGGAATTGTCCGTCCGGGCCGAGCTCGGCGGCCTGGATTCCATCAAGATGACCGAGCACTACCTCCACCACTACGGCGGATACTGCCCGAGCCCGCTGGGATTCCTCTCCGCGGTGGCCGCCCGGACGACCTCGGTCAGGCTGATGACCGGCTGCGTCCTGCCGGTGTTCCACCACCCCGTCCAGCTGGCCGCGGAGGCCGCCCAGGTGGACGCGATCAGCGGCGGCCGGCTGGACGTGGGCTTCGCCCGGGCCTACCTGCCAGACGAGTTCGACACGCTGGGCGTACCCATGGAGGAGAGCACCGACCGCTTCCGGGAGACCGTCCGGGCGGTGCTGCGCCTGTGGACCGAGGAAGAGGTGAGCGAGGACACGCCGTTCTTCGCCTACCGCGACGTGACCGGTCTGCCGCGGCCCACCCAGCGGCCGCACCCGCCGGTCTGGGGAGCCGCGGTGCGCACGCCCGAGAGCTTCACCTGGCTGGGCACGGAGGGACTGGGGCTGCTGATCACCCCGTTGATCTCGCCGCACGAGTTCCGCGACCACCTGGGCCTCTACCGCGACGCGTTCAACGCCGCGCACGCCGGCACCGGGCTCCGCCCCCGGGTCGCCGCCAGCCTGCCGCTGGTCGTCGCCGGCACCGACGCGGAAGCGGAGCGGATCGCCGAGACCCACCTGCGGCGCTACCTGGACGTGTGGGCGCTGGCCGTGAACGCCTGGGACCGCCGCGAGTCCACGGCCTACCGGGGCTACTCCGGGTTCGGCTGGATGCTGCGCGGCCTCAAGCCCACCGAACTCTTCACCGAGGGGGGCGCGATCGTCGGCTCCCCGCAGACGGTCGTCGAGCGGATCCGCGCCTTCAACGACCACATCGGCGGCGTCGACCAGATCCTGTGGCAGATCGACTTCGGTGCGATGCCGCTCGCCGAGGCTGGGCAGACCCTGGAGCTCTTCTGCACCGAGGTGCTGCCCGAAGTGAAATCACTGTGACGACCCGTCACCCGCCGTCGTCGGTGACGGCGGGCTACGGCCTGACCGAGCTGTCCGCGTCCGGCGGCGCGAGCAGCTGTTGCTGCTGCTGCCCGTGCTGCTCCTGCACCTGAGCGGGGGCCGGAGCTCCCGTCGCGTGCCCGACGTCCCGTCGTCGGTGACGGCGGGCTACGGCCTGACCGAGCTGTCCGCGTCCGGCGGCGCGAGCAGCTGTTGCTGCTGCTGCCCGTGCTGCTCCTGCACCTGACCGGGGTGCTGATCCTTCCGGCACCCGCGCTCTAGCCGGTGCGTGTTCGTGAACGAGGACCGGGTGGCTCTCGGTCCTCATCCTGACCCGACATCAGTCCTGCCCGAAGAAGCGGTGGTCATGGAAGCAAACGTCGAGCGGATCCGGCCGCGGCTGCGCGGGGACGTGTACGTCATGCGCGTGCCCGAGGGCGCCTACATTCGCAGCAACCTGGGCGGATCGATGCTCAAGGGCGCGTCGACCTACGAGTGGATCCAGCGGATCGCACCGCTGCTGGACGGCACCAGGACCCTCGGCGAGCTGTGCGCGGCCGTGCCGGAGCAGAGCCGCGCAGCCCTGGCCAAACTGACCCTGCTGCTGCTGGGCAAGGGCTACGTGAAGAACGTCCTGGACGACCGACCGCACAACCTCTCCGCCGAGCTGGCCACCACCTACGCCGCCAACATCGCCTTCGTCGAGTACTTCACGGACTCGCCGGAGCTGCGCTTCGAGCGCTACCGCGACTCCACCGTCGTGCTGGCCGGCGCGGGCCCGCTGCTGCAGGCACTGGCCAACGCGCAGTTGCGCTCCGGTCTGCGCACCGCCCCGGTCGCACCGTTCGCCGAGTCCCCGTTCGACCGGGAGCGCGTCGCCGAGCACCTGGCCGCGGCCCGGCTTCTCGACCCCGACCAGCAGGTGACCTTCCTGGAGGACGCCGCCGACGAGCGGTTGGCGGCCGGTGCGGACATGGTGCTGCACGTCGCCGACCGGCCGATGATCGGGCGCGCCCTGCGGCTGCCGAGGGCCGCCCGCGCCGCCGGCGCCGCGTTCGCGCAGGCGGTCGCGGTCGGCGACGAGGCGTGGATCGGCCCGGTGATCGGCCGGGACGGCGACGCCACGGCCTGCGAGTCGGCCTGGCGGCGGCTGCACGCGCTCGCCCCGGACCTCGCGGGCGCCGACCTGCGCGACCACCCGGAGCTCGCGCCGAGCGACTTCCTGCGCGGCCCGACCGTCGCCCTGGTCGCCAACCAGCTCTGCTTCGCGGCCTTCCGCCACCTGACCGGCATCGACCGGGGACAGGCACCCGACCGGCTCGTCCGGTTCGACCTGGAGACCCTGGAGACCGGGACCCACGCCTTCCTGCCGCACCCGCTCGCGCTGCCCGCCGTCCCCGACGACCCGGCCAGGCCGGCCCTGCTCGCCGCCGCGCCGCCCGTCGACGACGAGGAGCTGGGCCGGCGCGCGGTGGAGTGCGTCGACGCCCGGACGGGCGTGTTCGCGGAGATCACCGAGCGCGACTACGAGCAGCTGCCGCTGTTCGTCAGCGAGGTCGTGGTCTCCGACCCCGTCGGCCTCGCCGGCGGCCCGTTCCCGGTGCACGGCTGCGGAGAGAGCGTCGTCGAATCGCGCCAACGGGCCGTGCGGCGCGCGTTCGAGCGCTACGCGGCGGTGATGGCGGACCCCCGCAAGGGCGAGCGCCTGCACGGCGTCGACGTGCTGACCGGGGAACCGGTGGAGGTCGAGGCGGCGGCGGTCTTCCCGGCGCGGACCGCGGCGTCCGGGCGCGACTGGGCCGAGGCGGTGCGCGCCGCGGTGGTCGCGGCGGCAGCATCCCGTGTCGGTGCGGCGCTCGCGACCGCGACCGGGCCGCTGCCGCGGCTCGACCTGGACGGCGCCGAGCTGACCGCCCGCGGCGCCCGCTACCGCAAGCTGCTGGAGATCGTCGACCAGCCCTTCGAGGTCCACGACCTCTCCGGGCTGCTCGGCCTGCCCACCTTCGCGTTCACCACCCCGGAGACCACCGTCGCCCGCACCTGCGCGTTCGACGCCGCCACCGCGCTGGAGCAGGGGCTGGAGCTGACGCTTCTCGCCCACCAGTCCCGCGCCGCGGACCAGCCCGGCTACGCGCCGGAGCCGGTGCCCGACCTGCCCGCGGAGCTGCGCGGAGGGCCGCGGGCGGCGGACGGCCCGGGCGCGGCCCGGCCGGGCGCGGTCACCCTGGAGGAGGTCGTGGCACGGCTGACGCGCGACGGCGGCCGCGTGGTGGCGGTGCCGCTCGACCACGATCCCGCCGTCGCCCGGCTGTGTCCGTTCGTGGCACAGGCCGTGGTCGTCCATGGCTGACCGCCCGCAGGTGCTGCTCGGACCCCACCGGGCGATCGTCGGACCGTGGCCGCCGGGCTGCCCCGACTGCCTGCGCACCCGACGCACCGCGGCGTCCGGCGAGGACCCCACCGCCCGGCCCGGCGCCGGGACGCGGCACCCCGAACTCCCGACCTTCCTCGCCGACACCGTCGCCGCACTGACCGGGGCCGAGCCGCAGGCCCGGCGCTACTGGGTGGTCGACACGGCCACCCTCGCACTGTCCCGGCACGGCTTCCTGGCCGACCCGCACTGCCCGACCTGCTCGACCGCCGTCCCCGACACCGCGGAGGGCGCGCGGATCACCCGCCGGGCCCGGGCCAAGCTCTCCCCCCGGTCGAGCCGGGTCCGCCGGCTCGACCCGGCCGCGCTGGAGGCGGTCTACGTCGACGGGCAGAGCGGCCTGATCCCGTCCGTCACCTCCTACACGCAGCACGCCTTCCCCTTCACCGAGGCCGTGCTGGCCGTGCCCGGCGTCTCCACCGACGCGTCCGGCTACGGCCGCACCCGCGACTTCGCGTCCGCGCGGGCCGTCGCCGTCGCCGAGTCGCTGGAGCGGCTGGCGGCCCACGCGCCCGCCCGTCGCACCGCCGTCCGGGCCACCTGGACGGAGGTGGCCACTGACGCTGTCGACCCCCGCACGCTCGGGCTCTACCCCGCCGACCGGTACCGCGTGCCGGGCTTCCGCTACCGGGAGTTCACCGAGGACGCGGTGGCGAACTGGGTCTGGGGCTGGTCGTTCGGCCGGGGCCGGCCGGTGCTCGTCCCGGAGGGCTTCGTCTACTACCGGCTGCGCAGCGGCGACGGCGAGGCCGGGTTCGCCTGCGAGATCTCCAGCGGCTGCGCCCTGGGCGGCTGCTACGAGGAGGCGGTGCTGCACGGCGTCCTCGAAGTCGCCGAACGCGACGCCTTCCTGACGGCCTGGTACGGCTGCACCCCGCTGCCCGAACTCGACCCGGCCGCCGCACCCGACCGCCGGATCCCGCTGGTGGCCGAGCGGATCGAGCGGCGGGGCTACCGGGTGCGGATCTTCGACAGCACCCGGGAGCACGGGATCCCCTCGTTCTGGACCTTCGCCGAGGACGTCACCGGCGACGGGCGGCCGAGGGCCGTGTCGACCGGCGGCAGCGGGCTGCAACCCGCCGAGGCCGTCCTCGCCGCGCTGCACGAGCTCAGCCAGACCGTCGAGTACGTGAGCCTGCTGGCCGCGGACCCCGGGTGGCGCGACCGCGCCCGGCACCTGGCCGGGCATCCGGACGAGGTCGTCACGATGGCCGACCACCTGCTCTGCGCGGCGGACCCGGACGGCTTCGACCGGTACGCGTTCCTGCTGGACGACCCGCCGGCCTCGACCTGGCAGCAGGGCGTCGAACGATGGCGGTGGCCCGAGCACGGCGAGATCGGCGCGGACCTGGACGAGGCCGTCCGCCGGTTCGCGGCCGCCGGCATGGACGTGGTCGCCGTCGACACCACCTCAACGGAACAGGCATCGGGAGGCTTCACATGCGTCAAGGTGATCGCACCGGGCTCGGTGCCGATGACCTTCGGCCACACGGCCCGTCGGGTGACCGGACTGCCCCGGCTCGGGCAGGTGCGCAACCCGCACCCGCACCCCTTCCCGTGACGGCGCCCCGCGACGGTGTCGGGCGGGAGTTCTGGCGGGTCAGCCTGGAGGACCTGCCCGAGGCGATGGCCGGCCGGCAGTCCGAGTACGGGAACCCGGACGAGCCGCTGAAGTTCAAGATCTACCGGGGCCTGCCGCGCCGCCCGCTGACCACCGCGCTGCCCGCCGAACTCGGCCCGGTGGACGCCCTCGACGGACCGGCCCTGTCCACCCTGCTGCACTACGGCTACGGCATCACCCGGCAGGAGTTCGACACCAACGGGACCTGGCCCTACCACCGGACGGTCGCCTCGGCACGCTGCCTCTTCGGCGTCCAGCTGTACGTGTGCCTCGCCGACGGCACCCACCACTACGACGCCCCGCACCACGCGCTGGTGCGGCTGCGCGAGGGCGACCACCGCCGGCTGCTCACCCGGGCGGCGGGAACCGGCGGCCCGATGCCGCAGGCCGTGCTCGTGCTCGCAGCCCTGCTGCCCAAGACCGCCTACATCTACCGGGACTACGCCTACCGCCTCTGCACCCAGGAGGCGGGACTGGTCGCCGGGAACCTCGACCTGGTCGCCCGGGCCATAGGCCTGCGGGCCCACGTCCACCACCAGTTCCTGGACGGGCCGGTCGGCAAACTGCTCGGACTCGACGGCGACGAGGAACCGGCCCTGCTGGTCCTGCCGCTCCACCTCGCCGACCCCGACGACGATGTTGGCACCGGCACCGGCACCGGCACGGCCGCCACCGGCAGCCGTCCGGCGGTCCGGCCGGTCGTGGAGACGGCCGCGGCGCTGGCCGCGACCATCGAGCCGATCGAGCCGCCGGTCGTCCCGAGCGGCCTGCACGTCCCCCGGGCCTGCCCGATGCTGACCGAAGTCGACCGGGCCTCCCTGCGCACCGACACCACGAGCTTCACGACCGCCGTCCCGGTCGCACCGGCCGCCACCGCCGCCACCGACGCCGAGCCGCTGCCGCTGCCCGCGGCCGAGGTCCCCGAGCCGGGCCTCGCCTGGGTGCTGCGCAGGCGCGACTCCGGGCCCGGCGTCTTCCGCCCGGTCGCCTCGCGGGTCGACGGCGTCGAGCTGTGGACGCGACTGGCCCGGATCCGCACCGGGCCGGTCAGCGACGCCGTCCCCGCCGGCACACCGGCCCCGCTGGAGATCTACCTGACCGTCGGCGACCTCACCGGCGTACCGCCAGGGGCCTACCGGCTCGACCCGGAGACCGGCGCGCTGCACCCGGTCGCCCGTGACGCCGCCGGCAGCACCGGCCCGAACGCGCTCACCGCGATCGAGCGCGCCACCATCCCCGGACCGGTCTTCACGCACATGAACGCCGTCGTCCACCTCGTCGGCGACCGCGACTGGGCGTTCGACACCTTCGGCGACCGCGGCTACCGCGTGATCAACCAGGAGGCCGGGATGCTCGCCCACCGCGTCTGCGTCGCCGCAGCCGCGCAAGGCCTGTCCGGCCGCGTCGTCAACGCCTACCACGCCGAAGGGGTCCGCGCCGCACTCGGCCTGACCGAGCGGCGCCACACCCCGGTCTTCCAGATCCTGCTGGCCAGGACGGGCCCCGGCGGACGCATGATCGTGCCCGTCCAACCCGAGGCGGTGGAGTGATGGAGAGCCTGCGCGAGGCCCGGACCGGCCCGATGCGGTACGGGCTCGGCCCGGCCGCCGTCGTCCGGCTCGCCGGAAGCCCGGCCGTCGTGCTGGACGGCCTGCGCTGCGACCGGAGCTGGGAGACCGCCCGGGAGCTGGTACGCCTGCGCGCCGAGATCTCCGACGCGGCCGGCCGGCTGTCGGCCCTGCTGCACGGGGCGATCGGCGCCCTCGGCGACGGCGAGGCGAAGGCCGGGCTGGTCGCCGTGCGACGGGCCGTCCACCGCGGCCGCCGCATCGGTCCCGCCCGGCTGGCCGACGTGCCTGCCGAGCTCACCGCCCCGCTGTGGCAGTGGTCCGCCCTGATCGCCGAACGCGACCGGCTGCAGGCCGAGTTGCCGCAGCAGCTGGAACAGGACTGGGCGGCGAGCTGCCGTGCGCTGCGCGACGCGGGCCGGCTGCCGGCCTTCCAACTGGGCCTGGTGCACGCCAACCCGGACATGTTCCTGGCCCTGCACAAGTGGCTGACCACCGGGCGCGCGCCGCAGCGCCAGAGCCTGCTGCGGCTCGCCCAGTACCTGGCCCGCTCCGCCGCCAAGACCAGCCCCTACTCCACCTTCACCAGCAGCGGACTCGCCGCCTGGAGCCGGTCCGAGGACCCCGTCGGGCCCGGAGGCCTCACGGAGGGCGGGCCCTCCGCGTCGACCGGCACCGAGGTCAGCATCGGCACGCTCCACCGGATCGCCCGCGCCGTCAGCGAACGCCCGGAGGTCGTCGGCGGCTGCCGGATCCGGATCAACCCGAGCGCCACCGTCGTCGACGACACCCTGGTCTTCCTCGGCCGCCGCCCGGTCGAGCACGTGCACGGCCTGGCGCTCACCCCGACGCTGCGCCGGGTGCTCGACGCGACCACGCACGGGACCACCCTGGACGACCTGCGCGGCGCGCTCCTGGCCCGGGCCACCGACGGACACCGGGCCGACGTCTTCCTGCGCCGCCTGGTCACCCTGGGCGTCCTGGAACTCGTCCCGCCGCTCGCCGACCAGTCCCCGGACCCGGTCGCCGAACTGCGCGCCTGGCTGCACCGGTTGCGGCAGCCCGGCCTGCAGACGCTGGACTGGACCCTGCACACGGTGCAGGAGGCCCTGTCGACCTACCCGACCATCGCCACCCCCGGGGCCAGGGTCGCCGTCCGCGACGCCGTCGTCCGCGGCCTGGACACCGCCCTGCGCGAGGCCGGCGACCACGCCCACCTGCACAACCCCAAGCTGGCCAAGGAGTTCGCCCGGTACAGCTTCTACGAGAACGCCGTCCACCCGGGCACCGCCGCCGTGCTGGACCTGGAGCAGTGGCAGCCCCTGCTGGACGACCTGGACGCGGTGCGCACCCTGCTCGGCCTGATCGGCCCCGACCTGCCCACCAAGCTGACCCTGAGCCGGCTCTTCCAGGACCGGTACCCGGCCGGGGCCGAGGTCCCGCTGCTGGTGTTCTACCGCGACGTCCTCACCGAGCGGGCCGGTGCCCCGGCGGCCGCCGACCGGGACGGCACCGACGGCGACGGCACCGACTCCGGAGGGAACGGCGACGCGCTGGGCGAGCTGCAGCGACTGCGCGCCGACGCCAAACGGCTGCTGGGCGGGCGGGCACCCGGCCCCGACGGGGTGGTCCGCATCGACCCGGAGGAGGTCCGCGCCCTCGCCGAGGCATGGCCGGCCTGGGTGCGCACCCCCACCTCCGTGGCGGCTTACTGCCAGCTCACCGACACCGCACCGGGCGCGGAGCTGGTGGTCAACACCGTCACCTGCGGGTTCGGCCGCGGCCGGAACCGGGTGCGGCAGATCCTGGACGGCCTCGACCTGCACAGCGACGCGCCCGCCGAACGGGGGCTCGCCGCCGGCCGCGACGACGTGCTCTTCGCCGAGTTCGAGGCCGTGGCCAGGTCCGCCGTCAACGTCCGGAAGCCCGGGGTGCGGCTGGTCGTCGACTACCCAGGGGTGCGCAGCGCGCGCGACCCGGAGGACCGGCTGCCCCTCAACGACCTGGCGGTGCGGCGCGGCGGCGACGGCATCCTCCAACTGGTGTCACGGCGACTGGGCCGACGGATCTGCCCCGTCCACCCCGGTCTCGGCGACCGGCTGCTGCCGCCCACCGCGCGGTTCATGGTCGAGGCCTTCGGCGAGTCCAACACCTGGTTCGGCGCGCACACCGAACTCCGGATGACCTCGGACCCGCGCGCCGACACCGGAGTGCGCCACCTGCCGCGGCTGACGGTCGGCACGGTGGTGCTGCGCCGCGCCATGTGGATGACCCGCGCGGACGGGATGCCGCGGCGCGCCGACGCCGCCTCCGACGCGGCCTGGATGCTGCGGACGGCCGCCTGGCTGGCCGAACACGGCATCCCCGAGCGGTGCTTCGTCACCGTGCTCGACCCGGCCGTCCTGGCCCCGGGCGGCGGTGGCAGGGGCGTCGGCGACCGGGGCCGGGGAAACGACACCAAACCCACCTACGTGGACTTCGCGAGCACGCTGCTGCTGCTCGGACTGGAACGCCGGCTCGCCGAGCCGAACGCGATCGTGCAGATCAGCGAGACCCTGCCGGACCCCGGCCGGATCCGCGGCGAGCGCGTCGCCGAGTACATCGTGGAACTCAACGAGCCCGGAGTCACCTATGTCTGACACGACCGACACGACCGCCATGCCCGCCGCGTCCGCGATGGCCGACGTGCCGGTACCGCCCGGACCGGCCGGCCGCACCTGGGTCAGCGCCCACCTCCACCACCACGGGGACCAGGACGCCGTGGTCGTCGGCGTCGTCCGGCCCGCCGTCGAACGGCTGCGCCGCGCCGGGCGGGCCGAGGGCTTCTTCTTCCTGCGCTACTGGGAGGGCGGCCCGCACCTCCGGCTGCGGGTGCGCACCCGTCCCGAGCAGGTGGCACAGGTCCGGTCCGTGATCGAGGAGACGGCCGCGGCGTTCCACCGCGCCTCGCCGTCGGAGACCCCGATGACCCCCCAGGAGTACGCCGCCTCCGCGCCTGGCCTGGCCGCCCTGGAACGGATGGCCGACTACGACACGGTGCTCCACCCGGACAACTCGGTCGCGTTCGTCGACTACCGGCCGGAGACCGGGGTGTTCGGCACCGGCCCCGCACTGGAGGCCGTCGAACGCCACCTGATGACGGCCAGCGCCCTCGCGGCGGAGCTGATCGCCCGTGGCCGCAAGCCCGGTCAGCGCGCCATGGACGCCTTCGCCCTGCTGGCCGCCAACCGCACCCTGTTCACCGGCATCCTGCCCGAACTCGCCTACCAGGCACGGTTCATGGTCGAGAGCGGCGGCCGGGCGGCGCAGCTGATCGGCACGCCGGAGTTCGAGCGGCACTACGAGGCCAACAAGGCCCAACTGCGCTCCACCCTGGAGGCGGTCTGGGCGACCACCCGCGGCGTGGCGCTGCCCGAGGGCTCGGTGGCGAACGCATGGCTGGAGAGCACCAGGGACCTGAACGACACCCTCGTCCGGCTGGAACTGCTCGGCAGGCTGGACGCGTACCCGGACTTCGAGGCGCCCGCCGACGTGCTGGACCACATCAACCACCTGGTGCCGCAGCTGATCGTCGAGCGCTGCGCCCACCTGATGTGCAACCGGCTCGGCATCGGCCTGGCCCAGGAGTCCCACCTGCGCCTGCTGCTGACCCGGACGGCCTTCGACCTGTGTGCGGTGTGACCGTGAGCGACCAGGTCACGCGCTACCAGGAGGACGTGCACACACCGACCGAAGTGGCCGACCCGCAGGCCTTCCCGCCCCACGTGGTCAAGAGCTACCCGGGGGTGCCGCGCCATCCGCTGCCCTGGCCGCCGGAGCGCGCCGGACACCGGCTCGGCCGGCTGCTCGCCGACCTCGGCGGCATCACCCGCGCACAGTGGCTGACGCCGCTGGACATGCTGCCCTTCACCGACGGCTTCGACGCCCTCCCCGACGACGACCCGCTGCAGTGGCTGGTGACCAGGCGTCCGACACCCTCGGGCGGCGCCCGCTACGGCGCCGAGTGGTACGTGATCGCCGGCCCCGACTCCGAGGTGCCGACCGGCGTCCACTACTACGACCCGGCCCGCCACGACCTGGTGCAACTGCGGTCGGGCGACTACCGCGCCCAGGTCGCCTCCCGGCCGGCCGCCACGGTGCTCGTGCAGACCGCCGTGTTCTGGCGGCTCGCCGCGAAGTACGGCGAGATGCACTACCGGCTCGCCTGCCTGGAGGCCGGCATCCAGGTGGCGCAGGCCCTCGCCGTCGCGGGCGAGCAGCAGGCCACGGCCCGGTTCCGCTTCCCCGACGCCGACCTCGCCGACCTGCTGGGCCTCGACCCCCGCGAGGAGGGCGTGCACGCACTCGTCGAGCTGCTCCCGCCGGCCCCGGCCGCCGTGCGCGGCCCGTCCACGGCCGCCTTCCCACGGGCCCGCGGCGCGCACACGGCCGTGCTCGCACAGAGCCGGCCCCGCCCCGAACCGCTGCCCGCCGCCCCCGCGGGGGAGGGCGAGCGGATCGACCTGCCGCTTGCCGCACCCGACCTGCGGGCCGGCATCCTGACCCGGCACGCCGCCGTGCGCGGCTTCAACGGCGACCCGATGACGCCCCTCGCCCTGGCCACCGTCCTCGCCGCCTACGGACAGCAGGCCCGCTGGGACCTGCCGGACAACCTGGTCGAGCACTACTGCGTCGTCGCCGACGTGACCGGCGTCCCGCCCGGGGCCTACCGTTACCACCCCGACGAGCACCGGCTGGAGCGGGTCGCCGACGGCGACCCCCGGCAGCGGCTGCGCGAAGCCGCCCTCGCCGCCCTCACCCAACAGGGCGCGCGGACCGCGAACCTGTGGCTGCTGCCGGTCGGTGACGCGGAGGCCGCCGAGGCCCGGTTCGGAGCCCGCTGGTACCGGCTGCAGCAGGCCGCCGCCGGCGCCGCACTGCACCGGGCCTGTCTGGCCGGCGCGGCGATCGGCGTGGCGAGCCGGATCCAGAACGACGTGCTCACGCACCTGCTGGACGAGTGGTTCGGCCTGGAGGGGCGACGGCGGAGCCTGCTCATGGCGCAGCTGGGCACCGAGCACCCGGCCGGGCTGCGACCCGAGTTCCGGCTGACGTGGTGAGCACCGGACGACGCGGTGCGCACCGGTCGACGCGGTGCGTTCGGGAGGACGCGGTGAGGGAGAGGCGCACGTGAGCGAGACCGTACTCGGCGACGGCCTGCTGGCGGCCACGATCGCCGCGCGGCCACCGGCCTTCCTGGTGGTGGTGCGCGACACGTGGGACACCGGCGACTGGGCCGCCGCCCACGACCGGGGCGAACCCTGGCTTCCGGTGTGGACCGAGCTCGACAAGGTCGTGATCGGCCCGGTCGTCCGGCCCGGCGAACCCGGCTGCGCCTGGTGCGTGGAGACCTGGCGGTCCGCCGCGCCCCGCCGCGACCGGTGGACGGCCGCCCTGCGCGAGGACACGCGGATCGCGCAGCGGCCCTCGACCTGGCTCACCGGCCACGCCGCCGCGACCGTCCGCGAACTGCTGCACACCGGTGCGGCCGCCGACCGCTGCTGGTACGTGGGCCTGCGTGACCTCTCCCTCGCCCGGCACCACTTCCTGCCCGACCCGCTCTGCCGGGTCTGCGGCGCGCTGCCGGCGGACACCGCCGACCTGGCCGCGATCGCCCTGCAGCCCCGGCCCAAGCCGCGGCCGGGCGCCACCCGGATCCGCGAGCTGTCCGAAGCCACGCTCACCGCCGTGTACGCGGACGCCGAAACCGGCGTGGTCGCCCCGCCGAACGGCATGCGGGACGCACGGTTCCCGCTGGCCGAGGCCGTGCTCGCCGAGTACGGCTATCGCGGCGAGGCCGGCTGGGGACGCGGCCACGACTACGCCACCTGCCGGACCACCGCGATCGCCGAGGCCCTGGAACGCCTGGGCGGCCAGTGGCCCTGGGGCAGGCGGACCACCGTGCGCGGCAGCTGGGCCGACCTCGCGGACGACGCCCTCGACCCGCGCACGCTCGGCCTCTTCCCGCCCGAACGCCACCCCGACCCGGACGGCCGCTACCAGCCGTTCACCGAGGACGCGGTGGTGTCCTGGGTCTGGGGGTACTCCTTCGGCCGCGCCCGCCCGGTGCTCGTCCCGGAGAGCCACGCCTACTACCGGACGGACTGGCAGCCGGGCGCCGCGGCGGACAAGCCCTTCACCTTCGAGATCTCCAACGGCTGCGCGCTCGGCGGGTGCGCGGAGGAGGCGATCCTGCACGGCATCCTGGAGGTCGTCGAACGCGACGCCTTCCTGATGACCTGGTACGCCAGGATGCCGGTGCCCGAGGTCGACCTCGCCCGCGCACCCGACCCGCGGATCCGGCTGGTCGCCGAACGTCTGGAGCGGACCGGCTACCGGGTGCGGGCCTTCGACATCACCCTGACCGAGGCGATCCCCGCCTTCTGGGTCCTGGCCCGGGACACCGACAGCGACCCCGTTCGGCCGCAGGTCGTCTGCACCAGTGGATCGGCCCTCGACCCGGCCGCCGCCGTGCTCAGTGCCCTCGGCGAACTCGCGCCCATCGTCGAACAGGAGCTGCGCCGCTACCCCGCCGAGGCCGAGCGGGCCCGGCGGATGACGGCCGACCCCGACCTGGTGCGCGTGATGACCGACCACGCGCTGTGCAGCGCGACCCCGGAGGCCCTCGACCGCTTCGACTTCCTGCTCTCCGGCCCCGACCGCACCATCGGCTGGGACCGCCTCGGCGGCGGCCCCTGGCCGCACCACCCCGACCTCCGCGACGACTTGACCGAGGCCGTCGGCCGGATGCTGGCCGGCGGCATGGACGTGGTGGTCGTCGACCAGACGTCGCCGCTGCACCGGGCCGCCGGCCTGCACTGCGTCAAGGTGATCGTGCCCGGCGCGCTGCCGATGACCTTCGGCCACCGCAACCGGCGGACCACCGGCCTGTCCCGCCTGCGCGAGGTGCCGCACCGGCTCGGCCACGCACCGCACCCGCTCGCCGAGGCCGACCTCAACCCCCACCCCCACCCCTTCCCGTGACCGGCCCTCACCCCACCGCCGTCGCCGCCACCTTCGCCGTCCGGGTCGCGTGCCTGCCGGCGACCGCGACCGAGCGGCTGGTCGACCGGCGGCTGCGCCACGCGCTGCTGGCGGCCGCCCGCGCGGCCGCAGCACTGACGGCCCGCGCGGCCGTGCTCTCCGACCGCTGCCACGCGGTGATCGGGGCGCTGCCGGACGGGGCCGCCAAGCCGGGGCTGGTCGCCCTGCGGCGCCGCGTGCACCAACAGCGGGACACCTCGCGGCTGCTCGCCGATCCCCTGGTCAGCACCGCCCTGGGCGACGAACTCGCCTCGGACATAGCCGAGTTCGGGCGGAGCGTGGACCGGAACCGGGCCGAGCGGGCCGAGCTGCCGGCTCTGCTGGCCGAGGCCGACCGGGCCGTGGCCGCCGCCCTGCGGGAGATCGCCACCCACCCCCGCTTCGACCAGGGCCTCGCGCATGCCAGCCCCACCCTGCGGGAGGTGCTGCGGCGCAGGCCGGGCCGCCGGGAGCGGACCCGGCTGGCCGTCTACGTCGCCCGGGCCGCCGTCAAGACCAGCCCGTTCAGCACCTTCACCGCGAGCGGCCTCGGCCGTTTCGTCCTGGACGGACCGCCGCTCCGCTGGACCGCCACCGCACCGGCCCGGTCGGTGGTCGAGCTCGACCTCGCCGCCCTCGTCCCGCTGGCCGCGCAACGCGCCGCGGCGACCGCGACCCGCGTCCGCGTCAACCCCAGTGCACGGGTCGTGTCGGACACCGTCCGGTTCCTCGGCCCCGCGCCGCAGGAGGAACTGCTCAGCCTGCCGCTGACCGCAGCGCTGCGGCACTGCCTGCGGGCCGCAGCCGCCGGGCCGACGCTCGCCGAGCTGACCGCCGGACTCCCCGCGCCGCCGGAGCGGGCCGCCGCGTACCTGCGCTCACTGCTGGCAGCCGGACTGCTGCTGGCCCGGCCCGATCTCGACGAGCACGGCCCGGACCCGCTCGGCCGGCTGGCGCGGAACGCGCCCGAGCTGGTGCCCGTCCGGGACGCGCTGCACGCCTACGCGGAGGCCGACGGATCCGGACGGGCCGCCCTCGGTGCGACGCTCTCCGCACACCTCGCGCCGCTCGGCGTCACCGGCAGGCTGCGGGACGTGGTGACCGAGCAGTCGGTCGTCCCCGGGGTGCTGGTCGAGGCCTGCCTGCCCGCGTGGCAGGAGGCCCTCGACGACCTGGCGCTCGCCTGCCGGCTGCTGGCCGTCTTCGACCACGCACTGCCGTTCAAGCTGGCGGTCGCCGCGTTCGTCGCGGAGCGGTACGGCACGCGGACGCCGGTGCCCTTCGACCTCTTCTACACCGACCTGGTGCGCCACGGCAGCGAGGCGATGCGCCTGCACCCGGCCGTCGTCGCCTTCGCCCCGACCGGGCTCACCGCGGCCCTGGCCGCCAGCCCGGTCGCGGAGGTCCGCCGACTGGCCGGCCTGATCGGCGAGGTCCGCGGTGCCCTGCCGGACCGGCAGCGGCTCGCCGCCGTACTGGACGCACTCCCGGCCTGGGTGCGCCCGGTCGGGTCGGCCGCGGTCTACACCCAGTGCGACGGCGACCGGTTGGTCGTCAACGCGGTCAACTCCGGCTTCGGCCGCGGCCGGTCGCAGCTGCGCCGGCTGCTGGGCGCGCTCGGCGAGGACGCGCTGCCGGTCGCGGCGGTGCACCCGGCCGGGGTCCGCTACGCCGAGTTCGCGCGGACCCTCGCCACTTCGCTCAACCAGCGCGAGTTCGCCCTGCCGGAGCGCCTCGACTACCCGCCGCCCGCCCGGCTGACCGTCGCCGTGGGGCCGGACGGACTGCCCGTCCTGCTCGACGGCGGCACGGCCGTCCGCCCCGTCCACGGCGGGCTCTCCTACGAGCGGCAGTTGCCCCCGGTGATGGCCCTGCTGGTGGAGGCGTTCGGCGAGAACCCGATCCTGCTCCGGCCCGACCAGCCGCTGCAGCACGACGCGGCCGCGGGGACGGGGGAGGGCCGGGTGCTGCACGCACCGCGGCTCACCGTCGGACGCGTGGTGCTCCGGCGCGCCGCCTGGATCGCCCGGCCGGGCACCCTGCCCCTTCGCGCGGCCGGCCGGTCCGACGCGGAGCACTTCCTCCTGCTGGCCGCCTGGCTGGCCGAACACGGCATCCCGCCCCGGTTCTTCGCTTCCGTGCTGCGACCGGGCGCCGGCCCGACGGGCGCACTCGCCCGGGACCGGTCCCGGAAGCCGCTGCTGGTGGACATCGGCTCGCCGCCCCTGGTGCTGGCCTTCGAGAAGCTGGCCGCGGACCCGGCCGCGGCGGCGGTCCTCACCGAGGTCCTGCCGGAGCCGGAGGCGGCGCTCACCGACCGGGAGGGCGTGCCGCGGGTGACAGAATTCCTGATCGAGCTGAACTGTCGAGGAGACGCGCGATGACGGACTACTCCTGGCGCACCGTGAACGTCCACCATCACGACCCCGACCGCACCGACCTGCTGCTCGACGCGGTGCGGCCGTTCCTCCGGGCCGTGGCCCCCGCAGCCTCCCGGATCTGGTTCCAGCCGCACTGGCGGCGCGGGCCGCACGTCCGCATCCCGATCGAGGCGACCCCGGAGGCCTTCGACACCGTGGTCGCCCCGGCCGTGGCGGACGTCCTCGGCGGGTACCTGCGGGCCCACCCCTCCACCGCGGTGCTCGACGAGCGGGCCGCGCTGGAGCAGCACCGGCGGCTCGCCCGGTACGAGCGCGAACAGGGGCCGCTGACCCCGTGGGAGGCCAACAACTCCGTGGTGGTCGAGCCCTACGACCGGCGGCTGGCCGTCCTCGGCGGCCCGGCCGCCGCCGACCTGCTCGCCGACTACTACGTGGACACCAATGACACCGTCCTCGCCGTGCTGGAGCACGTCCGCGGCGGCGGTTCGCGGATGGCGCTCGCGGTCGACCTGTTCATCGCGGCCGCGCACCGGTTCCTGCCGCCGGTGACCTACGGCTACCTCTCCTACCGCGGCCACGTCGACGCCTTCCTCGCCAAGCACCCCGACGGCCTGCGGGAGCGGTTCGACCGGGTCTACGAGACCAACGCGGAGCGCTTCAGGCAACGCGTCGTCACCGTCACCGCGAACGCCGGCCAGTACGGCGCCCTGCCGTTCGGCAGCCTGCTCGACACCCTGCTGCGGTACCGCGACCGGGCCAACGGGCTGATCCTGACCGGGCAGCTGGCCCTCGACACCGACGCGAACGGCCGTCCGGAGGAGTGGGGTTCGAGCTGGAGCGCCTGGTCCGACCGCAGTCCCTTCCACCGGACGCTCGGAGGCCACCGGGGCGCGGCCGACCAACTCGGCGGCTGGAACGCCTTCCAGCAGTACCGGGTCGTCCTCAACTGGCTGTACCTGAACATGTACCGGATCGGCATCGGGGAGCTGGAGCGCAACCTGGTCTGCCACGTGGTCTCCCGGGCGGTCGAGGACGTGCACGGGGTGCGCGCGATGGACCGGATCCAGGACCTGATCGGCTTCGTCGACGCCGGTGGTCGTCTCTAACCGGTTGGCGGGGAAGTGATATGAGTACCCGTTAGGCAAAGGAATGTCATTGAATGCGATCGTATGGGACGGAATGCGCGCATGATATGGCATGCTCATGCTCCCGGCACGGTGACTGCTACGTGCCGCGAACGTGAGGGGGGAGCACACCGTGGCCACTTCCGAGGCCGGCGCCGCCGTCAACGGCGCTCATCGAGCCGACGACCCGAGCCGCCCGATCCTGGAGCAGATCGCCGACAAGTGGTCGATGACCGTCCTGGCGGTCCTCAGCGAGCCCAGGCGGTTCAACGAGATCAAGCGCCAGCTGGAGGGGGTGACCCAGCGGGTGCTGACCCAGACCCTGCGCCGCCTGGAGCGCAACGGGATGATCAGACGTCAGGTGCTGCCGACCTCGCCGGTCGGAGTCGAGTACTCGCTGACCCGGCTCGGCGAATCCCTGCGGGGGCCGTTCAGCCAACTGCACACCTGGGCCGTCGACAACACCGACGAGATCCGGGCGCACCAGCGGGAGTACGACCGGCGGATGCTCGACTGCCGAGCCCCCCTGCCCCCGGTGGTCGCGCCGATCCCGCCCGACGGACTCTCCGCGGGGCGTCCGTCGAGGCTGTGACCGTCGCGACGCCCTGAGGACGGTGGGTGCACCGGCGGGGTTCCGCCCGGCGTCGGCGCGGGCGGCACAGGCCGTGCAGGTGGCACAGGTGGCACAAGCGGTGCAGGCGGCCGACGCGTGCAAGCCGGCCGTGCAGGGCTCGTACGCCTCGGCCACCTGCACCCGGGACGCCGGAACACGGTGGTACCCGTGGACGATCTGCCGCAGCTCGAACGTGAGCGATCCCGGCTACGTCGTCTACGGCAACCTCGTCACCGGCAGCGGCACCTCCGCCGTCCGGTGCACGATCGCCGGCACGTACATCGGCGCCGCCCTGATCTACACCTACCCGCCGCAGCCGACCTACGTCACCGGGCCGATCGTCGGCGTCTTCTCCGGCAAGTGCGTCGACGTCGACAACGGCTCCGACCGGGACGGCACCCCGGTGCAGATCTTCCCGCGCAACGGCACCGCCGCCCAGACCTGGAAGATCGTCTCCGACGGCCGGATCGTCGCCCTGGGCAAGTGCCTGGACGTCAAGCACAACGGCACCGCCAACGGCACCGTCGTCCAGCTCTGCACCTGCAACGGCGGCGGCAACCAGCAGTGGACCGGGACCGCCGACGGCGGCCTGCGGAACCCCCGGTCCGGCAAGTGGCTGGACAACCTCGGCTTCAACGCCGCCGACCGCGCTCCGCTGGGCATCTGGGACTGCAACGGCCTCAGCAACCAGCAGTGGGACGTGCCCGTCGGCTGACCTCGCCCCCTGCCCGGGCCGTGCACGCGGCCTCGCGGCGCCGGCGGCGGACTCGATCGCGTCCACTCGATCGCATCCACCGCCGGCGCCGCCGGACGCGGATCCCCCGGCCCCGCTCGACCGGTGGTGGTTACTCGCGGGCCGATCCCGGCCAGAAGCGGAAGGTACCCGGCCGGGCGGCGTGTCCCACCGCGCGCAGCCCTCCGCAGGCACGGCGCACCGAGGGGCACGAGCGAAGGGATCGCCTGATGAAGACCACCACCAAGATCGTCCTCCTGATCGCGGTCGTCGTCGGATACGTCCTCGGACGGCTGAAGAAGGGCCGGTGGGCGCTCGCCCTCGCGTCGTACCTGGCCGGGGGGCGCCGGTGACGCCCGCGTCCCGATGAGCGGCCCTACCGGGCGGTGGGCGGGCTCATCCGGACCTCGTCGCCGCAGATGGTGATCTCCGTCGGCCTGCTGCGCCGGTCCACCACCGGGGCCCGGACGACCGTATCGGTGCCCGGCGCGACGACCTGGGCGGCACTGGCCGTGACGAACACGCAATTCCCGCTGTCCGGCCCCTTGCCGTTGAACTCGGAGTAGCGCAGGGCGATCACGGCCTTCCTGCCCGCGCCCAGCGTCACCGGCGCAGGACTGCCCGTCCCCACCCCGACGGCCTGCGGCCCCTTGCCCAGGTGGAATTCGAGCGTCGGGTACCCGGCGAGGACGCAGCTGCCCGGACCGGAGTTGGCGGCGACGAGTTCGGCGTTCGCCGGGTCCCTCGTGTCGGTGGCCGCGTCGGTGAGCCGGACGACCGTCCACCTCAGGTCCTCCGGGGAGCACGGGGGCGCCGGGGAGCCGCCCGGTGCCGCCGTCGCCGTGGCGCCGGCGAGCGGCGATGCGGAGGCCCGGGCCTCGGGGCGGCCGGCCAGGAGCGCGGCGGACACCGGCGCGCCGCCGGCGGCCTTCGGCGGGTCGTCGGTCGAGCCGGACCCGCAGGCCGTCAGCCCGAGCCCGGCCAGCAGGACGGAGACGGAAATCGTCGACAGAGAGCGCGAACGCATGGATCCCCCCGGATCGTCGGAACGGCCGACGGGCCACCCGTGTCGGCCCCGGCCGTGCATCGTCAGGAGTGAAGACGCCATGACAAGGGGGTCGGTTGCCGACGGAGCGGGAAAGCCGCGGATGGAAGCTCGGCCCGACGGCGATCGAGCCCCGAAGGGCGGGCGACCGGGCAGGATGTGCCGCATGACAGCCGAGCCGCATCAGCCTCCGATCGCCAGGACCACCACGACCGTGACCGGTGACGGTGTGCCGCGCGTGTTCAGCTGGGACGACGATGCGCGGATCAACGTCCGCAGCTTCGGCGCCGAGGCCGTCATCGAGGCGAACGCCGCCGGGCTGCGAACCCTCGCCCGGCACCTGCTGGCACTCGCCGAGGACGGCACGCCGGACGGCAGCCACCTGCACCTGGAAGAGGGCAACGGGCTCGCGGACGGTTCGGTCGGCCTGATCCTGGAGCGGGACGACGAGGCTCGGCCGATCGGCAAATGATGGGTGGGGCAGCCCGGACGGGCCCGAACGCAAGGCAGGCACGAGCCTGAGTGATCATGGAGTTCTTGACGCTCGGTGATCACCCGGAGGGCTCGTCGGGCTCCGCATGCTCATCCGACGCTCGACGAGCCGCTGCCGCTGGGACGGCCGCCCCGCCACCCGGCGCCTCAAGTGATCCGTCTGCCGGCCGGCCTCAGCCCCAGTCCTGCAGCTGCTGGAGCAGGTCGGCGTCACCCTCGATCCGCAGCGAGCCGGCCGGGATGCGCATGTACATGAGCAGGGCCATCTCGCTCGCCGTGCCGTAGACGGCGGCGGTGGGCTTGCTCTCGGCGGCCTCCGCCGCGGTGAGGCGGGTGAAGCGGGAACCGGCGGCGTCCACCGTCTGGCGCCAGGAGCCGGCCTCGGCTGCGTGGTAGTCCATGGTGGCGGGCTCGCCCGGCCACGGAACCGTGCCGGTGCAGACGGTGGCGAGGAACTCCTCGACGGCGTCGGCCGCCTCGGTCGTCGGCAGCTCCTGCGGGGTACCGGAGGCCAGCTGGGCGTCGTAGGTGTGGATCAGCGATTCCGGGACGCGGCGGCGGGCCACGGCGGCCACCGTGTGCGGCGAGGCCAGCGGTTCCCACCAGGCCCAGCAGGCCCGGTCCGGGCCGGCCTCGCGCAGAGCAGTGAGCAGCTGCTCCGTGGAGTCGGCCAGCCAGGTCATGAGGGCCTCGCGCTCCCTGGGCGCCGCCAGCCCGTCCTTGCTCGGCCGCTCGTCGCCCGGCGCGGTGTTCAGCACGATGTAGGCCCAGAAGCGGTCCCCCTCACTGAGGTGGTTCGCCAGGTCGTACAGCGTCCAGCCCGGGCAGGACGGGACGTCGGCGTCGAGGCTGGGGGCCGCGGCGACGGCGGCGCGGAACGCGGCGGAACGCTCGTCAATCATCCGCAGCAGGGTGGGGAAGTAGAGATGATCAGTCACGCGGACCTTGTATCACCCGGACGGGGACTCTCGCACTCGATCAGTACCGACCGGCAGCTGGATCACTTGAGGCGCCGGGGGCCGGGGCGGCCGTCCCAGCGGCAGCGGCTCGTCGAGCGTCGGATGAGCATGCGGAGCCTGACGAGAGTCGCGGCACGGTGGAGGTGGAACTCGACGACCGCGCCGTTCCTCCCGGTGCAGCGCCGGAGCTCGCCGTAGCCGTTCAGCCACGAGTGCGTCCGTTCCACGGTCCACCGCCTGCCGGCCTGGATCGGGGCGGGTACGGCCCGTGGCGCGGTCCGCCCGCGCCCGCCGGAGCGATGACCGGCGGGTGCGGGCGGATGCGGGTCGGGTCAGTACGAGCGAGCCCTCGCCCTGGCACGCGAGCACTCCCTGACGGACCTGACCCAGCAGGCCCTCGACGGGCTGGACAGCATCGACGGCGCCACCCGGGACAGCACTCCGAGCGGCTGACCACACGGCACCCGGCCTCGCGGGAACCCACGCGGTTCCCACCTGCCGGCCGACACGGTGACGGCCCGACAGTTCGCCGGCGCTGCCCGCGACCGAACCGGCGGCGGTGGGGAGTCCGCGCCCGCGCTGCCCGCGACCGCACCCGCCGATGAGGCCGTGCCGGTAGGTTGATCGGATGCGTCTGACCAAGTACGGCCATGCCTGCGTGCGCATCGAGGACGGCGACCGGGTGCTCGTGATCGACCCGGGCACCTTCTCCGAGGCGGACGCGCTGCGCGGCGCCACCGCCGTGCTCGTCACCCACGAGCACCAGGACCACATCGACGTCGGCAAGCTGGCCGCGGCCCGCGACAGCAATCCCGCGCTGACCGTCCACACCCACGCAGCCCTCGCGGCAGCCCTCGGCAGCGGCGCGACCGCCGTCGCAGCGGGCGAGACCTTCACCGCGGCCGGGTTCACCGTGCGTGCCGTCGGCGGCGAACACGCCGAGATCATCGACGGCCTGCCGGGCTGCCCCAACCTCGGCTTCGTCGTCGACGGGGTCTACCACCCCGGCGACTCCCTGTTCGTCCCCGACGGGCCGGTCGACACCCTGCTCGTCCCGGCATCCGGCCCGTGGCTGAAGCTCCGCGAAGCCATCGAGTTCGTCCGCGCCGTACGGCCGGCCCGGGCGTTCCCCATCCACGACGCCAACCTGAGCGCCATCGGGATGGAGAACTTCGACGGATGGCTGTCGGAGGAGGGGACCGACTACGCCCGCATCCCCCTCGGCGAGTCGGTCGAGCTCACCCAGGGCGCGTATCGGAAATCGATCTTGCCTGCTGAATGATGGTGGCGGCGCTGTGCCGTCGCCATCAGGTACGACAGGCTCGCGGTCCGATACGAGGCGACGGTCCTGATCGCAGTGATCAACGAGTGGTTGTGGCTTCCTGGTTTCGCCGGGGCGAGATGCGGGCGGGGAGCAGTTCTCGCAGGAGTTCCACGACGAGGTCGGGCTGCCCCACGAACGGCGAGTGGCCGGTCTGCCATTCGCGTGCCTCGGTGCAGCGCGAGGCCATGGTGCGCTGCAAACCGGGGTCGATGGCCCGGTCCTGTGCGCAGATGACGTAGGTGGAGGGAGTCTCCTTCCAACTGTGGTGCTGGGGGACTCCTCGTCCGCAGCCCGGGGCTTGCGTACGCAGCAGGCCGACCGCCCGTGCGGCGAGGGGTTCGGGGCAGTCGCCGTAGAGGGTGTCGATGGCCAGGCCGGGGTGCAGGGTGGTCGAGCCGTTCGGTTCAGCGACGATGGCGTCCTTGAGCTGTTGGGACGCGCCGCCGAGACCGGCCGCACTCTCGCCGGTGTCCAGCACGAACGCTGCCAGGTAGACGAGGTGTGCCGCTCCGCGGACCCCTGTGATCACCGACCCTCCGTAGGAGTGGCCGAGGACGACCGGGGGTTCGGGCAACGCGTCGACGACGGCCTGGACGGCGGCGGTGTCAGCGACCAAGGAGCCGCGGTGGAGCTCGGGCACAGCAACCTCGGTTCCGTCCGCCCGCAATCCTTCCGCAACCACCGCAAAGTGCTCGGGACGGTGATACAGGCCATGAACAATCACCACAGCGGTCAACTCGTCCGTCTCCTCGGATCGACACCAGACCGGTGAGCCTAAGCCCCGAACGTCGTGCCATCGGCCGGGCCGTCGCCGGTGCCGCGCCCGCTCTGCCCAGCCGTCGCCGTCACGCGCATCCCGGTGCCGTCGGGTTCGGCCGCGTACCGTGGATGCCGTGAACGACCAGCGTGAATGGCGGGTCGCGGCGGATCCGGGCCGCGTCGTCCAGCGGACCTGTGACCATCTGGACGGGCTGCGGCAGGTCCCGGCCCGTACGCCCCTCGGCTGCGAGGAATGCCTGCGGGCCGGCCGTCCCTGGGTCCACCTGCTGGCCTGCCTGAGCTGCGGGCACGTCGGCTGCTGCGACAGCTCGCGCGGGCAGCACGCCCACCACCACGCCCGCGCCCGGGACGGACACCACATCGCCCGCTCGCTCCGGCCCGGCGAGGACTGGGCCTGGTGCTACACCGACGAGGTCTTCCTGCACCCCGCCCGGCCCGGCCGACCGGCATGAAGACCGCGGACGACCCGGTGCCCGCCCGACGGCGGCGCCGAGCCGTGCCGACGCCGCCGCAGGCCCGGCCGGGTACGCGCACTTCGGGCGGTCAGCTCCAGAACTCGTCTGCGATCGACAGGTCTTCGGCGCATTCGTCCAGGTCGGTGACCTTCTCACCGATGATCCTGAACATGATCCCGCCCATGGCGTCCAACTGCTTGCCGCCACGTGCGGCGGTGGCGCGGTGCACCGACATCACATGGCCCCGGCCGTCGACGAACAGGTGCTGCAGTTCGACCTTGAAGGAGCCGGCGGTCTCGGCGCCTAGCCGCTGGTAGAAGTCCAGGACCGCGTTCAGCCCCTTGTGGTCGCCGGACAGCATGTGCGTGCCCGGAACGTGGTGCGTCACGTCTTTGGCGAGGATCTCCGACAGCGCGGTCATGTCCCCGCGGGAGAACGCTTCGTATCCTCTGCGCACCAGCGCGATGTGTGGGTGTTCGGCCATGACGGATCACCTCTCCGGCCTCAACTCCATGCCTCCAGCGTGCCACCGCCGCGGCGGCGCGACGACCCGGCGGCCCCGGCCCCGTCGGACCCGCGCGGAACCGGCCGAGCCGGGACCGTCAGGCGGAAGGCCGGCGACGCGTGAGGGGCCGTCCCGCGGCCGCGGCGGCCGCGAGCCTCCCCCGGTCCAGCCGGTCACCGTCGAAGAACTCCGGCAGCAGCACCGCCGCCGCGGCCTCGGCCTCCGCCCCGCCGTCGAGGCGCAGTACCCGCACCTCGGCAGCCCGTCCTGCTGCGCCGCCGCCGAGACGGGTGCGGGTCTCGCGGCTTTCGAGCTGCAGCCAGGCGCCCACCGAGGAGGGGCCCTCCACGGAGAGGAGGCCGCCCTCGTAGAGGTCGGTGACGAGGAGGTCGTCGACCCGGAGTGCGCCGCCGACGAACAGGACGCACTCGCTCTCGCACAGCAGGTTCTCCGCCGTGACGGAGCCGGTGACGCACAGCGTCGGGTAGTGGCCCGCGTTGGCGAAGCGCAGGCTGCCCTCGACGGTCAGGTCGCCGTCGATCACATGGACCACCTCCACGTCCTCGCGCTCGCTGAGGTCGTCGACCGCGCAGCCGACGGCTGCGCCGCCGTGGACGACCAGGTGGCCGTCGTGGACGAGCACGTGGGCCGGGACTTCGCTGAACAGGCCGTCGAATTCGAGGTCGGGCCCGTCGAGGAACGGGTGGCGTTCCACCGCCTCGGCCCAGGGAACGGTCTTCCAAACGGTCGTCAGTTGGCCGAACAGCATGCCGATCCCCCCGGGTCCGTGGTCGCGCGGAGGAATCGTACCGACCACGGGGGTCCACCGGGTCGGGGCCCGGCGGGGCGTTCAGTCGCTGTCCGAGACCCAGCTCGTCCGGTCCTCGTCGGCCATGACCTCGACTCCGGGACAGGCCCGTCGCAGTGCCTCGGCGAGCAGCCTCGGGTCGTTCTCCGGGGGGTTGTGGGCGGCTCGCGTGCGGTAGCGCGTGCCGCCCACCCGCAGTTCGAGCACCTGCCGGCCGCCGTCGGGGTGGTCCGCGGAGCGGTACCCGGTGCGGACCAGCCGGAGCCGCGTGACCGCGTCGAGGGGGTGGACGTCCTCGACGCCGCTGACGCGGGCCAGCACGAGTTCCGGGTCGGGCCCCGGCCGGATCTCGGCCCACTCCACGGCGCGCCGCTCGCGCAGCCGGGGCGGGAGCAGCAGGACCGCCCAGAACGCCGCGAGGGCCGCGCCGACCAGCAGGCCCGCGAGCGGCTCGGCGAGGAGCACGACTCCGACGACGAACAGGTGCAGCAGGGTGAAGCCCACGTACGTCCCTCGATCGGCGACCGGTTCGTTCCCGGCCCCGTGGGTCTCCCAGCGGAAGACGTCCCCACCCTCGCATTCGGTCACGTGTTCCAGCATGGCGATCCGCAGGCGGTGACGGAAGGGGTGTCAACGTGCCGTCCGGGCACGGGAGGAGGCGGACGGGACCGGACCTCCGGCGCGGCGTGCCGGGTGGGGGCGACAGGGGCCGCCCCCACCCGGCGGGGGTGCTGCGGATCAGAGGACGGTCCGGCAGACCGTCCCGTTCAGCCGGAAGACCGTCGGGGACGGGTTGGCGCCGTTGTTGCCGCCGACGAACCCGAAGTCGACGGAGTTGCCGCCGTTCGGTGCGAGCCGGGCGTTCTGGTCGCCGTTGGTCACGCGGACGTGCTGCCCCTCGCCGGCGACGACGGCGTTCCACCACGAGCCGGCGGACTGCCCGGTCGACGGCCAGTCGAAGTCGAGTGTCCAGCCGTTGATGTCCGCCGGGCCGAGGTTGCTGACCACCACGTCGGCGACGAAGCCGTTGCCCCAGCCGGCGGTCACCTGGTACGAGACGGTGCAGGTGCTGTCGGCGGGCGTGCCGGTGGTGAAGGTCAGCGGTTCGGAGGGCCGGGAGAGGCGTCCCGCCTGGTCCCGGGCCAGCACGTTGACGGTGTGCCGGGAGCCGGGCGGCAGGTTGTGGAGGGTGGCGGAGGTACCGGTGGACGAGCCGAGCAGCTGGACGGTGGTGCCGAGCTGCTCGTAGACCTCGTAGCGGTCCACGGACCCGGTCGTGGCGGCCGGCCAGCTCAGGGCGACGGTGTTGGCTCCGACGGAGGTGGTCCTCGGTGCCCCGGGGGTGCCGGCGGTGGCGGCGGACGGTCCGGTGCCGGCCTTCGGGTGCAGGGTCAGCACGGTGACGGAGTACGGGGCCAGGGTCGCCGAGGTGGCGGTGGCGGTGCCGGTCGCGTCCACCGGGCCGTCGTCGCCGGGCGCCCACCGCTGGACGGCGGGGGCCGCCGAGCCGGCGGTGAAGCCGAGGTACCGCAGGTCCACGGTGTGCGTGGCGGAGGAGCTCTTGTTCAGCAGCAGGAGGCCGAGGCCGCCGTCGGCCCTGAGCACCGCGTGGGAGGAGACCTCGGGGCCGGAGGAGCCGGAGGCCACCATGGTGTCGCCCGGGTCGCTGAGGGCGCCGAGCGTCCTGATGCCCCAGTACGGGGCGAACGGGGTGTTCACCGCCGGTTCGCAGACGCTGCCGGAGCAGCTGCCGTTCGACAGCATGCCCATGTCGCCGTAGTCGGTCTCGCCGCCCACCGTGGTGACGGCGCCCGCGCCGTTGTGGGTGTCCCACCAGTCCACGGTGAAGACGCCGTTCTCCAGCGCCGTCATCACGGCCTCCGCGGCGAACAGGCCGTTGGGGCGGCTGGTGAAGGCGCCGCTGCCGGAGTTGGAGTTCACCTCGGTCATCGCGATGCCGATCCGCGCGGAGTCGGCCCCCGCGTACTGGTCCAGCAGGGCGCGCACCTGGCGGAGCTCGCCGGGCAGTTGCTGCACGGCGGCGAGCGACTGGTCGCCATTGCCGGTGTTGGGGTACCAGTGGACGCTGACGAAGTCGACGTCGTGGGCGACGGCGGCGAGCACGGTGTGGTTCCAGTCGCCGGTGTCGCCGGCGGCCACGATGCCGTCCGGCCAGTTGCCGGGCATGGTCAGCACCGCACCGATCTTGACGGTCGGGTCGACGGCCTTCATGGCCGCGGCGTACGCCTTGACCTCCCTGGCGTACTGGTCCGGCGTCTTGTCGGCGTGGACGTCGTTCTCCCAGCCGCTGCCGTAGACGCCGTTGCCGTAGATCTCGTTGCCGATCTCCCAGTACTTCGCCCCGTAGCCCTTGGTGACGTTGGCGTAGCGGACCCAGTCCGCGGCCTCCTGGGCCGTGCCGGAGCCGTAGTTGGCGATCAGGATCGGCTGGGCGCCGGAGGCCTGCACGGTGCCCATGAAGGCGTCGAAGCCGGTGCCGGGGGCGACGTAGCCGCCGGGCGCCGTGTTGTCGACCCAGTGGTAGATGTCGGAGTACGAGCCGCCCGGGTAGCGCAGCGCCCCGATCCCGGCCGCCTTGTAGAGGGAGACCACCTGGGGGTCGTTCATGGACGAGTCCCAGATGGCGGTGTTGGCGCCGAGCGCGGCCGGGCCGACGGTGCCCAGGCCCGCGTTCGCGTTGACCGTGACGGTGGTGTCGCCGGTGGCGGCCGCCTCGGCGGGAACGGACAGCGGCAGCGCCGCGGCCACCACGGCCAGGGCGGCCGCGGCCGTCACGGCGAGGGGACGTCGGAGCCCGTCGGGTCTGCTGCGGAACGGCATGGGGTGTTCCTCCCGGAGGATGCGCCGGCCCGGGGGCACGCCGCGGGCGGGACGGTGGACGGGGGCTGTGCGGCGCGTGCGGTGCCGCGTCGACCGTCGACGATGCGTGCGGCGGGTGAGGCTTGGGAGCGCTCCCATGATGGGAGGGTGCGTCGGGCATGTCAATCGTCCCGACACCGCCCGCCGCCGCTGCCCCGCCCGGCCGGCCCGCTGCCCCGCCGAACGGCGAGGCATGAAGCCGCTCGGAACGGTGAGAAGCGAACCGTTCCGGTTTCGGCATCGAGCTCGATGTTCGGACCTCTCCGTTTGCCGCGCGAAGGGTGCGATCGATGCCAGGGCACGGATCCACGTCGACCGCGCCGTCGCGGACGGCTCCCGAGGTCGGCGAGCTCGGGTCCTACGTGATCGACGACAGCGGGCGGATCACCGCGGTCAACGACCGCGGCCTCCGGCTGCTGCGGCTGAGCCGCGCGGACGTGCTCGGCCGCCACCACCACGAGCTGCTGCACCGCACCGCGGACGGGAGCACGGCCCCGCGGGCGCAGTGCCCGCTCATGGACGCCGTCCTGGCCCGGGCCTCGCGCAGCGGGGCGGCCATGTGCTTCCTGCGCGGCGACGGTCGGCTCCTGCCGGTGCACTGGACGGCCTCGCCGTTCGCCACGGAGGACGGCGGGGGGACGGTGGTGCTGTTCCACCCCGGCGCGGCCGACGCGGCGATCGACGCCCCGGGCACGCTGCCGGAACTCGAACGCCTCGCCCTGCTCGCCGAGACCACCGCCACGCTGACGTCGACCATGAACGAGCAGGAGACGGTCGACCGGCTGGCCTCGCTGGTGCTGCCACGCCTGGCCGACTGGGTCGTGGTCGACCTCATCGACGAGGTCGGCGACATCCGGCGGACCAGGGTGGTCGAACACCGGGAGGGCCGCCCCGTCCGCAGCCCGGAGCTGGAGGGGCCGATGCCCGCGGTCCTGGAGCGGTCCCCGATGCCCCTGTCGCGCGCCCTGCGGGGCAGTGCCGCCTCCCTGGCCGGCCCCGAGGTCTACCAGGGCGAACCCGACTCCGGCATCGCCGTCGTCCAGCGCGAACTGTTCGCCGCCACCGGGATGCACTCCGCCGCCATCGCCCCGATCCGGGGCGCCCGCGAGGTCCTCGGCGCCCTCACGCTGGGCCGCAGCGCCAACCCCGTGCCGTTCGGCACCCGTGACCTGTCCCTGCTGGAGGACATCACCCGCCGGGTGGGGCTGGCGATCTCCAACTCGCGCCTCTACCAGCGTCAGCGCCGGGTCGCCGAGACCATGCAGCGCCACCTGCTGCCCCACCTGCCGGAGCTGCCCGGGGTGGAACTGCACGTCGACTACCGGTCCGCACCGGACGCCTCCCAGGTCGGGGGCGACTGGTACGACGCCTTCACCCTCCCGGGCGGCGCCACCGCCCTGGTCATCGGCGACGTCGTCGGACACGACCTGGAGGCCGCCGCCGGCATGGCGCAACTGCGCAACATGCTCCGCGCCCTCGCCTGGTCCCACCAGGGCCCGCCCGGCGTCGTGGTCGACCGTCTCGACCACGCCATGGGCAGCGTCACCGACCTGCCGGGCGCCACCCTCGTCCTCGGCCACCTCACCCCCGGCCCCGAGGACGGCTGGACGTGGACGTGGACCAACGCCGGCCACCCGCCGCCCCTTCTGGTCACCCGTGACGGTCGCGCCGACTACCTCCGGTCGCCCCGCGGCCTCCTGCTGGGCACCGGCGTCCCCGCCACCCGCGCCGACGCCTCCGTCCGGCTGCCGTCGGGCTCCACCCTCCTGCTCTACACCGACGGCCTCATCGAATCGCGCGCCGAGGGCATCGACCCCGGGCTGGCCCGACTCCGCCGGCACGCCGCGGCCCTCGCCCACCACGGCCTCGACGCCTTCTGCCAGCGCCTCCTCGAACACGTCCGCCCCTCGGACAACGACGACGACGTCGCCCTCCTCGCGCTGCGTGTGCCCCACCGCTGAAGTGACGGCGGCCGGCGTCCGGCCCCGACGGGGCGGCCGACCTCCGGCATCCGCGCATGGACGGCCGGTCGGCGGGCAGCCGACGGCTGTCGGGCGCACCGGGGCCACGGCCGGACCGCGCGGAGGGGGAGACGCACATGATGGGCCACTCGCACGCCGTGAGCGGAGCACTCGTGTTCTCGGCGGCGGCACCCTTCCTGCCACCCCTGGTGATCGGCCGCCCCCTGCAGCCCGGAGAGGTCCTCGTCGGCGTCCTGCTGACGGCGGGCGCGGCGCTGCTGCCGGACCTCGACCACCACGACGGAACGGTGGCGCACCTCTTCGGACCGATCACGCGGCTGCTGTGCCGCACGGTGGCCCGGCTCTCCGGAGGACACCGGCACGCCACCCACTCCCTGCTGTTCGTGGCGCTGGCCGGCGCGGGCACCCGGGCCGGCGTCGCGCGCTGGGAGCGCGGCCTCACCGACGGCCTGGCCTTCGCCCTGCTCCTCCTCGCCGTCCACGCCCTGCTCCCGCACACCGCGGGACCCCGCGCCCCCTTCCGGGCCACCACCGTCGGTCTGGCGGCGATCGGCACCGCCTGCGTCGACAGCTGGCTCCCCGGGACGGGAGCGTGGCTGCCCTGGGCGGTGGTGCTCGGCACCCTCACCCACGTCCTGGGCGACTGCCTCACCCGGCAGGGCGCACCGCTGCTGTGGCCGTACGGGCGGCGGTTCGAGATCGTGCTGATCAACCGGACGGGCAACCGCTTCGAGACCCGCTTCCTGGTGCCGGTCATGACGGTCGGGACGCTCGTGCTGGCCTGGCTCGCGGCCTTCGCACCGACCGCACTCACCGGGATGGCCGCACTCACCGGGATGGCCGGTCTCACCGGCTGAGCCGGCCGTCGGACCGACGGCCGCGCGCGACCGCTGCGCGCAACCGCTGCGCCCGCCGCGGGAGTGGACGGCGCGTGCGGGGGAAGCCGCGGGTCAGCCACGCGGACCGGGGAGGACCTCTCGACATGAGCACGGACAGCCGAACGCCGACCGCCCCTCGGGCGGCGAACCCCCACCGGGCGCCGATGCTGCAGCGCCACCCGAGGCACGGTCGCCGCGGTGAGGCCAGGCTGCCGGCGATGGCGGCCACCCTGGCGGCGATCGTGCTCCACCTGGCCCTGCCGGAGCCGCTGCTCGTCGCCCCGCGCTACGTCCTGCCGGCGCTGGAGGTGCTGCTCCTGATCCCGCTGGTCGCGGTGAACCCGCACCGGATGACCCGCCAGAACCGCCTGTCGAGGACCCTCTCGCTGGCCCTGGTCGGACTGATCGGCGTGAGCAACCTGCTGGCGCTGGGGCTGCTGGTCCATACCCTTGTAGTCGCCGATGTCAAGGACGGCGGGTCGCTGCTGATCGCCGCCCTCCAGGTCTGGGCCACCGACGTCATCGTCTTCGGCCTCGCGTTCTGGGAACTCGACCGCGGCGGACCGGTCGTGCGCACCCAGGTGCCGCGCAGGGAACTCCCGCTGGCGGACTTCCGCTTCTCCCAGGACGAGAACCACGACGCGGTGGAGGAGGTCGCCGACGGCTCCAGCCGCTCATGCGACTGGGCACCCACCCTGATCGACTACCTGTACGTGTCGGTGACCAACTCCACCGCCTTCAGCCCGACCGACACCATGCCGCTCTCCGCCCGCGCCAAGGTCCTCATGGACGTCGAGAGCATCGCCGCACTCGTCACCTCCCTGCTCGTCATCGCCCGCGCGGTCAGCGTCCTGCACTGACCCGTCGGCCCGGCCCGTCGGCCCGGTCAGGGCAGCTCGTCGGCGAGGGCGGCGACGAACGCGCCGAGCTCGGCCTGCGCGACCGGGTCCGGTACGGCCTGCGGCAGGACGGTGTGGGCCAGCCGGATGTGCTCGCGGATCCGCTCCTCCACCCAGGCGCGGCCCCCGCACTCCTCGATGAGGCCGGCGACGCGCCGCAGCTGGTCGAGGGTGGGCTCGGCGGTGTCGTCGTAGAAGGCGGCGAGCTGGTCGCGGGCCGGCCCGTCCGAGCGGAGGGCGACCGCGGCGAAGGCCCGGGACTTGCGTCGCCTCAGGTCGGCGAGCGGGTCCTCCAGGGCGTCGCGGGAGGTGCCCCAGACGCCCTCCCAGTCGTCGTAGAAGGCCATGGCCATCCCGGCGTGGTGGCCGAACCGCTCGGCGGCGACCAGTTCGTCCTCGTCCGCGCCGCGCACCAGGGCGCCGGCGAGGCAGACCCCGGCGGTGGGCGCGGCGATGGTGCTCTCCAGCAGTTCGAGCGAGAGGTCCAGGCTCATCCGCGAGCTGCCCTCGGACTCCAGGTCGCGGACCTGTCCCGAGCAGCACTCCCGGATGGCGCGGGCGGCCCGGCGGACCAGCTCGGTGGAGACCCGGTCGCCCTCCTCGGCGAGGAGCTCGAACGCGAGGCAGTGCAGCGCGACCCCGACCTGGATCGCGGCCGGCGTGCCGAAGGCCGTCCAGAGGGTGGGCCGGCCCTTGCGGACCATCTCCCGGTCGATGATGTCGTCGTGGACCGTCCCGGCGGCGGACATCAGCGTGCCCGCGACGGCCGCCGTACGGACGGCGTCCCACGCCTGCGGGGTGCTGCCCGCGCACAGCAGGGCGACCAGTGCGGGCCGCCGCCGGAATCCGACGGGTGCCGTCGGGCGGCCCTCGGCGTCGACCCACCCGAAGTGATACTCCGTCATCCGCCGGACGGGTTCGTCGAGCCGGGCCGCGGCCGCGCGCAGCGCGGGCTCCATGTAGGCGATGACGTCGCGGGTGATCTGCTGCGAGGTGCGCGCGGTCTGCACGGAGGTCTCCGACACTCTCGGGTGGCCAGGGAACGGCGCCGCACGGCCCCTCGGGGCGGCGCGGGCCTTCCTGTCATGACGCCCCGTCCCGGTGCCCGCCGCAACCGGAGGCCGCGTCCGGCGGGTAGGGTGCCCGGGTGCTCCGGGGTGGGAGCACCGGGCGTACGGGGGTGGCTCGTGGGGAACGGGGCGGACACGCTCACGGTGGCGTCGCTGAACGTCTGCTGCGGGCTCAGGAACGCCTTGCCTCCGTTGAAGGAGCGGATGGCCGAGGTGTGCGCGCACATCGAGGGCACGGACGTGGACGTCCTGAACCTCCAGGAGGTCTGGACGCCCGGACTGCTCGCCCTCCTCCGCGCCCGGCTGCCGTCCTTCCCCTTCCTCGCTTGCGGAACCGGGCTGTCCGGCCGGCCGGCGGGCGGCCTCGCCGCGTTCTCCCGGGTGCCGCTGGGGCCGGCCGCCTACCGGTCCTTCCGCGGCACCCGGGCACGGCGCGGCGGCGTGCTCCACCGAGCCGGCGCGGCGGCGAACGCGGCCCTGCAGGGCGTGCTGACCTACGAGCTCACCGGACTCCGCACCGTCGTCGGCACCACCCATCTGACCGCGAACCGCGACGGGGACTGGTCCCCGGGCAACCGGCACGAGGCCCTGCACCTGGCGCAGGTGCGAGCGGTGCACCGGGCCCTGCGGCAGGCCCGCCGACCCGACATCCGACTGTCCGTCCTCGCGGGCGACTTCAACATCCCGAGCAGCAGCGGCCTCTACCGGGAGATCCTGGACGGCGGCGGCTGGCGGGACCCGTTCGCGGCGGCCGACCTGCCGACCTTCCACGCCGCCCTGCTGCCGGACGGCGCCCGGGCGTACCGCGTCGACTACCTGCTCGTCCACGGCGACCCCGAGCGCCACCCCGTCACCGGCACCGACCGCTTCCTGACGGAGCCGGTGCCGACACCGTCCGGGCCCGCGACCCACCTCTCCGACCACCTGGGGCAGCTGGTCCGCCTCCGACCGCCCGGTGCGGCGGATGACTGACACCCCTGCCGAAGAGCCCGACCGTTCGCCGGAGGAGGAACTGGTGGAACCCCGACCCGTCGGCGTGCCCGGTCCGTTGAAGGACGACCTGCACGGCCTGCCGACCCATCTGTACCCCGATCGGCTGTACGGCGGCCCGGCCCTGCCCGACCGCCCCGTCCGGGGCGTGCGCACCACGTGGAGCCGCGGCCGGCTCCACGCGCCGCTGGGCCTCCGCAGACCGGCCCTGCCCCTGCAACGCGTGCCGGTCCGCGCGTTCGTCGGGCCCGGAGGAACCGGCAAGACGCTGCGCGCACTCGACGAGAGCCACACGGGGGGCCACAACTGGGACCCGTACCTGTGGAGCTACCGGACCATCTCGTGGGTGTCCGCACGGGACGGGGCCTCGCTGGAGTCCGGGCTGCTGAAGGCGCTGGAACGCCTTCGCCCGCGCGGTGGAACCCCGGCTCCCCGCCGGACCGCCGGGACGCCGGAGGACCGCGTGCTCCGCGCGCTCCACGCCCTGGAATCCCCGTGGCTGCTGATCCTCGACGGGCTGGACGACCCGGACCTCCTGCGGCGCGCCCAGGCCCCCGACGGCATCCTCCGACAGCGGATGCCCCGCGGCCCCTGGCCCTCCGTGGGCGAGATCGTGGTCACCTCCCGGATCGCCGCCCGCACCGCCTGGGGGCCCTGGGTCTCGCTCGCCGGGACCGGGCCCTGGCACCGCGGGGCCGCGATCGAGCTGCTGCGCGCCCACACCGGCGCTGCAACCGGACAGCACACCGAACTGGCGGCCCTGGCGGACCGCGTGGGGTACCTGCCGTTGGCTCTGCGCCTCGCCGGACGCCACCTGCACGTCCTCACCGCGACGACCGGAACCGCCCCCGGGGACGCCGCGGCCGGCCTGGCGGGCGCCCTCGACGGAGCACGGGGACGGGGCGCCGTACCGGCGCTCTGCGGGCTGAACCTGGGCCTGCTCGCCGACCGGGGCGTCCGGCACGCCCGACCGGTGCTCGCCCTGCTCTGCCTCTTCGCGGCGGAGCCCGTTCCGGCGGCCCTGCTGACCTCGGCGGCAGCCGCCGGCCTCCGGACGCCCGACGGGCCGCCGATCGCCGAGGAGGACCTGGCGCGGACGGTGACCGCGCTGCGGGAGATCGGCCTCGTCCACGGGAAGGCCCTGCTGACGGTGGATCCGCTGGTCAGGGAGGCGATGCGCGCGGAGCTCGACGACGAACCGGAGACGGCCCCAGCCCTGGGCGCCGTCCTCGTCGACCTGCTGGACCGCACCGTCCACGCCCTCGATCCCGACGACCCGGCCCACACCCCGTGGTGGCCGGCCCTCGCACCGCACCTGAACGCGGCCCGCACCCTGCCCGGGACCGCGGATCCGCACCGGGACGCCCGGCTCACAGCCGCTGCGCAGGTCCTGGCCGCAGGGCTGCGCCGTCACGGCCACACCCGGTCGGCCCGGCTGGTCCACCCCGGGACGGTGCACGGCACCGGCTCGTAGCCGCGGGCCCGTCGGGGTTCCCACTGCCGGCCCGTCCGCGGTGCGGTCAGAGGCCCGACCGGACGCAGGCGAGCAGGTCGGCCGCGGGGCCGGCCGGGGTGCGGCCGGACGGCCAGACCGCGCGCAGCGACCGGCGCATGTCGATGCCCTCCGTCTCCACCTCGACCAGGCGGCCGTCGGCGACGGCGGTGCGGACGGCGAGTTCGCTCATGACGGCCGGGCCCGTTCCGGCGATGACGGCGTTGCGGACGGCCGTGGCCGAACCGAGCTCCAGCAGGCGTCGTGGTCCGCCCGCTCCCGCGCGGCGCAGCGCCCGGTCGAGGGTGTCGCGGGTGCCCGAGCCCCGTTCGCGCAGCACCAGCGGGGTCGCGGCGAGTTCGGCGGCGTCCAGCGGCCGGCGCCGCCGGGTCCACGGATGGCCGGGGGCGACCACCACCAGCAGCCGGTCCCCGGCCACCTGACGGGCCGAGAGGCCGTTCGGGGCCTGCGGCGCCTCGACGAAGCCGATGCCCGCCGCGCCGGTGCGCACCAGCTCGGGGACGTGCTCGCTGTTGGTCACCCGGAGGCTCACCTGCAGGTCGGGCCGGCGCCGCCGCAGCTCACCGATCCACGCCGGCAGCAGGTACTCGGCGACGGTCATGCTCGCCGCGACCTTGAGCTCGGCGTCACGCCGGCCGCGCAGCGCCGCCGCGCCGGAGACCAGCCGGTCGAGTTCGAGCAGGACGCGCCGGGCCTGGTCGACGACGGCCGCGCCGGCGTCGGTGAGCCGGGAGCCGCGGCGGCTCCGGTCGAGCAGGACGAGGCCGAGCCGGCGCTCCAGCGCGGAGAGCCGCTTGCTCGCCGAGGGCTGGGCGATGCCGAGGCGCGCCGCGGCGCTGCCGAGACTGCCCGTCGAGGCGACGAGGACGAGCAGTCGCAGCGACTCCAGGTCCGGCAGGTGGCCGAACGCGGCGGGGTCGAGCGGGCCGTCCCCGGCCGGGTCCGTCCCCGGGGGACGGGCGGTGGTGCCGACGGTGGGCGGGCTCATGCCCATGGGCTATGACCTCCTCTGCAGATGGGGGCTACGCGGACGTTCGGCCGCGCGGAAGGGTCGCAGGCATGAGTGATGCCCTCGACATCGAAATCCCGGCGCCGACCGCCGCCGCTCCGGACCGGCACGCGCCGGAGCCCGCGGACGGGCCCGGGCCGTCCCGCCGGAGCGATCGGGCGGCCCGGGTGCCGGGCCTGGCCGTGGCGCTGGCCGTGGCCGTGGCGGGCACCGCCGCCGGCCGGCTGGTGCCGGTGGTCGGCGGTCCCGTGTCCGGGATCCTGCTGGGAGTGCTGGTCGCCGTCCTCCTCGGGCCCCGCCCGCGGCTGAGGCCCGGCATCGAGTTCGCCGGCAAGCCGGTGCTGAAGAGCGCGGTCGTCATCCTGGGCTCCCAGTTGTCGCTGGTCCGGATCGTCGGGGTGGGCGTCGGTTCGCTGCCGGTGATGCTCGGCACCCTCGGCCTGTGCCTGGCCGCCGCGTACGGGCTCGGCCGGTGGCTCGGGGTGGTCGGCGACCTGCGCACGCTGATCGGCGTGGGGACGGGTGTCTGCGGCGCGTCGGCGATCGCCGCGGTGACCCCGGTCATCGGCGCCGCCGGCGCCGAGGTCGCCTACGCGGTCTCCACGGTCTTCCTCTTCAACATCGCCGCCGTCCTCGCCTTCCCGGTGATCGGGCACCTGCTCGGGCTGAGCCAGCACGCCTTCGGGCTGTTCGCCGGGACGGCGGTCAACGACATGTCGTCGGTGGTCGCCGCGGCCGCCACCTACGGCCCGGACGCGGCCGACTACGGCGTCGTCGTGAAGCTCACCCGGACCCTGATGATCATCCCGATCTGCCTGGTGCTGTCGGCGCTGGCCTCCCGGCGGGCCCGGCGCGGTGCGGGTGCCGCCGCCGTGCGGGTGCGGGTGACCGCGCTGGTGCCGGGATTCCTGCTGGCCTTCCTGGCCGTGGCCGCGGCCAACACCGCGGGGCTCGTCCCCGCCGGGGCCCGGCACGGCCTCGGCGAGCTCTCGGTCTTCCTGATCACCGTGGCGCTGTCGGCGATCGGGCTCTCCACCGACCTCGGCGGGCTGCGCCGCGCCGGCCCCCGGCCGCTGATCCTCGGCGGCTGCCTGTGGGTCGTCGTGTCGGCCGGCAGCCTGGGGCTGCAGTGGCTGACCGGCACCCTGTGAGCCGGGGGCCGTCGCGGACTCACCGGGTCCGCGACGGCCGGACACCGCGTGCGTACTCCGCGAACCAGGCCAGCATCTCCGGGGCGGTGACGGACCCCTCGCCGCTCACCTCCGCGGCGGCCGCGCCCTGGAGGATGCGCTTGACCGGGACCTCCAGCCGCTTGCCCGTCAGGGTGCGCGGTACCGCGGGCACCTCGACGACCGCGTCCGGCACGTGCCGGGGCGAGAGCCGGTGCCGGATCGCCGTGGCGATCCGGGCGCGCAGCGCGTCGTCGAGGACGGCGCCCTCGGCGAGGACGACGAACAGCGGCATGTGGTAGTCGCCGTCCGGCAGTTCGGCTCCCACGACCAGGCTGTCCGCCACCTCGGGCAGCCGGTCCACCACGGCGTAGATGTCGGCAGACCCCATCCGCACGCCCATCCGGTTGAGCGTCGAGTCGGAGCGGCCGGCGACCACGACCGTGAGGTCCTGCTCGACCGTCACCCAGTCCCCGTGCCGCCACACGCCCGGGTAGGTGTCGAAGTAGCTCGCCCGGTAGCGCGAGCCGTCCGGGTCGCCGAGGAAGTGCAGCGGCATCGACGGCAGCGGCGCCGTCACCACCAGTTCGCCCTGCCGGCCGGTCAGCGGCCGGCCGTCCCGGTCCCAGGAGGCGAGGGCGACCCCGAGCGCGGGGCACGGGATCCGGCCGACCCGCACCGGCAGCAGGACGCTGGCACCGGCGAGCACCGAGCAGATGTCGGTGCCGCCGCAGATGGACTGCAGCCGGACGTCCGGCCCGAGGCGGTCGTGGGCCCAGCGCCAGGTGCTCGGCGGCAGCGCCGACCCGGTCTGCAGGACGGTCCGCAGCGCGCCGAGGCCGTGCCGGGCGGCCGGGTGGGAGTCCGCCCGCTCGGCGGCGGTCAGGTAGGCGGCGCCGACGCCGACCACCGTGGCGCCGGCCCGTTCGGCGATCCCCCAGAGGCCGTCGGTGTCGGGGTGGGTCGGGCTGCCGTCGTACAGCACCAGGGTGCTGCCGTGCAGCAGGCCGCCGACCATGAAGTTCCACACCATCCAGCCGGTGGTGGTGTGGAAGAGGTACCGGTCCCCGGCGCGCAGGTCGCAGCCGAGGCCGAGCGCCTTGAGCAGTTCGACGACGATGCCGCCGTGGCCCTGCACGATGCCCTTGGGCCGGCCGGTGGTGCCGGAGGACCAGAGGATCCACAGCGGGTGGTCGAAGGGCAGGTCGGCGACGTCGAGCGGGATGTCCCCGGCCGTCAGCGCGGCCCACCGGTGCTGCACCACGTCGCCGCGCGGCGACCACGCGGAGGCGGGCGAGGCCGGCCGGAGGTGGTCGATCGTCACCAGGTGCCGCAGGGTGGGCAGCCCGGCGGCGATCTCGGCGACGGCCGGGAGCCGGTCGTACTCCCTGCCGCCGTGGCGGTAGCCGTCCACGGCCAGCAGCACGGTCGGTTCGGCCTGCCGGAGCCGGGAGAGCACGCCGGCCGTGCCGAAGTCCGGCGAGCAGACCGTCCACACCGCGCCCACGGCCGCCGCGGCCAGCAGGGAGACCACGGCGTGCGGGGTGTTCGGCAGGTAGCCGGCCACCCGGTCGCCCGGCCGCACGCCCATCTCCCGCAGGCCGGCGGCCAAGGCCGCGACCTGGCGCCGCAGTTCCCGCCAGGAGGTCTCCTCCGGCTCGCCGTCCTCGGTCAGGGCGACGAGGGCGGGCCGCTCGTCGGTGGCCCGGGCGAAGCAGCGTTCGGCGAAGTTCAGCCGCGCACCCGGGAACCAGACCGCCCCCGGCATGGCCGCCTCGCCGAGCACCTCGTCGTAACCGGAGACGGCGTCGAGGCCGTAGTGCTCCCAGACCGCCGACCAGAAGCCCGGCAGGTCGCCGGTGCTCCACCGCCACAGCTCCGCGTAGTCGGAGAACCGCAGGCCGCGGGTGCGTTCCAGCCGGTCCAGGAAGCGGGCCAGGTCGGAGTCCGCGGTCGAGGCCGGGCTCGGGGACCACAGCAGGTCGGAATCGGTGCTCATCGTCGCCTTCCGGTGGTGCGGGGTGGAAAAACGGCGGGCGTGCCCGGCGGCCCCCGCGTCGGGCGGGAGCCGTCGGACACGCCCCGGTGGGTGGGGGGTCGGACGTGGTGGTGGACCTGGTGGTGGGTGGCGCCGGTGCCGTCAGCCGAACTCGAGTTCGCGGACGAGCTCCGCGGCCTGCGGCCACGGTCCGTAGCCGGAGCCGGGGTTGAGGTGACCGACCGGGCCGATCCCGATCAGGCGGCTGCCCCAGGCGGCTGCCATCTCGGAGACCCTCTTCGGGTGGGCGAGCGGGTCGTCGTCGCTCATCGCGACGATGCTCGGGAACGGCAGCGCCGCCAGCGGTGTCGGGGCCCAGCCCCGCTGCCGGAGCGCCTCCGGGGTGGGGTAGCCCTCCGGCAGCGGGGTGTCGAAGTCCGGCGGGGTGGCGAGCAGCGCACCGTGCACGGGCCGGCCGGTCCGCAGTGCCCAGTGGACGGTGGTCATCACTCCGGCGCTGTGGGCGACCAGGATCGGCGGTCCCGGCGCCTCGGCGACCGTCTGCTCCAGGGCGGCGACCCGGGCCTCGCAGTCGGTCCGGTCGTCGTCGCCGGTCAGCGGGGGCACGGTCCGGACGTCCCGGCCGGCGGCGGCGAGCCCGTCGGCGAGGACGGTCTGCCAGTGGTCGGCCACGTGGCCGCGCAGCCCGGGGACGATCACGACCGGGGGAGGGAGGGGGGATCTCATGCGGGTGCCTCCGCTTCGAGGGTGGCCGGGGCGAGGCCGCCCAGGCGGTGCAGGTCGGCGCGGTAGCGGCTGCGGCCGACGAGGAAGCAGGCCGAGGCCGCCAGTGCGACCAGCGGGACGAGCTGCAGCGCGCCGAGCAGGCCCGCGCGGTCCGCGATCATCCCGGTGATCGCGGGTCCGGGTGCCAGGCCGAGCAGGCTGTTGGCCAGGGTGAGCGTGCCGAAGGCGGTCGCCGGGATCGCGGCCGGGGTCAGATTAGCGACCATGGCCGCCGCCGGGCCGGCCGTGGCACCCGACAGCAGGGCGCCGGCGCCGAGCAGGACGAGCTGGGGTGCGCCCGTCGGCAGCCGGAACGCGGCCGTCAGCAGGACCAGCGAGCCCAGGCTGCAGGCGATCGCGACTAGCCACTTGCGGGCCGCGTCCGACCGGCTGATCCGGTCGGAGGCCATGCCGCCGCCGATCATGCCGATGCCGATGAGCAGGGCGTAGATCCCCGCCGTGCCGCCGGCCTTCGCCGTGGGCATCGCGTAGTAGCGGTCGAAGAAGCTGGGCAGCCAGGCGATCAGCGCTCCGGGTATGAACAGCTGGAGGCCGCTGCCGATGTACGCGCTCACCACCGAGACCGAGGAGAACAGCTTGGGCAGCAGCGCGCGCAGCGGCGCCGCCGCCGCCCGCTCCGCCCGGTCGGGGCGCGGCCCGGGGTGCAGCCGCTGCTCGGTGACCACGAGCGCGAACACCACGGCCAGGGCGAGTCCGAAGACTCCCATCGCACCGAACGCCCAGCGCCAGCCGAGGTGTTGGCCGACGAAGCCGCCGATCGCGACGCCGAGGACGGAGCCGAACGCGCCGCCGGCGATGAACGCGCCCGACAGGGTGGCCCGCATCCCGATCGGGAAGACGCTGAGGACCACCGCGATGCCGACGCTGCCGTAGGCGGCCTCGCCGATGCCGACGAAGAGGCGGCCGAGGAACATCTGGCCGTAGCCGGCCGCCACCGCGCAGCCGAGGGTCGCCACGCTCCAGGTGGCCGCGGCGACCACCAGGCTCCGGACCCGGCCCCAGCGGTCCGCGAGCAGGGACATCGGGAAGGCCAGCACGCCGACCGCCAGCGCGACGACGCCGCTGAGCGATCCCAACTGTGCGTCCGTCAGCAGCCATTCGGCCTTCAGCAGCGGGAAGACCGCGTTCAGCACCTGTCGCGACATGTAGTCCGAGAGGAGCAGTCCGAAACTCAGGGCGAAGACCACCCAGGCGTAGCGCCTGGACACGGCCGGAGCCGGGGCCTCGTCGGCCGGAGCCGTCGCCGGCTCCGCATCGGTGTGAAACGCCATTGTTACCACCTCACCTGTTCCTGGGACGGGCTCAGAAGGGTCTGTCTCCGACGATCCCGGCGCGCTCCATCCGGCGGACGGCGGGCCAGTAGTCCTGCACGGCGTAGTGCTGGGTGGAGCGGTTGTCCCAGATCGCGACGCTGTTCGGCTGCCAGCGCCAGCGCACCTGGTACTCGGGGATCGCCGCCTGGCTGATCAGGTACGTCAGCAGGTTGGCGGCGCCCGGGGCGTAGTCCAGGCCGAAGCGGACGTTCTCCGGGGTGTGGTAGTTGACGAAGTGCGTGGTGAAGCCGTTGACGAAGAGGATCTTCTCGCCGGTCTCGGGGTGGGTGCGCACCACCGGGTGCTCGGCGTCCGGGTACTGGGCCTTCAGCCGGTGGCGCGCCTCGGTCGGCATCACCGCGCCGAAGGTCGCCTCGATGCTGTGCCGGGCCCGCAGGCCGTCGATCTGCTCCTTCACGCGGTCCGGCAGCCGGCGGTAGGCCTCGGCCATGTTGACCCAGAGCGTGTCGCCGCCGACCGACGGTGTCGTCACGCAGCGCAGGACCGCGCCCATCGCCGGCGTCTCGCGCCAGGTGCCGTCGGTGTGCAGGGCGTTCTCGTAGTGCTCGGGAGGGCTGTCGAGCTCCTTGTAGATGCGGACCAGCCCGGGGTGGTCGGGGTCGCTGCCGGCCACCGGGTGGTCCTCCAGCGGGCCGAACCGCTGCGCGAAGGCGACGTGCTCGGCCCGGGTGATGTCCTGGTCCCGCAGGAACAGGACCTTGTGCTGGAGCAGGAGTTCCCTGATCTCGGTGAACAGGTCGGCGTCGCGCGAGGCGTCGCCGAGGTCCACACCGGACAGTTCGGCACCGATGGTGCAGGTCAGCGGCTCGACCTTGATCGAGCGGCGGACGGACGGGCGCACCAGGGCCGGTGCGGCCGGGCCGGGGAGGGCGGTCTGGCTCATGGGTTCCTCCGGGGGAGGCGGTGGGGGGCCGCGCCGGGCGCGGACCGGGTCGGCGGTACGGGTGGGCTCGGCGGTGCAAGTGGGATGGGCGGTGCGGGTGTGGATTCCGCGGTGCGGGTCAGAGGACGAAGACGGAGGAGCCGGTGGTCCGGCCGCCCTCCAGGTCGCGGTGCGCCTGTGCAGCGTCCTTGAGCGCGTAGCGCTGGTTGATCTCGATCCTGATCCGGCCGGCGGCGACGTGGCCGAAGAGCTCGCCCGCGAGCTCGGCACGTTCCGCCGGGTCCGCGATGTAGTCGGCGAGGGCCGGCCTGGTCACGAACACCGAGCCGTGCAGGGCGAGTTGCATGGCGTCGATCGGCGGCACGGGGCCGGAGGCGGTGCCGAAGCAGACCAGCAGTCCGCGTCGCCGCAGCGAGGCGAGCGACCCGGCGAAGGTGGTCCGCCCGACGCTGTCGAAGACGACTGGCACGCCCTCGCCGCCGGTGAGCTCCCGCACCCGGGCGGCGACGTCCTCCTCGCGGTAGTGCACGACGTGGTCGCAGCCGTGGGCGCGGGCGAGTTCGGCCTTCTCGGTGGTGGAGACCGTGCCGATCACGGTGAGGCCGAGGAGCTTTGCCCACTGGCAGAGGATCAGGCCGACGCCGCCCGCCGCCGCGTGCAGCAGCACCGTGTCGCCCGCCTTCAGCGGGTGGATCCGGCGCAGCAGGTACGCGGAGGTGAGGCCGCGCATGGTCATGGCGGCGGCCGTCTCGAAGTCGATCGCGTCGGGCAGCTTGATCAACGAGCCGGTGGGCATGACCCGTTCGGTGCTGTAGGCGCCGAGCGGACTGCCGGTGTAGGTGACCCGGTCGCCCTCGGCGAAGCCGGTGACGCCGGGGCCGACGGCCTCGATCGTGCCGGCCGCCTCCACGCCGAGTCCGGCGGGCAGCGGGGCGGGGTAGAGCCCCGTCCGGAAGTACGTGTCGGCGAAGTTGAGGCCCACCGCCGAGTGGCGGATCCGGACCTCGCCGGGGCCCGGCGCCCCGACCTCGACCTCCTCCCAGCTCAGGACGTCGGGGCCGCCGGCCTGGTGGAAGCGGATGGCATGGGCCATGGGATGCTCCGTTGCTCTGTCTCGGGCTGGTCGTGGTGGGCCGGGGCTCAGTACTTGACGTCGCGGAGCATGAAGCCGCGCTGGCCGGGGCGGCGGTTCGGTACCATGCCGAGCTGCGCCAGGGTCTCCTCGGTGTCCGCGTAGTACTCGCCGAGGTGGTAGATCTCCTTCGCCTCGGCGCCGGTCGCGATGTCGCGGCCGAGGGCGTCGGCGATCGTCACCATCTGCTCGACCTGCTGGACCGAGGTCATCCGCTCGCCCTTGCGGCCCCACAGGTTGTCCTCGTTGCCGACGCGCACGTGGCAGCCGAGTGCGATGCCGATGGCGTTCATCGGGGCGACGGCGCGCATCGAGCTCTCGATGGTGAGCACCGCGCCGTCCGGGGTGCGGCGGACGAACTCGATCAGGTCGGCGGGGTGGCGGCCGGCGAAACCGCCGCCGATGGCCACGTAGTTGAGGACCAGCGGCCCGGTGTACACGCCGGAGCGGATCAGCCGCTCGACGGTCTCCAGCTGGGCGATGGTGGCGAGCTGGAAGTGCGGCTGGATGCCCTTGTCCCGCAGCCGTTCCAGGTGCTCCAGGTAGAACTCCGGCCCGGCCTCCAGGTACATGTCGCGGTACGCGCGGTAGTAGTCGGGCTTCGCGATCGAGGTGCCCTCCAGGTCGTCCGCCGTCATGATCTCGACGATGTTCATCTGGCTGGTGTTGATCGCGATGGTGACCTGGTCCGGCTTGGGGTCCAGCTCCGCGAGCATGTGACGGGTGTCGTAGGACAGCCACTCGGCGCCCGCGCCCTCGCCCTCGGGGGCGAAGGAGATCGAGCCGCCGATCTGCAGCACCATGTCCGGGACCGCCTGGCGCAGCCGGCCGACCAGCTCGTTGAACATCGACAGCCGCTTGGAGCCCTTGCCGTCCAGCTCGCGGACGTGGATGTGCAGGACGGTGGCACCGGCGTTGTAGCAGTCGACGGCCGCCTGCACGTGCTCGTCCATGGTGAGCGGCAGGTCGGGGGCGTCGCCGGGCAGCCACTCGGGGCCGTAGGGTGCGGCCTGGATGACCAGCTTCTGCTGGTTCTCGGGCAGCAGGGAGTCGTCGAGGAAGTGCACGGTCCGTCTCCTTCGTCGGATGGGTGCGCGCCGGTCCGGCGCCTGGGCGCCGCGGTGCGGGGAGCTGGGCTGAGGGATGGCGCGGGCCGCTGCAGTGCCGGGAGCGCGGTGCTGCGGTGCTGCGGTGCTGCGGTGCGGCTGTGCGGGCGGTGCGGGCGGTGCGGGTCCGGCCCCGGCGGACGGGGTGCGGACGGCGTGGTGCGCCCGGCCGGCGCGGCGGAGGCTGAGGGTGGGCCGCCGCCGGGCCCGTCGTCGCGGGGCCGGCCGTCTCTCGCGGTGCAGCCAAGGTAGGGCTCGCCGGGCGGCCGCGCTTGACCCTGGGTGACAGCGGACTTTCCATTTGGGGACACGCCCCGGAAGCCGGCCCGGGTCAGTGCTCCGCGGCCTGCCCCCGGCGGTCCCGCCACTCCCGCGCGGTGCAGCCGAACTGCTCGCGGAACCACCGGGAGAACGCGCTGGGCGCCGAGAACCCCAGCAGGTCGGCGATCTCGGTGAGCGACCGCCGCCCGTGCGCCACGAACTGCTCGGCGAGCTGCACCCGCGTCGCGTTGAGCAGCGAGGAGAAGGTCTCGCCCGACTGCGCGAGGTGGCGGTGCACCGTGCGCCGGTCGACGCCCAGGCTGCGGGCGACCTGCTCGATCGAGCAGCGGCCGGTCGGCAGCAGTACCTCGATCAGCTCGCGCACCCGGTCCGGCACGGTGGTGTCCCGGGGGACGGCGATGGCCTCGAAGTACTGCCGGGCGTACGTCCGCAGCTGCGGGTCGGACATCGCGTTCGGCGAGTCGAGGTCGCCGGCGTAGAAGACGATGCCGTCGAACTCCCGGCCGAACTCCACCGCGGAGCCGAAGACCCGCCGGTGGGTGCCGGTGTCCGCCGGCGCGGCGTGCGTGAAGCAGACCGACAGCGGACGCCAGTGCGCGCCGAGGAAGCCGAGCAGCACGCGGTGGAAGGCCCCCACGGCCAGCTCGGTCGCCTGGCGGTGCTCCATCGGCTCGCCGAGGTCCAGCCCCACCTTGATGGTCGCCAGGCCGTCGCGCTCGGAGAGCCGGGTGTGCAGCACCTCGTTGTACATGTGCTCGTGCCGGAGCATGAGCCCGAGCGCGCTGCGGACGTCCGGCTCCTCCCGGAGCACGAGACTGATCGGACCGAGACTGGAGAACCGGCGGAACTCGGACATCCGCAGACCGAAGTCCTCGTGCCGGGCCGCGGCGGCCGACAGCTCCAGCAGGTGGACGACGGCCGCACCCGAGATCCACCGGTCCTGGACGGCGAGCCCGGCGGCGTCCAGGCCGACGTGCTTCATCAGCGGCTGCGGGTCGAGCCCGAGCGACCGGCTCAGCTCGACGTAACCGCTCAGCGCCGCGGTGCGGACCAGTGGCCTCACGGGATCAACTCCCTTGGAGAATGTCCCCAAGTGGTAAGTCAATTGTCACGTGAAGTCAAGCGACGGGACGGGTCGGCCCCTACCGTTGCACCACCGCCGAGCCGGTCGACCAACGGGTCCGCCACGGACCCCCGCCCCCTCCGCCCGGCGTGACCGCGGGCCGGCAACGGCGCGGAGGACGACACGGAAGGAGCCCACGGCATGCTGCACGCGCCCCTGACCGGCCCGGCCGCCTGGCACGGCCCGGACCTGGCCGGCCGCGACGAGTGGACCGTCCGGCTGTCACCGGCCCACCTCGCCGAACTGGACGCCGCACTGCACACCGCCCGCGGTCGCGGCACCACCCTGCTGCGGTCCACCGCGGCCGACTTCCCCCTGCCGACCCTCGCCACCGAACTCGACCGCATCGCCGACGAATTGGAGAACGGCCGGGGCTTCGCCCTGGTGAAGGGCGTGCCCGTCGACCGGTACGACCAGGCCGCGGCCGGCACCCTCCTCTGGGGGATCGGCCGACACCTCGGCGCACCCGTCTCCCAGAACGCCGCCGGCCACCTGCTCGGCCACGTCCGCGACACCGGCCGGACGATGGCCGATCCCGCCACCCGCGGCTACCAGACCCGCACCGCCCTCGGGTTCCACACCGACGGCTCGGACGTCCTCGCCCTGCTCTGCCTGCGCCCCGCCGCCGCGGGCGGCCGGATCGGCCTGGCGAGCGCCGCCACCGTCCACAACACCGTCCTGGCCCGCCGACCCGACCTGGCACGCCGCCTCTACCGCCGCTACGCCGTGGACCGCAGGGAGGAGCACGGCCCCGGCGAACGCCCCTACGACACCGTGCCCCTCGCCTGCTGGCACGCGGACCGGCTCAGCCTGCGCTACCACCGCTGCCACCTGGAGTCCGCACAGCGCTTCCCCGACGCCCCGCGGCTCGAACCTGCCGACACCGAACTGTTCGACCTGATCGACGAGTCCGCCACCTCCCCGGCCGCCCGGCTCGACCTCGACCCGGAGGCCGGCGACCTGCTGCTGGTCAACAACCTCGCCGTCCTGCACTCCCGCTCCGCCTACCGGGACGGCCCGGGACACCGCCGCCACCTGCTGCGGCTCTGGCTCGCCCTGCACCGGGGCAGGCCGCTGCCGCCCGCCCTGTGGACGGACCCGCACCGGGCCGACACCGGCCCCGGCCGCGGCGGCGTCCCGCCCCGCGACGTGATCGCCCCGCCGCACCCGGCGGACCGCACGGTCCGCCTCCCGCCCCAGAGCCGCCGCCGGCTCGGCCCGAAGGAGACCACGCCATGACCAACCTCGCCTCGCTCCTGGTGACCGCGGCCCGCGACCACGGGGAACGGACCGCCGTCCGGCAGGACACGACCGCCCTCACCTACACCCGGCTGGAGGACGCCAGCGCCCGGCTCGCCGCCCTGCTGCACGCCGACGGCGTCCGCCCGGGCGACCGGGTCGCCCTCGTCCTGCCCAACGTCGCGCTCTTCCCCGTCGCCTACTACGCCGTGCTGCGCACCGGCGCCGTCGCGGTGCCGATGAACCCGTTGCTGAAGGCCCGTGAGATGGCCTTCGTCCTGAGGGACTCCGGCGCCCGCACCGTCCTGACCGCACCGCCGTACGCCTACGAGGTGGCCGAGGCCGCCGCGGACGCCGGGGTCGGCAGCCTGGTCGTCGAGGCCACCGCCTTCGACACCCTGATCGGCAGCATCCCGCCGCTGCACGGCGTCGCCGAGCGGGCCGCCGACGACACCGCGGTGATCCTCTACACCTCGGGCACCACGGGGACGCCGAAGGGCGCCGAACTCACCCACCACAACCTGCTGAGCAACGCCCTCACCTGCGTTGAGACGCTCTTCGAACTCGGCCCGGACGACGTGCTGTTCGGCGGCCTCCCGCTGTTCCACGCCTTCGGCCAGACCTGCGCGATGAACGCCGCCGTCGCGGCCGGCGCCGCCCTCACCCTGCTGCCGCGGTTCGACCCGCGGCAGGCCCTGGAGATCCTCCGGCGGGACGGCGTCACGGTGTTCCTCGGCGTCCCCACCATGTACACCGCGCTGCTCAACACCGCCGCGCCCGAAGGCCACGACCGCCCGCAGCTGCGGCTGGCCGTGTCGGGCGGCGCCGCGCTGCCCGTCGAGGTGCTGCACACCTTCGAGCGCACCTTCGGCACCGTCGTGCTGGAGGGCTACGGACTCTCCGAGACCGCCCCGGTGGCCTCGTTCAACCACCCCGGCCGGCCCCGCCGGCCCGGCTCGATCGGCCTCCCGGTCCGCGGTGTGGAAATCAGACTCGTGACCGCCGACCGCACCCCGGCCGGACCGGGTGAGGTCGGCGAGATCGCCATCCGCGGCGAGAACGTCATGAAGGGGTACTGGAACCGGCCGGACGCGACCGCGGAGGCCTTCCAGGACGGCTGGTTCCACAGCGGCGACCTGGCCCGGGTCGACGAGGACGGCTACTTCCACATCGTCGACCGCAAGAAGGACCTGATCATCCGCGGCGGCTACAACGTCTACCCGAGGGAGGTCGAGGAGGTGCTGTACGAGCACCCGGCGGTGGCCGAGGCCGCGGTCGTCGGCGTCCCGCACGAGCACCACGGCGAGGAGATCGCCGCCGTGATCGTCCTCCGGGAGGGCGCGCACACCACGGCCGACCTGATCCGCGAGCACGTCAGGCGCCGCGTCGCCGCCTACAAGTACCCCCGGATCGTCACCTTCACCGAGCAGCTCCCCAAGGGCGCCACCGGCAAGATCCTCAAGCGCGAGATCGTCGTCGAGCACCCCGCCTCGACCTGACCGGGGCAGCGCGGCTCCGCGCGTGCGTGTCCCGAGCGTCCCGAGGACCCGCTCTCGCGAGACCGGCGGGCGGGACGGCGTCCGGCCGCAGGGGCGAGCCGTGTCCGCTGCGCGGCCACCCCGGATGCCGGCGGATCGTCCTCGCGCCGCACGAGGGCGATCCGCCGGCACTCCCGGTGCCCTCCGGCGCGATTCGAGGGAGTGCGTCTAGATCTGGTGGGCGATCAGCTCGGGATCTTCGGCTCGGTAGGTGTCGACGAAGGTCTCCAAGGCCCGTCGAGTGGCATTGGTGTTTCCGATGGAGCAAGGCGCCCGCAGGCACAGCTCCCTGCGGGCGCCCCGGTCCCAGACGTAGAGGTGGATCGTCACGACACCTCCCCCGGTCCCGAGTGCCTTCGGGATCGAGGCGCCGACCGCGAAGTCCTCCTTGTCCTCGTTCAGTGCGGCGAATGCATCGTCGTCACGCGGTGTGAAGAAATTGATCCTCTGGGCGTCCGTCATCTGCCCGGAAAAGCGTCGAATGTTCGCAGCCAGCTTGGCCGTGCCGCTGAACATCGAATTCGATGTGTCCCGAAATACTTGGGCGGCCTGCTGAATGCCCAGATTGGTGTGGAGGTCGAAGCCGGAAACGCGCAATGAAGTCTCCCCATGGCATTGATCCCGGTCACAGCTGATGCGGCCGGACTCAACAGGGTGCAGCCGTAGCGTGCGCGATGCAAGAGGAAAAGTCGATCGAATACTCGTTCACGGGGGATGAATGTCGGAATCTTTGCCTGTTGGTCAGATTCGAACGGAAGTGGCCGATCGGCGTGGGTGGAAAATTGTCCATGCTTCTCGCGGATTCCTCCTGTATCGTTCAGGGAATGCCTGTCGACTCCGGGAGGACTTCGTGCTCAAGGGTCAGGGAACCATCTCGAACTGGACCTGTGCCAACTGTCAGGGGGTCAATCACGGAACAACGACCTGCGTCGTTTGTGGCATGAAAAAGGGCGACGGCTGAGGGTGCCTGTTCAGCTGTCGTGAGTCTTTGAGCATGGTCGGTGGGGGTGCTGGTCCGTCCTGCACCTCCGCCGACCCGCGCTCGCGTGGTCGGCGCTCGCCCCGATTCCGTCCCGGAACCTCAGCCGCTGGTGGGGCCGGCGGTTCGCGTCAGCCACGATGCGATGGCCGCGCTGATCGGCAGCCCGGTGAGCGCCTCGATCCAGGTGTACTGTCCGCTCGGATTCGCTTCCACGAACACGGTGTCGCCGCGTGGAGTCACGATGAGGTCGACCGCCGCGTACCGCAGTCCCGAGCGGTCCATGAAGCGCAGCAGTCCCTCCTCGGTGTCGGTGTCGAGCCGGTGGGGCGAGTGCGGTGTGCGGGCCAGGTCGTAGTGTCGCCAGTCGACCGACGCGACCTCGCTCAGCTGTGAGTCGATCCGGCAGGTGAACACCTGTCGGCCGACCACGGTGACCCGGAGTTCGAAGTCCTTGTCGACGTAGGGCTGCACGAGTACCGGCGCCTTTGCGACGCCGCCCGCGAGCGCGAGCGCCTCCGATCGGGTGAATCGTCGGGTGAACGTCCCGACCGATCGGTCCTCGTCCACCACTGCGGCCAGCCAGGCGGCCGGTGCCTTGATCGCGACATCGCCACCGCCCGGCAGGTCCCGGACGAAGTCTCGGAAGGCTTCCGGATCGTCCGTGCACAGGGTCGGGATGGTGGTCAGGCCGGCTCGGGCGGCGAGGTGGTTCTGCAGCGGCTTGTTCTGGTCCAGGAGTCGTTCGGCAGCGTGGTCGTTCATCCACTCGGCGCCTGTGGAGTACAGGGAGTCGAGTGCCGACCGGTACTGGGCGCGGATGAAGTACGAGACCTCGGCGTCCGGATCCAGTGGCTGGTGCTGTCCCGGATAGGCGGGGCGGCGGCACCAGATGCGAGTGCCGGCGTCCACGACGATCGGGGCCGCCGAGGTGGCGGAGCGGAACTCGGCGTGACTCTGCGCTCCGCACGATCGGACCGTCAGGCCGAGCGATCCGCTACCCAGCATCGAGGGCCGGATCACGACGGGCTCGATCCCGCGGTCGGAGAGAAGCTCGCACACCCGCTCGACCGGACCCTCCAGCTCATCGGTCACGATCAGCGGGCGGCCGGGCGGCGTCCGGCTAGTCAAAGTGGTGGTCGATGTTCGCCTGGTCGTTGTCGCCCGGGCTCGTCTGAACCCATGTCCTCCATCGCACGTCCGTGGGCTGGCCCAGTCGAACGGCGCCGCCGGGCGGATCGTCGAGTTCCGAGACCTCCTGGACGATCGCCAGGCCGAGCGGTAGGTCGTCGCGTGTCAGCAGTTCTGACGTGATGGTTCTGGTGGCATCCATGATCAACCCCCTGGAGCACTGCACTGTCATCACAACACTTCGAGGCTAGAGGAAATATGACGTCATGTCAGGCAATTGACGGTAACGCCTGCGGGTCGGACGGTGCGTGGGCGGGGCGGGGCGGGCTGTAGGAGGAAGCTGCGGGCGGGGCGGATCGGGGCGGGCCGACGGGGCTACAGCGGGAGCTCGACCCACAGGGGGCGGTGGTCCGAGACCGGCGTCCTGGGTGCCCGCACCGGTTCCGGCCGGTGCGGGCCGGGGGCCGTGGGGAGGCCGGCCGCGAGGACGTGGTCGAGCTGGACCAGCGGGCGGTGCGCGGGGAAGGTCCGGGCGCGGGCCAGGGCGCGCCAGCCGGGCCGGGGCGCCGGCGGTCTCGGCGGCGCGAGGAGTTCGGCCGCCCGGAGCGTGGCGACGGGCACCGTGCCGAGGAGGTTGAGGTCGCCCAGCAGGACGTGCGGCCGCGGCAGGTCGGAGATCCAGCGGTGCACGGCGAGCAGTTGGCGGACGTTCCACCCCGGGACGAACGACAGGTGCAGGGCGACGGCTGTGAACGGGCCGCGCCGCCCCTCCAGCACGGCGGCCAGCGCCGCGCGCGGGTGGTCGCGGATCACGGTGAGGCCGGCCCGCCCCGCCACCGGCAGCGGCAGCGCGACGGGAGGCGCGCCGAACCGCCGGGCCCGCCAGCTCAGGACGGGCAGCCGGGACAGCAGCGCGACACCGTGCGAGGGGACCTCGCCGTCGTGGCCCGCGCCGGGTGGACCGTACACCCGCAGGCCCGGCTCGGACGGGTCGCGGACCCAGCTCCGGCCGGGCACGGACCGGGCGTGGAACGCCGAGGCGTAGCGCCAGTCCGCGGCGCCGGTCGCCTCGGCGATCGCGCGCGGCTGGTCCGCACGGCCCGAACGCTCCTGGAAGCGGTCCAGCTCCTGCAGCGCCACCACGTCGGCGTCCAGGGACGCGACGGCCTCGACGAGCGGCTGCACGGTGCCGGCGGTCGCCGGTGAGGGGCGGCCGTCGGCCAGGAGCTGCCGCCCGTGCAGCACGTTGAAGGTCGCGAGGCGCACGGGGGAGGAGTCGATCACTGCCCGACCGTACAACGGGCGCTCGGGCCGGACGCGCTGAGGACGGATCGGATCGCCCCGGCTGCTGTCGGCCGCCACTCATCGGTCCCTCCGTACAGGGGAACGTGCCTGCACCGGAGGTGCTCGGCCGGGCTGCGCCCCCCGTAATTGGTCCAGACCTATTGACGCGCTCTGTCGCCCCTCCTACGATCCGGACCGGCACAGCCCCCACATGTCCCCACCTCACCCGCAGCCGGCCGTCACGCCCCCACGCGTGCACTGGCATGCCCATGACGCCCGGCGGGAAGGGAGCACAGCATGTTCCGTCGAAGGTCGGCCACTCCACGCCCGTCGGGAGACCTCGACCCCCGTCCGGGACCCGCCCGCGAACGCGCCCGGCAGGTGAACCGGACCCGCGGCCCCCGGCACGGATCGCCCGTCCTGCGCCGCGCCGTCGCCGCGGTCAGCGCCGCCGCCGTCATCGGCGGCGGCATCGCCGTGGCCGGCTCCGTCACGGCCGGGGCCGCCACCACCAACCTGATCGCCAACTCCGGCTTCGAGAACGGACTCTCCGGCTGGACCTGCTCCGGCGGCTCCGGTGCGGCCGTCGGCAGCCCGGTGCACGCCGGCGCCTCCGCGCTCAAGGCCACGCCGACCGGCCAGGACACCGCCCAGTGCGCGCAGACCATCAGCGTGCAGCCCAACTCCCAGTACACGCTGAGCGCCTACGTCCAGGGCAGCTACGTCTACCTGGGTGCCACCGGCACCGGCCTCACCACCGCCCCGTCCACCTGGACGCCGAACAACGCCTCGTACGGCCAGCTCAGCGTCAGCTTCACCACCGGCGCGACCACCACCTCGGTGACCGTCTACGTGCACGGCTGGTACGGCCAGCCCGCCTACTACGCCGACGACGTCTCCCTCACCGGCCCCGGTGGCAGCAGCCCCTCGCCGTCCACCAGCACCAGCCCCTCGACCAGCGCCCCGCCCAGCACCAGCGCCTCGCCGTCCACCAGCACCAGCCCCTCGACCAGCCCGTCCACCAGCGCCTCGCCCAGCGGCAGTTCGACCGGCGACACCTGCCCCACGAAGCCGAAGCCGGCCGGCAAGGTCCTGCAGGGCTACTGGGAGAACTGGGACGGCGCCTCCAACGGCGTGCACCCCGGCATGGGCTGGGTCCCGATCACGGACAGCCGGATCGCCGCGCACGGCTACAACGTCATCAACGCCGCCTTCCCGGTCATCCTCTCGGACGGCACCGTCCTGTGGCAGGACGGCATGGACGCCGGCGTCAAGGTCTCGACCCCCGCCGAGATGTGCCAGGCCAAGGCGGCCGGCGCGACGCTCCTGATGTCGATCGGCGGCGCCGCCGCAGGCATCGACCTGAGCTCCAGCACCGTGGCCGACCGGTTCGTCGCGACCGTCGTCCCGATCCTCAAGAAGTACAACTTCGACGGGATCGACATCGACATCGAGACCGGCCTCTCCGGCAGCGGCTCCATCACCACGCTGTCCGCCTCCCAGTCCAACCTGATGCGCATCATCGACGGCGTGCTCGCCCAGATGCCCGCGGGCTTCGGACTCACCATGGCCCCCGAGACCGCGTACGTCACCGGCGGAAGCGTCACCTACGGCTCGATCTGGGGCGCCTACCTGCCGATCATCAATAAGTACGTCGACAACGGCCGCCTCTGGTGGCTGAACATGCAGTACTACAACGGCAGCATGTACGGCTGCTCGGGCGACTCCTACCAGGCGGGCACCGTCCAGGGCTTCACCGCGCAGACCACCTGCCTGAACAACGGCCTGGTGATCCAGGGCACCACCATCAAGGTGCCCTACGACAAGCAGGTCCCCGGTCTGCCGGCCCAGTCCGGCGCGGGCGGCGGCTACATGGCACCGAGCCTGGTCGGCCAGTCGTGGAACGCCTTCGGCGGCTCGCTGAAGGGACTCATGACCTGGTCGATCAACTGGGACGGCTCGAAGGGCTGGACCTTCGGCGACAACGTCAAGTCCCTCCAGGGGCGTTGACGGCCCTCTGACTGCCGCTGACGGCAGCCGACCCACCGCCGACGTCCCGTGCCCCGCTGCGCGGCACGTCGGCGGAGGACCCGCGCACTGCTCGGACCGAAGGGCCTCGACGAGGTCGCCCACTGACCCGCCGCCACGGCCGGGCGGCGCCGGCCTGCCGCCCGGCCGCCGTGCCCGGACGGTAGGCCGATCGCCGTGCTCCGCATACGTTCTGACACCATGGTGGCCGCCAATCGACGATGCCCCACGGGGCCTCAGAAGGAGTTCTCGGCTTGAGACGAAGACTGGGCATACGCGCTGTCGCGGCCGGTACGGCAGCGGTCGCTCTGGGGCTGGGGGGAGTCCTCGTACCCGCGCCGCCCGCGGCCGCCGATTCCGTCGTCCGGGAGGCGCCGCAGCTCTCCCTGGCGTACACCGACGCGCAGGCGCCGCTGACGGCCCATCCGGTGGCCGCCGGCGAGGACCTCCCGCTGGGTGCCTGGCTCGACGACGCGGGCACCGCGCACACCTCGCGGGTCTACGCGACCTTCGACCTCGCCGGGTTCGCCGCCGCGCACGTGCTCAAGGCGACGCTCTCCTTCGGCGAGTCCCGGGCCGAGGCCTGCGCACAGCGCGCGATCGAGGTCTGGCGGACGGGCCCGCGGACGGACGGCATCACCTGGCGCAACGCCCCGGCCGAGAAGCAGCTGCTGGGCACCGTCGGCGGCAGCCAGACCTGCCCGGCCCCGTTCCTGCAGATCGACCTGACCGCCGCCGCCGCGGACGCCGCGGCGGCGAAGCGCCCCACCCTGTCGATCGAACTGCGGGTACCCGCGACGGACGAGGCGAACACCTCGCTGGGCCGCCGGCTCAGCGGCTCGCGCGGGATCCGGCTGTACCCCACGTACAACACGCCGCCCGGCACGCCCACCGAGCTCTTCAACGAGTACCAGCCCTGCGCCACCGAGAAGCCGTACCCGTACGTGGGGAGCACGACCCCGGCGCTCGGGGCCGTGCTGCACGACGCGGACGCCGGCGACACCACGCTCACCGGGCACTTCGCCGTCTGGCCGGTCGGACACCGGGAACAGCGGACGGAGTTCACCCAGGGCTCCATGGGCAACGGCTTCGAGGGCAACGGGCACGTGCCGGCCGGGCTGCTCGCCGACGGTGGCACGTACGCCTGGCAGGTCCGGGGCGGCGACGGCACCGACACCTCCGCGTGGACGCGGCCCTGCTACTTCCACGTCGACGCCACCCGTCCGGCCGCCGCTCCGGTGGTGACGTCGCCGAACTACCCCGCCGGCCAGCTGACGCCCGGGGGTTCGCCGGCGCAGTTCACCTTCACGGCGAACGGTGTGGCGGACGTGGCGGCCTACCAGTACACCTGGGCCCCCGACCTCGGTGTCGGTCCCGTCTGGAGCACCGGTGACCACGGGGTGCCGCAGTGGCACGACCCGTTCTCCGGCCCGGGCTACGTCCGTGCGGACACCCTCGGCGGGTCGGCCTCGGTCAGCCTCTTCCCGCCGGACTCCGGTCCGCAGACGCTGTCGGTCCGCACCTTCGACCGGGCGTTCAACGCGTCGGCCGTCACGACCTACCGGGTCTTCGTCGGTGACACCTCGCCCGTGGTGACGCCCGACCCGCCCAACGCGCGCCTCGGGGCGCCGCTGACCCTGCACCTGGCGCCGAACCCGAACGCCGGGTCGGTCGACAGCTACACCGTGCGGGTCGGCTACGCCGAGCCGCGGACGCTGCCGGCCGCCGCGGACGGCACCGCGTCGATGGCGGTCGAGCTGACCGGACCCACCCAGATCGAGGTGCGCAGCCACAGCACGAGCGGCTGGGTGAGCTCCGCGTACCGCCGCTTCGCCACGGTGGACACCTCGCCGACGATCACCTCGGACGTGTACCCCGAGGACACCGGCACCCCCGTCGACGCCGGCGGGGTCGGCGTCACCGGGACGTTCACCTTCGCCCCGACCGTGCCGGACGTGGCCTCCTACACCTACTCCTTCGACTGGGGCCCGGAGACCACGGTGACCCCCGGCGCCGACGGCACGGCCCGGGTGGAGTGGACTCCCGACACCGGCGGGCAGCACCTGGTGTACGCCTACCAGACCACGGCCGACGGCACGGTGTACGACGCCTACTACTACGCCTTCGACGTGAGCTAGCCGTCCGACGGACCGTCACCCGCGCCGCCCTGGCGGCGCGGGTGACCTCGGACACAGATCGAATGGGTGCCTCAATGGTTGACCTCGTGAACCATTGAGTCTACGGTCGAGTCGTCGGCGCACGGGGCCCCGCATCCGCGGAGGCCCGCGACCACCGGGAGCGCCGATCCGTCCAGAGAGGCACCACCACCATGACGACCTCCGGCCTCCGGATCCCCACCCCGATCGACCACCGTGCGGCCGTCGGTGCGGAGGCGGCCCGCTTCGCGGCGGTCGTCGAGGGCGCCGACTTCGCCACCCCGGTGCCGAGTTGCCCCGGCTGGACGCTGGCCGACCTGGTCCGCCACGCGGGCAGCGTGCACCGCTGGTTCGCGGTGCTGCTGCACGGACGCATCCAGGAGCCGCCGCGCAGCCGCGACGTCGACCTGCAGCTGCCGGCCGGTGGCGACGCCTGGGCCGAGTGGCTGACCGGGAGCGCGGCGGTGGCCGCGGACGCCTTCCGGGCCACCGGCCCGGACACCCCGATGTGGGCGTGGGGCGCCGACCAGCACGCCCGGTTCTGGGCGCGCCGGATGCTGTTCGAGACCCTGCTGCACCGGGTCGACGCGGAACTGGCCCTCGGCGTGCGGCCGGAGATCGACCGCGCGCTCGCCGTCGACGGCGTGGACGAGTTCCTGACCAACCTCCCCTTCGCCGGCCTCTTCGCCCCCAAGGTGGCCGACCTCCGCGCGGACGGGCGCACGATCCGGTTCCGTCCGACCGACGGGGACGGCGACTGGCTGGTCCGCCTGCGGCCGGACGGCTTCGGGCTCGACCCCGCGAACGACGGATCCGGCGCCCCCGGATCCGCCGCCCCCGGATCCGCCGACGACGGTTCCGTCACCGCGGACGCGACCGTCCACGGCACCGCGGCCGACCTGCTGCTCCTCGTGTACGGCCGCCTCACCCTCGACGCGGACACCCTCGCGCACGAGGGCGACGCCGACCTGCTGGCGCACTGGTTCGCCAACTCCGCGTTCTGACCCGCCGGCCGGCGGGGGAGGGGGCGCACGGCCCGGTGGGACGGCTCGAACCGGCGGGCCGCACGGATGGCGGGAAATCGACCTGTGCGCCGCCCGGTTTCGAGGTAGGCGGGCGCGGGAAAATCGGGAGGTACTGAGCATTTCGGGTGGCTGAGGGGGCATCTCATGACCGACCCCGACTCCGGATTCGACCCCCAGGACCAGGACCCGCAGACGGTGCAGCGCCTTCGCTTCGGCGTCGGCATCATCGGGTTCCTCCTGCCGATCGTCCTCCCGATCGGAAACATCGTCACATCGGCGCGACTCACCCTGCTCGCCTCGATGAGCGCGTCCTACTACACGCACATGCGCAACGTCTTCGTCGGCAGTCTGTGCGCCATCGGCGTCTTCCTGATCTGCTACCGCCACGACCGACGCGAGGACCGGCTGAGCTCACTGGCCGGGGTGTTCGCGATCCTGGTGGCCATGTTCCCGACCCTGCCGCCGACGTCCGTCACCCCGCACCCCAGCCAGGTGCAGACGACCGTCGGCATCCTCCACCTCTGCTTCGCCGCAGGGCTGTTCGGCCTGCTCGCGTTCTTCTGCCTCCGGCTGTTCGTCGACAGCCGGGGCCGGCCGGGACACCGGATCCACAACGCCGTCTACCTGGTGTGCGGTTGGGTCGTCGTCGGGTGCACGGTGATGATCGCGGCGGCCGGTGCGCTGCACTTCGCGTGGGACCTCCCGCTCACCCTGACGTACGTCGGCGAGGCGGTGTCGGTGTTCGCGTTCGGTGTCGCGTGGCTCGTCAAGAGCAGGGCGCTCGTCGCACTCGCGACCACGCCCGCGCCGGGGCCCGCCCCGGCCTGATCCGGACAACCCCGGGCGCGCACGGCGCGTCCCGTTGCCCCGCGCCCCCGGGACGTGTTCCCGGCGGCGCGGAGCCGCGTTCAGAGCAGGCCGCCGCCGAGGCCGTCCCGCCACTCCGTGGCCAGCACGGCGTAGACCAGGGTGTCGCGCCAGGAGCCGTCCGAGCGCCGGGCGTGCCGGCGCAGCGGGCCCTCGCGGACGGCGCCGAGTGCGGACAGCGTCAGCTGCGTCCGCACGTCGAGGTGGTCGACCTGCCACTGGACGCGGCCGAAGCCCAGGTCCTCGAAGGCGTGGCGGAGCAGCAGGAAGTGCGTCTCCGCGGTCATCGGGGTCTCCCAGGTGTTCCGGGCGGCCCAGTGCCAGCCGATGTCCAGGCGCTCGTCGACGACCGCGATGTCGGTGTACGCCACCCACCCGGCGGCCCGGGTGGAGCCGGCCGGGACGATCGCGAACATCACCGCGTTCCCCGCCGACTGCTGGGCGAGCCGCTGCTCCACCAGCATGTGCATCTCGCCGAGCGTGTAGGGCGTGACCACCGGCAGCCACTGCCACAGGCCGTCGTCGCGGCTGCCCGCGAGGTGCAGGTCGGGTACGTGCGCCGTGGTCAGCGGCTCCAGCCGGACGTACCGGCCGTGCAGGACGACGGGCGCGAGGGGCCGAGGTGCCATGCGGAGCAGGCTAACCCCGCCCGGCGATTCCCGACAGGGGGTGCCGGACGCCGGCCCGTCCCGGCGCCGCGGGCCCGGCCCGTCCGCGGGACCCCGCCGGTCGGCGGGTCGCACCGTCCCCCGGCCGCCCGATGCACCGCCGCGGCCCGCCCCGGCAGAGTGGACGGCATGTCAGGAACCGTCGCGACCGCCGCCGGGCACACCGGCAGGCCGCCCGGATCGCGCCGCGGCCGCCTGGTCGGACTGGACCTCGCCCGGGGCCTCGCCGTGTTCGGCATGTTCGCCGCCCACCTCGGGCCCGACCCGGAGGTGGGTGGCCCGGTCGGTGCCGTCATGGGCCTCGCCCACGGACGGGCCTCCGCGCTCTTCGCGGTGCTCGCCGGCTGCTCGCTGGTGCTGCTCGCCGGACGCCGCCCCGCCACCCGGCAGGACGCCCGCCGGACGGCCGCCGGGATCGCCCTGCGCGCCGTCCTGCTGATCGCCCTCGGCACCGCCCTGGACACGCTGGACCCGCCGATCAGCCTGATCCTCGCCGCCTACGGTGCGTACTTCCTGCTCGCCCTGCCGCTGCTCCGCCTGCCCGCCGGCGCCCTGGCCGGCCTCGCCGCCGCCTGGGCGCTGCTCGCCCCCCAGCTCTCGTACGCACTGCGCACGGCCGGGGCGGCCGACCTCCTGCCGCCGCGCCTCGCCGAACCGCTGCTGACCGGCGCCTACCCGGCGGCGACCTGGATGCCCTTCGTACTCGCGGGGATGGCCCTGGCCCGCCTCGACCCGTCCGGGCCGGCCGCCCGGCGGCGGGCCGCGGCCGTCGGGGCCGGCCTCCTCGCGCTCGGGTACGGGGGATCCCGGCTGGCCCTGCGGCAGTCGGGTGCCGAGGTGCCGGCCGAGGGGTCCGGCGTCGTCGACCTGGGCGACCCGGCCGGGCTGCTGGGCGCGGCACCGCACACCGGGACGAGCTTCGAGGTGCCGGGCGCCCTGGGGTTCGCGCTGCTGGTCGTCGCCGGGTGCCTGGAGCTGGCCGCCCGCCGGGCCGGGACGGCGGGCGTCGGGGCGGCCGCGGTCGACGCGGTGGCGGCGGTGGGGCGGCTCTCGCTGACCGCGTACACGGCGCACGTCCTGCTGGTCGTGCTGCTCGGGATCGAGCTCGATCCCGGCCCGCCGCTGCCGCTGTTCGCCCTGTTCACCGCCGGGACGCTGGTGGCGGCCGGGCTGTGGACGGCACGGTTCGCCCGCGGACCCCTGGAGGCGGCGATGCACCGGGCGACCGCGGTGGCCCGCCTGGTGCCCTAGCCGGGGCTCCGACGCCAACCGCTCCGGTGACGGAACACGCGGCCCGCAGCCGTCGGCGCGTGCTCGGACTGCCGCCGCGCGGATGCTGCCGACCGGACATGGGTACGTACACCGGCATGTCCGCCGCTGCCCTGTCCTTCGGTTCCGCTGCCCACCGCTACGACTCGATCCGGCCCGCCTACCCGGTGCGGGCGGTCGCCCGGGCCGTCGGCGCCACACCGATGCGCGTCCTGGATCTGGGGGCGGGCACGGGGCTGCTGGCCGGTGCGTTGCGCGCCGCCGGCCACGAGGTGGTCGCGGTCGAGCCCGACGAGCGGATGCGCGCCGTGGCCGCCGAACGCCACCCGGGCATGCGGGTGCTCGCCGGCAGCGCCGAGGACATCCCACTGCCGGACGGGTCCGTCGACGCCGTCGTGGTCGGGCAGGCCTACCACTGGTTCACCCCGCAGGACGCGCTGCCGCAGATCCACCGGGTGCTGCGCGAGGGCGGCGCCTTCGCCGCGCTGTGGAACATCCGTGACGACCGGACCCCGTGGGTGGCCGCGCTCTCCGGCATCGCCGGCAGCGAGGGGTACGGCCTGGAGAGCGCCTGGCAGTACGGGCCGGTGACGCCCTGGTTCACCGAACCCGAACGCGGCCTGATCGAGCACACCGTGACCGTCCCGACGGACCGGCTGATCGACCTGGTCCGGTCCCGCTCCTCCTACCTGACCGCCGACGCCGCCGAGCAGGCCCGCCTGGACCGGGAGATCGGCGAGTTGGCCGCCACCGACCCGGCCCTGGCCGGCCGCGACACCGTCGAGATGCCCTACCGGACCTGCGTCTACCGGATGCGGCGCGCCTGATTCCCGGCCGGAACCCGCGGTCCCGGGCCGCTGCGGCCCGCTCGGGAACGGCCGGGAAATCCCCGACCGGTATTCCGCGGGAGCGGCGTCCCCTCGGATGTGTGTCGGTGCACGATGTGTTCTGGAAGGCTGTCACGGGAGCAGTATGACCGCAGGTCAGGCAGGGATGTCAGTGCTCCGCCGTAGTGTGGAACCAACGTCGGAGGGGGCGCCGGAAAAGGCGTCGGAAGAGCGTTGGAAATGGGTGGAGACATGTCGGCGAACAGGATCAAGCACAAGGTCAACCACGTCTCGCTCGTGGTGGACAAGTCCGGTTCGATGCGCCAGCACGAGGCGCAGCTCGTCCGCGTCGTCGACGAGTTCGTGAAGGGCCTCCAGGAGGAGTCCGACCGGCTCGGCCACGAGACCCGCATCAGCCTCTACGCCTTCGACCACGAGGTGCAGAACCTCGTCTGGGACATGGACGTCAAGCACCTGCCGTCGCTGCGGGGCCTCTACGCGGTCGACCGGGGCGCGACGGCGCTCATCGAGGCGGCCGTGAAGTCGATCGACGACCTGAAGAACATCTGGGAGGGGTACGGCGAGCACTCCTTCCTCCAGGTCGTCGTCACCGACGGCGAGGAGAACGCCTCCGGCTGGTCGGAGACCGGCCGGATGCACACCCGCGTCGGCGGCAACGCCGGCGCCGCCACGCTGCGCAGCTGGATGGGCCGGATCAAGGGCGCGATGGACGACCTGCCCGACCACTGGACGTCGGCGATCCTCGTCCCGAACTCGCTGGCCAAGCGCACCGCCCAGGAGTACGGCTTCCCCGCGGGCAACATCGCGATCTGGGACGCGGACTCCAGCAAGGGCGTCGAGGAGGCCATCGACACCGTCAAGTCCGCCGCCACCAGCTTCCTCCGCGGCCGCGAGCAGGGCGTGCGCGGCACCAGGAACCTGTTCGCCATGGGCCAGGACCTGAGCACCGACGAGGTCAAGGCCAGCCTCGACGCCCTCGACACCGGCAAGTACCTCCTCGTCCCGGTCGACCAGCAGCTGGCGATCCGCGACTTCGTGACCAGCGCCGGGCACGCGTACCGGACCGGCTGCGCCTTCTACGAGCTGTCCAAGCGCGAGAAGATCCAGGGCGGCAAGCAGCTCGCCGTGGCGGAGAAGGACCCGGCCACCGGCCGGATGACGGGCCGGGTGTTCTCGGGCCCGGCGGCCCGCCAGCTGCTCGGCCTGCCGAACGCGGAGGCCACGGTCAAGCCCGGCGAGAACCCGTCGTACACCGTGTTCGTCCAGTCGACCTCCGTCAACCGGAAGTTGGTGCCCGGCACCAAGCTGCTCGTGATGCTGTAGCCGACGCCTCCGCGCCGCGCGTCGGTAACCGATTTCCCTCCTGCGGTCCCGATGACGTAGAGTCTGGATCACCGACGCGGGGTGGAGCAGCTCGGTAGCTCGCTGGGCTCATAACCCAGAGGTCGCAGGTTCAAATCCTGTCCCCGCTACCAATGCCATCAGGGCCCGGCACCTTCGAGGTGCCGGGCCCTGATGCGTTCGGGGCGCCATGTCCGGAGCACCTCCGGAGGATCCGCGCTCCGGCAATTGCAGCGCCTCCGCCACGACCTCGCCCAGTCCGGCCGCACGACCGGCGACGACGGCGGGGAGATCCGGCTCACACCTGCCGCCAGGCGACTCGCCGACTGCTACCAGCGGCTCCTGGAGCTGGTGGAACGGTGCGGGCGGTCGGTGGAGGTCGGCGACTGGGTGATCCTCGCGGACGAGGCCGGCGACCTGTCCGTCACGGCGGACGAGGTGGCCTCCGCGGCCGAGGCGCTGACCCGCGACGAGGTGCCGACGCCGCCGGTCGACGTCCTCGCCATGGTCGAGCGGCTGTCCCGGCCCCCGGACTGACCCCCGGACTGACCCCCGGGCGGCCCACCCGGCCCGGTCCGCCCGGGGCCGGGTGGATCCTGATCCGCCGTCACGTCGTCACGGCGGACCGGTCCGTCGCCACAGTGCCCTCAGTCGTCGGCGCGGGCCGCCTCCCAGGCCTCGCGGACGGCGGCGGGGATCCGGCCGCGCAGGTTCACCGCCCAGCCGTTCGCCGCGGCCCAGGCCCGGACCGCCTCGTCCTGCGGCCCCTGCCCGCCCGGGACGGAGGGGCCGATGACCGCGGTCGGGATTCCTTCGAGATCGTTCGCGGCCCGGTGGAGGTAGGCGTACAGCGACGGGTAGCGGCCCGTCCCCGGGAACTCCGCCTCGCTCCAGTCGCCCACCGCACCGGTGCGGGTGTCGAGGAAGCGCCCGTAGAACCCGTCGCGGTCGGCGGCGATCGGCACCCACCACGGCTGCCAGTGGACCTCCTCGTCCTCCGGCGGCACGGACTCCTGGAAGGCCGTCCTGGAGCCGTGGACCCGCTCGATGTCCGTGAGCTCCAGCAGCAGCCCGCCGTCCGACAGGATCCCGTCGTGTCCGAACGCAACGCAGGCGTTCCGGCCGGTGTCCGTCCGGTACCGGCCGAGGCGGCTCGCCTCCAGCCAGGCCCGCAGGTCCGGCGGGAAGGTCACCCCCATGCGCCGCTCCGCCGCGTCGACGGCCGCCGGGTCCCCCGGACCGTCGAGCGCGGCGAAGGCCCCGTGCGCATGCCGCTCGGTCCAGCGGAGGATCCGGGCCCACTCTCTCAGCACGTCCTCCGGCGCCGGCCCGCCCCCGACCGCCTCGTCCCCGTCCATGCCGCCCCCTCCTGTCGTTCCGGTCATGACGACGGATCATGCCAGCCGCCACCGACCGCCACCGACCGCCACCGCACCCCGGGGCGGCACGGTCCCGGCCCGAACGGTCCGGCCACCGGCCGCGGGCGGGCGCGGGCGGGCGACGGCGCTTCAGCCGTCGCGGCGGCGGGCGGGCGCGGTGACGAGGCGCTGGAGGACGATGAAGACGAACAGCAGAGCGCCGATGACGATCCGCGTCCACCAGGAGCTGAGCGTGCCCTGGAAGCTGATGACCGTCTGGATGAGCCCCAGGACGGCGACGCCGAGGACGGTGCCGATCAGGTAGCCGGAGCCGCCGGTGAGGAGGGTGCCGCCGATGACGACCGCGGCGATGGCGTCCAGCTCCAGGCCGACGGCGTGCAGGCCGTAGCCGGAGAGCATGTAGAACGTCAGCAGGACGCCGCCGAGGGCGGAGCAGAGCCCGCTCACCGCGTAGACGGTGATCCTGGTGCGGGCCACCGGCAGGCCCATCAGCAGCGCGGACTGCTCGCTGCCGCCCAGCGCGTACACGTTGCGGCCGAACCGGGTGTGGTGCAGGACCACGAAGGCCACCGCGGCGACCAGCACGGCGATGACGGCGCCGGGGGAGAGGAACGTGCCGCCGGGCAGCGGGATGCGGGTCTGCGCCATCGCGGTGTACGACGGGTCGGTGATGGAGATCGACTCGACGCTGATGGTGTAGCAGAGGCCGCGGGCGAGGAACATGCCGGCGAGCGTCACGATGAACGGCTGGATCTCGAAGGTGTGGACGACCCAGCCCATGGCCCAGCCCAGCCCCGTGCCGAGGAGGAGCACCAGCGGGACGACGACGAGGATCGGCCAGTGGTGCTGCTCCACCAGCCAGGCCGAGACCATCGTGGAGAGGGCGACGACCGCGCCGACCGACAGGTCGATGCCGCCGGTGAGGATCACGAAGGTCATGCCGACGGCGACGACCAGCAGGAAGGCGTTGTCGATCAGCAGGTTCAGCAGCACCTGGCCGGAGAAGAAGCCCTCGTACTGCACCGAGCCGACGCCGAACATCGCGACGAGCAGGACGGTGGTGACCAGCAGCGGGACGTGGCCGCGCAGGCGGGCGGCGGGGGTGGTGGTCATGCGCCGACCTCCAGGTTGGCCGGGGCCGCGGGCTCGGGCCGACGGCCGCCGTGGGTGCCGGTGCGGCGGCGGGCGAGCTTGGCGCGGAACTGCGGTGATTGGATCAGGCAGACGGTGATGACGACTGCGGCCTTGAAGACCAGGGTGGTCTCGGGCGGTATGCCGATGGTGTAGACGGTGGTGGACAGGGTCTGGATGACCAGGGCGCCGAGGACGGTGCCGCCGATCGAGAAGCGTCCGCCGTTGAGCGAGGTGCCGCCGATGACGACGGCCAGGACGGCGTCGAGTTCGATCCACAGGCCGGCGTTGTTGCCGTCGGCGGCCGAGACGTTGGAGCTGATCATCAGTCCGGCGACGGCCGCGCAGACGGCGCTGGCGACGTAGACCAGCGTGGTCAGCCGGTGGGCGCGGATGCCGACCAGCCGGCTGGCGACGGGGTTGCCGCCGACCGACTCCAGCAGCAGGCCGAGGGCGGTGGAACGGGTGAGCAGCACGGTCAGCGTGACGACGGCCGCCGCGAGCAGCACCGAGAACGGGACGGTGAGCCAGTAGCCGCCGCCGATCAGCCGGTAGGGGTCGCTGGTGACGGTGATGATCTGGCCGTCGGTGATCAGCTGGGCGACGCCCCGACCGGCGACCATGAGGATGAGCGTGGCGACGATCGGCTGTACACCGATGCGGGAGACCAGCAGGCCGTTCACCGTGCCGAGGACGAGTGCGACCAGCAGGGCCAGCGCCACGGCGACGAGGGCGGTGGAGACACTGCCCGGGTCGGCGGCCTCGCTGATGTGCAGGCAGGCCAGGGCCCCGGCGATGGCGACCGTGGAGCCGACCGACAGGTCGATCCCGCCGGTGGCGATGACCAGGGTCATGCCCAGGGAGACGAGGACCAGCGGCGCGCCGAAGTGCAGGATGTCGATCAGACTGCCGTAGAGGTGCCCCTCCTTGGTGTGGACGGCGAAGAAGTCCGGGGTGAACAGCAGGTTGGCCAGCAGCATGGCGACGAGCACCGCCGCCGGCCAGAAGAGCCGGTGTCTCGTCATCGCCGGGCTCCGCTCGCGATGGTCTCCATGAGGTGCTCCGGGGTGAGCGATCCGTCGTTGGTCAGCCGGGCGACCATGCGGTGGTCGCGCAGCACGCCGACCTGGTGGCTGAGGCGCAGGACCTCCTCCAGTTCGGCGGAGATGAACAGCACGGCCATGCCCTTCTCGGCGAGATCGGCGACCAGCTTCTGGATCTCGGCCTTCGCACCGACGTCGATGCCGCGGGTCGGCTCGTCGAGGATCAGCAGCTTGGGGTCGGTGATCAGCCAGCGGGCGAGCAGCACCTTCTGCTGGTTGCCGCCGGAGAGGTTGCGCACCAGCGCCTCGGGGTCGCCGGGGCGGATGTTCAGCGCCCGGATCCAGCGCAGCGCACAGTCGTCCTGCGCGGTGCGCGACAGCGGACGCAGCCAGCCGCGGGCCGCCTGCAGGGCGAGCACGATGTTCTCGCGGACGGTCAGCTCGGCGACCAGGCCCTCGGCCTTGCGGTCCTCCGAGCAGAAGGCGATGCCGTGGCCGATGGCCGCCTGCGGGCTGCGCAGCGCGGAGGTGCGGCCGTCGATGCGGACGGTGCCGCTGTCGGCGTGGTCGGCGCCGAACAGCAGCCGGGCCGCCTCGGTGCGCCCGGAGCCGAGCAGCCCCGCCAGGCCGACGACCTCGCCGGGCCGCACGGTCAGGTCGTACGGCTCGATCGCGCCGCGCCGGCCGAGCTTCTCGGCGACCAGGAACGGGGCGCTGCGCCCCGCTCCGGCCTCGCGGCGGCCGACGGCCGACAGGCCCTCCAGGCCCGCGAGTTCGGCACCGATCATGCGGGAGACCAGCTGGACCTGGCTGAGCTCCCGGGTGAGGTACTCACCCTCCAGCCGGCCGTTGCGCAGGATCGTCATCCGGTCGCAGATCTCGTAGACCTGGTCGAGGAAGTGCGAGACGAACAGGATCGCCACCCCGCGCTCGCGCAGCCTGCGCATGACGGCGAACAACTGGGCGACCTCCTCGCGGTCGAGGCTGGAGGTCGGCTCGTCCAGGACGAGCACCTTGGCCTCGACGTCCACCGCCCGGGCGATCGCCACCAGCTGCTGGACGGCGATGGAGAAGCTGTCCAGGCGGGCGGTGACGTCGATGTCCAGGTCGAGTGCGGCGACCGAGGCCGCGGCGCGGCGGCGCAGTTCGGACCAGTGGATCAGGCCGCGGCGGCGCGGCTCACGGCCGATGAAGAGGTTCTCCGCGACCGACAGGTTCGGGCAGAGGTTGACCTCCTGGTAGACCGTCGAGATGCCGGCCTGCTGCGCCTGCAGCGGACCGGTGATCCGCAGCGGCCGCCCGGCCAGGGTGACCTCGCCGGCGTCCGCCGGGTGGACGCCGGTGAGGACCTTGATGAGGGTGGACTTGCCCGCGCCGTTCTCGCCCATCAGCGCGTGCACCTCGCCCGGGAAGAGCCGGAAGTCGACGCCGTCGAGTGCCAGCACGCCGGGGAACTCCTTGCGGAGTCCGCGTACTTCCAGGACCGGTTGCTGCATCGGTCCTCCTTTCGTGGTCGGTCGGGGCGGCGGGCCGGCCGCCCGTCGGCGGTCCGACGGGCGGGGGCGGCCCGGTCCTCCGGCCGGTCAGTACTGACGGGTCGGCAGTGCGGCGGTGGCCTGCTCGGGGGTGAAGGTGCCCTCGACGGTCTTGATCCGGCGCTCGACGCTCTCGCTGTTCTTGACCTTCTTGGCGAGTTCCATCAGCTGGTCGCCGAGGAGCGGGTTGCACTCCACATCGAAGTTGATCTTGCCCTGGGACATGGCGGTGAAGGCGTCCTTCACGCCGTCGACGGAGACGATCCTGATGTCGGTGCCGGGCTTCTTGCCGGCCTCCTCGATCGCCTGGATCGCGCCGAGCGCCATGTCGTCGTTGTGGGCGTACAGGACGTCGATCTTCGGCTGGGCCTTCAGGAAGGCCTGCATGACCTCCTTGCCCTTGGCGCGGGTGAAGTCGCCGGTCTGCGAGGCGACCACCTTGAACTTCGGGTCGCCCTTGATCACGTCGGCGAAGCCGGACTTGCGGTCGTTGGCGGGGGCGGAGCCGGTGGTGCCCTCCAGCTGGACGATGTTCACCTCGCCCGGCTTGCCCTGGTACTCCTTGACCAGCCAGTCGCCGGCCTTCTTGCCCTCCTCGACGAAGTCCGAGCCGAGGAAGGTGGCGTAGAGCGAGGTGTCCTCGGAGTCGATCGCGCGGTCGGTGAGGATCACCGGGATGTGCGCGTTCTTGGCCTCCTTCAGGACGGTGTCCCAGCCGGACTCGACCACCGGCGAGAAGGCGATCACGTCGACCTTCTGCTGGATGAACGAGCGGATCGCCTTGATCTGGTTCTCCTGCTTCTGCTGGGCGTCGGAGAACTTGAGGGTGATGCCGGCCTTCTTCGCCGCCTCCTGGACGGACTTGGTGTTCGCGGTCCGCCACCCGCTCTCGGCGCCGACCTGGGCGAAGCCGAGGACGAGCTTGCCGCCCGGCTTCGCGCCGTCCGACGAACCGCCGGCCGAGGAGCAGGCGGACAGACCGGCGATCATGACGCCGGCGAGGACGGCGGCAGCGGCTCTCTTGGACATCTGGGTCTTCCTCTCGATGGTCCCTCACGGCCGGGCCGCCGAGCGGGCGGCGCGCTCCGGAGGGGACGGGTGCACGGGTCGGCCGGCGGATCGGCCGTCTTGAAGATCGAATGAACCGTCAGGTGCGCTGCAGAGCCCACGGGTTGACGGGCGGACGCCGTCCCGGAGTGGGTGGGACCGGGGGCGCCGGCCCCTGTGCCCGATGATTGTTAGCGCTCACATATGGGCGGTGCAAGAGCGGTGCACTGCTTTATCGAATCTTGACCGCCGCGGCTCCTGCCCGTCCGCGGGCCGCCGGAGGCCCCCTCCCGCCCCTCCGTCCGCCTCTTCCCGCCCCCTCGGCCCGGCCCGTCGCCGTGGAGTCCGGCTCCGCCGCTGCACGCCGGTCCCGCGCCCGTGTCGGCGAGGACGGCGCCAACTTCGCTCGGCGCTAAGCTCGGTGGGGGATCCGTCACGCGTCCCACCCGGCCCGACCGGCGACGATGCCGCTCCGGCCGGCCCGTCCCGTCCTGCCCGCGGCGCCCGGCCGGCGGGCGGGTTGCGGATCGGGCGCCGCCGGACGTCTTGACGCGGTCACACGGAGTGCCCATAGTGATGCCCGGCCGCCACTGAGCCGAACTCTCAATTGCCCCAGTCCGCTTGGATGTCGGCCGGGTGAAATTGTTAGCGTTAACAGGTCGAGAGGGGTCCTCGCCGGGCCTTCGGGGCCGACCGTTCCGGCCGGCCCCGCACGGCCGCTCCCCGGGTCACCCGACCTCCACCACCAGCAAAGGAGCCCCCCTTGGCCGCTCGAACATGGCTGCGCCGTGCGCGGCGCACCCTGCTCGCCTCCGGAACCACCGCCGTCCTCGCCGCCGCTCTCCTCGCCGGCACGGAGGCGACCTCGCAGGCCGCCACCCAGGGGCCCTGCGACATCTACGCCGCGGGCGGCACGCCCTGCGTGGCCGCGCACAGCACCACCCGTGCCCTGTACGGCGGCTACAACGGCGCGCTGTACCAGGTCAGGCGCGGCTCGGACGGCGCGACCCGCGACATCGGCCCGCTGAGCACGGGCGGCTACGCCGACGCCGCCGCCCAGGACGCGTTCTGCGCCGGCACGACCTGCCTCATCACGGTGGTCTACGACCAGTCCGGCCGGGGCAACGCCCTCACCCAGGCACCCGGAGGCGGCGCCGCCGGCGGCCCCGACGACCTCGCGCCGGCCACGGCCGCACCCGCCAGGGCCGGCGGGCACCCGGTCTACGGCGTCTACGTGGCCGCCGGCACGGGCTACCGCAACAACCACACCTCCGGCATCGCCACCGGCGACCAGCCCGAGGGCATGTACGCGATCTTCGACGGAACGCACTTCGGCGGCGGCTGCTGCTTCGACTACGGCAACGCCGAGACCAACAACCTGGACACCGGCAACGGCCACATGGAGGCCATCTACTTCGGCGACAGCAGGATCTGGGGCACCGGGGCCGGGAACGGACCCTGGGTGATGGCCGACCTCGAGAACGGCCTGTTCTCCGGCGCCGCCGTCGGCAACAACGCCAACGACCCGAGCGTCAGCCACCGCTTCCTCACCGCGCTCGTCAAGGGCGGGCCGAACCAGTGGGCGATCCGCGCCGGCAACGCCCAGTCGGGCGGCCTGTCGACCTACTACAGCGGCCCCCGCCCCAACGCCTCGGGCTACAACCCGATGCACAAGGAGGGCGCGATCATCCTCGGCATCGGCGGCGACAACAGCAAGTCGTCGAGCGGCACCTTCTACGAGGGCGTCATGACCTCCGGCTATCCGTCGGACGCCACCGAGAACGCCGTGCAGGCCAACATCAACGCCGTCGGCTACCAGACCGCCCCCGTCACGTCGAGCTCGCTCACCCCCGGCTCCCGCGTCTCGCTCCGCGCGACGACCGCCTGCTGCACCGCGGACTCGCTGCGCCGCAACACCGACGGCACGGTGGGCATCTCGCCGATCGGCGCCACCAGTCCGGCGGCCGACCGCGCCGCCGCCACCTGGACCGTCCGCGCCGGGCTGGCCGACAGCACCTGCCTGTCCTTCGAGTCCGCCGGCACCCCCGGCCAGTACCTGCGCCACTCCGGCTTCCAGCTCCACACGGCGGCCGGCAACGGCACCGCCCTCTTCGCGCAGGACGCCACCTTCTGCCCCCGGGCGGGCCACAGCGGGCAGGGACTCTCCTTCCAGTCGGTCAACTACCCGAACAAGTTCCTGCGCCACTACGCCTACACCGGCTACCTCGCCGGCGACGGCGGCAGCAACACCTGGGACAACGCCAGCAGCTGGAGCGAGGACACCAGTTGGCTGGTCACCCAGCCCTGGTCCTGACCCCGCCGCCACCCGGACGTCCCGGCGCCCACCGCACCCACCGAGGGCACGGTGGGCGCTTCGATCCCGACGCCGCGGCCCCGGGGGCCGCTACCCGGTGACCGCGCCGCCGGCCCGGCCGCCGGGTGCCGCCCGGGCGGTCACCAGGCCCGACTCGTACGCCGCGACGACCGCCTGGGCCCGGTCGCGGACGTCGAGCTTGCCGAAGAGCGCGGTGATGTGGTTCTTCACCGTGGAGGTGCCGATCCCCAGGGCGAGCGCGATCCCGGCGTTGTCGAGGCCGGTGGCCATCAGCCGCCACACCTCGACCTCCCGGGGCGTCAGCCCGCCGGTGTCCACGGCGGCCGGCGACGGGCCGGCGGGCGCCCGGACGTAGGCCGAGATCAACCGGGTGAGCAGGCGCGGCGCGACCACCGCATCACCCGCGTGGACGGTGCGGATCGCCGCGCAGAGCTCCTCGGGGGAGACGTCCTTCGGCAGGAAGCCGCAGGCGCCGGCCCGCAGCGCGGCCACCACGTACTCGTCCATGTCGAAGGTGCTGAGGGCGAGCACCCGGCAGTCGGGCAGGGTGCGGGCCAACAGCTGCGCCGCACCGACCCCGTCCAGGACGGGCATCCGGATGTCCATCACCACGACGTCCGGGCGCAGCCGGTGGGCGAGGTCGACGGCCTGCGCCCCGTCCGCGGCCTCGCCCACCACCTCGAAGGACGGGTCGGGGGAGAGGATCAGCGACAGGCCGCGCCGGACGAGCGGCTGGTCGTCCACGACGAGGATCCGGATCCCGGGCGCGGCGGTCACCGGTTCGCCTCCCCGCACTGCACGGCCGCCTCCGCGACCTCGTCCGGGGTCAGCGGCAGGTCGGCCACCACGGCGAAGCCGCCGCCGGCCTGCGGACCCGCGTCCAGGGTGCCGCCGTGCAGGGCGACCCGCTCGCGCATGCCGATCAGGCCGTACCCGGCCCGGCGCCCGGTCGGCGCGGCCGCGTCCCGGGCGGGTGCGCCGCCCCCGTCGTCGCGCACCTCGACGGTGACCCGGTCGGTGCCGTACGTCAGCCGGACGAGCGCGCGGGCCGACCCCGCGTACTTGCGGGCGTTGGTGAGGCCCTCCTGGGCGATCCGGAACACCGTCAGGCCGACGGTCGGCGGCAGCGGCCGCGGCGCGCCCTGCACGTCGAGCCCGGTCGGCAGTCCGGCCCGGCAGGCCTCGGCGACCAGCCGGTCGAGGTCGTCCGTGCCGGGCTGCGGCGAGGGCGGTGCGGTGTCCGGCTCGTCACCGGCCCGCAGGACGTCCAGGAGCTGGCGCATCTCGCGCAGCGCCATCCGGCCGGAGGACTCCAGGGTGACCAGGGCGTCCCTGACCACCTCCGGATTCCCGGCGTTGGCGCGGGCGCCGCCGGCCATCAGCTGCATGGTGGTGATGTGGTGGGCCACGATGTCGTGCAACTCCCGTGCGATGCGGCGGCGTTCGTCGGCCACCGCCCGGTCGGCCAGCAGTCTGCGGTTGGCCGCCACCTCGCGCTGCCAGCGGGAGACGGCGAGGCCCGCGCCGACCACGAGCAGGACGGTGAGCGGGGTGGCGACGGCCGCCTGCCAGTCGGGCGGCCGGAGATGGCTCTGCGCCAGCGCGGTCACCACCGCGGTCGCCGCGGCGGAGGCCGCCGTCCGGAGGCCGCTGCAGGTCCGGGCGACGGTGAACAGGGCCACCACCGGGACGGCGCCGAAGTGGCTGGTCGGCGGCGCGGACAGGTCGGCCGCCGCCCCGAGCAGCACGACGGCGGCGAGCACCGCCACCGGGTGCCGGCGCCGGGCGAGCAGCGGCAGCGCCGACAGCACGATCACGACGAAGCCCGTCAGGCCGGGGCCCTCGCTCCGCTCGGCGGTGCTGAAGAGCAGGTAGGCGAGCAGGTCCAGCGTGCAGGCGCCGACGGCCACCAGCGCGTCCGTGTGCGTCCACGGCGAGGCGTCGGCCTCCGGTGCGGGGCCCGCTCCGCCGGCCGGGAGGGCCGGGCCGGTCCCCCCGCCCGCCCCGGCGCCGGGGCGCTGACGCCCGCCCAGGTCCGCCGCCGCCTCGGGGCGCTGACGCCCTCCCATGTCCGTTCCTCCCGTGCCCGGTGGCCGTGCCGTGCCCGGCCGCGGCTCGGGCCGACCCGGTTGATCAGCCCCGATGCCCGATTCTGGCACCGCCGCGCACCGCCCCGCGTGGTCCCCGCGGCCGACGGCGGGCCGGCCGACCAGGACCACGGTCCTGGTCCGGAGCCCGAGGGGGAGCGGGGGCCCCCGTGCGGATCGTCCGCTGCCCGGACGCCCCGGGGCCCCTGCGGGTGGTGGTCTGGAGACCGGCCGGGAACCCCCGGTCGCCACCCGGACGTTCGCGTCCACGACCCGGAGGACGACGTGATCCGCGCCTTGACCGGATTCTCCACCAGACACGCGTGGAAGGTCATCGCCGTCTGGGCGGTGCTGGGCATCGGACTGGGCGTGCTGGGCCCGGTGCTGTTCGCCGGTGTCACCCAGGCGCAGTCCGGGGACTTCCTGCCCCGCGGCTACGACTCGGCCGCCGCCCTGCGGATCGCCGAGGAGCGGTTCGGGGTGCGGTCGGACACCACCACGGTGACGGTGCTGGTCGCCCGGGCCGACGGCACCCCGCTCTCGGCCGCCGACCGGCAGCGGATCGAGGCCGGGGCGGCGGAGCTCGCCCGGCACCGGGTGGTCATGCCGCGGAAGGAGGACCAGCCGGCCTTCCTGGTCCCCGACCGCTCGCAGACCCCGCGGATCGCCCCGGCGGTGGTCGCGCCCGACGGGAGCTTCGAACTGCTCGCCGTCGCGCTCGCCGGCAGCGCCGCGGACGAGGGCGTCCAGGCCGTGTACCGGACCTTCCGGGACACCGCCCGGGCCCGGTTCGCCGAGACCGGGCTGCGCACCGGGTTCACCGGGGGAGCGGCCGACGCCGCCGATACCACCGACGCCCACCGGACGGCCACCGTCGTCGCCGGAGCGCTCGTCACCGGCCTGATCGTCCTGCTGAACGTGCTGGTGTTCCGCAGCGTCCTGGCGGCCGTGCTGCCGCTGCTCGCCGTCACCGTGATCGGCGGTGCCGCCGGCGGCGCGGTGGCGGGCGCCGCCGCGCTCACCGGCCTGCGGCTCGACCCCGGCACCCCGGGACTGGTCTCCGTCGTGCTGCTCGGCATCGGGATCGACTACCTGCTGTTCCTGCTCTTCCGGTTCCGCGAGCACCTGCGGGCCCGCCCCGCCCAGCCGGCGCGCGAGGCGGCCGCCGAGGTCTCCGGCCGGGTGGGCACCGCGATCACCTCGGCCGCGCTGACCATCGTGGCGGCGTTCGCCACCCTCGGCGTGGCGAGCTTCGGCCAGTTCCGCTCGCTCGGCCCGGCGATCGCCGTCGCCGTGCTGGTCATGCTGCTGGGCAGTCTCACCCTCATGCCGGCCCTGCTCGCCGCCTGCGGCCGCCGGATGTTCTGGCCCTCCCGCAGCCTGCGCCGGGAACAGCGCGAGGGCTTCGCCGCCCGCTTCGGCGCCCTCGTCGCCCGGCGGCCGCTGCCGCTGCTGCTCGCCGCGGTGGCCGTACTCGCCGCGCTGGCCGCCGGCACGACCGGCATCCGGATGGACTACGGCGGGGGCGGTGCCTCCGGTACGGCGGCCGCGGCCACGGCCGCCGAGATCTCCCGCGCCCTGCCCGCGGGCGTCTCGGACCCGACGACGGTCTACGTCACCGCCGAGGACGGCGCCGCGCTCGGCACCGGGCGGCTCGACGGTCTCGCCCGGGCCCTCGGCGCGGTCGGGGGCGTGGGCCGGGTCGGCCCGACCGTCCTCAACGAGGACCGCCGCGCCGCCCGGATCGACCTCTACCTGACCGCCGACCCGCAGAGCCGGCGGGCCCGCGACCTGGCCGCCGGTCCCGTCCGGGCCGCGGTCGCCGCCCACACGCCGGCCGGGACGAGCGCCCACGTGGGCGGCACGGCGGCGGTCTTCGCCGACATCTCCACCGCGGTCGACCACGACCTCGCGATCGTCTTCCCGGTCGCGGCCGCCCTGATCGCCCTGATCCTGCTGCTGCTCCTGCGCAGCCTGCTCGCGCCGGTGGTCCTGATGCTGTCGGTGGGCCTGGGCTTCGCCGCCACCCTCGGCGCCGCCACCCTGCTGTTCCAGCACCTCCTGGACGGGCCGGGCGTCGCCTTCACCCTGCCCCTGGTGCTGTTTTTGTTCGTGGTGGCCCTCGGCACCGACTACAACATCCTCGTCACCGACCGGATCCGCGAGGAGATGCGGCACCCGGGCCCGGTCCGCGGGGCCGTGGCCCGCGCGGTGCGCCACAGCGCGCCCGCCGTCGCCACCGCCGGCCTCGTGCTGGCCGGCTCCTTCGCCACCCTGGCCACCACCCCGGGCAGCGGACAGGTCGCCTTCGCGATGACGCTCGGCATCCTGCTCTCCGCGCTGGTGCTGTCCCTGGTCCTGGTGCCCGCGCTGGCCGCCCTGTTCGGCCGCGCCCTCTGGTGGCCGCTCCGCCCGGGCAGCCACCCGCGCACCACCGCGCCGTCCACGGACACCGCCGCGGAGCCCGACCGGCTGCCCGTCCGCTGACCGGCGCACCCCGCCGGCCGGGAGGCCCGGACCGTCCCACGGTCCGGGCCTCCCGCCGTGCCCCGCGCCCGGTGCACGCCGACGGGCCTACAGGACCACACGGTCGTCGATGAGCCGCAGGCGGTGACGGGCCATCGCGAGGTTGGCCCGGGCGCGGTCCAGCACCAGGGAGAGGAACAGGCCGCCGCCGGTGCGGGTGAGCGGACGGATGAGGTGGTACTGGCCGGACAGCGAGGTGAGGATGTCCTCGACCCGTTCCCGGCCGAGGCCCGTGTCGTCCAGGGCCCGGCGGGCGGCCCGCACCAGGTCCGTGTGGCAGGCCGCGGCGAGCGCCGGATCGATGCCGAGCGCCCCGCCGGTGCGGGTGCCGAGCGCCATGCCGCTGTCCCCGTCCACGATCGCCGCGCCCAGTGCGCCGTCGATCCCCATCGCCTCCGTCAGTGCCTGCTCCACGCCGCCCATACCGGGCCTCCTCGTCGGTGTCCCTGTCCTCCCGGGCGCGGCTGCGCACGGGTCTTGCCCGGGAGGCTACGAAAACGCGCAGGTTGCAGGCCTGTGGATGACCGCAACCGACCGCAATCGTCCGGCCGGCCCCCGCCGCACAACATGAAGAGATCAGAAGTTGAAGAATTCTTCACATTGATACATGCTGCGGGTGTGCGGTCGGACGGCCGCACCGCGCACAGCCCCGGCCCGCTCCGGCCGGCGGCGGGAAGGAGCGACAGGGGCGATGACCGTACCGCTCTACCAGCTCAAGGCCGAGTTCTTCCGCACCCTCGGCCACCCGGCACGCATCCGCGTCCTCGAACTCCTGCAGGACGGCCCCCGGCCGGTGCGCGACCTGCTCGCGGCCCTGGAGATCGAGCCGTCCAACCTCTCCCAGCAGCTCGCCGTGCTGCGCCGCACCCGGCTGGTCGCGGCCACCCGGGACGGCAACACCGTGGTCTACGCACTCGCCACCCCGGACGTCGCACACCTGCTGCACACCGCGCGCCGGATCCTCGGCGCGATGATCACCGACCAGTCGGACCTGCTCGCCGAACTCGGCAAGCCGCGGCGGACGGCGACGGAGAGATGAGCGGGGCGTCCGCGGCGGCCGCGCACCGGCTCGGCGCGCGGCTGCGGGCCGTGCTGCCCGACCGCGCGGTGTGGGCGACGATGCGGCGCTCGCCGCGCAAGGACCTGGCGGCCGGGCTGACGGTGGCGATCGTCGCACTGCCCCTCGCGCTGGGCTTCGGCGTGGCCTCCGGCGCCGGGGCGCAGGCGGGCCTGGCGACGGCCGTGGTGGCCGGCGCGGTCGCCGCCCTGTTCGGCGGCTCCCACCTGCAGGTCAGCGGGCCGACCGGGGCGATGACCGTGGTCCTCGTGCCGATCGTCCACCGCTACGGCACCGACGGCGTGCTGACGGTGGGGCTGCTCGCCGGACTGCTGCTGGTGGCGACGGCGATCGGCGGCGCCGGGCGCTTCATGGCGTTCGTCCCGGCGCCGGTGGTGGAGGGCTTCACCCTCGGCATCGCCGCGGTGATCGGCCTCCAGCAGGTGCCGGCCGCACTCGGTGTGAAACCCTCCGGCGCGGAGAACACCGCCGTCGCGGCACGGGACGCGCTCGTCGACTTCGTCCGCGACCCGCATCTCGCCGCACTCGCGCTCGCCGCGGGTGTGGCGGTGGTGATGCTGCTCGGCGCCCGGCTGCGGCCCGGCATCCCGTTCTCGCTGCTCGCCGTGATCGGTGCGACCCTCGTGGCCTCCGGCGCCGGGCTGGACGTGGCGACGATCGGGCACCTGCCCTCCGGACTGCCGGCTCCGTCATGGGGCTTCTTCCACCTCGGCGACGTACCGGAGTTGGCGACGGCGGCGCTCGCGGTGGCCGCCCTCGCCGCACTGGAGTCGCTGATGTCCGCCACCGCCGCGGACGCGATGAGCGTCTCCGAGCGGCACGACAGCGACCGCGAGCTGTTCGGCCAGGGGCTGGCCAACCTGGCCGCACCGCTGTTCGGCGGCGTCGCCGCCACCGGCGCGATCGCCCGGACGGCGGTCAACGTCCGCTCCGGGGCCGCCTCCCGGCTCGCCGCACTCGTCCACGCGGCCGTCCTCGCACTGGTGGTCTTCGCCGCCGCCCCGCTCGTCGAGGGCATCCCGCTCGCGGCCCTGGCCGGCGTGCTGATCGCGACCGCGGTGCGGATGGTCGAGGTCGCCTCGCTGCGCGCCCTCGCCCGGGCCGGCCGCGGCGAGGCCGCCGTGCTCGCCCTGACGGCGGCCACCACGCTCGCCTTCGACCTCGTGACCGCCGTCGTGGTCGGCCTGCTGGTGGCCGGCGCGCTGGCGCTGCGGCAGGTCGCCCGCTCCGCCGCCCTCACCCGGGTGCCGCTGCACGACGGCCTGCCGCCCGCCGACCACCACACCGAGGAACAGGCCCTGCTGGCCGAGCACATCGTCGCCTACCGGATCGACGGGCCGCTGTTCTTCGCCGCCGCCCACCGCTTCCTCCTCGAACTCGCCGAGACCGGCGACGTGAAGGCGGTCGTGCTGCGGCTGTCCCGGATCACCGCGATCGACGCGACCGGTGCCCTCGTCCTCGGCGACGCCGTCGACAAGCTGGAGCGGCGCGGCATCCTCGTCCTGGTCTCCGGCGTCCGCGAGGACCACCGCAGGACGCTGGACGCACTCGGCGCGCTCGACGCCCTCCACGCGGAACACCGCGTCTTCGCCGGGACGCCCGAGGCCATCGCGTACGCCCGCACCCGCCTCGGCGCCCACCTCGCCCCCGCCCCCGGAGGCGGCCGGTGAGCGCGCCCGCCGCCCGCCGCCCCGCGGATCCCGGTCAGCCCGGCGCGCCGGCCAGCCGGAACACCGACAGCCGCTCCGGCACCAGCAGCAGCAGTTGGTCCACCTCGCCGGACCACGGGCCGACCGGGATCCGCGGCCGGTCCCGCTCGTCCGGCTCCGGCACCAGCCGCACCGAGCCGGTGACCAGCACCAGCCAGCCGGCGTGCCCCTCCGGGTCGATCCGCTGCGCCTGGTAGGTGAGCCGGTCGGGGCAGACGGGGATCCCGCCCGGGAAGCGGACCCGGAGGTACAGGAGGGTGCCCTCGACGAGGTGCCGGACGACGGTCGGCGGCGTGTCGCCGGGCGGCCGGAGCACGCACCCCGGCGCGAGCCCGGCCAGCAGGGTCAGCGCCTGCACGGGCTCCTGGTCCAGCGGGCCCAGGAACGGCCCCCGGTCCTCGTCGTCCATCGCGCACCTCGGAGAAAGGTGGGAACGGGCCCGCCGCACCCCCATAGCGCAGGCGGGCCCGGGGCCGGCGGCGCCGTGGAGGTGCCACCGATATGATTGAGTTTATCAGTTGCGAATAATCGCAACTCCTCGGGTCCACTCGCGCGACCTGCGTTGATACCCTCGGAGCTGCAGCCGATCAACCTCGACACGGACGGTGATCCATGCCAGTCGGCAGACCGCGGCAGCCCTCCGTCACCGCCGTGCCGCTCTACCAGGTCAAGGCCGAGTTCTTCAAGACGCTCGGACACCCGGTGCGGATCCGCGTCCTCGAACTGCTCAGCCGGCGCGAGCACGCCGTCGCCGAACTGCTCGCCGACGTCGGCGTCGAGGCCTCCAACCTCTCCCAGCAGCTCGCCGTCCTGCGCCGGGCCGGCGTGGTCACCTCGCAGCGCGACGGCGCCACGGTGGTCTACCGGATCACCAGCCCCGAGGTCGCCGAACTCCTCGCCGTCGCCCGCCACATCCTCACCGACGTGATCACGGACCGGGCCGAACTCCTCGGCGACCTCCGGCCCGGCACCGGCACCGGCGGCTGAGACCGGGCAGGGGCCGGGCCGCTGCACCCTGCCGCACACCCGGGGCCTACCCCCCGTTCATCCGACCGTCGTGTGCATTCCCTACGCTCGGGCCGCTACAGGTGGCGATCCGCCACCCCCGGTGATCGGCGATCGGCGCCCCACGGCGCCGCCGCCCCCGAGCGAAAGGCCGCTGGATGGCCCCGCGCCTCTCCGTCGTCGTCCCCGTCTACAACGTCGAGCGCTACCTCCAGGAGTGCCTCGACTCGATCGCGGCGCAGACCTTCGAGGACTTCGAATGCGTCATGGTCGACGACGGCTCGACCGACGGCGGACCCGCCATCGCGGAGGCGTACGCCGCCGCGGACCCCCGGTTCCGGCTGGTCCGGCAGGAGAACAAGGGCCTCGGCGCCGCCCGCAACACCGGCTGGCGCCACCTCGCCCCCGACACCGAGTACCTGTCGTTCGTCGACAGCGACGACACCCTGCCGCCGCACGCCTACCAGCTGATGATCCGTACGCTGGACGAGACCGGGTCCGACTTCGCCGCCGGCAACGCGCTGCGGCTGCGGCGCGACGGCCTCACGCCGTCGCACGCCCACCGCCGCCCGTTCCGCGAGACCCGGCTGCGCACCCACGTCAGCGAACTGCCGGCCCTGGTCACCGACCGCACCGCCTGGAACAAGGTGTACCGGCGCTCGTTCTTCGACGTCGCCGGCATCCTCTACCCCGAGGGCATCCTCTACGAGGACGCGCCGGTCAGCGTGCCCCACCACTTCCTCGCCGAGCGGGTCGACGTGCTGGCCGATCCGGTCTACCACTGGCGGGTCCGCGAGGACGGCGACCTGTCGATCACCCAGCGGAAGACCGATCCGCGCGGCCTGGTGGACCGGGTCCGCTCGATGGAGCTCGTCCGGGAGTGGCTGCTCGGCCGCCCCGAGCCGGTGTTCGCCGAGCACCTGCGGGCCTACGACCGGAACTGCCTGGTCGAGGAGATCCCGATGTTCTTCTGGTCCGTCCCGGACGGCGACCGGGCCTACCGCCAGGCCTACCAGCAGCACGTCAGCCGGCTGCTGCGGGCGATCGCCCCCAAGCGCCCGGCCGGGCTGAGCGCGCAGCTGTGGCTCAAGTACCGCCTGACGCTGGCCGATCGGATGGACCGCTTCGTGGCCGTCCAGCGCCTGCACCGGCTCGCCCGGCGCACCCGCCGGGCCGTCGCCCGGGGCTGAGCCGGGCCCGGGGGAGGGGCGGCCGGGCCGCTCCGGGCCCGGCCGCGGCGCACCGCACGTTACTGCTTGACAGGTTACGTCATACTGTAACGCGCGCGGTCCGGGGCGCCGTCGGAGCGGGCAGCACCGCCCGGCCCGCACGGCCCACTCCCCGCACCTCGGAGCACCGCATGCACCCCTTCCTCGACCAGCCGGGGCCGATCGCCTTCGCGCACCGCGGCGGCGACCTCGGCCACCCGGAGAACTCGCTCGCCGCCTTCGAGGCCGCCGTCGCCCTCGGGTACCGCTACCTGGAGACGGACGTGCACGCCACCGCTGACGGCGTCCTGGTGGCCTTCCACGACTCCCGCCTCGACAGGGTCACCGACCGCACCGGGGCGGTGGCCGACCTGCCCTGGTCCACCGTCAGCAGGGCCCGGATCGGCGGCACCGAGCCCGTGCCGCTGCTGGAGGACCTGCTCGACGCCTTCCCCGGGGCCCGCTTCAACATCGACGTCAAGGCGGAGCGGGCCGTCGCGCCGCTGGTCGAGGCGGTCCGCCGGACCGACGCCTGGGACCGGGTCTGCGTCGGCGGCTTCTCCGACAGCCGCCTCGCCGCCGTCCGTGCCGCCGCCGGCCCCCGGCTGGCGACCTCGCTGGGCCCGCGCGAGGTGGCCCGGCTGCGGCTGCGCTCGCTCGCCGGGCCGCTGCTGCGGGGGAGCGGGGCGCCGTTCGCCGGGGTGTGCGCGCAGGTGCCGGAGCGGCACCGGGGCGTGCGCGTCGTCGACCGGGCGTTCGTCCGCGAGGCCCACCGCCTCGGTCTGCAGGTGCACGTCTGGACGGTGGACGATCCCGTGCGGATCGGGGCTCTCCTCGACCTCGGCGCGGATGGCATCATGGCCGATCGCATCGACGTCCTGCGGGACGTCCTCGGCGAGCGCGGCTGCTGGAACGACGGCAGCGCCGGCACCGGAACGGAGACAGGAGCCCCATGAGCACCGCAGCCCAATTGCCGGACCACGTCGAGACCCCCACCGAAAGCCGGTCCCTGCGCCGGATGCAGTTCGGCTGGTACGTCAACGACTGGGCCAACGCCGCCTTCTCGGCCACCGTCCTGACGGTGTTCCTCGGGCCGTACCTGACCTCCGTCGCCAAGAACGCCGCGGACGCGGCCGGCGACGTGCACCCGCTCGGTCTGTCGATCCGCGCGGGCTCGTTCTTCCCGTACACGGTCTCCGTCTCCGTGCTGGTGTCGGTCGCGGTGATGCTGCTGACCGGTACGGTCGCGGACCGCACCGGGCGGCACAAGGAGCTCATGTGCGGCTTCGCCTACGTCGGGGCGACCGCCACCATGGGGATGTTCTTCCTCGGTGGTGACCGCTACCTGCTCGGCGGCGCCCTCCTGGTGGTCGCCAACATCGCGTACGCGGTGTCGGTCGCGCTCTCCTACGCCTACCTCCCGCGCCTGGCCACCCCCGACCAGCGGGACGCCGTCTCCTCCAAGGGCTGGGCCTACGGCTACGCGGGCGGCGGACTGCTGCTGATCGCCAACCTCGCGCTGTTCGAGGGACACGACGCGCTCGGCCTGGCCTCCGGCACCGCCGTGCGGATCTGCCTGGCCTCGGCCGGCCTGTGGTGGGCGCTGTTCACGATCGTCCCGATGCTGCGGCTGCCCTCCCGGGCCGGCGCGGCCCCCGACCCCGCCGCGGCCGACCGGCAGACCGGCGGCAGCCTGCGCGAACTCGCCCGCACCCTGCGCGGCATGCGCCGGTACCCGCTCACCCTGCTCTACCTCGCCGCCTTCCTCTGCTACAACGACGGCATCCAGACCGTCGTCTCGCAGGCCTCGCTGTACGGCAGCGAGGAACTCGGCATGGACCAGACCTCGCTGGTCGCCGCCGTCCTGCTGGTCCAGATCGTGGCGATCGGCGGCGCACTGCTGCTCGGCCGGATCGCGGGCCGGTACGGCGCCAAGCGGACGGTCCTCGGCTCGCTGGTCGCCTGGGTGTTCACCCTCGCCCTCGGCTACGTCATGCCCGCCCACAAGCCGATCTGGTTCTTCGCCCTGGCCTGCATGATCGGCCTGGTCCTCGGCGGCAGCCAGGCGCTCTCCCGCTCGCTCTTCTCCCACCTGATACCGGCCGGCAAGGAGGCCGAGTACTTCAGCTTCTACAAGATCAGCGACCGCGGCACCAGCTGGATGGGCCCGCTGGTCTTCGGCCTCGCGTACCAGCTCACCGGCAGCTACCGGTCGGCGATCATCTCCCTGCTGGTCTTCTTCGTGATCGGCTTCGCCGTGCTGCTGAAGGTCCCGCTCCGGCGGGCCGTCGAGGCCGTCGGCAACCCCGTCCCCGAGCGGCTCTGACGGCGGCCGGCCCGCAGGGCGGGCGGCGACCCGACGGACCGCGGGGTCAGCCGGGACGGCCCGGGCCTCCGCCCCGGTCGTCCCGGACGCCCGCCCCGGCCGTCGCCCCGCCGCCCGCCCGGGCCCCGTCCACGGCCGTCCGGCGACGGACCGAGTCCGGGTAACGGGAACTGAACGTGAACGCCGCCGCGATCAGCGCGACCGGGATCACCCAGTTCAGCCAGTCGTCCCCGCCCTCGACGTGCACGGCGACCACGCCCAGCACCGCGATCACGGCGAACACCAGCCCCCACACCGCCGTCAGCAACCGGTTGACCCGCCGGAACACCGGGCTGTCCCAGTACTGCCGCGGCGTCGACTCGCGCGCGTACTGCGCGGTGAACGGGTCGAACAGCAGCGAGCCGAACGCCACCACCGCCAGCACCCCGGACGAGATCGGCTGGGCGTACGTCTCCAGCCACTCCAGGTCGTCCCGGCCGAGGAAGAGCGCCAGCAGGCTCATGACCGCGAAGAAGGCGATGCCGGCCACGTCCAGGATCTTCCAGCCCCCTCGGCCGGCGGACGGCCGGCCTAACAGGACGGCCGTCACCAGGGCGGCGAGGGAGGCGTACTCCCAGGTGCTCGGGCTCGCCACCACGTCGAAGACGATCCACGGCGCGAACCCGGCGAAGTAGCCGCCGCCGGCCGGCCGGCTCCCGTGTTCCTCGGTCCGCTGTTCCATCGGGCACCTCCGACCGCCGCGAACGGGTCCCCCTTCGATCGTGGGCGATCCGCGGAGCACCCGCACGGGCAACCGCCGGGGCCGGTCCTCCGGCCGCTCCCGGAACCGCCGGGCCGGGACGCACGGAGGCCGCCACCCGCACAGGTGGCGGCCTCGACCCCGCCTCCCGGGGAGGGGGTGCCGGCCGGTCCGGCGCCGCCGGACCGGCAACCGGGTCAGAGCGCCCGGACGTTGCCCGCCTGCGGGCCGCGCTGACCCTGGGAGACCTCGAACTCGACCCGCTGGTTCTCCTCGAGGTTCCGGTAACCGCTTCCGACGATCGCGCTGAAGTGGACGAACACGTCGGCGCCCCCCTCGTCGGGCGCGATGAAGCCGAAGCCCTTCTCACCGTTGAACCACTTCACCGTGCCCTGTGCCATCGACAAGCCTTCCGTGGATCCGTCGCCCGGGCCGATCCGTGCCCGGCAGCCCCGCCATCATCCCCGCCGACGATCAGCCGAAACCCCCGTGCTTTTCGGTTATCCGCGCAGCCGCCGGCGATCTCCTGAACGACGCGGTCCACCGGCCGCCGAACCCCGCGGCGCCGCCGCCCGCACCCGCACGACCGAAGGGCTCGCCGTGACCACCGCCTGGAAGGGCCACCGCCCGCTGCTCGCCTGCTCCCTCGCGCTCGCGGTCGGTGCCACCGCCCTGCTCGGAGTGGCCGCGCAGGGCTCGTCCGCGGCGCCGGAGCACCCCCCGGCCGCCGGCCCGGGCCGCGGTGCGCAGGCGTCCCCGGCAGCGGCCGGCCGGCACGGCACCCACACCATGGCCGGCACCGACGGACTCGCCTCCGAACGCGACGGCTACCGCCTGGCACCCCGCACCGGCACCCTGTCAGCCGCCACCCCGACCAGCCTCCCGTTCACCGTCACCGGGCCCGACGGCCGGCCGGTCACCGACTTCGCCGAGAACCAGACGCAGCGGATGCACCTCTACGCGATCCGCTCCGACCTCACCGGCTACCAGCACCTGCACCCCACCATGGCGGCCGACGGCACCTGGACGGCCGACCTGCCCGCGCTGGACCCGGGCACCTGGCGCCTGTACACCTCGTTCACGCCGAACAGCGGTCCGCACAAGGGCACCGAGTACGTGCTCGGCAGCACCCTGACCGTGCCGGGCACCGGAGGCGCGGCGCAACTGCCCGCCGCCTCCGCCACGGCCGAGGTCGACGGCCACACCCTCACCGTCCGGGCCGAGCCGACCGCCGCGGAGGCCTTCCCGCTCACCGTGACCGTCACCGGGCCGGACGGCAGGCCGGTCGGCGACCTGCAGCCCTACCTCGGCAGCTACGCGCACCTCAGCGCGTTCCACGAGGGCGACCTGGCGCTGGCCCACCTGCACCCGATCACTCCCGTCACCGCGGGCGGCGGCGGACCGGTGCTGACCTTCTACGCGATGCTCGCCGAGCCGGGGAACTGGCGGGTCTTCCTGCAGTTCCGGACCGCCGGCCGCCTGCACACCGCGGCCCTCACCCTCCGGGTGCCCTGACCACGGCGCCGTCCCCGGCCCGGGCCCGTCCCCGGCCCGGGCCCGTCCCCGGCCCGGGCCCGTCCCCGGCGCGGGCCCGGGCCGGGGACGCCCCGCCCGCCGCGCTGCCGGTCAGCCCCCGGTGCCGCCCGGCGACACCGCCACGGCCCGGACCCGCACGTCCGGGCCGCGGCGGAAGTGCAGGGTGAACTCCACCCGCTCCCCGGCCCGCAGCGCCGGCGGGCGGACCACCAGCAGGTCCACCCCCTCCACGGACATCCGCACCTCGGACCGGGCCGGCACGGCCAGCCCCGCCACCGGCTCCCAACTGCCGGTCGCCCCCCGGTGCACGTGCCGCTTCAGCACCACCCGGCCCGCCGGCCCCCAGCTCGCCCCCGTCAGCTCGTCCGGCAGATCACCGGGATTGCGCAGCACGAAGAACGCGGCCGTCGCCGCACCCGACGCCGGCACCAGGATCCGGCCCTCCCCGGCGACGACCGGCGCCGGGCGCCCCGCCCGGCCGAGGAACGTCCAGCCGAACAGCAGCACCAGCACGGCCGTCGCCGCGGCCACCGGCGGCAGCGCCGCAGCCCGCCTCACCGGACACCCCGCGAGACACTCCGCGAGACACCCCGCGAGGGCCGCCAGCCGCGCAGCCGCAGACTGTTGGCGACCACCAGCAGCGAACTCGCCGACATCGCGACCGCCGCCAGCACGGGATTCAGCAGGCCCAGGGCGGCGAGTGGCAGCAGGACGGCGTTGTAGCCGAAGGCCCAGACCAGGTTGGCGCGGATCGTCGCCACGGTGCGCCGGGCCAGCCGCACCGCGACGACCAGCGACTCGACGTCGCCGCGCACCAGCGTCAGCCCCGCCGCGCCGATCGCCGCGTCCGTGCCGCCCGCCAGCGCGACGCCCAGATCGGCCGAGGCCAGCGCCACCGCGTCGTTCACCCCGTCGCCGACCATCGCCACGCACCGCCCGGCCGCCCGCAGGTCGGCGACGACCTCGGCCTTGCGCTCCGGCGAGGCCGCGGCGTGCACCGCGGTGATGCCCAGCTCCGACGCCACGGCCCGGGCCGGGCCCGGCCCGTCACCGGTGAGCAGCACCGGCTCCAGCCCCAGGTCGCGCAGCCGGCGCACCGTCCGCCAACTGCCCGGCCGCACCCGGTCGCCCACCGCCAGGACGGCCGCCGCCCGGCCGTCGAGCTCCACCACCACGGCCGTCCGTCCGTCCGACCCGGCCCGGTCCAGCGCCTCGCGCAGGCGGCCCCCGAGGCCGGACACCCGGTCGGGCCGGACGACCCGCACCCGCCGGCCCTCGACCGTCCCCCCGACACCGAGGCCCGCCGTCGCCGCGAACCCCTCCACGGCGGGCAGTTCCGCCCGGCCGCGCAGCCGGGCCGCCGCGGCCACCGCCCGGCCCACCGGATGCTCCGAGCCGTGCTCCACCGCCCCGGCCAGCCGCAGCACCTCCGCCTCGTCGACCCCGGGCGCCGTGGTGACCGCCAGCAGGTCCATCCGCCCGGTGGTCAGGGTGCCCGTCTTGTCGAGCACCACCGTGTCGATCCGGCGCAGACCCTCCAGCACCTCCGGCCCGCGCACCAGCACGCCCAGCTCGGCGCCCCGGCCGGTCGCCGCCAGCAGCGCCGTCGGCGTCGCCAGCCCGAGCGCGCACGGGCAGGCCACCACCAGCACCGCCACCGCCGCCGTCACCGCCGCCTGCGGATCGCCACCGGCACCGAGCCAGAAGCCCAGCACGGCGGCGGCCACCGCCAGCACACAGGGCACGAACCCGCCGGCGACCGCGTCGGCGACCCGCTGCGCCCGCGCCCGGCCGGTCTGGGCCTCGGTCACCAGTGCGGTGACGCGGGCGAGCCGGGTGTCCGCACCGACCGCCGTCGCACGGACCACCAGCACCCCGCCGACGTTGACGGTGGCACCGGTGACCCGGTCGCCCGGGCCGACCTCGACCGGCACGCTCTCGCCGGTGAGCAGGCCCGCGTCCAGCGCCGAGCCGCCCTCGACGACGACGCCGTCCGTGGCCACCTTCTCGCCGGGCCGTACGACGAACTCCGTCCCCGGCATCAACTCCTGCACCGAGACGAGCCGTTCGACGCCCGCCCGGCGGACGCACACCTCCTTGGCGCCGAGCTCGGCGAGCGCCCGCAGCGCCGACCCGCCGCGGCGGCGGGCCCGTCCCTCCAGGGAGCGGCCGCACAGCACGAACAGCGGCACGCCGACCGCCGCCTCCAGGTACACGTGGGCGGCGCCGCCCGTGTCCGCGGTGAGCGAGAACGGCATCCGCATGCCGACCGCCCCGGCGCCGCCCAGGAACAGCGCGTAGCCCGACCAGCCGAAGGAGGCCAGCACACCCAGGCTCACCAGGGTGTCCATGGTCGCCGTCGCCTGCCGCAGGTGGTGCAGCGCCCGCCGGTGGAACCCGTACGCGCCCCAGGTCACCACCGGGACGGCGAGCAGGAAGCAGACCCACTGCCAGGCCGGGAACTGCAGCCCGGGCAGCATCGACACCGCCAGCACCGGGAGCGCGAGGGCGGCGGTGACGGCCGGCCGGAGGCGCCCGTCGTCCGGCTCCGCCGGTACGGCCGCGACCGGGCCGGCGGGGACGGGCGCGGCGGAGTAGCCGGCGCGCCCGACCGCGGCCACCAGGTCCGCCGGCGCGACGCCGGCCGGGTGGACGATCCGCGCGCGGCCGGTGACCAGGTTCACCGTCGCCGTCACGCCGTCGATCCGGGTCAGCCGCCGCTCGACCCGGCCGACGCAGGCGGCGCAGGTCATACCGCTCACGGTCAGGTCGGTGACCACCTCCCCGGCCGCGGCGCTCACCGGGCGGCCCCCTGCCCGTGGCCCGGCATGCCGTCCCCGGGGTGGCCGGGGACGGGCGTGCCGCCGGTGGCCGGCCGCAGTCCCGGTGCGACCGGCCCGACGGCCCTGCCCAGGGCGAACGCCCCGGCGAACACGAGGACGAGCAGCAGCGCGAAGCCCGTCAGAACACGATGCGGCCGGATGTCCGGCTCCGTTGTCTCCACCCCTCAGCAGTCGGGGCGCGGGGGCGCCGGGTTCCCGGTCCGCCCGCCCCGTCCGTCACGCCGCCCTGGCCGCCGTGCCCGCGACGTCCCGCAGGAGCGGGAGCAGCAGCTGCTCGTAGGCGGTGAGCGGGCGGGCCAGCGTCCAGCTGACCAGCACGGCGCGGCGTTCGGGCGCCGGGCGGATCCGGAGTTCGGCGAGCACGCGGTGCCGGAGTTCCAGCCGGACGGCGCAGCGCGGCACCAGCCCGACGCCGAGGCCGATCCGTGCGGCCTCCTTGACGCCCTCGGTGCCCCACAGGTCGAGGGTGCGGGCGCCGGTGAGCTCCCAGGTGTGCAGCAGGTCGGTGAGCTGGCGGCGGGTCTGCGAGCCGCACTCGCGCAGCAGGAAGGTCTCGTCCGACAGATCGGCGGGGGTGACGGTCCGGCCCGCGAGCGGGTGGTCGGCCGGGCAGACCAGCAGCATGTCGTCCTCGGCGAGCCGCTCGGAGCGGTACCGGCCGGACGGCAGCGGGCCGCCGCTCAGCCCGATGCCCGTCCGGCCCTCCTCCAGTGCCTCGGCGAGCTGGTCGGCGGTGCCGATGGCGAGGCTGAACTGGGCGGCCGGCTCGCGGCGCCGCAACTCCCGCAGGACGGACGGCAGGAACTGGCCGCTGACGGTGCTGGTACTGCCGATGACCAGGGGCTCCGTCCGCAGCAGCGCCGCCGCCTGGACGGCCTCGACGGCGTGGTCGGCGACGGCGAGCACCTCCTTGCTCTGCGCCAGCAGGACCTCGCCGGCCAGGGTGGGGCGGATCTTCGGGCCCGAGCGGTCGACCAGCTGCGTCCGCAGGGCTATCTCCAGGTTCTGCACCTGTTTCGACACGGAGGACTGGCTCAGGAACAGGACTTGTGCGGCGGCCGAGAATCCCCCGCACTCGATGACCTTCGCGAAAACCGCCAGTTGATTGAGGTTCAGTCGCATCATGGCCTCGCTCGCGTCCGGAGGGTTGGGACACAGGGGCCGGCGCGGCGCCCCGCGGGCCCGGCCGGTACGGCAATGTACCGTGCACCGGGCCCGTGTCACAGGCGGTTCACCTGCAAGATCAACAGGTCGTGTGCGCCCGTTCTCCGTGCCCCGCACCCGGGTTGACGAGGGGTCGGGCCGTCCGGGGGCCACCCGGCCGCCCCGGGGGTCCGCAGCCGGCGAATGGTAAAGGATTGGCAAAGGCGCGGGACGAAACCTCGATCCCGCCCTCTTTCCAGGTGACCGGCCCGCCCGTGGCCGGCAGTTCTCCCCGGGAGGTGGTCCGGTGCACGCTTGCCCCAGCGGTCGACCGGCAGTGCATTCCCCGTCCTGCACAACCGTGCGGCGGGCGTCAGCCCCGTCCGGCGCCCCCGTGCGCCGGACGCCCGCCCCGTCCGGCCGTCGCGCCGGAACCGCGAAGCCCGGCGACCGTCCCCCGCGGTGCAGCTCCGGCGGGCCGTGGAAGGGGTCGCAATGGATTCGCTGACCCTGCCCGGCGGCGGCCGCGGCGAAATCGTCCGGCGCGGCCCGTCCGAGCCCGCCGGCAAGCCCCGGCTGCAGGCCGGCCCCGGAGTCGCCCAGGCGGTCGCCCTGTCCGCCGTACCGGGACCGCCCCCGCCGGGACTGTCCACCGCCAAGGTCGTCGCCTACCTGCACGGCCCCGAGCCCTACCTGCTGATCCCCGACCCCACGCCGGGCGTCCGCCGGGTCCTCTCCCGCTGGCTGCAGGGCCGGGCGGCCGTGGTCGGCCCGGTGGTCAACCGGTCCGACGCCGGGGCCTCGCTGCGCTGGGCCCGCACCCTGCTCGCCCTGACGCCGCAGTGGCCGGACGGCCACGGCGAACTCCTCTTCGTCGAGGACCACCTGGCCGAGGTGCTCCTCCTCCAGGACCCGCTGCTGGCCGGCCGTCTGTCGGCCAAGTGGCTCGGCCGGCTCAACGACCTGACGCCGCGCCAGCGCGAACGGATGGAGCAGACCCTGCTCGCCTGGCTGGAGGGCGGCGGCGCCACCGAGGCGGCGGTGCTGCTGCGGATCCACCCGCAGACCGTCCGGTACCGCCTGCGCAAGCTGGAGCGGATCTTCGGCAGCAGCCTGCGCACCTCGCAGGCCCGCTTCGAGATCCTGCTGGCACTGAAGATCCACGGCACGGCCTCCGAGTGCGCCAGGCTGCGCCGCAGAGCGGAGGAACTGCCCCCGCACCGGACGTTCGGCCCCCGCCAGGACGTCCGCCGCAGCAGCCGCTGAGTGCTGCCCGCCACCGACCGTCCCGCAATTCCGTGACCTGAGACCGGAATCCGCGGACGCTCGAAGAAACTGTCCATTGTTGATGAAATTCCCGACGGACGCCCCCGCGATCCGTAGGGTTTTCACCGCGGCCGCCGGGCCCGTCCGAAGAGAATTCCGGCGGCAGCCGGTGCGATCACCCATTCCGGCGTGATAGGAAACCGATGTCATCTTCCAGGAAGAAACGCGGACCCGGGAAAGGCGCCTACGGCCTGCCCAGGGTGAGCCGCCTTCCGCGGTCGTTCGCCACCCTGGCGATCATCGTGGCCATGATGTCCACGGTGACGGCCCTGGTCGTCCCCGTCGTGAAGTCGGCGGGCTCGTACCGGACACCGCAGGCGGGCGGGCCGTCGTTGGGAACGACGACGCAGACCGCGACCGGTCCGCTGACGGCGCTCGACCGGGACTTCGTCAAACGCGTCCGGCTGGCCGGACTCTGGGAGATCCCCGCAGGCAGGATGGCCCTGGCCAAGGGCGGCTCGCCGGAGGTCAAGACCGCCGGCCAGCACCTGGTCGACGGGCACACCGCGCTCGACCGGGCCGACCTGGAGGCGGCCGCGACCCTCGGCCTGGACGTCCCCAGCGAACCGAACGACCAGCAGAAGGGCTGGCTGCAGCAGCTGGACGCGGCCCAGGGCGCCGAGTTCGACCGGCTCTTCGCCAACATCGTGCGCAGCGCCCACGGCCAGGTCTTCGCCGTCGTCGCGCAGGTTCGGGCCAGTACCCAGAACTCCACCGTCCGGGACCTCGCGACCGTGGCGAATTCCACGGTGCTCGACCACATGACGGTTCTCGAGGACACCCGACTGGTCAATTACGGCGGACTTTCCGCGCTGCCCGCGGGATCCGCCTCGCCGAGCCCGAAACCGGCCGGTCAGCGCTGACGGAGCGGTGATCCGCGAACGCCGGACCCGTGCAGAAAATACCCTGTCCACGACTATCGAGAGTGCGAACATGAGGACTCACAAACGTGATAAGGCCGGGCGGAGAATGCTGGCCCTGCTGCTCGCCGGCGTACTGGCGGTCGGCGGCGCCTCGGTCGTCGCCGCGGCCGCGTTCGCCGGGCAGCGCCCGTCCAGGTCGCAACAGGCCAACGCCCAGCTGGGCACCGTCGCCTGCGCCGACGTCGGACTCGGCCTGACCGCGGTGCCGGACGCCGCCCGCGCCGACGTCGACCGTGACCTCGCCGACCTCGACGTTCAGGTCGCGGACGCCTACCGCAGCCTCTCCGAGCCCGGCGGCGGAGGCGGTGAGAAGCGGGTCATGGGCGACCTGGCCGCCAAGCGGTCCGACACCCTCCGCAAGCTCGCCGCGAGCGCCGGCAAGGACTCCGGCCTGCCGCAGGACACCTCCGGCCTGGCGAACTGCGCGATCCGCAAGGACCTGGTGGTCGACGCGTCCACCAAGGACTACGCCAACGACGCGCAGAGCGTCGCCGCCCAGAGCAAGAACTCCGGCAGCTCGAAGTCCGGCCCCGGCCGCGGCTTCGTCGACATCCGCAACGTCGCCCCGAACACCGCCCGGCCCGCCCGCAACGGCCCCGCCACCGGCACCTTCACCTCGCGCTGCGGCCGCAACGAGAACCGCCACCTCAACCCCGACAACGTCATCGTCGCGCCCGGCGTCAGCAACGGCGCCCACCACATGCACGACTACGTCGGCAACCGCATCACCGACGGCTTCTCCTCCAACGGGAAGCTCGCCAACGCCGGCACCACCTGCTCCAACGGCGACCAGTCGGCCTACTACTGGCCCGTGCTGCGGGTCCTCGACGGCACCAACGACAAGGACGCCAAGGCACCGGGCGGCGGCAAGGACAAGAACGTCGGACGCATCCTGCAGCCCGCCGAGGTCGGCATCACCTACAGCTCCGCCACCGGCAACCGCGTCCAGCCGATGACCCGCTTCCTGCGGATCATCACCGGCGACGCCAAGGCCCTCACCAACGGCCCGGCCAACGCCCACGCCTCCTGGAGCTGCACCGGCTTCGAGGACCGCCAGCTCGCCGACAAGTACCCGATCTGCCCGAGCGGCAGCCGGGTCGTGCGGACGCTGAAGTTCCCCGACTGCTGGGACGGCAAGAACATCGACAGCGCCAACCACCGCACCCACACCGCCTTCTCCAAGAACGGCAGCTGCCCGCGGAACTTCCGCGCCATCCCCCAGCTCGTCCAGCGCGTCGCCTACGACGTGCCGTCCGGCGCCAAGTTCGCCGTGGACAGCTTCCCCGAGCAGCTCCACAACCCGATCACCGACCACGGTGACTTCATCAACGTGATGAACCGCAACCTGCTGGACCAGATGGTGAGTTGCATCAACGAGGGCCGCCGCTGCGGCTGACCTTCGGGCCGCCGGGCCGGCCGCACGGGCCGCCCCGGACGGCCCGGGCCGCGACCCCTCGCGCGGCCGGCCCGGCGGGACCGGGCGCCATTCGAGCAGAGCAAGGACACAGCCGGAGGGCTCAGCGATGTTGACAGGTCAAGGACGCCGATCCTGGCATTCGGCGGCAGGGCCGGCGCGTGCGGGCCGCGCGGCCCGAACACGCCAGGCGAACCGGTCGGACCGGGCCGCGCGCAGCGAGCAGGCACCCGCCGCGGCCGCGGCGGACCGGCCCGAGGGCCGGCAGCCCCGTTCGGTCTGGTCGTTCCTCCCCGTGCTGGCGGCGGGCCTCGGCCTCACGGCCGTCGCCGTCAACGGCGCACTGCAGGCCTTCCTCGGCATCGCCGCCGGGGTGCTCGCCCTGGTGTCGTTCACCTCCGCCGTGCTCTGGGGGCTGGCCGCGACCGACCGGCTGCTGCTGTACCCCGTCCACCGGCTCGCCGCCCAGGCGATCCACCGGGTGATGGGCATCAGCGGCGTGGTCTTCCTCGTCCTGCACGTGTGGATGAACCTGATCCAGGACCAGATCGGCCCGCTCGGCGCCTTCGTCCCCTTCGCCGACCCGCAGAAGCCGGTGCTCTACGGCCTCGGCGTGCTCTCCGGCTACGTGCTCCTCGCGGTCGCACTCGCCGGCGCCGCCCGCGGCCTGCTGGCCCGCACCGGCGACTCGCGGCGCTGGCGGATCGTCCACGTCCTCGCCTACCCGGCCTGGGGCGCCGGCCTGGTCCACGGACTCAACGCGGGCCGGCTGCCCGCCACCTACATCACCGTCATGTACTGCGTGGCCGTGGTCGGCGTGATCGTGGCCCTCGGGCTGCGGATGGCCTTCCAGGACCGCGGCGCCCCGCGCCGCCCGGCCACCGCCGTCCGCCCCGACACGGCCGCGCGGCCGCCGGTCGGCGCCGGCACCGGACGACGGAGGCAGGACGGATGAGCGGCGCGCCGATCGCCTGGCTCGGCCGGCCCGTCCTCTTCGCCGGCCTCGAGCACGCCGAGCAGCTGGACTACCGCGAGCACCTGGTCGTCCACGGCCGGCTGTCCCCGATGAAGGCCGAGGACCTCGCCGACCTCGCCGAGAACGTCGACCTGCGGGGTCGCGGCGGCGCCGGCTTCCCGTTCGCGAGGAAGCTCCGGGCCGTCGTCAAGGCGGCCGCCCGGCGCCGCACCAGCCCGGTCGTGGTGGTCAACGGAACGGAAGGAGAACCGAGTTGTCTCAAGGACGCGGCCCTGCTGCTGCGCACCCCCCACCTCGTCGTGGACGGGGCCCTGCTGGCAGCCGAGGCCCTGGACGCCGAGCAGGTGGTGCTCGGGGTCACCCGCGCCGACACCGAGCAGTCGCTGCGCCGGGCGCTGGCCGAGCGCCGGTCGACCCGGGTGCCGGTCAACGTCGCCCGGCTGCCGGAGCGGTTCGTCTCGGGCGAGGGCAGCTCGCTGGCCCGCGGCATCACCAGCGGGATCGCCCTGCCGCGCGGCGGCAAGGTCCGGACGAGCGACAGCGGCGTGCGCGGCCTGCCCACGCTGCTCTCCAACGCCGAGACCTACGCGCAGCTCGCGGTCGCCGCCCGGCTGGGGGCCCTGCCCTACCGCGAGTCAGGGACCCCGTCGGAGCCCGGGACGGTCCTGCTGACCCTGGCCGGCCGCCAGGTGGTGGAGACCCCGCTCGGCGTCCCGCTCCCGCAACTGCTCGCACTGTTCGACCTGGAGATCGGCCAGGGCGTGCTGACCGGCGGCTACCACGGCAAGTGGCTCAGCCCTGAAGCCGCCGGCCGGGCGACGGTGTCGCGGCAGTCCCTGCAGAGCCTCGGCGGGGCACTGGGCGCCGGTGCGCTCCTGCCGCTGCCGAACACCACCTGCCCGCTCGGCGAGGTCCTCCGGGTCGCCCGCTGGCTGGCCGACGAGACGGCGGGCCAGTGCGGGCCCTGCTACCTCGGTCTGCCGGCCCTGGTGAAGGAACTGGAGGCGGTGGTGAAGGGCGGCGGACGACCCGCCCTGGAGGCCGTCGAGTCCCGTATGAAGGCGGTCACCGGCCGGGGGGCGTGCAGCCACCCGGACGCGGCCTCCCGGTTCGTGGCCTCGGCGCTGGAGGTCTTCGACGAGGACCTGCAGATGCACACCTTCCAGTACGGCTGCGGCCGGCCCGTCCAGGACGTGCTCCCCATGCCGGTCATGGAGAGCGCCGGCACGATCGTCGTCGACTGGACCCTCTGCGAGGCGCACGGCCTGTGCACCAGCGTCCTGCCCGAGGTGATCAGCCTGGAGGCGGACGGCTTCCCCGCCGCCGGGGTCATGCCCGTCCCGCCGGAGCTGCTGCAGCAGGCGGCCCGAGCGGTCGACCGGTGCCCGGCGCTGGCGCTGAAGATCCAGTGACCGCGCGCCCCTGACCGGCCGCACCCCCGGTCCGACCCCCCGAATCGACCACATCCCTGTCCCGACCACATCCCTGTCCCGACGAGAACCCCTGATCCCGACGATCCACTCACCCCGACGATCCCCTGATCCCAACGACCCCCTGACCGAACGACCTTGACCCGCGATCCCTCGACAGCACCACCGATGGAAAGGCAAGGAAGATCTTGACGATGACCACGAAACGATACGGCCTCGTGGCGGTCTGCCTCCTGCTGGCCGGCCTCGTGCTCATGGCGGCCTTCGGGAGCGCCAACAGCAGCGCCAGCCCGGCCAACGGCAAGGCCGACGCCGGCCAGTTGGCCGGCTCGGGCGGTACCCCGGCCCCGGCCGGCGGAGGCGGAGCCTACGGGGACTACGGGTCCTCCGCGCCGGCCGGCTCCGCGGGCAAGCCGGGCGGGCAACTGGCCGTCCGCGTCGACGAGAAGCTCGGCCCGGTGATGACGGACGGCGAGGGCTTCACCCTCTACCGCTTCGACAAGGACACCGCCAAGCCGCCGGCGTCCAACTGCTCGGGGACCTGCGCCACCACCTGGCCGCCCGTGCTGAAGGACGACGCCACCACGGCGGGCACCGGCGTCGACGCCGGCAAGCTCGGCGAGATCACCCGGGCCGACGGCTCGCGGCAGCTGACCGTCGGCGGCTGGCCCGCCTACCGCTACGCGCAGGACGCCGCGCCCGGTGACACCAAGGGCGAGGGCGTGGGCGGCACCTGGCACGCCCTGGCCCCGGACGGCAGCAAGGCCAAGGCCGGCGGCGCCACCGCGCCCACCGCCACCGCCCAGCCGACCGCCATGCCGTCGATGACCCAGCAGGCCCCGTCCGGCATGCAGCTCTCCCTCTTCAACCACCCGCAGCTCGGCCCGATCATGGTGGACGCCAACGGCATGACCCTCTACCACTTCGCCAAGGACACCGCCTGGCCGATGCGCTCCAACTGCGAGGGGGAGTGCCTGAAGACCTGGACGCCCGCGCCGCCGGTCGACCCGAAGAAGATCAAGGGCGTGGACCCGAAGCTGATCGGCAAGATGCAGCGCTCCGACGGCACCTGGCAGCTGAGCATCAACTGCACGCCCGCCTACCTCTACACCGGTGACAAGAGTGCCGGCGACGCGCTGGGCAACGGCCTGGCCAACGGCGCGTGGACCGCCATCAACCCGCAGGGCAAGGCGGCGACCGGCAAGTGAAGGTCCTGAGCGCGGCCCTCGGACCGCCGGGGGGCGAACGTACCGTCCGCACCGCGCTGAAGTGGTCCGCGCTGGTCCTCCTGCTCCTCCTCGGAGTCTTCGAACTCCTCTGGGGGCCGGGAGGACTGGCCGGCACCTCACAGGCCGCCCAGCGCCCCGCCGGCACCTCGGTGGAGGACCTGGCCCGGCGGATCGGCTGCACGGCGGAGATCACCGCCGACACGGCCGACCTCCGGCAGGGCCTGTGCACCTCGGCCGGTGAGGAGGTCTGGATCGCGACCTTCCCGGAGCCCCGGGCCCAGCAGTCCTGGATCACCGAGGCCGAGGCCTACGGCGGTTCCTACCTCGTGGGGGAGGACTGGGTGGTGGTGCTCTCGGACGCCACCGCGGACCAACTCCACGGCCTGCTGGGCGGAAAGGTGGTCAACGGGGCGGACCACACCGGGGCGCACCAGCACCCCGGCGGCGGCGGGTAGCCGAGCACGGACTGCAACCAGAGGGCGGGGTTACCACCGGTACAGCCGGTGGCAACCCCGCCCTCTCGCATGCCAGTTGTCGCTGTGCGCTGCTCGGCATGTGTCGGAGCGTCACATCGCGGTGCTGACACACTGTCACACAAGGCCTCCTGCGGGGGCGTTCAACCATGCAAATGCTGTATGAACTTTCCGCGCATTTCGCAGCCGTTCCACTTGACGCGAGCGCGCCAGGGTGTCGTCCGACGCTCCCACCAGGCGTGGGAGCGCGCCCCGCGGTGCCGAGACGCAGCCGTGATGCGATGCGCGCGATTCCCCCACATTCGGATCCGGAATCGTCCGGCGCGATGCCGTTTTGAAGACTGTTGCACTGAAACCCGTGGGACTGGTGTGCTGTGGCCCTTCCGCCACACCGTCCCGACGGCCCCAGCAGCGAAATGCCGTCGATGCCTTTCGTCCAGGCAGTTCCCCGTCCCGGCCCGTGCGGCCGACACGCCGGCCAGGCCCCGCGAACTCCCCCCGTGAGAAGGCCAGAGCTGAGGAGGAACAGGGTGACCCCTCGTACCAGTACCCCCGAGTCCGGTTTGAGCGCGCTGAGCGACGCCGAACTCGCGGAGGCGATCGCCGCCCCCGCCCCGACCGGAACCTCCCGCATCCGGGAGGTGATGGCCGAGGTGTTCACGCGCCACCACGGCGCGGTGCTCGCCTACGCCCGCCGCTACTGCCGCGACCTGCAGACCGCGCAGGACCTCGCCGCCGAGGCCTACGCCAGCACCTACCACTCCGTCGCCCGCGGCCGCGGCCCGCGGCACGCCTGGCGGCCGTACCTGAAGGCCTGCGTCCGCCGGACGGCGATGGAGTGGAGCGCCCAGACCACCGACCGCGTCGTGCTGCCGGAGGACTTCCACAGCTGGGCCGACCACCTCGCCGACGAGACCGGCACCGAGAACGCGCTGCTCGCGGCGGAGGAGGCCGAGCTGATCGCCCGGGCCTTCCGCGCCCTCCCGGAGCGCTGGCAGGTGCTGCTCTGGTTCTTCGTGGTGGAGGGAGAGTCCGCCGCCACCGTCGGCAAGCGGATGAGCATGACCCCGAGCGGGGTCCGCTCGCTCGCGGCCCGCGCCCGCTCCGGGCTGCGCGAGGCGTACCTGCGCGCTCACGTGGACGAGGGCACCGGCCTGGAGTGCCGCTACTTCACCTCGCTGCTGGCCGGCGCCGTCCGCCGCCCGGGCCGGCGGCGCGGCCGGGAGCTGGCGCGGCACCTGGACGAGTGCCTGAGCTGCGGCCGCGTGGCCGACGAGTTCCGCCGGGCCAACCGCCGGATCGTCACCTCGTCCCTGATACCCACCACCCTGCCCGAAGCGGTGGCACCCTGCTGACCCCGACGGGCCCGGCCCGCACCGTGGCCCGGGCCGCGGGCCGCGCCCGCCCGGTGCGGCCGTCCGGTGCACCGGCCCTCCCGGAGCGGCCGTCCGACGCGCCCGCAGCACCGGTCCGGCCGCGGGTGCGGAACCCCGGCAGCGGCCCACGCGGTGCCACCGCGCCGGTGTCCGAGACCGCGGGTACCACCCCGCTCGCCAGGTGCTGCACCGCAGCCGCGAACGGCTCGTCGGCGACCTCGCCTCTCCGTGACCGGCCTGCCCGCCGCGACCCGGCTTCGCGACGGGCCGGCCTGCGAGGCCGGGTGCAACCGGCGCCGTCCGGCCGTACGTCGGTAGCCGGGGAAGGGAGCGCACATTGGGCTGGGAACTGGACGTCACGCACGAGGAGTCGGTGCCGGTCGGCCTCGACGGCGGCCGGTCGTCCGTCGGGGTGGTGCCGCCGGGCCCGGGGTGGCCGGCCCGCGGCCCGGTGCTGCGGCTGGTGATGCCGCTGGCCCGCCCGGTCGTGCGGGTGCGGCGGATCCGCACCGCCGCCGACGGCACCCGGACCTGCACCGAGCTCACGCCGACCGTCCGGACCGGACGGCAGTGCGTCCTGGAGTACCCGCTGGACCCGCCGGGCGGCGAGGCCGCCGTACGGTTCGAACTGGACTGGGAGGTCCGGCGCGCGGCGGACCGGCGGGAGACGCCGGGGGACGAGCAGCTGCTGACCCGGATCCACCTCGTCGCGCCCAGCTCGGACGGTGAGGACCAGCTGCTGGCCTCGACCCTGCTGCGGCTCGCCTGGTGCGACCCGGGGGACCGGGAGCCGCTCGACCTCCTGCTGCTGCGGGCCGCGGCCGACGAAGCCCTGCCCGCGACCGTCCGCGCCGCCCTCGCCGAGCTGGCCGAGGCCGACCGGGCGGCCGTCCCGTCCTGTGCGTACTGCGCCCTGCGGTGGGAGCTGCGCCTGCTCGACGCGGCCGACCGGGCACGCGCAGCCGTCCGCGGACGCGCTCGCCTCGCCGCCCTGCTGGAGCTGCTCGACACCTCGACCGCCGGCCGCACCCACCGCAGGCCCTGCGACTGCCGGCGCCAGAACCCGGGGCGGACCGGCCTCGCCCCCGAGGTCCCGGAGGACGAGCTGCGGCACGCCCTCACCGCCGCCCGGGCCCGCCACCTCGCCCACCGCACCGCACCCCCGCCCGCCTGACCCGTCGCCGCTGCCCCCGCGGGCTTCGGCCGGGCGTCCGAACGGGGGCCCGGTCCTGCGCGTCGGCCGCCGCGGAACGTGACATGGACGCCGCACGGGAGAGACCGGCCGCGCGTCCGCCCGGCCGGTCCGGCGGCGGGCCGAGGGCTGACGGAGGGTGAGGTGGCCGCGGTGGCGGAGGTGTCGACGGACGCGCACGACGGCGGGAGCGCGGTCGAGGCGGGCGGCTACCGGCAGGAGCTGCAGCGCTCGCTCGGCTCGTTCCAGGTGTTCGCGATCTCGTTCGCGTTCATCTCGGTGGCCGTCGGGATCTTCGCCACCCACGACGACGTGCTGCGGTCCGCGGGTCCGGTCGGGATCTGGCTGTGGATCGTCGCGGCCGTCGGCCAGACCCTGGTGGCGCTGGTGGTGGCGCAGTTCGCCGCCCGCATCCCGCTCAGCGGCTCCTCGTACCAGTGGGCCTCGCGGCCGGGCAGTCTCGGGTCGGCTGGTGGTTCGGGTGGCTGACCTTCTGCTACCTCGCCATCGCGGTGGTGGCGATCGACAACGCGCCGGCCAGCCAGGCGTTCATGCCGCTCGCCGACATCGCGCCCGACGAGGGCACCGCGCGGGTGATCACGCTGGTGGTGCTGCTCGTCCAGGCCGTCCTTCATCCAGGAGCACCTCGGCGCGGCGGCGGAACGGGTGCTGCTGGTGCTGATCTGCTTCGCCTTCTTCGGCGCCGGGATCGTCGTCATGACGTCCTGTTCACGGCTCGTCTTCGCGATGTCCCGCGACGCCCGCTTCCCCGTGCACCGGGTGATGCGCCGGGTCCACCCCCGGACGCGGACCCCGATCCCGGCGACGGTGCCGATCCTCGCGCTGGGCGTCGTCCTGATGGTCGCGCTCCCGGGCGCCGCCCTGCTGGAGCTGATCACGGCGTCGACCATCCTCCCGGCCCTCATCTACGGTGCGACGATCGTGCTCCACCTCGCGGTGCGCCGCCGGCTGGGCCGACGGCCGGGCGCGTTCTCCCTGGGCCGAGCCGAACTGCCCGTCGCCGTCAGCGCACTGGTGTGGACGCTGGTCTCCCTGGTCGCCCTGATCAACGCGGCCAACCGGCTCGCCGTGATCGTGCACCAGAAGGGCGGCTCCTACGAGCCCGGCATGTTCGTCGCCGCACTCGCCTGACCACCGCTCGGCCGACCCTGACTTCCCGCTGCGCCGGCCGCCCCGGCTGAGCGTTCGGCCCCGGACCCGACCGGCCCGGGGCCGGGTCAGTCCTCCGGGAGGAGACCGGCGTTCACGGCCCGCCACCGGAGCCGGTGGTGCCACTCGTTCGCGTCCGCCGCCGGTTCGACGACCGGCAGCGGCCCGGGCCCGGACTCCACGAGGTGCAGCAGGGACCATGCGACGCCGTAGCAGTCGTCCGGGCCGAAGCACTCCGCGAGCCGCGCCGCCTCCTCCGCGGTGACCGGGCGGGAGATCGCCTCCAGTTGCCGGACGCGCCGGGCGATCTCGTCCTCGTGCGCGTCCTCGTCGGGGAGCGGGCCGCCGGCGGTGAACGCCGCCGTTTCGGGTCTCATGGCCGCATGATCGGCCGCCTCGGCCGGCCACGGCAAACACGTTCGGCCCCACCGGGGGCGGCAGCTCCGGGATCCGCGCACCGCAGTGCCCGCACCGGTGCCAGGCTGGGCGGTGTGAAGTACATGGTGCTGATGTACGCCGACCCGGCCGCGACCGCGGCGATGACCGCCGAGCAGCGGGCCGAGGTGTTCGCCCGGCACGAGGCGCTGCACCGGGACCTCGCCGACACCGGCGAACTGCTCAACGGCGCCGGGCTGGCCTACCCCGCCGACACGACCGTGCTCCGGCTGCACGACGAGGCCCCGGTGCCGTCGGACGGGCCGCTCACCGCCGCACCCGTCCACCTGACGGCCTACTACGTGCTCGACTGCGCGAGCCCGGAGCGGGCCCGCGAGATCGCCGGACGGGTGGTCGACTTCCACGTCGTGGCGGTCGAGGTCCGACCCGTCCACGACTCCTTCGGCATGGGGCCGTCCGACGACGGCTGACCCGCCGTCCGTCAGACGGGCTCGATCCGGCGCCGCAGCAGGCAGAACTCGTTGCCCTCCGGGTCGGCCAGGACGTACCAGCTCTCGGCACCGGTCTGGCCGACGTCGGCGTGCCGGGCGCCGAGGGCGAGCAGCCGCTCCAGCTCGGCGTCCTGCTCGCGGTCGGTGGCGCTGACGTCGATGTGCAGCCGGAGCTTGGCCGGCCGCGGGTCCTCGGACGGGCTGATGACGAGGGTGGGCTGCGGGCCGCCGAAGCCCGTGCCGGGCGGCCCGATCTCGATGCTGCCGTCGTCCTCCCGGCCGAGCTCGACGTAGCCGAGCACCTCGCGCCAGAAGGCCGCGAGCAGGCCGGGGTCGGCTGCGTCGAGGACCAGTTCACTGATGCGGCACGCCATGCCCGTCAGTGTACGTGGACGACCGGCCGCCCGGCCCGACCGCGATGCGTCGCGCGACGGCGCGTCAGGAGCCGGTGGTGCCGTCCACGATCTCGCGGAGCACGTCGAGGTGCCCGTTGTGCCGGGAGGTCTCCTCGATCAGGTGGAGGACGATCCAGCGCAGGTCGAACCGCCCGCCGTCGCGCCGGGTCCGCTTCGCCACCGAGTCCAGGGAGTTGGCGGCGATCAGCTCGTTGTGGCGGGCGCACGCCGCCTCGTACTCGGCGAGCAGCTCGTCGAGCGGGCGGTCGACGGCGATCCGCATCTCCCGGTCGGGATCCTCCTCCGTCCAGGGGCCGCGGTCCTCCTCACCGAGGAACATGACCTCGAACCACCAGTGCTCGACCCACCGGAGATGGTTGATCAGGCCGGCGAGGGTCATCAGGGGCGAGCCCGGCAGGGGAGCGCGGCGGGCGTCCTCGGCGCTGACCCCCTCGCACTTGGCCCGTGCGGTGGCGCGGGCGTAGTCGAGGAAGGTGATGAGCTGGGTGCGCTCGTCCAGGGCCGCTGGTACATCGGTTCGTGTAGTCATCGGGTGGATGATCTTCCACCCGTCGTCCGCCTGTCCAGCGGTTTTCCGGGACCCGCCGACCGATCGGGCAGCCCCGCGGACGATCTGACGCAGCGTCCGGACACCGTGCGCCGGGCCGCCGGAAATCCGGTGCCGCGCCGTCGGTGCGCACCGGTGGCGTCCGCCTGCCCACCCCCGGAACCACTCCCGCAGCGGATCCGCATGTCCGTACCCGCACCGCAGCTCCCGTCCGACCCGGCCGCGGCCCCCGCCGACGGTGCGGGGACGGGCCCGGTGCCCGTGTCCGCACCGCCCGCCCCGGGCAGGCCGCGGCCGACCCCGGCCCGGCCGCCGGGTCGGTGCCGTTCTCCGCGGGCCCGTTCTGCCGCTGCTGCGGCTCGGTGCCGGCCGTGCAGGCCACCGTCCGCGGCCACCAGGGCTTCCTGGTGGTGATGCGCTTCCTCAAGCCGCGCGGCCCGTTCTGCCGCGACTGCGGCACCGCCGTCTTCCGGGACATGACGGCGAAGAGCCTCTGGCAGGGCTGGTGGGGCATCGCCTCGACGGTGATCAATCCGGTCACCGCGCTGGTCAACCTGGTCGCGCTGGCGAAGATCCGCAGGCTGGCCCCGCCCGTCCCGGGCGCCCCCGGTGTCCCGCTGGTGCCGGGCCGGCCGCTGTTCCGCCGGGTGGAGATCCTCGGCCTTCTGCTGCCGGTACTGGTCGTCACTGCCTTTGCGTTCGCGGCGCAGCGCGACCCCGACTACGCCGATGTCGGCGACTTCGTCCACAACGCCGGCAGCGACTACCGGCCCGACCTCGGCGTGGCCGACTGCTCCGGCCGGGACGCCGAGTTCCGGGTCATCGCCCGGTTCGAGGTGTCGGACGCGAGCGTCTGCAAGGGCTACCCGCAGACCGACGCCGCGTACGTCCAGGAGCGCGGCTCGAAGGTCTACACGCTCTGCCTGGCCGAGGTCACCCCCTCCTGAGCCCCGCCGGGGGGCCACCGGCGCGGCCCCGCTGAGCGGGCCGCGCCGACTCGGAGGAACATCGGTTGCCGGGGGCGGGTACGGCGCGCCGTGCCGACCCACGGCGCGGTCGGCCGGACGCGAGGAGACGGTCATGATCGTGGACTGCGCGCACTACCGCGACGGACGCCGGCAGCACGAGGGCACGATGCCGCTGGAGGAGGCCGCCGAACACGCCCGGCAGGGCGGCTTCGTCTGGCTCGGCGTCTTCGAACCCGGGCCCGAGGAGCTGGACGGCGTCCGCGAGACCTTCGGACTGCACGAACTCGCCGTCGAGGACGCCCAGTCCTTCCACCTGCGGCCGAAGGCCGAGCAGTACGAGGACGGCACCGAACTGATCATCCTGCGCACCGCGCGGTACGACGACGAGCGCGAGGAGATCGACACCGGCGAGATCAGCATCTTCCTCGCCGAACACTTCGTGATCACCGTCCGCCAGGGCATCGCCAGCGAACTCGCCGGCGCCCGCAGCCGCCTCGAACGCCGTCCGGACCTGCTGCGCACCGGCAGCGCCGCCACCCTGTGGGCCATCCTCGACCAGGTCGTCGACGGCTACGCCCCGGTCGTCGCGGAACTCGACCGCGACATCGAGCAGATCGAGGCCACCGTCTTCTCCGGCGCGGTCGCGCCGACCGAGCGGATCTACTCCCTGCGGCGCGAGGCCACCGACTTCTACCGCGCCGTCCACCCGCTGCTCGCCGTGCTCGCCCGGCGGCTGCAGCCGGGGCGCGCGCCGGCCGAGCTGCTGCCCTTCTTCCGCGACGTGCACGACCACCTGCTGCTGGTGAACGAGGAGGTCGCCGCCCAGCGCGACCTGCTGGCCACCGTGCTGGAGGCGAACATCGCGGTGATCTCGGTGGAGCAGAACACCATCACCCTGCGCCAGAGCGCCACGATGGAGCGACTCACCGTCATCGCCACGGTCTTCCTGCCGCTCTCCTTCGTCGTCGGCTTCTTCGGCCAGAACTTCGCCTGGCTGGTCAGGAACATCACCAGCTTCACGGCGTTCCTGGTGCTCACCCTCGGTGGGCTGCTGCTGCCCTGCCTGCTGCTCTTCGTCTGGCTCCACCACCGCCGCCGCAAGCCCGCGGCTCCGCTGCCGGGCGGCCTGGCCCACCGGGACACCCCGTAGCCGCACGGCCGCCGGCCGTACCCGAGTGCCCCGGCACGGCCTCCGATGCGGTCTCCGGGCCGGCCCGGGAACACCCGCCCGGATGTGGTGACGCGGCGGACGTGGTAGCCCGGAGTCATGGGCGCTGGCACCGACACGGCAGGCGGGGGCGGACGACGCCGCGATCCGCGGGACTTCCCGACGGTCGGGGTCGAGGAGGAGTACCTGCTGCTCGATCCCGAGAGCGGCCTGCCGCTGCCGCGGGTCGACGCGGTGCGGCAGGTCGCCGGACTGCACCCCGCGGTGCACCACGACGAACTGCAGAACGAGCTGCTGCAGGCCCAGGTGGAGGTCGCCACCCCGGTCTGCGAGGGCCTGGGCGAGGTCGGCGGCCACCTGCTCCGGCTGCGGCACGCGCTGGCGGCCGCGGCGGAGTCGGCGGGCTGCCGGCTGGCGGCCTGCGGCACCGCCCCGTACGCGCCCGATACACCGCCGGAGATCGTGGACGCCCCGCGCTACCACTCGATCCGCAGCATCGTCACGCGGCTGGCCGACGAGGCGATGATCAACGGCATGCACGTGCACGTGGCCGTCCCCGACCCGGAGACCGGGGTCGAGGTGCTCAACCGCCTCCGTCCCTGGCTGCCCGTGCTGACCGCGCTCTCGGCCAACTCGCCGCTCTGGTACGGCACCGACACCGGCTACGCGAGCTGGCGGACGGTCGTCTTCGGCCGCTGGCCGATCAGCGGCATCCCGCCGTACTTCGAGGACGCCCGGGACTACGAGCGCCGGATCGACCACCTGCTGGAGGCCCGACTGATCCGCGACCGCGGCCAGCTGTACTGGCAGGCCCGGCTGTCCGCCAAGTTCCCGACCGTGGAGCTGCGCGCGATGGACGTCCAGCTGCGGGCGGACGAGGCGGTGATGCTCGCCGGACTCGTCCGGGCGCTGGTCGTCACCGCGATGCGGGACGCGGCCGACGGGACCCCGCCGGACGTCCGCACCCCGGAGAGCCTGGAGGGCGCGGCCTGGCACGCCGCCCGGTACGGCATGGACGGCACCCTGCACGACCCGGCCACCGGGATGTCCCGGCCGGCCGGCGAGGTCGCCGCCGCCATGCTGGAGCGCCTCGCCCCCGCCCTGGAGACGCTCGGCGACACCCGCGCGGTGGCCCCCCTGGTCGGCCGCCTCCTACGGGAGGGCAACGGCGCCGAACGCCAGCGCCACCACCTGCAGGAACACGGCAGGGCCGGCCTGATCGCGATGATCGCGGCCGAGAGCGCCGCCTCCTGAGGCACGACACGGCCGGGCGGACGCTGTCACCGCCGCCGGCTCAACGCCGCGACCAGTGGAGCAGGTTGCGGCGCGTCGCACGGGTGTCCGGATGCCCGGCGCCGAGGACCCGGGTCTGGTGGTCGAGGACGTCCTGCAGCATCTTCGCGGCGGCGGCGGGCGATCCCGCCGCACCCACGTAGTGGGCGTGGTTGTTGCGGGCGATGAGGGTGTCCGGGTGGTCTGCGCCGAGCGACCGCTCGCAGGCGGTGACCACGGTCGTGAGCAACCCCGCGGCCCGGGCCGGGGCGCCCGCCCGGCCGATGCTGTGCGCTTGGTTGCTGCGGGCGACCAGGGTCTCGCGGTGGTGCGGGCCCACCGCGGCGGACTGGTCCTCGGCGAGCGCCGCGTACATCCGGGCCGCCTTCGCGGGACTGCCCGCGGCACCGGTGTTGCGCGCGCGGTCGCTCCGGGCCGTCAGCGTCACGCGGTGCCGGGCCCCCAGCACCCTGGTGCAGTGCCGGACGAGTCCGGCGAGCAGCCGGGCGGCACGGCGGTGGTCGCCGACCTCGCCGAGGTTGTGGGCGTGGCTGTGGCGTGCGGTCAGGGTCTCCCGGTCGTCGGGGCCCAGCACCCGGGTGAGTTCCGGGAGGAGTTCCTCCAGCAGCCGGACGGCGTGTCGCCGGTCGCCCCGCGCGCCCAGCTGCCGTGCCTCCTCGTGCCGTGCCGCGAGCGTTCCGGGTCGGTCGGCGCCCAGCGCCCGTCGACAGTCGGACACGAGTGCTCCGCACAGCCGGGCCGCCGCGTGCCGCTCGCCCAGCTCGCCGAGGTTGTGGAGGTGGCTGTGGCGGGCCGCGAGGGTCTCCCGGTGGCCCGGTCCGAGCACTCTCGTCAGGTCCTCGACCAAGGACTGCAACAGGGTCACCGCCTGCAGCCGGGCACCCGACTCGCCGAGGCTGCGGGCCCGGCTGTGCCGGGCGGCGAGCGTGTCGGGATGGTCCGCGCCGAGGGCACGGGTGCAGTCGGCGACGAGCGCCGTGCAGAGCCGGACGGCCTCGGCCGGGTCGCCGACGTCCGACACGCCCACGGCGTGGCTGTGGCGTGCGGTCAGGGTCTCCCGGTCGTCGGGGCCCAGCACCCGGGTGAGTTCCGGGAGGAGTTCCTCCAGCAGCCGGACCGACCGCGGCCGGTCACCCGTCCCGGCGAGGCTGCGCGCGTGACCGTGCCTGGTCCGGAGGGTGTCGGGGTGGGCCGCACCGAGGACGCGGGTCCGCTCGGCCGCGAGGTCGGCGAACTGTTGCGTCGCCTCGGCACGGCGCCCTGTCTCCCCGAGGCAGTGCGCAAGGTCGTGGCGCACCGTCAGGGTGACGGGGTGGGAGGGGCCCAGCACCCGGGTGCAGGCGGGGACGAGGTCGTCGCACAGGCGTGCGGCCTCCTCGTGGTTCCCGGACGCCGCCACGGCGAGGGCGTGCTCGTGGCGCACGAGCAGGGTGTCGGGCTGGTGCGGGCCGAGGATCCTCGTCCAGTCCTCGCCGAGCGCGGCGAACAGCCGGACGGCCTCGCGCTGCCTGCCGGACTCCGCGGTCGCGCGGGCCCGGCTCTGTCGGACGAGGAGCGTATCGCGGTGGTCGGGGCCGAGGATGCGGGCGCAGTCGTCGACGAGCACGGTGAGCCGTCGGGTGGCTTCCTCGTGGTCGCCGGCCCTGCCGAGGAGCAGGGCGTGGCTGTGGCGGATCGTGAGCGTCTCGGGGTGCTCGGCGCCGAGCAGGCCGGTACAGGCCTCGCCGAGGGCGCCGTACAGCCGGTCCGCCTCCCGGTGGTCGCCCGTGTCCGCGGCCTCGTCCGCCTGTTTCCGGAGCCGTTCGAGCTCGGCGGGGCCCGTTGTGACGGTCGGTGCGGTGTCGACGCGGGGTCCCGGGACGGGTCCCGGGACGGGTCTCGGGACGGGTCGCGAGGCGGGCGGGAAGGCGGTGCGGAGACGGTCGGACACCTCGCGTGCGCCGGCCGGCCGGTCCCGGGGGTCCTTCTGCAGGAGCTGGGCCACCAGGAGGTCGAGCGCCGCCGGAAGGCCGGGCACCACACTGCTCGCGGCGGGGGCCGGGTCGTCCAGGTGGGCCTGGATCAGTGCGGCGCTGTGGTCACGCACGAACGGCGGGCTCCCGGTGAGGAGTTCGAACAGCAGGCAGCCGACGGAGTACAGGTCCGCGCGGGAGCCGGCCTTCTGCTGCCGCAGCCGCTCGGGGGCGATGTAGCCGAGGGTGCCGACGAGGCGGCTGTCCTCGGTGCTGACGACCTGGGCCCGGGCGAGACCGAAGTCCAGCAGTTTGATGCGGTGGGCGTCGGTGAGCATGACGTTGGCCGGCTTGACGTCCCGGTGCACCACGCCGTGGTCGTGCGTGGCGGCCAGGGCGTCGGTGATCTGTGCGGCCCAGTCGGCGGCGGTGTCCGGGCCCGGCGCTCCCTGCGTGCGCAGTACCTGCCGCAGGTTCCGGCCGTCGACGAGTTCCATGACCACGAAGACCTCGCCGTCCCGGCAGATGCCGGCGTCGTGGACGGCGACGATCCCGGGATGGTTGAGGCGTGCGGCCGTCTGGGCCTCGCGCAGGAGCGTTCCGGTGCGCTCCTCGTCCTCCGACACGTGCAGGATCTTGACGGCCACGGTCCGTTCCAGCACGCTGTCCCAGCAGCTCCACACGGTGCCCATACCGCCGTGCCCCAGCCGTTCGCGCCGCTCGTAGCGCGCCGGCAGCATCGAATCCACCATCGATCGGTCCCTCCCCGCCGTGCCGGCTCCGGAGCAGCGCCCCGTAACCCCTCACCGGTGTCCTCCCCTCTTCGGGGGCGGTCCTACCCGGGTGGTCCGTCACAGGCCGCGACCCGGCCGTTCAGGAGGGCGGCACGGAGGGCCGGGCTACGCCGCGGGGGCGGGGTCGATGGCGACGACGGCCTCCTCGGTGTGGACGAGGAAGGTCAGGGACTCCTGGAAGTAGAGCTCGACGGTGTCGGTGTCGTGGGCGAGGTAGCCGATGGACAGGTCCTGGCCGAGCTGGAGGGTGAAGTCGCCGCCACGGGTGGAGATCAGGAAGGCGCCGTCGATGGCGGGTGCCCAGATGATCTCGCCGTCGAGCAGGCGGCGCAGGTGCTCGTGGATCGGGTAGCCGTGGTCGGAGGTCTCGCTGACGGCGGTGTAGGCGTCCGCGCTGAGCGCGAGGGTGTAGGCGCCGCCGACACCGGCCAGCCGGAGTTCGCCGATCGCCCGGCTGATCACGTTCGGGTAGTCGCGCGGGTCGGCGGGCAGGGTCAGCGCCTCGTTGGCCGAGGACGCCCGCAGGCCGGCGATGCCGGCGGCCGGGTAGCCCTCGAACACGGCGCGGTCCTCGGCGAAGGCGATCCGGCGGGCGGCCTCCTTCACCGGTCCCCAGTCCGCGTCCCGGGCGCCCCGCGCGACGTCGTCCACCTGCGCCCGGTCCACGGTGAACGGCACCCGCAGCTCCACCAGCGGCTGCGCCTGCCGCAGCCGGCCCCGCACGCCCGGGTCGGGCGAGCGGATCTCGTCCAGGCGGCCGGTGTTGACCGCGGCGAGCTCGGTGCCGCCGGCCTCGGGGACGTCCACGATGCGGCGGGCGGCCACGTGCCTGGTGAAGGTGCGCCGGGCCTCCTCCTCCAGGTCGGCCCAGGCGGCGGCCGAGACGGGCGCGAGTTCGCGGTGCAGGTTGTCCATGGGTCGGGCCTCCTGTTGCCTGGTTCGGTTGCTGCGGTGCCGCCGGCGTGCGGGGCGGTCAGCGGCTCTTCAGGTCGCCGATGCCGAGCGACCCCCGCTCGCCCGCACCGGCGTCCTGCTCGGCCCCCAGGCCCTCCAGCAGGTCGGCGGAGGGCACGAAGAACAGCGTGCCGGTGACGGCCGTGGAGAAGTCGAGGATCCGGTCGTGGCTCACCGGCCCGTCGCCGAGGAACATGTGGCGCAGCATCTCCTCGGTGACCTCCGGCGTCCGGGCGTACCCGATGAAGTACGTGCCGAACTCGCCGCTGCCGGGGCTGCCGAAGGGCATGTTGTCGCGCAGGATCTGCCGTTCCGCGCCGTCCGGGCCGGTGATCGTGTTGAGGTCGACGTGCGAGCCGGGGGAGTCGATCTCGACGTTGGTGAGCTTGCGGCGGCCGACGATCAGCTCCTGCTGCTCGACCGGCAGGCGGTTCCAGGCGTCGAGGTCGTGCAGGTACTTCTGCACGATCACGTAGGTCCCGCCGGCGAAGTCCGGGTCCTCGGCGCCGATCAGCACGGCCTCGGCGGCCTCCCGGCCGACGGGGTTCTCGGTGCCGTCCACGAAGCCGAGCAGGTCGCGCTGGTCGAGGTACGCGAAACCGGTGACCTCGTCGGCGACCGCGACCGCGCCGCGCAGTCGGGACATGATCTCCGAGCCGAGCGAGAAGCAGAGGTCCTGCCGGGCGGCCCGGATGTGGAGGAGCAGGTCGCCGGGGGTGGCCGGGGCCCGGTGACGGGCGCCCTGCAGCTCCCGGAAGGGGTGCAGTTCGGCGGGGCGCGGGCCGTCCGCCAGACGGTCCCAGCAGGCCGAGCCGATCCCGGCGACGACGCTCAGCCGCCCGTCCGGATGCCCGAAGCCCACGCTGCGCCGGAGGCCCGCCAGGTCGGCCAGCAGCTCGCGCACCACGGGCTCGCCGCCGGGGTCGACGGTGAGCACGAGGAACAGCGATGCGCTGGTCAGCGGGCTGAGCACCGGTTGCGGAGTGGGCACCTCGACCGGTCCGGTCACGTCCACCGTCCTCTCGTCCCTTCGTCCGGGGTGGTCACACCGCGTCCGGCGCGGGGCCGTCGGCGGGGTGACGGGCGGTTACCCGCGATTCGCCGTCCTGCACGTCGGCGACGAAGGTGTCGCCCCGGACGGTGCGGCGCCGCGGGCGCGCGCCGAACTCCGGCCGCTGGCCGTGCGCGACCGGGTGCTCGGTGTCCGGGTCCTCGCTGCCGTCCCCGGCGGCGCGCTGCGGGGCGCGGGCGATCGGCACCCGCCGCACGGCCGGCGGCGCGGACACCGCAGACATGCGGAAGCGACGGCTGAGCAGGTCGGAGAAGGGATCCGCGGACCCGGAGGAGCCGAGACCCGCCACGGGGGGCAAGCCCATGGAAATCACTCGCCTCATATCAAAACGGACACAACGCTTGCCACCCTAGCGGCAGCCCGCCGGACCGGCCGGACGGCGGCAGCACCGCCCCGCACCCGGTGCCGGGGGCGGGCGCCTGCCGCCGGGCATAGCCTGGGCAGCGGGTACCGGCCCGCGTCCCGCCGCCCGCCTCCGACACCGGCGCCCCGACGCCGCGGAGCCGGACGCCGGGGATCCGGGACCGGGGAGGGCCGGATACCAGGGGGTCCGACGCCGAAGGGTGAGTGCCGTGAACGCCTCCGACCGCAACGACGACGTGCCGGTCGCGACGGACGCCGACGGCGCACCGGGCGCCGACGGAGGGAACGGCCACCGCGCCGGCAACGGCTCCGGGCCCGCCCCCGGCAACCCGCCCGAGTTCCGGCCCTACCACCACCCGGCGGCCGGCTGGGGCGCCGCGAAGAGCGTCAGCCGCGTCCTCGTCCGCGAAGGCGCCCTGGTCGACGGAGCGCGCGCGATCCTGCGGATGAACCACGAGAACACCGGCTTCGACTGCCCCGGCTGCGCCTGGCCCGACGACACCAAGGGCCTGCACCTCGACATCTGCGAGAACGGCATCAAGCACGTCACCTGGGAGATGACCCGCAAGCGCGCCGGCAAGGAGCTCTTCGGCACCCACACCGTCACCGAACTCGCGGAGTGGTCCGACTCCGCCCTGGAGAACGAGGGGCGGCTGACCGGGCCGCTGGTCTACGACGCCGCCACCGACCACTACGTGCCGATCAGCTGGAAGGACGCCTTCGAACTCGTCGGCCGCACCCTGCGGGAGCTCGACAGCCCCGACCGGGCCGCCTTCTACACCTCCGGCCGGCTGGGCAACGAGGCCACCTTCCTCTACCAGCTGATGGCCCGTGAACTGGGCACCAACAACCTCCCCGACTGCTCCAACATGTGCCACGAGGCCAGCGGACGCGCCCTGGAGGCATCGCTCGGCACCGGCAAGGGCACCGTCGACCTCAAGGACTGGGAGACCACCGACGCGCTGTTCGTCATCGGCGTCAACGCCGCCTCCAACGCGCCCCGGATGCTCACCGCCCTCGCCGAGGCGCACAGGCGCGGCGCCCGGATCGTGCACATCAACCCGCTGGTCGAGGCCGCCGCCACCCGCACCATCGTCCCGCACGACTTCGTCGACATGGCGCTGTTCCACCCCACCACGACCAGCACCCTCAACCTCCAGCCGCGGATCGGCGGCGACATGGCCCTGCTGCGCGGCATCGCCAAGGCGGTCCTCGAACTCTCCGACTCCGACCCCAAGGCCCTCGACCGGGAGTTCGTCGACCGGTACACCACCGGCTTCGACGAGTACCGCGCCCGCTGCGAGGCCACCCCCTGGGAGGAGATCGAGCAGCAGTCCGGCGTCCCCCGCGCCGGCATCCTGGCGGCCGCCCGGACCTACCGCGACGCCGACCGCTCCGTCGTCAGCTGGTGCCTCGGCGTCACCCAGCACGAACACGGCGTCGACACCGTCCGCGAGATCGTCAACCTCCTGCTGCTGCGAGGCAACCTCGGCCGCGAGGGCGCCGGCCCCTCACCCGTGCGCGGCCACAGCAACGTCCAGGGCAACCGCACCTGCGGCATCGACCACCGCCCCGCCGCGGAGTTCCTCGACCGGCTCGGCGAGGTCTGCGGCATCGACCCGCCGCGCGCCCACGGCCTGGACACCGTCCGCACGATCGAGGCCATGCACCGCGGCGACGTCACGGTCTTCGTCGGCATGGGCGGCAACTTCGCGCTCGCCGCCCCCGACACCCCCTACACCTGCGAGGCGCTGCGCCGCACCGAGCTCACCGTGCAGGTCAGCACCAAGCTCAACCGCAGCCACCTGGTGCACGGGCGGCAGGCGCTGATCCTGCCCTGCCTCGGCCGCACCGAGAAGGACGAGCAGCGCGCGGGCGTGCAGAGCACCTCCGTCGAGGACTCGATGAGCATGGTCCACCTGTCCGTCGGCATGAAACGGCCCGCCTCGCCGCACCTGCTCTCCGAACCCGCGATCATCGCCGGCATCGCCCGCGCCGCCCTGCCCGACAGCGCCACCCCGTGGGAGTGGTACGTCGAGGACTACGACCGGATCCGCGACACCATGGCGAAGGTCCTCGACGGCTTCGAGGACTTCAACCGCCGCGTCCGGCTGCCGCTCGGCTTCCGGATCAGGCAGCCCGCCCGCGAGCTGGTCTTCCTCACCCCGTCCGGCCGCGCCGAGTTCTCCGCCGCCCCGCTGCCCGACGTCGTCCCCGCCCCCGGCACCCTGGCACTCGGCACCATGCGCTCGCACGACCAGTGGAACACCACGATCTACTCCGACGACGACCGCTACCGCGGCATCAAGAACCTGCGCACCCTGGTCTTCATGAACCCCGACGACATGCGCGAACGCGGCCTCGGCGAGTTCGACCCGGTCGACATCACCAGCACCGCCCGGGACGGCTCCACCCGCTCGCTGCACGGCTACCTCGCCGTCCCGTACGACATTCCGCGCGGCTGCGCCGCCGGCTACATGCCGGAGATGAACGTGCTCTGCGCGCTCGCCGACCACAGCACGCAGAGCGACCAGCCGATCATGAAGCACCTCAAGGTCACCGTGGAGCGCTCGGCGGCCTGAACCGCACCGCCGGGCGCCGCCGGAGCCGGGCTCAGGGCACCCGGGCCGGCTGCCGGGGCGGGGTCCAGCGCAGGTGCACGGCCCGCTCCGGGCCGTCCGACCGGAGCAGCGAGAGGCGGGGCCGGACGGCGTCCGTCCGCGCCGAGGGCGGCTTGCGGCTGCCGGCCCGGAAGGGCAGCGGCCACTGGGCGGCCGGCCCGCGGTAGTCCTGCTCGGCGGCCGCGTGCAGCGTCCAGTGCGGGTCGTACAGGTGGGTGCGGCCGATCGCGCAGAGGTCGGCGCGGCCGGCCAGCAGGATGGAGTTCACGTCGTCGTAGGAGGCGATCGCGCCGACCGCGATCACGGCGACGCCCGCGGCGGCGGCGACCTCGTGCCGGATCCGGTCGGCGAACGGCGTCTGGTAGGAGCGGCCGTAGGCGGGGCGCTCGTCCTTGGTGACCTGACCGGAGGAGACGTCCACGGCGGCCGCGCCGTGCGCGACGAAGGCCCGGGCGATCTCCACCGCGTCGTGCTCGGTGTTGCCGTCGGGCGCCCAGTCGGTGGCCGAGATGCGGACGATCACCGGGCGTTCGGCCGGCCAGACGGCGCGGACGGCGTCGAAGACCTCCAGCGGGTAGCGCAGCCGGTTCTCCAGCCGACCGCCGTACTCGTCGGTCCGGCTGTTCGCCAGCGGCGACAGGAAGGACGAGAGCAGGTAGCCGTGCGCGCAGTGCAGTTCGAGCAGGTCGAAGCCGGCCTCGGCGCCGCGCCGGGCCGCCGCGACGAAGTCGGCGGTGATCCGGTCCAGGTCCGCCCGGGTCACCTCGCGGGGGACGGCGGAGCCCGGCCCGTACGGCAGCGGCGAGGGGCCGACCACCGGCCAGTTGCCCTCCGGCAGCGGGTCGTCCATGCCCTCCCACATCAGCCGGGTGGAGCCCTTGCGCCCCGCGTGGCCGAGCTGCAGGCCGATCCGGGCGGAGCTCTGCCCGTGCACGTAGGAGACGATCCGGCGCCAGGCGTCCCGCTGCCCGTCCGTCCACAGGCCGGTGCAGCCGGGGGTGATCCGGGCGTCCTCGGAGACGCAGACCATCTCGGTCATGACGAGCCCGGCGCCGCCCATCGCCCGGGAGCCGAGGTGGACGAGGTGGAAGTCGCCGGGCACGCCGTCGACCGCGGAGTACATGTCCATCGGGGAGACCACCACGCGGTTCTTCAGCTCCAGCTGCCCGATCCGGAACGGCTGGAACATCGCCGGGACGGCCCCGTCCGCGGCCGGCCCCTGCGCGGCGGCGAAGGCGGCGGCGACCCGGTCGGCGAAGTCGCCGTCGCGTTCGCGCAGGTTGTCGTAGGTGATCCGGCGCGAACGGGTCAGCAGGTTGAAGCAGAACCGGGTCGGCTCCTGCCGGACATACATGCCGATGTTCTCGAACCACTCCAGGGAGGCCTGCGCGGCCCGCTGGGTGGACTCCACGACCGGCCGCCGCTCGGTCTCGTACGCCGTCAACGCCTCGTCGAGGCCTGGGTGTTCGTGCAGGCAGGCGGCGAGCGCGAGGGCGTCCTCCATGGCCAGCTTCGTCCCCGAGCCGATGGAGAAGTGCGCGGTGTGCGCGGCGTCCCCGAGCAGGACGAGACCGCCGTGGTGCCACCGCTCGTTGCGCACGGTGGTGAAGTTGAGCCACTTGGAGTTGTTGGCGAACAGCCGGTGGCCGTCCAGCTCGGCGGCGAACAGCTCCCGGATCCGGTCGACGGCCTTCTCGTCGGAGGTGCCGGGCGGGAACTCCTCGCCCTCGGTGGCGTCGAAGCCGGCCCGGCGCCAGACGTCCTCGTGCATCTCCACGATGAAGGTCGAACCGGAGTCGGAGTACGGGTAGCCGTGGACCTGCACGGTGCCCCACTGCGTCTGCTTGACGAAGAACTGGAACGCCTCGAACACGAGGTCCGTGCCGAGCCACATGTACTTGTTGCGCCGGGTGTCCAGCGCGGGCCGGAACTCCTCGGCGAAGCCCCTGCGCACCTGCGAGTTGGCGCCGTCCGCGGCCACCGTCAGGTCGTACGAGGCGAGCAGCTCGGCCGTGTCCGGCGCCGGCGTGCCGAAGTGCAGCTCGACGCCCAGGTCGCGGCAGCGGTCCTGGAGCAGGCGCAGCAGCTCCCGGCGGCCCAGGGCGGCGAAGCCCTGGCCGCCGACGGTGTGGCTGCCGCCGTCCAGGTGGATGTCGATGTCGGTCCAGCGCGCGAAGCGGTCCGCCATCGCGGCGGCGAACTCCGGGTCGGCGTTCTCGATGCCGCCGAGCGTCTCGTCGGAGAACACCACGCCGAAGCCGAAGGTGTCGTCCGGTGCGTTGCGCTCCCAGACGGTGACCCGGTGGGCCGGGTCGAGCTGCTTCATCAGGGCGGCGAAGTACAGGCCGCCGGGCCCGCCGCCGACGATCGCGATCCTCACGCGCTGGTCCTCTCAGTGCTCGGCGGCAGGCGCGGCGGCCTGCTCGTCGTCGACGATCCTGCGCAGCACGAAGCGCTGCAGCTTGCCGCTGGTGTTGCGCGGCAGGGCCTCGCAGAACCGCACCTCACGGGGGTACTTGTAGGGGGCCAGGATCCGCTTGACGTGGTCCTGGATCTCCTTGGCCTTCGCGGCGTCGCCGGTGACGCCCTCGCGGAGCACCACGAAGGCGCAGACGACGGAGCCGCGCTCGCCGTCCGGCTTGGCGACCACTCCGGACTCCACCACGTCCGGGTGGGTGTCGACGGCCGCCTCGACCTCGGGGCCGCCGATGTTGTACCCGGAGGAGACGATCATCGCGTCGCTGCGGGCCCGGTAGTAGAAGTATCCGTCGGCGTCCCGGTGGAAGAGGTCGCCGGTGACGTTCCAGCCGTCCACCACGTAGTCGTGCTGGCGCGGGTCGTCGAGGTAGCGGCAGCCGACCGGGCCGATCACGGCCAGCCGGCCGACCTCGCCGGGGCCGAGCTCGCGGCCGTCGACGTCGAGGATCGCGGCCCGCCAGCCGGGCACCGGTCTGCCGGTGGCGCCGGGCCGGATGTCGTCGCCGGCGGCCGAGATGAAGATGTGCAGCAGCTCGGTGGCGCCGATGCCGTCGACGACCCGCAGGCCCAGCCGGTCGCGCAGCGCCTCCCAGGTGGTCCGCGGCAGCTGCTCGCCGGCGGAGACCGCCGCCCGCAGCCCGGCGAGCCGGTGCTCCTGGCCCTCGCGCAGGATCGCCCGGTACGCCGTCGGCGCGGTCGCCAGCACGGTGACGCCCTGCTTCTCGACGATGTCGGCGAGCTGCAGCGGTGTCGCCGGCTCGGTGAGCAGCGCGCAGGCGCCGGCCCGCAGCGGGAAGACGACCAGCATGCCCAGGCCGAAGGTGAAGGCCAGCGGCGCCGAGCAGGCGACGGTGTCGCCCGGGCCGAGGCCGAGCAGCGGCCGGCCGAAGGTGTTGTCGATGGAGAGCAGGTCGCGGTGGAAGTGCATGGTGATCTTCGGGACGCCGGTGCTGCCGGAGGTCGGGCCGAGCAGGGCGACGTCGTCCGCGGCGGTCGGCACGTTGGTGAACGCGCCGGACTTCGCGGTGGCCCGCACCACCAGGTCGTCCGGGCCGGTGCCGCCGTGCGGCACCACCGCCAGCGAGGGCAGCACGGCCGCCCGCACCGCCTCGACGTCCTCGGTGAAGCGGTGGTCCACCAGGGCGACCGCGGGCAGCGTCCGCTCCACGAGCGGGGTGAGCTCCCGGGCACGCAGCGCGGCCATGGTGGTCACGGCCACCCCGCCGGCCTTCAGCACGCCCAGCCAGGCGGCCACCGCCCACGGGTTGTTGGGGGAGCGCAGCAGCACCCGCCCGCCCGGCACCAGGCCGAGGTCCTCGGTCAGCACCTGGGCGATCTGGTTCGCCCGCCGCTGCAGCAGGCCGTACGACCAGGTCTCGCCGTCCGGGGTGCGCAGCGCGGGCAGGTCGGGGCCGTGGGTGAGGACGGGCAGGTCGACGAGTTCGGTCGCGGCGTTCAGCCGGTCCGGGTACTGCAGTTCCGGCGTGCCGAACTCGAGCGTCGGCCACAGCTCCGCCGGGGGCAGGTGGTCGCGGGTGAAGGTGTCCTGGTGGGCCGACGGTGAAAGAGTCAACGGAGGAGTCCTTCCAAGGCGTTGACACGGGGTCAGGCGGTGCGGATCATGCCCTCCTGGGCGACGGTCGCCAGGTGGCGGTGGTCCCGGGTGAAGAAGCGCCCGGTACCGAGCCCGCGGCCGCTCTCGGCGGCGACCGCCTCCTGGACGTAGAGCAGCCAGTCGTCGACCGGCCCGCGGCGGTGGAACCACATCGCGTGGTCGAGGCTCGCGGTGACCAGCCCGGGCATCGCCCAGGGCAGGCCGAGCACCCGCAGCACCGGCTCCAGGATCGTGTAGTCGCAGACGTACGCGAGCGCCGCCCGGTCCCGCTGGTCGTCGGTCAGCCCCTCGACGGGCCGCAGCCGGTCGAACGGGCGGACCCACACCGCCTGGTGCGGCGTCTGCTTGCCCTCCACGGCGAGGTAGAGCGGGCCCGGCACGTGGCGCATGTCGAAGCTCCGGCCGCCCGACCAGTAGGCCTTGGACGCCTCCGTCATGGTGCCGCCGCTGCGTTCCGCCAGGTACGCCGCGGAGTCCGGCAGGGTCTCCGGGGCCGGCACGTCCAGGTCGAGGTCGGGGCCGGCCCCGAAGCTGCCGCCGGGCTCGCCGGCCGCGAAGTTGGCCAGGCAGACGTAGACCGGCCGGCCGTTCTGGTAGGCGCGCACCTGCCGGGTGCTGTAGCCGCGGCCGTCCCGCAGCAGCTCGACCTCGTGGCGGACGGCGGCGCCGATGTCGGCCGGCCGGAGGAAGTAGCCGTGCATGGAGTGCAGCGACTTGCCGTCGGTGACCGAGCGCATCGCGGCGGCCGCGGCCTGCGCCACCAGGTCGCCGCCGTAGGCCTTGGGCCAGGGGCAGGGCTGGGTCGTCGCGGTGAAGGCGAGGTCGAAGTGCTGGGGCTCGGCCGGGGCCAGGGTGACCGCCGCGGTGAAGACCGCGGAGGTGGGCGGGGCGGCGTCGGGGGTCATCGGTCCGCCCAGTCCCGCAGGTCGGCGTCGGCGACGTCCGGCAGGTTGACCACGATGTTCTCCGGTGTGCGGGTGGTCATCCAGACCAGCGGCTTCGTCCGCGAGAGGTTGCACTCCACGTGCGGCATGAAGGGCGGCACGAACACCCAGTCGCCCTCCTCCATGTCGAGGTAGTCCGCGAACTCCTCGCCGAAGTAGATGCGCGCCCGGCCGGACAGCACGTAGCCGCCGGTCTCGGCCTCGCCGTGGTGGTGGGAGACCGAGCGGTAGCCGGGTTCGTTGCTGACCTTGCCGAACCAGAGGCGCCTGGCCGGGGTGTGCTGGATGCTCACGCCGGAGACGCGGACGGCGCCGCCCGAGTCGGCCGTGCCCGGGTCCTCCAGGCCGCGGCGCGTCACGACGGGGGCGACCAGGCCGCTCGGCAGGCGGTACATCGAGTTGTCGCCGTCGAGGCGGTACTTGCTGAGGTCGGGCTCCATTGCGGACGGCTCCGTTCCGTGCGGCGGACGTCGGCGCGCCGGTGGGGGCTGCTGCCGCGGCCGGCGCCATGGTGGTCTCGAAGGGGTCTGCTGCCGGGCCGGCGCTGTTCCCGCCCGCCGCCCGGGCCGATCGGTATCTCGTTTTTTTCACGGCCGTCATCTATTGTCAATATGCCCCGCGCGGCGGGGCGGAACCGGCCCGACGCAGCACCGACCGGAGGTCGCATGACGCCCGTCGCCGTGAACCCGGACACCCTTCCCGCACCGAGCGGCTACTCGCACGGCACCCTGGCGGGGAACACCCTCTACCTGGGCGGACAGACCGCCCTCGACGCCGACATGCGGATCGTTCCCGGCGGCATCGTCGAGCAGTTCCGCCAGGCGTTCGGCAACGTGCTCACCACGCTGCGCGCGGTGGGCGGCGAACCGCAGGACCTGGTCAGCGTGACCCTCTACCTGACCGACATCCCCGACTACCAGGCCCACGGCAAGGAGATCGGCAAGGTCTGGCGGGAGCTCGCCGGCCCGGTCTACCCCGCCATGGCCGGCATCGGCTGCACCGCGCTCTGGCAGCCCGAAGCCATGATCGAGATCCTCGGCGTCGCCGTCGTCCCGGACGACCGCCTGGTGCGCCCCGGCCGAACGGACGGCTCGTAGGGGCGCGTGGAGGCGCCTCCCGCGCCCCCTGGCGGTGCACCCGCATCCCCGGGAACACGCTCTGGCATCGACATTCTCTGACGACCGGCACGGATCCGCACGAAGGGCAGGCATGAGGCTCGCATCGCTCACCGTCGGAGGCGCCCGGCGCGCCGCCGCCGTCGACCCGGCAGGGACGGCGCTGGCGGTGCTCCCCGCGTCGCTCGGCACCGTCGACGACATCGTCCGCGGCGGCCCCGCCGCCCTCGACGCGGCCCGCGAGGCCGCCGCGTCCGCCCTCGCCGGCCCCGACGTGCGGCCGCTCGACGGCGTCCGGCTGGAGGCACCGCTGCAGCGCTTCAACCGGGACATCCTCTGCACCGGCTGGAACTACCGGGACCACTTCGAGGAGTCCGCCGGCAAGCGCGGCGGCCAGGACCCGGCCGGACTCCCGACCCGGCCCACCTTCTTCACCAAGGGCCCGGACACCGTCATCGGCCCCTCCGCCGACATCGCCTACGACCCCGACCTCTCCGCCCAGTGGGACTACGAGGCCGAGATCGCCCTCGTCATCGGCCGCGACGGCCGGTCGATCCCCGAAGCCGAGGCGCTGCAGCACGTCCTCGGCTACCTGGTCGCCAACGACGTCTCCCAGCGCGACCTGCAGCGGGCCCACGGCGGCCAGTGGCTCAAGGGCAAGAGCATCGACGCCACCATGCCGCTGGGGCCGTGGCTCACCACCGCCGACGAGATCGCCGACCCCGCCGGCCTGCAGGTCCAGTGCGAGGTCAACGGCGAGCTGCGGCAGAACGCGTCCAGCGCGCAGATGGCCTTCCCCTTCGCCCGGCTGATCGCCGAACTCAGCCGGGGGATGACCCTGCGCGCCGGGGACGTCCTGCTGACCGGAACCCCGAGCGGCATCGGCAGCGCCCGCGACCCGCAGCTCTTCCTCGGCCACGGCGACCTCGTCGTGACCCGGGTCGGCGGCCTCGGCGAACTGCGCAACCGGGTGGTGACGACATCCCTGGTCTGAGCCCGGCCGGCCGCCGCCCCGCACCGGGCGGCGGGCGCACGGAACACCGCGATCATGCGGAGGGGCGAGGCGGTAGGCTGCCCGCCGACGGGCACCACGGACGGCACCGGCCCGAGGCGAGGAGAGCACAGCTGTGACGGCCGGGCCCGAGGAGTCCCCGGCGGCCGGCCGCGACACGCGGCACGGACCGCTCATCATCACCGCGTTCGGACTGTACGCGCGCGGGGAGCAGAACTGGCTCTCCGTCGCCTCGGTCGTCCGGCTGATGGGCGACCTCGGGGTCGAGCCGCCGGCCGTCCGCTCGTCGGTCTCCCGGCTCAAGCGGCGGGGCGTCCTGGAGAGCGTGCGGCACGACGGCGCGGCCGGCTACGCACTGGCGTCCTCGGTGCTGGAGACCCTCGCGGAGGGCGACGTCCGGATCTTCGAGCGGGTCCGCGCGGTCGCCGACGACGGCTGGGTCGTCGTGGTCTTCTCCGTCCCCGAGTCCGAGCGCCAGAAGCGGCACGAACTGCGGGCCGCCCTGACCCGGCTCGGCTTCGGCACGGCCGCCCCCGGCGCCTGGATCGCCCCGGGCAACCTCGCGGGCGAGACCCGCCGCACCCTGGAACGCCTCGGGCTCGCCGGGTACGTCGACCTCTTCACCGGCGAGCACCTCGCCTTCGGCGACCTGCGCTCCAAGGTCCGCCGCTGGTGGGACCTCGACGAACTCACCGCGCTGTACGCGGACTTCCTGCGCCGCTACCGCCCGGTGCTGGAGCGGACGGAGGCGGCCGGGGCGTCCCCGCAGGAGGCCTTCCGGGAGTACGTCCCGATGCTCACCCAGTGGCGCCGACTGCCCTACCGGGACCCGGGCCTGCCGCTCTCGCTGCTCCCACCGGGGTGGAACGGCGTCGGCGCGGGCGAGCTCTTCGGCGAACTCAACGCCAGGCTGGGCGCCCGGGCCCGCGAGCACGCCCTCGCGGTGATCCACGGCGAGCGGTAGGGCGCGGTCCCGGCGGCCCCGCGGCGCCCCGTCGGCGGAACGGGTGTGCGGCCCCCGGCCTGCCCGCCGGGGACCGCACGCGACGACCTCGGGGGTTACGCGAACGTGAACCAGTTGAGGTTGACGAAGTCGGCCGGCTGGCCGCTGTCGAAGGTCACGTAGACGTCGTGCGTCCCGGTCGTCCGGGCGATGTCGGCCGGGACGGTCCGCCAGGTCTGCCAGCCGCCGGTGTTGGCGATGGCGAAGCTGCCGACCGGTGTGGCGGTGGGGCTGCCGAGCCGGACCTGCACCAGGCCGCTCACCCCGGAGGCCGCGCCGGACGCCACCCGCGCGCTGAAGCGGGTCGCCCCGGCCGTACCGAAGTTGACGGCGTTGAACTTCAGCCAGTCGCCGTTGCCGAGGTTGCCCACGTCGGAGCCGCCGCCGGTGTCCGAGCAGGCCTCCGTCCGGGTGCCCGACTGCGCGTTGAACGCCTCGGCCTGGATGGTCGAGAAGGCGCTGGCCCCGCCGCCTCCGGTGGCCGTCGCGGTCGGCGTCGGGGTCGGGGTCGGCGTGCCGCCGCCGCCCGCCGTGCCGCCGACGGTGATGGTCCACCGGGTGGGGCTGCCGGACTGCACCTTGCCCTCGAAGTCCACGCCGGACGGGTGCACGTCGTCGTACGGGAAGGCGTAGCCCAGGCCGTCGGGGGTGGTGGTGTGCAGGATCCGGGCGTAGTGGTTGGTGCGCGGCTTGGTGTAGAAGGCCGACGGGTTCTCGGCGGTCGGCTGGTTCGGGTTGTCCAGCAGGGTGGTGCGGTTGAAGGCGGCGGCGAGCCGGGCGCTCAGGTTGCCCATCTCGTCGTTGCCCGTGGTGAAGGGCGCGTCGCTGCAGGAGAAGATCGACAGGGTGGAGGGCCGGGCGAAGCTGCCGACGCCGGGGAAGGTCAGCGTGTCGCCGTTCACCCGGCCGGTGACGGTGCCCCAGGTGAACTGGGTGTCGATCTTGAGGTCGGTGGTGCGGTACTTCGTCCACACCTGGTCGACGTAGCTGTCGAAGTAGCCCTTGAACAGCGCGCTGTTGCCGCGGATCGCCAGGTTGGGGCTGAGCACCCGCAGGTCGGCGCCGTTCTTGCTGACGATCAGCCGGCTCCAGTCGCTGCCGTCCGCGGCGGACTGCGCCCGCAGCGCGCTCGCCACCCGGGACAGCCCGTCGGCGGGCAGGCCGCGCACGTTCTGGGTGCCCTGACCGGTCTCCAGCTGGAAGGAGATCGGCAGGCCGACCATGTCGACGAAGGTGATGTTCGCGTACAACTGGTCGTTGTTGAAAGTGAATTCGCAGAAGTCGTGGCGGATGTCGATGTTCGGGTCGCTCGGGTTGCTCACCGACGGCAGGGCGAGGCCGCCGCCGCGGTTCATCAGGAAGGTGAGCTTCGAGCCGATGGCGAAGTAGATGCGGCCGCTGTCCAGGCGCGGCAGGGTCACCCGGCGGGCGCCCGCGCCCGAGCCGTTGAGCGCGATGGCGCAGTCGACGCCCAGCGGCGTCTGGTCGTTGGCCGGGGACGGCGGGTGGTACAGGCTGCTGCCGTTCGCCTGGACGAAGGCCCAGTTGCCGCCCGCGGCGGGGTCGCGGCCGAGGACGTATGCGTAGACGGTGTTGTTCCCGGTGGTGTTGACCAGGTCCAGGGGCAGGCTGACGGAGGTCGACGCGCCTGCACTGGACTGCAGCCAGGTCACTGCGGCGGGCACGGTGAGGGCCACACCTGCCGTGGCGGCGAGGAGCTTGCGGCGCGATATCGGGCGCTGGTGACGAGGCGTCATGAGGTGGGGGTTCCGTTCTCCGCGGGGTCGGGTGGGGGAGCGGTGGGGCAACTGCCGTACGGGATCCGTCGGTTCGCGCATCGGGTTGTGCTCACCCACAGTAGTGAGAGCGCTCTCAGATCTGAAGCGGCGTCGTCCGTGGGCCTGAATATTACGGAGCGGCAACCGTCATGGCAATGTCAGGAGACCATCTCCGGCACGGCCTTGACCTGCAAAAACGCCCGAGGGCTCGGGTCTTAACCCTCTCTTAAGCCTCCTTTGATGTGCAGAGAGGGCTCTCGGGACGGTGACGGAACAGATCCCTCCGCCGACTCGGCGGTGCCGGACCCAGTCGGACCCAGTCGGACTCAGTCGGGCTCGGCGGAGCCGGACAGGCGCAGCTTGCGCTGCGCCCGCTGATAGAAGGTGGTGTGGCCGAGACGGACCACCCGGGCCGCGGCCGGCAGCATCGTCACCTCGATCACGTCGCCCGGCCGGACGTGGCCGACCAGCCGGCCGTCGGCCTCCACCGCGAGGTCGCCGCTGTGCGCCAGCACCTCCAGCGACAGCCGCTCGCCCGCCGAGAGGAACACCGAACGGTTGAAGACCGCGTGCGGCGCCACCGGAGTGACCAGCAGCCCCTCGGCGTTGGGCGAGACGATCGGGCCCCCGGCGGAGAAGCTGTACGCGGTCGACCCGGTGGGCGTGGCGACCACCACCGCGTCCGCCGTGTACCGCACGAACGGCTGCTCCTGCACCCGCACCGCGACCTCCGCCGACCGCTGCCCCGGACTGCGCAGCAGCACCACGTCGTTGAGCGCCGTCTCGTGGCCCGCCTCGAACCCCGCGCGGACACCGGAGCGCTGCTCGACGGTGAACCGGTGCTCGTCGATCGCGTCCAGCGCCGACGGCAGTTCGGGGATGTCGACCTCGGCGAGGAACCCCAGCCGTCCGACGTTCACCCCGAGGACGGGGGCGTGGCCGCCGACCGCGAGGCGCAGCGCGCGCAGCATGGTCCCGTCCCCGCCGAGGCTGATCAGCAGGTCCGCGGCGGCCGTCATCTCCTCGGCGCCGACCGGCACCGCCCGGCAGCCGATCCGGTCCACCTCCTCCGCCATCCCCAGCACCTTCGCGCCCCGCCCGTGCCCCCAGTCGAGGACGGCGTCCACGGTGGACGCGCACTGGCGCTCGGGGTGGAGCACCAGCCCCACCGTGCCGATGAATCCCATCGCTCCACCTCGCTGTCGGTCGGGCCGCTCCCGGCGGCCGCTCAGGAAGGCTGCTCCGCCGCACCGCTCCCGGCCCCGGCGTCCTCCTCCGTGCCGTCCTCCGCCACCTCGCCGTCCTCCGCTCCGCCGTTCTCCGTTCCGGTGCTCTCCGGGGCGGTCAGCGGCAGGCGGACCTGGAAGCGGGTATCGCCCGGCACGGACACCACCCGCAGGTCGCCGTGGTGCTTGTTGACGACGATGCGCCAGGAGATGTCCAGGCCGAGGCCCGTCCCCTCGCCGACCGGCTTGGTGGTGAAGAACGGGTCGAAGATGCGGTCACGGATCTCCTCCGGCACGCCCGGGCCGGTGTCGCCGAACTCGACGAGCAGCCGGTCGCCGTCCCGGGCGGTGCGCACCGTCAGCGTGCCCTCGCCGCCGGCGCCGTCCATCGCGGCGACGGCGTTGTCGATCAGGTTCGTCCACACCTGGTTGAGCTCGCCCGGGTAGGCCGGGATCGCCGGCAGGGTGCGGTCGTACTCCTTGGCCACCCGGATCCGCGGGCCGATCTTCCCGGAGACCATGAGCAGCGTGCTGTCGATCAGCTCGTGCACGTCGGCCGTCCGGTAGGGCGCCCGGTCGAGCTGCGAGTACTGCTTCGCCGCGGTGACGAGCGCGGAGACCCGGTTGGTCGACTCCTCGATCTCGTTCATCAGCAGCTCGGTCTCGACGGTGTAGTTGAGCCACCGCACCGCCCCCTCCAGCAGACCCTCGTCCACCCGGGCCGCGACCTGGTCGAGCCAGTCGGTGTCCAGACCGGCCTGGACGAAGGTCGGGGCGAGCTGCCAGCCGCCCGCGATGCCGTGCTCGTCCAGCCAGTCGCCGAGCGCGTCCTCGCGGTCCGCGGCCTCCAGCGGGCTGAGCGCGACCGCCTTGGCGACCCGCTCCGCCGTCCGCTCCTGGACCTCGACCAGCGCCTCCAGGCTCTCCCGCCGGAACGGGCCGGCCGCGATCGCGCCGAGCTTGTGCCGCATCCCGGCGACCCGCTCGCGCAGCGCCGAGGTGGCCCGGACGGCCGCCGCCGCGGGATTGTTCAACTCGTGGGTGAGCCCCGCGGACAGCGCCCCCAGGGCGAGCAGCCGCTCGCGCTGGCCGACCGCGGCCTGGGCGCTCTTGTACCCGAAGAACAGCCCCTCCAGCAGGTGCACGGCCATCGGGAACCACTCCCGCATCACCTGCGCGAAGGTCTCCGCGGGCAGCACGAAGAACCGCGAACGCTCCGGCACCTTCAGCGAGCTGTTGTACACCTGCGGCACCCGGTCGCCCAGGTAGGACTGGAACGCCCCGGCGTACACCCCGCGGTCGGACGTCCGGGTGACCTCCACGTCGGAGTCGCCGACCTTGCGGGAGAGCACGACCGTGCCCTGCAGCAGCACGTAGAAGCAGGTCGCCGGCTCGCCCTCGGCGTACACCGGCCCCGGGTCGAACTCCAGCACCGAGCCCTCCCGGCAGAGCCGGTCCAACTGCTCCGGGGCGAGCTCCTCGAAGAGGAAGAGCGTGGAGAGCTCCACCGGGTCGCAGGGCATCGAACGGCCCGTCATGACTGCTCCAGGTACCGGTGGGCGAGCATCACGGCCATCGCGCCCTCGCCGACGGCGGAGGCGACGCGTTTGGCCGACTCGGCGCGGGCGTCCCCGGCCACGAACACGCCCGGAACGTTCGTCTCCAGGTGGTACGGCGGGCGCTCCAGCTCCCACCCGGCCGGCAGCTGCCCCTCCGGGGCCAGGTCCGGGCCGGTCAGGATGAACCCGCGGGCGTCCCGGCGGACGGTGCCCTCCAGCCAGTCCGTCCGCGGCGCCGCCCCGATGAAGACGAACACCCACTGCGCGTCGACGAGTTCGCTCCGGCCGGACTCCGTGTCGCGCAGCGTGAGCCGTTCCAACTGGTGCTCGCCGTGCGCCGCCTCCACCACGGTGTTGGCGCGGACGGAGATCTCCGGGGCCTCCTCGACCTGCTGCACGAGGTAGTGCGACATGGTGGCGGTCAACGAGGGCCTGCGCACCACCAGGGTCACCGACTTGGCGCTGCGGGCCAGGTACAGGGCGGCCTGGCCGGCCGAGTTGGCGCCGCCGACGATGTACACGTCCTGGCCCTGGCAGGCGGCCGCCTCGGTCAGTGCGGAGCCGTAGAACACCCCGCACCCGGTCAGCTCCGCCGCGCCGGGGGCGTCCAGCTGCCGGTAGGACACTCCCGTCGCCAGGATCACCGTGTGCGCGGCGATCGCCGAGCCGTCGGCGAACCGGACGACCCGTGCCGCGCCGCCGACCTCCAGCCCGGTCACCTCCCGCGCGGTGAGGATCTCGGCGCCGAACTTCGCCGCCTGGCGCCGCGCCCGGTCGGTGAGCTGCGCCCCGGACACGCCGTCCGGGAAGCCGAGGTAGTTCTCGATCCGCGAGCTCTGGCCGGCCTGGCCGCCGGTCGCGGACCGCTCGACCAGGACGGTCCGCAGCCCCTCCGATGCGCCGTACACGGCCGCGCCGAGTCCGGCCGGGCCGCCGCCGATGATGATCAGGTCGTAGAAGTCGGCGGCCGGGGTCGTCGCCAGGCCCACCTGCGCGGCGAGGTCCCGGTCGGCGGGTTCGACCAGTGCCGTGCCGTCCGGGGTGACCACCAGCGGCAGCCGCCGGCCGTCCTCGCCCGCGGCGGCGAGCAGCCGGCGCCCCTCGGGGTCGTCGGAGGAGTACCAGCGGTACGGCACCTCGTTGCGGGCCAGGAACTCGCGGACCGACGAGGAGCGGGCCGACCAGCGGTGGCCGACGACCTTGGTGACGGCGACGTGGTGGTGGTCGGCGGCCCGCCACACCTCCAGCAGGTCGTCCAGCACCGGGTAGAGCTTCTCCTCCGGCGGTTCCCACGGCTTGAGGAGGTAGTGGTCGAGGTCGATCACGTTGATGGCGTCGATCGCCGCGCCGGTGTCCGCGTACGCGGTGAGCAGCACCCGCCGCGCGTCCGGGTAGATGTCGATCGCCTGTTCGAGGAACTCGATGCCGCTCATCGCGGGCATCCGGTAGTCGGCGATGATCACCGCGACCGGGTCGCCGCGCAGTTTCAGCTCCCGCAGCGCCTCCAGCGCCGACTCCCCGGACTCCGCGCGCACCACCCGGTACGACTCGCCGTAGCGCCGCCGCAGGTCCCGGGCGACGGCGCGGGACACCGCCGGATCGTCGTCCACGGTGATGAGAACGGTCCGCGGCGGACCGGCGGCCTGAGCCATGGGGACCCCGTCCCGAGCTGATCGGTTTCCCGCCCTGGACGTCACCCGTCCGGCCACGCCCGAGCGCCGGTCATCCATCCTAGGGACGATCCCGGCACTTCACCACGAATAGTGACACCGGGTGCTCCGGCGGCCCGCTGCTCAGCCCGTGAACCGCCCGTCCCGGGCCACCATCCGGCCGCCCCCGTCGACCACCTCCGCCCGGGCGCCCTCGGGCACCCGGGCGGCCAGCAGCCCGTCCACGGCGACCAGGTCGACGGGTTCGCCGGCACGGAAGGGGCGGACACCGCGGAAGACGGTGGCGGTGGATGCGGTCATGGGTCCTCCTCCGTCGGGCCGGGCTCTGCTCCCGTCATCGGCCGCGGGCCACCGGTCATCGGCCGCGGGCCACCGGCCGGTGCCCGGTTCACCGTGCGGCGAGGCGCCGTTCGAGGCCCGCCCGGACCTCCGGCCACTCCTCGGCCGTCACCGAGAAGATCGCCGAGTCGCGGAGCCTGCCCTGCTCCCCGGGCGCCCACGAGGCCGACCAGTTCCGCAGGACCCCTTCGAACCGTGCGCCGACCCGCTCGACCGCGGTCCGCGAGCGGCCGTTGCGGGCATCGGTCTTCAGGTCGACCCGCGCCACGCCCCACTGCTCGAAGGCGTGCCGGAACAGCAGGTACTTGGCCTCGGTGTTCAGCCCGGTGCCCTGCGCCGACGCGGCCAGCCAGGTGAAGCCGACCTCGACCGCGCACAGCCCCTCGCCGTCCGGCCAGGGCCGCGGGTCCCAGAAGGCGGTCGCCCCGACCACCCGCCCCGAGGCACGGTCCACCTGGGCGAACGGGGCGAGCCGGCCCGCGGCCGCCCGGGCGAGCTGCTTGTCGACGTACGCCGGGACCTCCGCCGCGGCCGGCACCCAGGTGAAGCCGTACGAGCCGCGGTCCTCCTCCGCCGCGGCGGCGAGGCCCGCCGCGTGGCGGCGCCCCAGCGGTTCCAGGCGCACCAGCGAACCCTCCAGCAGCGGCGCTTCCAGTACGGATCCCACGGGCATCCCCTTTCTCGGACGGTCCGGTCGACCGGTATCCGACCACAGATCCGGCCGTGCCTCGCGCGAATTTCCGCGGGCCGGCGAGGGGCCGTCGGGCGGGCCGGACGGGGCGTCAGGAGGGCTCCGTGCCGCGGGAGGCGCCGGCGGTGCGGACCTCCTGCAGCAGACCCCAGGTGAAGTCGGCGGTGCAGGAGCGCGGCCGGCCCGCGCCGTCCGGGGCCGTGAAGTCCAGCTGCCACCGGGTCGGCGCACTGCCCTCGCGCGGCACGGCGGGCGGGAATGCCGCGCCGACGTCCGCCACGACGCAGCTCCACGGGACGAGGTCCTCCAGGGTGCGCAGCTGTGGCGGGGGCGTGCCGGGCGCGCGGACGAGCCACTCGTTCCACGGCGGGGCCGCACCGCCGGCCGGCCCGAGCAGGATCTCGAACCGCAGGTCGGGCCAGAGCGGCAGCGCCCAGAGCTGCACCGTGCAGTCGAGGTCGCCGATCCGCCGCGGCAGCACGGCCTCCGGCGGGCCGAGCACGGCGGCGTAGCGGCGGGCGCCGTGCGGGAGGCGGGGCGAGCGGACCATCGCCTGCCACCGCTTGTTCGCCTCCCGCATCCCGGCGCGGGTCGCGCCGAGCCGGTGCAGCGCGCCTTCCACCAGATCGGGGTGGAAATCCGCCATCCGGCGGAGCAGGACGAGCTGGAACTCGGTCGTGGCGAAGCCGTGCACCGCCGTCACCCCCGGCCGGACGGGTCACCGGAAGGTTTCCGTACGAGCTTCACCCGAACAACATACGTGCCTGTCGCCGGAAATCACCGTGGGCAGCTTAAAAACTTATTGGTACTCAGTTGCCCGGCGGCACATGCCGGCCGGCGGAATCAGGGCTGGGACCCTTCACCGAAAGGAAGCACCCTCATGGGATACGGGCACTCTCTTCCGAAGACCGGCTTCAGCGGGCTCGCGTACGTGGGCGTGGCGCTGGTGCTCGGCGCGTCCGGCCTGATGATGAAGTTCTTCGGCCGCCGGACGTCCGGTCGCTGACGGAGCGTCGGCCAGGCCGAGGAGAACGCGCCGAGGTGCCCGGGCCCGCCCCGCGAGGGGGCGGTGCCGGGCACCTCGCTCCGTGTGCGGGCCCTGCCGGCGGTGCCCCTCCCGGGAAGCGCGACGGCCGGCCCCGCGGGTGCAGGGCCGGCCGGAGCAGCGCGGCGGTGGTCAGGCGGTGGGCGCGGCGGCCGACGTACCGGCGGACGTGCCGGTCTCGACCTCGGCCGGGGCGGCCGGGCCCGGGACGCCGGGCGTGTCGGCCCGGCCCTTCTCGTAGCTCACCAGGCCCTTGGAGAGCCGCAGCGGCACCAGGATCAGTTCGACCACCATCGCCTTCCACTGGTAGCAGAAGTCGACCATCTTGGTGAGGAAGACGTACGGCAGGTTCCGCAGGACGCGACGGATCGGGATCCCCCGTTTCTTGGCCGCGTAGACCAGGGGCAGTCCGATCATCAGGGTGCTCGTCGACAGCCACCACAGGAACCACCAGACGAAGGCGTCCCCGACGGAGAAGCCGACGCCGGGCGCCACCATCGGGAGGATCAGCCAGAGCGGGACGGCGATGGTCTCCCACAGCTTGAGGGCCACCCAGAACGCCAGCATCGGCTTCTTGAAGATCATCCGCGGCAGGTGGATGCGGACGTTCTGGAAGTACCCCGCGGCCCACCGCCAGGTCTGCTTGCGCAGGTAGGTGAGGTCCTCGGGGTCGGCGGCCCAGGCGACGGCCGCGCTGACGTAGACCGCCTTCTTGCCGGACATCTGCACGGACCACGTGTAGTCCATGTCCTCGACGATCGTCCGCTCCGGGAACCCGCCGAAGTCGACCAGCGGCTGGCGCCGGAACACCGAGCAGCAGCCGGAGCAGACCACCGGCGAGTTGGCCATGTTCTCGATCGGGCGGTTCCAGTGGAAGCCGTAGAGGTACTCCACAGACCGGCCGCGCTCGGCCCAGGTCCGTTCGAACCGGCTCTGCACGCAGCCGGAGGCGATCAGCACCTCCTCGTCGTCGAAGGCGGGCTTGATGTGCTCGATGTAGTCGTCGGCCAGCACGGTGTCCGCGTCGACCGCGAGCACCAGGTCGGTCGTGCAGAACGGCAGCGCGTAGTTCTGCGCCTTGGCCTTGCTGCCGAGGTTCGCGGGCGGGCGCAGCACCGTCACTCCGTAGCCGGCGGCGACCTCGCCGGTGCGGTCGGTGGACCCGTCGTCGATGACGACGATCTGCTCGGCGGGGACGGTCTGGCGGAGCAGCGCCTCGAGTGTCGCCGGGAGGCCCTGCTCCTCGTTGTGCGCGGGAACGATGACCGTGAGCGTCAGCGGGCGGGTGGCAGTACTCATGGCAAATGGCCTCGCGGGGGGAGGGGGGAGGGCGGGGGAGTCGGTGTCGGGACCGCGGTCTCGCGCGGTCCGTACGACATTCAGAGTTGTAATAGGTGCGGGCGCCGTGTCCGGCGGAAGGCGCGCATGCCGTTCGAGTGAAGAGCTCCCCGGGCACCTCCCGGCGGGCCGTCCGGCGGACCGCGTCACCCGAATGCCGCGTGCCGTCCGGGCCGTTCGGCCGCGCCCGGTCGGCAGACTGTCCGGGAACGGACAACTCCGGGAACGGACGGCCCACCCGCGCCGGCCGGATCCCGGGAACGGACAAGCGGCGCCGCCGCGTGCCGGTCTGACGGGCCCTCGGACACCGGGCCCGGGACGGTGACCGGCAGGCGCGTGGCGGAGGAGGACCCGATGGGCCGGGCTCCGGCAGAGACCGCGCGGCGATCCCCCCGCCGCCGATGGACCAACGCCTTCGGCAACCTGATGCTCACCGTCGCCCTGGCGGCCGCACTGTTCGCCGCCTACTCGCTCTGGTGGACGGACGTGCTCGCCGACCGCCAGGCCGACCGGGCCGGGGACCGGCTGCGGCAGAGCTGGGCGGCGCCCGGCCCGTCCGGTGCGCCGAGCACCGTGTACACCGGGCAGGAGGTCGGCTTCCTGCACGTGCCCGCGATGGAGCAGGACCCCGTCGTGATCAAGGTCGGCACCGAAGCCGCCGTCCTCGACCAGGGCGTCGCCGGCGTCTACCAGGAGCCCCGCGCCGCGATGCCCTGGGACCGGGCCGGCAACTTCGCGCTCGCCGCCCACCGCGACGGCCACGGCGCGAAGTTCCACGACCTCGACGCGGTGGGCCTCGGTGCGCCGATCGTGGTCGAGACCCGCGACCACTGGTACGTCTACCGGGTGGACGGCGTGCTGCCCGAGACCTCGCCCGAGAACGTCGGCATCGTCGCCGCCGTCCCCGCGGGCTCCCCGTACCACGCGCCCGGGCGGTACATCACCCTGACCACCTGCACCCCGGTCTACACCTCGCTGTACCGGATGGCGGTCTGGGGCAGCCTGGTGCGGGTCGACCCGATGGACGCGCAGCGGACCCCGCCCGCCGAACTGCACCGCGACGCGCCGCCGTCGCCGCCCTCGTCGTCATCGCCCTCGTCATCATCGTCGTCGGCGTCCCAGGAACCCCAGGCGTCCCCGTCCTCCTCGGTGGACGCGCCGTCCGCCCCGGCGGCGTCGCCGTCCTCGCAGCCCGGTCCGTCCTCGCCGGCGGCTCCGGACCAGGGGGCCACCCCGCCCGCTCCCGCCCCGGCCGCTGCGGTGAAGGTCTGACGGCACGGCAGAGCGCCGTGCGGCGGCCCCCGGTGGCCCGGTCGCTAGTCTGACCTCCGGACAGGCGGTGGCGCGGGGAGCCGCCGGGACGGGGGAGCAGCAGTGGACGACGAGGACGAGATCCTGGCCGAGGCCCTCGGCTCGCTCGGCGGCCGGGGTGCCCGCTTCGTCGCCCGACGGCTGCCGAAGAACGTCCGCGAGATCACCCTCCACCTCCCGATGCCGACCGCCGAGGCCCGGACCAGGGTGTCCGCCGTCCTCGGCATGCAGGGCCGCCGGATCGCACCGCGCCGCTCCGCCCCCGCCGAGGAGCGCCGCGCGCTCCGGGTGCTGACCGGCGGCGGCGCGTGGAACATGAACCCCGTCCTGGTCACCGTGCTGCTCGCAGCCGGGGAGGCCGAGGACACGACCGTCGTCCGGCTGCGCGCCGCGGCCAAGGAGGGGCTGATCAGGCAGCGGGCCGGCGAGAAGACCGCCGAGCGGGTCGCCCGGCTGCTGCTCCCGGACTGACGCACAGGCCCGCCCGCCGCCCGGGGACGTCCCGGTGGGCCCTTCCCGGAGGGCGCACCGGAACGGCGCAGGGCACGGTCCAGGGCACGGTCCAGGGCGCGGCGCAGAGAACGGTGCAGGAACGCTGCGACTGGCCTGTGAACCGGCCGGACCGGGAGGGTCGCAGCGTGACAGCCGTCCGCGAGCACCCCGTCGTCGCAGGCCCCGCCCAGCGTGTCCCGGCCCCGCCCGGCACCTGCGGCCGGGACCTGGCAGGCCTGCTGCCGCGCATCGCGCACGGCGACGAGCGGGCGTTCGGCACCCTCTACGAGGCGGTGGCCGGCCCGGTGCTGGGACTGGCCCGCCGGGTCCTGCGGGACCGCGCCCAGGCGGAGGAGGTTGCCCAGGAGGTCCTGCTGGAGGTGTGGCGCACCGCCGCCCGCTACCGGCCCGAGCGCGGCGAAGTGCTGACCTGGGTGCTCACCATCACCCACCGCCGCGCCGTCGACCGCGTCCGGTCCGCGCAGGCCTCCGCAGACCGGGACCGGCGGGTCGCCGCCGCCTCCCGCCCCCCGGTGTACGACGAGGTCGCCGAGGCCGTGGAACGCCGCATCGACCGCGACCGCGTCCGGCGCTGCCTCGGCGCGCTCACCGAACTGCAGCGGCAGTCGCTCGCGCTCGCGTACTACGGCGGGTACTCGCAGTCGCAGATCGCCGCGATCCTCGGCGCCCCGCTCGGCACCGTCAAGACCCGGATGCGGGACGGCCTGATCCGGATGCGGAACGGCCTCGCCGGTCACGACTGAGCCGGCTCCCGTCCGAGACGGTCCTTCCGGTGCGCAACCGCTGCGAGCGCCCCTCCCGGTGCAGGTTCGCCATGCTGGACGGGCAGCGGAGCCGAGCCGCCGGGCCGCCGGGCCGCCGGCCCGATCGCCCGCCCGTATGCCCGTGAGGAGGAGACCCGTGGGACCTTCCTCAGCCACCTCGCCCGCCCCATCTGCCTCCGGACCGGATGGCGCGGCCGCGGCGGCTCCTGCGGTCTCTCCGGCCGCGACGGCGCTCGCCGAAGCCAGCCTCACCACCGGGGGCGTCGCCCGCAGGCTCGGCGTGTCACCGACGACCGTGCGGTCCTGGGAACGGCGCTACGGCATCGGACCCGCCCGGCGCGAGGAGGGCCACCACCGCCGCTGGACCCCGCAGGACATGGCCGTCCTCGAAGCCATGTGCCACCTGACCGCCCGCGGTGTCCCGCCCGGCGAGGCGGCCCGGCAGGCGCTCGGTGCCACCCGGACCGTGCCGTCGGACGCCGATGCTGTCCGTCCCGACGGTGCTGTCCGTCCGGACGGTGCTGCTCCCGGTGGTGCTGCTCCCGGTGGTGCTGCTCCCGGTGGTGCTGCTCCCGATGGGCCTGCCTTCGGTGGGGGCGACCCGGGGAGTGCCGGGCCGGAGGCTGCCGATCCCCTTGCGGGGGCCTCCGACCGGACGGAGACGGCGAACGCCCCGGTGGCCGGACCGGTGAGCCCCGAGTGCCGCGGCCTCACCCGGGCCGCCGTCCGCCTCGACACCGTCGAAGTCGCCCGGATCCTCCGTCAGGTGGTCGACGACATGGGGGCGGTGGCCGCCTGGACGGAGGTCATGATGCCCGCGCTGCGGGCGGCCGGACGGCGGTGGGCGGGCGAGGGCGAGCGCTACGTCGAGGTCGAGCACCTGCTCTCCTGGCACGTCTCCACAGCCCTGCGCCGGGTCGCCGACCGCCCGGCACCGCCGCGCCCGGGGCCGCCCGTCCTGCTCGCCGGCATGCCCGCCGAACTGCACACCCTGCCGTTGGAGGCGGTCGCCGCCGGCCTGGCCGAACGCGGCCTGCCCTACCGGATGTTCGGCGCCGCCGTACCCGCCGAGGCGCTCCTGGAGGCCGTTCGCCGGACGGGACCGGCCGCGGTGATGGTCTGGTCCCAGGCCAAGCACACCGCCGACCGCGTCCTCGCCCGCCGGGCCGCCGAGACCGCCTGGGGCGGCCGCGGCTCCCGGACCCGTCCGGTCGTCCTCACCGCCGGACCCGGCTGGGCGGGCCACCCGCCCGGCGCCGGCATACTGCGCCCGCGTGACCTGCCCGGAGCCCTCGACCGCATCGAGCAGTTGCTCACCTGATCTCCGTCACCCGGAGGCCGCTGCCCGGTCGCGTTCCGTCGGCCGCGAGCCGGTCGGCGGTCCCCGACCCGGTGGCCGGGGGCGACGCCGGCCGCGCGTGCGAGCGGGCGGCGAGCGGCCGGACGGCAGGCGGGCCGGTCGGCGGGACCTTCGGCCCTCCGCGTGACCGGGCGGCGTGCGGCACGGTGGAGTTACCGGGAAGCATTCCTGACGATCCGTCAGTGGAGCGGGCCCCTCGTCCGGGCCCGACAGGACCGCCGACCCGGCCGCGTCCGCACCAGGGGTGGGCGGACGCGGCCCGGACCGCCGTGGGGGCGGGCCGGGCCGACGCACGGGAGCCGGGGACGGCGTGGGGGCCGTCCCCGACTCCGGCCGAACCGTCGGCGGAGCTGCCGCCGTCGCAGCACAGCGACCGGACGACGCAGCGACCGGGCGACGCAGCTGTCGGACAACGCAGTCACCGGACGACCGGGCGGTTGGCGGCCGCGTACTCGTCCGCGACGGTGAAGAGGCAGGCGCAGACCGGGCATTCCGCACGTCCGAACAGGTGGGCGATGCCGTCGGCGAGCTCCTGCTGTCCGTCGCGGACGGCGAGCCGGTGCATCCACCGGCCCGTGCCGGTGAGTTCCCCGGCCGCCGCGGGCCGCAGGTCGCGGCGCAACTCCTCGTCCCCGTCCCAGACCTGGGAGTAGCAGCCGAACCCGCCGACGGCGATCGTCGTCGTCACCCCGCAGTGCGGACAGCCCACGTGCTTGATGTCGTCCGTGAAGTCCTCGAGAACGTTCGCCCAGTGGTACTCCTCCGCGACGGCGAGCAGCGCTCGGAAAGCCACGAGGTAGTCGGCCGGCCGTGACCGCAGGTGCGCGTTCAGCACCCGGCCGAACTCGGCGATCACAGGGGCGCAGTCCGCGAGCAGGTCGTCGCAGCCGTGGTGCCCCGCGGCCCGTGCGAGGATCCGCCCGGCCAGGCCGCGCGCCTCCGCGCTGTGCGGGGCTAGGCGCACCAGGCGGGGCAGCGCGGCGAAGCCCGCCGGGAAGACCAGGTCGTGTTCGAGGACGAGCCGCCGGTCCAGCTCCTCCCACGCCTCGGGGTCGTGCCGGCGTTCCACCCGCGCCAACAGCTCCGGCACGCGATCGACCTCGAACCAGCCGTCGTACATCCCCGCCCGCTCCGTCATCCCGGCATTGAACCCCGGGGAGGCCGCCGGCCGTGCCATCCCGCAGCCCTGCGCTGCGAACCCTGTCCCGTCAGTCGTGCGGGACGACCGCGACGGGGGCCTCGGCGTGGTGCAGGACGGCGTGGGCGACCGGGCCGAGGTGCAGGCCGACGCGGTGACGGCGGCGCCGGCGGCCGACGACCACGAGCGCGGCGTCCTCGGCGGTGTCGACGACGGCCTGGGCCCCGCCCGCGATCCGGCAGTCCTGGACGACGGTGACCTCGGGGTACTTCGCGCGCCAGCCGGTCAGCGCCTCGTCCAGCAGTTCCGCCTCGATCGCGCGGAACTGGTCCGCCTCGAACTGCGGGCCCACCCCGCCCGCGTAGCCCCACACCGGCGGTGGGGTCCAGCCGTGCACCGCACGCAGCACCGCCCCGCGCCGGGCGGCCTCGGCGAAGGCGAAGTCGAGCACCTCGGGGGAGGGCGAGCGGGTGTCGACCCCGACCACCACGGCCGTCCGTTCCGGGGCCGGCCCGTCCTGCGTCCCGGCGGGGCGGACCAGCACCGTCGGCGCCTCGGACCGGCCGGCGAGAGCGAGGCCCACCGAGCCCACCACCAGCCCGGCGAACCCGCCGAGCCCGCGGGACCCGACCACCAGCAGCTCCGCGCCGGCGGCGGCCTCGACCAGCACGTCGATCGGATCCCCGCCGCCGATCAGCTCCGCGCCGACCTCCAGACCCGGGTGCGCGGCGCGGACCTCCTCGCGGGCGTCGGCCAGCATGCGCAGCGTCAGCCCGCGGACGTCCGTGGGCTGAGCGCCGTCGGCGTGGATGTCGTCCAGCCAGGTCTGCGCGTGCACCAGGCGCAGCGGCAGCTCCCGGCGGACGGCCTCACCGGCCGCCCAGCGGGCCGCCGCAGCGCTCTCGGGCGAACCGTCGATCCCGGCAAGAACGTACTGGGGCATGGCAATTCCTCTCCGAGGTGACCTGCGCGGCGGCGCCGCAGTTCCATCCTCGGTGCTCCGGACGATGCGTCACCAGGTCCGGTCGGTGCCGACGGAACGGGACCAAGGTCCCTACGGCCCCGTCCGAGGGGCCGTGCCCCACGCTCGTGCACACGGTGCGCACGGCCGGACGGGCCGGTGCGGTCAGCGGCCGAGGGCGGCCTCGACCGAGTCGGCGAGCGGAGTGGTGGGACGGCCGATCAGGGCCGAGAGGACTCCGCGGTCGCGGTCCAGCTCGCCGCGGCGGACGGCCGCGTCCACGTCGACCAGGATCGCCGCGAAGACGTCCGGCAGCCCGGCGCCGACCAGGGCGTCCCGGTGCTCCTCCGGGGCGACGTCGTGGTACGCCACCGGGCGGCCGGACCGGGAGGCGAGCTCGGCGGCGTACTCGGCGAGGCTCCAGGAGGTGTCGCCGCTGAGTTCGTAGGCGCGGTTCTCGTGGCCCTCGCCGGTGAGCACCGCGACGGCCGCGGCCGCGTAGTCGGCCCGGGCGGCGGTGGCGAGCCGGCCGTCGCCGCTGCTGCCGAGCACCACGCCGCGCTCGACGGCCCCCGCCGCGCCGGCGGTGTAGTTCTCCGTGTACCAGCCGTTCCGCAGGAAGGTGTACGGCAGGCCGGAGGCGAGGATCGCGGCCTCGGTCGCGCGGTGTTCGGCGGCGAGGTCGAAGGTGGCCTCGTCGCCGCCGAGGACGCCCGTGTAGACGAGCCGGGCGACGCCCGCCGCCGCGGCGGCCTCGACGACGGCGGTGTGCTGCGGCACCCGGGCGCCGACCTCGCTGCCGGACACCAGCAGTACCGTCTCACCGGCACGGAAGGCTCCGACGAGCGTCTCCGGGCGGCCGTAGTCGGCCTCGCGGACCTCGACGCCGCGGGCGGCCCAGTCCGCGGCCTTCTCCGGCGAGCGGACGGCCACCGCCAGCTCCGCGGCCGGCATCCGCTCCAGCAGGCCCTCGACGACCAGGCGGCCGAGCTGTCCGGTGGCTCCGGTGACGACGATCATGATGCGCTCCCTCAGATGGTTTCGACTTCAACCACCACGGTAGGCGCTGCACTAACCATTCGAAAGTACCCACTTTGAAGTACGGTACTGATATGAAGGTGAGTACCTCGATCGACACCGCCCCGGCCGCCGTCCCCGCCCCGGCCGCCGCGCCCACCGGTGACGTCACCGACCGGATGTGCCCCTCCCGCGGGATCCTGGAGCACGTCACCAGCCGCTGGGGCGTGCTGGTGCTGATCGCCCTGCGCGAGCGCGGCTACCGCTTCAGCGAGCTGCGCCGCGCGGTCGCCGGAGTGAGCGAGAAGATGCTGGCGCAGACCCTCCAGACCCTGGAGCGGGACGGCTTCGTGCACCGCGAGGCCCACCCCGTCATCCCGCCCCGGGTCGACTACAGCCTCACCCCGCTCGGCGAGCAGGCCGCCGACCTGGTCGGCGGCCTCGGTCGCTTCGTCGAACGCGCCCTGCCGGCGGTGGAAGCGGCCCGCCGGGCCTACGACAGTCGATGACCGCCGTAGGCACCGCGGGCATTCCGGCCGGAGGTGATGGGTCTCCGGAGCGGGCCGGAGCCCTGGAGCCCTGGAGCCCTGGAGCCCTGGAGCCCTGGAGCCCTGGAGCCCTGGAACCGTCAGCGCCGGAAGACGCTCGTGAGCGTGGTCCACCAGCTGCGCCGCTGGCGCGGTACCGCTGCCGCGACCGGCTCCGCGATCCGGCCCGCGGCGGGGTCGGCGGCGTCGGCCGCGTTGTCCGGGGTGGCTGGTGCGGCCGGCCTCGGGACGGTCGGTGTCGCCGGCACCACCGGCGGTACGGGTGCGGCCGTCGGTGCGGGTTCGGCCGTGCGCGGGGAGAAGCTCACCGGCAGCTCGGTCAGGTGGCGGGAGATCCAGGCCGAGGTCCAGCTCAACTCGGCCTCGGGGACGGCGAGTCGGAGGTCCGGCAGGCGGGTCAGCAGGATGTCGATGCCGGTCTCCGCGATGGCCCGGCCGATGTCCTGGCCCGGGCACTCGTGCGGTCCGCTGCCGAAGGCCAGGTGGGAGCGGTTGCCGAAGAGCGGCTCCGCCAGGTCCGGGCGGACGGCCGGGTCGGCGTTGCCGGCGGCGAGGCCGAGCAGGAGCATGTCGCCGGCCTTGATCCGCTGGCCGCCGAGTTCGGTGTCGCCGGTGGCCCAGCGTCCCGCGACCAGCAGCATCGGCGGGGAGTCCCACAGCACCTGGTCCAGGGCGTCGGGCAGGGTCATCTGGCCGCCGGAGAGGTGGGCGCGGAACCGCCGGTCGGTGAGCACCATCTTCAGGCCGTCCGCGATCAGGTTGACCGTGGTCTCGTTCGCGGCGAGCAGCACCACCCGCAGGTGCTCCATCACCTCGTCGTCGGTGAGCCCGGCCTCGTGCTGCATCAGCCAGCTCACCAGGTCGGCGCCGGGCGACTCCTTCTTGCGCTCCATCATCCGGCGCAGCGTCTCCACCACGTACTCGTTGCTGGCGATCGCCGTCTCGGTGCCCTTCATGAGGTCCCGGGCGGCCTCGACCAGCCGCGGACCGTACTCCTCGGGCATGCCGACCAACTGCGTCATCACCAGCATCGGCAGGTGCTCGGCGAACTGGGAGACCAGTTCGGCCCGGCCGGAAGGCCCGAACTCCTCGATCAGCTGGTCGGCGAAGCGCGTGACGTAGCGGCGGATGCCGCGCCGGTCGAAGCGGTTCAGGCCGTCCGTCACCGCGCCGCGCAGGCGCCGGTGCTCCTCGCCGTCGGCGAAGACGCAGAGCGGCTGCCAGGCGATCACCGGCATCAGCGGGGACTCCGGGGTGACCAGTCCGTTCTGGAAGGCCGTCCAGCGGCGGGAGTCCCGGGAGAACCGGGACGGTGTACGCATCGCGGCCAGGTTCGCGGAGTGCCCGAGGACCAGCCAGGCGGGGATGTCGCCGTGCAGCAGGACGGGGGCCACCTCGCCGTGCTCGGCGCGCAGCTTCTCGTACAGGCCGGCCGGGTCGGCCTCGGCCTCGGGGCCGTAGAGGCGGCGCAGACCGTCGGGGCCGAGCCCGTGGGCGGGGCACCCGGGCGGCGGGGTGGCGGAGGTGTTCTCGGGGAAGGACGAGGTCACAATGGCTCCGGGGTCGTCGCGGGTGGCGGGGTGACGGGGTGTCGGTTCAGTGATGGGGTATCACTGAAGTGATTTGGATTTACCGGGTCGGTCTAGTGACGGGGTATCACTGAATCGACTGGGGCTTACACGGCTGACCGGCAGTCATGTAACTGACTGAGTGCCGCGCGGCTGACAGGCAATCGCAGGACCGGCTGGCCGTCACCGACCCGACGGGGCAGCACCCGACCGCTCGTCCGTCACGCGAGCGCCGGGGTGTCGGCCGGGCAACGGACCATCGGTACGGCAACGGACCGTCAGCCGTGCGGGACCGTCACCGGCCCGCACGGGCGGAGAGGCCGTACAGGTAGCGCATCAGCGTCAGCAGGACGTCCTTGCTGGACTCCCGGGTCCGGGCGTCGCAGGCGACGATCGGCACCTCCGGGTCCAGGTCGAGGGCGGCCCGCAGCTCCTCCGTCGGGTAACCGGGCGACTCCGGGAAGGTGTTGACGGCGACGACGAACGGCACACCGCGGTCCTCCAACCGTCCGATCACGTCGAAGCTGACCTCCAGCCGCCGGGTGTCGACCAGGACCACCGCGCCGAGCGCCCCTTCGAACAGCCCGTTCCAGAGGAACCAGAACCGCTCCTGTCCGGGCGTGCCGAACACGTACAGCACCAGTTCGTCGGTGATGCTGATCCGGCCGAAGTCCATCGCCACGGTGGTGGACGTCTTGCGCTCGATGCCGGCCAGGTCGTCGACGCCCGCGCCGGCCTGGGTCATCGTCTCCTCGGTGGTCAGCGGCCGGATCTCGCTCACCGATCCGACGAGGGTGGTCTTGCCGACGCCGAAGCCGCCGACGATCACCACCTTGACCGCCATGGTGGCCGAGTCGGGCAGCAGGTCCGCACTCGCCGGCCCGGCGATCGTGTCAGAGCCTCTGTAGTCCATGGATCACCGCCTCCAGCAGGGCTCGGTCGGGAAGGATCGCCTGTGGGACGGGAGAACGCGCCTCGATCCGTCCGTCGGCGAGGAGGTCCGCCAGCAGCACGGTGACCGCGCTGGTCGGCAGCCCCAGGTAGGCGGAGATCTCGGCCACGGACAGCGGCGAACCGCAGATCCGCAGGATCGCCGCGAGTTCCGGCTGCATGGTGGGCGCCGGTTCCGCACGGGAGACGATCAGGGTGACCAGGTCGAACGCGGCCTGCTCGGCCAGACCGCTGCGGCCTCGGGTGATCACGTAGAGACGTTCGGGGATGCCCTCGTCCCAGTCCTGGTCGCCTGCACTCATGCGACCTGCTCGCCGTTGCGGGGCGGTGTACTGAGATGCTCGCCGATCCGGGCGACCAGGTCCCGCATCCGCTGGCCCATCAGGCCCGCGTCCACGCCCTCGTCGGCGAGCACGGCGAGGTAGGCCCGGGCGCCGGCGGACATCAGGTAGAAGAAGCCACCGCTCACCTCGATCACCACCAGCCGCATCCGGCCGTCGCCGTGCGGGAACTCGTGGCCCACCGCGCTGGCCAGGCTCTGCAGGCCGGCACACGCGGCGGCGAGACGGTCGGCGGTGTCCGGGTCGGTGCCGTACTGCGCCATCCGCAGGCCGTCCGCCGACAGCACGATGATGTGGCGGGTGTGCGGGACGCCGTTCGCCAGCTCCTTGAGCATCCAGTCCATGTTGCTGCGCTGCTGAATCACTGCTCGCCCTTCCCTGCCGACTCTTCACTGGTGGGGCCGGCCGCACCGGTGGACGGCGCGTGGCCGTTCACCCCCTCGTGGAACGCGGCCAGCCACATGCCGGGCTGCACCGGTGCCTGGGCCGGCTCGGGGACCCGGGAGACCTCCACCGGACCCGGCCGGGTGGGCCTGGCGTGGCGGCGGCGCTGCGGCAGCCCGTTCGGGGCCCGCTCGGCCACCACCGGAATCTCGTTGTCCGTACGGCCCGAATCCGCGAGGATCCCCGCGTTCGACCCGAACGGCTGACCGGTGGAGAACGCACCCGCCGTCGTCCGGCCGTACGGCCGCGGCTCGGAGGCGGGCTGCGGGATCGCGCCCGGGGCCGGCCGGAGGCCGGCGGCGGCGCCGATGCCGTGCGCCCGGCCGGTGGCGGGCGCCGTGGTGATCAGCTGCTGCGGCACGATCAGCACCGCCCGCACGCCGCCGTAGGCGGAGGGGCGCAGCGAGACCTGGAAGCCGTACGCCTGCGAGAGCCGGCCCACCACGGCCAGGCCGAGCCGGGGCGTCTCGCCGAGGTCGTTGAGGTCGATGCCGGCCTGTGCGTCCCGGAGCATGCGCTCGGCGCGGGCCCGGCCCTCCTCGCTGAGGCTGAGGCCGCCGTCCTCGATCTCGATCGCTATCCCGGCCTGCACCTCGGCGGCGGACAGGTGCACTCTGGTGTGCGGCGGCGAGTAGCGGGTGGCGTTGTCCAGCAGCTCGGCGAGGGCGTGGATCAGCGGTTCGACCGCGGGGCCGACCACGGCGACCTCGGAGACCGGGTGCAGTTCGACGCGCCGGTAGTCGAGGATGCGCGAGATGCCGCCGCGCAGTACCGAGTAGAGCGGAACCGCGCGGCTCCACTGGCGGCCGGGGCGGGCCCCGCCGAGGACGGCGATGCTGTCCGCGAGACGGCCGATCAGTGCGTTGCCGTGGTCGAGCAGCAGCAGGTCGTCGAGGACGGCCGGGTCGTTGCCGTGCCGGTCCTCCATGGTCCGCAGGTCCTGTGCCTGCCGGTGGACGATCGCCTGGACGCGGCGGGCGATGTTGACGAAGGCCCGCTGGGCGGATTCGCGCATCCCCTCCTCATTGTCGACCGCGTCCAGCACGGTGCGCAGCACGGCCTCCCGCGCGGCGCGGAACTCCGTGGCCGCGCCGGCCTCCCGGCGTTCGAACGCCTTGAGGACGTCCTCGGGGAACTCGCCGCGCTGGAGCCGGGCCACCGCCTCGGGCAGGGCGACCGTGGCCAGTTCGACCGTCTCGGCCTCCTGCCGGGCCAGCCGGGCGTGCAGTTCCTGCTCCTGCCGGGCGCACTGTTCGCGCAGGGCCGTCAGCGCGCGCCCCCGGCGGGCCGCCTCGGCGGCCGCCACCGCCACGGCCGCCGTGCACGCCAGCCCGCACCAGAGCACTCCCGCCCGGGCGCCGGCCGAGACCACCGACACGGCGGCGACCACGGCCGCCGCCGTCACCGCGGTGGGCAGGAGCCAGCCGAGGACGGGAGCGGAGACCCGGTTGGCGGGGGGCGATCCAGCACGAAGCATCGGCATCCTCAAGCGATCGAGTGGGTGGCGGGGGGACGGACGGGCGGCGGCCGCTCCGGGGGGCGTGGGGCTGCGTCTGGCGTGCGGCGCGGCACCTGCGTCGGTCCGGGTGACCTGGTGCGACGGCGGTGCGGCGGGCCGAGCCGGAAGAAGCATAGCCGGTTTCCGGACATATCTGACGCGTCCTCAAAAACGCTGCTGTGCACGTGAATCAGTGCATTCATGTGGGACGTGCCAGGGTTTCGGCCAGGTATTCGCATGCCGGTGCTCGACAGTCGGCGGACGGACCCGTCGGTCCGTCGGTCGCTGCCGCCAACCAGACTTGCCGCACCCGGAGTTGTCATGCCGGGGACCGGAGCGGGATTCATTCGTGCGGGCGGACTTCGGGCGGTGGGCCGTGCCGTCGCGGGATCATCTGCTATGGCGTGATCCACGGGGCGGCGTACCCGAAAAGACGGGAGGACGCCCGCCCGGGCGTCCTCCCGTCGATCACAACTCGTAAAGCCTCGAACGCTGTTGGCCGTCAGCGCCGTTCCGTGCGGCCGGTCGTCACCACCGTTCCGTGCACCCGCCGTCAGCGCCGTTCCGTGCGGCTCAGCCCTCGCCGGTCGACCACTTGAGCTCGATCTCCACCTCGATCTCGCCCTCGCCCGCCTCCACCTCCAGCTCGGTGCGCAGCTCGTCCGGGACGCGCAGGGTCAGCACCCCGGGGCCGAGCTCCAACTCGGCCTCGCCGCCGTGGCGCAGCGCGGCCGCCAGCGCCTCCAGCTGCGCCGCCGCCTCGATCCGCGACAGCGAGCGCTTCTGCTCGAACTTCAGGTCCTTCACGGCTGCCTCCGATCGGCCGGCCGCGGCTCGGGCGGCACCTGGACGGCTCCGTCGGCCGGGCCGTCGGCGGCCGCGCCGTGGCCGTTGACGGACGGCACCCCGCCGGAGCCGGCCTCCTGCGGGGCAGGGAGCGGAACGCCGTTGCTGCGCAGCACGTCCCGGACGTCCAGGATGAGCGGGAACACCTCGTGGTTCCGGTCCGCGCCCTGCTCGTCCCAGGCCCGCTGCTCGGCCTCGACCGCCATCCGGTCCTGGGCGAAGACCCGTTCGGTGAACCGCCGGATGAACGGCCAGGCCACGTGCAGCGCCCCGGGGACGGGCGGCTTCGCGATCATCAGCAGGCCGTATGCGTGGTTGGTGCGCTGCTCGGCGTCCTCCGGAACGTACGCCGCCCAGAGCGAGAAGGCGGGGAGTTCGGCGTCCTCCGGCACGTCGTGCAGGGTCTGGTACGGGTACTCGGTGCGGATGGTGATGACGTCCGGCCGGTCCTTGCCGCCGAAACCCTCGGCGGACAGCAGGCCCGCGCCGCGGTCCTTGCGGCCGCCGGCCGGGACGAAGAGGTAGCGCGCCTCCACGAACCGCGGCCCGGTCTCGTAGCCGAGCAGCTCGGGCTTGATCCGGCCCAGCACGCCGCGGTGCAGGAACTGGTGGTTCATGTCGAGCAGGTTCTCGTGCATGAACGAGTAGTGGCACTTCACCGTGCGGGAGAACGTCATGGTGCGGTGCGTGGGCGAGCCGAACTCCGGCAGCACCGGGAACGGTGCCGACTCGGCCTTCTCCGGATCGCCGGGGAAGACGAAGACCAGCCCGAAGGCCTCCCGCACCGGGTAGGACCGCACTCCGCGCGGCGGCCGCTCGCAGCCCTTCGGCAGGTACGGGATCTGCGAGATGCGGCCGTTCCCGCGGTAGGCCCAGGCGTGGTAACAGCAGCGCAGGATCTCGTCCTCCACCACGCCCATGCTGAGCGGCACCTGGCGGTGCGCGCAGCGGTCCTCCAGGGCGTAGACCTTGCCGCTGCGGCCGCGGTACAGCGCGATCCGCTCGCCGGCGAAGACGGCGGCGAAGGTGCGCTGCCGGTGGACCTTCCGCGACACCGCCACCGGGTACCAGTGGTCCGGATCGATGCCGATCCGCCGGAGGTCCGCGGGCGCCCCGCCGCGGTGGCCGTCCGGCCGGGGCGGGGCGGACGCCGCTCCGGCGGCGGACCGCCCGTCGACTCCGGGTCGGGCCTCGGTCATGTGCTGCTCCCTTGCGCTCGGGCCGGCGGGGGCGCCCACGGACACGGAGGTCGGGGACGCACACCCGTGGAACCGGCCGGCGTGCTCGGCGCAGAGCCGCTCCGGCGGTGGTCCGCCGGTGCCAGGGGCCGTCCGACGGGCCCTGGCGGCACTCCACGTTCCCACGGTCGCCGGAGGTCACCGGGACGGCAAATGCGGCGGTGCGGCGAGTGGTTGCCCCGGCCGTGCCGTTCGCTGCAGGACGGTGCGCTTCCGCGCCGGACGGTGCCGTTCCGCGCCGGGCGGTGCCGTTCCCTGCAGGACGGTGGACCGGCCGGGCGTCAGGAGTGCTCGACCGCGCTCTTGATCCGGTCGCCGAAGGCCGGTGCGTCCTTGCGGGCGGCGTGCAGGGCCGGGCCGAGCAGCAGCTTGCCGAGTCCGTGGCCGGCCAGTTCGTTGAAGATCCGGACCCTCGTCCGGCCGTCCGGCAGCGGTTCGAGGTCGTAGCCGCCCTCGGCGGTGATGAGGTTCTTGCTCTGCTCGGCCCAGCGGACCGTGCGCGGTGCCTCCAACCGGGTGATGCGGAACTCGCGGGCCGTCTTCATCCCTGCGTCCTTCACCGTGCTGCGGAAGACCGTGCCGACGCCGGTCGGGCCGTCCGGCGACTTGGTGATCCGCTGGACGCGGGGGCTGAACTCGGGGTCGTGCCGGCCGTCCGCCAGATAGGCGAAGACCTCGTCCACCGGCCGGTCGATCTCGACGGTCGCCTCGAACTGTCCGGACATGTCCGCTCCTCGCTGGCGTGCGGCGTGGTACGGCCAGGATTCCAGAGGTCCCGGGGCCGTGCCTCCCCGCCGCGCGCGGCCCCGGAACGGGGCGGGTGCGCCGCCCGTCCGGGTTGCCGGACGGCGGAGGGGCCCGATCGCCCGGCCGGTCGTGCCTCCGCCCGGCCGCCCGGCCGCCGTCAGCGGATCGCCCGTGTGTACGCATGTGCCTGCTCCGGCGTCAGCAGGTGCGACACCCGGACGAGGACCACGCCCGAGCGGTAGACGTAGTCCGGCCGGGCGCCGCCGCCCGGGGAGGGCTGCCGGCCGCCCAGGTCGCCGGCCCGTGCCTCGGCGTCCTCCGCGGTGGCGAACACCTCGACGGCGCCGCCGTACGAGACGGCGTCCCGCCGGTGTCCGGGGGCCTCCTCCTTGGCCAGCGGGCTGTTCGACACCCGGGTGTCGTCGAAGGCGGCCTTGGACACGTACTGGCGCGGCCGCCCGAGCAGCCGCTCCGGGTCGTCGGCACCGGTGTAGGCGGCGGTCAGCTTGACCGGCAGTCCGGAGGCGAGCAGATGCTTGGTGACGGCGGCCGCGTCACCGACCGCCCAGGTCGGACCGGAGGCCGGAGCCGCGCCCGGCCCGGTGGCGGTGGCCGCCGACCCGGGGTCGGCGCACGCGGTGGCGGCCGCGAGGACGGCGGTGCAGACGAGGGCGGTGGTGCGGACGCGCATGGGCTCCCCAGGGTCGGCGGTGCGAGGCGCGCCGACGCTACCGCCGCGGGCGCCCGGCGGGCCCGCCGCGTTGCGGAGCCGTGATCCGCCCGTCTCCCGATCAACACCCTCCCGGGGTGCCGCAGTTGCCCGGACCGGGCGGATGTCCGTGCGGTACGGGTGCCCGGAGGTGGTGCCCTGCCGGGCCGGTCGCGCGGTGCGGACCGGGCCCGGCAGGGACGCCGGGTCAGACGGCGGCGGCCACCGTCCGGGTGCGGCGGTACAGGTAAACCCCGGACGCGCCGGCGGAGACCAGCGACAGGCCCACCACGCCGAGCAGGACGGCGGAGGAGGCCGAGCCGGCGGCCGGCAGGACCGGGGCCGCCGCGAGCTCCGCGGTCGCCGCGGCCGCCGCCGCGCCGTGGTCGTGGTAGCTCACGGTGGACTTGGGCGCGTCGGCGACGAGCTGCTGCTCGGTCGGCGTGCCGGGCGCGATCGGGGCCGCGAGGCCCGCGGCGGCCGCCGAGCCGCCGAAGTCGACGTCCGAGCAGCCGTAGAAGGCCTCCGGGCTGTCGTTGCGCTGCCAGACCAGGTACACCAGCTGGCGGCCGGTGCGGCTGGGCAGGGTGCCGTTGAAGGTGTAGTAGCCGTTGGTGGCCGTCCGGCCGGTGGCGTACTGGGCGACCGGGTTGGCCAGGTCGAGGTCGGACCACTTCAGCGGCTGGGCCGGGTTGTAGCCGGTCTTGGTGATGTAGAGCGTCATGACGCCCTGGTGCGGGGCCGTGACGCGGAAGTTGAAGGTGTTGCTGCCCGCGGCGACGGAGGTGGCCGGCCAGTCGGTGCGGGCCATGTCGAGCGCCTTGTACTTGTCGCGGTTGGCCGAGCACAGCCTGCCGTCGGGGATGATCTGCTGGCTCCGGCCGTTGGCGTCGGCGATGTTGACCTCGTTCCAGTCGTACAGCGGCTGGGTGCCGCTCATCGCGACCAGGTCCTTGCAGACCTGGGACTGGGGGTGCTCGGGGCCCTCGGCGTAGCAGGCCGCCACCCGGCTGGTGGGGCCGAACAGTGAGCCGTGCGCGCTGGCCGTGCCGGCGGTCGCGGCCAGCGCGCCGGCCGTCAGGGCGCCGGCGGCGAGGACTCTGCGGGTCCAGGACATGGTTCTCCTCGTGCGGATTCGGGCCGGTCGTGGGGGAGCGGTGCGAACCCGGGGAGCCTGCGGGCGCGGCGGCGTGGACCCGACACACCGTCAGCCGCCCTGGAGCCTACGATTGGCCTATACCAATTGGCAAGGGGTCGGTACGGCGGTCGAGTTGGCGGAGCGGTCGTCGCCGGAGGGGTGCCGGATCAGCGTTCGGCGGAGCCGCGGAGGGCCGGCTTGACGTCCAGCACCGGGGTGCCGTCCAGTGCCTCCAGGCCGCCGACGAGCAGACGCAGGCCGTCGACCGCGAGGATGGTGACCCGGTGGAGTCCGATCGGGTTGGGGCGGTCCGGGGAGCGGGTGGCGAAGACGCCGGTCTCCGGGCGGGTGAGGTCGCCGCGTGGACGGACGGCGAGCACGCTGCGGTCGGCACGGTCGAGCCAGGTCAGCAGCAGGACCTCCTGGCCCGCCGTGAGTTCGCGCAGGCCCCTGGCCACCTCGGGCTCGAAGACCAGCCAGGCGTCCGGGCCGCCCTCGTCGCCCTGCTTCGGAGCCTCGGCCCGCGTCCGCAGCGGCGACTCCACCCGGCCGATCGCCCGTGCCGTGAACCCTGCGTCCGCCATGCCCCGAGCCTACGCCGCGACCCGCCGGCACCGGCGGAGGCGCGGGTGCGGCGGCGAGCCTGAGGTCACGGGATCTTCACCGGCCGCCCGGTTGATGGATCATCGGATTCCGGGTGAGGGTGGGGCGTCGAGATCCGACCCGGTCCGGAGGCGAGCAGTATGCGGAGAATCCTCAACACGGCGCACATCTACATGATCCTCGGGGTGGTCGGCGGTCTGTACTACCGCGAGCTGACCAAGGCCGAGGACTTCACCGGCGACTCCCAACTCGGCGTCGTCCACACCCATCTGCTGGCGCTCGGGATGCTCTTCTTCCTGATCGTGCTGGTACTGGAGAAGCAGTTCGGGCTGACCGGCAGCAGACTCTTCCCCTGGTTCTACTGGATCTACAACGCGGGCCTCGCCCTGACCGTCGGCATGATGACGGTGCACGGCACGCTGACCGTGCTGGGGCGCGGGAGCGGCGCGGCGATCGCCGGGATCGCCGGCCTCGGACACATCCTGCTGACCGCCGGGCTGGTCCTGCTCTTCGTCTGCCTCGGCAAGCGCCTGCCGGCCGGCTCCGGCTCCGCGCCCGGCTCCGCGCCGGACACCGCCGACCGGCCCGCCGAGGCCGCGCCGGCCGGGCCGCCGGCCGTCTGACCGGGGCGGTTCCCGCCGGACGCGGCGGGGCCGGCGCCCGTCCGGACACCGGCTCCGCACGCTCGCCCCCGGTCAGGGGCCGAAGACGCCGACCTCGTACAGCGAGTAGCCCCAGCCGGTGGCCCGCTTGACGCCGTGCACCCGCACGTAGCGGGCCGGGCCCGGGTCGAAGAAGGCCGTGTCGATGCCTCCGTTGCCCGCGGCCGTCGACCAGGCGGTGTGCCAGCTGCTGCCGTCCGCCGACAGCTCGATGCGGTACTCCCTGCCGTAGGCGCGCTCCCAGTCGAGGGTGACCCGGTTCACCGTCCGCACCGAGCCGAGGTCCACCTGCAGCCACTGGTCGTCGCTCCAGCCGCTCGCCCAGCGGGTGCCCCGGTCGCCGTCCACCGCCCGGCCGGGCCGGTAGCTGGTGAACAGCGACCACTCGGAGGAGCTGGCGGCCGCCGGCCGGCCCGCGGCGAGGTCGGTGCCCGGCCGGTGGCCCTCGGTGGCCTTCCAGGTGTCCAGGTAGGACTGGGCGCCGTGCATCAGGTCGTCGACCACGTCCTGGCCGCCGCTCAGCCGCATCTGCTCGATCCAGTCCGGCACGAGGCCGTCGTGCGCCATGCCGTCCTTGTTGAAGTCCCAGGTGCGGTCCCCGGTCACCTGCCGGTCGACCACCGATCCGCCGTCGGCGGTGCGGAACGGGTAGTGCACCGCGTTGGGGGCGTCCTCGCCGACCGGACCGGGCCAGCCGCCGACCCCGTTGAGGTCCGTGCCGTAGCCGTAGCCGACGTGGTACCGGTCGCGCAGGGCCTCCGTGCGGTGCGCCTCGGCGACGAAGCCGTCCGCGGAGTGCGCGTACTGCGCGGCGAACCCGCCGAGCCGGTACAGCCGTTCCGTCCACTGCAGGTCCATCCAGCTGTGACTGGAGATCACGCCCGGGTACGCCTGCGACTCCAGCAGCTCGAAGGCACGGTCGGCCGCCTTCACGCTCATGTGGTCGACCTCCAGCATCATGTGACGCTGCATCATGCCCCGCACGGCGTACTCGCCGAGCCGGGTGAGGCCGCGGGTGTTGCACTGGGCGTCGCCCGCGTACGTCGGGATCTGCACGCCCTTCGGCAGCAGGGAGGCCGCCTGCGCGGTCGGCAGGCCGATCGGGTTGTCGTGCTGCGGGCCGGCGCACTTCTCGGTCTTCCAGAAGGTGCCGGTCGACAGGAACTGCCCCGCGTTGACCGCGACGCCGATGGTGCCCTCGTCGAAGCGGACGCCGCACAGCGCGTTGTCGAACTTGTGGCACAGGAACATGCTGCGCACGCCGAGCTTGTACAGCTCGTCGAGGCCGCGGTCGATGTCGCCCTCGCCGCACTGGGCGATGTCCAGGATCTGCTTGCAGCCGAAGGGCTCCGAGGTCTCCACGCCGAGGACGACCGCCAGCTTGCCCTGCTCGATCACCTGGCGCGCCTGCGCGCTGTCGGTGACGATCCGGAACCAGCCCTTGCCCGGGCCGCCGTACATCCGGTCGATGTACGCCTGGAGGTCGTAGCTCTTCTGCGCCTCCAGCCGGATGGCCGTCATCTCGTCACAACTGCGGTCCTTGAACGGGTAGATCGAGCACAGCAGCCCGTTGGTGACGAGGTCGTTGACCAGGACGCGCTGGCCGCCGCGCCAGGCGCGCTCCACCCAGGCGTAGTAGTTCTGCTGGTGGCTCAGCGAGTCGTGGGCAGGCCAGTCCTTGAAGGTCGGCCAGCCGACCGGGTCGTGGTGGCCGTCGGCGCCGCCGGTGACGTTCTCGAACAGGGCGAGCGCACCGTCGGGGTAGTGCTCCGGACAGTCCTTGAGCGCGTCGGCCGCGCCCTTGTCCGAGAAGGTCGCCCCGCAGATGATGCGGCCGCCGAAACCCTCGTTGGACATCAGGTGGTTGTGCGCGTCGACGAAGCCGCGGACCTTGCCGTCGGCGTCGGTGCCGGTGAACGGCGCCCCCGTCACGTTGATCTGCGAGTCGGGCGCGGGTCGGGCCGCCGGCTCCCACCAGCCGTCCGCGGCGTGGGCCGCGGGGGCTCGGACGGCGCCGAAGGCACCGGCGGTGAGGGCGAGAAGCAGCGCCACGAGGGTGGTGGCCGTGCGGCTTCTGCGGCGGTGATGTGTGGTCAAGGAATCGCACCTCGCTTCATCGGGAGGCGGTGGGGGATTTTGTACTGCGCATGCCGTGCGGGATCCACCCGAGAATCGCGAGCGGCAAAGCACGCGTCAAGGCTCCGGGACGAATTGGCTACTGGCCGGTAAACGGACGAATTCCCTTGGGAACGGCGGATGGTGGCCCCTGCGGCCGTCCTGGTGTTGCTGACACCGGTATCAACACCACCCGTCGTGCACTGTTCGGGGCGCCGGGCGGCGGCCTAGGGTCGGTCCAGCACGAATCGCCCTCGGGAGGAGCCGGAATGGTGGAGAGCAGCGGACACGCAGGGGTCGCGGAGCGGTTCCTCGCCGCGTTCGGGGCGCGCGACGACGCGGGGCTGCGGGCGCTGCTGGCCGAGGACGTCGTCTGGTCGATGCCGGGCAGCGGAACGATCTCCGGCACCGTGCGCGGCCGGGACGCCGCAGCCACCCGCGCGTGGGAGATCGCCGGCCGCGGCGTCCGCACCGAACTGCTCCACGTCCTCGTCGGGCAGCACGGCGTCGCCCTCTCGCTGCACAACACCGCCGTCGCCGCCGACGGCCGCGAACTCGACGAGCACCTCGCCACCGTCCTCACCGTGCGGGACGGCGTGATCGCCGCCATCGACAGCTACCTGTCGGACGTCGACGGCATGAGCGCCTTCTTCGCCTGACCCGACCGGCGGACGGCGGGGGGAGGCGGTGCCGGCGAGGAGGGGGCGGCGGGGCCCGTCAGGCGAAGGCGGTCTCCGCGAAGGAGAGGCCGCCGCGCTCGCCGTGGGTGAGGGCGAGCCGCTGGGCGTGGCGCGGGGACTGCCGCAGGTACTGCTGGAAGCCCGTGGCCCGGAACCTGAGGTCGAAGGAGTGGCCCTCGATGTGCCACTGCGGGTCGTCGTGTCCGTCCTCGGCCGCCGAACGCCGCAGGTGGTCGATGTCGAGACTCAGGGCCGTTCCCTTGAAGTCGAGATCGCCCTCGATGTCCCGGACGTCCTCGAACGCGAGCGTGGAGGGCGCGATCCAGAAGCTGAAGTGCTTCTCCGGCGCGACCGGGTGCACCCACTTGATGATGTAGTCGATGTCGAGCACGAGGCGCGGCAGCGCATCCGCGGAGGCGCCCGGCTGGACGCAGAGGCCGTGGATGGTGACGTAGTGCCATCCCATGTCGTCGAAGTCGGCGTCGCTCCAGGTGCTCTTCGTCAGACCGGATTCCGCGTGGGTGCCTGTGCTCATGGCGACATCCAATCAGAACCGGACCGGCGCGTGCGGGAGCGCTCTGCGCTGGTGAGCGCCGTGATCCGGTCGGAAGCCCGGTCCGGGGCCCGGTCCGGGGCCCGGTCCGGCGCCCGCTGCCGGCCGCAGGGCCGGTCGGGTCCGGGGCGTCCTCGGGGGTCGGGCCCGGGTGTGTCCGCACGGTGCGTGGACGACTCCTTCCGGCCGCGGTCGGGTTCCGGGGGAGCGGGTTCGGCGAAGGCGGTGGTTGCGGGGTGGTGAGTGCCCGTAGGATTCCGGCATGGACATCTCCGGGCCGCACTGACAGGTCGACTCCGGCCGCCCCTCGCCCCTTCGCGGGCGGGTCGGGGCGGCGATCCGTCGATCCGTCATGTCCGCCTCCCGTACCGGAGCTCACCCGTGTCCCGAACCTCCCGGGGCAGCGTCGGCTGTCGCGCTGTCCTCTCCCTTCCGCATGCCCGTGCACCCTTCGCCGCGGCGTTGCTCGCCCGGCTGAGCTACGGCGTCCTCCCGTTGCCGCTGCTGCTCGCCCTGCGCGACGGCACCGGCTCGTTCGCGGCGGCCGGCCCGGCCGCCGGTGCGTTCGGTCTGCTCTCGGCGCTGCTCGGCCCGGCCCGGGCCCGGCTGGTGTCCCGCCGGCCTGCCGCGCTGATGGTCCTGACGTGCTGCTACACCCTGCTGCTGGTGGCGCTGGCGGCCGGCGCCGCCGCCGGTCTGCCGCCGTGGGCCGCCCTGGTGCTGGCCGCAGTGGCTGGTGTCTTCCCGCCGCCCGTGGGGCCGTTGATGCGCACGGTGTGGGGCGAGCTGACCGACGGCGAGGAGCAGCGCCGGTGCGCGCTGAGCCTCGACACGGTGGCCGAGTCGACGATCTTCGCCTGCGGTCCGGTGCTGGGCGGACTGCTCGCGGCCCGCACCTCGGCGGCCTGGGCGCTCGCCGTCTGCGCGCTGCTCGCCCTGACGGGTTTCGCCGCGTTCGCCCGGGCACTGCGGGGCCGGCCGGCGGCGGGCCCGGCGGAGTCCGCCCGCGGCGGCAGGATCCTCGGCCCGTTGCGGGCCCCCGGCTTCGCGCCGCTGCTGGCGGTGGTGCTCGCCGTCGCGGCGGCGCTCGCGGTCGACGAACTCGTGGTGGTCGCCGCCTGGGGTGCCGGTGCGGCCGGGCCGCTGCTCGCGCTGTTCTCGGTGGGCGGCGTGGTCGGTGGTCTGGTCTACGGGCGGCTGGCCTGGCGGGCCGCCCCCGGACGGCGGCTGCTGCTGCTCGCCGCCGCGGCGACCGCCTGCTACGGGCTGCCGGCCGTGCTGTTCGCCCCGCCCGGTGCCGCACTCGGCCTCTTCCTCGCGGGGGCCTGCACGGACGCGCTGCTGGTCACCGGCTACCTGCTGGTCGAGGACCTGGTGCCGACCGGTGCCCGGACGGAGGCCGGGGCCTGGGTGAACACCGCGTACAACCTGGGCGGCGCCCTGGGCTCGGCCGCGGGCGGGCTGCTGGCGGACCGGGCGGCGCCGGAGGCCGCCTTCACCGCGGCGGCCGTCCTCCTGGGCGCGGTCACGGCGTTCGCCGCGCTGCGGCCCTCGCGGCTGCGCGGCCGCGCCGAGGCGGCGGCGGTCTGACCGCCCCGCCGAGGGTGCGGGCGGGTGCCGTCCGGCCGAGCGGAGGACGGCACCCTTCGCCGCCGATCGAACAACGGCGGCAGCGGTGCGGTGGCACCATCATCCTTGCCGTGTATGCGGCAAGGAGGCCCGGGCGGCGGCCCGTCCCGCGCGGCGGCCGTCCATGACGCATGGACAGGAGTGCTCATGGCTGCGGCCCTTGAGTTCCGCACCGAGGCGAAGCCGGACCACGGCTGGATATTCGTGTACGACTCGGACGCCTGCGTTCCTGACTCCGCCGCCGCCCGGCGGAGCATGCGGACGGTGGTGGCGGGCATCGGCCCCCAGCTCCACATCCACAGCCTGCAGGGCACCTCGCCCGCCGAGATCGTCCTGCGGGTCTGGGACGCGCCGGTGTCCGGCGACGTTTTGGGGGAGTGCGAGGGCTTCTGTCCCGCCGTCCTGGACTGCCCCACCGGAACCGTGATCGTCCGGGCGTTCGTCCCCGAGTTCGCCGGATGCGTCGAACTGCCCCGGCCCGGGGTGTACGCGGCCCTGGTGTCGTGGCGAGGCAGGGAGGCCGCTGCCGCCCAGCAGACCTCGCTGCTGCGCAGCCTCGGGGAGCCGGAGGGGCAGGCCGATTCCGACAAGGTCTTCGCCGCCCACGCCGAGGTGCTGGAGTCCTACCGGATCGACCTGTGGTGGCAGTACGAGTCGGACATCGAACTCGACTGAAGTCCCCGGCTGCTGCAGGGCGCTTCCGGGTCGGGTGCGCCGGTGGGACGCTGGAACGGAGCGGTGTCCGAGGGGCGCGAGGACGCGCCGGGGCCGACGGGCGCCGCGCGGGTGGGGGATTCCTCCGGCAGGCGAGGAGCGCCCGGTGGACGAGGAGCGTCGCGGACCCGCCGGTCCGTCGCGCAGACCGCACTTCGTGCGGACCGGCGGTACGCCCGCACCGTCGCGGGCCCGCCGGGTGGCGGCCCTGCTGGCCGGGCGGTTCCGCGCCGACCGGCGGGCCGGGGCCGGCGGGGACGCGGGCGCGGATCCTGCGGGGGTGCACCCCTTCACCGGTTTCAACGCCAACGGGCGGGAGCATTCGGGCGGCGCCGGCTGACTCGGCCGGCGGGCGGCGCCCCGGCGGGCGGAGCGGGTCAGGCGAGGTGGGCGTCGAGGAGCGCGAAGGTGGCCTCGGGCTGCTCGATGTGCGGGAGGTGGCCGGCGGCGGGGACGAGGGCGAGCCGACCGTTTGCGAAGGCGCGGGCGTAGGCGGCGCCGTACGCGGGGGTGACGATCCGGTCGCTCTCGCCCCAGAGCAGCAGGGCGGGGACGCGGACCCCGCCGAGTCGGCCGAGCAGCTCGGGGTCGTGCATGTAGGGGTCGCCGGCGAGGGCGCGCATGGTGGCCGTGTTGCCCCGGCGGCGGGCGAGTTCGGCGGCGGGCAGGCCGGCCGGGTCGACGTAGTACCGCTCGGCGTCGTGCCAGGCGTGCTCGGCGAGGCCGCGGGCGTCGAGGGTGAGGACGTCGCGGATCGGCTCGTCCTCGACGTGCACGCCGACGGCGTTGACGAGGACCAGGCCGCCGACCGTCCCGACGGTGTCCCGGACGGCCATCTCGGCGGCGATCCAGCCGCCGAGCGAGGAGCCGACCAGCAGGACGTCCGTCAGCCCGCGGTCCCGTAGCAGCTGCAGGTAGGCGGTGGCGAGGTCGGCGATGCGGGTGAGCCGGTCGGGGCGGCGGGTGCCGTCCCAGCCGGGGTGGACGGGGGTCAGGGTGTGCCTGGTGCGGGCGAGGTGGGCGGAGAGGCCCGCCACGGTGGCCGGCCCGCCGCCGCCGTGGAGGACCAGGGCGGGGCGGCCGCTCCCGCTCTCGGAGAGGGTGAGGGCCGGGTCGTCGGGGAGCGCGATCGCGCGGTCGGTGGTCATGGGGCGAGCATAACTAAGGATGCTTATATAAGCTAGTTTTGTCATGGCCTAGAATCGGCCCATGCACAGTGAGCTGCAGGATCTCGGCAGGGCGGTCAAGCAGGTTCAGTACCGTCAGCACCGCGCGCTGGAGACGGGACTCGCCGCGGTCGGCACCACCCTCGCCCAGTGGGACGCGCTGCGCGCGGTCGGCCGGCTGCCCGGAGCCTCGGCCCGGACCCTCGCCGCCGAGACCTTCCAGACCGAGCAGGCCTTCGGCGCCCTCGCGGGCCGGCTCGTCGCCCAGGGGCTGGTCGAGCGGACCCCCGGCCGCGGCCGGCGCATCGAGCACCGGCTGACGCCCGCCGGCGAGCGGATGCTGGAGGCCGGCCGCGCCGTCGCGGAGGAGGTGCTCGCCGGGTGCTACGCGGACCTGCCGGCCGCCGACCGCACCGCCCTGCTGGGCCTGCTCCACCGGGTGCTCGGCGAGGGGCCCGCCTGACGGCGCGCCTCCGCCCCGGCCCGGCGGTGTGCCGGTCCGGGGCGGAGGGCGCCGAGTTCGCCGGGTGCGGGTGTCAGCGGTTGCGGGCGTCGACGACGCGGCGGAGCTTGCCGAGCGAACGCTCCAGGGTGTCCGGCGGCACGATCTCCACGGCGACGGTGACGCCGACACCGTCCTTGACGCCCGCGGCGATGGTGGCGGCCGCGGCCTCGCGCTGCTCGGGGGTGGCGTCCGGACGGCACTCCACCCGGACGGACATGTGGTCCATCCGGCCGCGCCGGGTCAGCTCCAGCTGGAAGTGCGGCGCCACGGCCGGGGTGCGCAGCACGATCTCCTCGATCTGGGTCGGGAAGACGTTGACCCCGCGCAGGATGATCATGTCGTCGGAGCGGCCGGTGACCTTCTCCATCCGGCGGAACGCCGGGCGCGCGGTGCCGGGCAGCAGCCGGGTCAGGTCGCGGGTGCGGTAGCGGACGATCGGCATCGCCTCCTTGGTGAGGGAGGTGAAGACCAGTTCGCCGCTCTCGCCGTCGGGCAGGTTCTCGTCCGAGAACGGGTCGACCACCTCGGGATAGAAGTGGTCCTCCCACACGTGCAGACCGTCCTTGGTCTCCACGCACTCGGCGGAGACGCCGGGGCCGATCACCTCGGACAGCCCGTAGATGTCGACCGCGTGCAGGTCGAGGCGTTCCTCGATCTCGCGCCGCATCTCCTCCGTCCACGGCTCTGCGCCGAAGATGCCGATCCGCAGCGAGGTGCTGCGCGGGTCGATGCCCTGCCGCTCGAACTCGTCGAGCAGGGTGAGCATGTACGAGGGGGTGACCATGATGATCTCGGGTTCGAAGTCCCGGATGATCTGCACCTGGCGGGCCGTCATGCCGCCGGACGCCGGGATCACCGTGCAGCCGGCCCGCTCGGCGCCGTAGTGCGCGCCGAGGCCGCCGGTGAACAAGCCGTAGCCGTAGGCGATGTGCACCTTGTGGCCCGGGCGGCCGCCGGCCGCGCGGATCGAGCGGGCGACCACGTCCGCCCAGACCGACAGGTCGTTCTCGGTGTAGCCGACCACGGTGGGGCGGCCGGTGGTGCCGCTGGAGGCGTGCACCCGCCGGACGTCCGCCATCGGCACGGCGAACATCCCGAACGGGTAGTTGTCCCGCAGGTCGGCCTTGGTGGTGAACGGGAAGCGCGCCAGGTCCGCCAGGGTGCGGCAGTCCTCGGGGCTGACGCCGGCGGTGTCGAAGGAGCGCCGGTAGAACTCGACGTTCGTGTACGCGTGCCGCAGCGTCTGCCGGAGGCGGCGGAGCTGGAGCCCGGCCAGCTCCCGTCGGTCGAGGAGCTCGCCGGAGTCCCGCAGGTCGGCGGGCAGCGGCTCGCCGAGGCGGTGCGCCCCGTTCCGGTGGTGCTCCGTGCCGCTGCCGCTCATCACGCCTCCAGCCGATGCCCACCGACCGTTCGGTCGGTGTCGGGAATCCCAGTAATCCAGCCGCGGACCCGCATGTCAAGGGCTGTCCGCAGCCCGGACGACAGCCCGGCAGTGGCCCCGACGGCCGCCCGGCAGCGGCCCCGACGGCCGCCCGACGGTGACCCCGACGGCCGCCCGGGCGGGAGGTCGTCGGGGTCTGCGGAACGCGTACCTCCGGTGTCCTCGCGTCCGGCCCGGTCGGGCTCCCGGGAGCCGGCCCTAGCACCCCGGCGGGTCCGCCCGCCCGAATTGCCGGAGAACGGCCTGCCGGGCCGCGGGAATCGCTAGCCTCTACTGCTGTACGGGGCGGGCCGGCTGCATGGGGTGACGGGCGTGGCGAGTGACCTGGCGGTCTTCCGCGGCATGGAGCGCCACCTGCGGGGCGCACCGGACCGGGCCGACTACCTGATCGACCTCTCCAACATCGTCCGCGAGACCGCCCTCGGCGGCCGCACCCGCCGCTCCCTGGAGCGCCTGCGGCTCGTCCTCGCGGCCCTCTGCCGCACCAGCGGCGACCCGGACGTCACCGTCCACGCGATCGCCGACAACAGCCTGTTCGACCGCCGGCACGACGGCGAGTTCCCCGACCCGGGCGAGGCCGGTCTGCTGCGCGAGTGGCGTGACACCGGCCTGATCGCCGCCATCGGCAAGGCCGACCCGGACCTCCTCGACCATGCGAAGGTCTTCGGCACCCCGGTCGTCAGCAGCGACAACTTCACCGGTCACCGCGGCGAGCACCCCTGGATCCAGGGCGACCGCGACCACTTCCTCAAGCCGGAGCGCCCCGGCGGCGGCGCCGTCCGGCTGGTCCGCCGGACCATGCGGATCGTCGCCGACCGGGAGATCTCCCGCGAGGGCGAACGCGACGACCTCAGGGCGCGCAACCTGATGGTCGGCGGCCGTCCGCGCGCGGACATCCTCGAACGCTCCTGGCGCTGCCCCCGGCAGGCGTGCAACCCGGCCCCGGCGATCCGCAGCGGCAAGGTCGTCTGCCGCGGCCACGGCACCCTGCTCGCCGACGCCGGCCCCCGGCGCCCCCGCCTCCAGCTCAAGATCCTCGTCGACGGGGAGTGCCAGGCCTGGGAGAACCTCGCCGAGGAGGAGGGCCGGGAATTCGCCCTCGGCCGCGGCCACCTCGCCCGGATCGACCCCGGCGTGCTCGCCGAGCGGCGCCGACTGGCCGTCAGCCGGTACCACCTGGTGATCGTCGCCCACCGCAGAACCCTGCGCGTCCTGGACACCAGCAAGGGCCGCAGCCGGATCCGCACGCTGCGGCCCGGCGGCGCCGCCTCGCCCTGGCGGCCGCTGCCGCACCGCGACGAGCTGCCCGCCGGGGCGGCCGGCCCCGGCCGGTACGGCACGTTCGGCCCGGAGGACGAGATCGAGCTGGTGCCCGGCATCGTCCTCCGCCGCAGCGGACAGCGCTGGCCGGGCGAACGCGCCGAGGGCGTCCGGGCCAGACCGCCCAGACGCTCGCGGCACGACGAGGAACTGACCCGGACGGACTGAGGACGGCGGACCGGCTCCGCGGGCCGGGGCGGGGTACGGGCGCGGCGGAGGGAGGGGGGCGAGTGGAGCACCTGCGGGAGGACGATCCCGAACTGATCGGTCCCTACCGGCTGTTCGCGCTGCTCGGCCGCGGCGGCTGGGGGAACGTCTACTTCGCCCGGACCGAGTACGGCCGCGCCGTCGCCCTCAAGACCGTCCGGCCCGACCGGCTCGCCGAGGCCCCGGAACGGTTCCGGACCCGGTTCGCCAGGGAGGTGCAGGCCGCCCGCGCGGTCGGTTCCGAGTACACCGCCGAGGTCGTCGACGCCGACACCCGCGCCCCCGAACCCTGGTTCGCCGCCCGCTACATCCCCGGCATCGACCTCGCCGACGCCCTCGAACGCCACGGTGCCCCACTGCCGCAGCGGACCTGGCGGGTGCTGGCCACCGGGCTCGCCGACGCCCTCCGCAGCATCCACGCCTCCGGCCTGGTGCACCGCGACCTCAAACTGGCCAACGTCCTGCTCGCCGGCACCGGCCCCGCCGTCATCGACTTCGGCATCGCCCGCCACCTCGCCCCGACCCACGGCGGCACGCTGACCGCCACCGGCGTCGCGCTGCGCACCACCACCTTCGCCTCGCCCGAGCAGCTCCGCGACGAACGCGTCGGCCCGGCCAGCGACATGTTCGCGCTCGGCCTCGTCCTCGCCTACACCGCCCTCGCCCGGCACCCCTTCGGGCCGGGTTCGGCCGCGCAGATCGGCGCGAACATCCTGCACGGCACCCCGCAGCTCGACGGCATGCCGCCGGCGCTGGAGCGGATCGTCCGGCCCTGCCTGGAGCCCCGGCCGCAGAACCGGCCGGACCCGGCGGAGTTCGCCCGGCTGCTCCCCGCGGACGGGCAGCAGCGGGGCCGGGAGTGGCTGCCGCCGGCGCTGCGGGTGGCCGTCGACGAACGGTCGGCGATCGCCCTCGACCTGGCCGAACCGATGCGCAGCGGACCGCCGTGGTCGGGGCGGTCGGGCCCGGTCACGCCGACGGCCCCGCCCGCGCCGACGGCCGACGGTCCGCCGGCGGCGGGTGCGCGGGCCCTGCGGGAGCGGAGCCTCGCCCCCGCGCCGTCCCGCGGACCGGGGGAGGAGTCGACCACCCTGCCGCCCACCGGCCAGGCGGCGGCAGCGAAGGCCCCGGTGCCCGCGCGCGCGGTGAAGCGGCCCGGGACGCCCGGGGCGAAGTTCCTGGCGGACGCCGAGGCCGGCGACACCGAGGCGATGCGGAGACTGGCCGCCTCCCTCAAACAGGCCGGCGACCTCGAAGGGGCGCTGGGCTGGTTCCGGCGGTCCGCCGCGGGCCGGAACCCCACCGGTGCCCGGGAGGCCGCCCTCCTCATCGAACAGCACCTGCCCCACCACCGGCCCAAGGTGATGGCCCTCTACCGCCAGGCCGCCGAGGCCGGCGACCTGCACGCCACGATGAGGCTCGGCGAACTGCTGGAGCAGGAGCCCGGCGGGCTGCCCGACGCACTGAAGTGGTTCGAACGGGCCGCCGCGCACAACCACGCCAAGGCGGCGGACGCCGTGCTGCGGGTGAGGGCCGCCGCCACCCGGACGGTGCTGTCGCCCGGGGAACAGGCGGTGCTGCGCCAGCACCGGGACGCCGCGCTGGACGGCGACGGCAACGCCATGCTGGCGCTGGGCACCTGGTACCACAAGGAGAAGCGGCTCCAGGACGCCCTGGTCTGGTACCGGCGCGCGGCCGAGGCCGACCACGCGCACGGCATGCTGCTGACCGCCCAGCTCCTCGGCAAGGACCCGCAGCGGCAGGGCGAGTCGGCTCACTGGTACGGCCTGGCCGCTGCGGCCGGCAACACCGAGGCGCTGCACGTCCTCGGCCGCCGCCTGCGGGAGGAGGGCCGGACGGCCGAGGCGCTCGACCACCTCCGGCGGGCCGGCGAGCGGGACCACCTCCCGTCGATGGTCGAGGCGGCCGCCCTGCTGGAGGAGTCCGGCCAACGGGTCCGGGCCGTCGAGTGGTACGAGCGGGCCGCCGCCAAGGGACACTCCGGAGCGGCCCGGCAGGCCGAACGCCTGCGAGCCGCCACCGCGCCCGCAGCGGGGAGTCCCGCCGGGAAGGCCACCGGGAAGTCCGCGCCGAAGACCACACCGCCGAAGGCCGCGGCCGCACAGCCGACCGCCGGGAAGAAGGCCGCGGCCGCACCGAAGACCGACGCCGCGCCCGGGGCCGCGCCGAAGGCGGCTGCCCCGCCGGCCGCGGACGTCCGGGCCGCCGCGCACGCCGAGGCCGCGGAGCACGAGCGGAACGGTCGGCTGGAGGACGCCGTCCACTGCTACACCCAGGCCGAGGCGCTGGGCGACAAGGAGGCCAAGCGCGAGATCGCCCGGCTCTGCCTGAAGCTGTGCGACCGGACCGACGACGTCGAGGAACGCCGGCGACTGCGCCGGCGTGCCGTCAAGCGGTACCGCGACCTGGCCGACGGCGGTGACCCCAGGGCGCTCCGGATGATGACCGAGCTCGACACCACCAACGGCGCGAAGTGGCAACGCCGGTCCGCCCTGGCGGGCAGCACCAAGGCGATGCGGGAGGTGGCGCGGTCCCATCTGGAGGCGGACGGCCCCGGCGACCTCCGCACCGCGCTGGACTGGCTCCGGCGGGCCGGCCAGGCCGGGAACACCGCCGCCATCGTGGACGGCGCCCGGGCCTGCGAGGCCCGCGGCGACGTCCGGGAGGCCATCGACTGGTACCGCTGGGCCGCCGAGAGCGGCAACGAGCAGGCCGCCCGGGAGGCCGACCGCCTGGAGACGAGCCACCTCGGGACGGCCCTCTGGCGCCGGCTGTCCGGCCGGCTCCGCCGCACCCTCGGCTGACGGGCGAGGCGCGGGGCCGGCTGGGGCCGGGGATGTGTTGCGGGTGCGGGGCTGTCCGTGCGGGGCGTGCTGCGGGTGCCGGGGCGTCAGGATCGCGTCAATGCGGGGCCGGTTCGCGTAGACCGTGCGTCAAGAAGCGGTGCCGTCGACGGGTGGAGGGAATCCACTGGTGGTGCGGGCCCGGACGACCGGTCGCCCGTACGGCCACCGGAAGGAAGCGCCCCGTCATGACGGACCACCTGCCCCTCACCGCCACCCCCGCGCCGGACCGCGGTCCCCGCCCGGCCGACGGGGCGGTCCCGCGCCCCCTGCCCCGCGCCACTGCCGCGGCCGACGAGAGGGAGGAGCGCGGCGCCGACCGCGCCCGCACCACCGGCACCTGCCGGACCGCGCTGCAGTACCTCGACTGACGGCACCTCACCGACCGTCCCGACCAGGCGACCCGAGGACACGCGATGACCACCGATCACACCGCGCCCGAAGAGCCCGACGACCCCGAAGAACCCGAAGAGCCCGAAGAATCCGGCCGGCCCGGGGCCCGGGCGCTCCGCTTCGTGCCCGTCCGGACCACCGGCCCGGTGCAGGTGCTCCGGTTGTTCCGGCTCCGCGACGGCAGCCGCTGCGCCGTCGCCTTCAGCACCGCCGCCGCCCTGCACGCCCTGCTCGGCCCCGACCATGAGGTGGCCGAGCTCACCGAGCCCACCCTGCGCGGACTCACCGCCCCGCTCGGTATCGACCGGCTCGTCCTCGACCCTGGACTGGTCGCACCCCGCGCCGGCGGCACCCGCCTCCCCGCGGTCGCCGCGCTCCCAAGTCTGTCCGGCGCCGAACGGCCGCTGGTACACCGGCGGTGACACCCCGTCCGCTGCGCGCCGTCGTCCGGCTCTGCCACGGCCCCGCGCCCCTCGACTTCGACCACCTGGCGGCGCGCTGCCCCGCCGTACGGCCCGGCCCGGCCCTTGCCGACGAGGCCGACCTCGAACTCCTCCTCGCCTGCACCGGGCCCGGTGAACTGCACGCCGTCGTCGCGGAGCTGCGCCGGGCCGGTGCCACCCGCATCCGGGTCGAGCCGGTGCTCCGCGCCGTCGCCCCGGCACCCGTCCCCGCCGCCCCGCCGTCCCCGCCGTCCCCGCTGTCCCCGCCCCTCCGAACCAGGAGCACCGCGCCATGACCACGCTCTCCGCCCACCCGCCCACCGGCCGTCCGCCCGCGGGTCACCGTCCGCCCGCGGACCCCCGGCCGGCCGCCGCCCCGGTCGGCCCCCGGCCGCTCGGCAGCCCCTGGCCCGAGTCCGCCCGCCCCGGACCCGACGGCGACCTGCTGATCGGCGGCGTCGGCCTCGCGGAGGCCGCCGACCGTTTCGGCACCCCGCTCTACGTCCTGGACGAGGCCGAAGTCCGACGGCGCGCCCGCGCATGGCGCCGTGCCCTCCCGCAGGCGCAGGTGCACTACGCCGCCAAGGCCTTCCTGTGCAGTGCCATGGCCGACTGGATCGCCGAGGAGGGCCTCGGGCTGGACGTCTGCTCGGCCGGCGAACTGCGACTCGCCGCCGCCGCGGGCTTCCCGGCGCAGCGCATCCTGCTGCACGGCAACGCCAAGAGCCCGGAGGAGCTGCGGCTCGCCCGGCGGCTGCGGGTCGGCCGGATCGTCGTCGACGGCCTCTCCGAGATCCCCCGGCTCGCCGCCCTGGCCGACGCGGACACCCCGCAGCGCGTCCTCGTCCGGGTGGTCCCCGGCATCGCCGCCGGGCACCATCGCGCCGTCCGGACTGGCACCGACGGGCAGAAGTTCGGCTTCCGGATCGCCGGCGGGGACGCCGAGGAGGCGGTCGCCCGCGTCCTCGGCCGACCCGGTCTCGACCTCGCCGGACTGCACTGCCACCTCGGCTCGCAGATCACCGGCACCGGGCCCTACCTCGCCGCCGTGGACCGGCTGGTCGCGCTGCTGGCGGTGGTCCGCGACCGCCACGGCCGCGAACTCCCCGAGCTCGACCTCGGCGGCGGGCACGGCATCCGCTACCTGCCCGGGGACGGCGAACTGGAGCCCGCCCGCTTCGCCCTCGCGGTCGGGCGCCGGCTCGCCGAGCGCTGCGCCGCGCACGGCCTCTCGGTGCCCCGGCTGATCGTCGAGCCCGGCCGGGCGATCGCCGGGCCGGCCGGGGTCGCCGTCTACCGCGTCCTGTCGGTGAAGCGCACCGCCGACGGCCGGTGCTACGCCGCCGTCGACGGCGGGATGAGCGACAACCCGCGCCCGGCGCTGTACGGCTCGGCCTACCAGGTCCGTCCGGTCGGCCGCAGCGCCACCGGGCCGGCCGTCCCGACCGTTCCGACGGACGTCGTCGGACGGCACTGCGAGGCCGGGGACGTCCTCGTCCGCGGCGCGGCCCTGCCGGCCGACCTGCGGGCGGGCGAGCTGCTGGCCGTCCCCGCCGCGGGCGCCTACCAGCTGTCGATGGCCTCCGGCTACAACCTGGTCGGCCGCCCCGCGGTGGCCGCCGTCCGGGACGGCCGGATCCGGCTGCTGATCCGCCGCGAGACCGTCGAGGACTTCCGCGCCCGCGAGGTCGGGCGGTAGGAGCCGGCTTCGAGCGCGCACGGATGCCGTGCCCCTGACGAGGTGCCCCTGACGAGGCGTCCTCGAAGAGGTGTCCCGTCGCGCTCAGGCCGGGTCGCACAGGGTCGAGCGCAGGGCGACCTCGAGTTCGAAGCGGGCGTCCGGGCTGCGGAGTGCGTCGCCGAACAGCTCCTGCACCCGGTGCAGCCGCTGGCGGGCGGTCTGCGGATGGATGCCGAGTCGGGCGGCCACCTCGGGCGCGCTGCCGTGGTCGGTCTGCAGCCGGGCCAGCAGGGTCTCCGCCAGCCGGCGGCTCTGCTTGGCCGTCAGACCGGCCAGCGGGGCCAGCCGCCGTTCGCCGATCAGCCGGACGAGCGGACGGTCGGCGAGCAGCAGCAGGTCCGCCAGCCGGTCCCGGCAGTCCACCGGTTCGGGCGGCGGGCCGGGCAGCCGCTCCCGCACGAGCCGTGCCCAGCGCAGCGACTCGGCGGCCTCGGCCAGCGGAACCGGCGGGCCGATCACCGCGCCGCGGCCGCGCAGCGCCTCCCGGACCTGGCCGTCGCGCAGGTACAGCTCCGGCTCCGGCACCAGCAGCCGGGGCTCCGGATGGTCCAGGTCGGCGAGGACGGGATCGGGCAGCCGCGGGGGCCGGGGCCGGGGCCGGTCGGCGGGCGGCGGGTCCAGCGCCACGCAGGCCACCCGTTCGGGCAGTGCCCAGTCGGCCGCCGCGGCGGCCAGCCGGACCTCCTCCGGTGCCGCACCGCCCAGCAGCGCCCCGAGCAGCTGGTGGCGGGAGCGGCCGAGCGCCCCGGCCCGGTCGGCACGCGCCTCCACGTAGCCCTGCACGCTCGCGGCGGCGATCTCGTCGATGTGCGCGAACACCGCCTCCGCGAGCGTCACCAGCGGTTCCGGGCCGAGGCCGCAGCGCCGGGCGACCCGTGCGTAGCGGCGCCAGGCCACCCGGGCGCCGAGCCGGTAGGCGGCCTGCAGCGCGTCCAGGCTGCGCCCCTCGGTGAGTTCGCCGCGGCCGAGCGAGCGGTACACCCGCAGCCGTTCCACGCCGAGGCCGCCGGCCCCCTCGATCCGGTCGGCGAACTCGGCGAGCGCCGTCTCCACGCCGTGCTGGATTCCGGCACCGAATTGCCCGGCGAGCGGTCGGGAGAATTCTGGAATGGCTGCCCTGATCTCCCGGATGATATCGACGGCGAGACTCTTCTCCGCGGCCCTGAGTTCTGTGGAGAAATTGCGTGGAAGGGCCTCTCTGTGGGCTGTCACAGGGGGAGTATGCGGGTGATGTTACCGGCGGGTCAGTAGGCTCGGCGCACCGTTGTGGCCTGCAGTGGAGAGCATCTGACGCAGAATCACTCGTCCGGATGACACTTTTTGGGAGGGGGTGGGAAGATTCCTGGCATCCGCCGAAGGATTTCCTTCGGCGGGCCGCCGTGTGTGTTGACGCACCATCGGGCCGCACTTAGCTTCGGGTCCCGTCCGGATGTCAGGGAATTCCGGCGGAATCGGAAGGTGTGCAATATGAGAGCGAAGCGTGCACGGTCGTTCGCGGTGACGGCCCTGGCGGCGGCCGGCCTGCTCGCAGCCGGCGGGCAGCCCTCCGCGGCGGCGGCCTCGTACCCCGTCGAGTACCACTTCGGCGCCGGCTTCGTGAAGGGCTTCTTCACCCCGGACCGGCCGCCCGCCGGCGCGAACGACTGGTCCTGCCGGCCCGGGGCCGACCACCCGGCCCCGGTCGTGCTGGTGCACGGCACGTTCGAGAACATGAACGACAACTGGGGCGGCGCGGCGCCGCTGCTGGCGAACGCCGGGTACTGCGTCTACGCCTTCGGCTACGGCGGCGCGGCCGGGTCGCCCGTCCAGGGCACCGGCCCGATCGAGGACTCCGCGCAGCAGCTCGCGGCCTTCGTCGACCGCGTGCTGGCCGGCACCGGCGCGCCCGAGGCGGACCTCGTCGGGCACTCCCAGGGCGGCGGCCTGATGGCCCGCTACTACCTGAAGAACCTCGGCGGCGCCGCCAAGGTCGGCAAGCTGGTCGGCCTCGCGCCCAACAACAGCGGCACCACCCTGGACGGCATCACCGAGTTCGGCCGGCAGCTGCACATCCTGGAGCCCGCGAACGAGCTGCTCGACGACGCCTGCGCGGCCTGCGTCGAGCAGGAGGTCGGCTCCCCGTTCCTGGCCGCCCTCGACGCCGGCGGCCAGACCGTCCCCGGCGTCGACTACACGGTGATCGCCACCCGCTTCGACGAGGTCGTCACCCCGTACACCAACACCTTCCTGCCGGCCGGACCGCACGTCACCAACCTCACCGTGCAGGACCAGTGCCCGCTGGACGCCACCGACCACCTGGAGATCGGCTACGACCCGATCGCCCTCACCGACGTCCTCAACGCCCTGGACCCGGCGCACCCGCGGCCGATCCCCTGCCAGGTGGTGCTGCCGGTCACCGGCCCGCTGCTCTGACCCCGGCGGCCCCGCCGGGCCGCCGATCCGACCCCGCCCGGTGCGGCGCCTCTCCCGCCGCACCGGGCGGACCACCGCGGCTGCACCCGGGCGAGTGGCCCACCGGCGTGGCCCGCTGGCAGCACCGGCCACGCTGCGCTGCGATGGGCGGCATGGAGCTCCCCACCCCGAACCGGGCCGGCCCCGCCCCGAACCGTCCCGGCGACCGGCCGGCCGCGCACTGGTGGACGAAGGTGCCGCCCGCCGCAGGCTCCGCGGTGATGGCCACCGGCATCGTCTCCGTGGGCCTGGACCTGGTCGGCCGCGAGACCTCCTCGCAGGTCCTGCTGGCGCTCGCCTCCGCCGGCTGGCTGCTGCTCGCCCTCGCCTTCGCCCTCACCCTGCTGCGGGACCGCGACCGCTGGGCCGCCAACGCCACCACCCCGCCCGCCCTCACCGCCGTCGCCGCCACCACGGTGGTCGGCACCCGCTTCGCGCTCGCCGGCTGGCACGGCACCGCTGGCGTGCTGCTGGCGATCGCCGCGGCCGCCTGGCCGCCACTGCTGATCTCCGTGCTGCGGCACTGGAAGCACCACCTGCCCGGCGTCGCCTTCCTGGTCTGCGTCGCCACCGAGGGGCTCGCCGTGCTCGCGGGCACCCTCGCCCCGGCCGGCAGCGGCGACTGGCTCGCCCCGGCCGCGCTGGCCGCCTTCGCGCTCGGCCTGGTGCTGTACGTCGCCGCGCTGCTCCGCTTCGACCCCCGCCAGATCCTGACGGGCGCCGGAGACCAGTGGATCTCCGCGGGAGCCCTCGCCATCTGCGCCCTGGCCGGCTCCAAGCTCACCGCCTGGCCCGAGTGGACGGGCGCCGGGCACACCGTGCTGCGCGACGCCACCCTCGTCCTGCTCACCCTCGACCTGGCCGGCTACCTCGTGCTGCTCGCCGCCGAGATCCGCCACCCCCGGCCGCGGTACAACATCCGCCGCTGGGCCACCGTCTTCCCGCTCGGCATGAGCGCCGTCGCGACCCTCTCCACCGGCACCGCCGCCCACCTCCCCTGGCTGAACGGCCTCGGCCACCCGCTGCTCTGGATCGCCGTCGCCGCCTGGCTGATCACCGCGGCCGCCCTCTGCCTCGACCTCGCCCGCGCCCGGCGGACGGCCGCCTCCGGCGGCACCTGAGCGGCGCACGACGGACGGCGGCCGCACCCGGTGGGGGGTGCGGCCGCCGTCCGTCCGGGCGGGTCAGCGGGTCGCCAGCAGCGCCTCCAGGGCCCCGGCCGCGTCCGGGTGGCGGCCGACCAGCGCTGCGCCCGCCGGCCCGGAGTCCGGTGACGCCCAGCCGCCCTCGCAGCCCAGCAGCGCGGCCAGCGCGTCGCAGGACGCGGGGTGGGCCGCAAGCAGGGCCGCGCCGCCCCCGCCCCCGGCCGGGCGCAGCGCCGCCGGGTCCGGCTGCGGGGCGCGCCACGGCGGCACCCAGGCGTCCAGCGCGGCGAGCCGCCCCGGGAAGATCCGCCCGGCCTCGCGGATCAGCAGCGGCGCCAGCTCGGCGCCGCCCGCCCGCAGACCGGTGATCAGCGCAGGCAGCCAGGGCAGCAGCACCGCGTCCGGCAGCTGCCCGAACGCCCGCGACACCGCCTCGACCACGAAGTCGGTCAGGCCCGGCACCGGCTCCAGCGCCTGCACGAAGCCGCTCAGGTAGCGCGGATACGCCGGCAGCGCGAGCGGGTTCGCCAGCAGGTCGGCGCAGCGCGAGCGCAGCTCCGCCCGGGAGAGGCGGCCGAGCTGCACCTGGGCGGCCCACAGCAGCGCCACCCGGGACGGCTCCTCCGGGTGCGACTGGGCCACCGCCAGCTCCAGCTGCGTCCGGTCGCAGCCCAGCGACAGCGCCAGGCCCTCCATGCCGAACAGGAAGCCCAGCATCGCGGCGACCTGGCGGACGGTCGCGTCCTCGTCGGTGAACGCCGTCGGCAGCAGGGTGCAGTAGTGCGCGTAGCCCGTCCTGACGAAGGACTCGATCCATCCGGGCAGCGAGGGTTCGCTCGTCCGGTAGTACGCCAGCAGCCGGCGGACCCGGCGCAGCACCTCCGGCGCGCCGTCCACGCTGCGCTCGGTGGCCAGCACCTCCAGGGCGTGCCGGCCGAGTTCGTCGGCGAGCCGGCGGCTGCCCAGGTAGAGGGTGGCGTCCTCGACGGCCGCCAGCACGTCCGCGGTGGTGGCCTGCGGGCCGTAGGCCTTGCGCCGCAGCCGCTGCTCCAGCACCTGTTCGAGGCTGACGCCCTCGTAGCCGAGCTCGATCAGGGCCCGCTGGTGGGTGCCGAGGGCCAGGTCCCAGGACTCCTGGACGGACCGCTCGCCGAGCCGCCGCTCGCCCATGATCGGCCGGGCGGCGCCCTGCGGCAGCAGGTACCGCAGCCGCCACAGCACGTCCGAGCAGGCGTCCAGCTCCGGCCGGGCGGCGATGTCCAGCAACGCCCGCTGCACCCCGCGCTGCTCCAGCCGCAGGCCGAGCGGGGCGAGCCGGTCGTGCACGTCGCGGGCGAGCGGCGGCAGCGCGTCGTAGCCGACCTGGCCGATCCGGTCGCCGCCCATCATGATCTCGACCAGCCGGCCGACGTCGCGCCGGCCCGGCACCGAGTCCTTCTCGATGCAGGTGACGGCCGCGTCCTGGAAGTCGTACGGCGTCGGCCGCGCCCGGTCGCGCATCCCGGCCAGCAGCACCGAGGTCTGGAAGACCGCGATGGCGTCGGCGGTCGAGGCCAGGTAGCCGTTGCGTCGGGCGGCGCGCACGATGTCGACGGACCAGCCGAGCAGTTCGGCCTCGTCCAGGGTGTCGAGCACCGGCGGTCGCTGCAGGAAGCCCGACAGCCGGTCGGACGGCGCGGGGGCGGCCGCGGGCACCGGTGCGGCGGCGGCCCTGCCGGTGCCCTTCGAGCCGCCGGCCTGGCCCGCGAGGCGGTACGGCCGGACCTCGGTGCGCTTGAGGTTCTTCGCCCACACCGCGGCGGCGATCGACACCGAGCCGGCGGCCAAGCCGAACTGGGCCTCGATCGCGGCGTGGCTGGACGGGATCAGCCCGTGCTGCCAGCGGGTCGCCGAGCGCGGCGCGATCGCGAAGCCGTCGCTGCCGTCGACGCCGAACTCGGCGACCCGGCTGGCGGCGTGGAAGGCGCCGCAGACGTACAGGCAGTCGGCCGGGTCGGTGCCGGTGGCGGCCAGGTGCTCGCGCATCCTCGTCCACATGTACCGCTCGCGGTCCTCGTCGACCGCCACCCGGTGCGGGTCGCCGGGCGCCAGCCGCCGGAACAGGCTGCCGATCAGCAGCATGACCTGGCGGTAGGTGTCGTGGTCGCTGTCGCCGAGCGGCACCTCCACGTACTGGTGCCACCACTCGGACCAGTGCCGGACCTTGCCGTGCCGGAGCAGGTGCTCCTCCAGCTCGGCGAAGCGCGGCCGGAGGTCGCCGATCTCCACGCCGACCGCGTCGCCGTGCAGCGCGGCCTCCCCGTCGGCGGCGGCCGCCTCCGGCTCGGCACCGGCGTCGGCCGGCGCGTCCGGCGCGGCGTCGCGCGGCTGCCACTGGAAGACGTGGTCCGAGGAGCGGTCGACCAGGACGAGCTCGACCCCGGGCGTGTCCAGCGCGTACGCGATCGCCTGGTACTCGGCGGAGGCCTCGGTGATCGGCGCGACCACCGAGAGTGGCGCCCAGTCGGCGGGGAAGCCGTCGACCTCGGTCGCGAACGCCTGGACGGCCACCGGGAGGCGGCAGTTGCGCAGTTCGGTCAGGAGCGGCGCCATGTCCTCGCACAGCTCCAGGTACACCACCCTGGGCTGCTTCTCGCGCAGCCGGCGCGCCATCGCGACCGCGGAGGCCGGCGAGTGGTGGCAGACCGGGAAGATCTCCAGCGGCTCGCGCGCCGCCCGGTCGACGTCGTCGACGATGCCGAGCAGGATGCCCTCCAGGGCGTCCGGCCCGTCGGCGAACGCCGCCGCCGCCTCCTGGAGTCGGGACCGCAGCGGGTCGAAGGGGCCCGCGGGTGCGGCCCTCACGACAGGGTGGCGATCGCGTCGCGGCCGCCCTCCAGGAACTCCGGCCACTCGCCGCCCTGCTCCTTACCGCGCGGCTCGACCACGCCGTGCAGGTACTTGTTGAGGATGGCGAGGTCCTCCGGCTCGCGGCGGGCCAGCGAACCGACCAGCGAGGAGGCGAGGGTGCGGGCGGTCAGCGTCCGCTCGCCGAAGAAGTTGCCGTGCAGCACGGCGTCCTCCAGCACGCCGATCTGCTCGGCCGTCGAGAGCGCCGACTCCAGCTTCTCGTCGTCGCTGCCGGCCGCGGCGGCCGAGGCGCGCAGGTCGGCGAAGGACTGCAGCAGCACGTCCAGCAGGGTGGGCGGCACCTCCAGCTCGATGGAGTGGCGGCGCAGCAGCTCCTCGGTGCGGAAGCGGACGATCTCCGCCTCGCTCCGCTTGTTGGTGACCACCGGGATGCGCACGAAGTTGAACCGCCGCTTCAGCGCCGAGGAGAGGTCGTTGACGCCCCGGTCGCGGCTGTTGGCGGTCGCGATGACGGAGAAGCCCGGCTTGGCGAACACGATGCCGTCGCTGTCGAGTTCGGGCACCGAGATGTACTTCTCGGAGAGGATCGAGATCAGCGCGTCCTGCACGTCGCTGGTGGCGCGGGTCAGCTCCTCGAAGCGGCCGATCGCGCCGGTCTCCATCGCCGTCATGATCGGCGAGGGGATCATCGACTCCCGGGACTGCCCCTTGGCGATCACCATGGAGACGTTCCAGGAGTACTTGATGTGGTCCTCGGTGGTGCCGGCGGTGCCCTGGACGACCAGGGTCGAGTCGCGGCAGACCGCCGCGGCGAGCAGCTCGGCCAGCCAGCTCTTGCCGGTGCCGGGGTCGCCGATCAGCAGCAGGCCGCGGTCGGAGGCCAGGGTGACGATCGCGCGTTCGACGATGCTGCGGTCACCGAACCACTTCTGCGCGACCTCGCGGTCGAGGCCGTCGGAGCGCTCGGAGCCGAGCACGAACAGCCGCACCATCTTCGGCGAGAGCCGCCAGCTGAACGGCTTCGGGTTGTCGTCGACCGACTCCAGCCAGGCCAGCTCCTCGGCGTACTTGAGCTCGGCGGGGGCGCGCAACAGGTCGGACATGTCAGGGCCTTTCGGGAAGGGATCGAGGGGGTGCCGGCCCGCGGGCCTAGGCGAGGAAGTTCTTGAGCTCGTGGACGAGCTTGCCGATGTGGCCGGAGATCACCGGCGTGCCGAGCGCCTTGAAGCGCTCCCGGAACCAGGGGTTGACCTCCTGGCGGCCGGAGCTGGTCACCGAGCCGACCGGGATGAACCTCACCCCGGAGCGGTGCACCGCCTCGATGGCCTCGAACAGCGGCTGGGAGCGGTCGAACTCGTAGAAGTCCGAGATCCACACCATCACGGTGTCGGCGGGGTCGGTGATCTTCGGGCGGGCCATCGCCATCGCGACCGGGCCGTCGTTGCCGCCGCCGAGGTTGGTCCGCAGCAGCATCTCGAACGGGTCGCCCACCCAGGGGGTCAGGTCGATCGCCCGGGTGTCGTACGCGACGAGGTGCACGTCGACCTTGGGCAGGCCGGCGAAGATCGACGCCAGGATGGTGCAGTTGACCATCGAGTCGACCATCGAACCGGACTGGTCGACCACCACGATCAGCCGCTGCGGCGTGGTCTTCCGGGTGGTGTGCCGGTAGTAGAGGCGGTCGACGTAGAGCCGCTCCTCCTCCGGGCTCCAGTTGGTGAGGTTCTTCCAGATCGTGCGGTCGAGGTCCAGGTTGCGGAAGACCCGCTTCGGCGGCACCGAACGGTCCGGCCGGCCGGTGGAGGCCTTGGCGACCTGGGTGCGCAGCACCTCGGCGACCTCGTCGACGAAGCGGCGGATCAGCGCCTTGGCGTTGGCCAGCGCGACGCCGGAGAGGTTGTGCTTGTCGCGCAGCAGCTGCTCGATCAGCGACATGCTCGGCGTCAGCTGCGCGGCGAGCTTCGGATCGGCGAGCACCTCGCGCAGCTGCATCCGCTTCACCAGGCCGGCCTCGACCGAGCCCAGTTCGGGCCCGAGGCCCTGGACGCCGCCGGGCGCCTGCCCTCGGCCCGCGCGCAGCTCGCCGGGCCGGCAGCCGAGGGCGCGCTCCAGCCAGCCCGCGTCGGACTGCCAGCGGGCGAGCTGCCCGGCGGTGACCGTGCCGCTGCCGGTGGCGAAGACGTTCAGCAGTACCTTCGACGCCAGCGCGGCGCGCCGCACCTCGGCGGCGCCGTCCCGCCCGCCGCCGTCCTCGCCCGGCAGCATCAGGCCGTCGATCTCGGCGGCCAGCTCCGGGTGGCGCTGGACGACGGAGCCGACGGAGGTCTGCGGGTCGAGCAGGGCGGCCGGCAGGCCGATGTCCTCGACGACGGAGAGGCTCGCCGACTCCAGGGCGTGCTGCTCCTCCGGGTCGAACAGGCGGGCCAGCAGCCGCCAGTAGAGCACCTGGCGGCGGTTCTCGTCGGCGTCCGGGACGGGTTCGGTGGTCACCGGTCCGGTGGTCGGCTCGGTCATTTCCGCAGCAGCCTTCCCGCGCGCTCGCGCAGCACCGCGACGGCGTCGGTGGCGGCCTTCTCCGCCTTGACGCCCAGCTTGTCGGTGGTGCCGCCGGCCCAGGCCCCGGCGTGCAGGGCGACGGCCTTCCTCCGGACGGTCGTCTCCACCGCGAGCGGCTGCAGCAGGTACCGGCCGGCGTCCCAGCGGAGCAGGCCGATGCAGGCGGCGGAGGCCGCGACGGCCTCCGGGGTGAGCGGGCCGGCCGCCGGGATCCGGTCGGTGTCGACGGCGAGCGGCTGCCCGGCGAGGTCGAACACGGTGCCCTCCTCGTCCTGCCGGACGGTGTAGCCCTCCAGCAGCACCGGGACCGCGACGGCCGCCGGGTGCCGGTCGACCGGTGCGGTGGCGGCGGCCTCGGCCGTCGCCAGCACGACGCGGGCGGTGCCGAAGGCGTCGGCCGGGTCGCCCGGGCGGGCGTGCCCGTCGCTCCAGAGCAGGTCGCCCCCGGCGGTGACCGGCATGTCGGTCAGCTCCATCGAGCGGCCCTCGCCGACCGCGGCGAGCAGCGTCGTGTGCGGGCGTAGCAGCTGCCAGACGCCCGTCCCGACGACCGTGTCCGGCTTGGGCGCCGAGACGGAGGCGCGCACCAGCCGCGGCGGGCCGCCGTCGGCGGGTTCCAGCACGGCGTGCACCTGGGCCTGGACGGCCGTCGCGTGCTCCTGCAGGTCGATGCCGAGCGGCAGCAGACGGCCCGTCACGGCCTCGGCGGGCGGCGCGGCGGACGCGCCCGGCACGGTGAGCACCAGCGCCCGCGACCACAGGTCGGCCCAGCGGCGCAGCGGCACCCGCTCCAGGGTGGCGCCCGGGCAGGAGGCGGCGAGTTCGGCGGCGAAGCCGTCCAGCAGGGTGGCCAGGCGGCGCAGCCCCGGGTCGGGCAGCATCGCGCTGACCACCGGGGCGGCCCCCGCGACGAGGTCGTGGTCGATGCCCTGCCAGCCGGCCCGGGCGAGGTCGGCGAGCCAGGCGCGGGCGGCGGCGAGCAGGTTCGCGGCCTGCGGGGCGCCGGGTGCGGCGCTCGGGGCGGCGGTGCGGCTGCGGCCGGTCGCGGCGTCGATCCGGGCGGTGAGCGCGTCGTGGACGGAGCCGAGCAGGGCGCAGCGGGCCGCGGCCAGCGCGGTGAGGTGGTCCTCGTCCCCGATGCCGGCAGCGGTCTTCTCGGCTGCCTCGGCGACCGGGGCGGCGAGCGGCGAGCCGGCGACGGCCGCGGCCAGGGCGAGCAGCCCGGCGGCCTGGGCGGGCTGCGGCCGCAGCACGCCGGAGGCGAGGACGCGGTCGAAGCCGTCGACGGCGGCGAGCGCCTCGTCGAGGCCGTCGACCGGGTCGGCGAGCAGGTCGGCGCGCATCAGGCCACCGCCGCCCGGGTCGGCGGGAACCACTGCATCTCGGGCAGCGGCGCGGTGGTCGGCGCGAGTTCCAGGTACGCCAGGTGGCGCAGGAAGCGGCTGAACACCTGGGCGGCGGCCGCCCGGTCCGCGGTCGGCGGCAGGGTGGCGCGCATCGCCCCGGCGATCGCCGCCGCGTCGTCGGCGGCCTCGACCCGCAGGTAGCGGGCGACCCGCTCGGCGCCGTACTGCAGCACCGCCTCGGTGATCAGCGCGCCGATGTGGTTGCAGAACGAGCCGCGGGCGCCGCCGCACGGCCGGTTGTTGTTGGTGCTGCAGGCGAACGCGAAGTCGCCCGCCGCGACGGACGAGACGTAGACCCGCTCGATGTCGGAGCCGCTGGACACCACGCCCTGCAGCCGGCCGTCGGCCAGTTCGACGAACGGGACCTTGGCGAGCTTGCGCGGCCGCGCGGGCGGCACCACGCGCGCCGTGCTCGACCCCTCCCAGGCAGACAATGCACCTTCTCCTTGCGTCCGGGGTGTGCCGCGCCGGATCGGCGGGACGCTGAGAAAGGTAGTGGTGATCACTGACAGCCCCCGGTGCGCCGGCCGTGCGCACCGGGGGCCGGCGGCGTCAGTCGGCCAGGTGGACGAGTTCCCCGCCGACGTAGGTGCGTTCGACCCGGGCGTCGGCGATCTCCCCGGGCGGTGCGGTGAGGATGTCCCGGTCCAGCACGACCAGGTCGGCGAGGTTGCCGGGGCGCAGGCTGCCGGCGTCGTCGTGGCCGTTCACGTGGGCCGAGCCGGCGGTGTACGCGGCGAGGGCGGTGGCCGGGTCGAGGCGCTGCTCGGGCAGGAAGACCCGGCCGTCGGTGGCGCCGGGCTCGAACCGGTTGACGGCGACGTGCAGCCCGGCGATCGGGTCGGGGCTGCTGACCGGCCAGTCGCTGCCCGCGGCGAGGGTGGCGCCGGCCCGCAGCAGCGAGCCGAACGGGTACTGCCAGGAGGCGCGTTCGGGGCCGAGGAAGGGGATGGTGAGCTCGTCCATCTGCGGCTCGTGGGCGGCCCACAGCGGCTGGACGTTGGCGATCGCGCCGAGCCGGGCGAAGCGCGGCAGGTCGTCGGGGTGGACGACCTGGAGGTGGGCGAGGTGGTGCCGGTTGCCGCGCCGGCCGTTGGCGGCGACGGCGGCCTCGACCGCGTCCAGCGCCTCGCGCACGGCGCGGTCGCCGAGGGCGTGGAAGTGCACCTGGAAGTCGAGGGCGTCCAGGGCGGTGACGTGCTCGCGCAGCCGCAGCGGGTCGACGAAGCTGATCCCGCTGTTGGCGGTGGCGCAGCCGCAGCGGTCGAGGTAGGGGCTGGTCATGGCGGCGGTGAAGTTCTCCGCGATGCCGTCCTGCATGATCTTCACCGCGCCGGCGCGGAACCGGCCGTGGCCCAGCTCCTTGCGCCTCGCCTCCAGTTCGGGGATCTGCTCGGCGCCGCGTCCGCGGTCCCACCAGAGGGCGCCGGTGACCCGGGCGGTGAGCGTGCCGTCGAGGGCCGCCGTCCGGTAGGCGTCGGAGACGTCGGGCTGGCCGTTGAAGACGCCGAGCAGGGCGTCCTGCCAGCCGGTGATGCCGAGCGAGTGCAGCAGCTCCTGGGCGCGCAGCAGGCCGGCCAGCCGGTCGGCGGCGGTGCTCGGCGGGACGTGCCGCGAGACCAGGCCGGTCGCGCCCTCCTGCAGCACGCCGCTCGGGGTGCCGTCGGCCTCGCGCTCGATCCGGCCGTCGGCCGGGTCCGGGGTGTCCGCGGTGAGCCCGGCGAGCTCCAGGGCGCGGGTGTTGGCCCAGGCGCCGTGGTGGTCGCGGTTCAGCAGGAACACCGGGCGGTCGGCGCAGACGGAGTCGAGCAGGTGCCGGCCCGGCAGGCCGCCCTCGAAGCTCTCCATCGACCAGCCGCTGCCGGTGATCCACTCCCGCTCCGGGTGGGCCGCCGCGTACTCGCGGACGCGGCGCAGGTACTCGTCGACGCCGGTGGTGCCGGACAGGTCGCACTCGGCGAGCTCCGTCCCGCCGTACACCGCGTGGACGTGCGCGTCCTGGAAGCCGGGGATCAGCAGCCGGCCGTGCAGGTCGACGACCCGGGTGCGCGGCCCGATCAGCTCGCGGACCTCGTCGTGGCCGACGGCGGTGATCCGCCCGGCGGTGACCGCGAGGCCGGTGGCGCGGCTGCGGGCCGGGTCGTTGGTGTGGACGGGGCCGTTCGTGAAGACCAGATCGGCCTGGGCCATGGGTGGTGCTCCAGTGCTCGGGCGGGCGGTGCCGCGGGTGGAGGGTGGTGGTGCGCGGCCCGGGCCTGCCGTGGGCGGGCCCGGGCCGGGATCAGACGGTCGGTTCGAGTGCGGGTTCGGCGGCAGGTGCCGGCGAGCGGCGGTCGAAGTACGGGGAGCGGCGCACCCAGCGCGCCCAGGCGGCCGCCAGCAGGCCGGAGCCGACCATCAGCCCGGGCACCAGCAGCTGGAACCAGCCGTTGTCGGCGCCGAGTTCGAGGTGGTCGGCGGAGGACCAGAAGGTCCACACCAGGTAGCCGCCGACGGTGAGCAGGACGACCGCACCCAGCAGCGGCGCCACCACCGCCCGCAGGCCCTCCCACGGCGCGGTGCGCAGCAGGCCGCGGAAGCGCACCGCGGCCGCGAGCGCGGTGAGCGCGTAGTACAGCGCGACCAGGATGCCGCTGGCGTTGACCGCGGCGGAGATCAGGTCGCTGACGGTGGGGACGGCCGGGGAGAGCAGGGCGAGGACGGTCGCGACGCCGGCGATCAGCACGGTGCCGACGGCCGGGGTGCCGTGCCGGGGGTGCAGCCGCGTCCACACCGGGCCGAGGGTGCCGTCGCGGCCCATCGCGAACATGCCGCGGGCGGTCGGGATGATGCCGGCCTGCAGCGAGGCCGCGGCGGAGAACAGCAGTGCCACCAGGGGCAGTGCGGCGAGCGGCTGGTCGGCGAGCTTCGCCCCGAAGTACGTCAGCCCCTGGGCGCCGTTGTCGGCCAGTTCGGAGAGCGGCAGCACCCGCTGGAAGGCCGTCCCCGCGAGCAGGAAGAGCAGCATGATGACGGTCAGTGCGATGAAGCCGCCGCGCGAGGCGTCGCGCGGGTCGCGGACCTCCTCGCCGATGCTGAACACCGACTCGAAGCCCCAGTAGCAGAACACCGCGAGCACCATGCCCTGGGCCAGTGCGGAGAGCGAGGGGATCGCGAGGGGGTTGTACCAGTCGAGCGAGAACGGCTGGTCGCCGGCGAACAGGCCGTAGCCGCAGAAGACCAGCAGCACCGCGTACTCGAAGATCAGCAGGTACTTCTGCAGCCGCGCGGAGAGGTCGAGCCCGCGGACGGCGACGGCGGTCGCCGCGGCGAGCACGGTCAGTCCGATGACGGTGGTCTGCAGCGTGGAGTCCGGGTCCAGGGCGAGGCCGCCGATCCGGTGCAGCCCGGCGAGGCCGAGCAGTTGCAGCACCGCGGAGCCGGTCACGGCGGTGGTGTAGGCGAGGAAGACGACCGTGCCCACGATGTTGACCCAGCCGGAGAGGAAGCCCAGCCACGGGTTGAGGGTGCGGCCGATCCAGCTGTAGCTGTTGCCGGCGTTGGGTTCGACCCGGTTGAGCCGGCCGTAGCCGCCCGCGATGGCGAGCACCGGCAGGAAGGCCAGCAGCATCAGGGCCGGCAGGTGCAGGCCGACCACGCCCGCCATCAGGCCGAGGCCGATGCCGATGCTGGTGGTCGCCGCGGTCGTCGAGGCGGCGATGACGACGCCGCCCTCGATGCCGACCGACTTGCGCATCGTCGTACGGGGGGCGGCCGCGGCGGGGGAGTCCGCGGTGCGGCCGGGGGGCTTGAGCGGTGGTGCCAAGGGAGTACCGCCTCAACTGTGGGGGTGTGACCGGCGGGGAGGGAGGGCGCCGGTGGCCCGGACCGCCGCCGCGTTTCGGCCGGTGGGGCCGGGCCGGCGGCGCTGTGCCGGTGGCCGGAATGAAACCGGCCGCGCCCTTCACACGTCAATGCTGTTGTCATAAGCTCCGGGGCCATGACCGAACGCGTGGTACCGGAGGACCTCCGACGGCGCAGGCGCCCCACCCGCCAGGGCACCGTGCTCTCCGAGCGGACGATCGTCGAGACGGCGCTGCACCTGGTCGCCCAGCAGGGGGCGCAGGCACTCACCGTGCGCAAACTGGGTGCCGCCCTCGGAGCCGACCCCAGCGCCGTCTACCGCTACTTCCACAGCGCCGACGACCTGCTGCTCGCCCTCACCGACGAGATGATCGGCCGCGCCCAGGAGGGGTTCCGGGCCACCGGTGAATGGCGCACCGACCTGCGGGAGATCGGCCTGCGGATCCACGCCTGCTACCAGGCGCATCCGGAGGCCGCCCTGCTCGCGGCCCACCGCACCACCGGCCGCGAGCACGAGGTCCGGGTGGTCGAGGCGATCCTCGGCGTGCTGCGCGGGGCCGGGCTGCCGGACGGCGAGGCGGTGCGGATCTACCACGCCTTCGTCGACCAGGCCCTCGGCTTCGCCGCCCTGGACGCCGCCGCGCTCGCCCTCCCGGCGGCCGCCCAGACCGCCGACCTCGCCGTCTGGCACGCCAACTACGGCACCCTGTCGGCCGACACCCACCCCCACATCGCGGCGACCGCCCGACTGCTCGCCGCCGACATGCGGCGCAGCGGCTACCCCACCGCGCTGGAGCTGCTGCTCGACGCGATCGGCGCCCGGGTCGCCACCGCCGCCGGCTGAGGCCGCCCCTCCGGGGGCGCCGGTGTGTCGCGGCGGAACAGCGCCGTCCACAGGAACGCCTCGCCGAACAGGGGCGAGCCGGCCGGCTCGTCGTTCATCCGGCGCAGTTCGACCTCCGTCAGGTCCGCGAAGATCCGGCGCAGCGACTCCGCGGTGTACGCGAGGCCGCCGCCCAGCCGGCCCTCCCGGTAGAGGTCCGCGTCGGAGAGTTCCGAGCCCATCGCGCCGGCGGCGAAGCAGGTCAGCGCGAGGTGGCCGCCGGGCGCCAACACCCGGGCGAGGAGCGCCAGGTAGCTGACCCGGCGGTGCGGGGGCAGGTGGTGGAAGCAGCCCGAGTCCACCACCAGGTCGTACGGGCCGGTCAGTTCCGTTCCGGCGAGCCGGAAGGCGTCGCCGCAGAGGAGGCGGACCTCGACGCCGGCCTCCCGCGCCCGGTCCCCGGCCCACGCCAGAGCGGCGGGGGAGAGGTCGACCGCGTCCACCTCGAACCCCCGGGACGCCAGGAACACCGCGTTGCGCCCCGGCCCGCACCCGAGGTCCAGGGCCCGGCCGGGAGCGATCAGCCCCCGGTCGACGTGGGCGGCCAGGCCCTCGTCGGGCTTGGCGACGAAGAACGGCACGGGCTTCGACCGGTCGGCGTAGAAGCGGTCCCAGTAGCCCGCCCCGTCGCCGGTGGCCCACCGGCCGTCCCGGCTCTCGAACAGCCCGTCCAGAAGGGCGAAGACGTCATCGACGGTGCGTACGGTCCGGTCCATCCGGCCCCCTTTCCGACAGGCCGTCAGATTACCCTCGGCCAGGAAGAAAGGCCAGGTCAGAGCAGATGTGCGGATGCCCTGTCGGTGTCGCTGCGGGCCTGCGGCGGGCCCGGACGGGGCATCACCCCGGCCCCTCGCCCCGCGGCCGCCGTCACCCCCGCCGGGTGCCGTGCCGGGGGCTCTCCGGGCCGGCCCGGGCGGACTTTCTCGACGGATTTCTCCGGACTCACGGACACCCGGCCGGGCCGCGGTCCGGAGCGGGATGAACCATCCCGGCCGCACCTCGGTGAGCTGCGTCAGCGCGGCCGCGGCGGCGCGGGGTTCGTCCTGCCCGGGGACGAACGGCACAGGGAGGGTCGCCTCGTGGCCTTGCAGCCGCCGGGCGTCGAAGGCTGCCGCGCCCTCGGCGGTGAAGTCCACGTCGACCACCGACCCGTCCGGGTCGGTGAACCGGCAGCCCGCACCGTGGACCTGGTAAAGCCTGCCGCCGACCTCGCCCGTCCGCGGGATCCGGCGGGTCCGGGCGAGGCGGAGCAGGTCGCCGGGGCGGTCGGCGGGCAGGCCGTCCCGCTGCGCGGCGGCGGTGATGTCGGCGAGCGCCGCGAGGGAGACGAGCACCGGCTCGCGGGCGGTGGTCGGCCGCCCGCCGGTGCCGAGCACCGTCGGGTCGGCGCCCAGGGCCCACGCCTCGACCAACACCGCGGCGTCCAGCCGGGGCAGCGTCCACGCGCCGAACTCGTTGTCGTAGTCGTCGACCAGGGCGGTCACCGGGTCGATCAGGTCGAGGCCGACACCGAAGACCTCGCGGAGCCGCTCGGCGAGCCGGCGGGGCGTCAGCTCCCGGCGCATCACCTGCCGGGCGGACGCGCACGCCGGCCTCGTCGGCGGCCCGGGTGCCGCGGACCGGCGGGGAGAGGCCGAGCTCCGCACAGGCGTCGTCCAGCACTGCGGGGCAGCCGGCCGTCGGGATCGGTCGCCGGCAGGCCGGCCGGCATCCGCAGCGCCGTGCCGTCGAGCCCCTCGGCCAGCGCCAGGGTGGCGGCGTCGATCACCTTCGAGGCCCGGCAGAGCGAGGCGCCCCAGAGCGCCACGGCCTCGCCGAAGCCGGACCCGGGGCGGGTGGGGCGGCCCGTGGGTCCGTCGGTCCTGGTCATCCGCCCATGATCGCGTGGCGCGGACGGGGCGTCACCCGGGTTCCGCACCGGCGCCGTTCGGAGCGGCGCGGCCCGTGGGCGGGGCCGGGCAGTGGGGTTCAGCCGAGGGGGATGTCCCGTTCGCGGAGGGCCGCCAGGGCGGGGCCGTACATCCGGGTCTTGATGGTGCCGACGGTCGGGCCCGCCTTGGCGGTGTGGGTGGCGGCGAGGGCGAGGGCGGTGCGGCGGACGGCGTCCTCGTCGGCGGTGCGGTCGACGATGCCGGCGGCGAGGGCCTCGTGGCCGCCGTAGCGGCGGGCGGTGACCATGGCCTCGTGGGCCGTCCCCGGGTGGAGGCGGGCCTGGATCAGGGCCGACATGCCGGCCGTGAAGGGGATGTCGATCTCGGCCTCGGGCAGGCACCAGTAGCCCCGGTCGCCGCGCATCACCCGGAAGTCGTGCGCCAGCGAGAACATCGCCCCGGCCGCGAAGGTGTGCCCCTGCAGCGCGGCGACGGTGACCACGGGCAGGGTCAGCATCCGGGCCAGCAGTTCCTGGACGGAGGACACGTACTCGAGCGCCCGGTCGGTGTTGGCGAACAGCCAGTCCAGGTCGAGGCCGTTGGACCAGAACTTGCCGGTGGCGGTCGTCACCAGGGCGCGCGGCCCCTCGGCCTTCTCCACCTCGTCCAGCAGGCCGTCGACGGCGGCGACCCAGTCGGGGTGGAAGCGGTTCTCGCCGTCGCCGAGGTCGAGGACGAAGACGTCGTCCTGGCGGTCGAGTACGGGCATGGCAACTCCTTCGGGCAGCCGCGGTGGACCGAGCCGCACGGGGACCGGGCCGGAAGCTACTGACTGGTAACTGCGGTGTCCGGGATCGTACCCGGCGGTAGGCGTGCTGTCTGCCCCCGTGACTACGATGATCGAATGACGATCCGTGAGAACTCGGGCTGGGACGGCGTGACCACCCGTGACGTCTACCGCGCCGAGGTGGTCGCCGAGCGGGACGCGCTCGCCGACGCAGCCCGGGACAGCGCCTGGACCCGGGTGTTCGAGCTGCTCGACGGGAAGCCGGAGTGGGTCAACGCCACCCGCATCGGCGGCCCCAGCGGCTTCGCCCCGCTCCACCAGGCGGCCTGGCTGGGCGCTCCGGTCGTCACGGTCACCCGGCTCGTTGTCGCCGGCGCCTGGCGGACCCTGCGCACCTCCGCCGGCGAGCGGCCCGCGGACATCGCGGCGGCCCGCGGCCACACCCACCTGCTGGACGTCCTGCGGCCCGTCGTGCGGCACCCGCTGCCGCCTGCGCTGCTGGCCGCGCTGGAGGGCCACCTGCACGCTTTGGTCCGCGAGGACTCCCAGGGGCTGGCCGAGGAGCACCGGCTCGCCCTTCCACAGCTGGAGGTGCTCACCGAGCTCACCGTCCCGCACATGGGCTTCCCGATCCCCGGCATGTACGGCGGCTTCAACTACCGCCTGGAGGACGAGTCCCTGATCGTCGAGAGCTGGAGCCGGGTGGTGGGCGGATCGGGCCGCCGGCACCGCGTCACCGCCGACGGCGCGACGCTGATCGCCGAGGGCTTCGTGTAGCCGTCCCGGGGCGGTTCAGGCCGTGCCGGGGCGGTTCAGGTTGTGCCAGCGGCGAACGCCCGGCGGCAGGCGCGGACGGCCTCGCGGACGGCCGGGCCGTGCGCGGGCCGCCAGACCAGCGCGAGCAGGGCCGGTTCGGTGGCGTCCTCGATCGCCAGGGCGGTCAGCCGGTCCGCGTACGCGGCGGCCATCGAGGCACTGAACACCGCCACCCCGAGCCCCCGCGCGGCGAGGTCGGCGACCGCGTCCGCCGCCCCCGCCTCCAGCGCGATCACCGGCCGGACCCCGGCCGCGGCGCACGCCCCGTCCAGCACCGTGCGGATGCCCGTGCCGCGCGGCATGCAGACCAGCGGGTGCTCCGCCAGGCCGGCCAGCGCGACCCGGGCCCGGCCGGCCAGCGGATGGCCCGCGGGGACGGCCGCGACCAGCGGCTCGCTGACGATGGTCAGGGCCTCCAGGCCCTCCGGCGCGGCGGTCGCCGTGCCGACCAGGGCGAGGTCGACGGTGCCGCTGCGCACCGCCTCCACGAGCCGGTCCGAGTTGTCCTCCAGCAGGGCGATCTCCACGCCCGGGTGCGCCCGGTGGAAGGCGGCGAGCGCCTCGAACAGCGGGGTCACGGTGCAGCCGAGGACCATGCCCACGGTGAGCCGGCCCCGGATCAGGCCGGTCACCTCGCCCACCGCCTCCCGGACGGCCGCCGCGGAGGCCAGGGTGGCCCGGGCGTGCTCCAGGGCCGCCTTGCCCGCCACGGTGAGTGTCGCCGTCCGCGCCGACCGGTCGAAGAGCTCGGCCCCGAGCGCCCGCTCCAGCTGCCGGATCTGCGCGCTCACCCCGGACTGGCTGATGTGCACCCGTTCCGCCGCCCGGGTGAAACTCTGCTCCTCCGCGACGGCGACGAAGTACTCCAGCTGGCGCAATTCCATGACTACTGATTCTAGCTCCCAGCAGATCCAGCTGTTGGACTTCTGATCCCCACCGGGCGAGGCTGGAAGCACCGGGCCGGAGGGCGGCCGCGGAATCCAGGAACGGATCAATCGCCGGGAGGGCGTCATGCCGGAGACCGAGCAGCAGCGGACCGACTACGAGGGCTACGAGAAGGCCGCGCGGCCGGAGGACATCACCCGTCTGTTCGTCGAGCGCTCCAACGCGGGCGACGCCGCCGGGGTTGCCGCGCTGTACACGGAGGACGCCGTGCTGGCCTATCCTCCGGGGTCGTTCACGGTTGGCCGGGAGGCAATCCGGGCACTCTGGGAGAAGGTGCTGGCGAACCGCCCGCACTTCGAGCCGGAGACTCCGCTGCCGACCCTGGTCAGCGGCGACACGGCCCTCACCTCGACCCCGCCGCGGGACGGCGCGGGCGCCCGCGCCCAGGTGGTGCGCCGCCAGCCGGACGGCAGCTGGCTGCGCGTCCTCGACCAGCCGGAGTTCGTCAACCCGGCCGGCTGAGCGGCCGTCGCCGCGGTCTGTTCCGGTGATCGGCCGCGACCCTCTGTCAGAAGTGTTGACCGTCCGTCACAGTAGTGCTCTGATCGGCGCAACACTCCCGGGAGGATGCACATGGACCTGAAGGACACCTGGTGGGCCTGGGCGCTGGCGCTCATCGGACTCGTCGTACTGGCGATTCTCGGTTCGACGAGCTGACCCGCCGGACCGGCGCCGAACGGGGCGGCGCCGGCCCCTGACCGTACCCGCCGTACCCGCCGGACCCGTCCGGGCCGGCGGGCGGCGTCGTTCCCCGGAATGTCCGGTTCGGGCCCCTATGTTGGGTCGGGTGACCAGTACTCCCGCCCCGACCGGGCAGCCCGTGCGCAAGGACCGGCCGCACGCCGGACGGACGGACTACGCCGGCGCGGTCTACGGGTCCCTGCTCGCCGCCTCGGTGGTCGCCACCGCCGGTACCGCCGGGGACTTCCCGCGGCTGCAGCTGATCGGACTGCTGCTGGTCACCGGCGTGGTGTTCTGGGCCGCCCACGTCTACGCGCAGGTCGCCGGCGAGCGGATCGTCGGCAAGGCCATCGACCGCCGCGAGCTGCGCCGGGTGGCCGGGCACGAGTGGTCCATCGTGGAGGCCGCCGTGCTGCCCGCCGTGGCGGTGGCGGTCAGCCCGCTGCTCGGCCTCGACCTCGGCGGCACGGCCTGGCTCGCGCTCTCGGTCGCGGTGGCGCAGCAGGTCACCTGGGCGACCCTGGGCGCCGTCCGGGCCGGCGCGTCCCGCCGGCTGGCCGTCGGCGAGGGCGTGGCCAACCTGCTGCTCGGCCTGATCATCGTCGCCGCCAAGGCGGCCCTCGGACACTGACCCCGCGGCGGGCGAGGCGGCCTCAGCCGGCGGTGTCGCGCGGCGGGAAGGCGATTTTCCGCAGCCGCTGCCAGTCCAGCGGCGGCCGGGCGCTCGGCACGCCGGGCCGGTGCCGCGGCACCCGGACCCGCAGCGCGGCCGGACGGATCCGGCAGACCACCGGGGTCGGCAGCACGAGCGCCTCGCCGTCCACGCCGACCGGGATCTCGGGGACGTCGGCGTCGATCACCACCTCGCGGGCGGCGAGCGCCGTCAGCCCGGTCGCGGTGCCGCCGCGCAGCAGCCCGACCGCCTGGGCCGCGGTGTCCACCTTGACCCCGAGGACCCCGAGCGCCCCGGTGTCCAGCCGCGGACGGCGCCCCAGCCCGCCCGCGTCGCCCGGCGCGTACGGGTTGTTGCTGACCAGGACGGCCTGCGGGGCGTCCACCTCGGCCCCGGCGGCGCGCAGCCGCAACCGCGGCCCGCTCTGGTGGGTCAGCAGCTCGGGAAGCATGTCGAGGACGGTGCGCACCTTGTCGTCCCGGTACGCCGGGCTCTGCACCACGGCCGCGTAGGTGCCGAAGGACGCGTTGTTGACGAAGACCCGGTCGCCGATCAGACCGAGGTCGATGTGCAGCTCCACGCCGTCGGTGAGGGCGTCCAGGCAGGTCCCCGGGTCGGTGCGGTCGAGGCCGAGGTCCATCGCGAAGTGGTTGCGCGTCCCGGCGGAGATCACCAGGAAGGGCAGGCCGTGCTCGGCGGCGACGCCCGCGACCAGCGCCTGGGTGCCGTCGCCGCCCGCGACCCCGAGCAGGTCGGCGCCGCGGGCGACGGCGGCCCGGGCCAGTTCGGTGACGTTCTGGTGGTGCTCCGGGTCGAGCAGGACGACCTCCGCACCGAGCGCCCGGGCCCGGGCGGCCAGCCCGAAGCGCTCGACCTTGCCGCCGCCGGAGCGCGGATTCATGATCAGGAACGGTCGGGAGGGCGGCGGCGTGCGGTGCTCGGCCGGCTTGCTGGTGCCCCGGGACAGCGCGGACCGTCCGGCCACCACCGCGACCGCCCACAGCGCCAGCACCAGGAGGACGGCCCAGAGCAGGTCGACCAGCGCGTACCCGACCAGGACGGCGGCCACCGCGCCGACGGCCAGGCCGATCGCCAGCAGGCGCCGGGCGCCGCGATGGGTGAGCGCCCACCAGAGGCCGGCGACGGCCACGGCCAGCGCGGCCAGTCCGGCGATCATCAGCGCCAGCGACTTCAGCCCGCCGACGATCAGCAGCACCACCGCCGCGCTCGCCACGGCGGCAAAGGCCAGCCGCGCCGCCCAGCGCCGCCGGGCGCCGTCCCCGTACCCGAACGCGTCCGGTGATCCCGTCATGACCCGATGATGGCACCGCCCGGCGCCGGAAGGGGCGCACTCCGCCCCGGCGGCGCCGCGCCGTGCCGCCGCGGCGGCCGGCCCGCCCGCAGACCGGGGCCGCCGGCCGGGCCCGTCGACCATGCCTGCCGTGCCCGCCGGTCCCGGCCGCCGCGGGATCCGGGCCGGGCCGCGGCCACGGCGCGGGCGGCGCGGAACGGTCATAGGGTGGCGGCGGATTCCCCGTGCGACCGGCCGCCCGCGGCGCCGCGGGACAACTCGATCCGGGGGGCGGTGTCGAAAAGGGTCCCGGACGAGATATCTTGACGTCGAGACGTTGTACACGTGAAGCGGAGTACCCGGTGACTGACTCGACCATCATCTACACGCACACTGACGAGGCCCCGGCCCTGGCAACGTATTCCTTCCTGCCCGTGGTCCAGGCGTACGCCTCGACGGCGGGCGTCAAGGTGGAGACGCGCGACATCTCCCTCGCCGGGCGCATCATCGCGAGCTTCCCGGAGCGTCTCGAGGAGGGGCAGCGCATCGACGACGCCCTCGCCGAGCTCGGCGAGCTGGCCAAGACCCCCGGTGCCAACATCATCAAGCTGCCGAACATCTCGGCCTCGATCCCGCAGCTCAAGGCCGCGGTCGCCGAGCTGCAGGCCCAGGGCTACGCCCTGCCGGACTACCCGGACGACCCGAAGACCGACGAGGAGCGCGAGACCCGCGCCCGCTACGACAAGGTCAAGGGCAGCGCGGTCAACCCCGTCCTGCGCGAGGGCAACTCGGACCGCCGCGCCCCCGCCTCGGTGAAGAACTACGCCAAGGCCCACCCGCACCGCATGGGTGCCTGGAGCGCCGACTCCAAGACCAACGTCGCCACCATGGGCGTCGACGACTTCCGCTCCACCGAGAAGTCCGCGGTCGTCGCCGAGGCCGGCAGCCTCCGCATCGAGCTGCACGGCGACGACGGCTCCACCACCGTGCTCCGCGAGAAGGTGCCGGTGCTCGCCGGCGAGGTCGTCGACGCCTCGGTGATGCGCGTCGCCGCCCTGCGCGAGTTCCTGACCGCCCAGGTCGCCCGCGCCAAGGCCGAGGACGTGCTGTTCTCGGTGCACCTCAAGGCCACCATGATGAAGGTCTCCGACCCGATCGTCTTCGGCCACGTCGTGCGCGCGTTCTTCCCGGACACCTTCGCCACCTACGGCGCCGACCTCGCGGCGGCCGGCCTGAGCCCGAACGACGGCCTCGGCGGCATCTTCAAGGGCCTGGAGTCGCTGGCCAACGGCGCCGAGATCAAGGCGTCCTTCGACGCCGAGATCGCCGCCGGCCCGGCCCTGGCGATGGTCGACTCCGACCGCGGCATCACCAACCTGCACGTGCCGAGCGACGTCATCGTCGACGCCTCCATGCCGGCCATGATCCGCACCTCCGGCCACATGTGGGGCCCGGACGGCCAGGAGGCCGACACCCTCGCCGTCCTCCCGGACAGCAGCTACGCGGGCGTCTACCAGGCCGTCATCGAGGACTGCCGTGCCCACGGCGCCTTCGACCCGGCCACCATGGGCTCCGTCCCGAACGTCGGCCTGATGGCGCAGAAGGCCGAGGAGTACGGCAGCCACGACAAGACCTTCGAGATCGCCACCACCGGCACCGTGCGCGTCGTCGACGCCTCCGGCGCCGTCGTGCTGGAGCAGGCCGTGGGCGCCGGCGACATCTTCCGGATGTGCCAGACCAAGGACCTCCCGATCCGCGACTGGGTCAAGCTCGCCGTCACCCGCGCCCGCGCCACCGGCGACCCGGCCGTCTTCTGGCTGGACGAGGGCCGCGCCCACGACGCGCAGCTCATCGCCAAGGTGAAGGCGTACCTGCCGGAGCACGACACCGAGGGCCTGCAGATCGAGATCCTCTCGCCGGTCGAGGCGACGACGTTCTCCCTGGAGCGCATCCGCCGCGGCGAGGACACCATCTCGGTCACCGGCAACGTGCTGCGCGACTACCTGACCGACCTCTTCCCGATCCTGGAGCTGGGCACCAGCGCCAAGATGCTGTCGGTCGTCCCGCTGATGAACGGCGGCGGCCTCTTCGAGACCGGCGCCGGCGGCTCCGCCCCGAAGCACGTCCAGCAGCTGGTCAAGGAGAACTACCTGCGCTGGGACAGCCTCGGCGAGTTCCTCGCCCTGGCCGTCAGCTTCGAGCACCTCGCCACCACCACCGGCAACGCCCGCGCCCAGGTGCTGGCCGACACCCTGGACCGCGCCACCGGCAGCTTCCTCAACGAGGACAAGTCGCCGAGCCGCCGCCTCGGTGGCATCGACAACCGCGGCAGCCACTTCTACCTGGCCCTGTACTGGGCCCAGGAGCTGGCGCAGCAGACCGCCGACGCCGAGCTCGCCCAGGCGTTCGCCGGTCTCGCGGAGGCGCTGTCCGAGCAGGAGCAGACGATCGTCGACGAGCTGATCGCCGTCCAGGGCTCGGCGGCCGACATCGGCGGCTACTACCAGCCCGACGCCACCAAGGCCGCGGCCGTGATGCGCCCGTCGAAGACCTTCAACGACGCCATCGCCGCCCTCGCCTGAACCACCCCGCACTCCCCGGAGTGACCGAAGGCCCCGCCGTCCACCGGCGGGGCCTTCGCCGTTCCCGCGGCGCCGGCGGCGGCCCTGGAGCCGGCCGGGAGGTGCCCCCGCGCGGCGCCCCCGGGGCGACCTCCTGAGTGCCCTCGGCGCCCTACGGGCTCAGGAAGCCGGCGTCGGTGAGGACCCGGCGGCCCTCGGGGGACTCGACGAGGGCGACGAAGGCGCGGGCGCCGGCGGTGTTGGGGGCGCGGGCGAGGACGGCGATCGGGTAGTCGTTGATCGCGCGGGCGGCCTCGGGGAAGGGCACGCCGTCCGCCTTGCCCGCGGCGGCCTTCACGTCCGTCCGGTAGACCAGCGAGGCGTCGGCCTCGCGCAGTTCGACCTTGGTCAGGGCGGCCTTCACGTCCTGCTCCCAGCTGACCGGGGTGAGCCGGACGTCGCCGACGGCGAGGGCCTTCTGGGCCGCGGCGCCGCAGGGCACCTGCTGGGCGCAGAGCACCACCTTCAGGCCCGGCCGGGCGAGGTCCTGCAGGGTGGTGATCTGCTGCGGGTTGTCCGGTGCGACGGCGATCTCCAGCTCGTTGCGCGCGAAGGTGACGGGGCCGCCGACCGTCCCGCCCTCGTCGCCGACGGTCTTCATGGTGGCCGGGCTCGCCGCGGCGAAGACGTCCGCGGGGGCGCCGGCGACGATGCTCGCCGCGAGGGCGTCGCTGCCCGCGAAGTTCAGCACCACGTGGCTGCCGGGGTGGGCCGCCTCGAACCTCCGCCCCAGTTCGGTGAAGGCCTCCTTCAGCGAGGCGGCCGCGAAGACGGTGACCGTGCCCGAGACGGACGCGGAGGCCGCCGGACCGGTGGACCCGGCGGACGGGGCCGGGTCCGAACCGCAGCCGGCGAGGGCGAGCAGGACGGCCGCACCGGCCGCGGCCAGGCGCACGGCGGGACGGCCCGGGATTCGCTTCACGCGGCGAGCCTAGGGCCGCAGCTGCCAGCCGCAGCGGCACCTCTCCCTGGAATTCGCCCGTCCGCAGGAGTGCCGGCGCTCGCCGCCGCCCTTGGCCGATCACCCAGGCCGGGGCCGCGGCGGCCGTGGGTCGCACCAGTCGTGCCGGCCCGTCCGGGTTGGCTTCAATCACCGTGTCGGCTTTCGAGGACGGTGGGACAACGTGGACCTGAACACGGTGGTGGAGGTGCGTGACGCGCGGCGGCGCGACACCTGGCGGCCGGGCGACGCCTGGCTGGCCGGCGGGACGTACCTGTTCTCCGAACCGCAGCCGCACCTGCGCCGGCTGATCGACCTCGGCCGCACGGGCTGGCCTCCGCTGCTCCCCGCCCCGGACGGCGCCCTGGAGACCGCCGCGACCTGCACCGTCGCCGAGCTCTCGGCGTACCCGAAGCCGGCGGCGTGGCCGTCCGCGCCGCTGTTCGAGCAGTGCTGCCGGGCCTTCCTGACGTCCTGGAAGATCTGGCACCTGGCCACCGTCGGCGGCAACCTCTGCAACGCGCTGCCGGCCGGGCCGATGATCTCGCTGACCGCCGCGCTGGACGGCGTCTGCCGGCTGGTGGCGCAGACCGGCGCCGTCCGGGAGGTCCCGGTGAAGGACTTCGTCACCGGGGCTGGGCGCAACGTCCTGCAGCCGGGCGAGCTGCTCCGCGCGGTGACCCTGCCGGCCCGGGCGCTGGCCCGCCGGACGGCCTTCCGGCAGGCGTCGCTGTACGGGCTGGGCCGTTCCGGCGCGCTGCTGATCGGCACCCTGGACGCCTCCGACGGTTCCTTCGCGCTGACCGTCACCGCCTCGACGGTGCGGCCGGTCCGGCTGGACTTCCCGCTGCTGCCGAACACCGAGGCGCTGCGCGAGGGCATCGCGCACGCGGTCGGGCCGGGGGAGTACGTCGACGACATCCACGGACTGCCCGCCTGGCGGCGGCACATGACCTTCCGTCTCGCGGAGGAGATCCGCCGCGAGCTCGCGGGGGAGGAGACCCGATGAGCTTCCACGTCCGGGTCAACGGGCAGCCGTCCGGGGCCGAGCCGCGGCCGGGCCAGTGCCTGCGGACCTACCTGCGCGAACAGGGCTGGTTCGGGGTGAAGAAGGGCTGCGACGCCGGGGACTGCGGCGCCTGCACCGTACAGGTCGACGGTCGGCCGGTGCACAGCTGCTCTACCCCGCGCTCCGCGCCGACGGCCGCGAGGTCACCACCGTGGAGGGCCTCGCCCGGGACGGCGAACTCCACCCGCTGCAGCGGCGGTTCCTCGACGCGCAGGGCTTCCAGTGCGGCTTCTGCACGGCGGGCATGCTGATGACGGCCGCCGCCTTCACCGAGGAGCACCTCGCCGACCTGCCGAGGGCGCTGAAGGGCAACCTCTGCCGCTGCACCGGCTACCGGGCGGTCGAGGACGCCGTCCGCGGTGTCCGGCACGTCGAACGGCCGTGCGCGGGCCGGGCGGTCGGACGCAGCCTCGGAGCGCCCGCCGGGCCGCAGGTGGTCACCGGCACCGCCCGCTACACCTTCGATTTGGAGGTCGAGGGCCTGCTGCACATGAAGCTGCTGCGCTCCCCGCACCCGCACGCCCGGATCGTCTCGATCGACACCTCCGCCGCGCTGTGCGTCCCCGGCGTGGTCGCGGTGTTCACCCACGAGGACGCGCCCGCCGCGCTGTACTCCTCCGCCCGGCACGAGCACCCGACCGAGGACCCGGACGACACCCGCGTCCTCGACGACGTGGTCCGCTTCGTCGGCCAGCGGGTCGCCGCCGTGGTGGCCGAGAGCGAGGCGGCGGCCGAGGAGGGCTGCCGAAGGGTCGTGGTGGAGTACGCGGAACTCCCGTACGTGCTGGACCCGGAGGAGGCGATGCGGCCCGGCGCTCCGGTGATCCACCCCAAGGGACCGGAGTCGCGGATCGCCGGGCCGGAGGACAACGTCTGCGGCGAGGCCCACGGCGAGACGGGCGACGTGGAGCAGGGCTTCGCCGAGGCCGACCTGGTGTACGAGGAGACCTTCCGGACCCAGCGGGTGCGGCACGCCAGCCTGGAGACGCACGGGTGCCTGGCGTACTTCGAGGAGGACGGGGAGACGGGGCAGGAGCGGATCGTGGTGCGCTCCAGCACCCAGGTGCCGTTCCTCACCCGGCGGGCGCTGTGCGCGCTGTACGGCCTGCCGGCGGAGAAGGTGAGGGTGGTCGCGGGCCGGGTCGGCGGCGGGTTCGGCGGCAAGCAGGAGATGCTCACCGAGGACCTCGCCGTCCTGGCCGCGCTGAAGCTGCACCGGCCGGTGAAGCTGGAGTTCACCCGGGCCGAGCAGTTCCACGGCGCCACCACCCGGCACCCCTTCACGATCACGGTGAAGGTCGGTGCCCGGGCGGACGGCACACTGACGGCCCTGCAGCTCCGGGTCGTCGCCAACACCGGCGCCTACGGCAACCACGGGCCGGCCGTGATGTTCCACAGCATCGGCGAGTCGACGGGCGTGTACCGGGCCCCGCACAAGAAGGTCGACGCGTACTCGGTGTACACCAACGCCGTGCCCGCCGGCGCCTTCCGCGGCTACGGACTGGGCCAGGTCACCTTCGCCCTGGAATCGGCCATGGACGAACTCGCCCGGCGGCTCGGCATCGACCCGCTGGTGCTCCGCGAGAAGAACGTCATCGGGCCCGGGGAGCCCGTGGCGGGTCCGCTCGGCGAGGAGGAGGACCTGCACATCGCCTCCTACGGCCTCGACCAGTGCCTCCGGGGCGTCCGGGACGCCCTCGCCGCGGACACCAGTGCCGAACTCGCCCCCGAGGGCTGGCTGGTGGGACAGGGCTTCGCCATGTCGGCGATCGCCTGCGGCCCGCCCGGCGGTCACATCGCCGACGCCACCGTGCAGCTCCTGGAGGACGGCACCTACGACATCGCCGTCGGCACCGCCGAGTTCGGCAACGGCACCACCACCGTCCACCAGCAGATCACCGCGGGCGCGCTGGGCACCACCGTCGACCGGACGACCGTCAGGCAGTCCGACACCGACCTCGTCCGGCACGACACCGGCGCCTTCGGCTCGGCCGGCACGGTCGTCGCCGGCAAGGCCGTGATGCAGGCCGCCGACGCCCTCGCCGAGCGGATCCTCTCCTTCACCGCGGAGTACGCCCGCACCCCGCGCAGCCTGCTGCGGCTCACCGCCGACGCGGCGGACTGCGACGGGCGGCCGGTGCCGCTGAAGGAGCTCTTCGAGGCCGCCCGCGGCCGGGGCGTCGAGCTCCGGGCCGACGGCCACTTCGGCGGCTCGCCCCGCTCGGTCGCCTTCAACTCGCAGTGGTTCCGGATCGCCGTGGACCCGGACACCGGCGAGATCCGCATCCTGCGCAGCGTCCACGGCGCCGACGCCGGCAAGGTGATGAACCCGCTGCAGTGCCGCGGCCAGGTCGAGGGCGGCGTCGCCCAGGCCCTCGGCGCCACCCTCTTCGAACAGGTGCTGCTCGACGAGCGCGGCGAGGTCACCACCGCGGCCTTCCGCCGCTACCGGCTGCCCGCCTTCGCCGACGTCCCGCGCACCGAGGTGCACTTCTCGCGGACCTCGGACGCCATCGGCCCGCTCGGCGCCAAGTCGATGTCCGAGAGCCCCTTCAACCCGGTGCCGCCCGCCTTCGCCAACGCCCTGCGCGACGCCACCGGCATCCGGTTCACCGAGGCGCCGTTCCTGCGCGACCGGGTCTGGCGGGCGATCGACGCCCACCGCCGGCAGGGCGGGCCGAGGCCGTAGAGTCGTCGTCGCAGGCCGCGCCGGTGGCAGCGGCGCCGAACCCACCCGCGGAGGCCCCCGTTGAGCACCCCACGGACGCCGCAGCGCACCCGCTCGTCGCACGACCGGGCGGCGACCGAGGAGGCCCTGCGCAGCGCGGCCCTGGACCTCCTGCAGAAGCAGGGCGTGCTCGCCGGACTCAACCTCCGCGAGGTGGCCGACGAGGCCGGCGTCAACCGCGGCCTCGTCTACCAGTACTTCGGCTCCCGCCGCGACCTGCTGCGCTCCGCCCTGTGGTCGCAGGGCCAGGAGAGCGTGCAGGACGCGGCGGCCGCCGCCTCCGAGGAACTCCCGCTCCGCAAGCGGCTCTCCCGGTTCTTCTGGACGGCGCTGCGCCGCCCCGGCCCGATCCGCCTGATGGCCCTGCTCGTCCTCGACGGCGACGAGCGCCCCCGCCCGATGCCCGGCCGGGCCCACGAGCACCGGCTGCTGGAGGCCGAGGCCGCGCGCGGCGAACTGCCCGTCGACGACACCGACGCCCTGCAGGCGGCCCTCGCCTCCGCCGTGTACGGGTACGCGCTGTTCCGCGAGCACCTCGCCCGGGAGATCGACGTGCCGGTGGAGGAGCTCGACGGCCGGGTGGCCCGCTGCCTGGACGCCATGGTGACCCGGCCGGCCCGCCCCTGAGGCCGACGCCACCGGATTTCTAGCAGAACGCTGAAAGCTGCCCCGGCACTGTGCGGCACCGGAATCGCCGGGGCCGGAGACAAGCGGCCCCGCGTGGTTTATCGTTCCGCTAAAACCCTGCGGGAGCGGTGGCGAGAACCCGCGGCGATGGGAGTCGGCATGACCGAGAAGGCGTACCGCGTCTGCCCGCTGTGCGAGGCGACCTGCGGACTCGAACTCACCCTGGACACCGGCCGGATCACCGCCGCCCGCGGCGACCGCGCCGACGTCTTCAGCCGCGGGTTCGTCTGCCCCAAGGGCGCCGCCCTCGGCCAGCTCGACAACGACCCCGACCGGATCCGGCGCCCGCTGCTGCGCACCGCCACCGGCCACCGCGAGGTCGACTGGGACGAGGCCTTCGCCGCCGTCGAGGCCGGCCTCACCGCCGTCATCGGGCAGCACGGCCGGCAGGCCGTCGCCACCTACCTCGGCAACCCCAACGTCCACACCCTCGCCGGCGGCCTCTACGCCGGTGCCCTCGCCAAGGCCGTCGGCAGCACCCAGGTCTACAGCGCCAGCACCGTCGACCAGATGCCCAAGCACGTCTCCTCCGGCCTGCTCTTCGGCGACCCGCTGGCGATCCCCGTCCCCGACCTCGACCGCACCGACTACCTGCTGATGCTCGGCGCCAACCCCGTCGAGTCCAACGGCAGCCTCTGCACCGCCGCCGACTTCCCCGGCAAGCTCAAGGCGCTGCGCCGGCGCGGCGGCCGCCTCGTCGTCGTCGACCCGCGCCGCACCCGCACCGCCGCCCTCGCCGACCGCCATCTGCCGATCCGCCCCGGCGCCGACGCCCACCTGCTGGCCGGCCTGGTGCACACCCTCTTCGCCGAGGGGCTCACCGCACCCGGCCCCCACCTCACCGGCACCGAGGACGTCCGCCGGCTCGTCGAGCCCTTCGCGCCCGAGGCCGTCGCCGAGGCCTGCGGCATCCCCGCCGAGTCGATCCGGGACCTCGCCCGCGAACTCGCCGCAGCCCCGACCGCCGCCGTCTACGCCCGGATCGGCACCAGCACCGTCGAGTTCGGCACCCTCGCCAGCTGGCTCGTCGACGTGCTCAACGCCCTCACCGGCAACCTCGACCGGCCCGGCGGCGCGATGTTCCCGCTCGCCGCCCGGCGCCGCCGCGGCACCGGCCGCGGACGCGGCTTCACCACCGGCCGCTGGCACAGCCGGGTCCGCGGCCTGCCCGAGATCAAGGGCGAACTGCCCGCCGTCACCCTCGCCGAGGAGATCACCACCCCGGGCGACGGGCAGGTCCGCGCCCTGATCACCGTCGCCGGCAACCCGGTGCTCTCCACCCCCGGCGGCCACCGCCTCGACGAGGCCCTCACCGGCCTCGACTTCATGGTCAGCGTCGACCCCTACCTCAACGAGACCACCCGGCACGCGCACGTCGTCCTGCCGCCCCCGCCGCCCGGCCGCTCCCCGCACTTCGACCTCGCCTTCGGCGACCTCGCGATCCGCAACACCGCCCGCTGGTCCCCGGCGCCGCTGCCGCTCCGGGACGGCGAACCCGACGAGTGCCGGATCCTCTCCCGGCTCACCATGATCGCCGCCGGGCACGGCGCCGCGGCCGCCGCGAACCCGTACGCCCTCGACGAGACGGTGATCGCCGGCGTCCTCGCCAAGGCCGTCGCCGACCCCTCCTCGCCCGTCCACGGCCGCGACCCGGCCGAACTCGCCGCCGCCCTGCACGGCGACAGCGGCAGCGAGCGCCAGGTCGACCTGATGCTCCGCCTCGGCGCCTACGGCGACGGCTTCGGCGCCGACCCGGACGGCCTCACCCTCGCCCGGCTGCTCGCCGCACCGCACGGCATCGACCTCGGCCCGCTCGAACCCCGGCTGCCCGAAGTGCTGCGCACCCCCTCCGGCACCGTCGAACTCTGCCCCGCCCCGCTCGCCGCCGACCTCGACCGGCTGCGCGCCGCCCTCGCCGAACGCCGCGACGGCCTCGTCCTGGTCGGCCGCCGCCACCTGCGCTCCAACAACAGCTGGCTGCACAACCTGCCCGCGCTGACCCGCGGCAGCAACCGCTGCACCCTGCACGTCCACCCCACCGACGCCGCCGCCCTCGGGCTCGCCGACGGCGGCAGCGCCCTCGTCCGCAGCCGCACCGGCGAACTCACCGCCCCCGTGGAGATCACCGAGGACGTCATGCCCGGCGTGGTCAGCCTGCCGCACGGCTGGGGCCACGACCGGCCCGGCACCCGGCTGCACACCGCCGCCGGCGACCCCGGCGTCAACGTCAACCGGCTCACCGACCCCGACGCCCTCGACCCGCTCTCCGGCACCGCCGTCCTCAACGGCGTCCCGGTCCACGTCCGGCCCGCCCCCGGCCCTGCCCCCGCGACCGCCCTCGAAGCGGCCGCCGGACCCGCCCTGAGGTCCGCTCAGGCGGGGTAGCGGATCAGCTCACCGGTCGCCAGCTCGAACGAGAAGGGCGCCGGAACGGGCACCGAGTCGCCGAACTTCCCACGCCACTGCCGGTGGTAGACGCCGTTGTCCGGCTCCGAGAACAGCACGATCGTGCCCTCGCGCGGATCGATCAGCAGGTACACCGGGATCCGCATGAGCGGGTAGTCGCGGACCTTGCCGACCAGGTCGTTCTCGGGATTGGAGGGCGAGACCACCTCCACCGCGATTTCGGCGAGCTCCGCGGGTACCTCGCTGCCGCCCAGCTCCACGACGGAGAACGGGATGTAGGTGAGGTCCGGATTGCGCAGCTTACCGACGTTCGGCGAGGCGAGGTCGGTGTTCTCGCTCGGCATCAGCCCAGCCGGGCGGTGGGCGTCGAACTGCTCGCGGACGACCAGGAGATTGCGTTGGTGGATCACCGACGGGCCGGCCATCATGATGATCTCGTCCCCGGACACTTCGATCTTCCATCCCGACGGCGGGGTCAGGCTCTGCGCGTACTCGAGCAACTGGGCGTGGCGTTCGGGGATCTCGAAGTCGGACATGCCGCCATCCTTCCATCCCGGGCTGGGCGCCCGGTCGACGGCGCCCCGGGCGGGGTGGGTGGCCCGGTAGAGTGCCGAGGCGGTGGGGGGTGTCCGTACGAGTCGCGCCCCGGGCACGACGGGGGTGGGCATGCAGGGCGAGCAACTGGACGGCCGGTACCGGCTGGAGGCCGTACTGGGCTCCGGCGGGATGGGCCAGGTGTGGCGGGCCTTCGACGAACGGGTCGGCCGGCCGGTCGCGGTGAAGCTGCTCACCGGTGCCGACACCAGCACCTCCGGTGTGGAGCGGTTCGCGGCCGAGGCCCGGGCCGCCGGCAACCTCAGCAGCCCGCACATCGTCACCGTGCACGACTTCGGCCGGGCCGGCCCCGAGCACGGCGGCGCGCCCTTCCTGGTGATGGAGCACCTCGACGGGCGGGCCCTGGAGGAGGTCCTGGACGAGGGGCCGCTGCCGCCGGTGACGGACGCCCTCGGCTGGACGCGGCAGGTCTGCACCGGCCTGGCCGTCGCCCACCGGGCCGGCCTCGTCCACCGGGACATCAAACCGGCCAACGCCATGCTGCTGCCCGGCGGAACGGTCAAGATCCTCGACTTCGGCATCGTCAAGCACCTCTACGAGGACCGCTCGCTCACCGGGACGGGCACCGCCATCGGCACCGCCGCCTACATGGCCCCGGAACAGGCCCGCGGCGACCGCAGCATCGGCCCGGCAGCCGACCTGTACGCCGTCGGCTGCCTGCTGCACACCCTGCTGACGGGCCGTCCGCCGTTCACCGGCGCGCCGCTCGCCGTCCTCCACCAGCACCTCACCCGGCAGCCCGAGGCGCCCGGCGACGTGCGGCCCGGTGTCCCGGCCGAGGTGGACGCCCTGGTGCTCGCGCTGCTGGCCAAGGACCCGGCGCAGCGGCCCGCCGGCGCCGAGCTGGTCGCGGAGCACATCGGTACGCTGCTGGCGCCGCGGTCCGCCGCCGCAGGCCCGGCCACCACCACGGGACGGCCGCACCCGTCCCTGCACCTGTCGACGCCGCACCCGGCGACGGCGCTCGACGGCTCGCCGACCCGGGCCGACTCCGCCGCCGCCACGGACGTCCTTGGCGGCCGGACGGCCGGCCCCACCGGCCCGCAGACCCCGCCGCCACCGCCGATCCCGCTCGCACCGGAGAGCCTGTCCTCGGCCCGGATGCCGGCCGCGTCACCGCTGCCGGCCGAGGCGCAGCCCCCGGCCGAGCCGCCCGCCGCCCGGGCCGAGCCGCTGACCGCCCGGCCGGCCGCGCTGCGGCGCAGCGCGCTCGCCGGCAGTGCGGCGGTCGGTGTCCAGCTGGCGGCCTTCGGCTCCTGGTCGCCGTGGGCCGCCGCGCTCACCGCCGTCGGTGCCTTCCTCGTCCTCGCCGCCCTGCTGTGGATGGACAAGCCCTCGCCGGAGCTCGGCCGGGGCACCGGCGGGCTCTTCGCCGCGGTGGCGGTCACCCTGGTCTCGGGCACCCTGCTGCTGTTCTCCTCGCGGACGGCCTGGTGGGTGGCCCTGATCCTGACGGTGGCGATGTGCCCCCTCCTGCTGGTGCTGCAGAAGCCGCTCGCCCGCGGCCTGGGCCGGCTGTTCGGCCGCCACGAGGCCGAGGCGCAGATGGCGGTCAGCGCGGCCCTGGTGAACGCGGCCTTCGCGACCGGGTTCTACGTCGAGGGCGCGGGCCTCGGCATCCTGAAGGCCAACGGGCTCGGTCTGCTGACCTGGTGGGGCCTGGCCGCGGTGCTCACCCCGTTGCTCCCCGGCCGCACGGCCGACCCGGAGCCGGCCCCCGAGGCGCTGCACACGCAGGCCTGAGCGCGGACGCCCGGAACACGCAGGAACGGACACGCCGTACGCCCCGGCCGCGGGGCCGGGGCGGACGACGGCGCCCGCCGGTCTCCCGGACGGGGCCGCAGAGGGTCAGGCCTTGCCGAGGTCCTTGCGGACGTGCTGGACGAGGTTCTGCACGGCGGGAGTCACGAAGTCCTCGCCCATCCTCTTGTTGGCCTCGTGGGCGTGGAGCTGCGCACCCCGGTCGTTCGGCGCCGAGCGGGCGTGGTGGTTGGCGGCGGCCGCCACGGCGACCGAGGTGAGCGCTTTGCCCTGCGGGGTGTTCCGGCTCCACGTGTAGACGCTCTGGACGATCTTTCCGACGGCGACGACGGCGACGACGGCGGCGATGACGGGGACGGCCATGGGCTCCTCCTGGCTCGTGGTCAGGAGGACTGACTACCCGTCAGGGCGAACGAGGATTCATCTGATTAATTATCATATGTCCTGTTCATGGCGACTTCTGCGGCTCAGACCCGGCCGACCAGCGTGAAGCCGGCCTCGCCGACGGTGCTGCGCACCAGGGCCTCGTCGAGGTCACCGGCCGACTCCACGGTGACCCGACCGGAGGCGGCGTGGGCGTTGACGTCGGTGACGCCGGGCAGTGCGGCGAGGCCCGCGGTGACGGTCCGCTCGCAGTGGCCGCAGCTCATGCCTTCGACACTGAAGACGGCGGTCGTGGACATCGGGGAACCTCCGGGTGCGGACGAGGCGGCGGCGGTGTGCCGCCTTCGGTGCCGACCAGAACAGCGCAGCCGGAGCCGGACGTGCCGGGGACACGCCGCGGATGTGCCCCCTTCGAGTGGTTCCGACCCGAACGGAGTGTCGTGCGCCCTGGCGGCGCGCCCCCGGACGGCAGCGGCCGGCGGGGCGCCTGCCGCGCTCCCACCGGCCGCTGCCGTCCGGGGTCAGTTCGCCGTGCCGAAGGCGTCCAGGATGCGCTGGGCGGCCAGCGTGGCCGTCAGCGCGCCCTGCCGGACCTGCTCCTCCACGACGGGGACGAGCCGCCGCACCTCGGGGTGCTCGCGGAGCCGGGCCAGCAGCTGGTCGTGGACCATCGCCCACGTCCAGTCGACCTGCTGGTCGCGCCGTTTGGCGTCCAGGCCGCCGGTGGCGTCGAGCAGGCTGCGGTGCTGCCGCAGCCGGTCCCACAGCTCGTCCAGTCCGTGGCCGGACAGTCCGCTGCAGGTGAGCACGGGCGGCGTCCAGGCGGCGTCCGGCGGCTGGAGCAGCCGCAGGGCGCCGGCCAGTTCGCGGGCGGCCGCCTTGGCGTCCCGTTCGAACGGGCCGTCCGCCTTGTTGACGGCGACCAGGTCGGCCAGCTCCAGCACGCCCTTCTTGATGCCCTGGAGCTGGTCGCCGGTGCGCGCGAGGGTGAGCAGCAGGAAGGAGTCCACCATGCCCGCCACGGTGGTCTCCGACTGCCCGACGCCGACCGTCTCCACCAGGACGACGTCGTACCCGGCGGCCTCCATCACCACCATGGACTCGCGGGTGGCGCGGGCCACGCCGCCGAGCGTCCCGGAGGTGGGGGAGGGCCGGACGAAGGCGTTCGGGTCGACGGAGAGCTTCTCCATCCGGGTCTTGTCGCCGAGGATGGAACCGCCCGTCCGGCTGGAGGTCGGGTCGACGGCGAGCACCGCGACCCGGTGACCCTGGCCGGTGAGCATGGTGCCGAGAGCCTCGATGAAGGTCGACTTGCCCACACCGGGGACACCGGTGATGCCCACCCGGACCGCGCTGCCGGAGTGCGGCAGCAGGTCGACCAGCAGTCGCTGGGCGAGCTCGCGGTGGTCGGGCCGGGTGGACTCGACGAGGGTGATGGCCCGCGCGATCCAGGCGCGCGAGCCGTCCAGGACACCCTGCCGGTACTGGTCGAGGTCGATCGTCCGGGCCACGGCTCAGCGGCTCACAGCTCGTGGCCGAGGTCGGCGGCGAGCGAGGTGAGCAGGTCGTGGGCGGCGTCCGGGATCACGGTGCCGGGCGGGAAGACCGCGGCGGCGCCCATCTCCAGGAGCGTGGGGATGTCCTGCGGCGGGATCACGCCGCCGACCACGATGGTGATGTCCTCGCGTCCGGCCTCGGCGAGTTCGGCCTTCAGCGCCGGCACCAGGGTGAGGTGGCCGGCCGCCAGCGAGGAGACGCCGACGATGTGCACGTCGGCCTCGACGGCCTGCCGGGCGACCTCCGCCGGGGTCTGGAACAGCGGGCCGACGTCCACGGTGAAGCCGAGGTCGGCGAAGGCGGTGGCGATCACCTTCTGGCCGCGGTCGTGACCGTCCTGGCCCATCTTGGCGACCAGGATGCGGGGGCGGCGGCCCTCCGCCTCCTCGAACCGCTCGACGAGGTCGCGGGTGCGCTGCAGCGAGGTGGAGGGGCCTGCTTCGTCTCGGTACACACCGGAGATGGTACGGATCTGCCCGGAGTGCCGGCCGTACACCTTCTCGAGTGCGTCGGAGATCTCGCCGACGGTGGCCTTGGCGCGGGCGGCGTTCACCGCGAGCGCCAGCAGGTTGCCGTCCAGCGAGGCGCCCTGGGGGCCGGCCTCGGCGGCCCGGGTGAGCGCGTGCAGGGCGTCCTGGCAGACCTGCTCGTCCCGCTCGGCGCGCAGCCGGCGGAGCTTCTCGATCTGCTGGGCGCGCACCGAGGAGTTGTCGACCTTGAGCACGTCGATCTGCTCGTCGTTGGCGACCCGGTACTTGTTGACGCCGATCACCGGCTGGCGGCCGGAGTCGATCCGCGCCTGGGTGCGGGCGGCGGCCTCCTCGACGCGCAGCTTGGGGATGCCCGCGTCGATGGCCTTGGCCATGCCGCCGGCCGCCTCGACCTCCTGGATGTGCTGCCAGGCGCGGCTGGCCAGGTCGTGGGTGAGCTTCTCGACGTACGCCGAGCCGCCCCACGGGTCGATGACCCGGCAGGTGCCGGACTCCTGCTGCAGCATCAGCTGGGTGTTGCGGGCGATCCGCGCGGAGAAGTCGGTCGGCAGCGCGAGCGCCTCGTCGAGGGCGTTGGTGTGCAGCGACTGGGTGTGGCCCTGGGTCGCCGCCATCGCCTCCACGCAGGTGCGGGTGACGTTGTTGAACACGTCCTGCGCGGTGAGCGACCAGCCGGAGGTCTGCGAATGGGTGCGCAGCGACAGCGACTTGGCGTTCTGCGGGTCGAACTGCTTGACCAGCTTGGCCCAGAGCAGCCGGGCCGCGCGCAGCTTGGCGACCTCCATGAAGAAGTTCATGCCGATCGCCCAGAAGAACGACAGCCGCGGCGCGAAGGCGTCCACGTCCAGCCCGGCGCCGAGGCCGGCCCGCAGGTACTCCACACCGTCCGCGAGGGTGTACGCCAGCTCCAGGTCGGCCGTGGCTCCGGCCTCCTGGATGTGGTAGCCCGAGATGGAGATCGAGTTGTACCGCGGCATCTTCTGCGAGGTGTACGCGAAGATGTCCGAGATGATCCGCATCGAGGGCTGCGGCGGGTAGATGTACGTGTTGCGGACCATGAACTCCTTGAGGATGTCGTTCTGGATGGTCCCCGCAAGCTTCTCCGGCGGCACCCCCTGCTCCTCGGCTGCCACGATGTACAGCGCCAGCACGGGCAGCACCGCGCCGTTCATGGTCATCGACACGGACATCTTGTCCAGCGGGATGCCGTCGAAGAGCTGGCGCATGTCGTAGATGGAGTCGATGGCCACGCCGGCCATGCCGACGTCGCCGGTGACCCGCGGGTGGTCGCTGTCGTAGCCGCGGTGGGTCGGCAGGTCGAAGGCGACCGAGAGGCCCTTCTGGCCGGCCGCGAGGTTGCGGCGGTAGAAGGCGTTGGACTCCTCGGCGGTGGAGAAGCCCGCGTACTGGCGGACCGTCCACGGCTGGTTGACGTACATGGTCGGGTAGGGGCCGCGCAGGAACGGGGCCACGCCCGGGTAGGTGCCGAGGAAGTCCAGGCCGGCCAGGTCCTCGGCGGTGTACAGCGGCTTGACGCCGATGCCCTCCGGGGTCTCCCAGACCTGCTCGTCGACGTCCTTGCCGGTCGCCTGCTGCCAGGCGGTGCGCCACTGGTCGCCGTCGCCGGCCGCGGCGCCGGAGCCCAGCCCGATGGTGGTGAAGTCGGGGATCATCGGGCCACTCCGATCTCGTCCAGGAGGGTGGTCAGGACCTCGACGGCGTTGCAGCCGGCGAACACGTAGGAGTCCACGCCGGCGCGCTCCAGCGCCTCGCGCAGTTCGCCGGGGCGTCCGGCCAGCAGCACCTTCGCGGCGCCCGCGGCCTTCAGCGCCTTCGCGACGGCCTCGCCGTGCTCGGCGTACTGCGCGTCGCCGGAGCACAGGCAGGCGACGGTGGCGCCGCTCGCCGCGAACGCCTCGGCCAGGGCGGCCGGGTCGCCCGGTTCCGTCATCGCAGTCTCGACGGAGGTGGTCCCGATGCCGCCGGCCTGGAAGAGGTTGGCGGCGAAGGTGGTGCGCGCGGTGTGCGCGGCGGCGGTGCCGATCGAGGCCAGGAACAGCTTCGGGCGGGCGCCGGTGGCGGCCAGGTGCGCGTCCGAGCGGTCGCGCAGCGCCTCGTACGCCTCGGCGCGGCGGACCTGCGGCAGGCCGCCGCCGCGGCGGACGGGCGCGGGCTCGCGGACGAGCGGCTGCTCGCCCAGGTTCGGGAACTCGCTGACGCCGGTGACCGGCTCGCGCCGCTTGGCGATCTTCGCGGTGCGCTCGGCCCAGGTCGCGGCGATCCGCTCGCCGACCAGGCCGGAGACCAGGGCCGCGCGCAGGCCGCCGGCCCGCTCGATCTCCTGGAAGAACGCCCAGGCGGCCTGGGCGAGCTCGTCGGTGAGCGCCTCGACGTACCAGGAGCCGCCGGCCGGGTCGACGACCTTCGCCAGGTTGGACTCCTCCAGCAGGATCGCCTGGGTGTTGCGGGCGATCCGGCGGGCGAAGGCGTCGGACAGGCCGGCCTCGGCGTCGAAGGGCTGCACGGTGACGGCGTCGGCGCCGCCGACACCGGCGGCCAGGCAGGCGACGGTGGTGCGCAGCATGTTCACCCACGGGTCGCGGGCGGTCATCATCACCGAGGAGGTGACGGCGTGCTGGCGCTGCGCGGCGGCCGGGCCGGTCACCCCGGAGACCTCGGCGACGCGGGCCCACAGCCGCCGGGCGGCGCGGAACTTGGCGATGCCGAGGAACTGGTCCTCGGTGGCCGCGTAGCGGAACTCCAGCTGGCCGGCGGCCTCGTCGGCGGTGAGCCCGGCGGCGGTCAGCGCGCGCAGGTAGGCGACGCCGGCGGCCAGCGAGCAGCCGAGCTCCTGGGCGGCCGAGGCGCCTGCGTCGTGGAAGACGAGCGCGTCGATCGCCAGGGCGCGGACGTTCGGGTAGGTGCGGCCGCAGTGCGCGGCCAGGTCGGCGGCCTCGGCGAGCTGCGCGGTGGTGGCGGAGTCGTCGCCGGTGCGGGCGAGCAGGCCCAGCGGGTCGGCGCCGAGGTTGCCGGAGGCGACGTCTGCGGGCACCGCGCGCTCGGCCAGCAGCGCGAACAACTGCTCGGCGGCGGGCCGGAATTCGGCGCCCGCGTCGAGCACGACGGCGGCCAGGTCGAGGTACACGCCCTGCAGCACGGTGGGCAGCGCGGCGACCGGCAGGCCGCCGTCGCCGACGGTCAGCCAGAGCGAGGTGACACCGTTCTCGAGGTCGGCGAGGACCGCCTCGTTGGCGCGCGCGGCGTCCGGGTCGGCGTGGCGCTGCCGTACGTCCCAGCCGGAGACGGCGGAGCCGTGCGGCCGGCCGCCCCGTACGTACGGGGCGAAGCCGGGGAGGCCGGCGTCGGCCGGCGCGTCCTCGGCGGTGTACAGCGGGCGGGCGCTGAGCCCGTCCTGGAGCTTGGTGGTGAGCGCTTCCTCCGCCTGCACGCCGCTCGCGTCCTGCACACCCGACTTGCGCAGCACGCCCTCGACGAGGCGCTGCCACTGCTCACGGGTCGCATCCGGGAACTCGGCGGCCAGGGGAAGCCCTTCGGGCTGGACCGTCATGAGTGCAGGTTAGTGCCCGTTAGCAGGACGGCAGCAGATCAATCCAGTGTGACCTTTCCCTCGCTGCACTCCAGGTGGCGGGGAGTGCAGCGGTCGCCGGCGGCGTGTCGGGGAGGGGTCCGGCGCGGTCCGCCCGGGCGGGCTGCCGGCCCGTCAACTCGGCCCGGAACGCGTTCGGCAACGGATTCGACAGGGCGTGCCGTGACTCTTGTCGGCCCTGCAACGGCAGTTGTATAACGTTGTAAACGCCCGATGGAGAGCGCGATCTCCCCGCCGGGCCGCTCGTCCTGCACGTCAGCGAAGCCTTCCCCCGCCTCCCCGAACCGGCCCGCCACCGGTGCGTCCCGGGCTGCCCCGGCACGCCCCGAACCCCCCGGCCGGCGCCGTCCCACCCGTCAAGGAGCGTCCTCGCATGACCAGCATCCGCAGATCCCGCCTGCTCGCCTCCGCCGCGCTGCTCGCCTCCGCCGCCCTCGTCCTCACCGGCTGTGCCAAGGAGGAGACCCCGTCCGCCGGCTCCGGCGACGGCCAGGCCGCCCAGGCCGCCACCAGCGCCGCCGCCTCCGCCCCGGCCGCCGGCGCCGGCTGCACCCTGCAGGCCGCCGGCACCCCCAAGATCGACCTGAAGGACGCGGTCGTCGGCTTCTCCCAGTCGGAGAAGGAGGCCAACCCCTTCCGCATCGCCGAGACCCAGTCCATCAAGGACGAGGCCGCCAAGCTCGGCGTGAAGAAGCTGCTCACCACCAACGCGCAGTCCCAGCTGTCCAAGCAGATCAGCGACATCCAGGACATGCTCAACCAGGGCGCGCAGCTGCTCGTCGTGGCGCCGCTCAACTCCGACGGCCTGCAGCCGGCGCTCGCCGCCGCGGCCGCCAAGCACGTCCCGGTGATCACCATCGACCGCAAGGTCAACGCCACCGCCTGCAAGGACTACCTGACCTTCATCGGCTCCAACTTCGTCGAGCAGGGCAAGCGGGCCGCCGACGCGCTGATCCAGGCCACCGGCGGCACCGGCAAGGTCGCCATCCTGCTCGGCTCCTCCGGCAACAACGTCACCACCGACCGCACCAACGGCTTCGTCGACCAGCTGAAGGCCAAGGCCCCCGGCATGGAGATCGTCGCCCAGCAGACCGGCGAGTTCGCCCGGGACAAGGGCCAGCAGGTGATGGAGCAGCTGATCCAGTCCAAGCCGGAGATCACCGCGGTGTACGCGGAGAACGACGAGATGGGCCTCGGCGCCGTCACCGCGCTCAAGGGCGCCGGCCGCAAGCCCGGCAAGGACGTCAAGATCGTCTCGATCGACGGCACCCGCAACGCCGTCCAGGCGCTCGCCGCCGGCGACTACAACGGCGTCATCGAGTCCAACCCCCGGTTCGGCCCGCTCGCCTTCGAGACCCTGCAGAAGTTCCTCGGCGGCGAGTCCATCGCCGACAGCGTCATCATCACCGACCGCGCCTACGAGCCGGGCAACGCCGCCGCCTCGGTCGCCGGCGCCTACTGAGCCCGGCCGCCCCGCCCGCCCCGCCGACCCCGGGGCGCCCGGCCGGGCCTCCCCGGCCGCGCGCCCCGGACCAGCCCTCCCCACCCCCCTGCACGTGCACCCCCGTACGCCCCGCAAGCCCCGGAGGTCCCACCCATGGCCCCACCCGCCCAGGCGGCCGCCCCGCCCGAGGACGGAGCCGCCGCGCCGCCCGCGCTGGAGGCCGTCGGCGTGGCCAAGCGCTTCCCCGGCGTCGTCGCCCTCGACGACGTCTCGCTCACCCTGCGACCCGGCGAGATCCACGCCCTGGTGGGGGAGAACGGCGCCGGCAAGTCCACCCTGATCAAGGTGCTCACCGGTGTGCACCGCCCCGACGCCGGCGAACTGCGGATCGCCGGCCGCCCCGTCACCCTGCACCGGCCGTACGACGCCCAGCAGGCCGGCGTCTCGACGATCTACCAGGAGGTCAACCTCGTCCCGCTGATGAGCGTGGCCCGGAACGTCTTCCTCGGCCGTGAGCCGCGCACCCGCTTCGGCCTGATCGACTTCGCCCGGATGCACGCGGAGAGCGCCGAACTGCTGGCCGGCCTCGGCGTCACCGTCGACCCGCGCCGCCCGCTGCACACCCTCGGCATCGGCGCCCAGCAGATGGTCGCCCTCGCCCGCGCGGTCTCCGTCGACGCCCGGGTGGTCGTGATGGACGAGCCCACCTCCGCCCTGGAACCGCGCGAGGTGGAGACGCTCTTCCGGGTGGTCGGCGCCCTGCACGCGCAGGGCATCGCCATCCTCTACGTCAGCCACCGGATGGACGAGCTCTACCGGCTCTGCGACCGGGTCACCGTGCTGCGCGACGGCCGTCTGGTGCACACCGGCGAGCTGGCCGGACTGGACCGGCTCGACCTGGTCTCGATGATGCTCGGCCGGGATGTCGCCGAGGTCCGCCGGCACGGCGTCACCGGCTTCGGCGACGGCCACCGCGCCGACCGGGAACCCGTGCTCACCGCCCGCGGCCTGACCAGGCGCCACCTGCTGCACGGGGTCGGCCTGGAGCTGCGCCCCGGCGAGGTGCTCGGCCTCGGCGGACTGCTGGGCTCCGGCCGCAGCGAGACCGCCAAGGCGCTCGCCGGCGCGCTGCCGCTGGACTCCGGCGCCGTCGAGGTCGCCGGCCGGCCGCTCGCCCGGCGCTCCCCGGCCGCCGCGATCCGGGCCGGCATCAGCCTGCTGCCGGAGGACCGCAAGGCCGAGGGCATCGTCCCGGAGCTGTCCGTCCGGGAGAACATCGTGCTCGCCGCGATGCCCCGGCTCTCCCGCTTCGGCCTGGTCTCCCGGCGCCGCCAGGACCGGCTGGTCGAGGTCTTCATGAAGCGGCTGCGGATCAAGGCGTCCAGCCCCGAGCAGAAGGTCGGCGAACTCTCCGGCGGCAACCAGCAGAAGGTGCTGCTCGCCCGCTGGCTCTGCCTGGAGCCCCGGGTGCTGCTGCTGGACGAGCCGACCCGCGGCATCGACGTCGGCGCCAAGGCCGAGGTGCAGGCGCTGATCGACGAGCTCGCCCGGGAGGGGCTGGCCGTGCTGCTGATCTCCTCCGACATCGAGGAGCTCGTCGAGGGCGCCGACCGGATCACCGTGCTGCACGCCGGCTCCGTCGCGGGCGAACTCGCCGGCGAACGCGTCACCGAGTCCGACCTGCTGGCCCTGCTCGCCGACCGGGCCGACAGCGCCGAGAGCGCCGAGAGCGCCGAACCCGCTGCGGCCGAGGCCCCGGCCCCCGAGCCCGCCCCCGAGTCCGCCCCCGAGGAGAAGCGATGACCCAGCCCGCCCTCGCCGGGCGCCCGGCCGCGCTGCGGCTGCCCGACGCCGCCTGGCTGCAGAAGTACGGCGTGTACCTCGCCGTCGCCGTCCTGCTGCTGTTCAACGCCGTGTTCACCGAGCACTTCCTGACCGCCGACAACCTGCGCACCCAGCTCGTCCAGGTCGCCCCCGTGGTGATCGTCGCGCTCGGCATGGCGCTGGTCATCGGCACCGAGGGCGTCGACCTGTCGGTCGGCTCCACCATGGCGCTGGCCAGTGCGCTGCTGCCGCTCTACCTCGGCTACGGGCTCGTCCCGGCGCTGCTGATCGCCCTGCTCGCCGGGGTCGCGGTCGGCCTGGTCAACGGCACCCTGGTGTCGGTCGTCGGACTCCAGCCGATCGTCGCCACGCTCGCGCTGTTCGTCGGCGGCCGCGGTCTCGCCCTGGTCGTCGCCGACGGCCAGCTCAAGCAGATCGTCAACCCCGACCTGCTCGCCCTCGGCTCCGGCAGCCTGCTCGGCGTGCCCTGGACGGTGCTGATCGCCGGGGCGCTCGCCCTGCTCGTCGCCGGGCTCGTCCACCGCACCACCTTCGGCCGCCGACTGGTCGCCGTCGGCGGCAACCGCACCGCCGCCGCCCTGGCCGGCCTCCCCGTCCGCCGGGTGCTCTGCGGGGTGTACGTGCTCTGCGGCGTGTTCGCCGCCCTCGCCGGCGTGCTGGCCACCGCCCGGCTCACCGCCAGCGACCCGTCCGCCCTGGGCACCCTGATGGAGCTGTCCGCCATCACCGCGGTCGTCGTCGGCGGCACCCCGCTCACCGGCGGCTCGGTCCGCGTCCTCGGCACCGTCACCGGCGCGCTGCTGATGCAGCTGTTGCGCGCCACCCTCGTCAAGCACGACCTGCCCGACTCCACCGCCCAGATCGCCCAGGCGGCCATCATCCTGGCCGCCGTCTACGCCGCCCGGGAGCGCCGGTCGCGATGAAGAAGCCCGCCCTGCCCACACCCCCGCCGGCGGCCGTGCCCGCCGGCCCCCGCACCGCACCCGCCGCCGCCACCCGCCCCGCCGCCGAACCGGGCGTCCTCGCAGGCCGCCTGCTCGGCCGGCTCCAGCGCCAGGCCGTGCCCGCCGTGCTCGTCCTGCTGGTGCTGGTCTCCTCGGCGCTGTTCCCGTCCTTCGGGACGCTCGACAACGCCCGCAGCATCACCGTGCAGACCTCCTTCCTCGCGATCGTCGCCCTCGGCATGACGCTGGTGATCCTCACCGGCGGCATCGACCTGTCGGTGGGCTCGGTCTTCGCGCTCGGCGGCGTGCTCGCCGCCTGGGCCTCCCAGTGGGGGATCGTCCCGGCCCTGCTGCTGCCGCTCGCGGTCTGCGGCACGATCGGCGCCGTCAACGGACTGCTGGTCGCCCGGGCCGGGATGGCGCCGTTCATCGTCACCCTGGCCACCCTGCTCGCCGCCCGCGGCCTGCTGCTCGCCGTCACCCACGAGGGGGCCACCACCTACCTGGTGCCGCGCGGCTCCGCCTTCGCCGAACTCGGCCAGGGCACCGTCTGGGGCTTCGGGTACCCGGTGCTGATCGCGCTCGCCCTGTTCGGCCTCGGCGGACTGCTGCTCCAGCGCACCCCCTTCGGCCAGAACGTCTTCGCGATCGGCGGCAGCAGCGACGCCGCCACCCTGATGGGCCTGCCGGTGGCCCGCACCCGCGTGCTGGTCTACCTGCTCAGCAGCCTGCTCGCCGGGCTGGCCGGCGCGCTGAGCGCCGCCCGGCTGTCGTCCGGCGTCACCATCGTCGGCGTCGGCATGGAGCTGGACGCGATCGCCGCGGTGGTGATCGGCGGCACCCTGCTGACCGGCGGTGCCGGTACCGTCGGCGGCACGCTGTGGGGCGTCCTGCTGCTCGCCGTCATCCAGAACCTGATCAACCAGATCGGCTCGCTGAACTCCTCCTACCAGTCCGTGGTCAGCGGCGGTTTCCTGATCGTGGTCGTCCTCGCGCAGCGGTACCTCTTCCGTGCGCGTCCCACCCCGTAGAAATGACCCGAGAAACCGTCGGCCGAGAGGGAACACCGTGGTCAGTCTGAAGGACGTCGCGCAGCGCGCCGGAGTGTCGATCAAGACAGTCTCAAACGTGGTGAACGGCTACCAGCACGTCACCCCGGCGATGCGCGAACGCGTCCAGCGCGCCATCGACGAGCTGGGCTACCGGCCCAACCTGACCGCGCGCCACCTGCGCAAGGGCCGCACCGGCATCATCGCGCTGGCCGTCCCCGAGCTCGGCAACCCGTACTTCGCCGAGCTCGCCGGGGCGGTGATCGACGCCGCCGCCCGGCACGACTACACCGTCCTGCTCGACCACACCGGCGGCCGGCGCGACCAGGAACTGCTGGTCTGCCAGGGATTCCGGGCGCACGTCATGGACGGGCTGATCCTCAGCCCCATCGAGCTGGAGTCCGAGGACCTGCTCGCCCGCACCGACACCTCCCCGCTCGTGCTGCTCGGCGAGCGGGAGTACGACGCGCCGTACGACCACATCGCGATCGACAACGTCGCAGCGGCGAGACTCGCCGTCCGGCACCTCGTCGACACCGGCCGCCGCCGGATCGCCTTCCTCGGTGCCCGCGAGGAGAGCGCCCGGCGTCCCGCCCACCTGCGTCTGCGCGGCTGGCGGGAGGAGCTCGACGCGGCCGGGCTGCCGGCCGACGACGACCTGGTCGTCGCCACCGAGGCGTACGGGCGGGAGGACGGCGCCCGGGCGATGGCCGCCCTGCTCGACCGCGGCTCCCGCCCGGACGCCGTGTTCGCCTACAACGACACCATGGCGGTCGGCGCGCTGCGCACCCTCGCCGACCGCGGGCTGCGGGTGCCCGAGGACGTCGCCGTGGTCGGCTTCGACGACATCGACGAGAGCCGGTTCGCCCACACCCCGCTCACCACCATCGCCCCCGACAAGGAGGCGATCGCCCGGCTCGCCGTCGACTGCCTGGTCGACCGGCTGGCCGGCACCGCCGCGACCGAACCGCGCCGCGCCCGCCCCGGCCACCGCCTGGTCGTGCGCGACTCCACCGCCGGGCGGAGGTGAGTCCAGGGGCCCCGATGCGACCACCCGGCGGGGCCCACCCCATCCGTCCATCAGTTGCAGGAGCGAGGCAATGTCACCCACCGTCCGGCAGGACGCGTACGGCACCACCCCCGACGGCCGGGCGGTGCACGCCTGGACGCTGGAGGCCACCGGCGGCCTGCGGGCCACCGTCCTCACCCTCGGCGCCTCGCTGGCCGCACTGACCGCCCCGGCCCCGCACGCGTCGCCGGGCCCGGTGGTGCTCGGCCTGCCCTCGTTGCGCGTCCGGGCCGGGGAGCACCCCTACCTCGGCCCGGTGGTCGGCCGGTACGCCAACCGCATCGCGCACGGCCGCTTCACCCTGGACGGGACGGACCACCGCGTCCCGGTGAACGACCGCGGCCACGCCCTGCACGGCGGACCGGACGGCTTCCACCGCCGGGTCTGGCGGGCCGCGCCGACCGACGACGGCGCCGGGGTCGAGCTGAGCCTGCACAGCCCGCACGGCGACATGGGATTCCCCGGCGCGCTCGACCTCACCGCCACCTACCGGCTGGCCGCCCCCGGCACGCTGGCGATCGACTACCGGGCCGTCACCGACCGCCCGACCGTGGTCAATCCGACCAACCACGCGTACTTCAACCTGGCCGGGCAGGGCACCGTCCACGACCACCTGCTGGAGCTGTCCGCCGACCACTACCTGCCGGTCACCGCCGAGGGCATCCCGTACGGGCCGCCGGAACCGGTGGCGGGCACGCCCTTCGACTTCGGGCGGCCCGTCCGGCTGGGCGGGCGGATCGCCGACGGGCACCCGCAGGTCCGGGCCGCGGACGGGCTCGACCACTGCTGGGTGCTGCGCGGCGCCGGAGCGGGGGAGCTGCGGCACGCGGCCACCCTCGCCGAGCCGTCGGCCGGCCGCCGGATGGAGGTCTGGACGACCGAGCCCGGCGTGCAGGTGTACACCGGCAACAACCTCGACGGCACGCTGCCCGGCGCGGACGGCAGGCCGCTGCCGCAGCACGCCGGGATCTGCCTGGAGACCCAGCACCTGCCGGACTCGCCCAACCGCCCCGAGTACCCGAGCACCGTGCTGCGCCCCGGCCGGGAGTTCCGAAGTCGCACAGAGTTCCGTTTCAGCACGCAGAGCTGACGAGCCGTCAGATCCTGTCGGAGGTCTGGACAAGGATCTGACGGCATGCTGTCATTTCCGCTTGGCGCAGCGATTTCCAACGTTGCAATCCGGAGTCGGCCGTACCGCCCCACCGGTGTGAGCCCCCGAGGCCCGACTCCCGCACGCTCAGCCGCCCCGCACGCTCAGCCGTCCCGCATGCTCAGCGCCACCCCGCACGCGCACGGACCAGCCCAGCACCGCCGACCGCCGCCGTCGCGGCGCCACCCCCGCCGGAGTGCCCATGCCGTCCCTGTCCCGCCGCAGCCTGCTGACCGCCATCGGTGCGTCCGCGAGCCTCCAGGCCCTCGGCCTCGTCCCCGCCGCCGCGGCCGCCGGCCTGCCGCCCGCCCCCGGCGGCCTCTACGCGACCAACGCCGCGCCGCTGCACCCCACCGCGCTGCTGCGGCTGCCGCCCGACGCGATCCGCCCGGCCGGCTGGCTCTCCGGCCAGCTCTCCCTCCAGCTCGCCGGCCTGTGCGGCCGGTACGCCGAGACCTCGCACTTCCTCGACCTCGCCACCACCGGCTGGGCGCACCCCGAACGCGGCGGCTGGGAGGAGGTCCCGTACTGGCTGCGCGGCTACGTCGACCTCGCGATCACCACCCGCGACGCCACCGCGCTCGCCACCGTCCGCCGCTGGATCGACGCGATCCTCGCCACCGCGCAGCCCGACGGCTTCTTCGGCCCGACCGCGCTGCGCACCTCGCTCGGCGGCGGCCCCGACTTCTGGCCCTTCCTGCCGCTGCTCCAGGCGCTGCGCTCCTGGCAGGAGTACTCGGGCGACAGTCGCATCCTGCCGTTCCTCACCGCCTTCCTGCGGTTCATGAACGCCCAGGGCCCCGGGGCCTTCAACCAGAGCTGGGTCTCCGTCCGCTGGGGCGACGGCCTGGACACCGTGGTCTGGCTCTACAACCGCACCCGGGACGCCTTCCTGCTCGACCTGATGGACCGCATCCACCGCAACGGCGCCGACTGGACGAACACCGTCCCCAGCTGGCACAACGTCAACATCGCGCAGGGATTCCGGGAGCCCGCCCAGTACGCCCAGCGCTCCGGCCTCGCCGGCGACACCACCGCCGCGTACCGCACCTACGACACCGTGATGGGCCGCTACGGGCAGTTCCCCGGCGGCGGCTTCGCGGGCGACGAGAACGCCCGCCCCGGCTTCGGCGACCCCCGGCAGGGCTTCGAGACCTGCGGCGTCGTCGAGTTCATGGCCAGCCACGAACTGCTCAACCGGCTCACCGGCGACCCGGTCTGGGCCGACCGCTGCGAGGAGCTGGCCTTCAACTCCCTGCCGCCCGCCCTCGACCCGCAGGGCAGGGCGGTGCACTACGTCACCAGCGCCAACAGCGTCGACCTGGACGACGCGCCCAAGACCCAGGGCCAGTTCCAGAACGGCTTCGCCATGCAGTCCTACACGGCCGGCGTCGACCAGTACCGCTGCTGCCCGCACAACTACGGCATGGGCTGGCCCTGGTTCACCCAGGAGCTCTGGCTCGCCACCCCCGACGGCGGCCTCGCCGCCGCCATGTACGCCCCCTGCACGGTCGCCGCCAAGGTCGGCGACGGCAGCACCACCGTCACCGTGCGGGAGGACACCGAGTACCCCTTCGGCGACACCGTCACGCTCACCGTCACCACCCCGCGACCGGTCGCCTTCCCGCTCGTGCTGCGCGTCCCCGGCTGGTGCCCCGACCCGCAACTCGCCGTCAACGGACAGGCCGTGAGCGCCCCCGCCGGCCCCGCGTACACCACCGTCCGGCGCACCTGGAACAACGGCGACCGGGTCACCCTGCGCCTGCCGCAGCGGATCGCGGTGCGCACCTGGACGGACAACCACCGCTCCGTCTCGGTCGCCCGCGGCCCGCTCGGCTACGCCCTGAAGATCGGCGAGAACTGGGTCCGCACCGGCGGCAGCGACACCTTCCCGCAGTACGACGTGCACGCCACCACCCCGTGGAACTACGGCCTCGGCCTCGACCCGGCCGCGCCCACCGCCTCGCTCGCCTTCACCACCCGCGGCGGGGCGCTGCCCGCCAACCCCTTCACCCAGGCCGACAACCCCCACCGGATCACCGCCCCCGCCCGCCGGATCGCCGAGTGGCAGGCCGACTCCCAGCACGTCGTCACCCCGCTCCAGGACAGCCCGGCCCACGGCACCGCCCCCGTCGAGACGGTCACCCTGATCCCGATGGCCGCGGCCCGGCTGCGCATCTCCTCCTTCCCGACCGCCACCCCCGACGGCGCGCCCTGGTCCGCCCCCGGCGCCGCCTTCCGGATCCGCAACCGGCATTCGGGCAAGGTGCTGGGCGTGGACGGCATGTCGACGGCCGACTCGGCGCGGGTGGTGCAGTTCGCGGACAGCGGTACCGACGACCACCTGTGGCAGTTCGTCGACAACGGCGACGGCTGGTTCCGGATCCGCAACCGGCATTCGGGCAAGGTGCTGGGCGTGGACGGCATGTCGACGGCCGACTCCGCCCGGGTCGTGCAGTTCGCGGACAGCGGTACCGACGACCACCTGTGGCAGTTCGTCGACAACGGCGACGGCTGGTACCGGATCCGCAACCGGCACTCCGGCAAGGTGCTGGGCGTGGACGGTATGTCGACGGCCGACTCCGCCCAGGTCGTGCAGTTCGCCGACAGCGGCACCGACGACCACCTCTGGCTGCTGCACCCCGACGGCCAGCTGCGGATCGAGAACCTCAACTCCGGCAGGGTGCTGGGCGTGGACCGGATGTCCACGGCGGACAGCGCCCAGGTCGTGCAGTTCGCCGACAACGGCACCGACGACCACCTGTGGAGCTTCCTCGCCGACGCGGACGGCTGGTTCCGGATCCGCAACCTGCACTCCGGCAAGGTGCTCGGCGTCGACCAGATGTCGACGGCCGACTCCGCGCGGGTGGTCCAGTTCGCCGACAACGGCACCGACGACCACCGGTGGCGCCTGGTGCACGACGGCGCCGGCCGGTTCCGGGTCCGCAACGCCCGCTCCGGCAAGGTGCTGGGCGTGGACCGGATGTCCACCGCGGACAGCGCCCCGGTGGTGCAGTTCGCGGACAACGGCACGGCCGACCACCTGTGGCGGCTGCACTGACGCACCCTCCGCCCCACCCCACCCGTACGGAGGAGACCCGCATGTCCGCACCGCCGCAGCCCGCACGCACGGCGCCACCGCCGGCACCGCCCGGCGTCCTGTACCGGCTGACCACCCTGCTCGCCGCGCTCGCCCTCGCCGTCACCGGACTGCTCGCCGCCGGTGTGCCGCAGGCCCGGGCGGCCGCCTGGGCGCCCAGGACCTCGCCGATGACCACCCCGTGGACCTCGCAGGTCCCCGTGGACCGTCCGCTGCCGGAGTACCCCCGCCCGCAGCTGACCCGCCCCGACTGGGCGAACCTCAACGGCATCTGGGACTTCGCGGTGACCGCCGCCAACGCCGGCCGGCCCGCCGTGTTCGGCGAGCAGATCCGGGTGCCGTTCGTCGCCGAGTCCGCCCTGTCCGGCATCCAGCGCCGGATCACCGAGAACGACCGGCTCTGGTACAAGCGCACCTTCACCGTCCCGGCGGACTGGAACGGCCGCCGGGTGAAGCTCAACTTCGGCGCCTCCGACTGGCAGACGACGGTGTGGGTCAACGGCAGCCAGGTGGGCGCCGTGCACAGCGGCGGCTACGACGCGTTCTCGTACGACACCACCCCGTACCTGAACGGCGGCACCAACGAGATCGTGGTCTCCGTCTGGGACCCGACCCAGACCGGTGGCGGCGCCGTCGGCAAGCAGCGCAACACCAATGGCGTGCAGCCGCACTCCGGCGGCGGCATCTTCTACACCGCCGCGTCCGGCATCTGGCAGACCGTCTGGCTGGAACCGGTGGCCACCGCCAACATCACCCGGCTCGACCTGGTGCCGGATCTCGGCGCCAACGCCCTGCGGGTGACCGTGCTCGGCGAGAACGCGGGCGGCCGCACCGCCCGGATCACCGTCTCCACCGGCGGCACCACCGTGGCCACCGCCACCGGCCCGGTCGGCAGCGCGTTCCCGGTGACCGTCCCGAACCCGCACCTGTGGACGCCGGAGGACCCGTTCCTCTACGACGTCCGGGCCGACCTGCTCTCCGGCTCCGCCGCCGAGGACTCGGCCGGCAGCTACACCGGCATGCGCTCGATCGCCGTCGCCACCGTCAACGGCGTCAAGCGGCCCGTGCTCAACGGCCGGTTCGTCTTCCAGACCGGCACCCTCGACCAGGGCTACTGGCCGGACGGCATCTACACCGCGCCCACCGACGACGCGCTCAGGTTCGACCTGCAGAAGCACAAGGACCTCGGCTTCAACATGGTCCGCAAGCACATCAAGGTCGAGCCGCAGCGCTGGTTCTACTGGGCCGACCGGCTCGGCCTGCTGGTCTGGCAGGACATGCCGGCGATGGACACCCGCACCCCGGACTCCGCCGCCCGCACCCAGTGGGAGGCCGAGTACCACCGGATCATCGACCAGCACCGCAGCTCGCCGGCGCTGATCCAGTGGGTGGACGAGAACGAGGGCTGGGGCCAGTACGACCAGGCCAGGATCGCCGACGACGTGAAGGCCTACGACCCGTCCCGGCTGGTCGACAACATGAGCGGCGTCAACTGCTGCGGCTCGGTCGACGGCGGCAACGGCGACGTGGTCGACAACCACATCTACGTCGGGCCCGGCGCCACCCGGCCCACCGCGACACGCGCCGCCGTCCTCGGCGAGTACGGCGGCCTCGGCCGGCGGGTGCCCGGCCACGAGTGGTACCCCGGCGGCGGGTTCAGCTACGAGGACCAGCCGAGCACCGCGGCGCTGAACGACCGCTTCACCGGCCTGCTCGACTCGATCCGGCTCAACCAGATGCCGGCCGGCCTCTCCGCCTCGGTCTACACCGAGATCACCGACGTGGAGAACGAGGCCAACGGCCTGCTCAGCTACGACCGCCAGGTGGTCAAGGTCGACCAGAACCGCGTCCGCAGCGCCAACCTCGCGCTGATCGAGGCGTCCCGGACGGCCCCCGGCAACCCGGTGCTGCAGACCGGCGCGTACAAGTCGCTGCGGGTCACCAGCCCGTGCTGCACCACCCGCTACCTGCGGCACTACGACGGCCTCGCCAACACCGACCCGGTCGACGCGGGCAGCAGCGCCCTGCTGAAGGCCGACGCCACCTGGAAGGTCGTCCCCGGCCTGGCCGACGGCAGCTGCTACTCCTTCGAGTCGCGCAACTACCCGGGGGAGTACCTGCGGCACCGCGACAGCCGGGTGTACCGGGAGGCCGGCAGCGGCGCGCTCTTCCAGGCCGACGCGACCTTCTGCGCCCGGCCCGGCAGCGGCGGCGTCCGGTTCACCGCCTACAACTACCCGGACCGCTACCTGCGGCACATCGACTCGCAGGTCTGGATCGCCACCTACGGCGGTCCGAACGCCTGGGACGGCAACACGCCCGGCTTCGTCGCCGACACCACCTGGTCCGTCGACGCGCCCTGGGCGCCCTGACCGGAGGCGCGACCGCACGGAAGCCGGCCGGCGGGCCCACCCACCCGTGGGCACCCGCCGGCCGGCGGCTCCGGGGCGTGCCTTCCCGGGCGCACGCCGCGACGCGGGGTCGGCCGCGTCCCGGCGGGCACCGGTTGGGAAGACGATCGCCGGTCAGGAGGGACGCAGCGCGCCCCGGACGGCCGACCGGCCGACCTCGCACTCAACATGCTGAAGCATGTGATTCGCTCTTGCAAGTCATGCGCAATAGTGTGGCCCCGGCACGATCACCACCGTCCGTCGAAAGGGGCCGCGTCCCGCCATGGGCACCTACTCGCTTCCCGACCTGCCGTACGACTACTCCGCCCTCGAACGCGCGATGTCCGCCGAGATCCTGGAGCTGCACCACTCCAAGCACCACGCCGCCTACGTCAAGGGCGCCAACGACACCCTCGAACAGCTCGCCGAGGCACGCGAGGCGGAGCAGTACGGCGGCCTCGTCGGCCTGCAGAAGACGCTCGCCTTCCACCTCTCCGGCCACGTCCTGCACTCGCTGTTCTGGCAGAACCTCTCGCCCGAGGGCGGCGACCGCCCCGACGGCGCCCTCGGCGACGCGATCACCGAGCACTTCGGCTCCTTCGAGGCCCTCCGCAAGCAGCTGACCGCCGCCACCGTCGGCGTCCAGGGCAGCGGCTGGGGGATCCTCTCCTGGGAGCCGCTCGGCCGGCGCCTGATCGTCGAGCAGGTCTACGACCACCACGGCAACGTCGGCCAAGGCACCACCCCGCTGCTCGCCTTCGACGCCTGGGAGCACGCCTACTACCTGCAGTACCGCAACGTCCGCCCCGACTACGTCGAACGGCTGTGGTCCGTCGTGAACTGGCAGGACGTCGCCGCCAGGTTCGCCGCCGCCCGGGGCTGACCCGCAGGGCGGGCCGCCCGTGACGCGGACGGCGGCATGCCGCCGTCCGCGTCAAGAAAGCGCCAGGATCCACCCGGCGAAGCGGACAAACGGGGCGACCCGGCCAGCTGTGGATCTAGGCTCGGAGGCGCGAACAGGCGTCCGAACCCACGGCGGGCGCCACGGCGGAACGCGAAGGGTGCACATGGCGCGCGGCAGGCTTCGGATCTACCTCGGGGCGGCCCCCGGGGTCGGGAAGACGTACGCCATGCTCGGCGAGGCCCACCGCAGGGCCGCCCGCGGCACCGACGTCGTCGTCGCCCTCGTCGAGGACCACGGCCGTGCCCGCACCGCCGAACTCGTCACCGGCCTGGAGACCGTCCCCCGCCGCACCGTCGAACACCGCGGCGCCCGCTTCACCGAGATGGACCTCGACGCGGTGCTCGCCCGCCGCCCCGAGGTCGCCCTGGTCGACGAACTCGCCCACACCAACGTCCCCGGCAGCCGCCACGCCAAGCGCTGGGAGGACGTCGAGGAACTGCTCGCCGCCGGCATCGACGTCGTCTCCACCGTCAACATCCAGCACCTCGAATCGCTCGGCGACGTCGTCGAGGGCATCACCGGCGTCCGCCAGCGCGAGACCGTCCCCGACGGGACCGTCCGCCGCGCCGACCAGATCGAACTGGTCGACATGTCGCCCCAGGCGCTGCGCCGCCGCCTCGCCCACGGCAACGTCTACCCGCCCGACCGCGTCGACGCCGCCCTCTCGCACTACTTCCGCCCCGGCAACCTCACCGCCCTGCGCGAACTCGCCCTGCTCTGGACGGCCGACCGGGTCGACGAGTACCTCCAGCGCTACCGCACCGAACAGGGCATCGCCGCCACCTGGCCCGCCCGCGAACGCATCGTCGTGGGCCTCACCGGCGGCCCCGAGGGCGGCACCCTGATCCGCCGCGCCGCCCGGATCGCCGCCCGCGGCTCCGGCAGCGAACTCCTCGCCGTGCACATCGTCCGGCCCGAGGGCCCCGCCGCCCCCGCCGCACCCGGCGACCTCGCCGCCCAGCGCCGACTGGTCGAGGAACTCGGCGGCAGCTACCACGCCGTGCTCGCCGAGGACGTCCCCGCCGGCCTGCTCGACTTCGCCCGCGGCGTCAACGCCACCCAGGTCGTCGTCGGCACCAGCCGCCGCCGCGCCTGGCGCTCCCTGCTCTACCCCGGCGTCGGCGCCACCGTCATCCGCGAGTCCGGCGACGTCGACGTGCACGTCGTCACCCACGAGCACGCCGCCCGCGGCCGGCCCGGCCTGCCCGGCCGACTGCCCGTCAAACTCGGCCGGCTGCGCACCGTCGCCGGCTGGCTGCTCGGCTGCCTCGGCCCCGTGCTGCTCACCCTGCTGCTGCTCGCCCTCGGCCCCGGCGTCGGCCTGCCCACCGCGGTGCTGCTCTTCCTCACCCTCACCGTCGGCGCCGCGCTGATCGGCGGCGTCTTCCCGGCGATCGCCTCCGCCCTGCTCGGCTCGGCGCTGCTGAACTACTACTTCGCGCCGCCCACCCACACCTTCACCATCACCGACCGGGCGAACATCCTCGCCCTCGGCGTCTTCGTCGGCGTCGGCATCGCCGTCGCCTCGGTGGTCGACCTCGCCGCCCGCCGCTCCCAGCAGGCCGCCCGCAGCCGGGCCGAGGCCGAAACCCTCGCCTTCCTCGCCGGCAGTGCGCTGCGCGGCCAGGACGGGCCCGAGGACCTGCTCGAACGCGTCCGGGAGACCTTCCAGATGGAGTCCGTCGCCCTGCTGGAACGCCCCGGCGACCGCGGCCCCTGGCAGACCCGCGCCGCCGTCGGCCACCGCCCGGCCGCCCGCCCCGAGGACGCCACCGTCGACGTCCCGGTCGGCGACCGGCTCGCGCTCGTCCTCACCGGCCGGGTGCTCCCCGCCGGGGACCGCCGGATGCTCGGCGCCTTCGCCGCCCAGGCCGTCGCCGTCCTCGAACGGCAGCGGCTCGCCGAGGAGGCCGCCGAGGCCCGCCGGCTCGCGGACAACAACCGGATCCGCACCGCGCTGCTCGCCGCCGTCTCGCACGACCTGCGCACCCCGCTCGCCGGCATCAAGGCCGCCGTCACCTCGCTGCGCGCCGAGGACGTCGCCTGGAGCCCCGAGGACGAGGCCGAACTGCTCGCCGGCATCGAGGAGGGCGCCGACCGGCTCAACCAGCTGATCACCAACCTGCTCGACATGAGCCGGCTGCAGACCGGCAGCGTCACCCCGCTGCAGCGCGACGTCGACCTGGACGAGGTCGTCCCGCTCGCCCTCGCCGGAGTGCCCGCCGGGGCCGTCCGGCTGGACGTCGCCGAGGACCTGCCGCTGGTGCGCGCCGACTCCGGACTGCTGGAGCGGGTCGTCGCCAACCTGGTCGAGAACGCCGTGAAGTACAGCCCGCCCGAGGTGCCCGTCACCGTCCGGGCCGACGCCCTCCGGCTGCCCGGCGGGGACCGGGTCGAACTGCGGGTGGTCGACCGCGGCCCCGGCGTCCCCGAGGAGGCCCGGGAACGGATCTTCGCCCCGTTCCAGCGGCACGGCGACGCCCCGCGCGGCAACGGCGTCGGACTCGGCCTCGCCGTCGCCCGCGGGTTCGCCGAAGCCATGGACGGCAGCCTCACCGCCGAGGACACCCCCGGCGGCGGCCTCACCATGGTCGTCTCCCTGCCCGCCGCCGCCCGCACGACCCCGAAGACCCGCGAGCCCACGGCCCGTACCCCCTGACCACCCCTCGTTCCCCGGCCACCGCCGGGGCGCAGCACCGGCAATCCGCAGAAAGGCGGCGCACATCCATGACCCGGGTCCTCGTGGTCGACGACGAACCCCAGCTCGTCCGCGCCCTGGTGATCAACCTCAAGGCACGGAAGTACGAGGTGGACGCCGCCCACGACGGCGCCTCGGCACTCGCCGCGGCCGCCGCCCGGCCCCCGGACGTCGTCGTCCTCGACCTCGGCCTGCCCGACATGGACGGCACCGAGGTGATCCGCGGCCTGCGGGGCTGGACGCGTGTCCCGATCATCGTGCTCTCCGCCCGCCAGGCCTCCGACGAGAAGGTCGAGGCGCTCGACGCCGGGGCCGACGACTACGTCACCAAGCCCTTCGGGATGGACGAGTTCCTGGCCCGGCTGCGGGCCGCCGTCCGCCGCGCCGAACCGATGGCGGCCGGCGGCACCGAGGCCGTCCTCACCACCGCGTCCTTCACCGTCGACCTGGCCGCGAAGAAGGTCCACCGCGGCGGCGCCGACGTGCGTCTGACGCCGACCGAGTGGCACCTGCTGGAGGTGCTGGTCCGCAACGCGGGTCGCCTCGTCAGCCAGAAGCAGCTGCTGCAGGAGGTGTGGGGGCCCGCCTACCGCACCGAGACCAACTACCTGCGGGTCTACATGGCCCAACTCCGCCGCAAACTGGAGGACGACCCCGCCACCCCCCGCCACTTCGTCACCGAACCCGGCATGGGCTACCGCTTCGAACCGTAGAGATGACGTCAGGGGCGCGGGGAACTGCGCAGTTCCCCGCGCTCCGGGGTGATCCCCGATCCCTCGGGGTTTCCCGTTCTTCACAGCATCTGCGCGGACTCCCGGGGGAATCCCGTTGCCGGGGAGGGGTCGGATGGGTCAGGCTGCCGCCCGTGACCGATGATCGCCGCCCGCTGGGCCTACCCGTCTTCTCGGCGCCGCACACCGACGCGCCGGACGCCCCCGACCGCCGTCCGCTGCCGCCGATCGACCGCGCCCTCTTCCTGCCCCCACCCGGCCAGGAGACCCCGGCAGCCTCCGACCGCCGCCCGCTCGCCGCCGGCGGCCTCACCTTCTCCGAGCCGTCCGGCTGACCGGAACGCGGCGTCAGCCGGCGGACCCGAGGGCCCGCACCGAAGGCCCTTCCAGTGCGAGGGCCGTGAGGCCGGTCGTGCTGCCCGAGGCGTGCTCCTCGCCGGCGGCCCAGTGCACGGCGTCCCCGGCCGAGACGGCCACCCGGGCGCCGTCCGGCCCGGCGACCCGGCCCTCGCCGGCCACCACCAGGAACAGCTGCTCCACCGGAGCCGGGTGGGCGCCGAGGGTGCCGCCGGGCACGATCGACAGGCAGGTGAGCCGCACCGCGCCGTCGCCCGCCGCGACACCGGTCGCGGCGGTCCCCGTGCTGCCGAACCGGTCGACGGCCGTCTCCGCGCGGTCGAACCGGAACCTCTCCACAGCAGCCTCCTGAACGCCGGTTCCTCGGACGGTCGGTGCTACGCAGCGGCCGGGCCGGTGTGCGGTCCGTCGATCAGGACGGCGATGCCGTCGAGGAGGCGGTGCAGGCCGAACTCGAAGAGGCGGTCCAGGTCGAAGTCGTAGCCCCCGGCGATGTGCTGTTCCAGGAGGGGGAACCGGCCGCCGGCCGTCAGGGCGAGCAGGGCCGGTTCCTGGGTGGCCATCCACTCGTCGGCGTCGAGGCCGCTGTCGGCCATCGCCGTGCTCTCCGCCTCGACGTTGACGGCGATGCCGCGGACGTAGTTGAAGAGCGTGAGGTGGGTGGTGAAGGCCGTCCACGGGTCGAGGCCGCGGCCGTCCAGTGCGCCGAGCACCCATTCGGTGAACGGCAGGGCGGAGCCGAGGACCTGGGGGCGCGTCATGGAGAGCGCGGGGGCGAGCCAGGGGTGGCGGCGAAAGGCCTCCCAGAGCATCCGGGCGGCGAGGACGAGCGGTTCGCGCCAGCCGTCGGGACGTTCGTCGGGGAAGGTCCACCGGGCGAGGACGGCGTCCATCATCCGCAGCAGCAGGTCGTCCTTGTCCGTCACGTGCCGGTAGAGCGACATGGTGGCGACGCCGAGTTCGGCCGCGACGCGCCGCATGGAGAGTGCGGCGAGGCCCTCCGTGTCGGCGACCGCCGTCGCGGCGGCCACGATCCGCTCCGCCGTCAGGGCGGCGTCCCGGCCGCCGCGGGGCTCGGCCGCCGCGGGGCCCGCGGCCACCTTCACCGCGGTCGGGGGAGGGCTCGCCGGTGGCGCGGCTGCCGCCGCCGGTGTCTCCGGTGCGGCCACCACGGTGCCGACGCCGGGGACGGCGCGGACCAGCCCCGTCCGGCGGAGTTCGGTGAGCGCCTTGGTCGCCGTCGCCATGGCCACGCCCCACTGCCGGGTGATCTCCCGGGTCGAGGGCACCCGGTCGCCCGGGGCCAGTTCGCCCTGTTCGATCCTGGCCCGCAGGTCGTCGACGATCCTGCGATACCGCGATCCGTCGGTCCGGTCCACGCCGTCCCCTCCGCACTAGTGCACCTTGCTCTGCCGGTCAGCCTAGCCACACCCGCCCCCGGACCGCCCGAGGGCAGTGCACTGCCCGCCTGGAGCACTAGTGCACCAAGGGCAAACCCCCTGCTGGGAAGGGGATTTCGGGCTTGCGGAGTGTGCTGCGTACAGCGTACATTCAGCGGCATGGGGAACACAGACATCCTGATTTCCGGCGGCGGCATCGCCGGCCCGGCACTCGCCCACTGGCTGCACGCGGCCGGCTTCGCGGTCACCGTCGTGGAGCGCGCCCCGGCGCCGCGCCCGGGCGGCCAGACCGTCGACCTGCGCGGCGCCGGACGCACCGTCATCTCGCGGATGGGCCTGATGGAGCGGGCCCGCGAGCTGAGCCTGGACCAGAAGGGCATCGCCACCGTCGACGCCGCCGGCCGGATCACCTCCCGACTGCCCGCCGACGCCTTCGGCGGCGAGGGCATCGTCTCCGAGATCGAGATCCTCCGCGGCGACCTCGCCGGCCTGCTGTACGAGGACACCGCGCCGTACACCGAGTACCTCTTCGACGACACCGTCACCGCCCTCGCCCAGGACGCCGACGGCGTCACCGTCGACTTCGAACGGGCCGGGACGCGGCGCTTCGCCGCCGTGATCGGCGCCGACGGCATGCACTCGGTGGTCCGCGGACTCGCCTTCGGGCCGGAGCCGGAGTACGTCCGGCCGCTCGACCTGTACCTCGCCTGGTTCACCGCCGAGTCCGACCTCGACCTGGACGGCTGGTACCTGATGCACAACGCGCCGGGCGGCCTGGTCGCCTCGGCCCGCCCCGGCCGGCTGCCCGGCGAGGTCAAGGCGGGCTTCGGATTCCGCTCGGGGCCGCTGGAGTTCGACCGCCGGGACACCGCCGCCCAGCAGGAGCTCGTGGCGCGCCGGTTCGCCGGCGTCGGCTGGGAGACGCCGAGGCTGCTGGACGCGATGCGCCGCTCCACCGACTTCCACCTGGACTCGCTCGGCCAGGTCCACCTGGACAGCTGGTCCCGCGGCCGGGTCGCGCTGCTCGGCGACGCGGGCCACTGCCCCTCGCCGCTCACCGGGCTCGGCACCAGCCTCGCCCTGGTCGGTGCGTACGTGCTGGCCGGCGAGCTGGCCGCCGCCGACGGCGACCTCGCCGCCGCCTTCCGGCGCTACGACCTGGTGATGCGGCCGTACGTCACCAGGGCCCAGGAACTGCCGCCCGGCGGGGCCGGCGGATTCGCCCCGAACAGCGCGCTGGCGATCCGGCTGCGCACGATGTCGATGCGGTCGATGAACCGCTGGCCGATGCGGCAGCTGCTGGCCGCCCAGTTCGCCAAGGCCGGCGACATCGCCCTGCCCGACTACGCCCTCCCGGCCGCCCGCTAGTGTCCTGAGTCTGGAATTCGCTTCAGATATCCGGCGAGGCGTTCGAGGATGTCGTCGGCGGTCTTGGTCCACACATAGGGCTTCGGGTCGGT
>NZ_JOAI01000002.1 GCF_000717715.1 Streptomyces sp. NRRL B-24484 | reverse complement strand
CAGCCGGAAGTCCGGGCCGGGGGAGGGCACCGCGCCGGTGCGGCGGAGCACGGCGACGATGGAGACGCCGGTGGCCGTCCGCATCCTGGTGTCGCCGAGCAGCCGGCCGTTCCAGTACGAGGTGCCGCCGAGCGGGATGCGCTCGGCGACCAGCCCGAGGTCGGTGGTGTGCAGCACGCCGGGGCTGTGGTGAGCGGGCATCAGCGCGTCCACCAGGGCGGTCGACTCGTCCGCGGTCAGGTGCAGGGCCTGCGCGCAGGCGTCCGGGTCGTCGGCGCGGTAGACGTTGAGGCTGCGGGTGCCGTCGCGGTGGGCGATGACGGAGAGGTGCCGGTGTTCTCGGGTCGTCAGGTCGTACTGGATGCCCACACCGGGCAGGCTGGTCGTCCGGACTCGGGGAACGGGCATGACGTCTGTCCTCTCGTCAGCGGATCCGGGCAGCGCGCAGGGCGGACCGTCGCGTGGCGCGCGGAGCCGGGATGCGGAATCGGCCGTCCTATAGTAATGAAAGAGTAAAGCCGCTCGTCGAGGGGTTTCGATGGCCGCCCCGGGCGACGCGTGCCAGGCTGGACGGTATGAAGGTGGTCGAACTCATCCTCAACGTCCTGTGGCTGCTGTTCTGCGGCATCTGGATGGCGATCGGCTACGCGGTCGCCGGGATCATCTGCTTCATCCTGATCATCACGATCCCGTTCGGCATCGCGTCCTTCCGCATCGCCGGCTACGTGCTCTGGCCCTTCGGCCGCACCACGGTGGACAAGCCCGACGCCGGCCCCGCCTCCTGCGTCGGCAACGTGATCTGGCTGATCTTCGCCGGCTGGTGGCTGGCCATCGCCCACTTCCTGACCAGCATCCCGCTGTTCCTGTCGATCATCGGCATCCCGTTCGGCTGGGCGAACCTCAAGATGATCCCGATCTCCCTCGCACCGCTCGGCCGCGAGGTGGTCAGCACCGACCAGCGCTTCGCCGGCTGGTGAGTCCCGGCCCCGACGCCCTCACGCCTGACGCTCGGATGCCCTGACGCCCGGGCGCCCGCCCGGCCCTGACGCGCCCGCACCGCCCCGACCCCGGCACCCCGGCCGGCCGGAGCGGCGCGGGCCGCGCGCTACCGTGGGCCGGTCCGTACGCCCCGCCGCCGAGGAGATCCGTGCCCAGCTGGCGCGCCACCCTGACCGCCGCCGACGTCACCGCCCCGCCGCTGCGTGCCGACTACACCGCCGCCGCCCGGCGTGTCCTGCGCCGGGAACAGGCGCCCTACCTGGCGCTGCGCCTGCTCGCCGCCCCGGCGCTGGTGCCCTACCTGGCCGCCGGGCTCGCCTTCATGAACCTCGTCGACGACACCGCCGAGAACGGCACCGCCCGGGAACGGGCCGACGGGCTCAAGGACCTCGCCGAACGCACCGCCGAGGCGCTCGACACCCCCGGCTGCAGCGCCGACCCGGTGCTGCGGGCCTACGCGCACGCCGTCCGCACCCGCGGCCTCCCCGAACACTGGGTGCACGGCTTCCTCGCCGGCGCCGCCACCGCCGAGGCCTCCTTCACCGGCTTCGGGACCGAGCAGGACTACCAGGACTACCTCGACGCCTACGCCCTGCCCGGCATCCTGGTCTTCACCGGCCTCCAGTACACCGGCGGCCCGGACGCCGAGCAGACCCGGGCCTGGCGCCGGTTCGTCGACGCCGCCCAGCGGGTCGACTTCCTCGCCGACCTCGCCGGCGACGTCGCCGCCGGACGGTTCTGCATCCCGCGCGAGCACCTCGTCGAGCACGGCGTCACCGCCGAGGACCTTGCGTCCGCCCGGGACACCGCCGCCGTCCGCGCACTGCTCGCCGACCAGTGCGGCCGCGCCCGCCGCGCCCTGGACGCCGCCGCGGACGTCGTCGACCACGCCGACCCCGGACTGCGGGCCGTCGGCCGCACCATGACCGAGCTGATGGCCCACCAGCTCACCGCCGTCGAACGGGCCGGCGCCCGCGCCCTGCGCCGCGACGTCGGCTACGGCCTGCTCGCCCCGCTCCGCATCCTCGCCCGGGCCCGCCGCCACTCCTGACGGCCGGGACACCGGCGACCCGGCGCGAATCCGTTGGACAGGCCGACCGTCCGCGGAGCAGGCTGACGGCTCCGTCCGAGCGGAGCCGTCCCGAGCAAGGAGCCCCATGAACGCGACCCCGTCCACCGACCGGGCCACCGACACCTCCGCACTGCCCGAGCGCAGCCGTCCGGTCGCCGAGGCCCTCGCCGCCGCGGGCGTCACCGCCGAGATCCGGGTGCTGCCGGACTCCGCACGGACGGCCGCCGAGGCCGCGGCCGCCCTCGGCTGCGAGGTCGGCGCGATCGCCAACAGCCTGGTCTTCGTCTGCGACGGCGCCCCGCTGCTGGTGATGACCAGCGGCGCCCACCGGGTGGACACCGCCTTCCTCGCCGACCGTCTCGGCACCGGCCCGATCACCCGGGCCACCGCGCAGCAGGTCCGCGAGGCCACCGGCCAGGCGATCGGCGGTGTGGCCCCGGTCGGCCACCCGGCGCCGCTGCGCACCGTCGTGGACACCGCACTGGAGGCGCACCCGGTGCTCTGGGCCGCCGCCGGCCACCCGCACACCGTCGTCCCGCTGACCTACCGCGACCTGCTGGGGCTGACCGCCGGCCGGCCCGCGGCCGTCACAGCGGACTGACCCGCGGCCGCGTCAGACCCGGACGAGCGCCTTGCCGACGGTGTCGCCCCGCAGCATGCCGAGGAAGGCGGGGACGATCCGGTCGAAGCCGTCCACCACGGTCTCGTCGGACCGGACCCGGCCGCTCTGCAGGTGCGGCACCAGGAACTCGTACAGCTCGTCGCGCACCGCCAGGTGGTTGCGGACCAGGAAGCCCTCCAGCCGCAGGCTCTTGCCGACCACGTCGTAGAGGTTCCGCGGTGCGGCGGGCGGCTCGGCGCTGTTGTACTGGGCGACGGCCCCGCACCAGGCGATCCGCCCGTGGTCGCGGAGCACCTCGATGGCCCCCTCCAGGTGGCTGCCGCCGACGTTGTCGAAGTAGACGTCGATGCCTCCGGGGGCGGCGGCCCGCAGCAGCTCGCCGATCGGGCCGTCGTGGTGGTCGAAGGCGGCGTCGAAGCCGAGTTGCCCGGTGAGGTGGGCGACCTTCGCCGCGGAGCCGGCGCTGCCGACGAGCCGTCCGGCGCCGAGCAGCCGGGCGATCCGCCCGACGGCGCTGCCCACCCCGCCCGCCGCCGCGGACACGTACAGGTCCTCGCCGGGCTGCAGCCGGGCCACCCTGGTCAGGCCGACGTACGCGCTGAGGCCGGTGCCGCCGAGCAGTCCGAGGTGGGCGCTCGCCGGGACGCCGGGCAGGTCCGGCAGCACCCGGGCCTCGTCCGGGGTGACCAGGGCGTGCGTCCGCCAGCCCCGGCGGTGGAAGACGAGGTCGCCGACGGCGAGGGCCGGGGTGCGGGACTCCACCACCCGGCCGACCGTGCGGCCCTCCAGCGGGGCGTCCAGCGCCCACCCGCCGTCCATCTCCTCCCGCATGTACGGGTCCACGGAGAGCAGCACGTTCTCGACCAGGGCCCGGCCCTCGGGGGTCGGGGGGAGTGCGTCCGTGACGAAGGCGAAGTCCTCGGCGGAGGGCGGTCCGGCCGGCCGGGCGACCTGGTGGACGGCGGTGAAGGCGGTGGCGGTACGGGACACGGCGGTGCTCCTGACACGGGTTCCGGGATCGGTCACGACCGTAGGCCGGGCCCGGGGGTGCCGGGCAGGGGCCGCCGTCGATGGGAGGGCGCCTGTCCATGAATCCCGTTCATGGAACGGCGGTAGGGTGGCCCGATGACCGACGGACCCCCGCGGCGGGACACCGACCTCGCCCCGCACGAGCTGCGCATCCTGGCCGCCGTCGACCGGGAGCGGAGCTTCACCGCGGCGGCGGCGGCCCTCGGGCTGACCCAGTCCGCCGTCTCGCACGCGGTGCGCACCCTGGAGGGCAAGCTCGGCGCGGTGCTGTTCGACCGCGGCCGGCACGGCGCCCGGCCCACCCCGGCGGGCGAACGGGCCGCCGCGCACGCCCGGCAGGTGCTGCGGCTGCTGGCGGCGATGCCGGCCGAGGTCCGGGAGGCGTCGACCGGCGAGATCACCGGGCGGCCGGTGGTGGCGTCCTTCCGCAGCGCGGCCGCGCACCTGCTGCCCGCGGTGCTGGCCGGGGTCACCGCCCGGCACCCGGGTCTCGCCCCGCAGGTGCGGATCGTACGGGAGTTGGGCCCCGGCACCGCCGGTGAGGTCGCGGACGGCCGGGCCGACCTCGGCATCGCCACCGTCGACCCGACGGTCGAACCGCTGCCCGGCCTGGTCGTGGTGCCCCTCTTCGAGGAGTCCTACGCGCTCGTCCACCCGGCCGGCCACCCCCGGCCCAAGGAGCTCCCGCTGATCGACTGGGACGAGAACTGCAGCTCGTACACGAGGAGTTGGTGGTCCGAACAGGACTGGATGCCGCCCGCCACGATCCGGGTCGAGGACGACACCGTGGTGCTCTCGCTGGTTGCCCGGGGCATCGGGATGGCCGTGGTCCCGGGGCTCAGCCTGCTCGGCGCCCCGCCCGGTCTCGCCGTCACCGACCTGGGCCCGAAGCCGCCGAGCCGCCGGGTCGGGTACGTCACCACACCGGCCCTCGCCCGGACGGCGGCCGTCCGCGCGCTCGTCCGCGAGCTGCGGTCGGCGCCGCTGCCGGCCGGGCTGACGGCGGTTCAGCGCCCGTCCGCCTCCGCCGCCCCCGCCGCCCCGCCCCCGCCCGCCTCGGCCGCTGCGCCCGCCTCGACGGCCTCGCGCAGCCGGCGGAACTCGGCGGCGATGCCGTCCGGCGTGTAGTGCGCGTTGAGCCCGCTCGGGTTCGGCAGCACCCAGACCGCGGTCGTGCCGATGCCCTCGGGCTGCGGCCCGACCCGGGCCTTCGGCCGCCCGAACGCCGCCCGGTACGCGCCGATGCCCAGCACCGCCAGGACGCGCGGCCGCAACCGCTCCACCCGGTCGACCAGGGCCGCCCCGCCCACCCGGTACTCCTCCGCGGTCAGCTCGTCCGCCCGTGCCGTGGTGCGCGCCACCACGTTGGTGATGCCGAGGCCGTACCCGAGCAGTTCGTCCTGCTCGTCGGGCCGCAACTGCCTCGGCGTGAACCCGGACCGGTGCAGCGCCGGCCAGAAGCGGTTGCCCGGCCGCGCGAAGTGCCGGCCCGTGGCGCCGGACCACAGGCCCGGATTGATCCCGCAGAACAGCACCCGCAGCCCGGGCGCCGCCACGTCCGGGATCGTCGCGTCGTGCGCGGCCGCCAGCTCCTCGGCCGTCGGACGGCGGAAGGGACTCGTCATACCCCCATCCTGACCGATGGATAGTCAGTTCGAATATTCGGCTGACCCGACGGCGCTGAGCAGCGCAGAATGACGGAATGTCATACGAACTCAACGCTCTGCTCGCCACCGCCGACCTGCTCGACGTGGTGGCGGCCGAAGTGCCGACCGCGCAGGTGGCGCGACTGGCGCAGGGCCTGGCGCTGATCCCGATGACCGAGCGGCTGCACGGCGTCCTGAACGTCCCCGGCGACCGTGCCGAGCCGGGCTTCACCCGCTTCCCCGCCGGGTTCGGCCGCAGACTGGAGGCCTGGTCGCAGGCGGGTGCGATCGCATACGTCGAGGCCGACTTCTTCGGCGGCACCGGCACCCAGCGGGCCGCCGTCTGGCTGCACGGCCGGATCGCGCTCGGGCCGCTGCGCACCGAGGAGGACGAGGCGCGCCCCGCCGAGGGCACCCCCATCTCGCAGGCGCTGCGCCGGCTGGGCGCGACCGTGACGGAGGGACGGTTCGACGAGTTCGACGCGGTCGGGCTCGGCGCGCAGCGGCACTCCGCCGACTGGGTCCGGGGCTGACCCGGGCGCCGCTCCGACGGGATCCGAAGGACGGGGCCCGGCACCCGCCGGACACGGAGACGCGCCGGGGCCCCGGACCGTCACGGTCCGGGGCCCCGGCGCGTTCGCGCTCCGGGCGGCAGCGCCGCCCGGTCGCGGCAGGGTCAGCGGTAGTTCACGAACTGGATCGCGAAGTCCAGGTCCTTGCCCTTGAGCAGCGCCTGGACGGCCTGCAGGTCGTCGCGGCTCTTCGAGCTGACGCGCAGCTCGTCGCCCTGGACCTGCGCCTTGACGCCCTTGGGGCCCTCGTCGCGGATGATCTTGGCGACCTTCTTGGCGTCGTCGGTGGTGATGCCCTCCTTGACGTCCGCGAAGATCTTGTACTCCTTGCCCGACAGCTGGGGCTCGGCGGCGTCCAGGGCCTTCAGCGAGAGCCCGCGCTTGATGAACTTGCTCTGGAGGACGTCCAGGATCGCCTTGACCCGCTCCTCGCCGTTGGCCTTCATCTCGATCTTCTCGCCCGACCGGCTGATCTCGCCGCCGACGCCCTTGAAGTCGAAGCGCGTGGCGATCTCGCGGGAGGTCTGGTTGATCGCGTTGTCGACCTCCTGCCACTCGACCTTCGAGACGATGTCGAAACTGGAGTCGGCCATTTGTGTTGGTCTCCTTGGGTACTGGCTGCACGGTCACTGCCCGGCCGTACGGCACGGGCGCCGCCCAAGCCTATCCAGCGCGGCCCGGCACCGCCCCGTCCGCCGCGGCCGGCCCGTGATCACGGCCCCGGCAACCGAGTGGCGAACCACCCCCATCCATCAGGTATTGTTTACCGCGTCGAACGGGGCAGCGCCCCGGGGGACGCCATCCTGGCTGGTTGCCCGAGCGGCCAAAGGGAGCAGACTGTAAATCTGTCGCGCAAGCTACGCAGGTTCGAACCCTGCACCAGCCACAGGATAGAAAACAGCCCCTGATCTGCGGAAACGCAGGTCGGGGGCTGTTTCGTTGTCGGCCGCCGGCGGCTCAGTGCCCGACGTCCACGCCCTTGGCGGACACCAGGTCGAGCCGGTCGACCTCGGTGGCGGAGAGGTACTGCTCCCGCTCGGCCAGGAAGGCCCTCACGTGGTCCTGCGACTCGTGCTCGTCGAAGGCGGCGCGGTCGCGGTAGAGCTCGTAGAAGATCCGCTCCAGCGGGCGCCCGTCCACGCGGTGGACGGCGTAGACCAGCGTGCCCGGTTCGCCGGCCCGGATCAGTGCGCCCGTCCGCCCGACCAGGTCGTCGAACGCGGCCGCCGAGGGCTCGTCCTTGCAGGTGAAGCGGACCATCAGACCGAACATGCCTCGTCCTTCCCCGTCGCCCAGGTGGCTGCGGCACCGGTGCCGCAGCCACGGAACGAAGATACGGCCCGCCACCCGGAGCGGGCCGGGGCGTTGACGGCGTGCTCGGCCGTTGCCGATCCGGTGTTCATCCCCCACCCCCCTCACCCACGGGGAGCGGGGCCTCGGCCGCGGCGTCTGGACGGCGCAGCCGCCCGTCCGGATCTACGACCAGGGGACGGGCGGCTGGTCGTCCGAGTCGAACGCCTTCGCCACCGGCACCGAGGGCTACGCCCGGTTCTTCCCGGAGAACCGCGCGAACCCGGTGCTGAACGGCCGCCTGGTCCGGGTGCACCGGAACGACCCGTACGTCGGCTCCAACTCGTACGACTCCACGGGGACGGACCTGAAGTTCTACGTCTCGAAGAGCGGTGGTTCGGGCAACAACGCGAGCGTCCAGTTCTCGGCCCGGGGCCGCTGACGCGAGCTCACCCGAGGGCGCGGCACGGGGGAGCCGCGCGGGCGGGCCGGGCACGGGGGTGCGGCCCGCCCGCGCGGCGTGCCCGGCATGCCGCGTGCCCGGTGGTCAGTCCTCCGGGAGGGGCTGCCGGGGCAGCGCCAGCGCCACGGTGTCGGCGAACTCGCGGACGGCGCTGGTGCGGGAGACCACCCGGCCGCGGTGGACCACCACCCGGCTGTGCCCGCCGGCCAGCACCCCGGCGAGCCCGTCGCCGCGGACCGCCAACAGCTCGGCGGGAAAGCCGGCGTCCACCCGGACGGGCGGCAGCCCCAGCACGGCCCGGGCCCGGCCGGCGACCGCGTCGTACGCCTCCTCCGGGCCCAGCGCGCCCGAGGACGCCAGCAGGAAGGCGGCCTCCAGCGGATCGGCCCGTCCGACCGGCGCCGCCAGATCCCGCAGCGCCCCGCTGCCCGCCGCCAGCGGCACCCGGGCCCGCGTCAACTCCCGCACCACGGAGGGCGGCAGACCGCCGGGCGGCCGCTCGACGCCGGCGCAGCCGCCGAACTGCGGCAGGCAGACCACCCGGACGCCCGCGTTCGCCAGCACGGTGGACGCGCCCGGCGCCAGTGCGTCGCACGGGCCCATCGTCACCCTCGGCCGCAACGGCGCGAGGACGCCCGCCATCCGGGCGAGCCGGCCCGGGTCTGCGCCCGAGCAGTGCAGGTCGACCGGGCGGTCCGCCCCGCGTGCGGCCTCCAGCAGCACCTGCACGTACCCGACCGGGTCGGGGTCGAGTTCCGGGCAGCCGCCCACCGCCGCGGCGCCGAGCCGGAGCGCCTCGCGCAGCTGCGCCCGGCCGTCCGCGCCGGCCCGGCCGGTGAGCAGCCGGGGCATGGCGACGGCCTGGAGTTCCACCAACCCGTGCAGCGCCCGTGCCGCGGTCAGGACCGCCTCCAGCCGGCCGAGCCCGTGCGCGTCGCCGATCCGCACGTGGGTGCGCTGGGCGGTGGCGCCGTAGGCGAGTGCGGTGAGGGCGGCCTCGGTGACCCGGCGGACGAGTTCCGGCGGGCCGTCCGGCGGCGGGCCGGGCAGGGCGGCGGAGAAGGCGGTGTCGTAGTGGGCGTGCGGCTCGGCCGGGGCGGGCAGCAGCAGGTAGCCCGCGAGGTCGATCCGTGTTCCGGCGGTGCCGCCCGCCGGGCCCGCCGCCGACGGCAGCGGGCCGAGCCCGCCCGGGGTGCCCACCGCCTGGATGCGCTCCCCGGAGATCCGGACGTCCACCAGCCGGCCGTCGGCGAGCCGGGCGCCGGTGAGCAGCAGGACGGGTTCCCGGCCGGGCGGCCCGCCGGCGGGTGCGTCTGCCCCGGTCATCCGCGTCCTCCAGACTCCGTGCCGGCCGCTGTCCGCCGCGGGCCGTGCCGCCCGGCCGGGGCGGACACGCGCGGGGCGGCCCCGCGCGGCCCGGGGTGTCCGGGGCCGCCGAGGCCTGCTGCTGGTCGAGCCTAGGACGCAGGCGCACGGTCGCCGCGGAGGCGGGGGAAAGTCGTATCGGTCGGGCCGTCGGGATGCGCGGCGCCTCGAACGGCCGCACGTCCGGCGGGCGTCCGTGCGGCCCGCCCCACCTGGGCTCTTCCGCGCCGGATACGGATTTCACCTCTGGCCCGGAACCGTGTAATCTCTTCCTCGTTCGCCCCTATAGCTCAGTCGGTAGAGCGTCTCCATGGTAAGGAGAAGGTCTGCGGTTCGATTCCGCATGGGGGCTCTGGTGAAAGTCCCTCCGCTCCGGCGGATGGTCGCTCATCAAAGCGGTGTAGCTCAGTTGGTAGAGCAAGCGGCTCATAATCGCTGTGTCACCGGTTCAAGTCCGGTCACCGCTACCCCGCGTAGTCGATCGGGGGGTCATCCTCCCGATCGGCTACACTTGTCTGTGTTCTTATTCGTTGTCCCAGGAAGGCACTCCCGTGGCTGCCACCGACGTCCGCCCGAAGATCACGCTGGCCTGCGTGGAGTGCAAGGAGCGGAACTACATCACCAAGAAGAACCGGCGCAACGACCCGGACCGTCTTGAGATGAAGAAGCACTGCCCGCGCTGCAACGCCCACACGGCGCACCGCGAGACCCGCTGACTTTGCCTCGACTCCAGGCCGCTCCCCCTCGCGGGGCGCGGCCTGGAGTCATTTCTGCATGTCTGCATGACGGTTGATCAGAGGAGTTGCCCATGCCGCTCGACCCCTCCTTCATCGGGCGGACCTACCCGCCCACTGCGCCGTACGAGGTCGGCCGGGAGAAGATCCGCGAGTTCGCCGTCGCCGTCGGCGACGCCAATCCCGCGTACACCGACCCGGAGGCCGCCAAGGCGTTCGGCCACCCGGACGTGATCGCGCCGCCGACCTTCCCGTTCGTCATCACCTACGCCGCCGCCGCACAGGTCGTGACCGACCCGGAACTCGGCCTGGACTACAGCCGGGTGGTGCACGGCGACCAGAAGTTCGCGTACACCCGCCCGGTGCGGGCCGGTGACCGGCTGACCGTCACCGTGACGATCGACTCGATCAAGTCGCTGGCCGGCAACGACGTGCTGTCGGTGCGCGGCGAGGTCGCCGACGAGTCCGGCGAGCACGTGGTGACGTCGATCATGACCCTGGTCGCGCGTGCGGCCGACGAGGCGGGGGAGTGAACCCGATGGCGATCAGCTTCGACGAGGTCGAGGTCGGTACCGAGCTGCCGGCGCAGTCCTTCCCGGTGACGCGCGCCACGCTGGTGCAGTACGCGGGCGCCTCCGGCGACTTCAACCCGATCCACTGGAACGAGAAGTTCGCGCTGGAGGTCGGCCTGCCGGACGTCATCGCCCACGGCATGTTCACCATGGCCGAGGCGGTCCGGGTCGTCACCGACTGGGTCGGCGACCCGGCCGCGGTGGTCGAGTACGGCGTGCGGTTCACCAAGCCGGTGCCGGTGCCGAACGACGGCGTCGGCGCGGTGATCGAGGTGTCCGGCAAGGTCGCGGCGCTGCTGGACGGCCGCCGGGTGCGCGTCGACCTGCTGGCGACCAGCGGCGGCCAGAAGGTGCTCGGCATGTCCCGCGCCGTGGTGCAGCTGGGCTGAGAGCGTGTCGGAGGGGCGGGCCTTGCCGGGCGGCGGGCCCGCCCCTCGTCGTTCGCCGCCACGGGAGTTCGGTCCGAGGGCCGTCGCCCGACGGCCGTTTCCGTTGCCAGTCCGCGGACATGACGTCCTCGATCCCCCTCCGTGCGGTGGTCGGCGCACAGCCGCGGGGTCGCCGCGGCGCGCTGACGTGACCATAACCAGGCGCCGGAGCGGGCGGCAAGGGGTCGTTGAACTCTGGACCATGTCGGCGGTGCCGGCCGTCCGGGCCGCCGTCCGCCCGCCGGCCGGACGCGCCAAGGCGCGTGCGTATTCGAAGCACGGGCCGGACGGCGCATCAATTTTCTTTTTACGGGCAGAGTTTCGGACCGATATTCCGTCCGGTCAGTACATTTCCTCGGCGTTGCAACCGCGTTGATTTACGCGGAGTTGGTTGCATGCGTGAATGCCACTCGCGTACGGTCCTGACCCGGGACGCGGCGGAACTGCCCGCTGCGCTCTCTCCGTCACCACTCAACCACTGAACGACCGCCCGCCGTACCGGAGTTGTCGCAGGCAGAGGCCTGTCGTCCGCCGGTCGCGGCCGGTCGCGCCATCGTGTGAAGAGCCCGGATTCCGTGTCTGCCGCGCGCCGTCGGCGCGTGATTCGGGCTGCCTTCCCGCAGTATCGGCTTTGCCGCCGATTTACCTGCGGGTGGCTCTCGGAAAATGTTCCGACCGGACGAAATCACCGTACCCTGGGGAAGGACCGACCGTGCCTGTCGTGACCGCCGTTGAGGCCCAGCAGTGGCTGATCGAGAAGATCGCCCACCGGCTCTCAGTGCCCTCGGAGGACGTTCCGCCGGAGACGTACTTCGACGAGCTCGACCTCGACTCGACCGAGGCGCTCATCCTCGCCGGGGAGATGGAGAACTGGCTCGGCTTCGAACTCGGGACCACCACCCTCTGGTACCACCCGAGCATCAAGGACCTGGCCGAGTACATCGCGGAGGAGTCCGCCGCACGCGCCGGGGAGAACCATGCGGCCTCGGCATGACGCCGGCCCCGCCGTCGTCCACCGGCTGACCGAGGCCGGCGACGGCCTCGGCACGGTCTTCCTCGTCCACCCCGGCGCACTCGCCGCCGGCGTCCACCGCACCCTCGCCGAGGCGCTGCCGCCCGGCACCGGACTGACCGTCCTCGACCTGTCGGGGCACCCCGCCTACTGGGAGGCCGCCCTCACCGGCGGCCGCGCCGACACCACCGTCGAGGAACTCGCCGACCGTATCGGCGGGGAACTCGAAGCCCTCGACGACGGCGGCCCGCGGACCCTGGCCGGCTGGTCCTTCGGCGGCGTGGTCGCCCAGGCCCTGGTCGAGCGGATGCCCGTCGGGCGGCGGCCCGACCGGCTCGTCCTGCTCGACAGCATCGCGCCCACCCCGGAGTACCAGCAGCCCGACGACGCCCTCGAACCGGCACTGCTGCTCGGCTGGTTCGCCATGTACCTGGGCGCCAAGCGCGGCCGGCCGGTCGACGTCGACCCACAGCTGCTCGCCGGCGGCGGCACCGAGGACGGCCTGCGCCACGTCCTCGCGGCCGCCGCGGCCGGCGGCGCCCTGCCCGCCGACACCGCACCGGCCGGCCTGCGCAAGCTCTACGACACCTACGTGGACGGGCTGCTGCGCAACAACCGGCTCACCGCCCCCTACACCGCCCGGCCCGCCACCGTGCCGCTGGTGCTCGTCACCGCCGAACGCAGCCTGCTGCCCGGCGACCGCACCCTCGGCTGGGAGCCGCTCGCCCCGCACGGGCTGGAGGTGCACCGCAGCCCCGGCGACCACTACACCATGCTCAGCCGGCCGGACGCCGCCGCCGTGATCGCGCGCCTGGTCCGCCCCGCCGCCGCACGGCGCGCACCCGCAACGAAGGTCTGACGCAGGCCCGTCCGTACGGGCCCGGCCGCCCGCAAGCCCAGGCCGGCGCCCGGCCCTCCGAGCCCGAGAGAGCCCTGCCGTGAACACCTCGAAGCCCACCAGCCCCCTGCCCGACGCGGATCTCGGCCGCCGGCTCGCGGACGAGCCGATCGCCATCGTCGGCCTCTCCGCGCTCTTCCCCAAGTCCCGCGACCTGCGGGAGTTCTGGGGCAACGTGATGTCCGCCGCCGACTGCATCGAGGACGTGCCGAGCACCCACTGGGACGTCTCCGAGCACTACGACCCGGACCCGTCCGCGCCCGACAAGACCTACGCCAGACGGGGCGGCTTCATGCCCACCGTCCCGTTCAACCCGATGGAGTTCGGGCTGCCGCCGACCACCCTGGAGGTCACCGACGTCCTCCAGCTGCTCAGCCTCGTCGTCGCCCGCGACGTGCTGCGCGACGCCGGCGCCGACCGGCCCTGGTACAAGCCCGACCGCACCGGCGTGGTGCTCGGCATCACCGGCGCCAACCAGCTCACCCAGCCGCTCTCCGCCCGGCTGCAGACCCCCGTGCTCAAGGAGGTCGTCCGCAGCTGCGGCCTCAGCGAGCGTGACGCCGAGGAGATCGCCGAGAAGTTCAAGCTCGCCTTCGCCCCCTGGGAGGAGAACTCCTTCCCCGGCATGCTCGGCAACGTCGTCGCCGGCCGGATCGCCAACCGGCTCGACCTCGGCGGCACCAACATGACCATCGACGCCGCCTGCGCCAGCTCGCTCGCCGCCACCAAGGCCGCCGTCAGCGAACTGCTGGAGCACCGCGCCGACACGATGATCGCCGGCGGCTGCGACGCCGAGAACACGATCTTCATGTACCTCTGCTTCAGCAAGACCCCCGCCTTCTCCAAGGCCGGCCGGATCCGCCCCTTCGACAAGGACGCCGACGGCACCCTGATCGGCGAGGGCATCGGCATGTTCGCGCTGCGCCGCCTCGCCGACGCCGAACGCGACGGCAACGAGGTCTACGCCGTCATCCGCGGCATCGGCTCCTCCAGCGACGGCCGCTTCAAGTCCATCTACGCCCCGCGCAAGGAGGGCCAGGCGGTCGCCCTGCGCCGCGCGTACGAGGACGCCCGCTGCACCCCCGACAGCGTCGAGCTCTTCGAGGCGCACGGCACCGGCACCGCCGTCGGCGACGCCACCGAACTCTCCGCCCTCGCCGCCGTCGTCGCCGACACCACCGGGGAGCGGCAGTACGCCGCGGTCGGCAGCGTGAAGTCCCAGATCGGCCACACCAAGGCCGCGGCCGGCGCCGCCGGCATGATCAAGCTGGCGCTCGCCCTGCACCACAAGGTGCTCCCGCCCACCATCAACGTCGACGAGCCCAACCCCGCGATCGACTTCACCGCCGGCCCGTTCTACGTCAACACCGAGAGCCGGCCCTGGATCAAGGACCCGCGGCGCACCGACCGCCGCGCCGCCATCTCCTCCTTCGGCTTCGGCGGCACCAACTTCCACTTCGTGCTCCAGGAGCACGGCGACGGCGATGACCTCAAGGTGATGTTCCCCGTCGCCCGGGTCCACCTCTGGCACGCCGCCGACCCGGCCGCCCTCGCAGCCCGGCTCGCCGACGGCGCCCCCGCCGCCGAGGGCCCCGCCCCCGCCGACCACGCCCGGCTCGCCCTCGCCGCCCGCGACGAGACCGAACTCGCCGAGCTGCGCGCCCTCGCCGCCGCCGAGCTGCGCGCCAAACCCGACGCAGCCGACTGGGCCCACCCCCGCGGACTCTGGTACCGCCGCCGGGCCGCCGACACCGGCAAGGTCGGCGCCCTCTACGCCGGCCAGGGCAGCCAGTACGTCAACCCCGGCCACCGCGCCGTCCTCGCCCTGCCGCCGCTGCGCGCCGCCTTCGACCGCGCCAACCGCGAGTTCGACGGCGCCGAACTGCTCTCCCGGGTGGCCTTCCCGCCGCCCGCCTTCTCCACCGCGGCCCGCACCGCCCAGGAGGAGTCGCTGCGCCGCACCGCGTACGCGCAGCCCGCGATCGGCGCGCTCGCCGCCGGCCAGTACCGCTACCTCGGCGAACTCGGCTTCGCCGCGGACGGCCACCTCGGCCACAGCTTCGGCGAGCTGACCGCCCTCTGGGCGGCCGGCGCCCTCACCGACGACGCCTACTTCGCCCTCGCCCGGGCCCGCGGCGCCGCCATGGCCCCGCCCACCGACCCCGGCTTCGACGCCGGCGCGATGGCCGCCGTCAGCGCCCCCGAGGCGAAGGTCGCCGAACTGCTCGCCGACCACCCCGAACTGGTGGTGTGCAACCGCAACGCGGCCGACCAGATCGTCGTCGGCGGCCCGACCGCCGCGGTGGAACGGCTGGTCGCCTCGGCGGCCGGAGCCGGGCTGCGGATCTCCCGGCTGCCGGTCTCCGCCGCCTTCCACACCCCCTTCGTCGGCCACGCCGTCGAGGCCTTCCGCGCCGCCGTCGACCAGGTGGAGGTCCGCCCGCCGCTGCGGCCCGTCTACGCCAACACCCCCGGCGGCCGCTACGGCGACGACCCCGCGGCCAACGCCGCCCTGCTCGCCGAGCAGCTGATCAACCCGGTGCACTTCGCCGACCGGGTCGAGGAGATGTACGCGGCCGGATTCCGCACCTTCGTCGAGTTCGGCCCCAAGGGCGTCCTCACCCAGCTGGTCGCCCGCATCCTCGGCGACCGCCCGCACCACGCCGTCCGGCTGGACGGCGGACCGGGCGCCGACGCCGACCTCGCCCTCAAGCGGGCCGTCGCCCAACTCGCCGTCCTCGGACTCCCGGTGTCCGTCGCCGACCGCTACACCGCGGCCGCGCCGGAGGCCGTCCCGAGCAAGGGCATGACGGTGCCGCTGAACGGCATCAACCACGTCTCGGACGCCCGCAAGGCCGCCTACCGCGAGGCCCTGGAGAACGGCTACCGGGTCACCCCGGCCACGGCTCCCGTGCCCGAGGTGACTGCTCCGGTCATGGGGCCCGTGGCCCCCGCTCCGGTCGCCGGGCCCGTGATCCCCGCCCCGACGGCAGTGGCGCCGCCCGCACCGCTGCCCGAGGCCCTGCCGCCGGAGCCCGCACCCGTCCCCCTCCCCGCGAGGAACGCCGTCCAGGAGAACGCACCCGTGGACCACGACCAGGCCGCCGCCGCGGCGTCCGACCGACTGCCCGAGCTGATCGCCGACCACCTCGCGCTCCACGACGACTACCTCAACGGCCAGCTGCAGAGCGCCCAGCGGCTCGCCGGCCTGCTGGAGAACGCCGCCGGACAGGGCCGGGTCGACGAGGTGCTCGCCGGCGTCACCGCCGTCAAGGAGCACGGCCTCGCCATCGGCCGCACCCACCTGCGGGCCAACGAGATCCTCCGCGACCTCGCCGCCCTGGAACTCGGCGGCGCACCGGCCGCGCCCGCCGGGCCCACCGCACCGAGCGCGCCCGCGCAGCCGCAGGCAGCGGTGGCGGCTCCGCCGGTCGCCGCCCCCGCACTGCCGGCCGCTGCCCCGGTCGCCGCCCCCGCACTGCCGGCCGCTGCCCCGGTCGCCGAGTTCGTGCCGGTGCCCGCCGCCGAAGCCCCCGTCGCACCGGCTCTGCGCGCTGTTGGAGGTGGTGGCGCAGAAGACCGGTTATCCGGCGGAGATGCTGGAACTGGGCATGGACGTGGAGGCGGATCTGGGGATCGACTCGATCAAGCGGGTCGAGATCCTCGGTGTCCTCTCGGAGCGGTTCCCGAGTGAGGTGCCGGTGGGTCCGGAGCAGTTGGGTGAGCTGCGGACGCTGGGGCAGAGATGCTGGAACTGGGCATGGACGTGGAGGCGGATCTGGGGATCGACTCGATCAAGCGGGTCGAGATCCTCGGTGTCCTCTCGGAGCGGTTCCCCAGTGAGGTGGCCGTCGGCCCCGAGCAGCTCGGCGAACTGCGCACCCTCGGCCAGATCGTCGACTTCATGACCGGCGCGATCGGCGGCAACGACACGCCCCCCGCCACCCCCGCCGTCACTGCCGTCACTGCCGCGCCCGAGGCGTCCGCCGCTCCCGCGCCCCGTCCGGAGCCCGCCGCGCCGAAAGCCGGAGCGATAGGCCGGGCGCAGGCCGCGCTCCTCGAACTCCCCTCCCCGGACGTGCTGGTGGACGCCTACCCGCAGGGCGCTGCGGCACTGCTCGTGGACGACGGCGGGGAGCTCGTGCCGCTGGTCGCCGAGCGGCTGCTGGCGCAGGGCCGGGCCGTCCGGGTGCTGCGGCTGCCGTCCGTCGCCCGCCGGATCGACGGCGTCGAGGACCACGCGCTCTCCGGCTGGGGCCCGACCGAACTCGCCGAGCGCACCGAGCAGACGCTGGAGGGGCCGGTCGCGCTGGCGGTGGTCTTCGACACCCGCCGGGACACCGAGTGGGCGGACGGCGTCCGCCGGCTCTCGCACGGGCTGCTGGTCGCCAAGCACCTGGTCGAGCCGCTGACCCGGGCCGCCTCGGCCGGCCGGGCGGGCTTCGTCACGGTGACCCGGCTGGACGGGGCCTTCGGCCTCACCGGCGTCGCCGAGGACCTCGTCCCCGCCGGCGGCTACGGCGGCCTGGTGAAGACGCTGGCGGTGGAGGCCCCCGAGCTGTTCTGCCGGGCCGTCGACCTGGCGCCCGGTGTCGCCGACCGCACGGCCGCGGAGCTGCTGCTCGCGGAGGTCTCCGACGCCTCGGCCGAGCCGGTGCAGGTGGGCCTGGACGGCCGCCGCCGGGTCGCCCTGACGCTCGCGGAGCGGCCCACCGGCCTGGCCTCCGAACCCGGTTCCGCCACCGCGGCCGAGCTCGGCCCGGACGACCTGCTGGTGGTCACCGGCGGCGGACGCGGCATCACCGCCCGCTGCGTCGCCGACCTGGCCCGTGCGCACCGTCCCGGCCTGCTGCTGCTCGGCCGGACCGAACTCGGCGAGGAGCCGGACTGGGCGGCCGGGGTGACCGGTACCGCCGAGCTGAAGGCCGCTGCTGTCGACCGGCTCAGGGCGGAGGGGGAGAAGCCCACCCCCAGGCGCGTCGAGCAGCTGTACCGGGCGGTGGTCGGCGAGCGGGAGGTCCGCGAGACCCTCGCCGAGCTGAAGGCCGCCGGCTCCGAGGCCGAGTACCTGGCGGTGGACATCACCGACGCCGCCGCCACCGCCGCCGCACTGGCCCCGTACGCCGGCCGGGTCACCGGTCTGGTGCACGGCGCCGGGGTGCTGGCCGACCAGTTGATCGCCAACAAGCGGGCCTCCGAGGTCGAGCGGGTCTTCGCGCCGAAGCTCGGCGGGCTGCGCGCGGTGGTGGAGGCGCTGCCGGCCGACCGGCTGCGGCACGTGGTGCTGTTCTCCTCGGTGGCCGGGTTCTTCGGCAACCAGGGGCAGTCGGACTACGCGATGGCGAACGAGGTGCTCAACGCCTGGGCGTCCTCGTTCCGGCGGCGGCACCCCGCGGCCCGGGTCAGCTCGCTCAACTGGGGTGCCTGGGACAGCGGGATGGTCTCGCCGCAGATCAAGGCGGTGTTCCAGGAGCGCGGCATCACGCTGATCCCGGTGGAGACCGGAACGGCCCTGTTCACCGGCCAGTTCGCGGCCGGGCGGACCGAGGACACCGTCACCGTGCTCGGCCCGACCACCCCGCTGTCGGTGCGCGAGCCGGCGGGGCCCGCCGCCGCGGTGGTGCTGGAGCGCCCGGCGGCCGCGCTGGCCGGCGAGCCGATCGTCGCCGACCACGTGATCGGCGGGGTACCGGTGCTGCCCGCGGCGCTCGCCCTCGGCTGGGCGGTCGGCGCGGTGGAGCGGCTCAGCGGCGGAACCGTCCGCCAGGTGCGGGACTTCGCGGTGCACAAGGGTGTCCTCTTCGACGAGGCGCTGCCGGAGCGGCTGCAGCTGGCGGCCACCCCGGCGGGCGACCGGGCCAGCACCGAGGTGGTGATCCGCTCGGTCGCCGCGGACGGCACCGTCCGCCCGCACTACGCGGCGACGGTGGTGCTCGGCAACGACCCGGCGACGGAGCTCAACCACCCGACCCTGGCCGGGCTGCCGGCCGCGGGCGGCGGACGCGACGCCGGCGGGTTCTACGCCGACGGCACGCTCTTCCACGGCGCCGCCCTGCAGGGCGTCCGGCGGGTGCTGGCCGAGGACGAGTCCCGGCTGGTGCTGGAGTGCGCGCTGCCCGAACCGGCCGCGGCCGCAGGGGCGTTCGCCGGTTCGCTGTACCGGCCCGGCACGACCGACCTGCTGCTGCAGGCGGGCCTGGTCTGGATGCGGCTGTTCCGCGCCACGGCGAGCCTGCCGCTCTCGGTGGCCCGCGCCGAACTGCACCGGGCACCCGCCGACGGCGAGACCTTCCTCGCCGTGGTCGAACCGGCCTCGGTGAACGGCACCTCGGCCAGCCTGACGGTCACCGCCGTCGGCCACGGCGGGCGCGTCCTCGCCCGGCTGAGCGGGGTCAGCCTCGTGTCGACCCCGCAGCTGGCCGCGAAGTTCGCCCGCAGCTGACGCACCCGACCCGGCAGGTCCGGCCGGCCGCACCCCAGCAGGCCGGCCGGACCGCCGCACGGACCGGAGGGACCACCGCTTCCATGAGCACGTACGCCATCGTCGGCCTGTCCTGCCTGTTCCCCGGCGCCGAGACGCCGGACCGGTTCTGGCAGAACCTCGTCAGCGGGACGGACAGCCGGGCCGAGGGCGGCCCGGAGGTCTTCGGACCGCCCGCCGACCCCCGCGACCTCGACCCGCAGCACCGCATCACCTGCACCCGCGGCGGCTTCGTCCGCGGCTTCGCCTTCGACCCGACCGGCTACCGGATCGCCGCCGAGCGCCTCGCCGGCCTCGACCGGGTCTTCCACTGGTCGCTGCACACCGCCCGCGAGGCGCTGCGCACCGGCGGCCACCTCGACCGCCCCGAGCTGCTCGCCCGGACGGGCCTGGTGCTCGGCAACTACTCGTTCCCGACGCCCGGTTCGGCCGACCTCAGCCTGCCGCTGGTCGAGCAGGCCGTCCGCACCGGCCTGCGCCGGGCCGGCCTCGACCTGCCCGGCCGCCCCGACACCGCCCTGCACCGCGACCCCGCCGACGCCCGGGTCAGCGGCGCCCCCGCCCGGATCGTCGGCGCCGCCCTCGGCCTCGGCGGCCCCCGCTACGCCCTGGACGCCGCCTGCTCCTCCGCGCTGTACGCGCTGAAGCTTGCCTGCGACCACCTCGCCACCGGCCAGGCCGACCTGGTGCTCGCCGGCGGCGTCTGCGCCCCCGACCCGACCCTGATCCACCTCTGCTTCTCCGACCTGCACGCCTACCCCGAGAACGGGTTCAGCCAGCCCTTCGACGCCCGCTCGGCCGGCATCCTCACCGGCCAGGGCGCCGGCATGGTCGCCGTCCGCCGGCTGGAGGACGCGCTGCGCGAGGGCGACCGCATCCACGCCGTCGTCGACGGCATCGGCCTCTCCAACGACGGTGGCGGCCGCCACCTGCTGGTGCCGGACGAGGCCGGCCAGCACCGCGCCTACGAACTGGCATACCGCGCATCGGGCCTCTCGCCCGCCGAGGTCGACTACCTGGAGTGCCACGCCACCGGCACCCCGATCGGCGACACCACCGAGGCCGCCTCGGTCGCCGGCTTCTTCGGCGCGCACGGCGAACTGCCGCTGCTCGGCTCGGTGAAGGGCAACATCGGCCATCTGCTGACCGTCGCCGGCCTGAGCAGCCTGCTCAAGGTGGTGCTCGCCATGGAGCACGGCCACCTGCCGCCGACCGTCGGCGTCACCGAGCCGGTGCCCGGGCCCGGCGGGGCGGCCGCGACCGCCCTGGTCCGCACCGGACGGGACTGGCCCGCCGCGGCCGGCGCCCGCCGGGCCGCCGTCTCCGCCTTCGGCTTCGGCGGGACCAACGCGCACGTGGTGCTCTCCGACGCCGTTCCGGCGCAGGCCGCCGACCGGGAGCCGACCGTGCTGCCGGCGCCCGACATCGTCGGCCTCGGCGCGCACTTCGGCGCCTTCGAGTCGGCCACCGCCTTCGAACGGGCCGTGCACGACGGGCTGGACTCCTTCCGCCCGCTGCCCGAACGCCGCTGGCGCGGACTGGAGGAGAGCACCGACGGCACCCTCGCCGCGGCCGGGGTCGGCCCCGGCACCCCGCCGGTCGGCGCCTTCGTCGACACCGTCGGCCTCGACCCGGTCGACCACCGGATCCCGCCCGCCGACCTGCGCAACTACAACCTGCAGCACGCGCTGATGTCCAAGGTCGCCGACGAGGCGCTCGGCGACGCCGGGTACAGCCGCACACCCGCCCCCGGCACCTCCGCACCCGAGGCCCGCCGGATCGCCGTCGTCATCGCCATGGAGATCGAACCCTCCGCCCACCTGCACCTGGCCCGCCACCGGATCGGCGCCCAGCTGCGCGAGCTGCTCGCCGGCACCGACCTGACGGACGCGCAGCGCGAGCGGCTCACCGCGATCGCCCGCGACGGCGTGCACGAGCCGATCGTCGCCAACGAGGTGCTCAGCTACATCGGCAACATCATGGCCAGCCGGATCTCCTCGCTGTGGAACCTCACCGGCCCGTCCTTCACCGTCTCCGCCGAGGGCGCCGGCACCGCGCAGGCCCTGGACACCGCCCGGCTGCTGCTGCTCGACGACAGCGTCGAGGCCGTCCTGGTCGGCGCCGTCGACCTCGCCGGCTCGCCGGAGAACCTGGTGCAGCGCACCGCCGCCCACGGCGCCCCCGCCACCGGCCCCGGCCTCGCCTTCGGCGCGGGCACCGGCGGCTGGCGGATCGGCGAGGGCGCCGGAGCGGTCGTCCTCACCCGCTCCGGCGAGGGCCGCAGACCCGCCTACGCCCGGCTGGACGCCGTCGCCGTCCGGCACGCCGCCCCCGTCGGGGGCGAACTGCCCCGGGCCGACGCCGGCGCGCTCGCCGAGGCCGCCGCCCTCGCCCACGACGCCGCCGGGATCACCGCCGCCGACATCGGCTACCTGGAGGCGCACGCGGCCGGCACCGCCGCCGAGGACGCCGCCGAACTCACCGCGCTGGCCGCCGTCCACCCCGCCGGCGCCCCCGGCCCGGCGCTCGGCAGCGCCCGCGCCCACATCGGCGACGCCCAGGGCGCCGCCGCGATGGCCGGCCTGCTGCGGGCCGTCCTCGCCGTCCACCACGGCTACCTGCCGGGCGTCCCCGGCTGGCAGCGGCCCGCCCCCGAACTCGCGGACCGGCTCGCCGCCACCGGCTGCCACCTCGCCGGCACCTCCCGCCCCTGGCTGCGCACCGAGCGGACCGGACGACGGCACGCCGCCGTCTCGTTCATCGCCGAGGGCGGCGCGCACGGCCGACTGGTGGTCTCCGCGGCGGCCACCAGCGGCGCCGTCGAGGAACGGGCCTGGCAGCGGGCCGGCGGCCCGGTGCTGCTCGCCCTCGGCGCGGACGACCCGGCCGAACTGCTCGCCTCGGTCGAACGCCACCGCGGCCTGCTCGCCGACGGCGCCGACCCGTACGCGCTCGCCCGGGCCGCCGCCGAGGCGCTGCCCGCCGGCACCCCGCGGGTGGTGCTGGTCGGCCGGGACGCCGAGGAGCTCGACCGCCAGCTCGCCGCGGCCGCCAAGGACCTGCCCGGCGCCTGGGAGCGCGGCGAGGAGTGGGCGACCCCGGCCGGCAGCTGCTTCACCCCGCGCCCGATCGGCCCGGACGGCAAGGTCGCGCTGGTCTACCCCGGCGCGGTCACCTCCTACCCGGGGCTCGGCCGGGACCTGTTCCGGGCCTTCCCCGGCCTGCTGGAGCGCTTCGAGGCCGAGGTCGAGCGGCCCGACGACACCTTCCGCGCCGCCCGGCTGCACCCGCGCACCCAGGTCGACCCGGGCCGCCGCGAACTCATGGCCCTGGAGGCCGAACTGGGCGAGGACCTGCCGTTCATGCTGGCCACCGGCACCACCTTCGCGATCCTGTACACCGACCTGGTGCGGGACCTGCTGGGCGTCCGGGCGCACGGCGCCTTCGGCTACAGCCTCGGCGAGTCCAGCATGCTGTTCGCCACCGGCGGCTGGCAGCGCGGTGCCCGCCGCGACGACCGGATCGGCGCCACGCCGATCTTCCGGCACCGGCTGAACGGACGGCGCACCGCCGTCCGCGAGCAGTGGGGCCTGGCCGACTCCGTCCCCGACTCCGCGGTCTGGGCCGGCCACGTGCTGCTCGCCGACGCGGAACGCGTCCGCGCCGCGCTCGCCCGCTACGACCGGGTGTTCCTCACCCACGTCAACACCCCGGGCGAGCTGGTGATCGCCGGCGATCCGGCGCAGTGCCGGGCGCTGATCGAGGAGCTGGGCTGCCCCGCGGCCCGGTCACCCGTCAACGGGGTGATGCACTGCCCGGTCGTCGACCCCGACCTGGACGGCCTCGCCGGGCTCAACGACCACCCAATGGGCTCCGCCGGCGGCCTGGAACTGCTCAGCGCCTACGACTACGGGCCCGTCCCCGCCCTGGACAGCGCCGGGACGGCCCGCCGGATCGCCCACACGCTGCGCTCCACGATCGACTTCCCGCGGCTGGTGCGGACCGCGTACGACCGCGGCTTCCGCTACTTCGTCGAGGTCGGCCCGGGCGCCACCTGCACCCGCTGGGTGCGTGAGACGCTCGGCGAAACCCCGCACGTCGCGGTCTCCGTGGACCGGCGCGGCGTGCCGACCGCCCGCACCGTCGCGCAACTGGCCGCCCGGCTGCTCGCGCACGGCGTACCGCTCGACCTCGTCGGCCTGCTCGGGCCCGCGCCGGCGGTGCCCGCCCGGCGCCGGGTGCCCTTCCCGGTCGGCGGCGGCGCGTCCGTCCCCGCCCGGATCGCCGCCGCGGCCGCCGAACTGCTGGCCGAGCCCGCCGCGGCACCCGGGCCCGCCGCCGCGCCGGAGCCCGTGCTCGCCGCGGTCGCCGCCGTTCCCGCCCCGTCCGCCGTCCGTGCGGCCGGCGGCGGAGACCCCCGCCTTCCGTTGCCGGCAGCGCCGTCTGGCCCGCCCGGACCGTCCCCCCTCTCGCCGGAGGAGCAGATGCCCGCCGATCCGACCCTCGCCGACCCCGAGGTCATCGCCTTCGACGGCGAGCCGATCTCCTTCCTTCCGTGGAGCGAGCCGGCCGCCGACGTCCCGCCCGCGCCACCGGCCCCCGCCGCACCGGCGGTGACCGCACCGCCGGTGACCGCACCGGCCGCGGCCGCGCAGCAGGCGGGCTACGGGGCCCAGGACCTCGTCCGCGAACTGCGCGACCAGCTGATGGCCACCCACTCGGTGGTGATGGAGACCCAGCGCGTCCTGCAGGACAGCACCCTGGCTCGCACCGAGGCGCTGCTCGACGGCCCGCCCGCCGACCCCGGCCCCCTGCCGGTACCCGAGCCGCAGGCCATCGAGCTCGCACCCCGGCTCGAACTGCCGCCCGCGCCCGTCCCGGCCGTGCCGGTGCCGGCCGCCCTGGAGCCGACCGCGGTCGTCCCGGCCGGGGAGCCCGGCGTCATCTGGGACGAGGACGACCTGCTCGCCTTCGCCACCGGCCGGATCGCCGACGTCTTCGGCCCGGCCTTCGCCGAGATCGACGGCTACGCCAAGCGCGTCCGGCTGCCCGCCCCGCCGTACCACTTCGTCACCCGGGTCACCGAGCTGCGCGCCGAGACCGGCGTCTACAAGCCGTCCTTCATCCGTACCGAGTACGACGTGCCGAAGGACGCCTGGTACGCCGTCGACGGCGGTGTGCCGCCGGCGGTCGCCATCGAGGCCGGCCAGTGCGACCTGCTGCTGATCAGCTACCTCGGCATCGACTTCCGCAACAAGGGCGAACGGGTCTACCGGCTGCTCGACTCCACCCTGGTCTTCCACGGCGACCTGCCACGGGTCGGGCAGACGCTGCGCTACGACATCTCGATCAACCGGTTCGTCACCCAGGGCGACACCACGCTCTTCTTCTTCAGCTACCTCTGCTACGCCGACGGCGAGCTGATCCTCGAACTCAAGGACGCCTCCGCCGGGTTCTTCAGCCAGGCCGAACTCGACACCCCGCTCGGCGTGGTCGTCACTGCCAAGGAGAAGGCCGCCCGCGCGGCCCTGACCAGGGCCTGGTTCAAGCCGCTCGCCCGGACGGAGAGGAACCACCTCACCGCCGCCGACCTCGACCTGCTCGCCCAGGGCCGCCCCGGCGAGGTCTTCGGCCCCGAACACGCCCAGGACGAGGGCCTCAACCCCGCGCTGCGCCTGCCCGACGCCCGGCTGCGGATGATCGACGAGCTGCGGATCGACCGCACCGGCGGCCCGCGCGGCCTCGGCGCCCTCACCGCCACCAAGCAACTGCAGCCCGACGCCTGGTACTTCGAGTGCCACTTCCCCGACGACCCGGTGCTGGCCGGCTCGATGGTCGCCGAGGGCGCCGTCCAGGCCCTGCAGACCTACCTGCTGCACCAGGGCATGCACCTGGTGCTGCCGGACGCGCGCTTCCAGACCGTCGTCGGCCTGCAGACCGAGGTGCAGGTCCGCGGCCAGATCACCCCGCAGCACCGGGAGATCCGCTACGAGATCGAGGTCATGGAGCTCACCCTGCTCCCGCGGCCCTCGGTGGTCGCCGACGTCCTGGTGTACCTGGGCGACAAGCCGGTGATCCGGATGCGCAACTTCGGCATCCAGATCCGCGAGAAGGAGGGCACCCCGTACCGGCCGGAGACCGGCGGCGTGCCGGCCTTCCTCGGCCGGCGCAACCGCTCCGGCGAACCCGCGATGATCAACGAGCTGCACCTGGCGCACGCCGCCAAGGGCGACCTCGGCACCGCCATGGGCCCCGAGTTCGACGTCTACCGGAACAGCCGCGCGCCGTACATCCCCAACGGGGACTTCCAGTTCGTCGACCGGATCATGCAGCTGAAGGGCGTCCGCGGCGACCTCGGACCCGGCTCGGAGATGGTCACCGAGTACGACTCCCCGGCCGACGCCTGGTACTACGCGCAGAACGCGCACCCGCACATGCCGAACTGCGTCCACATGGAGACCTCGCTGCAGGCCGCCATCCTGCTCGGCTACTACCTCGGCGCCACCCTCAAGCAGCCGGAGACCGAGTACGCCATCCGCAACCTGGACGGGCGGGCCACCCTGGTCAAGGACCTCGACCTGCGCGGCAGGACCGTCCGGCACCACTCCAAGCTGCTGATGACCAGCGCCGTCCAGGGCGCCGTGCTGCAGAAGTTCGGCTACGAGCTCTCCACCGACGGCGAGGTCTTCTACACCGGCGAGTCGCTCTTCGGGTACTTCAGCGACGCCGCCCTCGCCAACCAGGCCGGCCTGGACGCCGGGCAGTACGCCGCCCCCTGGATCGAACAGGAGAAGCCCGCCGCCGACCGCGTCCGGCGGATCGAACTCCCCGACGACGCTCCCGCCTTCACCGACCCGGCGGGCGGCCTGCTGCACCTGCCCGGCGGCCACTTCCACCTCGTCGACCGGGTCGACCTGGTCCGCGACGGCGGCCGGCACGGCAAGGGCTACCTGCACGGCCACCGCGCCGTGCGCCCCGACGAGTGGTACTTCGACTGCCACTTCCACCGCGACCCGGTGATGCCCGGCTCGCTCGGCGTCGAGGCCGTGCTGCAGGCCCTGCGGCTGTACGTGCTGGAGGAGGGCCTCGCCGAGGGCATCGAGCGGCCGCACTTCGCCCTCGCCACCGACGTCGAACTCGGCTGGAAGTACCGCGGCCAGATCCTCCGCCACGACGAGGAGCTCCGCTTCGACGTGCACGTCCGCGAGGTCCGCCGCGAGGACGGCCGGCTCGTCGTGGTCGCCGACGCCGACCTGTGGAAGCCCGGACTGCGGATCTACGAGCTCACCGGCGTGGCCGTCGAGGTCCGGTCCCAGTCGGCCACCCCCTGACCGCCCGCCCGAGGAGACGGAAGCCCATCATGAACCACCCCCAGACACCACTGCTCTGGCAGGGCGAGCAGTATCCGAGCACCGACCCGGCCGGGATCTACCAGGCCCTCGCCGACCTGGAACGCCCCTGCTTCGTCGTCCGCACCCCGCAGGGCATCGGCACCGCCGCGGGCGGCCGCGCCGTCCCGTCCGGCGGCCGCGGGAGCGGCCTGCCACTGCTCGCCGCTGCCGCACCGCTGCCCCCGCAGCGGCTCGGCTCGGCCGCCTTCCTCGCCGCGCACGGCGTCCGCCAGCCGTACCTGGCCGGGGCGATGGCCGGCGGCATCGCCTCCGCCGACCTGGTGATCGCCCTCGCCCGGCAGGGCTTCCTCGGCTCCTTCGGCGCCGCCGGACTGCTGCCGGAGAGCATCGCGAAGGCGCTCGCCCGGTTCGCCGCCGAGATCCCCGGCCTGCCCTACGCCGTCAACCTGATCCACAGCCCCAGCGAGGAGCGGCTGGAACGCGAGGCCGTCGAACTCTTCCTGCGGCACGGCGTGCGCTGCGTCGAGGCCTCCGCCTTCATGGCACTCAGCCCGCACATCGTCCGCTACCGGCTGGCCGGGCTGCGCCCCGGCCCGGACGGCCGCCCGGTCGCCGAGCACCGGGTGATCGCCAAGATCTCCCGCACCGAGACCGCCGAGCGGTTCATGCGCCCGGCCCCGGCCGCGGCCGTCAGCTCCCTGCTGGAGCAGGGCCTGATCACCCCGCTCCAGGCCGACCTCGCCAAGTACGTGCCGATGGCCGACGACATCACCGTCGAGGCCGACTCCGGCGGCCACACCGACCGCCGGCCGCTGCCCGCCCTGCTGCCCAGCATCCTGCGGCTGCGCGACGCCGTGCAGCGCGAGCACCGCTACCCGGCCCCCGTCCGGGTCGGCGCCGGAGGCGGGCTCGGCACCCCGTCCGCCGTCGCCGCCGCCTTCGCGATGGGCGCCGCCTACGTGGTCACCGGCTCGGTCAACCAGTCCTGCGTGGAGTCCGGCGCCTCCAAGGCGGCCAGGGCGCTGCTCGCCGAGGCCGGCATCGCCGACTGCGAGATGGCCCCCGCCGCCGACATGTTCGAACTGGGCGTCGAGCTGCAGGTACTGAAGAAGGGCACGCTCTTCCCGATGCGGGCCAAGAAGCTGTACGAGCTCTACCAGGCGTACGACGGACTGGAGGCGCTGCCCGAGGCCGAGCGCGCCCGGCTGGAGGCCCAGGTCTTCCGCCGCCCGCTCGCCGACGTCTGGCAGGAGTGCGTCGGCTACTTCGAGCGCCGCGACCCCGAACAGCTCGCCCGCGCCACCGGCAGCCCCAGGCGGCGGATGGCCCTGGTCTTCCGCTGGTACCTGGGAATGAGCTCGCGCTGGGCCGTCACCGGCGACCCCGACCGCACCCTCGACTACCAGATCTGGTGCGGCCCGGCGATGGGCAGCTTCAACGACTGGGTGACCGCCAGCTACCTCAAGGCACCCGGCAACCGCCGGGTCGCCGAGGTCGCCCACCACCTGATGCGCGGAGCCGCCTTCCACACCCGGATCGCCCAGCTGCGCACCGCCGGCGTGCACGTCCCGGCCGCCGCCGCGGACTACCGGCCCGTCCCGCTGGAGTCCGCCGTCACCACCCCGGAGGGCGTCGGATGACCGGCCCGCTCGACGGACCCGGCTCCGCCGCCGCACAGCTGGAACAGCTGCTCGGCCCCGCCGAGGACCCGGCCAACCCGTACGGCTTCGCCGCCGCCGCCCGCCGCGACGAGGCGGGGGAGTACCCCGAGGAGCTGGCCGCCGCCCTGCGCAAGGCCGGATTCCACCTCGACTACCTGCCCGCCGACCGGGGCGGCACCTTCCGCTCCTTCGACCGCAGCCTGCTGCTCGTCCGCACCGCCGCCCGGCGCGACCTCAACGCGATGCCGGCCACCATGTTCTCCATCACCGCCGCCACCTGCGTCCGGCTGCACGGCTCGCCCGCCCAGCAGCAGGAGGTCGCCGAACTGCTGCGCGGCGGCGGCGCGGTGGCCTTCGCCCTCTCCGAGGCCGAGCACGGCAGCGACCTGCTCGCCAACACCGCCCGCCTCGAACGCGACCCGGACGGCCCGGGCCTGCGGCTCACCGGCGAGAAGTGGATGGTCGGCCTCGGGCAGCGCTGCGAGGCCGCCTACGTGGTCGCCCGCACCGGGGAACGCGGACCGGGCTCCTTCACCGCCGTCCTGCTCGACCTCACCGACGCCGGCCCCGAACTCGACCGCGGCCCGGCCGTGCCGACCGGCGGCATGCGCGGCATCGACTTCGCCCACCTGCGCTTCGACGGCCTCCCCGTCCCCGGCAACCGGGTGGTCGGCCGCCCCGGCGAGGCCCTGGAGGCCGCGGTCAAGGCCCAGCAGGTCGTCCGGCTGATGTCCACCGCCGGCAGCCTCGGCTGCGCCGACACCGCCCTGCGGCTCACCCTCGGCTTCGCCGCCGAACGGCGCACCGGCCGCAGCCGCCTCCTCGACACCCCCCACCAGCGGCGGGAGTCCGCGATCGCCGCGGCCGCACTGCTCGCCGCCGACGCCGTCGCGCTGACCGCCGCCCGCGGCATCCACCTCGCCCCCGAGCAGTTCAGCATCTGGGGCTGCATCGCCAAGCACGTGGTCGCCGAGGCCGTGGAGGACGCGATCACCCGCTGCGGCGCCACCCTCGCCACCCGCGCCGTGCTGCGCACCGAGGGCCCCGGCGGCGGCCTCTTCCAGAAGCTCCAGCGGGACGCCGCCCTCGTCCGGGTCGTCGACACCAGCACCCTGGCCAACCTCCGCTCCTTCGCCGGCCAGCTGCCCGCCCTCGCCAAGGCCCCGGCCGGCCCGGCCGGGGACGCCGCGACCGTCTTCGCCCTGGACGCGCCGCTGCCGCCCTACGACCCGACCCGGCTCGACCTCAACGCCCGCGGCCGCGACCTGCCGACCGGCACCCTCGCCGCGATCGCCGGCCCCGCCGCGGCGGCCCTCACGGAGAGCGGCGCCCCGGAGACGGCCGCCCTCGCCGAACGCCTCCGGGACGCCCTGCGGGACCTGCCCGAGGAGGTCGAGCGGGCCGGCCCCGGCCTCGCCCTGGTCGACCTCGCCGAACGGTTCGCCTGGCTGCACGCCGCCGCCTGCTGCCTCCAGCTGTGGTGGGCGAGCCGCCACCTGCCGCTGCACGGGCAGCCGTCCGGCTCGACCGGCTGGCTCGGCGCCTGCCTCGGCTACCTGCTCGCCCGCGCCGGCGGCACCGACCCGCGCCGCACGGCCGAACCGCTCGCACCCGCCCTCGACACCGTGCTCGCGCTGCACCGGGAGAACCGGCTGTTCTCCGCCGTCCCCGTCCCGCTGGCCTGACCGACACCCCTGCACCCACGCGACCGATCCACGCGACCCGGAGGAGACCGGTGCCGAAGCCAGAACTCGACAAGCTCGCCGCCGAGCTGGAGGCCCACCTCGGCGACCCGCACGACCCGGCCGGCCGGATGCCGTTCGAGCGGATCCTCGACCACGACGAACGCGAGGAGTACCCCTACCCGTTCGTCAACCTGCTGCAGCGCTGGGGGGTCCACGAGTACAACATCCCCGCCGCCCAGGGCGGCCGGGCCGGCGACGTGGAGACCGGCTTCAACCTGCTGCGCCTCGTCGCCCGCCGCGACCCGACCACCGCCACCGCCCTGATCATCACCAGTCTGGCCTTCCTGCCCGCCTGGATCGCCGGCACCGACGGGCAGAAGCAGTACCTGGTCGACGCCATGAAGCGGGGCAGCCGCTACGCCTGGGGCCTGTCCGAGCGCAACCACGGCAGCGACGTGCTCGGCAACGAACTGCGGGCCGACAAGGTCGAGGGCGGCTACCTGCTCACCGGCGAGAAGTGGCTGATCGGCAACGCCCGCGTCGCCGACGGCCTCACCGTCTTCGCCCGCACCAAGGAGTCCGGCGGCCCCGCCGGCTACTCGATCCTGCTGCTGGAGAAGCGCCGCACGCCGGCCGGCTCCGTCGAGGAGCTGCCCAACGAGCGGCTGCACGGCCTGCGCGCCATCGACATGAGCGGCATCCGGGTGGACGGGGTGTTCGTCCCCGACTCCGCCCGGCTCGGCGCGGAGGGCGCCGGCCTGGAGATCGCCCTGCAGACCTCCCAGGTCGCCCGCACCCTGATCGGCTCCATCGCGCTCTCCGCGGTCGACACCGCACTGCGCGGCACCCTCGACTTCACCGAGCACCGGATCATCTTCGGCCGAGCCGTCAGCGACATCCCCTACTCCCGGCGGCAGTTGGCCGAGTGCTTCGCCGACCTGATGGTCGCCGACGCGGTCAGCCTCGGCGCCGTCCGCAGCCTCCAGCTCGTCCCGGAGCAGGCCAGCGTCTGGTCCTCGGTCACCAAGTACCTGGTGCCGACCATGCTGGAACGCACCATGTCCCAGCTCAACGTGGTGCTGGGCGCCCGCTTCTACCTCCGCGACGACCCGCACCACGGCATCCACCAGAAGATGCTCCGCGACCTGCTGGTGGCCAACTTCGCCGACGGCAACACCGTGGTCAACCTGAAGAACCTCGCCCTGCAGCTGGACGGACTGCTCGCCGCCGCCGTCGAGCCGCCCGCCGGTGCCGCCGCCGCGGCCGAGGAGCGGGTGGCCGACCTGTACGGCATGGACCGGCCGCTGCCGCTCTACCGCCCCTGGGACCAGGAGCTGTTCAGCCGCGGCCGGGACGACGCCCTGCTCGCCGCGCCCGCCTCGCTCGCCGCCCTGCGCCGCCTCGCCGACGGGGCCGGGAACACCGGGACCGCCGAGGGCGACCGGCTGCGGCGCGCCGCCGACACCGCCGCCGAACTCCTCGGCCGCGCCGCCGCCCTGCACGCGCGCAGCCGCACGCTCAAGACCGGACTCGGCCGCGAGTACGGCCAGTCCGCCGAACTCTTCGACCTCGCCAAGGAGTACTGCCTGCTGCACGCCGTCGCGGCCTGCGTGCACACCCACGTCCACTCCGCCGCCGCGATGGAGGACCCGCTGCCCAGCGGTGCCCTGCTGCTGCTCCAGCTGGAACGGCTGCGCCGGCACTGGTACCCGCACGAGGCCGTCACCGACGCCGCCGACGTGGACGCGGTGATGGCCGTGCTGCGCCGGCTGCACCGCGGCGACCGGCTGTTCTCGTACTGGCAGTTCCGGCTGGCCGCGCGCACCGGGCCCCGCCCCGGCGCGCAGTGACCCCCCGCCCACCCGCACCGCAGCGGAAGGAGAGCCGCATGCCACCGCACCCGGGCGCCCGCGCCCTCTGCCCGTCCTGCCGGCGAAGCGGCCGGCCCGACCGTCTCGACCCCGACCTCAAGGTCTGCCCGCCGTGCCGGGAACGGCTGCGCTGGGAGATGTCCGAGTGGCTGAAGCAGCTGGTCGGCATGGGCGTCCTCGGCACCGTCCCGGAGCCCCGGGAGCCCCGGGTCCACCGCGGCCGGAGGCGCGATGCCCGCGCCTGACGGACACCTCTGGCTGCTCCCGGAGGCCGCCGCCGAGTCCTTCGCCGCCCGGCACGGCGGCCCGGCCCTGCTCGGCCCCGAGGAGCGGACCCGGCTGGCCCGGCTGCGCGGCGAGGGCGCCCGGCGGCGCTTCCTCGGCGGCCGGGTGCTCGCCCGGTACGCGCTGAGCGCCCGTTCCGGCCGCCCGCTCGGCGGTTGGCGGGTGCGGACCGCCCCGGACGGCCGTCCGGAGCCCGAACCGTCCGCGGACGGCCTGCGGTTCAACCTCTCGCACACCGACGGGATGGTCGCCTGCCTGGTGACCTCCGGCCGCGGCTGCGGGGTGGACGTGGAGCCGGCCGCGGCCGGCGCGGACGCCGTCCGCCACCTGCCGCGCTGGTTCGCCGAGGCCGAGCGGGCCGCCGTGGACGCCGCCCCGGCGGCCGAGCGGGCGGCCCGGGTCGCCGCGTACTGGGTGCTCAAGGAGGCCTACCTCAAGGCCGTCGGCACCGGGCTGCGGCGGGAGCTCGCCAGCTTCTCCTTCACCCCGCCGGAGAGCCGGCCGATCCGGGTCACCGACCCCGCCCGGCCGGCCGCGGAGAACGCCGCCTGGCACTTCGAACTGCTCCACCCCGCACCGGGATTCGTCCTCGCCGCCGCCGTGCAGGACGGCCGGGGCGGCCGCATCCACCGCACCCTGATCGCCCCCTAGCCAGCTAAGGACCCCTCATGTCTGCAACCGCCAAGCCCCGGGTCGCGGTCGTCGGCGCCGGCGTGGCCGGCCTGTCCGCTGCGTACCGGCTCCGCGAGCACGCCGAGATCACCCTCTTCGAGCAGGACGACCGCGTCGGCGGCCACGCCCACACGATCGAGGTCGAGGACGCGGGCCGCGTGCTCGGCATCGACACCGCCTTCGTGGTCTTCAACGAGCCCAGCTACCCCAACCTCAGCCGCTTCTTCGGCGAGCTGGGCGTCGCCACCCGCCGGCACGAGGGCGGCTTCAACTTCTTCGACCTGGACACCGGCCTGCAGTACGGCACCGCCGAGATGGCGCTGCCCGAGGAGGAGGTGCTGGCCCGCTACCCGGCGGAGTTCCGCACCATCTGGAGCGAGGCCCGGCGCTTCCACCAGGAGGGCCGCAAGGACTTCCTGCGCAAGCGCACCGACCTGCCGCTGGGGGAGTACCTGGACCGCGGCGGCTACAGCGCCGAGTTCCGGTACGGCTACGTGATCCTGCTGTGCACGGCGGTCTGGTCGGTGCCGGCCGAGCTGATCTGGGAGATGCCGGCCACCACGGTGATCGCCTTCTTCATGGCGCACGACGAGGGCGGCCTCGGCGGGCAGCGTGTCGACTGGCGGACGGTGGAGGGCGGTTCGGTCCAGTACGTGCGGAAGGCGCTGACCGCGATCGACCCCAAGCTGCGGCTCGGCGAGCGGGTGCTGTCGGTCACCGAGCAGCCGGACGGGGCCACCGTCACCACCGCCTCCGGCGCCGAGCGCTTCGACCACGTGGTGGTCGCCGCGCACGGGGACCAGGCCCGCGCCCTGCTCACCGAGCCCAGCCCGCTGCAGCGCGAGACGCTGGCCCGGATCCGCTACAACTCCTCCGTCGCGGTGCTGCACACCGACCCGGCGGTGATGCCCGCCGACCGCTCCCGCTGGGACAACTGGAACTACGGCAAGGTCGTGGTGGACGGGGAGGTCCGCCCGTACGTCGCCTACTACATGAACCGGCTGCACGGCTTCGAGTCGGCGAAGGACTACGTCGTCACGCTGGACTGCCCGCTTCCGGTGCGCGAGGAGTCGGTGATCCGCGAACTGCACTACGAGCACCCGGTGATCGACCTCGACCTGCGCACCCTGCAGAAGACCGTCTACCGGGTCAACGAGGGCACCCGGATCAAGCTCTGCGGCTCCTACTTCCACTCCAAGCAGCTGCACTGGGACCAGATCGGCTCGCACGAGGCGGCGTTCTCCTCCGGCCTGGAGGCGGCCGAGCAGCTGCTGCGGGAGCTCGGCCGTTGAGGCGTTCCCCGAAAGAGCTGGCATTGGAAAGCGCCACTCTCTATAGTGGATAGCGCAAGGTTCCACTATCGGTTTCGGCGGGCCCTCGTGCGGGGTTCGCCGATCGGCGGCCGAGGAAGGCTGACCCCATGCCTACGCTCCCCTGGACCACCCCGAACGCTCCTCGGCCGCAGACCCGGGCCGTGGTGATGGCCTCCCGCTTCGAGGTCCGCTCGCTCGCCGACGTGCCGCGCTTCTTCTGGAAGTCGCTGGCCGCCTGGCGGCAGGTCCGCACCGCGCCGGGCGCCGTCGGCGCCTCGCTCATCGCCCAGCCGCTCAAGCGCACCTTCTGGACGCTCTCCGCCTGGGAGTCCCGGGAGGCGCTCTACGCCTATGCCAAGGCCGAACCGCACTACTCGATCATGACCTCGCTGCGGTCGACCATGGACAACTCCACCTTCACCTTCTGGGACGTGCCGGTGGAGGAGCTCCCGATCACCTGGCCCGAGGCCAGGCGCCGGCTCGCCGAGCAGCGGCAGGCCGACGCCGCCCCGGCCGAAGGCGCCGCCGGGGCCTGACCGCCGCCGCTCCTCCCGGGCGGGCCGCACCCCGGCCCGCCCGGACCCCGCCCCGCCGTGACCGATCTGCCGTGGCCGATCCGCTGCGCCACGACCGAAGGAGAAATCTGTCATGTCCTCGACAGGATTGCGGTCCGTCCCGGCCGGGGGCCTCCCCGCCGAGGGCGGCGGCCGCACCGTCCCGCTCTGGCTGTCGATCGTCGCCTGCAGCGTGCCGATGTTCATGGTCGCGCTCGACAACCTGGTGGTCTCCACCGCCCTGCGCACCCTGGCCGTCGACCTCCAGGCCGACACCCGCGACCTCCAGTGGTTCGTCAACGCCTACGTCCTCAGCTTCTCCTGCCTGCTGCTGATCGGTGCCGCGCTCGGTGACCGCTTCGGACGCCGGAAGGTTTTCGTCATCGGCATCGCGATCTTCACGCTCTCCTCGATCGCCTGCGGCCTCGCCGACACCAGCGCCGAACTCATCACCGCCCGCACCGTCCAGGGCTTCGGCGCCGCCGCCGTCATGCCGCTCTCGCTGACCCTGCTCTCGCAGGCCGTCCCCGAGCGGCTGCGCAGCCTCGCCCTCGGCCTGTGGGGCGCGGTCAGCGGCCTCGCCATCGCGCTCGGCCCGGTGGTCGGCGGCGCCGTCGTCGACGGCCTCGCCTGGGAGTGGATCTTCTGGATCAACGTGCCGGTCGGCGTGCTCGCCGTCCCGTTCGTCCTCAAGGTGCTGAAGGAGAGCCGCGGCGAGCGCGCCGGCCTCGACCTGCTCGGCATGCTGCTCGCCTCGGCCGGCCTGCTCGCCCTGGTCTGGGGCATCGTCAACGGCAGCGAGGACGGCTGGACGGACGGCCGCATCCTCGGCGCCTTCGCCGCCGCCGCAATCCTGCTGACCGCCTTCGTGCTCTGGGAGCGCCGTGTCGAGCACCCGCTGCTCCCGCTCGGCTTCTACCGCGTCCGCGCCTTCACCCTGACCAACGTCGTCTCCGCCTCGATGTACTTCGGCGTCTTCGGCTCGATCTTCTTCCTCTCCCAGTACCTGCAGATCGCGCCCTACCGGACCCCGCTGCACGCCGGCGTGCTCACCCTCGCCTGGACCCTGATGCCGATGTTCATCGCCCCGGTCGCCGGCGCGCTGACCGACCGGGTCGGCGGCGGACGGCTGATGGCGCTCGGCCTCTTCCTGCAGGCCGCCGGCCTCGCCTGGATCAACCTGGCCGCCACCGACGACACCCCCTACTCCCACCTGGTCGGCGCGATGCTGGTGGCCGGGGCCGGCATGGGCTTCGCCATCGCCCCGACCGCGGCCGTGGTGCTCGGCGCGGTCGGCCTCGAGCACCGAGGCAAGGCCTCCGGCGCCAACACCACCGTCCGGGAGATCGGCGGCGCGCTCGGCATCGCCGTCCTGAGCAGCGTCTTCCTGGAGTACGGCAGCCCGGCGAACGCCCAGGAGTTCGTCAAGGGCCTGCACCCCGCGGTCTGGGTCGGCGTCGCGGTGGTGGTGTTCGGCGGAGTCTGCGCCCTGTTCATCCCGCGTCCGCCCCGCCCGGCCGCCGAGCCGGCCGCGGCCGTCCCCGCGGACGAGCCCGCCCCCGTCAACGCCTGACGGGCCGCACGACACGAACGCCGCAGGCCCCCGGGAGTCCGGGGGCCTGCGGCGTTCACGGGCTCAGTCGCGGGCGGCCTCGAAGGCGCGGTGCGAGGCGTCCGCCTGGGCGAGCCGGCGCATCGCCCCGATCAGGGCGTCGCCGAGCACGGTGCCCAGCACCGCCCCCTCCACCTTGCTGTCCAGGCCCTCGCGGCGGCCGATCAGCGCCAGCTCCGCGGTGGAGAGCCGCGCGGCGGCGGCCGCGTAGTCGTCGAAGACGTCGAGCAGGTCGTCCTGCCCGAGGTCCCGGAGGGTCACCACCAGCTGGGCCAGCGCCTGCCGGGCCGGGTTGCCCGGCTTCACCTCCCAGCCGTGCCGCTCGACGAGTTCCTCCACCAGCTTCTCCGCGCCCTCCCAGGCGTCCGGGTCGGCCGGGGTCACCGCCGGGGTGACGGCGGCCTGGGCGATGCCCAGCACCTGGTGCAGGCTGTTGCCGGGCTCGTCGATCGCCTGCAGCACGTCGCGGGTCGCGGCCACCGAGAGCTTGCCGACCTCGACCATCGCCCGCACCAGCTTCAGCCGGTGCACGTGGGGCTCGCCGTACTGGGCCTGGTTCGGGCTGGTCAGCTCGCCGCCGGGCAGCAGCCCCTCCCGCAGGTAGTACTTGATGGTCGGAACCGGCACCCCGGTCCGCCGGCTCAGCTCTCCGATGCGCATGGCGTCCCGTCTGGTCGAGGGTCGGACGGTCCGCGCGGCGGGCGGCGGACCAATATGGATAGCATACGTCTCCACTATCGGTGTCCGCCCGGGAACCGCGGGCACCCGCGCCGGGCCGGCCGCGGCCCCGTATACCGTGGTGGGCGTGCAGGTACTCCAGAACGCCCCGCTCGCCCCGCTGACCACGCTCCGGCTCGGCGGCCCCGCCCGCCGCCTCGTCACGGCCACCACCGACGACGAGGTCGTCGCGGCCGTCCGCGAGGCCGACGCGGCCGGCGAGCCGCTGCTCCTGCTCGGTGGCGGCTCCAACCTGGTGATCGGCGACGCCGGCTTCGACGGCACCGTCCTGCGGATCGCGACCCGCGGCTTCGCGCTGGACGGCACCCGCCTGGAGCTGGCCGCCGGCGAGGTCTGGGCCGACGCGGTGGCCCGCACCGTCGGGGCCGGCCTGGCCGGCGTCGAGTTCCTGGCCGGCATCCCCGGCTCGGCCGGCGCCACCCCGGTGCAGAACGTCGGCGCGTACGGCCAGGAGGTCGCCGAGACGATCACCGAGGTCGTCGCCTACGACCGGCAAGCGAGGGAGACGGTCACCCTGACCGACGCCGAGTGCGCCTTCTCCTACCGGCACAGCCGCTTCAAGGCGGACCCGCACCGCTACGTCGTGCTGCGGGTGCGCTTCGACCTGGAGGACGCCGCCGGACTGTCCTCCCCGGTCAAGTACGCCGAGGTCGCCCGCACGCTCGGCGTCGGGCCGGGGGAGCGGGTCGACCTCGCCACCGCCGCCGACACCGTGCTCAAGCTGCGGGCCGGCAAGGGCATGGTGCTGGACCCGGAGGACCACGACACCTGGTCGGCCGGCTCCTTCTTCACCAACCCGGTGCTCACCGCCGAGCAGTACGCGGCCTTCACCGCCCGGCTCGACGGCCTGGCCGCCCCCGCCTTCCCCGCACCCGACGGCTGCACCAAGACCTCCGCCGCCTGGCTGATCGACAAGGCCGGCTTCACCAAGGGGTACGGCACCGGCCCGGCCACCCTCTCCACCAAGCACACCCTGGCGCTCACCAACCGGGGCTCGGCCACCACCGCGGACCTACTGGCGCTGGCCCGCGAGGTCCGCGACGGCGTGCGCGCCGCCTTCGGCGTGGAGCTGGTGAACGAGCCGGTGATGGTCGGCGTCGCCCTCTAGCCCGGCCCGGTCGGCCGGGGCCCCCGCGCCGGCCAGCCAGCCGTCGATGTCGGCCAGCAGCTCCTTGCGCACCGACTCGGGCGCGAGCGAGCCGCGCACCGACTGCCGCGCCAGTTCGGCCAGCTCGGCGTCGGCGAAGCCGTGCACCGTCCGGACGAGCTCGTACTGGGCGGCCAGCCGGGAGCCGAAGAGCAGCGGGTCGTCCGCGCCGAGCGCCATCGGCACCCCGGCGTCGAAGAGCGTCCGCAGCGGCACGTCCTCGGCGCGCTCGTAGACGCCGAGCGAGACGTTGGACGAGGGGCACACCTCGCAGGTGACGCCCTTCGCGGCGAGCCGCTCCAGCAGCCGTGCGTCCTCCGCGGAGCGCACGCCGTGCCCGATCCGGCCGGCGCCCAGGTCGTCCAGGCAGTCCCGGACGGACTCCGGCCCGGACAGCTCGCCGCCGTGCGGGGCGGCCAGCAGGCCGCCGTTGCGGGCGATCTCGAAGGCGCGGTCGAAGTCCCGGGCGAACCCGCGGCGCTCGTCGTTGGAGAGGCCGAAGCCCACCACGCCGCGGTCGGTGTAGCGGACGGCCAGCCGGGCGAGGGTGCGCGCGTCCATCGGGGACTTCATCCGGTTGGCCGCGACCACCACCCGCATGCCCACCCCGGTGGCCGCCGAGGCCTCCCGCACCGCGTCGAGGATCAGCTCCAGCGCCGGGATCAGGCCGCCGAGCCGCGGCGCGTACGAGGTCGGGTCGACCTGGATCTCCAGCCAGCGGGAGCCGTCCCGCCGCTCGTCCTCGGCGGTCTCGCGGACCAGGCGCCGGATGTCGGACTCGTCGCGCAGCACCGAGCGGGCGGTGTCGTAGAGGCGCTGGAAGCGGAACCAGCCGCGCTCGTCGGTGGCCCGCAGCCTGGGGGGCTCGCCCGAGCTCAGTGCCTCCGGCAGCCGCACCCCGTGCTTGTCCGCCAGCTCCAGCAGCGTGGCCGGGCGCATCGACCCGGTGAAGTGCAGGTGCAGGTGGGCCTTGGGCAGGAGGGCGACGTCACGCGGGGCTGAAAGGCGATCCATCCACCGATCCTGCCGCATTCCGGCGGCGAACGGGAACCGCCCCCAGAACATCCCTCGAAAGAATGAGTTTCAACGAGGTGTCAGGGGGCGGTCCGCCAGGTCCGGGCGAGCGTCAGTCGCGGGCCTCGGCCAGCAGGCGCTGGATCCGGGTGACGCCCTCGACCAGGTCGGCGTCGCCGAGCGCGTACGACAGCCGCAGGTAGCCGGGGGTGCCGAAGGCCTCGCCCGGGACGACCGCGACCTCGGCCTCGTCCAGGATCAGCGCGGCGAGCTCGGAGGAGTCGGCCGGGCGCCGGCCGCGGATCTCCTTGCCCAGCAGGCCCTTGACCGACGGGTAGACGTAGAAGGCGCCCTCGGGCTCGGGGCAGACCACGCCGTCGATCTCGTTGAGCATCTTCACGATCAGGCGGCGGCGGCGGTCGAAGGCGGCCTTCATCTCGTCGACGGCCGACAGGTCACCGGCCACCGCGGCCAGCGCGGCCACCTGCGCGACGTTGGAGACGTTGGAGGTGGCGTGCGACTGCAGGTTGGTCGCGGCCTTCACCACGTCCTGCGGGCCGATCAGCCAGCCCACCCGCCAGCCGGTCATCGCGTAGGTCTTGGCCACGCCGTTGACCACGACGCACTTGTCACGCAGCTCGGGCAGCAGGGCCGGCAGCGAGGTGAACTCGGCGTCCCCGTAGACCAGGTGCTCGTAGATCTCGTCGGTGAGCACCCACAGGCCGTGCTCCAGCGCCCAGCGGCCGATCGCCTCGGCCTCCTCGCGGGTGTACACCGCGCCGGTCGGGTTGGAGGGCGACACGAAGAGCACCACCTTGGTGTTCCCGGTGCGGGCCGCCTCCAGCTGCTCCACCGAGGCCTTGTAGCCGGTGGTCTCGTCGGTGACGACCTCGACCGCCACACCGCCCGCGAGCTGGATCGACTCCGGGTAGGTGGTCCAGTACGGCGCCGGCACGATGACCTCGTCGCCCGGGTCGAGGATCGCGGCGAAGGCCTCGTAGATGGCCTGCTTGCCGCCGTTGGTCACGAGCACCTGGGAGGCGTCCACCTCGTAGCCCGAGTCGCGCAGCGTCTTCGCGGCGATCGCGGCCTTGAGCTCGGGCAGACCGCCGGCCGGGGTGTAGCGGTGGTTCTTCGGGTCCTGGCAGGCGGCGACGGCGGCGTCGACGATGTAGCCGGGGGTCGGGAAGTCGGGCTCGCCCGCACCGAAGCCGATGACGGGGCGGCCGGCCGCCTTGAGGGCCTTGGCCTTGGCGTCCACGGCGAGCGTGGCGGACTCCGCGATGGCGCCGATCCGGGCGGACACCCGGCGGTCGGCGGGACGGACGTTGGCGGGGGTGGAAGCGCTCATGCCTGCATCGTCGCAGAGTGGGCACCGCCCGGGCAGGACGGTTCCAGCATGCGTACCGGGCGTCCCACGATGTGTCCGTGCAGGCCCGGCGGCGGGGACCGCGACGGGGCCGTCGGGAAATGAGGTTCGACCAAACGCCTCGGAACCCGTATGCTCGACGACCGATGGCCCCCACGGACCGCAGCGCCGATGCGTACACCACGCACCGGTCCGGATGCGGTAGGTTGGGGTCGACTCCGGGGCCGCGAGGCACCGTAGGGCACTAGCTCAATTGGTAGAGCACCGGTCTCCAAAACCGGCGGTTGGGGGTTCGAGTCCCTCGTGCCCTGCTGCTTTTTTCGTACCGAGCCCGTTCGCTCCACAGAGCGAGCGGGCTTGATGCGGAGAGGGCCCCGTCAAGCAATGCACTTCGCCGGACCGGCGCGCCCACCCGGGCACGCTTCTCGGCAGGACCCGGATTCAGGTGAGGACGAGTGACGGAGACCACGGGCTCCACCGCAACGCCTGAGAGCGGCAACCCCGAGGGTGCCGACGGCGCTGCCGCCACGCCTGACGAGGCGCTCTCCCGCCGCGACCGCAAGCGGGCCCGCAAGGCACAGGGCGGCGACCGCAAGTCGGGCAAGCGCGGCAAGAAGGGCCTCTTCGCCCGCATGGCGGTCTTCTACCGCCAGATCATCGCCGAGCTCCGCAAGGTCGTCTGGCCGAGCCGCGGCGAGCTGCTCCAGTACACCACCGTCGTCGTCGTCTTCGTCGTCACGATCATGCTCGTGGTCTACGGCCTCGACACCGCCTTCGCCAAGCTCAGCCTGCTGGTCTTCGGCTGACCCCCGCGCCCGACCCGGCGCGACTTTCCTCCGCGGACGCCTCCGGCCCGACCGGCCGGTGAGCGACGTCCGGACACCCGCCCGACCCGTCCCGCGCACCTGACGCCGGTGCCCCGCCCCCCTGGGACGGGAGACCGGTTCGGGCTTTCGGCGCCGAGCGGGCGGGCCAGCTACCGTTGACTCGGTACTGTTGAGGTATCCGTTACACATCCCAGGAAAGAAGCAGCGCCCGTGTCTGAGTCCCCCCTGTACGACGCCGACGAGACCGTCCGCGACGCGGACGTCGCGGCCGAGGCCGCCGACGCCGAGGCTGCGGAGCAGATCCTCGACGCCGCCGACGCCGACGAGGACGAGGTCGAGGCTGCGGACGAGGCGGAGGCGGGCGAGCCGGCCGAGGCCGCCGCGCTGCACGAGGTCGCCGAGACCGAGGCCGCCGCCGAGGAGGCGTTCACCGCCGAGGCCGAGGAGGCGGAGGCGGAGGAGAGCGACCCGGTCGCCGAGTTCCGCGAGAAGCTCCGCCTCGCGCCGGGCGAGTGGTACGTCATCCACACCTACGCCGGGTACGAGAACCGCGTGAAGCAGAACCTGGAGCAGCGCTCCGTCTCGCTGAACGTCGAGGACCGCATCTTCGAGTCGGCCGTGCCGCAGGAAGAGGTCGTCCAGATCAAGAACGGCGACCGCAAGACCATCCGTCAGAACAAGCTCCCCGGCTACGTCCTGGTCCGCATGGAGCTGGACGCCGAGTCCTGGGGCGTCGTCCGCAACACCCCGGGCGTCACCGGCTTCGTCGGAAACGCCTACGACCCGTACCCGCTGACGCTGGACGAGGTCGTCAAGATGCTCGCCCCGGACGTCGAGCGCGCCGCGGCCAAGGAGGCCGGCAAGGCGTCCCCGGTCCGCCCGGTCGAGGTCCAGGTGCTCGACTTCGAGGTCGGCGACTCGGTCACCGTCACCGACGGTCCGTTCGCGACCCTGCAGGCGACCATCAACGAGATCAACCCCGACTCGAAGAAGGTCAAGGGCCTGGTCGAGATCTTCGGCCGCGAGACCCCGGTCGAGCTGTCGTTCGACCAGATCCAGAAGAACTGACGCAGATCTTCGGATTCGGGGCGGGGCGCAGGCCCCGCCCCGAATCCGTTTTGGTCCAGGACCGCATCAGCGGTTAGCCTGGTCCGATGTGTGTGCTGGCGGCCGGGTGTCGCCCCGGCCGATGCCCACACCGAAATCACCTCTCGGAAGGACCCGGAGAGACATGCCTCCCAAGAAGAAGAAGGTCACGGGGCTTATCAAGCTCCAGATCAACGCCGGTGCGGCGAACCCGGCCCCGCCGGTCGGCCCCGCGCTGGGTCAGCACGGCGTCAACATCATGGAGTTCTGCAAGGCCTACAACGCCGCGACCGAGTCGCAGCGCGGCATGATCGTGCCGGTGGAGATCACGGTCTACGAGGACCGCACCTTCACCTTCATCACGAAGACGCCGCCGGCCGCGCGCCTCATCCTGAAGGCCGCCGGCATCGACAAGGGCTCCAGCGAGCCGCACAAGACCAAGGTCGCCAAGCTCACGGCTGCCCAGGTCCGCGAGATCGCCACGGTGAAGCTCCCCGACCTGAACGCCAACGACCTGGACGCCGCGTCGAAGATCATCGCCGGCACCGCCCGGTCGATGGGCATCACCGTCGAGGGCTGATCAGCCCAGTCGTCCCCGTGGTAGGGCCCAGCGCGGCCCGTTCCCACCACGAACTCCATCACCTTCAGGAGCAGCAGTGAAGCGCAGCAAGGCCCTCAAGGCCGCGGACGCCAAGGTCGACCGCAGCCGCATCTACGCCCCGCTCGAGGCCGTCCGCCTCGCCCGGGAGACCTCGACCACCAAGTTCGACTCGACCGTCGAGGTCGCCATGCGCCTGGGTGTCGACCCGCGCAAGGCCGACCAGATGGTCCGCAGCACCGTCATCCTCCCGCACGGCACGGGTAAGACCGCTCGGGTCCTGGTCTTCGCGACCGGTGACCGTGCCGAGGCCGCGCGTGCTGCCGGCGCCGACATCGTCGGCTCCGACGAGCTGATCGACGAGGTTGCCAAGGGTCGCCTGGACTTCGACGCCGTCGTCGCCACCCCGGACCTCATGGGCAAGGTCGGCCGCCTCGGCCGCGTGCTCGGTCCCCGTGGCCTGATGCCGAACCCGAAGACCGGCACCGTCACCCCGGACGTCGCCAAGGCCGTCAACGACATCAAGGGCGGCAAGATCGAGTTCCGCGTCGACAAGCACTCGAACCTGCACCTGATCATCGGTAAGGCCTCCTTCACCGACGAGCAGCTGGTCGAGAACTACGGCGCCGCGCTCGAGGAGGTCCTCCGGGCCAAGCCGGCCGCCGCCAAGGGCCGCTACATCAAGAAGATCGCGTTCTCGACCACCATGGGCCCGGGCGTCCAGGTGGACCCGAACCGCACCCGCAACCTCCTCGTCGAGGAGGACCCGGCCGCCGTCTGAGCCACCGTGCTCCGGCAGTAGCCGCGTCCTGGGCGCACCGCGCAGTCCGCACCGACGGGCCCGCACCCCCCACCGGGGGTGCGGGCCCGTCGGCCTTGGTGCGCGCCGGCGCCGGCGCGCACCAAGGCCGGGGTCAGGGGCGGCCGGACGCCGCGGCGGCGGGCATGGCAGGGTGAAGGGCAGCGGACGAGGGCACGGACGGGCGAGGAGGCGGGGATGGCGGGACGGGCGGTGCGCCGGGCGGCGGTGGCCGCGGCACTGGCCGCGCTGCTGACCGCCTGCGGCAGCGGCTCCGGCGGCGCCCCCGCGGCCTCGCCGAGCGCCTCCGCCGACCCGACCGTGCTGGCCACCCCGACCGACCGGTCGCCGCACGGCGTGCTGCTCTCCGCCCAGCTGGCCGTGCACGGTGCCCGGCGGGCCCGCTTCAGCGGCAACCTCGGCTCGGACACGGTCGCGGGCCTGCTCTTCTGGGCGCCCAAGACGGTGCTGCAGCTCAAGCGCCCCGGCACCACCGAGGAGGTCGTGGTGCTGGACACCACCGCCTACCGCGGCGGGGACGCCGCCACCGCGGGCCGGCTCGGCGGGCGGCACTGGGAGAAGTTCACCGGCGTGCCCGGCGCCGACGGCCAGCGCGCCGTCCCGTACGCCGGCACCGTCGACCGGCTCAACCCGGTGGTGGCGCTGACCGCGGCGGTGGCCGCCCCGGCGCCCGGGCGGATCGGCGAGGAGGAGATCGACGGCACCGCGGTCGTGCACTACCGGGTCGCCACCACGGTCGCCGACTACGCCGAGGCGCAGACCCAGTTGCCGACCGCCCGGCGGGCCGCCCTGCGTACCGCGCTCGGGGACGGCGGGGTGATCACCCTCGACGTGTGGCTGAACGACCGCGACCAGCCCGTCCAGCTGCAGCGCACCGGCTCCGGCGCGGCCGAGCGGGTCTCCGACACGCTGCGCTTCGACGAGTTCGGCGGCCCGCTCTCGGTGCAGGCGCCGGCGGAGTCCGACACCGCCGACGCGGGGGACCGGAGCCTGCCTCCGCTGTAGCGATCGCCCGATTTGGTCGATGCGCCTGGAGTCCAGTACGGTGGTGCCTGCCGAAGACCGCTGGTTGTCGTCCGCTTCCTTTCGGGGGCGGGGCGACCGAAGGATCTGCGACTCGTCGCAGGCAGCCCGCGCAGGAGTGTTTGGAGCTTGGACTTCCGCCCGTCGTGATTCGTCGCGCCGGACGTCGAGGTCTTTCAGAGCCCCGTGCGCCTGCGCACCGGGGCTCTCATCGTTTCTGCTGAGGCTTCCTTCGAACCGGCGTGTCGAGGCGTTGAATGGTCGACTGCTCCAAGGTCGGCCCGACTTCGACATCACGGAAGGAGGCGTAAGCCTATGGCAAGGCCCGACAAGGCTGCTGCCGTCGCCGAGATCACGGACAAGTTCCGTGGCTCCTCCGCGGCGCTGCTGACCGAGTACCGCGGTCTCACGGTGAAGCAGGTCAAGACCCTGCGTCGCTCGCTGGGTGAGAACGCCGAGTACGCCGTGGTGAAGAACACGCTGACCAAGATCGCGGCCAATGAGGCCGGGATCTCCGAGCTGGACGACCTGTTCGCCGGCCCGACGGCAGTCGCCTTCGTCACCGGTGACCCGGTGGAGTCGGCGAAGGCTCTGCGTGACTTCGCCAAGGACAACCCCGCTCTCATCATCAAGGGCGGTGTCCTTGACGGTAAGGCGCTGTCCGCCGATGAGATCAAGAAGCTCGCGGACCTCGAGTCCCGCGAGGTGCTGCTCGCCAAGCTGGCGGGTGCCCTGAAGGCCAAGCCCTCCCAGGCTGCCGCGGTCTTCCAGGCCCTGCCGTCGAAGCTCGTCCGCACCGTGGACGCGCTGCGCGACAAGGTCGAGCAGGGCGGTGCCGGTACGCCGGCTCCCGCCGAGGACGCGGAGTAATCACTCCCGCCCTCTAGCGGGCCCGTAGTACGCCCGCCAATCCGTACATCCGGCACCACCTGCCGATTTAGTGGAAGGACGCCAATCATGGCGAAGCTGACCCAGGACGAGCTGCTCGCGCAGTTCGAGGAGATGACCCTCATCGAGCTCTCCGAGTTCGTGAAGGCCTTCGAGGACAAGTTCGACGTCACCGCTGCCGCCCCGGTCGCCGTTGCCGGCATCGCCGGCCCGGCCGCCACCGAGGCCGCTGTCGAGGAGCAGGACGAGTTCGACGTCATCCTCGACGGTGCCGGTGACAAGAAGATCCAGGTCATCAAGGAGGTGCGCGCCCTGACCTCCCTCGGCCTGAAGGAGGCCAAGGACCTCGTCGACACCGCTGGTGCCAAGGTTCTCGAGAAGGTCAACAAGGAGGCCGCCGAGAAGGCCAAGGCGCAGCTCGAGGGCGCGGGCGCCAAGGTCACCGTCAAGTGACCCCTCCCCGGCCCTGAGGGCCGGGAAGTGCCTCCACGCCCCCGCTGAGGGGGCAGGGAACGCGGGCCGGGCCGGCCATCCGCAAGGATGGCGGGCCCGGCCTCTTCGCGTCTCCGGGGCCCGGTGCGTCCGGGCCGGCCGTGAGCGCCCGCTCCTTCCGGACACCTGCACAGGGCCCGCCCGTTGTGCGCTCGGCCACTGTCGGTGGCGGCCGGTAGGGTGATCACTGTCCTCGCGGGCGGCTCCGACCACGGGATCTGTAACGCTCCCCGGGCCGCCGACGATGTGGCAGGCGAGGTCCGCACTCCGGTGGGGGCCTTGACGAACGGCAGCGGGCGCGCGATTCTCAAGGCGCGCGCCGCGCTCGGCACGTCCGCCCCGGTTGGAGCGGCTCCGGATGCATATTCGGTGGCCCCAGCGGGAAGTGACTCCGGGTAGAGGTGCGGTGGCCCGGGAGTGCCCGGGCCGTCGGTTGTACGAGGGCAGGGCACCCCCTGCGGCACGGCTCCCCGGCGGGGGCCGGAGGCGCACGGGATGCGACCGGAGGGAGCGTCCGATTCGGTCTCCGAATCAGGGCTTGTCAGCAGTGTCGCCTTTGGCTACACTGTCCCTTTGCGCTGCCTGTTAGCTGCTCCGTGACTCGTCGCCCGGAGTCTGCGCTGCCCTGAAGGGGTCTGGCTCCGCCTCCGTGAACCGGTACTGACCTGGGGATTCTTCTCCCGGGTCGGCGGTGGTCCCGGTGGTGGCACCGGTCCCGTCTCGGCCCGGCCGGTACGCGCGTAGTGAGCTCCGAGCCCTCGGAAGGACCCCCCTCTTGGCCGCGCCGCGCAACGCCTCGAACAATTCCGCCGCATCCACCGCCCCGCTCCGCGTTTCGTTCGCGAAGATCAAGGAGCCCCTCGAGGTCCCGAACCTCCTGGCCCTGCAGACCGAGAGCTTTGACTGGCTGCTCGGCAATGCGGCCTGGAAGTCCCGGGTCGAGGAGGCGCTGGACAACGGTCAGGACGTCCCCACCAAGTCCGGTCTGGAGGAGATCTTCGAGGAGATCTCGCCGATCGAGGACTTCTCCGGGTCGATGTCGCTGACCTTCCGCGACCACCGTTTCGAGCCGCCGAAGAACTCCATTGACGAGTGCAAGGACCGCGACTTCACCTACGCGGCCCCGCTCTTCGTCACCGCCGAATTCACCAACAACGAGACCGGCGAGATCAAGTCCCAGACGGTCTTCATGGGCGACTTCCCGCTCATGACCCACAAGGGCACGTTCGTGATCAACGGCACCGAGCGCGTCGTCGTGTCGCAGCTGGTCCGTTCCCCGGGCGTCTACTTCGACTCCTCGCTGGACAAGGTGTCCGACAAGGACATCTACTCCGCCAAGATCATCCCCTCCCGCGGTGCCTGGCTGGAGATGGAGATCGACAAGCGCGACATGGTCGGTGTCCGCATCGACCGCAAGCGCAAGCAGTCGGTCACCGTGCTGCTGAAGGCCCTCGGCTGGACCAACGAGATGATCCTCGAGGAGTTCGGCCAGTACGAGTCGATGCGCGCCACCCTGGAGAAGGACCACACCCAGGGCCAGGACGACGCGCTGCTCGACATCTACCGCAAGCTGCGTCCGGGCGAGCCGCCGACGCGTGAGGCCGCGCAGACCCTGCTCGAGAACCTCTACTTCAACCCCAAGCGCTACGACCTGGCCAAGGTCGGCCGCTACAAGGTCAACCGCAAGCTCGGCAACGGCGAGTCCCTGGACTCCGGCGTGCTCACCGAGCCGGACATCATCAACACCATCAAGTACCTGGTGAAGCTGCACGCCGGCGAGACCGAGTGGCGCGACGACGAGGGCCGCGACATCGTCATCGAGGTCGACGACATCGACCACTTCGGCAACCGGCGCCTGCGCAACGTCGGCGAGCTCATCCAGAACCAGGTCCGTACGGGTCTCGCCCGCATGGAGCGCGTCGTGCGCGAGCGCATGACCACCCAGGACGTCGAGGCCATCACGCCGCAGACCCTGATCAACATCCGGCCGGTCGTCGCCTCCATCAAGGAGTTCTTCGGCACCAGCCAGCTGTCGCAGTTCATGGACCAGACGAACCCGCTGTCGGGCCTGACCCACAAGCGCCGCCTGTCCGCGCTGGGCCCCGGTGGTCTGTCCCGTGAGCGGGCCGGCTTCGAGGTCCGTGACGTGCACCCCTCGCACTACGGCCGCATGTGTCCGATCGAGACGCCGGAAGGCCCGAACATCGGTCTGATCGGCTCGCTCGCCTCGTACGGCCGGGTCAACGCGTTCGGCTTCATCGAGACGCCGTACCGCAAGGTCGTCGACGGTGTGGTCACCGAGCAGGTGGACTACCTCACCGCCGACGAGGAGGACCGCTACGTCATCGCGCAGGCCAACGCCCCGCTGACGAACGACCTCCACTTCGCGGAGCCCCGCGTCCTGGTCCGCCGCCGCGGCGGCGAGATCGACTACATCCCGGGCACCGAGATCGACTACATGGACGTCTCGCCGCGCCAGATGGTGTCGGTCGCGACCGCCATGATCCCCTTCCTCGAGCACGACGACGCCAACCGCGCGCTCATGGGCTCGAACATGATGCGCCAGGCGGTGCCGCTGCTGAAGAGCGAGGCCCCGCTGGTCGGCACCGGCATGGAGTACCGCTGCGCGGTCGACGCCGCCGACGTCATCACCGCCGAGAAGGCGGGTGTGGTGCAGGAGGTCTCGGCCGACTACGTCACCGTGGCCAACGACGACGGCACGTACACCACGTACCGCGCCGCCAAGTTCACCCGCTCGAACCAGGGCACCTCCTTCAACCAGAAGGTGCTCGTGGACGAGGGCGCCCGCGTCGAGGCCGGCCAGGTGCTGGCCGACGGCCCGTGCACCGACCAGGGCGAGATGGCGCTCGGCAAGAACCTCCTCGTGGCGTTCATGTCGTGGGAGGGCCACAACTACGAGGACGCGATCATCCTGTCGCAGCGCCTCGTCCAGGACGACGTCCTCTCCTCGATCCACATCGAGGAGCACGAGGTCGACGCCCGTGACACCAAGCTGGGCCCCGAGGAGATCACCCGGGACATCCCGAACGTCTCCGAGGAGGTCCTCGCCGACCTCGACGAGCGCGGCATCATCCGGATCGGCGCCGACGTCGTCACCGGCGACATCCTGGTCGGCAAGGTCACCCCGAAGGGCGAGACCGAGCTGACCCCCGAGGAGCGCCTGCTCCGCGCGATCTTCGGTGAGAAGGCGCGCGAGGTCCGCGACACCTCGCTGAAGGTGCCGCACGGCGAGTCCGGCAAGGTCATCGGCGTCCGCGTCTTCGACCGCGAGGAGGGCGACGAGCTTCCCCCGGGCGTGAACCAGCTGGTCCGCGTCTACGTCGCCCAGAAGCGCAAGATCACCAACGGTGACAAGCTCGCCGGCCGTCACGGCAACAAGGGCGTCATCTCCAAGATCCTGCCGGTCGAGGACATGCCGTTCCTGGAGGACGGCACCCCGGTCGACATCATCCTGAACCCGCTGGGCGTCCCGTCCCGAATGAACCCGGGACAGGTCCTGGAGATCCACCTCGGCTGGCTCGCCCAGCAGGGCTGGGACGTCTCCGGCCTCGCCGACGAGTGGGCCCAGCGCCTGCAGGAGATCGGCGCCGACCAAGTCGTCGGTGGCACCAACCTCGCCACCCCGGTCTTCGACGGCGCCCGCGAGGACGAGATCACCGGCCTGCTGGACAACACCACGCTCACCCGCGACGGCGAGCGCCTGGTGAACTCCACCGGCAAGGCCCGGCTGTTCGACGGCCGCTCCGGCGAGCCGTTCCCGATGCCGGTCTCGGTCGGCTACATGTACATCCTGAAGCTGCACCACCTGGTCGACGACAAGCTGCACGCCCGTTCGACCGGCCCGTACTCGATGATCACCCAGCAGCCGCTCGGTGGTAAGGCGCAGTTCGGTGGTCAGCGATTCGGTGAGATGGAGGTGTGGGCCCTCGAAGCGTACGGAGCCGCGTACGCGCTGCAGGAGCTGCTCACCATCAAGTCCGACGACGTCCTCGGCCGCGTGAAGGTCTACGAGGCCATCGTCAAGGGCGAGAACATCCCCGAGCCCGGCATTCCCGAGTCCTTCAAGGTGCTCATCAAGGAAATGCAGTCGCTCTGCCTCAACGTGGAGGTGCTGTCCTCGGACGGCCAGTCCATCGAGATGCGGGACTCCGACGAGGACGTCTTCCGTGCGGCCGAGGAGCTCGGCATTGACCTGTCCCGGCGCGAGCCGAGCAGCGTCGAAGAGGTCTGACGGAGGCCGGGCCGGCTGCTCCTCGTGAGCAGGAGCAGCCGGCCCGCCCCCAGGCCCCCCTCAGACCACAGACAAACTCTCGATTCACGAAAGAGGGCTTGACGACCAGTGCTTGACGTCAACTTCTTCGACGAGCTCCGTATCGGCCTGGCCACCGCCGACGACATCCGCCAGTGGTCCCACGGCGAGGTCAAGAAGCCGGAGACCATCAACTACCGCACCCTGAAGCCCGAGAAGGACGGCCTCTTCTGCGAGAAGATCTTCGGCCCCACCCGGGACTGGGAGTGCTACTGCGGTAAGTACAAGCGCGTCCGCTTCAAGGGCATCATCTGCGAGCGCTGCGGCGTCGAGGTGACCCGCGCCAAGGTGCGCCGCGAGCGGATGGGCCACATCGAGCTGGCCGCCCCGGTCACCCACATCTGGTACTTCAAGGGTGTCCCGTCCCGCCTGGGCTACCTGCTGGACCTGGCGCCGAAGGACCTCGAGAAGGTCATCTACTTCGCCGCCTACATGATCACCTGGGTCGACGACGAGCGCCGCCAGCGCGACCTCCCGTCCCTGGAGGCGCACGTCTCCGTCGAGCGCCAGCAGATCGAGAACCGCCGCGACGCGGACCTCGAAGGCCGTGCCAAGAAGGCCGAGTCCGACCTGGCCGAGCTGGAGGCCGAGGGCGCGAAGGCCGACGTCCGCCGCAAGGTGCGCGAGGGCGCCGAGCGCGAGATGAAGCAGCTGCGCGACCGCGCCCAGCGCGAGCTGGACCGCCTCGACGAGGTGTGGACCCGCTTCAAGAACCTCAAGGTCCAGGACCTGGAGGGCGACGAGCTGCTCTACCGCGAGCTGCGCGACCGCTTCGGCACGTACTTCTCCGGCTCGATGGGCGCCGCGGCGCTCAAGGACCGCCTGGAGTCGTTCGACCTGGCGGAGGAGTCCGAGCGCCTTCGCGAGATCATCCGCACCGGCAAGGGCCAGAAGAAGACCCGTGCGCTCAAGCGCCTCAAGGTCGTCTCCGCGTTCCTGCAGACCACCAACAAGCCCAAGGGCATGGTGCTGGACTGCGTGCCGGTCATCCCGCCGGACCTGCGTCCGATGGTGCAGCTGGACGGTGGCCGCTTCGCGACCTCCGACCTGAACGACCTGTACCGCCGCGTGATCAACCGCAACAACCGCCTGAAGCGCCTCCTCGACCTCGGTGCCCCCGAGATCATCGTGAACAACGAGAAGCGCATGCTCCAGGAGGCCGTCGACGCGCTCTTCGACAACGGCCGCCGCGGCCGCCCGGTCACGGGCCCCGGCAACCGTCCGCTGAAGTCGCTGTCCGACATGCTCAAGGGCAAGCAGGGTCGTTTCCGTCAGAACCTGCTCGGCAAGCGCGTCGACTACTCGGCCCGTTCGGTCATCGTCGTCGGCCCGCAGCTCAAGCTGCACCAGTGCGGTCTGCCCAAGGCCATGGCGCTGGAGCTCTTCAAGCCGTTCGTGATGAAGCGCCTGGTCGACCTGAACCACGCGCAGAACATCAAGTCGGCCAAGCGCATGGTCGAGCGCGCCCGCCCGGTCGTGTGGGACGTCCTCGAAGAGGTCATCGCCGAGCACCCCGTCCTGCTGAACCGTGCGCCCACCCTGCACCGCCTCGGCATCCAGGCCTTCGAGCCGCAGCTGGTCGAGGGCAAGGCCATCCAGATCCACCCGCTCGTCTGCACCGCGTTCAACGCGGACTTCGACGGTGACCAGATGGCCGTCCACCTGCCGCTCTCCGCGGAGGCGCAGGCCGAGGCCCGCATCCTGATGCTGTCCTCGAACAACATCCTCAAGCCGGCCGACGGCCGTCCGGTCACCATGCCGACCCAGGACATGGTGCTCGGTCTGTTCTTCCTCACCTCGGACCGCGACGAGGTGAAGGGCGCCGGCCGCTCCTTCTCCTCGACCGCCGAGGCGATCATGGCCTTCGACGCCCGCGAGCTGGACGTCCAGGCCTCGATCGACCTGCGCATGCCCGCCGGCACGGTTCCGCCGCGCGGCTGGCAGCCGCCCGTCGACCCGGAGTGGACCGACGGCCAGACCGGTTGGACGGAGGGCGAGCCCTTCCGTATCACCACCACCCTGGGCCGCGCGCTCTTCAACGAGCTGCTGCCCGAGGACTACCCGTTCGTCGACTACGAGGTCGGCAAGAAGCAGCTGTCGGCCATCGTCAACGACCTGGCCGAGCGCTACCCCAAGGTCGTCGTCGCCGCGACGCTCGACAACCTGAAGGCGTCCGGCTTCCACTGGTCGACCCGTTCCGGTGTCACCGTCTCGATCTCGGACGTCATCGTCCCGCCGAGCAAGCCCCAGATCCTCGAGGGCTACGAGGCGCAGGCGGAGAAGGTCCAGAAGCAGTACGAGCGCGGTCTGATCACCAACGACGAGCGCAAGAGCGAGCTCGTCGGCATCTGGACCCGGGCGACCAACGAGGTCGCCGAGGCCATGGCCGTGAACTTCCCGAAGACGAACCCCATCTTCATGATGGTCGACTCGGGTGCTCGCGGAAACATGATGCAGATGCGTCAGATCGCCGGTATGCGCGGTCTGGTGTCGAACGCCAAGAACGAGACGATCCCGCGTCCCATCAAGGCGTCCTTCCGCGAGGGCCTGTCCGTGCTGGAGTACTTCATCTCCACCCACGGTGCCCGTAAGGGTCTCGCCGACACCGCCCTCCGTACCGCCGACTCCGGCTACCTCACCCGTCGTCTGGTCGACGTCTCCCAGGACGTCATCATTCGCGAGGAGGACTGCGGCACCGAGCGCGGCCTGAAGCTGTCGATCGGTTCCGTGGGCGCCGACGGCGTGCTGCGCAAGGCCGACGACGTCGAGACCAGCGTCTACGCCCGAATGCTCGCCGAGGACATCACGGTCGACGGCAAGCTGCTGGCCACGGCCAACACGGACCTCGGCGACGTGCTGATCGACGAGCTGATCCGGCACGGCATCAGCGAGGTCAAGACCCGCTCGATCCTCACCTGTGAGTCGGCGGTCGGCACCTGCGCGATGTGCTACGGCCGCTCGCTGGCCACCGGCAAGCTGGTCGACATCGGTGAGGCGGTCGGCATCATCGCCGCCCAGTCCATCGGTGAGCCCGGCACCCAGCTGACGATGCGTACCTTCCACACCGGTGGTGTGGCCGGTGACGACATCACCCAGGGTCTGCCGCGTGTCGTCGAGCTCTTCGAGGCCCGCACCCCCAAGGGTGTGGCCCCGATCTCGGAGGCGCAGGGCCGCGTCCGGATCGAGGACACCGAGAAGACCCGCAAGATCGTCGTCACCCCGGACGACGGCAGCGACGAGATCGCCTACCCGGTCTCCAAGCGCGTCAAGCTCCTGGTGGGCGAGGGCGAGGCGGTCGAGGTCGGCCAGAAGCTGACCGTCGGTGCCACCAACCCGCACGACGTCCTGCGCATCATGGGCCAGCGTGCTGTCCAGGTCCACCTGGTCGCCGAGGTCCAGAAGGTCTACAACTCGCAGGGTGTGTCGATCCACGACAAGCACATCGAGATCATCATCCGGCAGATGCTCCGCCGCGTGACGATCATCGAGTCGGGCGACGCCGAGCTGCTCCCGGGCGAGCTCGTCGAGCGCGGCCGCTTCGAGCAGGAGAACCGCCGCGTGGTGTCCGAGGGCGGTCACCCCGCCTCCGGCCGTCCGCAGCTCATGGGTATCACCAAGGCCTCGCTGGCCACCGAGTCCTGGCTGTCGGCCGCCTCCTTCCAGGAGACGACCCGGGTGCTCACCGACGCGGCGATCCACGCCAAGTCGGACCCGCTGCTGGGCCTCAAGGAGAACGTCATCCTCGGTAAGCTCATCCCGGCCGGTACGGGTCTGCCCCGCTACCGCAACATCCGGGTCGAGCCGACCGAGGAGGCCAAGGCCGCCATGTACTCGGCCGTCGGCTACGACGACTACGACCTGTCGCCCTTCGGCGCCGGCTCCGGCCAGGCGGTCCCGCTGGACGACTACGACTACGGCCCGTACACCGGCTGAGTCCGCAGGTCCTGAACGCCGCAGGGCGGCCACCCCGAGAGGGGCGGCCGCCCTGCGGCGTTCCCGCGTCCTCGCCCGGTGCGCCTCCCCCGCGCGGGGGAGGCGGCAGGACCGCTCCGGCGGGGGATCCGGAGGGGCCTCCCGACCGGGCAGTGTGGTCCCCGCGGCGGTCCGGACGGTCCGGGCGGCCGCGGGGGGAGGACCGCATGAACCGTCCACTGGCCAAGGTGCTGCTGTACGCGGCGGTGACCGTGCTGGCCGGGGCCGCCCTGGGTGGCTGCCTCGCCGAGGACCACCGGCGGGACGTCGGCTACCGGGTCACCGAGCAGGTGCGCACCCTGGTGATCGAGGGGGAGACCGGGGACGTCGAGGTCACCGGCGGCGCCACCGGGATCGAGGTGACCGAGCAGCAGACCTACCGGGAGTCCGCCCCCGAGGCGAGCCACACCGTGGCCGACGGCACGCTGACCCTCTCCTACCGCTGCCCGGACGGCGACTGCGGGGTCGGCTACGAGGTCCGGGTGCCGGCCGGCACCGTGGTGAAGGTGCACGACTCCACCGGCAGCATCCGGCTGACCGGCCTGAGCGGCGAGGTGGAGGCCCGGACCGGCACCGGCGGGATCACCGCCGCCCTGAGTTCACCGGTGGTCCGGCTGGCTGCCGAGACGGGGGACGTCTCGGCGGCCCTCGACGGCGGGGTGCACCGGGTGGAGGCGGTCAGCGGCACCGGCGACGTCCGGGTCCGGGTGCCCGGGGGCCGCCCGTACGCGGTGGACTCCGCGAGCGACACCGGCGCGGTGAAGGTGTCGGTGGACCGCTCGGCGGGCGCCGGGAGCAGCATCACGGCCCGCACCGGGACGGGCGACGTGACGGTGGAAGGTGTCTGAGCCGCCGCCGGTACGACATGATCGTTCCGGGACGGGTCACGGGGGAGGTTCGGGGATGGGGGCGTGGACGGCGTACGTCCGGGCGGGGACGGCCGCCCTCGCCGACCGGTGGCGGTCGGGTCCCGGCCGGACCGCTCCGTACCCGGTGGACACCGGCCTCGCGCTGGCCGCAGCGGCGATCTCGGTCTGGGCGGTGTTCTGCGACGGCCGCGGATGGCCCTGGTGGGTGTACCTGCTGGTGGTCGCCGCGGCCGCGCCGCTGCCCTGGCGCCGCCGGGCGCCGTTCACCGTCTGGCTGGTCAGCGGAGTGTTCTCGCTGACCCAGTCGATCGTCGCGCACTCCGTCGCGCCGCAGATCCCGCTGCACCAGGTGCTGACCGTCTACACCGTCGCCGACCGCGGCCGGGACTGGCAGCGCTGGCTGATGCTGGCGATCCTGGTGCCGGCCAACATCCTGGGCACCCGCTCGCCGAACGGCATGCTGTTCAGCCTGCTGATGTCGGTGGGAAGCTTCATCCTCGGCTCGCTCACCCGCGAACTGCGCCGCCGGGCCCGGGTCGAGGCCGAACGGGCCCGGGCCGAGGCGGAACGCGCCCGGGAGGCCGCGCTCCGGGCCGCCGGAGAGGCCGGCCGGGCGGTGGCCGAGGAGCGGGGCCGGATCGCCCGCGAGATGCACGACATCCTCGCCCACGCCGTCTCCCTGATGGTCATCCAGGCCGAGGCCGGCCCGCTGGTCGTCCGCAGCGACCCCGACCGGGCGATCCGGACCTTCGACACCATCGCCGACTCCGGACGGGACGCGATGGTCCAGCTCCGCCGGGTGCTCGGCGTGCTGAAGGAGGACGGGGCCCGCCCCGAACTCGCCCCGCAGCCCGTCCTCGCCGAGCTGCCCGCGGTGGTCGACCGGGTCCGCGACGCGGGCATCACCGTCCGGGCCGAGATCGAGGAGCACGGGCCGGCCGACGTGCAGGCGGCGGCCTACCGGATCGTCCAGGAGGCGCTGACCAATGTGCTCAAGCACGCCGGTGCGCGGCGGGTGAGCGTGCGGGTGGGTGTGCGGGGCCCGGCGCTGGAGGTCGAGGTCGCCGACGACGGCCGGGGCGTGCCTCCCGCCCACGGTGACGCGCTGCCCGGCGGCCGGGGGCTGATCGGCATCCGCGAGCGGGCGGCCGCCTGCGGCGGCAGCGCCGAGGCGGGGCCGCGGCCCGGTGGCGGCTTCCTGGTGAACGCCCGTCTCCCCCTCGACATCTGACCCAAGGAGTGACACGCAGTGGTGATCCGTGTGGTCGTCGCGGACGACCAGGAGCTCGTCCGGGCCGGCTTCGGCATGATCCTGGACGCACAGCCGGACATCGAGGTGGTCGCCGAGGCCGCGGACGGCGCCCAGGCGGTCGAGGCCGTGCGCGAGCACCGGCCCGACGTGCTGCTGCTGGACGTCCGCATGCCGGTCATGGACGGACTGGAGGCGGCCCGCCGGGTCTGCGCCGACCACCCCGGCACCAGGGTCGTCATGCTGACCACCTTCGACATCGACGACTACGTCTTCGACGCGCTCTACGCCGGGGCCAGCGGCTTCCTCCTCAAGGACGTCCGCCGGGACGACCTCACCCACGGCGTCCGTGCGGTCGCCTCCGGCGAGGCGCTGCTCGCGCCGTCCGTCACCCGGCGGCTGATCGGCGAGTTCACCGCCCGCAGGGCGGGCCCGTCCGCCCCGGTGCGGCCGCCGTCCCGGCTGCTGCAGCAGCTGACCGGCCGGGAGGCGGAGACGTTGCGGCTGCTCGCCCGCGGACTCTCCAACGCGGAGATCGCCGCCGAACTCACCGTCAGCGACCACACCGTGAAGACCCACGTCTCCAACCTGCTCGCCAAGCTGCAGCTGCGCGACCGCGTGCACGCCGTCGTCTTCGCCTACGAGTCGGGCACGGTGGTCGCGGGAGAGGCCTGACGGCCGCGGCCGGCTAGTGCATGCGGAAGACCGGGCCGCGGGGGGTGAAGGGGAGGGTGGCGCCGCGGGGGACGAGGTAGGCGTGCTCGCGGCGGATCCGCAGCACGTCGCACTCGGCGTCGGTGATCACCAGCAGCGGGGCGCCGGGCGGGAAGTCGTCGGCGCGTTCCAGTAGGTCGATGCCGGGCTGCAGGACGGTGCCGCCGCGGCCCCGGACGCGGACCCGGCCGGCGATCTCCTCCGGCGGGAGGAAGCCGGCGTCGTGCGGGGCGGCGTCGCAGAACACCACCCGGGCGGCGGCCACGTCCCGGGCGGCCGCGTAGGAGGCGATCGCGCCGAGGGCCTTGCCGAGCAGCGGCCGGCTCATCGAGCCGGAGGTGTCGAGCACGACCCCGAAGGTGCACCGGGCGACCTCCTCCTCGGGCCGCCACCGCCCCGCCCGCGGGATGTCCGGGGTGGCCGACTGCCGGCGCGAGGGCCGGGCGTAGCTGCGCACGGTCTCCGGGGACGGCACGAACTCGTCGAACCAGCGGGCGAGCCGCGCGTCCCAGGGCAGCGGCGGGTGGGCGAGGGCGCGGATCTCCTCGACCAGGCCGGCGGGGAGGGTGCCGCGCTGCCGGGTGTGGAGTTCGAAGCCCTGCTGCAGGCCGCGCCGGTAGAACCCGTCCAGGTCGACGTAGTCGTGCGGGCGGCCGAGCGGCTCGCCGAGCACGTCGGGCCGGCCCTTCCCGGCGAGGGTGGCGAGGCGGCGGATCCGCCGCTGGTCGCGGACGATCCGGTCGTACACCTCCTCGGCGGAGAGGCCCTTCAGCTGCGGGTCGTGCAGCAGGCCCTCCGGCATGTCGCCGACGCCCATCTCGACCAGCCAGCCGTTCACCACGAAGTCGCAGGCGACGTTGAAGAGGTACGGGTCGCGGGCGCCCGTCCGGTCGCCGTGCCGCAGGGCGGCGTGCAGCATCTCGTGGCCGAGGACGAACCGCCACTCCTCGTCGGTCAGGTGCAGCAGCGGGTTGACGTAGACCTCGCCGGCCGCGGCGTTCACCGCGGCGACGGAGATCCCGTGCGCCCGGGCGAGTTCGACGTCGGCGACGACGGTCATGCCGGCCGCGATGCCGCCGAGCAGCGGGTAGGAGGAGACGAACCAGTTCAGCGCCCGGATCCAGGGGCGCTGCGGTTCCCGGGCGTCGGTGAGGCCGGCCCGGCGGCCGCCGGCGACGTCCATCGCGGCGGAGACCGTCCGGGTGAGGGCGGCGGCGAACGCGGCCGTCCAGTCCGTCGGGTCCCGGTGTCCCTGCCAGGGCACCAGCAGTTGGTCGGCGAGGCCCGGGCCGCAGGCGCTCGGGACGTCCGGCACCCCGTCGCGGCGCCAGCGCTCGGCGAGTTCGTCCTCGTCGCCGGCGGGCAGCGACCGCGGCGGGTCGAACGGGCAGCGGCCGACCTGGAAGGTCGCCTGGAAGCGGTGGACGGCGGCGCAGCGGGCGGCCCGCAGCGCGTCGTCGGCCGGTGTGCGCCGGCCGTTCTCGGCGGGCACGTGGCCGAAGCCGAGGTGCAGCAGGCAGTGCGTCAGCACCCAGGCCCACTCGGCGGGTTCGGCGCGTCGCCGGACGTCGGCGTGCACGGTGCCGTTGGAGTCGACGACCGCCCAGCCGCCGGGCGGGACGGTCCCGCAGTCGGGGTCGGTGCAGATCCGGGCATCGATCGCGTCCAGGGCGTGGTTGGCCACCACCAGCGCGAGTCCGGCCCGGAAGGCCTCGGTGGCCGGGTCGGGACGCTCCTCGGCGTCACGGCCGCCGGCCCGGCGCTTCGCGGCGGACCTGCTCACCGCCGGGCCTCGACCAGCCGCGGCATGTCCCGGGCGGCCTCGACCAGGAACCAGGACGGCAGCACCGGGTTGCCGTCCTCGCCGTCCGCGATGACGGTCTGGGCGACCTCGACGGAGATCTCGGCGAGCTGGACGAGCAGCGACTTCGCCCGGTACGCGGTGCGCCGCAGCTGCTCGGAGGCGTGCTCCTTGCGGGCCGGGAGCTCCTTGACCAGCCGCCCGCGGAAGGCGTCGGCGAGGTAGTAGAGGAGGTCGCGGTCCTCCGGCCGGCCCGGCCAGCGCGCGTCGCCCTTGAGGATGGCGTCCAGCCCGTACGCATTGCGGACGATCTTGGCGTAGCCGCAGAAGGCCACCGCGTGCTGCGGGGTGAGCAGGCCGTGCGCGACCACCTGCAGCGCCGCCTCGTCCAGGGCCGGGCCGAAGGAGTGCAGCGCGTCGGAGAGCATGTGCCAGGAGCGCGGCGTGGAGAAGGGCTCCTCGGTCTTCGGCGGCGCCGACCACAGGTGGTCCGGCCGGTCGGTGAGGTGGTCCAGCACCCACGGGTGGATGCTCGCCCCGGCCGCCCAGGCCAGCCAGTCGGTCGCGCTGGCCCGCAGGTGCACGTGGACCAGCCGGTTGACGAGCGCGGAGGCCATCGGCCGGGCCAGCGCGCCGTCGGTCGCCCGGTTGCCCGCGCCGATCACGATCGAGCCCGGCGGCAGTTCGTAGGAGCCGATCCGGCGGTCCAGGATCAGCGAGTAGAAGGCCTTCTGCACGTCCGGCGAGGCCGCGTTGAGCTCGTCGAGGAACAGGCAGTACGGCTCGTCGCGGGCGATCGACTCCGGCGGGCAGAACCGGGACCGGCCCTCCGCGGTCAGCTGCGGCACGCCGACGAGGTCCTCCGGCGCCAGCTGGGTGCCGATCAGGCTCACGCACTCCAGCCCCAGCGAATCGGCGAACTCCCGCACCAGCGAGGACTTCCCGATGCCGGGCGCACCCCACAGGAAGACCGGGCGGACGGTCGCCAGACCCAGCAGCAACTCGGGCACCTGGGACGGCGAGACGGTGACGGCACCCTGCACAGGACTCCTCACGACGGGTGGCGGGGGTTGCGTGCCAGTGTGCGCACCGGCCGCGGTGCGGCGCACCGGATTTTCCGCGGCGCTCCCGCCATCCGGTGCAACCCGGCGGATATCGACCTGGTCTCAGGATCCCCGTCCGATCACGCACGGCGCAGGACGTCCCTAGCCTCGACGGAGACACCCCGTCTTCTTCCTGTCGAGTGAGGCACGTTGTCCAGCTCACCGCCGAGCACCCCCGACACCGACGCGCCGAAGGTCCAGCAGATCTTCCGCTACCTGGCGGAGGCGGGGGAGAGCCGGGTCAGACCCGTCCGCACCCTCGACCACGCCCGGCAGGTGCTCTGGCTGTCCGACCTGCCGTACGAGGCACCGGAACTGCAGTGCTTCCTCGCCTCGCCGACGGCCTCCGCCGACCGCGGCTGGCTCACCGTCGAACGCCCCGTCCACCGCGAGATGCCCCCGCCCGGACCCGGCCTCACCGCCCTGCTGGACACCGCCGATCCCGCGGTGCACGAACCCGAGGACCCGCCGCGGCTGCGGCCGCCGGCCGACGGCGACCCGGCGGACCCGCCCCGGGAACCGCTGGAGGCCGAGTACCGCAGCTGGCTCGCCGAGTGGACCGCCTGGGCCGAGTGGCGCCGGCGGACCCGGCCGCTGCGGAACCTCTACGAGGCGCTCTACCGGATGCACGAGGACGCGACGGCACTCGGCGAGAGCTACGAACTGGTGCTCTGCTTCGGCTACCTCACCTGGTCGGTCGAGGGGGAGCCGATCCGCCGGCACCTCCTCGCCGCCCGCGCAGGCCTCGAACTCGACCCCGGCACCGGAACGCTGACGCTCCGCCCGGACCCGGACGCGCCCGGCCCGGAGCTGGAGGAGGGCATGCTCGATGCCGGCCAGAAGGTCCGCGGCGACACCCGGGAGGCGATCCGGCAGCACCTGGAGGAGGCCGGCGCGCTCACCGGCCCCGACGACCTCGACCGGCTGCACCGCGCCCTGGAGGTCTGGGCGATCGCCGCCCACCCCGACGGCCGCTACCTGCGGCAGGAGGCCCAGCACCGGCCGGTGTCGCTGAGCGAGCCCCGGGTCAGCTTCGCGCCCGCCGTGGTGCTCCGCGAACGCAGCCGCCGCACCGGCATCGAAGCCCTGCACGGCATCGCCCGGGCCATCGCCGGCGGCGCCGAACCCACCGACCTGCTGCGCTTCGTCGCCGGCGGCGAGACGGACGGGGACACCGGGCCCGAGACCGCCGGCACCCCCGCGGGCCGCCTCGACGGGGGCGACCCCGAGACCTACTTCGCGCTGGCCTCGAACGAGGAGCAGCGGACGATCGCCGAGCGGCTGCGGACCAGCCGACTGGTGGTCGTCCAGGGCCCGCCCGGCACCGGCAAGACCCACACCATCGCCAACCTGGTCACCGACCTGCTGGCACACGGCCAACGCGTCCTCATCACCAGCCACACCGCACGCGCGCTCAAGGTGCTGAAGGACAAACTGCCGCCGAGCATCCGGGAGTTGTGCGTCAGCCGGACCGACGACGGCCTGGTGGCCCAACAGGAGCTGCGCGGCTCCGTCCAGGCGATCCTGGAACGCCAGGGCCGCTACGAGCGGAGCGACTACGAGCGCCGCATCGCCGACAACGAGCACCGGCTGCGCCGGGCCCGCATCGCCCAGGCCACCGCGCTCACCGAACTGCGGGCCGTCCGCGAACGGGAGACCTACCGCCACCCCGAGGAGATCGGCGACTACCGGGGCACCCTCCAGGAGATCGCCCGCCGCCTCGCCGAGGAGCAGGCCCGCCTCGGCTGGCTCGGCCCCGTCCCCGAGCCCCAGCCGCAACTGACGGGAGAGCAGGTCCGGGCGTTGCGGACGGCCGCCGGCCGGTTCGGCCCGGCCGAACGGGCCGCGGTGGCGGACGTCCGTGCGCTGCCCGCAGCGGACGAACTGCCCGGCGCCGCCGCCTTCGAGCAGGCGGTGCTGGCCGTGCGGAGCGCCGAGGAGGGGCTGGCGGCCCTGCACGGCAACGACCTGGCCGCCCGGCTGGACACCGCAGTGTCCCGGCTGCCCGCCGCGGCCCAGCACACGGCCGCCGCCGCCCTGGAGGCGTTCACCGCCGCCCGGACCGGCATCGAGGCGACCCTGCCGCCCTGGGCCGGACCGCTGCTCCAGGAGGCGGTCACCGGACAGGTCTGGCAGCTGCGCGGACGCCACGCGGCCACCGCGCAGGCACTCGCCGGGGTGCGCACCGCCACCGCGGCCCTCGGCGGCAGCCGGGTCGACGGCCTGGACGGCTACGACGTCGCCACCGCCCACGGCCTCGTCACCGCGCTGCGGGACGGCCTCGCCGCGGGCGAGAAGCTGCGCGGCGCGCTCGGCATCCGGACCAGGCTGCGCAAGGCGGTCGGCGACTTCCCCGAGAAGGCCCGGGTCGACGGCGCCGCCGCGGACACCCCCGAGGCGGTCGCCCGGCTCGCCGCCCGGATCGAGGTCGAACGCCACCTGCAGGACGTCGAGCGGGAGTGGGGCCGGGCCGCACCGCCCTGGCAGGCCCTCGCCCGGCGCACCGCCGGCCTGGAGGCCGAGGCCGCGGCCCTGGACGCTCTGATGGCCCTCGCCGCCCGGCGCAGCGACCTGGTCGCCGCACTCGCGGCCGTCCCCGAACTGACCGTCCAGCCGTGGCAGCACGCCGACACCTGCGCGGCCCTGCGCGACCTGCTGCGGGCCCGCGCCACCCTGCGGGCCGCGGAGGAACCCCGGATCCGGCTGGCCGCGGCCGAATCCGCCCTCGTCGCCTGGGCCGACCGGCCCGACACCGCGGCCGCGCCGGTCACCGCGCTGCTGGCGGCCCTCCGTACCGGGCAGGTCGCCCGGTACGGCGCACTGCTGACGGAACTCGCCGCACTGCGCGAGGCGCTCGCCCTCGATCACGCCTTCGCCGCCGCCCGGACCCCGGTCGAGCGGGTGCTGCCCGCACTGGCCGCCCGGCTGGCCGAGGAGCCGGACGACCCGCGCTGGGAGACCCGGCTCGCCGCCTTCGAAGAGGCCTGGGCGTGGTCCGCCTGGTCCGCGCGGATGCGGGACCTCACCGACCCGGGCGCCGAGCAGAAGCAGCGGGCCCTGCTGGCGGAGGCCGACGGCGACATCCGGATCGCCCTGGAGAGACTGGCCGCGGACCGCTCCTGGTACGGCTGCCTGGAACGGCTGACCGACGCCGAGGCGGTCGCCCTGGCCTCCTACCAGCAGAGCGTCGCCCGCTTCGGCAAGGGCACCGGCAAGTACGCGCACCGCTACCGCCGGCAGGCGGTCGAGAGCCTGCGGGAGTGCCAGGCCGCCGTGCCGGCCTGGATCATGCCGCTGTACCAGGTCACCGCCACCGTCCCGATGGACCGGCCGGGCCGCTTCGACGTGGTCATCATCGACGAGGCCAGCCAGTCGGGCCCGGAGGCCATGCTGCTCGCCTGGCTCGGCCGGAAGATCATCGTCGTCGGCGACGACAAGCAGGTCAGCCCCGCCAACGTCGGACTCGACCAGGACCGGCTCTTCCAACTGCAGAACCGCCTGCTGGACGGCCTCCCGGCGGTGCGCCGCAACCTGTTCAGCCCGATGGCCAGCTTCTTCGACATCGCCACCGGACTCGCCGGCGGCCGCGGCCGGCTCATGCTCCAGGAACACTTCCGCTGCATGCCGGAGATCATCGGCTTCTCCAACGAGCTCTCGTACCACGGCCGGCTGCAGCCGCTCCGGCAGTACGGCGCCGACCGCCTGCCGCCCGTCCGGACGGTGTACGTCCCCGGCGCCACCCTCCTCGGGACGGGCCAGAAGCAGCGGAACCCCGAGGAGGCCGAGCGGCTGGTGGCCGAGGTCGTCCGCTGCTGCGCCGACCCCGCCTACCAGGGGCGCAGCATGGGCGTCATCACCATGCTCGGCAGCGGCCAGCAGCACCTCATCGAGGACCTGCTCACCGAACGGCTGCCGTTGGAGGAGCGCCAGCAGCGCCGGATCCGGGTCGGCGACGCGGAGGACTTCCAGGGCGACGAGCGCGACGTGGTGTTCATCGGGCTGGTGGTCAGCCTGGCCGGCGAGGACGGCCCGCGCCGCCCGGGGCCGTTCTCCAGCGAGGCGATGCAGCAGCGGCTGAACGTCGCCGCCTCCCGCGCCCGCGACCAGGTGTGGCTGTTCCACAGCGTGGCCGCCACCGACCTCGGCGCGAACGACCTGCGCCGCCGCTACCTGGAGTACTGCACCCGGCCGGTCGAGGAACAGGACGGCACGGGACCGGACGACGTCCTGCCCGACGTCCGGCACGAGGCCTTCGACAGCCTCTTCGAGCAGCGGGTCTACCTCGCGCTGCGGGGCCGCCGCTACCGCGTCCGCCCGCAGTACCCGGTCGGCCGCTACCGGATCGACCTGGTGGTGGAGGGCGGCACCCGCCGGCTCGCGGTGGAGTGCGACGGCGACGCGTTCCACAACGAGGAGAACGCGGACGCCGACGCCGCCCGGCAGCGCGAACTCGAACGCGTGGGCTGGACGTTCGTCCGGATCCGGGGCAGCCGCTTCTTCCTCGACCCGGAGCGGGCGCTGCTCCCGCTGTGGGAGGAGCTCGACCGGCTCGGCATCACCCCGGGCCCGGACGCCGCGGCGCAGACGCCCGCCGACGCCGTCCCCGACACCGACCCCGCCGCTGCGGCGTCCGCTTCGGCCGTTCCCGCGGTGCGGGCTGCCGCGGTCCGGGCTCCCGCGCCGGAGCCCGCCACGAGGCCTGCGGCGCCTGCGGCGCTGCCCACGGCGGTGCCCGTCGCACCGACCGTCGCACCGCCCGTGCCGGTGCCCGCTCCGCGGCGGGGCGAGGCCGGCGGGCGGCCGTCCTTCCCCGTCACCGCGGTCTCGGTCAACTCCTACCGCCGGGCGCAGCGCGAGCTGAACTTCCTGCAGGACCGGCTCGGTGCGCCGGACGACGCCGGGCCCGCGGTGGACGCGGCCGCGCTCGCCGCCCGCCGGGCCGGCCGGGAGCAGGCCCGGCGGCGGGACGAGGCCCGGCGGGACTTCCTGAGGGCCTACCTGGACGAGGTCACGCCCGACCCGCGGCTGTCCGGGGTCGGCCTGGTCGTGCCCGGCTCCCTGGTCGGCGTCGAGCACGAGGGCAGCCCGGAGACCGTCCTCTACACCGTCTCGGCGATGCCGAGTGCGGAGGCGCAGCAGGTGTCGCCGGGGACGGACCTCGCCCGGATGCTGCTCTGGAGCGAGGTGGGCGAGCACTTCGCGTACACCCTCGGGCGCGACGGGCAGGAGCAGGCGGTGGTGCGGTTCATCGAGGATTGACCGGGCCGTGTCAGGCTGCATATCGAACTGCATTGCAATTGCCCGGAGTTGGGCGTGCCGCCGGAGCGGCTGCGCTACGCTCGCGGCGCGAGGTGGGGGCGCCGAATCGACGAGCGGTCCAGTGCGTGTCTCCCTGCCGCCATGACTCCTGCCGCAGCCGGCCCGGGCGATGCCCCGGGCTGCGCGCACGACGGCAGCAGCGAGAGGAACCGTGCCATGGCCCCGCGTGGGCTCCTTGATCACGTCGCGATCGCGGCCGAACTGCGCGTGCTCGCCGGACAGCCGCAACTGGCGGGCCGAAGGGCCGAGTTGGACGAACTGGCGGCGGCGCTCGACGGCCGCGGCGATCCCGGGCCGTGGGCCGAACTGGACCTGCTGCACACCTTCGTCCGGCCGGAGAGCGTGCTGCCCGACGGCCGCCCGGAGGCCAGGTTCTGGTCACTGGTCGAGGTCGGCATCGGTGCGCTGGTGTTCGTGCCGCTGCTGGTGACCTGGTTCGGCCTGATGCGCGCCACCAGCGCGTACCAGGCGCTGATCGGCAGCGACCCGCGGCAGGCCGGCCGGCCCTTCCTCCAGCTGTGGCAGACCGGCTTCGACGGGCGGCTCGGCTCCTGGGCCACCTTCGGGCACGTCGCGGCCGGCGCCAGCGCGGTCATCGGCCTGCTGCTGGTGCTCTCGGTGGTGCACGGCCTCAAGCGCAGCGGCGCCGAACGCCGCGAGGCCGAGTCCGCCCGCGCGGCGGACGCTGTCCTCGGCGGCCTCACCCCGCTGCTGACCCGCGCCCAGGTCGCCCTCCACGAGTACCGGCGGGCCTCGCCGCAGCGCTTCGCCGCCGAACTCACCGGTGCCGCACAGACCCTGGAACGCCTCGGCGAGCAGGCGGTGCGGGCCCAGCGGGAGCTCGGCAGCGCGACGGAGACCGCACGGGACGCCGTCGCGGCCGCCCGGGAACAGCTCGCCGACGTCGGCGCGGCGGTGTCCCCGCTGCAGGCCGCGGTCGGCGGGGTGGAGCGGGCGGCCGGCCGGGTCGAGCAGGCGGTGGCCGCGGGGGCGGAGCGGGTGGCGGAGACCGTCCGCGACGGCGCGGCCGCCACCGACGGGCAGGTCGACCGCAGCGGCCGGCGGATGGCCGAGGCGGCCGACGCCGTCCGCGACTCCGCCGATGCCGTCGGCGCCGAACTGGCCGACGCGGGCAGCCGGGTCGAGGAGGCCGTCCGCGACCTGGTGGCGGCGCAGCGGGGCTTCGCCACGGGCGCCGAGATCGCCGCCGACGTGAGCGGCCGGGTGCTGGAACGCCTCGACGACCTCACCCGCCGCGTCGCCGACCTGGGCGAACAGGTCGCCCGGGCGTCCTCGGCGGCCCTCGCGGCCGCCCGGCACGCCGACGACACCGCCCGCCGTGCGGAAGACGCCGCCCGACAGGCGGACGACAGCGCCAGACAGGCGGACGACACCACCCGCCGGGCGGCCGAGCGGCTCCGGGAGCAGGCGTCCGCCGCAGCCTCAGCCGCGGCCCCGCCGTCCGCCGAGCCCTCCGCCGGTGGCGCCAGGGAGCACCCCGCCGCCCCCGCCGGGGCCAGCACCTCCCTGCTCGACGCGGAACCGCTGACGCTCCGCAAGGGCGCGCGGTGACCCGCCGGCCCCGTCCCGCGCGGGTCCGCGCCGGCCTGGGCATGGCGGGCTGGCTGTTCGCCGACATGCTCCTGGTCCTGGCCCTGGTGGCGATGGGCGACCAGGGCGATCCGGTCGCCGCCGAGCGGGCCGTCCACCCGTCCCTCCCGGCGAGCCCGCACCCCGGTGCGAGCACGGGCGGCCCGGCGAGCCCGTCCCCGACCGGCAACGGACCGCGCGGGGTCGAGCACGACCCGGTGACCGTCCGGGTGTCCGGCGACGAGGCGGCGGCCACCGAGCAGATCCGGGCGGCCACCGAGGCGTACCGCGGCCGGCAGGCCGCCGTCGTGCTCACCTTCGGCAGCAACCGCGACCCCGGGCTCGGCCAGGCGTACGCGCACACCGTCAACGGACTGCTGCCGCAGGCGCGTCCGGAGATGTTCGCGGCGACCACCACCAGGGACTTCATCTCGCTGGAGGACAACCCCCGGCACGCGTCCCTGGAGATCTACTTCTACACCCGGTGAGCCCTCCGGCTCCCGCTCCCTCCCTCGACCCTGGAGACACAGCGCAGTGCAGATCCTGCCCTTCTACCTGGTGTGCGACGAGTCCGGCTCGATGGCCGGCAGCATCGACGTGCTGAACGAGGCGCTCGTCGCGCTGCACCACGAGATCAGCACCAACCCGACGATCTCCGACAAGACCCGCTTCGCGCTGATCGGCTTCTCCGACGACGCCTCCGAGCTGCAGCAGCTGGTCGACCTCGGGGACGTCAGCGACCTGCCGAAGCTGGCGGCGGGCGGATTCACCTCGTTCGGCAGCGCCTTCCGGACGCTCCGGTCGGCGATCGAGCGGGACGTCCCCGCGCTCAAGGCCGAGGGCCACGACGTGTACCGCCCGGTGGTGTTCTTCCTCTCCGACGGCGTCCCCACCGACGGCGACTGGGAGACCGCCCACGAGGCACTGCTCGCCTCCGCGTACCGGCCGCACGTCATCGCGTTCGGCATCGGCACGGCGGACCGGGGCGTGATCGGCCACGTCGCCACCTTCAAGGCCTTCATGCAGCAGGACGACAGCGTGAAGCCCGCCGAGGCGCTCAAGGAGTTCGCCGGCAGCCTCACCCGCTCGATCGTCCGCTCCGCGAGCGGTGCCCGGGCGGGCGAGGCCATGAGCCTGCAGGTCGACGACCACGTGCCCGGCTTCACCAGCGTCTCCCTCGACAAGCTGTGAACGGGGACGGGCAGCCGATGAACGAGGAGCACGCCGGCCCGGCCGACTCCGTCCACCTGGCCGAGCACGGCGCCGTCCCCGCGGGGGAGTGGCACTTCGTGCAGCCGCGCGCGGTGCAGTGGACCGATTCGCCGGAGCAGCCCGCGACGGGCGCACCGTCCTGGCAGCAGCAGCAGCAGCAACAGCAGCAGCAACAGCAGGGCCGGCAGTACGCGGACTACGGGACCTACGCGGACTACACGGCCGGGTACCCGGCCGAATCCCCGGTGCCGTTCTGGGAGCCGACCGGGGCCCCGGCGGCGCCCGAGGCCGGGTTCCCGCCGCCGGTGTCCGGCCGGCGGCAGTCCGCGGCGGTGGAGGAGACCGTGCCCATCGCCGTCCTGCCGCCGGAGGCGGACCTCCCCGCACGGCGGCCCGCGCCCGGCCCCGCCGCGCACACCGGTGCCCGGCCGCCCGCCTACCTGGCGGAGCCGGGCGAACTGACCGAGGTGGGCTCGGACCTGTTCGCCGCGATGGTCCCGGACACCGTCGTCGACGGCGGCACCGTCGGCGCCGCCGTCGTCCGGGCGGCCTCCGTCCGCGGGGACGCCCACCGCTACGCGAAGGAGTGCCGGCAGGACTCGGTGCTGCTCGTCCGGGTGGGCGGGCTCGCCGTGCTGGCGGTCGCCGACGGCGTCGGATCGGCCCGGTACTCGCACCGCGGTTCGGCCGGCGCGTGCCGGCTGCTCGTCAGCTGCCTGATCACCCAGGCCGAACGGCTGACCGCGGCGCTGCTCGCCGGCGACCGCCACGCCTTCACCAGCTGCGCCGGCGTCGTCATGGGCCGGGTGGCCGCACGGCTGCAGGAGGAGGCCGACAAGCAGGACCACGCCCCGGCCGACTACGCCACCACGCTCCGGGCGCTGCTGGTGCCCACCGACCCGCAGCACCCCGTCCGCGGCTACCTCGGCGTCGGCGACGGCGGACTGTTCCGGCTGCGCGGCGGCCAGTGGGCCCCGCTGGAGCGGTCCGCCGACGAGAGCGCCGTGTTCGACACCGGCACCGACGCGCTTCCGGTGAACTTCGGGGCCCCGGCCGCCGAGCTGATCACCGACGGACTGCCGGGCGACCTGCTGGTGATGTGCACCGACGGCCTCTCCAACCCGCTCGTCAAGGAGCCGGGCGTGGCGGACTTCCTGGCCCGGCAGTGGGGCGCCGGCCAGGCGCCCGGACTCGCCGACTTCCTCTGGCAGACCCAGATCAGGGCCCGCAGCTACGACGACGACCGCACCGTGGTCTGCCTCTGGGAGGGCACCCGGTGAGCGGAGCACTGGCCGCCGCCGTCGCCGACGGCCACGACGTCGACCTGGCCGACCTCCCGCTCGACGGGATCGTCGGCTCCGGCGGCCAGGGCCGGATCCACCGGCTCGGCGGCGGCTCCGACCTGCTGTACAAGGAGTACCTCGAACCGGCCCGGGTGCAGGCGGCCGCCCTGGCCGAGCTGGTGCGACTGCGCCACGGGCTCGACGGGACGGACCGCGGGACACTGGACGCCCGCTCGGCCTGGCCGCTCGCCCGCGTACTGACGGGCGGCCGGTGCACCGGATTCCTGATGCGCACCGCCCCGGACAGCATGCGCTGGCGGACGGGGGCGGGCAGCCGCAAGCTGATCGAGCTGCAGTACCTGCTGCACGCCGAGCGGCCCGCGACCGCCGGCGTGGTGCGACCGACGCCGGGCCAGCGGCTGGTCCTCCTCCGGGCGGTCGTGGACCTGCTCGCCGGCCTCCACCGGCACGGCCTGGTCGTCGGGGACCTCTCGCAGGCCAACGTCCTGTGGACGGTGGTGCCCGAACCCGCGGTCTTCCTGATCGACTGCGACGGCATCCGGCGGGCCGGCGCCCGGCCGGTGCTGGAACAGGCCGAGACCCCGGACTGGGGCGACCCGCTCTCCCCGTTCGGCAGCGACGCCACGGTGGACAGCGACCGCTACAAGGCGGCGCTGGTGGTCGGCCGGGTCCTGGCGCAGCAGGCCTACCTCGCCCCGGGGAGCCCGCTGGTGCCGCTGCCCGGCGTGCTGGACGACCGGCAGGACACCGCCGTGCGGCGGCTCTGGGGCGAGGCCGCCGGGCCGTACGGCACCCGGCCCGACCTGCGCGCCTGGGCGGCGGCGCTGGGCGATCGGGACGTCATCCCGGTGCCCCGGCTGCGTCCGCCGCCACCGCGGCCCGTCGACCCCTCGCTGTTCGGCAACCGGCGCGCGCCCCGCGACACCGTCCGCCTCCCGCCCACGAACTGACGCACCCGCACGGCACGGCCGGGCCCGACCGCTAATCGGTGGCGGCCGAGCCCGGCCGCCGCGTACCGTCCCGGCCATGAACGCCAAGCGGCCCCTGATCGCCGTCCTCACCGGCGCGGGCATCTCCACCGACTCCGGCATCCCCGACTACCGCGGCCCGAACGGCCTGTGGCAGCGGGACCCGAAGGCGCAGGAGCTGGTCACCATCGGCCCGTACCTCGCGGACCCGGACGTCCGCCGGCGTTCCTGGCAGCTGCGGCGGGAGGTCGGCGCCGTCGCCGCCGAACCCAACGCCGGCCACCTCGCCCTCGTCGAACTGGAGCGCTCCGGGCTGCCGATGCGTGTCCTCACGCAGAACGTCGACGGCCTGCACCGGCGCTCGGGACTGCCCGAGCGCAAGGTGCTCGAACTCCACGGCACCGCGGAGCGGGTGCAGTGCGTCCGCTGCCGGGTGCGCACCCCGATGGCCGAGGCGCTCGCCCGGGTCGAGGCCGGCGAGCCCGACCCCGCCTGCCTCGCCTGCGGCGGGGTGCTCAAGCCGTGCACCGTGATGTTCGGCGAGACCCTCGACGAGCAGGTGCTCGCCGACGCCGCGGCGATCGCCAAGGCCTGCGACCTGTTCCTGGCCGTCGGCACCCTGCTGCAGGTCCACCCGGCGGCCGGGCTCGCCCGGATCGCGGTCGAGCACGGCGCCGAGCTGATCGTCGTCAACGCCGACCCGACCCCCTACGACGACGAGGCCGCCGAAGTGATCCGCGAACCCATCTCGCAGGCCCTCCCGCAGCTCGTCCGCCGGATCGTCGCCGACAGCCGGGCCTGACCGGCGGCCCGTCAGAGCCAGGCGACCAGCACGGGCGCACCCCGGTCCGTCCCCGGCAGCACCGTGCGGCCGGTCTCCGGGCGGACCGGCGCCCGGGTCGGCAGCGCGGCGACCGCGACGGGACGGGCACCCGGAGCGAGGTCCAGCCGGTACAGCACCGTCTCCTCGTACCGGCCGCCCAGGTAGGCGAGGGACCGCCCGTCGGGCGAGAGGACGGCCCCGGTCGGCCGGGAACCGCCGGCGGGCAGCAGCTGCTCCGCCCGCTCGACGGCGGTGAAGTCCGCGCTGAGGACCACCTGCTGGAGGTTGTCCTCGGTGGCGCAGAGCAGGGTGCGCCCGTCCAGCCAGAGCCGCGGGGTGCACCACGGCACCTGCTCGGAACCGGGCAGGGCGGCCCCGCGGTCGCCCCCGCCGATCCGCACGGGCTCGACGTACCGGGCCCCGTACGGGGAGGCGGGCGCGTCCCGCCGCCAGAGCACCGCACCGCCGTCGGCGAACCCGGCGGCGACCGCACCGCCCGGTGCGACGACGACCTCGTCCGCCTTGGTCTCCAACGGCCGGGCGGGCCAGAGCCGGTCGCCGTCCAGCGCGAAGTCGGGCCCGGGCACGGCGCCCCGGTCGGCCGGCCGGGCGGCGCCCGCCGCCAGGTCGTGCGAGGCGGCCCGGCCGTCGGCCGTCGCGTACCAGAGCGCGGAGCCGCCGGCGCCGAAGAACGCCCCGCGCCCGTCCGGCACGGTGCCCGGCTCGGCGGACGTGGTCCGGCCGTCCAGCACGGCGAACGCGGCCGCCGCCCGCCCCGAACCGCCCGGCCCCGGCACCGTCCCCGCCAGCAGGGTGAAGTCCGCGTTGAACAGCTGCCGGTCCGCTGCGGCCGCGGTGTAGCGCTGCGGCCGACACAGACCCGGCGCGGTCGCACCGTCGGGCAGCACGGCGGCCCGCTCGTCGGCCACCCTGCCGTCGGCCGCACCCACGGCCTGCACGGTCACCAGGTCCGCCTTGGCATCGGCCGCGGTCGGCGACGCGACGCCCCACCGGTCGCACCACGCGACCACCAGCCGCCCCGGCGCGGCGATCGAACCGCCGATGCCCGGCGCCACCGGCGCCGGCGCACTGCTCGCGGCGGCGGACGGCGCCGCCCCATCGTCCGCGCGGCAGCCCGGAACGGCCGCCAGCAGGACGGCGACCGGCAGGACGGCAAGCCCCCGGCGCCGGAATCGACGGTGCATCAAATCCCCTCCGCCACGCTCCGGGCCGTCCGAGGACCCCCACCCGCGCGTGATCGTTCCGTGTGCGGCGGCACGCTACCAGCCCCGCCCCGGCGGCCGGCCCGCACACCCCGCAGCGCCGCCCCGGCCCCGGCCCGACGGCGCCCGTAGCATGGGCCGTCCCCGAGGAAGAGGGAGACGGACGATGGCAAGCGGTGGCTTCGACCCCTGGTCGGCGGAATTCGTCGCGCATCCCTACGACGCGTACGCCGAACTCCGCGCCGAGGCACCGGTCAGCCGGTACGAACCCAGCGACCAGTGGCTGGTCGCCCGGTACGCCGACGTCTCCGCCCTGCTGCGCGACCGCCGGCTCGGCCGCACCTACACCCACCGCTACACCCACGCCGAGTTCGGCCGGCCCGAGCCCGACCCCGCGCACGAGCCCTTCCACACCCTCAACGACAACGGCCTGCTCGACCTGGAGGCCCCCGACCACACCCGCATCCGCCGCCTGGTCGCCAAGGCCTTCACCCCGCGCCGGGTCGAGTCGCTGCGCCCCACCGTCGCCCGGCTCGCCGACGGGCTCGTCACCGGCCTGCTCGCCGACGGCGGCGGCGACCTGATCGCGAAGGTCGCCGAGCCGCTGCCGGTCGCCGTCATCGCCGAGATGCTCGGCGTCCCGGAGGGCGACCGGCACCTGCTGCGGCCGTGGTCCGCCGACATCACCGGCATGTTCGAGCTCAACCCGGACGAGGGGACCGCGCGGCGAGCCGTCCGCGCCAGCACCGAGTTCTCCGACTACCTGCGCGACCTGATCCGCCGGCGCCGCACCGCCCCCGGCGACGACCTGATCAGCGCCCTCGCCCTGGTCGCCGACGAGGGGGAGGTGCTCAGCGAGCAGGAGGTCGTCTCCACCTGCGTGCTGCTGCTCAACGCCGGGCACGAGGCCACCGTCAACACCACCGGCAACGGCTGGTGGGCGCTCTTCCGCAACCCCGGCGAACTCGCCCGGCTCCGTGCCTCGGTGGACGAACTGCTGCCCACCGCCGTCGAGGAACTGATGCGCTGGGACACCCCGCTGCAGATGTTCGAACGCTGGGTGCTGGAGGACATCGAGGTCGGCGGGGTGTGGATCCCGCGCGGCTCCGAGGTCGCCCTGCTCTTCGGCTCCGCCAACCGCGACCCCGAGCGCTTCGCCGACCCCGACCGGCTCGACCTCGGCCGCACCGACAACCCGCACATCACCTTCGGCGCCGGAATCCATTTCTGTCTCGGCGCCCCGCTCGCCAGACTGGAGCTCAACGAGTCCTTCGGCGCACTGCTCCGCCGGGCACCCGGCCTGCGCCTCGTCCGCGAGCCCGCCTGGCGGCCCGGCTACGTGATCCGCGGACTCGAAGAACTGCTGGTCGAGGTCTGACACCACTGGAGGGGGCCGTGGGAGCGGCGACGGGGGCACTGCTGGGGCTGGCGATCGGCGACGCCATGGGACACCCCACCGAGTTCGACACCATGGCGGGCATCACCGCCGGCTGCCCCGACTGGCGCCGGCTCCCGCTGCCCGACCCGGCCCGGGTCACCGACGACACCCAGATGACCCTCGCCCTCGGCCGCGCCCTGCGCACCGCCCTGGAGCGCGGACCGCTCACCCCGCTGCGCCTGGAGCGGCCGCTGCGCGAGGAGTTCGTCGACTGGTGGCGCTCCCCGGAGAACACCCGCGCGCCCGGCCGCACCTGCATGCGCTCCTGCTGGCGGCTCAGCCAGGACGGCCGCCGCTGGCAGGAGGCGAGCGACGTCGGCTCCAAGGGCTGCGGCGCCAACATGAGGGTCGCCCCGCTCGGCCTCGTCCGCGAGCTGACGCCGGCCCAGCTCTCCGGCGCCGCCCAGCTGCAGTCCGGCCTCACCCACGGCCACCCCACCGCGCTCGCCGCCAGCGTGCTCACCGCGCACACCGTGCGGCTGCTCGCCGACGGCACCGCCCCCGCCGACCTCCCGGGACTGCTGCGCGCGTACGCCACCGGGCAGCGCGGCCGCTACGACGCGTTCTGGCTCGGCGACCTCGTCGCCCACTCCCAGGACCCGTCGGCGGAGGCCTTCGCCACCCGCGGCTGGGACGAGTGCCTGTTCGTCCTCGACCGGCTGGACGCCGCGCTCGCCCGGCCCTCCCTCGACACCGACCCGTGCGATATCACCGGCGCGGGCTGGATCGCCGAGGAGGCCTTCGCCACCGGCCTGCTGTGCTTCCTGCTGCTGCCCGACGAACCGGTCGCCGCCGTCCGCCGGGCCGCCTTCTCCTCCGGCGACTCCGACTCCATCGCCTGCCTCACCGGCGCCTTCGCCGGCGCCCGGCACGGCAGCGCCGCCTGGCCCGCCGAGTGGGCCGAGCGCATCGAGTACCGCGATGAACTCCTCGCGCTCGGCGCGCTCTGGGACTGACGCCCGCTCAGCCGGCCGTGATCCCCGCGGCCCGGGCCGCCGCCAGCCACTCCGGGAAGCCGTCCAGCAACCGGTCGTAGAGCTCGGCGTCGGAGACGGCGCCGGGATCACGGCCGGCCGGGAAGAAGCCCGCGTTGTCGACCGGCCGCGCCGCGGGCACCGGGAGCTCGTCCAGCCGGTGCAGGAAGGCGAACTCCCGGTCGGCCGGGTCGCCGAAGCCCACGAACTGCCAGTACATCGGCAGTTCGGCGGCCAGGCAGAGCAGCTCCCGGGCAGCGCCGCGGGAGGTCGGGCCGCCGTCCGTCTGGAACACCACCAGGGCCGGCGCGTCCGCCCCGGACAGCTGGTGGTGCCGGATCACCGCCTTCATCGCCAGGTGGTAGTTGGTGCGGCCCATGTGCCCGAGCCCGTCGTGCAGGGCGTCGATCCGGCCGCGGTGGTCGTCGAGCGTGAGCTCGGCGACCCCGTCCACCTCGGTGGAGAAGAACACCACCGGCACCCGCCCGTCGTCGTCCAGGTGCGCGGAGAGCGCCAGCACCTGCTCGGCGAAGCGCTGCACGGCACCGGACCGGTAGAACGGCCGCATCGACCCGGACCGGTCCAGCACCAGGTACACCGCGGCCCGCGCCCCGCGCAGCCCGGACTTCTCCAGGCTGACCCGCGCCGACGCGTAGTGGCCGACCAGCCCCGGCGCGGCCGCCGCCACCTTCTCCAGGCTCAGGCCCACCGGCTCAGTCCCTGGTCCGGAAGCGCTGCCGGCCCGCCGGCGGCGCCGGAGGAGCAGCAGCCGGGGGAGTGACAGCCGGGGGAGCAACAGGAGCGGAGAAGGCGGGAGCGGCCGGAGCCGGGGGAGCGGCCGGCGCCTCCTCCGGCGGCAGCAGCGGGTACCGGTCCGCCAGCCCCGCCCGGTCGCCGTCCGCGAAGGCCGCCACCAGGTCGTCCGCGACCTGCAGCACCACGTCCAGGCCCTCCACCTCGGCCGTCCAGTCCGCCGGCAGCCCGGCCGTCCCGTACACCGCGCCGACCAGGTTGCCGCAGACCGCACCGGTGGAGTCGCTGTCCCCGGAGTGGTTCGCCGCCAGCACCAGCGCCTCCCGGGCGTCCGCCCCCGCCAGTGCCGCGTACACCGCGATCGCCAGGCACTCCTCGGCGATCCAGCCGAGCCCGACCTGCTCCACCCGCTCCGGGCACGCCGGGCCGAGTCCGGCCACCCGCACCGCGCGCCGCAGCGCGGCCACCGTCTCCTCGCCGCCCGGGTACACCGCGGTCTGCTCGACCACCTCCTCGACCGCCCGCCGCAGCTCCGTCCCGTGCACCAGCCGCTCGACCAGCGCCGCGAAGGCCCCCGCGGCCAGGTACCCCGTCGGGTGTCCGTGCGTCAGCTGCGCGCAGTCCGCCGCCAGTTCGAAGGCCCGCCGGACACCCAGCCCGGCCAGCCCGAACGGCGCCGAGCGCATCACCGTGCCGCAGCCCTTCGACTGCGCGTTCACCTCGCCGTGCAGCCCGTACGCCACCGGCGGCAGGTAGCCGTACCCGGCGATCCCGCTGGTGCAGGCCGTCCCCGGCGCCCGCGAGGCGTACAGGAACTCCTGGGCGAGCAGCCAGCCGTCCGGGCGGCGCTCCGGACGGGGCAGCCGCTGGGTCAGCATCCAGCGCCGGTAAGCCCGGTGGACGTCCTCGCGGGTGCCGCCGCGCAGCAGGCCCTCGGCGGTGAACAGCGTCATCTGGGTGTCGTCGGTCACCTCGCCGTGCCGGCCGCCCGCCGCCGGCGAACGCAGCCCGTCCGGGCCGAAACGGTCCCGGATGTCGTCCAGCCGCTGGAACTCCACCGGCCAGCCCAGCGCGTCGCCGAGCGCCCCGCCCACCAGCGAGCCGCGCACCCGGTCCCGGTACTCCACCATCGTCTCCCCCTCCGCGGCCGCTCCGGCCGTCAGTCCTCGATCGCCCCGGCGCGCCCGTGCAGTGCCGCCCGGTCCGCGGCGGCCCGGCCGGCCGCCCACCCCTCGCCGTCGCTGACCCGCACCCGCTGCGAGACCAGCTTCGGGAACATCCGCCCCACCGTGTCGTCCACCGCCTGCTCGCGCGCCGCCAGCACCGGCAGCAGCCGCTCGTCCGGCGCCAGCTGCTCCGAGGTGCCGTCCTCGCGCAGGTGCCGGCCGGCCGCCGCGTCCGCGGTCGCCCGCTCGGTCGCCTCGGTGAGCCGCTCCCGGATCCGCGCAGCATAGGAGATCAGGAAGGACTGCCGGAACGCCTTCGTCCGCGGCGCGCCGTCCTGGTGCCGGCGGCTGCCCGCCCGGTGCATCGCCGCGGTGCCCTGCACCAGCAGCGAGGTGTACAGCAGCTCCACCGCGTCCAGGTCCGCGTCGAACCCGATCACCGTGCAGAAGCCGAACTCCTTCGCCCACACCACCCGGCACCGGTTCGCCGCCGCCACCGCGTCCAGCAGCATCGCCTTCGGACTCTCGTACGGCTGGTCGACCCCGATCCGCAGCGCCGCCGGCGCGTTGCCCGCCGGGCCGCCCGCCGACAGCAGCGCCTCGTCGATCGAGTGCTGCGCCATCAGCTGCTGCGCCTTGGCGGTCAGCGCCTCCGCCTCCTCGGGGAACTCCGTCGACTCGGCCTTCGCCAGCAGCGCCCGGATCCGCCCGAGCATCCGCGGCTCGCCCGCCGCCGGCCGCACCGCCGCCGGGTCGAAGGCCCGACCGCCGCCGTGCTGCCCGGGCACCGGCCCGACCGGCGCGATCGGCGGCAGCAGCGACCAGGCCCGCAGCAGCTCCAGCGCGGCCGTCGCCAGCGCGAACCGGTCCAGCCGGTGCCGGCCGGCGAACTCCGGCAGGTACGCCTCGTCCGACCCCCACCACACCTCGGCCGGCAGCTCGCGCAGCTGCTCCTGCCAGCGCCGGTCCAGCGCGGCCGCCGGGTGCCGCCGGCCCTCCGCCGCGATCAGGTCGACCGCCAGCGCCAAGTGCACCGGCCCCAGCTCGCGCCGCACCACCCGCACCAGGTCGGCGGGCCGCCACCCGGCCGTCCAGCACCGGCCGACCGCGCGCTCGGCGAACGCCAGCAGCGCCCGCCCCACCTCCGGCCACTGCTCCGCGGAGGCGGCCAGCAGCGAGGCGCCGCCGTCCAGCGCGTGCTCCAGGGTCTCCGGCGGCGCCGCCACGACCTGCTGCACCGCCGAGGCCAGCAGCCCCTCGACGGCGGAGTCCTGCCCGGCCCTGCCGCTGCGCCTGCCCACGATGCCTCTTCCGTCCGCGTCCGCCGTTCCGGCCACGACCGGCCGGCCCCGTCCATGATGCAGGAGCGGATCCGGCGGCGGACCCGGCCGCCGGCGGGGGCGCCCGCCGCCGCGACGTGATTCGGTCCGAGCGGTGGGCAACTACTCGGGGCCGCCGCTCGTCCTGCATTCTGTAGGGGCAGCACGCGCATCCGACGCGCGACGGGGTGTCAGGGAGGTGGCCGCATGGCCGTTGAGCCGTGGAGGCATCCGCAGCAGCCGTACGGCCCGCCGCCGCAGCCCTGGCAGCCGGCGGCCACCCCGCAGGCGGCGATGCGGGCCGCCCACGCGGACCGCGAGCGGACGGTCGACGTGCTGAAGGCCGCCTACGCCGAGGGCCGGCTGACGGCGGAGGAGTACTCGCAGCGCTTCGACCACGTGCACCGCGCACAGACGTACGGTCAGCTCGCGCACCTGGTCGCCGACCTGCCGTCCGGGCCGATGGTGGCGCCGATGGGCGCGGCCGTGCCGGTCGTCCCGCCGACCTTCATGCCGCCGCCGGTGCCGTACGCGCCGCCGCGCACCAACGGCATGGCGATCGCCTCGATGGTGCTCGGCCTGCTCTGCCTGCCGACCTTCGGCGCGCTGGGCATCCCGGCCGTGGTGACCGGGCACATCGCGAAGTCGCAGCTGCGCGCGGGCCGCGAGGAGGGCGACGGCATGGCGACCGCCGGCCTGGTGATCGGCTGGTTGTCGGTGGCGGGCTGGGCGATGATGATGCTGCTGGCCGTGGTGTCCTCGGGCTGACCCGGCACCCCCCGTTCCGTCCCGCCGGTCGGGACGGCGGCCGAGCCGGGTGGCGACCCCGGCGGATGTGTGGTAGGACGGCGGGACCGTTCCCGCACCGTTCCGGTTGTCCCAGGCTCGCCCGGGTGAGCAGCGGCGTTGCATTTGTTTTGACCGCCGCCGATGCGCTAGGTACGCTCTGTTTCGTGCCTGGGGTGTCCCCGGGTCCTTGTGCGTGCCAGTTGACCGGCAGCCGTAGCAGAGCGCTGATCCCGCTCTCGCCGTGCGAGCGCCGTCGCTGTCCATCAGCTCATGGGATTCCGCGATTCCTCCGCCGGGAGACTCGACACACCCGACCGCGTGGGTCGGTGGGTCGAGGGGCGCCGCAGGTTAGTTTTACGCAGCCTTGGCACACAGAAAACGGAGAAACGGTGCCTACGATCCAGCAGCTGGTCCGAAAGGGCCGGCAGGACAAGGTCGAGAAGAACAAGACGCCCGCCCTGAAGGGTTCGCCCCAGCGTCGCGGCGTCTGCACGCGTGTGTACACGACCACCCCGAAGAAGCCGAACTCGGCTCTGCGTAAGGTCGCCCGTGTGCGCCTCACCAGCGGGATCGAGGTCACCGCCTACATCCCGGGCGAGGGCCACAACCTGCAGGAGCACTCCATCGTGCTGGTCCGCGGTGGCCGTGTGAAGGACCTTCCTGGTGTCCGCTACAAGATCATCCGCGGCTCCCTCGACACCCAGGGTGTCAAGAACCGCAAGCAGGCTCGCAGCCGCTACGGCGCCAAGAAGGAGAAGTAAGAATGCCTCGTAAGGGCCCCGCCCCGAAGCGCCCGGTCATCATCGACCCGGTTTACGGCTCCCCGCTGGTGACCTCGCTGGTCAACAAGATCCTGCTGCACGGCAAGCGCTCCACCGCCGAGCGGATCGTGTACGGCGCCCTCGAGGGTGTCCGCGAGAAGACCGGCGCCGACCCGGTGGTCGCGCTCAAGCGCGCCCTGGAGAACGTCAAGCCGACCCTCGAGGTCAAGTCCCGCCGTGTCGGTGGCGCGACCTACCAGGTGCCGGTCGAGGTCAAGCCGGGCCGTGCCAACACCCTGGCGCTGCGCTGGCTCGTCGGTTACTCCCGCGCCCGCCGCGAGAAGACCATGACCGAGCGTCTGCTCAACGAGATCCTCGACGCCAGCAACGGCCTCGGCGCGTCCGTGAAGCGTCGCGAGGACACCCACAAGATGGCCGAGTCCAACAAGGCCTTCGCGCACTACCGCTGGTAGTCCGAACCCCGTCACTAGACAGAGAGAGAACGAGCCACCATGGCTGCAACCTCCCTTGACCTCGCCAAGGTCCGCAACATCGGGATCATGGCGCACATCGACGCGGGCAAGACCACCACCACCGAGCGGATCCTGTTCTACACCGGTGTCTCGTACAAGATCGGTGAGGTCCACGACGGCGCTGCCACGATGGACTGGATGGAGCAGGAGCAGGAGCGCGGCATCACCATCACGTCGGCCGCGACGACCTGTCACTGGACGCTCGACGGCGTCGACAACACCATCAACATCATCGACACCCCGGGCCACGTCGACTTCACCGTCGAGGTGGAGCGTTCGCTGCGCGTGCTCGACGGTGGCGTGACGGTGTTCGACGGCGTCGCCGGCGTCGAGCCCCAGTCCGAGACCGTGTGGCGGCAGGCTGACCGCTACGGCGTCCCGCGCATCTGCTTCATCAACAAGCTGGACCGCACGGGTGCCGACTTCTACTTCTGCGTGCAGACCATCGTGGACCGCCTCGGCGCGACCCCGCTGGTCATGCAGCTGCCGATCGGCGCCGAGTCCGACTTCGTCGGTGTCGTCGACCTGGTGAAGATGAAGGCCCTGGTCTGGTCGCCGGACGCCCCCAAGGGCGAGATGTACGAGACCGTCGACATCCCGGCCGACCTCGCCGACAAGGCCGAGGAGTACCGCGAGGCCCTGCTCGACACCGTGTCGAACGTCAGCGACGAGGTGATGGAGCTCGCCCTGGAGGGCGAGGACATCCCCGAGGAGCTGCTGATCGCCGCGATCCGCAAGGGCACGCTGAACTCGGACTTCACCCCGATCTTCTGCGGCTCGGCGTTCAAGAACAAGGGCGTTCAGCCCCTGCTCGACGCGGTTGTGAAGTACCTGCCGTCGCCCCTCGACATCGAGGGCATCGAGGGCACCAAGCCGAACAACCCCGAAGAGAAGATCGTCCGCCAGGCCTCGGACGACGAGCCGCTGGCCGCCCTGGCGTTCAAGATCATGTCTGACCCGCACCTGGGCAAGCTCACCTTCGTCCGCGTGTACTCCGGCCGCCTGGAGTCCGGCACCTCGGTGCTGAACTCCGTCAAGGGCAAGAAGGAGCGCATCGGCAAGATCTACCGCATGCACGCGAACAAGCGTGAGGAGATCGACTCGGTGGGCGCCGGCGACATCATCGCCGTCATGGGCCTCAAGCAGACCACCACCGGTGAGACGCTGTCCGACGAGAAGCAGCCGGTCATCCTGGAGTCCATGGACTTCCCGGCCCCGGTCATCCGCGTCGCGATCGAGCCCAAGTCCAAGGGTGACCAGGAGAAGCTGGGTGTCGCCATCCAGCGTCTCGCCGAGGAGGACCCGTCCTTCCAGGTCAACACGGACGAGGAGACCGGCCAGACCATCATCGCGGGCATGGGCGAGCTGCACCTCGAGGTGCTCGTCGACCGCATGCGCCGTGAGTTCAAGGTCGAGGCCAACGTCGGCAAGCCGCAGGTCGCGTACCGCGAGACGATCCGCAAGGCCGTCGAGCGCATCGACTACACGCACAAGAAGCAGACCGGTGGTTCGGGTCAGTTCGCGAAGATCCAGATCGCGATCGAGCCGCTGGAGTCGGGCGAGGGCTACGAGTTCGTCAACAAGGTCACCGGTGGCCGCGTGCCGAAGGAGTACATCCCCTCGGTCGACGCCGGTTGCCAGGAGGCCATGGAGTTCGGTGTCCTCGCCGGCTACCCGCTCCAGGGCGTTCGCGTGACCCTGCTCGACGGTGCGTCGCACGACGTCGACTCGTCCGAGCTCGCGTTCAAGATCGCCGGTTCGATGGCCTTCAAGGAAGGCGCCAGGAAGGCCGGTCCGGCCCTCCTGGAGCCGATGATGGCCGTCGAGGTCACCACGCCCGAGGACTACATGGGCGACGTGATCGGCGACATCAACTCCCGCCGTGGCCAGATCCGGGCCATGGAGGAGCGTCACGGTGCGCGCGTCGTCAAGGCGCTCGTGCCGCTCTCCGAGATGTTCGGCTACGTCGGTGACCTGCGCAGCAAGACCTCTGGTCGCGCAAGCTACTCGATGCAGTTCGACTCGTACGCCGAGGTTCCGCGGAACGTGGCGGACGACATCATCGCCAAGGCCAAGGGCGAGTAAGGCCGGCTCCGCCGGTCGAGGGTTCGGCCCGTTATTCGGGACGAATCAGACCCCTTAGGCTAGAAGGAGGTAACCCGGGGCGAATCCCCACGGATTCCCCCGGGCCCTCCCGGCACCCCACCCCGCGGGACGGCATGGAGCGCTACCAGCGCCCCGTTCCCAATCCCGATCAAAGACCAACTGACGTCGTACGGCGTACAGAACTGTCCTCAGGAGGACTGCAGTGGCGAAGGCGAAGTTCGAGCGGACGAAGCCCCACGTCAACATCGGCACCATCGGTCACATCGACCACGGTAAGACCACGCTGACCGCGGCGATCACCAAGGTGCTGCACGACGCGTACCCGGACATCAACCCCTTCACGCCGTTCGACCAGATCGACAAGGCGCCGGAGGAGCGGCAGCGCGGTATCACCATCTCGATCGCGCACGTCGAGTACCAGACCGAGGCGCGTCACTACGCCCACGTTGACTGCCCGGGTCACGCTGACTACATCAAGAACATGATCACCGGTGCGGCCCAGATGGACGGTGCGATCCTCGTCGTCGCCGCCACCGACGGCCCGATGCCGCAGACCAAGGAGCACGTCCTCCTGGCCCGCCAGGTCGGCGTCCCCTACATCGTCGTCGCCCTGAACAAGGCCGACATGGTGGACGACGAGGAGATCCTGGAGCTCGTCGAGCTCGAGGTCCGTGAGCTCCTCTCCGAGTACGAGTTCCCGGGCGACGACCTGCCGGTCGTGCGCGTCTCGGCGCTCAAGGCGCTCGAGGGCGACAAGGAGTGGGGCGAGAAGCTCCTCGGCCTCATGCACGCCGTCGACGAGTCGATCCCGACCCCGGCCCGTGCCACCGAGCTGCCGTTCCTGATGCCGATCGAGGACGTCTTCACGATCACCGGTCGTGGCACCGTCGTCACCGGCCGCATCGAGCGCGGTGTCCTCAAGGTCAACGAGACCGTCGACATCATCGGCATCAAGACCACCAAGACCACCACCACGGTCACCGGTATCGAGATGTTCCGCAAGCTGCTCGACGAGGGCCAGGCCGGTGAGAACGTCGGTCTGCTCCTCCGTGGCATCAAGCGCGAGGACGTCGAGCGCGGCCAGGTCATCATCAAGCCGGGTTCGGTCACGCCGCACACCGACTTCGAGGCCCAGGCCTACATCCTGTCGAAGGACGAGGGTGGCCGTCACACCCCGTTCTTCAACAACTACCGCCCGCAGTTCTACTTCCGTACCACGGACGTGACCGGCGTCGTGACCCTCCCCGAGGGCACCGAGATGGTCATGCCGGGCGACAACACCGCCATGACCGTCGCGCTGATCCAGCCCGTCGCCATGGAGGAGGGCCTCAAGTTCGCCATCCGTGAGGGTGGCCGCACCGTCGGCGCCGGCCAGGTCACCAAGATCGTCAAGTGACGATCCGACCCCTGGTCTGCCGTAGGCAGGCATAGCTCCACGAGCTGAACCCCGTACCTTCGTCTCCGGAGGAAGGTACGGGGTTTTCGTGTCTCCGGAGGCATCGCGTACTCTGTTGCCCCGGAATCCCGCATTGTGTGATCAGCCCAATATCGTGCGGGTCGCCGTGCGGCGAGGGGACCGCATTCGCGCGAGGACGACCCGTGCAGAGCTCCGGGTCGGTCCCGCGCGTTCCCGGTCCGCAGGGTGCGGGCCCACGTGTCCGACCTGAAGAGGGGAAGCGGAAGGAATGACTGCTCAGCTCGCGGAGCCGAGGGAGAGGTCGGGCGGACCGAACCCGGTGAGCCCCGAGCAGCCGCGCAGGTCGATCCGCTGGGGACTGCCGGCCGGACTGCTGGCCGCCTCGTGGTTGCTTCCCGTGCTCCTCCACGCCGTCCGGCTGGACGTCGTGCTGCTGCCGGTGATCGTCCTGGCCATCGCCTCCGTCCTCAGGGTCGGCGGCGGACTGCTCGACCGGCTCGTCGTCGCCGGACTGCTGTTCGCCGGGTCGCTGATGACGCTCGGCCTGGTGGCCTCCTTCTCGCCCTGGGGTCTCCACCCGGTACCGGCGGCCGGGGTGCTGCTGACCGCGGTGTCCCTGGCGACCGTGCTCGGGCGGCGGCGCCCGTCGCTTCCCCTGAGGGGCCGGCCGACCGACCTGGTGATCCTCGGCGCGGGTGCCGTGATGTGGCATTACGTCCACCGTCCGGTGGCCGGGAAGTCGGCATTCGAGCGCCTTTCGGAAATCCTCACGGCCGAGGACCGAATCGCCCATTTCTCGATTTTCGACACGCTCCACCGGGTGGGCGGCTACGCGTTCATCAACCAGTCGCAGGCGCGCCCGTCGCTCTCCCCGCCCACCGAGGTGGCGTATCCGCAGGGCTCGCACTTCCTGTGGACGTGGATCGACGTCTTCCGCCGGTCGTCGGTCGAACTCGGCTCGCCCGCCGAGGCGTACAGCCGCTACTTCACCTACATCCTGCTGTCCTACGTCCTGCTCTGCATGGCCCTGGTCTGGGCCGCCCGCTGGGTGGGCGGCCCGCGGCTGCGGGGCTGGCGCGCCGCCGCGGTGTGCGGCAGCGTGGCGGCGTTCCTGGTGACCAGCACCCTCGCCTGGCTGATCCCCGCCGGCTTCGACTCGGAGATCATCGGCCTCCTCTTCCTGGTGCTGATCGCGGCGCTGGTCATCCGCCCGGCCATGGGCACCGCCGAGTACGCCCTGGTGTCGGTGGCCGGCCTCGTCACCGTCGCCTACTGCTACAACCCCTACGCCGGATTCGTCGGCCTCTTCCTGATCGCCGGCGCGATCGTGCACCGCCGCCGGCAGCGGAAGTCGCGGAGGTTCCTGTACGCCGTCCAGATCCTCGGCGGCGCGATCGCGGTGATCCCCAGCGCCGTCACCGTGCTGTCGCACTTCGACGTGGGCAACCAGGCGATGGCCGGCGGCGCGAAGATCCCGCTGGACCGCTCCACGATCATCGGCCTCGGCGCACTCGTCGTGGTGGCCGCCCTGTACGCGCGCAACCGCAGGGTCGGCGCGGTGCAGATGGTCCTCGCGGTCGTCCTGGGCAGCGGACTGGTGATCGGCCTCTTCGGCGCCTGGCAGAAGCTGACCATCGGGGCGCCGTCCTACTACTTCGAGAAGATGGTCACCGCCGGCCTGTGCCTCGCGCTGATCTCGGTCGGCTCGATCGCCCTGCTCTTCCGCCCGGTGGCCGGGCGCTCCGCCCGCCGGTTCGGGCTGGGCAGCGAGGCCCTGATGTCCGTGACCGCCGTGGTGGCGGCGCTGAGCCTGTTCGGCGGCGTCCAGTGGGGGGCGCCCGCGGCCGAGGGTCAGACCTCCGGCTTCCAGAAGAGCGATCTGCTCAACTGGGCCAAGGGCAAGATGAGCGGCACGATCGGCCCCGGCCCGGCCGTCTTCGCCGAGCGCGACATCCACCGCGTCCAGGCACCGGTCATCACCCTGTACTCCAACAACGCCTACGCGAACTGGCGCACGTCGTTCTTCGCCGAGAGCCTGCTCCACGACTCCCACGTGATGCCGGCGTACGCGAACCTCCTGAAGGTGCAGATCGGGGGCTCGCTCCGGGCGGAGCACCCGGAGGAGGACACTCCCGCGAAGGCCGCCGAGCGCGAGCAGTCCTACCGGGACTCCCTGGAGAACCTGAAGAAGGTCGTGGCCGACTGCCCGAGCACGCCGACCATCCTGGTCGGCGACGAGGCCGCGAGCACGCGTCTGCGCCGGGACCTCGCCGCTGCCGACGTGCGGGCCACGGTGCTCTACGCCCCGCTGGGCTGACGGGACGCCGGTCCCGGGCACGGACGGTGCCGACCGCAGCGGTCGGCACCGTCCGGATGCGGCGGGGGCGGCACCGGTGACGGTCCTGCTGTCGGCCGCCGACGCCCCCCGGGCCCGCGGTGGCGCCAGATTCCAGCCCCGGCGCTCGTGACCGTCCTCACACCATCGGTTCACCCGATTTCCTTCACAGGGCCGCGTCCGGGGCGCCGACGATCACTGCAGCGCGGAACCGATCACTCCGAATCCTTCGCTGTCCGGCCGCGCCGCAGGTTGCGACGGGTGTCGACCGAATCCGTCTCCACAACCCCGCGCGGGTGGCCCGGCCCGTGCGGTGCCGGGGGCGCGGGTGCCGGCCTCCGGCCAGTCCCCGCACGGGACCGCCCTGTCTGTGGAGGCCGATTGGATTGTCTGTAGAGTCAGGTCGGCGCTCGCCGTCATCACCCCGCGGGCGGTCGTCGATCCAGGCTGCCTCTCCGAAAGTCTTCACCATGCCCGCTGCCCTCGCTCTGAAGCCGAGCCGGTTCGGTCCCCGCTCAGCACCGAAGGAGGGGACGGAAAGCCCGGCACCCCGTCCCGCCGTCCGCGCCAGCAGGCTCTACGCGCTGGACGGGATGCGGCTCTTCGCGGCCCTGAGCGTGCTCTCGTTCCACTGGACCGCGTACGTCGGGATCTCCGGCATCTGGCAGGGAGTCACGCCGCGCGAGGTCATCCCCCTGGTCAACCGGGCCGCCGCCTACGGCTGGATGGGCGTCGAGCTCTTCTTCGTCATCAGCGGCTTCGTGATCTGCATGAGCTGCTGGGGCAAGCGGCCCGGTGAGTTCTTCTCGTCCCGGGTGGTGCGGCTCTACCCGGCCTACTGGGCGGGCGTGGTGCTCACCAGCAGCGTGATCCTCCTCCTGCCGCACCTGGCCCGCAGGCGCGCCGGCAGCGGGCTCACCCTGCGGACGGTGCTCGGCAACCTGACGATGCTCCAGTCCCCGCTGGGCCTGCGCCCGGTGGACGGCGTCTACTGGACCCTCTGGGTCGAGATGAGGTTCTACCTGCTCTTCGCCGTCGTGGTGGCGATGGGGCTGACCTACCGCAAGGTCGTGGCCTTCTGCGGCATCTGGACGATCGTGGCGGTGGTCGCCGGTCAGGTCGACAACCAGCTGCTCGACACCGTGGCGATGCCCCAGGAGTCCCCGCTCTTCATCGCCGGCATGGCGATGTTCCTGATGTACCGCTTCGGCCAGGACCTGCTGCTGTGGGGCATCGTCGGATTCTCCTGGCTGCTCGCGCTGGTCCGCATCCCCGCGATCAGGGCGGTCTACGTCGAGGCCCTCGGCCACCCGCTGTCCTGGTCGGTGACGGCCGTCCTCATGACGGCCGCGTTCGCGCTGGTGCTGGCGGCCGCGCTGGGCGCGCTGGACTGGGTGCGCTGGCGGTGGCTCACCGTGGCTGGCGCGTTGACCTACCCGCTGTACCTGATCCACCAGGAGATCGGCTGGACGATCATCCACTGGTCGCTGAAGCACGGCCTCGGCGTCCGGTCCGCCCTGCTGGTCGCCCTGGTGACCGTGCTGACGACGGCGTGGCTGATCCACCGGTTCGTCGAGCGGCCCCTCGCGGGCCGGCTCAAGAAGGGGCTGCAGCACTCCATGACGAGGCTGCGCGCGGCCTCCGACACCCCCGCCGCCCCGCAGGGCTGACGTCCGTACGACGGTGCCCCGGCAGTCCGCAGGGACTGCCGGGGCACCGTTGCGACCGGATGCGGTCAGACCGTCTTCAGCTGCGCGTGCCAGAGCGACTCGACGGAGTCCCGCAGGCTCCGCCGCGGGGTCCAGCCGAGCTCCGCCGCCGCCGCGGCCACGTCCAGCTGCTGCCACTCCCGTTCGGGGCCGGTGCCGTCCGGGGCCGGCACCTCGGTCACCGCGACGGGGACGCCGCTCACCTCGATCAGGAGGTCGACCAGCTGCCGCGCCGGGGCTGCCGCGCCCGTCCCGATGTTCAGCACGGTACGGGGCGTCCTGGTGGCCGCGGCGGCCACCACGGCGTCCACCGTGTCGTCCAGGTCCACGAAGTCGCGCTGGGCGGTGAGCGGCTGCAGCGACAGCTCGGCCACCGTGCCCGCGGCGTGGGCCGCGGCGAGCTTGGCACCCATCACCCCGAGCAGGCTGTGCCCGGGCTGGCCGGCGCCGGTCACGTTCCCGAGGCGGAGCACGACGGCGTCGAGGCCCTCGCGACCGACCGCGTCGACGACCCGCTCGGTCGCCGCGAGCTTCAGCCGGCCGTAGGCCATCACCGGGGCCGGGACGTCGTCCTCGTGCTGGCTGGTGCCGACCGGCACCAGGCCGTACTCGTGGACGGTGCCGAGGTGCACCAGCCGGGCCGGGGCGGCCGTCGAGCCGATCGCCTCGACGAGCCGGTCCACCAGGACGACGTTGGCGACGTGCATCTGCTCGTCGTCGAGCCCCCACATGCCGCCGGCCGCGTTCACGACGACGTCGACGCGCTCGCGCTCCAGCAGCGCGGCCAGCTCGGACGCGGGGGACGCCGTCAGGTCGAAGGGGACGAAGCGGCCGGCCACCGGCACGGCGGAGGGCTTGCGGGCCAGCGTGAGGACCTCGCTCCCCGTCGCCTCGAACCGTGCGGTGACGGCCCGGCCTATGAACCCGGTGCCGCCGAGGACGGCGACGCGCGGCGGGGTGTGCGGGGTGCTCATGGCGGAGCGCTCCTTGAGGAGAGGGGGACCGGGTGCCGAGGGGTCAGCGGACCCGGCTGGTGGCGGAGGCGTTCCGCAGCAGGGTCCGGGCACCGTCCCACTGGCGGTTGCGCACGGCACCCGGTACCAGCGTGAGGGCGTGGATCCTGGCGGAGATGTGGCTGCGCGCGGCCTTCGCGGCCCGCGGCCAGCCGTGCGCGTCCAGCCGGTCGGCGACGTCGAGGAAGTAACGGCGGGCCTCGGTGAACCGCGTGCCGCTGAAGGCGGACTTCGAGGAGATGCTGACCGTGTGCCGGCGGTACTGGAAGCACAGCGTGTCGCTGACCGCCATCCGCTCGCCGGCCTGGAGCAGGTCGACGATCAGCGCGAGGTCCTGGATGATCTCCAGGTTGTCGCGGAAGCCCATCGAGCGGACGGCGTCGGTGCGCCAGCAGATCGACGGGAAGTACAGCCAGTTCCCGCGCAGCAGGCTGACGGCGAGCTCCTCGCCGCCCATCAGCTCCAGGCCGCGGGTCCGCGGCGCGTACAGCCGCCGCTTGGCCTCGTCCACCAGCGTGCGGCTGACCGCGCCGTCGCTGCCGATGACCTCGACGCCCGGCTGGATCATGGCCACGCCGGGGTGGGCCGCGAGCACGCCGCGGATCGTCTCGATGTAGGTGGGCAGCATGATGTCGTCGGTGCCCATGAACACGAGGTACTCGTGCTCGGCGAGGCCGAGGCACTTGCGGTAGTTGCCGGTGACGCCGAGGTTCTGCTCGTTGCGCATGTACCGGACCCGCGGATCGCCGAGGGCGGCGAACCACTCCGGCACGCCCGGCTCGCGCCCGTCGTCGACGACCGTCAGCCGCCAGTCCCGGTCGGTCTGCGCCAGGACACTGCGCACCGCGGCCTGCATCAGTGCCACGTCGCCGTAGTAGGGGAGCAGGACATCCAGAGTGGTCATGGCGGGTATCCGGTGGTTGGGGGCGGCTGCCCCGGTACGGAGCACGGCCACGGACGTGGCGGCCACATCATATGACCGACGTGCCGGTCGTTCGGGCGGGCGCCGTCCGGGACGGCACCCGCCCGGCGCTTCAGACCGAGCGGAGCCCGGCGGTGTACGCCCGGCAGGCCTCGTAGTCCGGCAGCAGACCGGAGGCCTCCGCCTCGGCCAGCGAGGGAGCGGCCTCGTCGCGCGCGGACAGCTGCGGCTCGGCGGTGCCCCAGTCGATGGCGAGGTCCGGGTCCAGCGGGTGCACGGTGTGCTCGCCGGTCGGGTTGTAGGTCTCGGAGCAGACGTACGAGAGCGTGGCGTCGTCCGTCAGTGCGCAGAAGCCGTGGCCGAGGCCCTCCGGGATGTACACGGCCCGGCGGTCCACGTCGTCCAGCCGGACGGACTCCCACCGGCCGAAGGTCGGCGAACCGACCCGCAGGTCCACCACCACGTCGAGCACCGCACCGCGCACGCACGTGACGTACTTGGCCTGGCCGGGCGGCACGTCGGCGAAGTGGACGCCCCGCACCACGCCGCGGGAGGACACCGAGAGGTTCGCCTGGGCCAGCCGCAGCGGGTGGCCGACCACCTCGGAGAGCCGGTCGAAGCGGTACCACTCCATGAACAGCCCGCGCGGATCGCCGTGCTGCTGCGGAGTCATCTCGAACGCGCCGGCGATCGACAGCTCGCGGAACTTCATCGGTTGCCCTCCTCGACGAGCAGGTCCAGCAGGTACTCCCCGTACCCGCTCTTGCGGAGCGGCTCGGCCAGCTCGCGCAGCTGCGCCGAGTCGATCAGGCCGGCGCGCCAGACCGCCTCCTCGATGCAGCCGATCTTGAATCCCTGGCGCTCCTCGATCACCCGGACGAACTCGGAGGCCTGCACCATCGACACGAACGTGCCGGTGTCCAGCCAGGCCGTACCGCGGTCCAGCACGGTGACCTGCAGCTCGCCGTTGCGCAGGTAGGCCTCGTTGACCGCCGTTATCTCCAACTCGCCCCGGGCGCTCGGCTCCAGGTTCTCGGCGATCTTGACGACCCGGTTGTCGTAGAAGTACAGGCCGGGCACGGCGTACCGGGACTTCGGGTGCTCGGGCTTCTCCTCGATGGAGATGACCTGGCCCCCGCCGTCGAACTCCACCACGCCGTACGCGCGCGGATCGGCCACCGGGTAGGCGAACACCCGCCCGCCGGCCGGCTCGGTGTGCTGGGCGAGCCGGGTGCCCAGACCGCTGCCGTGGAAGATGTTGTCGCCCAGGATCAGCGCGACCGGCTCGTCCCCGATGAAGTCGGCGCCGAGCACGAAGGCCTGGGCGATCCCCTCGGGACGCTCCTGGACCGCGTACTCCAGGCGCAGGCCGAGCTGGGAACCGTCGCCGAGCAGGCGCTGGAACTGCTCCTGGTCCTGCGGGGTCGTGATGATCAGGATCTCGCTGATGCCCGCCATCACCAACGTGGACAGCGGGTAGTAGACCATCGGCTTGTCGAACACGGGGAGCAACTGCTTCGACACCGCCCGGGTCAGCGGCCACAGGCGCGATCCGGTACCGCCCGCCAAGAGAATTCCACGCATGACGGGCAGCTTATGCGAGGCCCCCGGCGGGATCGTGGGGCAGGGCCGGTCTTCGAACAGGTCTGGGTAGACTGCGCCCTACTATGCGCATCCTCGTCACCGGCGGCGCCGGCTTCATCGGATCCGAGTTCGTCCGCTCCCTGCTGGGCGCCGACGGGTCGGCCCAGGTCACCGTCCTCGACAAGCTCACCTACTCGGGCGTCGAGGCCAACCTCGCGCCGGTCGCCGGCCACCCCGGCTACCGGTTCGTCCGGGGTGACATTTGCGACACCGAGGTCGTCGAGCAGGTGATGCCTGGCCACGACGTGGTCGTCCACTTCGCCGCCGAGTCGCACGTCGACCGGTCGATCGAGGGTGCCGGGCCGTTCGTCCTGACCAACGTCGTCGGCACGCAGGTGCTGCTCGACGCCGCCCGCAAGCACGGCGTCGGCCGCTTCGTGCACGTCTCCACCGACGAGGTGTACGGCTCGATCGCCGAGGGCTCCTGGACGGAGGAGTGGCCGCTGGCCCCCAACTCCCCGTACTCCGCCTCGAAGGCGGGCTCGGACCTGCTGGCGCTGGCCTACCACCGCACCCACGGCATGGACGTCGTGGTCACCCGGTGCTCGAACAACTACGGCCACTACCAGTTCCCCGAGAAGGTCATCCCGCTGTTCACCACCAACCTGCTCGACGGCAGGAAGGTCCCGCTCTACGGGAACGGCGGCAACATCCGCGACTGGCTGCACGTCTCCGACCACTGCCGCGGCATCGAGCTCGCCATGCGCAAGGGCCGGCCCGGCGAGGTCTACAACATCGGCGGCGGCACCGAGCTCACCAACAAGGAGCTCACCGGCCTCCTCCTGGAGGCCGCCGGGGCCGACTGGGACATGGTCGAGCGCGTGGCCGACCGCAAGGGCCACGACCTGCGCTACTCGCTCGACATCAGCAAGATCAGCGAGGAGCTCGGCTACACCCCGCAGGTGCGCTTCGAGGACGGCCTCGCCGCCACGATCGCCTGGTACCGCGACAACCGCGACTGGTGGGAGCCGCTGAAGAGCAAGGCCGCGCTGCGTGGCTGACCGGGCGGGCGGCCGCGCGAACCCGCTGGCCCGACTGTTCGACGCGCTGCCGCCCGGCACCCGGCTGGTGCTGGGCGGCACCGTCGTCCTCGGCGTCTCCTCGTACATCTACCTCGCCCTGGCCGGCCACACGCTGGATCCCACCTCCCTCGCCGGCGTCTCCGTGCTCTGGACGGTCGTCATGTCCGTCGGGTACGGCCTCTTCTCGCCGGTTGAACTGGAACTGAACCGCCTGGTCGCCGCCCGCAACGTCGGCGGCCAGGGCCCGCACGGGGCCCTGCGGCGGACGGCCCTGCTCACCGGCGCGGTGCTGGTGGCCGTCCTCGCGCTGCTCGCCGCGGCGGCCCGGCCGATCGCCGACCGCCTCTTCCACGGCGACCTCACCCTGGTGGCCGGCCTCGGCGGCGCCCTCGTCGGGCTCGCCGTCAGCTCGCTCACCCGCGGCGCCCTCGCCGGCCTCGGCAACTTCAAGGCCTACGGCTCCCAACTGGCCGTCGACGGCGGCCTGCGGATCGTCCTCGCGGCCGCCCTGCCGGCGCTCGGCCTGCACTCGGTGCTGGCGTTCGCCCTGATCCTCGTGGTCTCCCCGCTGGCGGCCTCCCTGATCGGGCTGCGCTCGACCCTGCGCGACCGCCGACCCGGCCCCGCCGTGCCCTGGCCGGCGCTCACCCGCGGTCTCGGCCTGCTCGCCGCCTCGACCCTGCTCGCCCAGCTCATGGTCAACGCGGCCGTGGTCAGCGTCCAACTGCTGTCGCCCGCCTCGACCGCGCTCGTCGCGGCCCTGCTGAACGCCGTGGTCATCGCCCGCGTCCCGCTCTTCGCGTACGCGGCGATCCAGGCCTCCCTGGTCTCCGCCCTGTCGGGGGCCGCCGCCTCCGGCCGGCACGCGGAGTTCCGCAAGGTGCTGGTGCGCACCGTCGCCGTCGTCTGCGCGATGTGCCTCGCCGGCGGGGTGCCGGCCGTCCTCCTCGGACCGTGGATCATCCGGACGATGTTCAACGCCCAGGACGTCCTGGGCGCGGCCGACTTCCTCTGGCTGGTCCTCGGGACCCTCTGCTACATGGTCGCGACCGTCGTCGGCCAGGCCCTCATGGCGCTCTCCCGCCACCAGCGGCAGCTCGTCGCCTGGGCGGTCGGCACCGCCGTGCTCGCCGCGGTCACGCTGCTCCCCGGCGACGTCGGCACCCGCGCCGAACTCGGCTACCTCGCCGGGGCGGCGGTCACCGCGGCCCTCATGCTCCGGTCCCTCTTCCGCTCCCAGCGCGCCGCACGGGCCGACGACGCCGGGGCCGGCGATAGCGCGGCCGAGTCGCCCGTCCGGGTCGACCCGCTGCCGGCCCCCTGACCCGTCGGCCCCGCCCGGCCGGACGTCCTCCGACAGCACAACAGCGCCGCCCGGGACGGGCAGTCCGTCCCGGGCGGCGCCGTCGCGTCCGCGGGGTTCCGGTCAGGCACGCTCCGCGGCCGGTCCGGCCGCCGGCTTCACCAGACGGACCGACAGGCGCCGGCCCAGCCGCTGCGCCGGCTGCTCGACCAGCCGGAACGTCACGTGGCTGACCGCGGCCACCGCGCAGCAGAAGACGACGCCCAGCCCGATCTTCGCCGGCACCGACATCGACGCGACCCCGGCCGGACCGACCAGCCACAGCAGGACGCACAGCAGCACCGCGTGGACGAGGTAGACCGAGTAGCTGATCTGGCCCAGCCAGGTGAACGGCCGCGGGATCCGGCGGTTCCTCAGCGCCATGCCGGCCGCGAACAGGCCCCAGGTGGCGGCCATCGCGGTGAGCCACTGCCACTGGAAGGTCGGTGCGGTGTGCGACGACTCTCCGTGCCACGTCCCGACGTACAGCAGCGCGGCCATCACGACGACGGCCGCGACGACGACCTTCGCCCGGCCGATCTGCCGCTGCTCGGCCCGGTAGACCGCCGTGCCGGCGAACATCGTGGCCAGCACCGCCATGCTGTACCAGCCCGGCAGCCGGCTGTTGGTGAGGACGAGCACCATGGCCGTGCCGCCGAGCACCAGCGCGCCCACGACCGCGAGCGCACGACGGCCGCTCACCATGCAGGCGAGCCCGACCAGCATCAGCACCGCCGACCCGAGGACGACGGCGCGGGTGCCGTCGAGCGTCCGGGAGAAGAGCAGCACCGGGAAGGCGCTGACCGCCACCACCGGGACCAGCGAGAAGCCGATCGCGATCTCCGCCGACCTGCGGTGCAGGCCGAGCACGAACAGCGACGCGACCAGCAGGTAGAAGACCATCTCGTAGGAGAGCGTCCACATGACGAAGACGGCGCCGCCCACACCCTGGAAGTCGTGCAGCATCGTCAGGTTCGCCAGGGCCGCGACGGCGGGGTGGTGCGCCGGGAACGGCATGATCGGCGGCAGCGAGGTGTACGCGCCGAGCAGCTGCACGACGACTCCGGCCGCGACGACCGCGGCGCACAGCGGGTAGATCCGGAAGAACCGGCTGATCCAGAACTCCCGGACGCTGCCCCGCCGTTCCAGCGACGCGGGAATGATGTAACCGCTGACCAGGAAGAACAGGAAGACGCCGAACGAACCGAGGTCGAAGCGCGCGGCGATCCGCGTGAACGCTTCCGGCATCATGTTCTGCACGTAGTGACCGATGGCGATGGTCAACGCGGCTATGCCGCGGAGCAGATCGAGCCAACCCAGGCGGCCCGAGGAGGCCGGGCCCGCCGCGCGCGAGGGCTCGGCGCCCCGCACCCGGGCCGGAGAGATGAGAGACATCCGCAGAGGCTAACCCACGCCCTCCCCTTCCGTACCGGCCGGGAGAGCCTTTCGTTCGCGGCCGCCGGACCCCGTCCGCAGCGGTGTCCGGGACCCTCCGGGGGAGCCCGAACCTCACTGCAGGGGTGTTCGATCGGCCCGCTACGATGGCCTCCGCCCCTGCGGCTGAAAGGCGCCCCCCGTCGTGCATCTCACTGTCATTACGTCGATCACCGGTGTACTGGTGCTCGTCTGCATCCTGGAGCTGCTGCGACGCCAGCAACTGCGGGAGAAGTACGCGGCCATATGGCTCGGCATCGGCGTGGTCGTGGGGCCGCTGGGCTTCGTGCCCCACCTGCTGGACTCGACCGCCCGGCGCCTCGGGATCGCCTCCGGCGTGAGCCTCGTGCTCTTCGCCGGCTTCGTCCTCGTCCTGCTGGTCTGCCTGCACCTCAGCTGGGAGGCGAGCCGCCTGGAGGCGGAGACCAGGACCCTCTCCGAGGAGGTCGCGCTGCTGCGCGCCTACCTCGTCGAGCACCACGACTATCCCGCGGTGGAGCGAGAGCCCCGGACCGCAGAAGCGATCGACACCGAGGGGCGCGCATGATCGGCGGACGCCGGGTCCTCATCATCCTGCCGGCCTGGAACGAGGCCGAGGGACTGCCCAACGTCCTGAAGGAGATCCAGGACCTGCTCCCGGGCGTCGACACCCTCGTCGTCGACGACGGCTCCACCGACCGGACGGCGGCCGTCGCCGCCGCGGCCGGCTCGGCGGTCGCCCGGCTCCCGTACAACCTGGGCGTCGGCGGCGCGATGCGCCTCGGCTACCGGTACGCCTACCTGCACGGCTACGACGTCGCGATACAGGTGGACTCCGACGGCCAGCACGACCCCGCCTACGTGCCCGTCCTGCTGGAGAAGCTGGGCGAGGCCGACCTGGTCGTCGGCGCGCGCTTCGACGGCGAGGGCGACTACCGGGTCCGCGGCCCCCGGAAGTGGGCCATGGGCCTGCTCTCCGTGGTGCTCTCGCGGATCACCGGCACCCGGCTCACCGACACCACGTCGGGCTTCCGCGCCTGCAACCGCCGCCTGATCGAGTTCTTCGCCAAGTGGTACCCGGTCGAGTACCTCGGCGACACGGTCGAGAGCATGGTCGGTGCCGCGCGCTGCGGCTTCACCGTCCGCCAGGTGCCGGTCGCCATGCGGGAGCGGACCACCGGCCGCCCCAGCGCCTCGCCGGTCAAGGCCATGGTCTACCTCTCGCGCGCCGGTCTCGTCCTGCTGCTCTCGATGATCCGCAGGATGCCCGCGGACCTGCGCGAGATAGCCCGGCGGCCGGCCCCCGCGAACGAGCCGGCCGAGCTCACCGCACGGGTCTGACCGTCCGCCCCGGAGCCGTCCCGCGGTGCGGCGCCGTCCCGCGCGGACGCCCCGCGCATCGGCGGGCGACGGTCGCTCCGGACCCCTCGATTGGCGTTTCGGCTGCTCCGTGTGGCAGTATGTCCAAGTTGCTCGGTTGAGTGCCGATGCTGCGCGCCTCCCGCCGGGAGGACCGGAAGCGAGTCCCACGTACTCGTCGTTCCCGTGATGGCCGTTCATGCGTTCGCGTTCACCGCTCCTGCGGTGGGCGTGTGGGCGCAGTGGTGTGTAAGCGACACCGCGGCAGCTGCGGGGCGGACGTACGGGAATCTTCCGGGAAGCGTGGGCGGGGCCTCGACCCGGCGCCTGGTGGGTGCAAGACCTCACCGATCGAGAGCGGGAACCGAAGAGGGCGACCTCTTTGGTTTTTTGCAAGCGGTAGGGCGACACGCCCGACCGCGGGGGTCGGAGAGGGTAACCATCCGGAGGCGCCGCCGGACCAGTCCAGCAGGACGGGTCAGGTCGCAGAAGCAACAGACCACAGAAGGACTACTGAGTAGCCATGGCGGGACAGAAGATCCGCATCCGGCTCAAGGCCTACGACCACGAGGTCATCGACTCCTCGGCGAAGAAGATCGTCGAGACGGTGATTCGTACTGGTGCGCAGGTCGCGGGCCCGGTGCCGCTGCCCACTGAGAAGAACGTGTACTGCGTCATCCGCTCGCCGCACAAGTACAAGGACTCGCGCGAGCACTTCGAGATGCGTACTCACAAGCGTCTGATCGACATCCTCGACCCCACGCCGAAGACGGTTGACTCGCTCATGCGTCTCGACCTGCCGGCCGGCGTCGACATCGAGATCAAGCTCTGAGAGGCGCACCGAAGATGGCTAAGCAGATTAAGGGCATCCTGGGCGAGAAGCTCGGCATGACCCAGGTCTGGGACGAGAACAACCGGATCGTTCCGGTGACCGTCGTCAAGGCCGGGCCGAATGTCGTGACCCAGGTCCACACCGCCGACAGCCCGGCCGGCTACGACGCCGTCCAGATCGGCTTCGGCGAGATCGACCCCCGCAAGGTGAACAAGCCCCTCGCGGGTCACTTCGCCAAGGCCGGTGTCACCCCGCGCCGCCACCTGGTCGAGCTCCGTACCTCGGACGCGTCCGAGTACACCCTGGGCCAGGAGATCACCGCCGAGCTGTTCGAGGCGGGTGTCAAGGTCGACGTGACCGGCACCTCCAAGGGCAAGGGCTTCGCCGGTGTCATGAAGCGTCACAACTTCAAGGGCCTCGGCGCCGGTCACGGCACCCAGCGCAAGCACCGCTCGCCCGGTTCCATCGGTGGCTGCGCCACCCCGGGCCGCGTGTTCAAGGGCCTGCGCATGGCGGGTCGGATGGGCCACGAGCGTGTGACCACCCAGAACCTGACCGTGCACGCGGTCGACGCGGAGAAGGGCCTGCTGCTCATCAAGGGCGCCGTCCCGGGCCCGAACGGCGGCCTCGTCCTCGTCCGCACCGCGGCGAAGGGGCTGTGAAGGATATGACCACCATTGACATCCTGTCGCCGGCCGGCGACAAGGCCGGCAGCATCGAGCTGCCCGCCGAGATCTTCGACGCCAAGGTCAGCGTTCCGCTGATGCACCAGGTCGTCGTCGCGCAGCTCGCCGCTGCCCGCCAGGGCACGCACAAGGTGAAGCGCCGCGGCGAGGTCCGTGGTGGCGGCCGCAAGCCGTACCGCCAGAAGGGCACCGGCCGCGCCCGTCAGGGCTCGACCCGTGCGCCGCAGTTCGCCGGCGGTGGCGTCGTGCACGGCCCCGTGCCGCGCGACTACTCGCAGCGGACCCCGAAGAAGATGATCGCCGCCGCGCTCCGCGGTGCGCTCACCGACCGGGCCCGCCACGAGCGCATCCACGTGATCACCGCGGTGACCGCGACCGATGCGCCGTCGACCAAGGCCGCCAAGAGCCTGTTCGGCAAGATCTCCGAGCGCAAGAACGTCCTCCTGGTCGTCGAGCGCGAGGACGAGCTGGGCCTCAAGTCCGCTCGCAACCTGCCGAACGTGCACATCCTGGACGCCGGCCAGCTGAACACCTACGACGTGCTCGTCTCCGACGATGTGGTCTTCACCCAGGCCGCCTTCGAGCGTTTCGTGGCCGGTCCGGTCGCGTCCGCCAAGGCTGTTGCTGCTGAGGGCGAGCTCGAAGGGAGCGCCGCCTGATGGCTGCCGAGATCACGAGCAAGACGTACACGGACCCCCGTGACGTCCTGGTCAAGCCGGTCATCTCCGAGAAGAGCTACTCGCTCCTCGACGAGAACAAGTACACGTTCGTCGTGTCGCCGGACGCCAACAAGACCCAGATCAAGCAGGCCGTCGAGGCGGTCTTCTCGGTCAAGGTCGAGGCCGTCAACACGCTCAACCGTCAGGGCAAGCGCAAGCGCTCCAAGACGGGCTTTGGCAAGCGCAAGGACACCAAGCGCGCCATCGTGACGCTGGCCGAGGGCAACCGCATCGACATCTTCGGTGGTCCGGTCTCCGCCTGACGGAGAACGTGATCGTCGTTAAGGACGAGGACGAAAATGGGTATCCGCAAGTACAAGCCGACTACGCCGGGCCGCCGCGGCTCCAGCGTGGCCGACTTCGTCGAAATCACGCGGTCCACGCCGGAGAAGTCGCTGGTTCGCCCGCTGCACAGCAAGGGCGGCCGTAACAACGCCGGTCGTGTCACCGCCCGCCACCAGGGTGGCGGTCACAAGCGCGCCTACCGCGTGATCGACTTCCGTCGTCACGACAAGGACGGCGTGCCGGCCAAGGTCGCTCACATCGAGTACGACCCCAACCGCACCGCGCGCATCGCGCTCCTGCACTACGCGGACGGCGAGAAGCGCTACATCATCGCCCCCCGCGGCGTCGCGCAGGGTGACCGGATCGAGAACGGCCCCGGGGCCGACATCAAGCCGGGCAACAACCTGCCGCTGCGCAACATCCCGGTCGGTACCACCATCCACGCGGTGGAGCTGCGTCCCGGTGGCGGTGCCAAGATGGCCCGCTCCGCCGGTTCCGGCATCCAGCTGCTCGCCCGTGAGGGCCGCATGGCGCACCTGCGCATGCCCTCCGGTGAGATCCGTCTGGTTGACGCGCGCTGCCGCGCGACCGTCGGCGAGGTCGGCAACGCCGAGCAGTCGAACATCAACTGGGGCAAGGCCGGCCGTATGCGCTGGAAGGGCGTCCGCCCGACCGTGCGTGGTGTCGCCATGAACCCGATCGACCACCCGCACGGTGGTGGTGAGGGTAAGACCTCCGGTGGTCGCCACCCGGTCTCGCCGTGGGGCAAGCCCGAGGGCCGTACCCGTCGCCCGAACAAGGCGTCGGACAAGCTCATCGTGCGCCGCCGCAAGACCAACAAGAAGCGCTAGGAGCAGGTCAGATGCCGCGCAGTCTCAAGAAGGGCCCCTTCATCGACGACCACCTTCAGAAGAAGGTGGACGTGCAGAACGAGGCGGGCACGCAGAACGTCATCAAGACCTGGTCCCGTCGTTCCGTGATCTCCCCGGCCATGCTCGGCCACACGATCGCGGTTCACGATGGCCGCAAGCACGTCCCGGTGTTCGTCACCGAGTCGATGGTCGGCCACAAGCTCGGCGAGTTCGCTCCCACGCGCACCTTCAAGGGGCACGTGAAGGAAGACCGCAAGTCGAAGCGTCGCTAGTCGCTCCGCGGGCTTGAGCTCAGCGCCAGACAGACTTAAGTGACTTACTCCATTAAGGGGACAACCATGGAAGCCAGGGCCCAGGCGCGGTACATCCGCGTCACGCCCATGAAGGCCCGCCGCGTGGTGGACCTCATCCGCGGCCTTCCGGCCACGGAGGCCCAGGCCGTCCTGCGTTTCGCTCCGCAGGCAGCCACCGTGCCGGTCGGCAAGGTGCTCGACAGCGCCATCGCCAACGCCGCGCACAACTACAACCACTCCAACACGGACGACCTCTACATCTCCGAGGCGTACGTTGACGAGGGCCCGACCCTGAAGCGGTTCCGTCCGCGCGCCCAGGGCCGTGCCTACCGGATCCGCAAGCGGACCAGCCACATCACCGTGGTCGTCAGCAGCAAGGAAGGGACCCGGTAATGGGCCAGAAGGTTAACCCGCACGGGTTCCGCCTCGGCATCAGCACGGACTTCAAGTCCCGCTGGTACGCCGACAAGCTGTACAAGGACTACGTCAAGGAAGACGTTGCCATTCGTCGCATGATGACGAAGGGCATGGAGCGCGCCGGCATCTCCAAGGTCGAGATCGAGCGCACCCGCGACCGCGTCCGCGTGGACATCCACACCGCTCGCCCCGGCATCGTCATCGGTCGCCGCGGCACCGAGGCCGACCGCATCCGCGGCGACCTCGAGAAGCTGACCGGCAAGCAGGTCCAGCTGAACATCCTCGAGGTCAAGAACCCCGAGCTGGACGCCCAGCTCGTGGCTCAGGGCGTCGCGGAGCAGCTGTCCTCCCGCGTCTCCTTCCGTCGTGCCATGCGCAAGTCGATGCAGGGCACCATGAAGTCCGGCGCCAAGGGCATCAAGGTCCAGTGCTCCGGTCGTCTCGGCGGCGCCGAGATGAGCCGTTCGGAGTTCTACCGCGAGGGTCGCGTGCCGCTGCACACCCTCCGGGCGAACGTCGACTACGGCTTCTTCGAGGCCAAGACCACCTTCGGCCGCATCGGCGTGAAGGTCTGGATCTACAAGGGCGACGTCAAGAACATCGCCGAGGTCCGCGCTGAGAACGCCGCTGCCCGCTCGGGCAACCGCCCGGCCCGTCCCGAGGGCGGTCGTCCCGCCCGCGGTGGCGAGCGTCGTGGTGGCGAGCGCGGTGGCCGCGGCCGTCGTCCCGCCGCTGCCGAGGCCCCCGCGGCCCCGGCCGCCGAGGCGCCCGCCGCCGAGAACACCGGAACGGAGGCCTGACCCCATGCTGATCCCTCGTAGGGTCAAGCACCGCAAGCAGCACCACCCCAAGCGTCGGGGTGCTGCGAAGGGCGGCACCGAGCTGGCGTTCGGCCAGTTCGGCATCCAGGCCGTGACCCCGGCCTACGTGACGAACCGTCAGATCGAGTCCGCTCGTATCGCGATCACCCGTCACATCCGCCGTGGCGGCAAGGTCTGGATCAACATCTACCCGGACCGCCCGCTCACCAAGAAGCCGGCCGAGACCCGCATGGGTTCCGGTAAGGGTTCGCCGGAGTGGTGGATCGCGAACGTGCACCCGGGTCGGGTCATGTTCGAGCTGTCGTACCCGAACGAGAAGGTTGCTCGCGAGGCGCTCACCCGCGCCGCGCACAAGCTGCCGATGAAGTGCCGGATCGTCCGGCGCGAGGACGGTGAGAGCTGATGTCGGCCGCTACCAAGGCTGCTGAGCTTCGTCAGCTGGACAACGAGGGCCTCGTTGCCAAGCTGCGTGAGGCCAAGGAGGAGCTGTTCAACCTCCGCTTCCAGGCGGCGACCGGGCAGCTCGACAACCACGGCCGGCTGAAGCTGGTCCGTAAGGACATCGCGCGGATCTACACCCTGATGCGCGAGCGCGAGCTGGGCATCGAGACGGTGGAGAACGCCTGATGACTGAGAACACCAACGAGACGCGCGGTTTCCGCAAGACCCGTGAGGGTCTCGTCGTCAGCGACAAGATGGACAAGACCGTCGTCGTCGCCGTCGAGGACCGCGTCAAGCACGCGCTGTACGGCAAGGTCATCCGCCGTACGAACAAGCTGAAGGCGCACGACGAGCAGAACGCGTGCGGTGTCGGCGACCGTGTCCTCCTCATGGAGACCCGGCCGCTGTCCGCGACGAAGCGCTGGCGCGTCGTCGAGATCCTCGAGAAGGCCAAGTAACGAAGCCGATGAGGTACGGCCGTATGTGCACCGGGTTCTCGCAGGCCCCTGCGGGAGCTGCCGGTGTGAGCAGCGGCCGGCCCGTCGACTCTCGTTGACGATCAGGAGAAAGCTGTGATCCAGCAGGAGTCGCGACTGCGCGTCGCCGACAACACGGGTGCCAAGGAGATTCTCTGCATCCGCGTTCTCGGTGGCTCCGGTCGCCGCTACGCCGGTATCGGGGACGTCATCGTCGCCACCGTCAAGGACGCGATCCCCGGCGGTTCGGTGAAGAAGGGTGACGTCGTCAAGTGCGTCATCGTCCGCACCGTGAAGGAGCGCCGTCGTCCGGACGGTTCCTACATCCGGTTCGACGAGAACGCCGCCGTCGTTCTGAAGAACACCGACGGTGACCCCCGTGGTACCCGCATCTTCGGCCCCGTGGGCCGCGAGCTGCGCGACAAGAAGTTCATGAAGATCATCTCGCTGGCGCCGGAGGTGCTCTAATCTCATGGCGAACAGCATGAAGATCAAGAAGGGTGACCTGGTCCAGGTCATCACGGGCAAGGACAAGGGCAAGCAGGGCAAGGTCATCCAGGCCATGCCCGCCGAGAACAAGGTCCTCGTCGAGGGTGTCAACCGGGTCAAGAAGCACACCAAGCCGGGCCCCGGCACCCAGGGCGGCATCGTGACCGTCGAGGCGCCGGTGCACGTCTCCAACGTCCAGCTGGTCGTGGAGAAGGACGGCAAGAAGGTCGTCACCCGGGTCGGTTACCGCTTCGACGACCAGGGCAACAAGATCCGCGTTGCCAAGCGGACCGGTGAGGACATCTGATGTCTGAGACGACTGTTGAGAAGGTGGCCCCCCGCCTCAAGGAGCGTTACAACTCCGAGGTCAAGGGCCAGCTGCAGGAGCAGTTCTCGTACGAGAACGTCATGCTGATCCCCGGCCTGGTCAAGGTCGTGGTCAACATGGGTGTCGGCGAGGCCGCCCGTGACAGCAAGCTGATCGAGGGCGCGATCAAGGACCTGACCGCGATCACCGGTCAGAAGCCGGCCGTGACCAAGGCCCGTAAGTCGATCGCGCAGTTCAAGCTGCGCGAGGGCCAGCCGATCGGCGCCCACGTCACCCTCCGTGGTGACCGCATGTGGGAGTTCGTGGACCGTCTGGTGTCGCTGGCGCTGCCGCGCATCCGCGACTTCCGCGGCCTCTCCCCCAAGCAGTTCGACGGCCGTGGCAACTACACCTTCGGTCTCACCGAGCAGGTCATGTTCCACGAGATCGACCAGGACAAGGTCGACCGTCAGCGCGGTATGGACATCACCGTCGTGACCACCGCTCAGACCGACGATGAGGGCCGGGCGCTCCTGCGCGCTCTGGGCTTCCCGTTCAAGGAGGCGTGAGCCATGGCGAAGAAGGCCCTTATCGCAAAGGCCGAGCGTAAGCCGAAGTTCGGTGTCCGGGCGTACACCCGGTGCCAGCGCTGCGGTCGTCCGCACTCGGTGTACCGCAAGTTCGGCCTGTGCCGTGTCTGCCTCCGTGAGATGGCGCACCGCGGCGAGCTGCCGGGCGTGACCAAGAGCTCCTGGTAGTCCAGGCGCCCTAGGCACACCACTGCGAAGCAGCGTGCCCGACTCCACCGCCTTTTGGGCTTCCGCGAGGATTCCCGTAAGGTGGTGGGGTCGGGCCCCTGCCGCGGCATCTCCACAGGTGCCCGCGGCTCTCTTGTGAGGGCTCGCACCCATGTCTTACTACGTCGCAGGTCCCCTGCGCTTGTGCCCCTTTCGCACTCCCCGGAGTGCGCGGAGGGGGACCTGGTGCGGAGAAACCACGGCGGGAGAGGCCTGAGGCCACCATGACCATGACCGACCCGATCGCAGACATGCTCACTCGTCTGCGCAACGCGAACTCGGCGTACCACGACTCCGTCGTGATGCCGTCGAGCAAGATCAAGGCGCACGTCGCCGAGATCCTGCAGCAGGAGGGTTACATCTCCTCCTACAAGGTTGAGGACCCGACCGAGGGCGAGGTCGGCAAGAAGCTGACCATCGAGCTCAAGTTCGGCCCCAACCGTGAGCGCTCCATCGCCGGCATCAAGCGCATCAGCAAGCCGGGTCTGCGCGTTTACGCAAAGTCCACCAACCTGCCGAAGGTGCTCGGCGGCCTGGGCGTGGCGATCATCTCCACGTCTTCCGGTCTCCTCACCGACAAGCAGGCCGCCAAGAAGGGCGTAGGCGGAGAAGTTCTCGCCTACGTCTGGTAATTCGGGAAACGGAGGTACAGCAATGTCGCGTATTGGACGGCTGCCCATCCCGGTTCCCGCCGGCGTGGACGTCACCATCGATGGCCAGGCGGTCTCGGTGAAGGGCCCCAAGGGCTCCCTCACCCACGTCGTCGCCGCGCCGATCGAGATCAGCAAGGGCGAGGACGGCACTCTGGTCGTCTCCCGCCCGAACGACGAGCGTCAGTCGAAGGCCCTCCACGGCCTGTCGCGGACGCTGGTGGCGAACATGATCACCGGCGTGACCGCGGGCTACCGCAAGTCGCTGGAGATCAGCGGTGTTGGTTACCGAGTCGCCGCGAAGGGCTCCGCCATGGAGTTCTCGCTCGGCTACAGCCACCCGATCCTGGTCGAGGCCCCGGAGGGCATCTCCTTCGTGGTCGAGTCGCCCACCAAGTTCCACGTGGACGGCACTGACAAGCAGAAGGTCGGCGAGGTCGCTGCCAAGATCCGCAAGCTGCGCAAGCCCGACCCGTACAAGGCCAAGGGCGTCAAGTACGCGGGCGAGGTCATCCGCCGCAAGGTCGGAAAGAGTGGTAAGTAAGCGATGAGCGTCTCTGTCAAGATCGGCAAGGGCAACGCCTACAAGAACGCCGCCCGCAAGCGCCGCGCCATCCGCGTTCGCAAGCGCGTCACCGGCACCGAGGTGCGTCCGCGCCTCGTCGTGACCCGCTCGAACCGCCACATGGTCGCCCAGGTCATCGACGACGCCAAGGGTCACACCCTGGCGTCGGCGTCCACCCTCGACGTGTCCATCCGCGGCACCGAGGGCGACAAGACCGAGCTGGCCAAGAAGGTCGGAAGCCTGGTCGCCGAGCGCGCCAAGGCCGCCGGCGTCGAGACGGTCGTCTTCGACCGTGCGGGCAACCGGTACGCCGGCCGCATCGCCGCCCTGGCGGACGCGGCCCGCGAGGCCGGGCTCGACTTCTAAGCCGCTCGTCGACTCTGTCGACGGACGTAAACGAGAGAGGTAATTCCAATGGCTGGACCCCAGCGCCGCGGTAGCGGCGCCGGCGGCGGCACCGGCGGCGAGCGGCGTGACCGTAAGCGTGACGACCGGGGCAACGCCCCCGCCGTCGAGAAGACCGCTTACGTCGAGCGCGTCGTCGCGATCAACCGTGTCGCCAAGGTTGTCAAGGGTGGTCGTCGCTTCAGCTTCACCGCGCTGGTCGTGGTGGGCGACGGTGACGGCACCGTGGGTGTCGGTTACGGCAAGGCGAAGGAGGTTCCGGCCGCCATCGCCAAGGGTGTTGAGGAGGCCAAGAAGAACTTCTTCAAGGTCCCCCGTATCCAGGGCACCATCCCGCACCCCATCCAGGGCGAGAAGGCCGCCGGCGTCGTGCTGCTGAAGCCGGCGTCCCCCGGTACCGGCGTCATCGCCGGTGGCCCGGTGCGTGCCGTCCTCGAGTGCGCCGGCGTTCACGACATCCTGTCGAAGTCGCTCGGCTCGGACAACGCGATCAACATCGTGCACGCCACCGTGGTCGCTCTGAAGGGCCTCGTGCGCCCCGAGGAGATCGCCGCCCGTCGTGGCCTGCCGCTGGAGGACGTGGCTCCCGCCGCTCTGCTGCGGGCCCGCGCGGCTGGGGTGAGCGCCTGATGGCTCGCCTGAAGGTCACGCAGACCAAGTCCTACATCGGTAGCAAGCAGAACCACCGTGACACCCTGCGCTCGCTCGGCCTCAAGCGGCTGAACGACACCGTGGTGAAGGAGGACCGCCCGGAGATCCGCGGCATGGTCCACACCGTTCGTCACCTCGTCACGGTCGAGGAGGTGGACTGACATGGGCGACTCGCCGATCAAGATCCACAACCTGCGGCCCGCCCCCGGCGCCAAGACCGAGAAGACCCGTGTGGGTCGCGGTGAGGGTTCCAAGGGCAAGACCGCCGGTCGTGGTACCAAGGGCACCAAGGCCCGTTACCAGGTTCCGCAGCGCTTCGAGGGTGGCCAGATGCCCCTCCACATGCGCCTGCCGAAGCTGAAGGGCTTCAAGAACCCGGCCCACAAGCAGTTCCAGGTCGTGAACCTGGACAAGCTGGCCGAGCTCTACCCGCAGGGTGGCGAGGTCACCGTGGCCGACCTGGTCGCCAAGGGTGCCGTTCGCAAGAACGAGCTCGTCAAGGTCCTCGGCCAGGGCGAGGTCTCGGTCGCGCTGCAGGTGACGGTCGACGCCGTCTCCGGCTCGGCCGCCGAGAAGATCGCCGCCGCCGGCGGCTCCGTCACCGAGCTCCTCTGAACTCGTTGACTTAAGTGGGCCCGTACCTCTCTCGGGAGGTGCGGGCCCACTGCTTTTTCCGCCGTTCGTCCGCCGACCCGCCGGGTCGGCGCGGATCTGACGTGTGCTCAACACCGGCCAAAACCGGGCATCCCGGCCGGTCGGCCGGTACCGGCGCCGGGACTCGCTTCTCCACCGTTGCCGCACACTGTTAGAGTCCGTTGGGTTCCCTTGTAGGCTGCGGGTCAGGCGTGCCTGTGCAGTCGTCCGGCAGCCGACAAGAGCCCCACACCCCCCCATCAGGACCGACCCTCCCGCCCTCGACGCGCGGGAGGCGCAGGAGGCACCGTGCTCAGTGCGTTCGCGCGGGCGTTCCAGACGCCCGACCTGCGCAAGAAGCTGCTGTTCACGCTGGGCATCATGGTGCTGTTCCGGCTGGGCGCACACGTCCCGATCCCGGGCGTCAACTTCGTCGCCGTCAACCAGTGCATCAAGGACACCTCGTCCAGTGGCATTTTCGGCCTGGTGAACCTGTTCAGCGGCAATGCGCTGCTGCAGCTGACGATCTTCGCGCTCGGCATCATGCCGTACATCACGGCCAGCATCATCCTCCAGCTCCTCACCGTCGTGATCCCGCGGCTCGAGGCGCTGAAGAAGGAGGGCCAGGCCGGTACGGCGAAGATCACGCAGTACACCCGCTACCTGACCATCGCGCTCGCCGTGCTCCAGGGCACCGGCATCGTCGCGACGGCCTCCAGCGGTGCGCTGTTCTCCGGCTGCTCGGTGGCGAACCAGGTCGTGCCGGACACCAGCGTCTTCCGGGTGGCCGTGATGGTCATCACCATGACCGCCGGCACCACGGTGATCATGTGGCTCGGTGAGCTCATCACCGACCGCGGCATCGGCAACGGCATGTCGATCCTGATCTTCACCTCCATCGCGGCCGGCTTCCCCGGCTCGATGTGGGCGATCAAGCAGTCCGGCAAGATCGGCGGCGGCTGGGTCGAGTTCTTCAGCGTCATCGCGATCGGCATCGTGGTCGTCTGCCTGGTCATCTTCGTCGAGCAGGCCCAGCGCCGGATCCCGGTGCAGTACGCCAAGCGCATGATCGGCCGCCGCGCCTTCGGCGGCACGTCGACCTACATCCCGCTGAAGGTCAACCAGGCGGGCGTGATCCCCGTGATCTTCGCCTCGTCGCTGCTCTACATCCCGGCGCTGGTGGTGCAGCTCACCAACAGCAAGGCCGGATGGGCGAACTGGATCAGTGGCCACTTCGTCAAGGGCGACCACCCGATCTACATGGCGACCTACTTCGTCCTGATTGTCTTCTTCGCGTTCTTCTACGTGGCCATCTCCTTCAACCCCGAAGAAGTTGCGGACAACATGAAGAAGTATGGTGGGTTCATCCCGGGCATCCGGGCGGGCCGACCGACGGCCGAGTACCTGAACTACGTGCTCACCCGCATCACGTGGCCGGGATCGTTCTACCTGGGCCTTATCGCGCTGATCCCGATGATCGCCCTGGTTGCCTTCAACGCGAACCAGAACTTCCCGTTCGGCGGCACCAGTGTGCTCATCGTCGTCGGCGTCGGACTCGAAACTGTGAAGCAGATCGAGAGCCAGCTCCAGCAGCGCAATTACGAAGGGTTCCTCCGCTGATGCGTATCGTCCTCGTCGGACCTCCCGGGGCCGGGAAGGGTACTCAGGCGCACGTGCTCGCCAAGACCCTGTCCATCCCGCACATCTCCACTGGCGACCTGTTCCGCGCCAACATCAGCCAGGGCACCCCGCTGGGGCTCGAGGCCAAGGCGTACATGGACGCGGGCCGTCTGGTGCCGGACGAGGTCACCATCGGCATGGCCAAGGACCGGATGCTGCAGCCGGACGCCGCCAACGGCTTCCTGCTCGACGGCTTCCCGCGGAACCTGGGCCAGGCCAAGGCCCTGGACGAGATCCTCGCCGAGCAGGGCATCGTGCTCGACGGCGTGCTCGACCTGGAGGTCCCCGAGGACGAGGTCGTCAAGCGCATCGCCGGCCGCCGGCTGTGCCGCAACGACGGCAGCCACGTATTCCACGTGGTGTACAACCCCCCGAAGTCCGACGACGCCTGCGACGAGTGCGGCGGCGAGCTGTACCAGCGCTCGGACGACACCGAGGAGGCCGTGCGGGTCCGCCTGGAGGAGTACCACTCCAAGACGGAGCCGATCATCGGCTACTACGCCGACCAGGGCCTCCTGGTCACCATCTCCGCCCTCGGCAAGGTGGGCGAGGTGACCGAGCGCGCGATCGGCGCTCTGGAGCAGAAGAAGTCCGCCTGAGACGGCCCGCAACGGCCGGGAGCCCCTTCACGGGGCCTCCCGGCCGTTGCGGCGTCGTACGGTGGTAACGAGTGCACGGCCGCCCGGCAAGGACCGGGCGGCGTCCGACAGTGGAAGGCGTGACCAGATGGTGGAGATCAAGACCCCCGAGCAGATCGCGAAGATGCGGGCGGCCGGGCTGGTCGTCGCCGAGGCGCTCAAGGCCTGCCGGGAGGCGGTCGCCCCGGGCATCACCACCCAGGAGCTGAACGACATCGCGGACAAGGTCATCACCGACCACGGCGCGACGTCCAACTTCCGCGCCCACCACGGCGGCCTCTGGTTCCCCGGTGTGATCTGCGCCTCGGTCAACGACGAGATCGTCCACGGCATCCCGGGGGAGCGGGTGCTGCAGGAGGGCGACCTGATCTCCATCGACTGCGGCGCCATCCTCGACGGCTGGCACGGCGACGCGGCGATCACCGTCGCGGTCGGGGAGACCGCGGCGGAGCACCTCCAGCTGAGCCGGGTCACCGAGGGCTCGATGTGGGCCGGCATCGCCCAGATGAAGAAGGGCAACCGGCTGGTCGACGTCTCCCGCGCGATCGAGTCCTTCATCCGCCGCCAGCCGCTGCCCCCCAAGGGCAAGTGGGGCATCGTCGAGGGCTACGGCGGCCACGGCATCGGCACCGCGATGCACATGGAGCCGCACGTGCTGAACTACGTGGCCGGCCGCGGCAAGGGCCCGAAGCTGATCCCGGGCACCGTGCTGGCGATCGAGCCGATGGTGACCCTCGGCACCCCGCACTCCGCCGTGCTGGAGGACGACTGGACGGTCGTCACCACCGACAAGAGCTGGGCCTCGCACTGGGAGCACTCGGTGGCCGTCACCGAGCAGGGCCCGCTGGTGCTCACCGCCTTCGACGGCGGCCGGGCGGAGCTGGCGAAGCTCGGCGTCACCGCGGCCCCGGACCCGCTGGCCTGACCCGCACGCACAGGAGCGAAGGACCCGGAGGTTTCGCCCTCCGGGTCCTTCGCCCTATTTTTGTCTGCTGACAGTCGTACGAGGAGAAGAGGGAACAGTGCTCAAGGGCTTCCGTGACTTCATGATGCGCGGGAACGTCGTCGACATGGCCGTCGGTGTGGTCATCGGTGCGGCGTTCACCGCCGTCGTGACCGGCTTCGTCACGGCGTTCCTCACCCCGCTGGTGGGCGTGGTGGTCGGTGCCGCGGGCGACTTCGCCAGCTACAAGGCGACGGTCGGCGGGGTGACCTTCCCGTACGGGCAGTTCCTCAACGTCCTGATCGCCTTCGTGCTGACCGCCGCCGTGCTGTACTTCTGCGTCGTGCTGCCGGTGACCAAGGCCACCGCCCGCTACATGCCGAAGAAGCCGAAGACCCCGAAGCGCCCCTGCCCCGAGTGCCTGACCGACATCCCCGAGGCCGCCCGCCGCTGCGCCGCCTGCACGGCGGTCGTCCAGCCGGTCGTCCCGGTGCCCGCGCAGTACTGAGGGCGGCAGCGCCTGAGGACGGCGGTCCGAGGGCGGCAGCACGGAGGGTGACCGGCCGGGCCGTTTTGGCGTCCGCTTGGAGCCTGTCGTAGACTGATGCGTCGGCTCACTCGTAGCGTGCTTCGGCACGCCCTCTTCCCGACCTGCGGCCCGCAAGGGCATGCCAGCAGGGTTGGGGTGGACCCAGGCTCGCACGAGCGTGCCGCATGCGGTAGCCGGCCCCGGAAGGTGGATCTCGCAGTTCATGGCAAAGAAGCAAGGCGCCATTGAGATCGAGGGCACCGTGATCGAGTCTCTTCCGAACGCCATGTTCAAGGTCGAGCTGCAGAACGGTCACAAGGTCCTCGCGCACATCAGCGGCAAGATGCGGATGCACTACATCCGTATCCTCCCGGACGACCGGGTCGTGGTGGAGCTGAGCCCCTACGACCTGACGCGTGGTCGGATCGTCTACCGCTACAAGTAAGCAAACCGTCAGATCTAGACCCGGAGAACCTGAAGCATGAAGGTCAAGCCGAGCGTCAAGAAGATCTGCGACAAGTGCAAGGTGATCCGCCGCCACGGCCGGGTCATGGTGATCTGCGACAACCTGCGCCACAAGCAGCGCCAGGGCTGATCTCTCCAGCATTTCTCGTAGTACTTCGCGCGACGCGCACAACGTCATACGCGGGCTGCCCGATCCGACCCTTCGAGGGACGGACTGCCACCCCCGGTCAGAGGCCGGGGCTCCCTCGCCGAGAGGCGACGGAGTAGGCGGCACGCAAGACCTCTGAAGAACCACAGGAGCCATGAATGGCACGCCTCGCCGGCGTTGATCTCCCCCGCGAGAAGCGGATCGAGATCGCCCTCACGTACGTGTACGGCATCGGCCGCACCCGCGCCCAGCAGACCCTCGCCGAGACCGGTGTGAGCCCCGACGTCCGGGTTCGCGACATCTCCGAGGAAGACCTCATCAAGCTGCGCGAGTACATCGACGCCAACTACAAGGTGGAGGGTGACCTCCGCCGTGAGGTCGCCGCCGACATCCGCCGCAAGGTCGAGATCGGCTGCTACGAGGGCCTGCGCCACCGTCGCGGTCTGCCCGTCCGCGGCCAGCGCACCCACACCAACGCGCGTACCCGCAAGGGCCCGCGTCGCGCGATTGCTGGCAAGAAGAAGCCGGGCAAGAAGTAGTCCGTCCCGTAACCGGACATCCCTCCGGCCCGCGGGTTAGCGGACCGACCACCTCATCAGGAGAACAGACTTATGCCCCCCAAGGGTCGTCAGGCTGCCGGCGCGAAGAAGATCCGCCGCAAGGAGAAGAAGAACGTCGCTCACGGGCACGCCCACATCAAGAGCACGTTCAACAACACCATCGTTTCGATCACCGACCCCTCGGGCAACGTGATCTCCTGGGCCTCTGCCGGCCACGTCGGCTTCAAGGGCTCGCGCAAGTCCACCCCGTTCGCCGCGCAGATGGCCGCCGAGGCCGCCGCGCGTCGTGCGCAGGAGCACGGCATGCGCAAGGTCGACGTCTTCGTCAAGGGTCCGGGCTCCGGCCGTGAGACCGCGATCCGCTCCCTCCAGGCCACCGGCCTCGAGGTCGGCTCGATCCAGGACGTCACCCCCACCCCGCACAACGGCTGCCGTCCGCCGAAGCGCCGCCGCGTCTGACGCTGCGCGCTCACGCGCCCCGGCGGCCCCGCACGGGTCCGCAGTAGTACGTGCGTCGGCCTCCCGCCTGGTGCGGGAGGCCGTACGCTTGAGTCCATCGGCATCAAATAGTGGGTGCCGAAGACAACTGGAGGAACACCTCTCATGCTGATCGCTCAGCGTCCCTCGCTGACCGAAGAGGTCGTCGACGAATTCCGCTCGCGGTTCGTGATCGAGCCGCTGGAGCCGGGCTTCGGCTACACCCTCGGCAACTCGCTCCGCCGCACCCTCCTCTCCTCGATCCCCGGTGCCGCTGTCACCAGCATCCGGATCGACGGCGTCCTGCACGAGTTCACCACCGTGCCGGGCGTCAAGGAGGACGTGACCGACCTCATCCTCAACATCAAGCAGCTGGTCGTCTCCTCGGAGCACGACGAGCCGGTCGTGATGTACCTGCGCAAGCAGGGCCCGGGTGTGGTCACCGCCGCCGACATCGCCCCGCCGGCGGGTGTCGAGGTGCACAACCCCGAGCTCGTCCTCGCCACGCTCAACGGCAAGGGCAAGCTGGAGATGGAGCTGACCGTCGAGCGCGGTCGCGGCTACGTCTCCGCCGTCCAGAACAAGGCCTCCGGCCAGGAGATCGGCCGCATCCCGGTCGACTCGATCTACAGCCCCGTGCTGAAGGTCACCTACAAGGTCGAGGCCACCCGTGTCGAGCAGCGGACCGACTTCGACAAGCTCATCGTCGACGTCGAGACCAAGCCCGCCATGCGTCCCCGCGACGCCATGGCCTCGGCCGGCAAGACCCTGGTGGAGCTGTTCGGCCTCGCCCGCGAGCTGAACATCGACGCCGAGGGCATCGACATGGGCCCGTCCCCGACGGACGCCGCCCTGGCCGCCGACCTGGCGCTGCCGATCGAGGAGCTGGAGCTCACCGTCCGCTCCTACAACTGCCTCAAGCGCGAGGGCATCCACACCGTGGGTGAGCTCGTCGCCCGCTCGGAGGCCGACCTGCTCGACATCCGCAACTTCGGTGCGAAGTCGATCGACGAGGTCAAGGCGAAGCTGGCCGGCATGGGCCTGGCCCTCAAGGACAGCCCGCCCGGGTTCGACCCGACCGCCGCCGCCGACGCCTTCGGCGCCGACGACCTGGACGACCAGGGCTACGCGGAGACCGAGCAGTACTAAGAATTCGGGACGGGGGCGGCCCTTCGCGGGCCGCCCCCGCCACCGTGCAAGTCGTACGGGCACAGTGCCCGTGCGCCCGCTGCGGTACCTGGTACGGCCGCAGTCGGAGATACGAGGAGTCATTCCATGCCGCGTCCCACCAAGGGTGCCCGCCTCGGCGGCGGCCCGCACCACGAGCCCCTGCTGCTCGCCGGTCTGGCCCGTGAGCTGTTCCAGTACGGCCGCATCACCACCACCGAGGCCAAGGCCCGCCGCCTGCGCCCGCTGGCGGAGAAGCTGATCACCAAGGCGAAGAAGGGCGACATCCACAACCGTCGCCTGGTGCGCAAGACCATCACCGACATCTCGGTGCTGCACACCCTCTTCACCGAGATCGCGCCGCGCTTCGAGAACCGCCCCGGCGGTTACACCCGCATCACCAAGATCGGCACCCGTCGCGGCGACAACGCCCCGATGGCCGTGATCGAGCTGGTCGAGGGCGAGATCGCCACCAAGGCCACCGTCGCCGAGGCCGAGGCCGCTGCCAAGCGCGCGGTCAAGGAGGCCGAGGAGGCCAAGGTCGAGGAGACCAAGGCCGACGAGGCCGAGGCCGCGGAGACCACCGAGGCCTGACGCCCCCAAGGTGTCACTCGGGCCCGCCCTCCCCATCCGTGGGGAGGGCGGGCCCGAGCACTTCCCGCAGGCAGCCCTCCCAGGAGAACAACGTGGCCAACGACTGTGCCGAGCAGCCCCCCGTCAAGGACGGCCCGGCCGAGGGCTTCCGCCGGATCCGGCTCGACCTCGCCTACCAGGGCGCGGACTTCTCCGGCTGGGCCCGTCAGCGCGGCCGCCGCACCGTCCAGGAGGAGATCGAGAACGCCCTGCAGATCGTCACCCGCAGCGCCATCGGCTTCCCGCTGACCGTGGCCGGCCGCACCGACGCCGGCGTGCACGCCCGCGGCCAGGTCGCCCACGTCGACCTCCCCGAGCAGCTGTGGGCCGAGCACGGCGAGAAGCTGCTCCGCCGCCTCGCCGGCCGCCTCCCGGCCGACGTCCGGGTCTACCGGGTGTCCGAGGCCCCGCACGGCTTCGACGCCCGCTTCGCGGCGATCTGGCGCCGCTACGCCTACCGGGTCGCCGACCACCCCGGCGGCGTCGACCCGCTGCTGCGCGGCCACGTCCTGTGGCACGACCGCCCGCTCGACGTCGAGAGAATGAACGAGGCCGCCCGGCTGCTGCTCGGCGAGCACGACTTCGCCGCGTACTGCAAGAAGCGCGAGGGCGCCACCACCATCCGCACCCTGCTCGAACTCCACTGGGAGCGGGTGCCGATCGACACCTACGCCGCCCAGGAGGGCAGCCTCGCCGTCGCGACCGTGCGCGCCGACGCCTTCTGCCACAACATGGTCCGCTCGCTGGTCGGCGCGATGCTGCTGGTCGGCGACGGCCACCGGCCGGTGGACTTCCCCGGCCAGGTGCTCGCCGGCCGGGTCCGCAACTCCGCCGTCAACGTCGTCCGCCCGTACGGCCTGACCCTGGAGGAGGTCGGCTACCCCGCCGACGCCGACCTCGCCGAGCGCAACCGGCTCGCCCGCCGGATGCGCACCCTGCCCGGCCAGGACTGACCGGGCAGGGCCGCCGGCCGGCTCAGTTGAACTTGGCCATTCCGGTACGCCCGCGCTCCAGCAGGGTCTCGTAGACCGAGCCGGAGATGTCCCGGGCGGCCTGGATGGCGACCTTGTCGCCGGCCGCCACCGCCGAGCCGTCGTCCGGCCCCGCGATCGTGTAGTAGGCGTACCGGCCCAGCGACGACTGGGTGGTGGCGCACTTCACACCCGACTTGCAGAAGTCCTTCGCCCGGTCCTTCACCAGCGGCGCGACGTTGCCCTTGGTGCCGGACTTGGCCTTGGTGGCGCGCGCGGCGCTGGCGAAGGTCGCGATGCCCACGGTGATCTGCACGTGGCTGTCGTTGACGTACGTCGCCCGGTAGACGTTGTAGCAGCCGAGCGCCGACACGGTCTGCTCCAGGCCGTTGACCGGCGCCACCTTGCAGCCCTTGTCCAGCTCCGTCCCGAGCAGCGTGTACAGGCGGCCCTGGACGGACAGCGTGGGCGCCGGGTACAGCACGTTCACCGTGACCGGGGACTTGTCCAGCCGTGCGTCGCTGAGCAGTTCCAGCGGGGTGGTCGGCGGCGCCAGGCTCGCCGACGGCGAGGCGTCGGACGCGGAGGCCGACGGCGAGGCCTGGTCGGACGACCCGGTGCCGGCGTCGTTGCCGGACATCAGCACCGCGGTCGTCACCGCGGCGGCCACGGCGGCGGCGGCGAGCACGCTCCCGCCGATCACGAACAGCCGCTTGCGCTTGCGCTGGGCCTGCTCGTTCCGGTCGGCCATCTGCTGCCAGTCCGGTTCGGCAGGGCCGGCGGCGTTCGGGTAGCCGTAGCCGCCCACGCCCTGCGGGTAGCCGTACGAGAAGCCGGGCTGGCCCGGGTCCTGCGGCGGCGGGTAGCCGTAGGCGGGTTGCCGGGCGAGGTGCGGGGGGAACGCGGCATCGGGTACCGCGCCCTGGGAGGGAGGCGCAGCAGGGTTCTGCGGCTGCTGCTGTCCGCCGGATTCGGGTGTGGTCTCCGAGCCATCGTTCATGTGCGCGAAGACTAGGGCATGGGCCGTGCGGCGCAACGGGCGAGGGCCCGGTTCGGGGCCGAAAAGGGTTTTGGCCCCGGCCTCGGCGTGCAGCACAATCCGACCCATGGGACACGTCGAGATTTCGCACCTTGAGTACTACCTGCCGGACGGGCGGGTGCTGTTCGCCGACGCGTCCTTCCGGGTCGGGGAGGGCGCCGCGGTCGCCCTGGTCGGGGCCAACGGCGCCGGCAAGACCACCCTGCTGCGCATGATCGCCGGCGACGTCCAGCCGCACGGCGGCACCGTCACGGTCAGCGGCGGCCTCGGCGTGATGCGCCAGTTCGTCGGCACCACCGGCCGCGAGGACCAGCGCGAGACCCCCGGCGCGCTGGCCGCCGACGCGTCCGTCCGCGACCTGCTGGTCTCCGTGGCCCCCGAGCGGATCGCCACCGCCGCCCGTGCCGTCGACGCCGCCGAGTTCGCCATGCTCGCCCAGGACGACGAGAAGACCCAGATGCGCTACGCCCAGGCGCTCGCCGACTGGGCCGACGCCGACGGCTACGACTACGAGACCGTCTGGGACGTCTGCACCACCGCGGCCCTCGGCATGCCCTTCGACCGCGCCCAGTTCCGCGGCCTGAACACCCTCTCCGGCGGCGAGCAGAAGCGGCTCGTGCTGGAGGCGCTGCTGCGCGGCCCCGAGGAGGTCCTGCTCCTCGACGAGCCGGACAACTACCTCGACGTGCCCGGCAAGCGCTGGCTGGAGGAGGCGATCAAGGCCACCGGCAAGACCGTGCTCTTCATCTCGCACGACCGCGAGCTGCTCTCCCGCACCGCCGAGAAGATCATCAGCGTCGAGTCCGGCGCGGCCGGCAGCAGCGTCTGGGTGCACGGCGGCGGCTTCGACTCCTTCCACGACGCCCGCCAGGCCCGCTTCGAGCGCTTCGAGGAGCTCCGCCGCCGCTGGGACGAGGAGCACGCCAAGCTCAAGAAGCTCGTCGTCACCCTCCGCCAGGCCGCCGCGGTCAGCCACGAGATGGCCTCCCGGTACGCCGCCGCGCAGACCCGGCTCAAGAAGTTCGAGGACGCCGGCCCGCCGGAGGCGCCGCCGCGCGAGCAGTCGATCAGCATGCGCCTCAAGGGCGGCCGCACCGGCGTGCGCGCCTTCACCATGGAGGGCCTGGAGCTCAGCGGCCTGATGAAGCCCTTCGACCTGGAGGTCTTCTACGGCGAGCGGGTCGGGGTGCTCGGCTCCAACGGCTCCGGCAAGTCGCACTTCCTGCGGATGCTGGCGGGCGACGCCACGGTGAAGCACGAGGGCAGCTGGAAGCTCGGCGCCCGCGTGGTGCCCGGCCACTTCCGCCAGACCCACGCCCACCCGGAGCTGTTCGGCCGGACGATCCGCACCATCCTGGAGGAGGAGCACGCCCTCGGCCGCGGTGCCGCGATGTCCGCGCTGCGCCGGTACGAGCTCGACCGCCAGGAGGAGCAGAGGTTCGAGTCGCTCTCCGGCGGGCAGCAGGCCCGGCTGATGATCCTCAAGCTGGAGCTGTCCGGTGTGACGGCGCTGCTGCTCGACGAGCCGACCGACAACCTGGACCTGGAGAGCGCCGAGGCGCTGCAGCAGGGCCTGGAGGCGTTCGACGGCACCGTGCTGTGCGTCACCCACGACCGCTGGTTCGCCCGCACCTTCGACCGCTTCCTGGTGTTCGGCTCGGACGGCCGGGTGTACGAGTCGCCGGAGCCGGTCTGGGACGAGACCCGTGTGGTGCGTGACCGCTGAGGCGTTTTGACCCCCCGCGGGGCGCCCGGTAAGCTGGCCACTTGTTGTGCGTATTGGCTCGCTCTATCTCACGTGAGAGGTCGGTACGCCGGAGACATCTGGCTGATGATCAGCGGCTCCCCTTGAATTGCGTCCAAGGTGGGTCGGGCTGGTCTCTTCGTCCGGTGCTCCTGTCAGGACCCACTCACTGAAAAGCGAAGGCTACGACCGTGCGTACGTACAGCCCCAAGCCCGGCGACGTCCAGCGTCAGTGGCACGTCATCGACGCGACCGACGTCGTGCTCGGCCGCCTGGCCTCCCAGGCCGCCAACCTCCTGCGGGGCAAGCACAAGGCGATCTACGCGCCGCACGTTGACACTGGTGACTTCGTCATCATCATCAACGCCGACAAGGTGCACCTGTCGGGCAACAAGAAGACCCAGAAGATGGCGTACCGCCACAGCGGCTTCCCGGGCGGTCTCCGCTCGGTGCGCTACGACGACCTCCTGGACAAGAACCCGGAGAAGGCCGTCGAGAAGGCCATCAAGGGCATGATCCCGAAGAACAGCCTCGGCCGTCAGATGCTCTCGAAGCTCAAGGTCTACTCGGGCGACCAGCACCCGCACGCTGCCCAGCAGCCGGTGCCGTTCGAGATCACCCAGGTCGCGCAGTAATTCCGGCCGCCAGACCCCATCACTGAGTAGCGAGAGCTGAGGAACACCGTGGCCGAGACTGCCATCGAGAACACCCTCGAGGTCGACTTCGACGAGAACGTCGAGGAGTACACCTCGGAGACCGAGTACACCACCGAGTCGCTGGCCGGCCGCTTCGGCGAGGCCACCCCCGGCGCCGGCCTCGGCCGCCGCAAGGAGGCGATCGCCCGCGTGCGCATCGTCCCGGGCACCGGCCAGTGGAAGATCAACGGTCGCACCCTGGAGAACTACTTCCCCAACAAGGTGCACCAGCAGACCGTCAACGAGCCGTTCAAGCTCCTCGAGCTCGACGGCCGCTACGACGTCGTGGCCCGCATCGCGGGTGGCGGTGTCTCCGGTCAGGCCTACGCGCTGCGCCTCGGCGTGGCCCGCGCCCTCAACGAGGCGGACGTGGACAACAACCGCGGCGCCCTCAAGAAGGCCGGCTTCCTGACCCGTGACGCCCGCGCCGTCGAGCGCAAGAAGGCCGGTCTCAAGAAGGCCCGCAAGGCGCCGCAGTACAGCAAGCGCTAATTGCACCCCGGGGGTGCGTGCCGCTCCGGTGGTGCGCACCCCCGGTGCAACCCGTACGCCCCGGAGTACCTCGTGTACTCCGGGGCGTCGTGCTCTCCCGCCCGGTGCGGACGGCGGGAGGGTGAAGAGACAACGAGCAGGGCGAAAAGGACGGGAACAGTGGGACGACTCTTCGGTACGGACGGTGTGCGCGGTGTGGCCAACGAGGGCCTGACCGCCGAACTGGCTCTCGGCCTGTCGGTCGCTGCGGCGCACGTGCTCGGTGACGCCGGCGCCTTCGAGGGGCACCGGCCGGTGGCCGTGGTCGGCCGCGACCCGCGGGCCTCCGGAGAGTTCCTGGAGGCCGCCGTCATCGCGGGCCTGGCCAGCGCCGGCGTGGACGTGCTGCGGGTCGGCGTGCTGCCCACCCCGGCGGTGGCCTACCTCACCGGCTCCCTCGGCGCGGACTTCGGCGTCATGCTGTCCGCCAGCCACAACGCCATGCCCGACAACGGCATCAAGTTCCTCGCCCGCGGCGGCCACAAGCTGGACGACGCCATCGAGGACGCCATCGAGGAGCACTACCGCCGCTACGGCGTCGGCGGCAGCGAGGACTGGAAGCGCCCCACCGGCGCCGCCGTCGGCCGCGTCCGCCGTTACACCGAGGGCTTCGACAAGTACGTCGCCCACCTCGTCGCCGTCCTCCCGAACCGGCTCGACGGCGTCCGCGTGGTGATCGACGGCGCCCACGGCGCCGCCGCCCGCGTGGCCCCCGAGGCCTTCGCCCGGGCCGGCGCCGAGGTCGTCTACACCCTGGGCGCCGAGCCCGACGGTCTCAACATCAACGACGGCGTCGGCTCGACCCACCTCGACAAGCTCCGCGTCGCCATGAAGGAGCACCGCGCCGACCTCGGCATCGCCCTCGACGGCGACGCCGACCGCTGCCTGGCCGCCGACGCGGACGGCAACGAGGTCGACGGCGACCAGATCATCGCGATCCTGGCCGTCGCCATGAAGGAGGCCGGCACGCTGCGCCGCAACACCGCGGTCGCCACCGTGATGTCCAACCTGGGCTTCAAGCTGGCCATGGAGCGCGAGGGCATCGACCTGGTGGAGACCGCGGTCGGCGACCGCTACGTGCTGGAGGCGATGAAGCAGCACGGCTTCGCCCTCGGCGGCGAGCAGTCCGGCCACGTCATCCTGCTCGACCACGCCACCACCGGCGACGGCACCCTCACCGGCCTGATGCTGGGCGCGCGGCTCGCCGCCACCAAGCAGCCGCTGGCCGACCTCGCCACCGTGATGACCCGGCTGCCGCAGGTCCTGATCAACGTCAAGGGCGTCGACAAGGGCCGGGTCGACACCTGCGCCGAGCTGACCGCCGCCGTCGCCGGGGCCGAGGCCGAACTGGGCAGCACCGGCCGGGTGCTGCTGCGGCCGTCCGGCACCGAGCCGCTCGTCCGGGTCATGGTCGAGGCCGCGGACGAGGCGCAGGCGAAGGCCGTCGCCGAGCGCCTCGCCGACGTGGTGAAGACCCACCTGGGCTGACACGGCCCGGCGGAACCACGAGGGGCCGGCGCTCCGTCAGGAACGGCCGTCAGAGCTTGCGGAGCCGGGCGCGGCGCACCTTGTGGTCCTGGCCCTTCTGCAGGATCAGGGTGGCCCGGCCGCGGGTGGGCAGCACGTTCTCCAGCAGGTTCGGCTTGTTGATGGTGCGCCAGACCTGTCGGCCGTAGTCCATCGCCTCCTCCTCCGGCACCTCGGTGAAGCGGCGGAAGTAGGAGTTCGGGTCCTGGAAGGCCGTCTCGCGGAGCTTGCGGAACCGGTCCAGGTACCAGCGCTCGATGTCGTCGGTGCGCGCGTCGACGTAGATCGAGAAGTCGAAGTAGTCGGCGACGGCCAGCCGGGTGCGGCCGTCGGTGCCGGGCAGGGCGGGCTGGAGGACGTTCAGGCCCTCGACGATGAGGATGTCCGGGCGTTCCACCGTCAGCCGCTCGTCCGGCACGATGTCGTACACCAGGTGCGAGTAGACCGGGGCGGTGACCCGCTCCTTGCCGGCCTTCACGTCGGCGACGAACCGCATCAGCGCCCGCCGGTCGTACGACTCGGGGAAGCCCTTGCGGGCCATCAGGCCGCGCCGGCGCAGCTCCGCGTTGGGCAGCAGGAAGCCGTCGGTGGTGACCAGTTCGACCCGGGGGTGCTCGGGCCAGCGGGCCAGCAGGGCCTGCAGCAGCCGGGCGGTCGTCGACTTGCCGACCGCGACCGAGCCGGCCACGCCGATGATGAACGGGGTCCGGGTGCGCTCGGTGTCCGGGGTGTCCAGGAAGGTGCCCAGGGTGCCGCGGAGCTCGTGCGTCGCGTGGATGTAGAGGTTCAGGAGCCGGGACAGCGGCAGGTAGACGTCCCTGACCTCGTCCAGGTCCAGTGCGGTGCCCAGGCCGCGCAGCCGCTCGACCTCGTCGGCGGTCAGGGGCATCGGGGTGCGCTCGCGCAGCGCGCTCCACTCGGCCCGGTCCAGATCCACGTACGGGGAGGGGGTGGGCGCCTGGGCGGCGCCCCTCGTACAGAGTTCGGTCAGCACATCCCCCATTGTGGTCCGTTCCGGGGCGGCGGGATGCTGTGGCATCGGTCACGCGCGGTGTCCGCAAGGCGTGACCGGGGTGAGTGGTGAGCGTGACCTGGGTGAACGAAACGCCGCATATGCTGGCACGCATGTGCGGAATCGTTGGATATGTGGGGTCCCAGTCGGCCCTCGACGTAGTGATCGCAGGCCTGCAGCGGCTGGAGTACCGGGGGTACGACTCCGCCGGTGTGGCCGTGCAGACCCAGGGGCTCGACGGGCAGTGGAGCCTCGCCACCGACAAGCGGGCCGGCAAGCTCGCCAACCTCCAGAAGTCCCTTGCCGAGTCCCCCCTGCCGGCCGGCACCACCGGTATCGGCCACACCCGGTGGGCCACCCACGGCGGCCCGACGGACGCCAATGCCCACCCCCACCTCGACGACGACCGCAAGGTCGCCGTCGTCCACAACGGCATCATCGAGAACTTCGCGGTGCTGCGGGCCGAGATCGCCGAGCGCGGCCACACCCTGCGCTCCGAGACCGACACCGAGGTCGTCGCCCACCTGCTCGGCGAGGCCTACCAGGGCGACCTCGCCGAGGCCATGCGGGCGGTCTGCCGCCAGCTGGACGGCGCCTTCACCCTCGTCGCCACCCACGCCGACGCCCCCGACGTGGTGGTCGGCGCCCGCCGCAACTCCCCGCTGGTCGTCGGCCGCGGCGAGGGCGAGAACTTCCTCGCCTCCGACGTCGCCGCCTTCATCGCGCACACCCGCGAGGCGATCGAGCTCGGCCAGGACCAGGTGGTCGAGCTGCGCCGCGAGGGCGTCACGGTGACCGACTTCCACGGCAACCCGGCCGAGGTCCGCGAGTACCACGTGGACTGGGACGCCTCCGCCGCCGAGAAGGGCGGCTACGACTACTTCATGCTCAAGGAGATCGCCGAGCAGCCGAAGGCCGTCGCCGACACCCTCCTCGGCCGGATCGGCACCGACGGCCGACTGACCCTCGACGAGCTGCGCATCTCCGACCAGGTGCTGCGAGAGGTCGACAAGGTCGTCATCGTGGCCTGCGGCACCGCCTTCCACGCCGGCATGATCGCCAAGTACGCGATCGAGCACTGGACCCGCATCCCCTGCGAGGTCGAGGTCGCCTCGGAGTTCCGCTACCGCGACCCGATCTTGGACGACCGCACCCTGGTCATCGCCATCTCGCAGTCCGGCGAGACCATGGACACCCTGATGGCGCTGCGGCACGCCCGCGAGCAGGGCGCCAAGGTGCTGGCGATCTGCAACACCAACGGCTCGACCATCCCGCGCGAGTCCGACGCGGTGCTGTACACGCACGCCGGCCCGGAGGTCGCGGTCGCCTCGACCAAGGCGTTCCTGACCCAGCTGGTCGCCTGCTACCTGGTCGCGCTGTACCTCGGCCAGGTCCGCGGCACCAAGTGGGGCGACGAGATCTTCACCATCATCCGCGAGCTCGGCGACGCGCCGAAGCAGGTGGAGCAGGTGCTGGAGACCATGGAGCCCGTCCGCGAGCTGGCCCGTTCGCTGGCCGACGCCCGCTCGGTGCTCTTCCTCGGCCGCCACGTGGGCTTCCCGGTCGCCCTGGAGGGCGCGCTGAAGCTCAAGGAGCTGGCGTACATGCACGCCGAGGGCTTCGCCGCCGGCGAGCTCAAGCACGGCCCGATCGCCCTGATCGAGGAGGGCCTGCCGGTCGTCGTGGTCGTCCCGTCGCCGCGCGGCCGGTCGATCCTGCACGACAAGATCGTCTCCAACATCCAGGAGATCCGCGCCCGCGGCGCCCGCACCATCGTCATCGCCGAGGAGGGCGACGAGGCCGTCGTCCCGTACGCGGACCACCTGATCCGCATCCCGGCGACCCCGACGCTGCTGCAGCCGCTGGTCTCCACCGTGCCGCTGCAGGTCTTCGCCTGCGAGCTGGCCACCGCCAAGGGCCACGAGGTCGACCAGCCGCGCAACCTGGCGAAGTCGGTCACCGTCGAGTAGCCGGACCCGCTCCGCCCGGAGCCCCTGCGGTGGCGTGCGCTACCGCAGGGGCTCCGTGTCGAGCGCGAACGAGAACGGGGCGGGCAGGTCGAGGGGCTTGCCGAAGGCCGCCTGGGTGTGGACGGTGTAGTCCCCGTCCGCGGGGTCGGTGAACAGGGTGGCCCGGCCCTCGTCGCGGTCGATCAGCAGGTAGCAGGGGATGCCTGCGGCGGCGTAGCCGAGGCGTTTGGCCTCGCGGTCCCTCCGAGGGTGGGTCGAGGTGACCTCCAGGACAAGCGCCACACCGACAGGTTCCGTCCACGGACCCTGGTCGCGGAACGTGCCGACCGGCGCCACGGCGGCGTCCGGAACGAATCTGCCGTGGGGCGTGATCAGCCCGCGTCCGCCACTGACGTACAGCTCCTCCACGGCGTGCCGGGCGACAGCCCGGGCGAATCGCGCGACGGCGTCCTCGTGGTCCCCGTCCGGTGGCGGTGTCACGACGATCTCCCCTTCGATGAGCTCGGCCTTGAAGCCCGGCGGGGTTTCCAGCTCCAGGAACGCCCGGAGCAGGTCGTCCGCAGGCAGCGGGTGCTCGACAGCCGGCATGGCAACCATGGCCCTTCTCCCTCCTGCCGATCGGCGCCGGGGCACACGGTAGGCGTACGGATCGGTACCGGAGGGGGCTCGAAGCGGTTCTCACTCGAAAGTGTGCCGTACAGTCCCCGGCAACGGCCGGAGTCGGAGAAGGAGTCCACGGGTGATCATCGGGGTCGGGATCGACGTCGCGGAGATCGCGCGGTTCGGGGAGTCGCTGGAGCGCACCCCGCACCTCGCGGACCGGCTCTTCACCGAGGCCGAGCTGACGCTGCCCTCCGGGGCACGGCGGGGCACCGCCTCGCTCGCCGCCCGGTTCGCCGCCAAGGAGGCGCTGGCCAAGGCGCTGGGCGCACCCCCCGGGCTGCGCTGGACGGACGCCGAGGTGCACACCGAGGACTCCGGCCGGCCGGTGCTCAAGGTCACCGGCACGGTCGCCGAGCGGGCCGCCGCCCTCGGCGTCCGGTCGTGGCACGTGTCGCTGAGCCACGACGCGGGCGTAGCGTCGGCGGTGGTGATCGCCGAGGGCTAGCGCGACAGGCCCCGGGACGCCCCAACGCCACGGGAGGCCGCCGATGCGCCGCGCACACACCGTCGAACAGGTCCGGTCCGCCGAGGCCGACCTGATGGCCCGCCTGCCGGAGGGCACGCTGATGCAGCGCGCCGCCGCCGGCCTCGCCGCGACCTGCGCACGGCTGCTGCCGCGGGTCTACGGCAGCCGGGTGCTGGTGCTGGCGGGCAGCGGCGACAACGGTGGTGACGCCCTGTACGCCGGAGCGCGGCTGGCCCGCCGCGGCGCCCGGGTGTCCGCGGTGCTGCTCTCGCCGGAGAAGGCGCACGCCGCCGGCCTCGCCGCGCTGATCGCGGCCGGCGGCCGGGTGACGGCCGATCAGGGCGAGTTCGAGCGGGCCGACCTGGTGCTGGACGGCATCGTGGGGATCGGCGGCCGCGGCGGGCTGCGGCCGGAGGCACAGCCGTACGCGGCGCTGCCCCGGCGCGGGCGGGTGGTCGCGGTGGACGTGCCGAGCGGCGTCGACCCGGACACCGGCGCGGTGCCCGGGGTGGCCCTGCGGGCGGACGTGACGGTCTGCTTCGGCACCTACAAGCCCGGGCTGCTGATCGATCCCGGCGCCTCGTACGCGGGCGTGCTGCAGCTGGTCGGGATCGGCCTGGAGCTGCCGCCGGCGCCGGTCTCCGTGCTGCAGCACGCGGACGCGGCGGCACTGCTGCCGCTGCCCGGCACGGAGAGCGACAAGTACCGGCGCGGGGTGGTCGGCGTCGCCGCGGGCTCGGCGCGCTACCCGGGGGCGGCGGTGCTGGCCGTGGCCGGGGCGCTGCGCGGCGGGGCGGGCGCCGTCCGCTACGCGGGGACGGCCGCGGCCGAGGTGGTGCGCCGCTTCCCGGAGGCGCTGGTGACCGCGGGCGGACCCGCTGAGGCCGGCCGGGTGCAGGCCTGGGTGGTCGGCCCCGGCTCCGGCGAGGGCGTGCGGGAGCTGCTGCCCGAGGTGCTGGCGGCGGACGTGCCGGTGCTGGTCGACGCGGACGGGCTGACCGAGCTCGCCCGGCTCGGTCCGGCCGCGCTGGCGGACCGCACCGCGCCCACCCTGCTCACCCCGCACACCGGCGAGGCGGCCCGGCTGCTCGCCGGCGCGGAGGGCGGGGCGCCGCCCGCCGCGGACGGCCTCGCGGCGGCCCGGCTGGCCACCGCGCGCAGGCTCGCCGCGGCCTACCGGGCGACGGTGCTGCTCAAGGGCTCCACCACGGTGGTCGCCGAGCCGGACGGCACCGTCCGGGTGAATCCGACCGGCACCTCCTGGCTCGCCACGGCGGGCAGCGGGGACGTGCTGTCCGGCCTCGCGGGCTCGCTCCTGGCGTCCGGCCTCGGCCCGCTGGACGCCGGATCGGTCGCCGCCCACCTGCACGGGCTGGCCGGCCGGACGGCCGCCGCGGGCGCCCCGGCCGCCGCGCTGGACATCGCGGAGGCGCTGCCGGAGGCGTGGCGGACGGTGCGCTCGGCGGCCGCCGGACGCTGACACCGGCCGCGCCGCCCGAACGGCGGGAGGGTACCGTTCCGCGGAACCGAATGCTCCGTTTCGCGCGTCTCCCACTGACGACCGCCGGGCCCGGCCGGGGTCGTGAGCCGGGCAGCGGCGCCGGTCTGGGAGACTGATACGCGATGACAACTGCGAACACGACCGGAACTCCCGCCCTCACCCACGGGGTCCGCGCCGAGGCGGCCGTCGACCTGGCCGCCCTGCGGGAGAACCTCGCCGCGCTGGGGGCACGCACCGATGCCGCGCTGATGGCCGTGGTCAAGGCGGACGCCTACGGCCACGGCGCGCTGCCGTGCGCCCGTGAGGCGGTCGCCGCGGGCGTGCGCTGGCTGGGCACCGCCACCCCCGAGGAGGCGCTCGCCCTGCGCGCCGCGGGCATCCGCCCCGAGCAGGCCCGGATCCTGTGCTGGCTGTGGACGCCCGGCGGCCCCTGGGCCCAGGCGCTCCGCTCCCACGTGGACGTCTCCGTCAGCGGCCGCTGGGCGCTCGACGAACTGCTCGCCGCCGTCCGCGAGACCGGCGTGCCCGGCCGCGTCCACCTCAAGGCCGACACCGGCCTCGGCCGCAACGGCTGCCAGCCGCACGACTGGCCCGAGCTGGTCGCCGCCGCCCTGCGCGCCCAGGCCGAGGGCCTGATCGAGGTCGTCGGCCTCTGGTCCCACTTCGCCGCCGCGGACGAGCCCGGCCACCCCTCCGTCCAGGCCCAGCTCGACGGCTTCGCCGCCGCCGTCGCGCACGCCGAGGCCCGGGGCGTCCGGCCCGAGGTCCGGCACCTGGCGAACTCGCCGGCCACCCTGCTGCTGCCGCAGTCGCACTACGACCTCGTCCGGCCCGGCCTCGCCATGTACGGCCTCTCCCCGGTGCCGGACATCGGCGCCCCCGCGGACTTCGGGCTGCGCCCCGTGATGTCGCTCACGGCCAGGCTCGCCCTGGTCAAGACCGTCCCGGGCGGCCACGGGGTCAGCTACGGCCACCACTACACGACACCGGGCGACACCACCCTCGGCCTCGTCCCGGTCGGCTACGCGGACGGCATCCCGCGGCACGCCTCCAACACCGGCCCCGTCCAGATCGCCGGCAAGTGGCGCACCGTCGCCGGCCGGGTCGCGATGGACCAGTTCGTCGTCGACCTCGGCGGCGACACCCCGCCGGTCGGCGAGGAGGTCCTGCTCTTCGGCAGCGGCGAGCGCGGCGAGCCCACCGCCGAGGACTGGGGCCGCGCGTGCGGCACCCTCTCGTACGAGATCGTCACCCGGATCGGCTCCCGGGTGCCGCGCCGCTACGTGGGCGCGGGGGACGGGACGGCCCCCTGATGGCGGAGGGCGCCGACGGGAATCCGGTCGCCGCGGTGGCCAGGGCCGCCGGGGCGGCCTCCGGCGGCGTGAGCCGGGCGGGCCTGATCGGCATATCGCTCGGCGTGGTCGCGGCTGGCGCCGCCGCCGGCGTCGCCATCGAGCGCCTCACCGTCGGCCGCTCGATGCGCCGCCGCGCCCGCGAGGAGCTCGACGCCGCCGCCCCGTACGGCTCGCTGCGCGGCCGCCCGTGCACCGTCGCCGCCCCGGACGGCACCGAGCTGTACGTCGAACTCGACGGCACCGGCTGGGACGAGGCGGTGCCCGGCCCGGCCGGCCGGCCCGAGCAGCCCGAGGACGAGGGCCAGCGCCGCCGTGCCTGGTTCACCCGGCGGCGCGGGACCACCGGCGTCGACCGCACCGGTCTGCCCGGACTGCTCGGCGGCACCGGCGCCCTGGCCCGCGCCGGCCGGCCCGCCGGACCGGCGCCCTCGGACACCCCGACGCCGCTGACCGTCGTCTTCTGCCACGGCTACTGCCTCAACCAGGACAGCTGGCACTTCCAGCGCGCCGCCTTCCGCGAGGGACTGCGGCTGGTCTTCTGGGACCAGCGCAGCCACGGCCGCTCCGAACGCTCCCGCTCCTACCTGGCCGGCGAGCCGGCCTCCATCGACCAGCTCGGCGGCGACCTCAAGGCCGTCCTCGACGCGGTCGTCCCGGAGGGCCCGATCGTGCTGATCGGCCACTCCATGGGCGGCATGACCGTCATGGCCCTCGCCGACCAGCACCCGGAACTGTTCCGCGAACGGGTCGCCGGCGTCGGCCTGGTCGGCACCCTGGCCGGCGACTGGAACTCCGTCACCCTCGGCCTGCCCGCGGCCGGCGCCCGCCTGCTGCGCAAGCTCGCCCCCGCCACCGTCAAGCTGCTCGGCCGCCAGGTCGAAATCGTCGAGGCCACCCGCCGGATCGGCGCCGACGTCGCCGCGGTCTTCTACCGCCGCTTCTCCTTCGGCTCCAAGGACGTCGACCCGCAGGTCGTCCGGTTCGCCGAACAGCTCCTCGACGCCACCCCGATCGACGTGGTCGCCGAGTTCTACCCGGCGTTCGGCCTGCACGACAAGAAGGCCGCGCTGGCCGCCCTCGACGGCATCCCCGTCCTCGTCCTGGCCGGCACGGAGGACCTGCTCACCCCGCCCGCGCACAGCGAGGAGATCGCCCGCACGCTGCCCGGCGCCGAGCTGGTCGTGCTGCCCGAGACCGGCCACCTGCTGATGCTGGAGCGGCCCGACGAGGTCGACCTGCACCTGACCGGGCTGCTGCAGCGGGCCGCCGGCCACGCCGGCGTCCCCGCCCCGCCCGGCCCGGGGCCCCACCACTGACCGCGGCCCCCGCCGCCACCCGGAAGGACACCGACACCCCCATGGGCAACCAGCTCAGCCTCACCGTCGCCACCCCCGAGCGGATGGGCCGACTCGGGAAGGGCCTCGCCGCGCTGCTGCGCCCCGGCGACCTGGTACTGCTGCACGGGGAGCTCGGCGCCGGCAAGACGACCCTCACCCGCGGCCTCGGCGAGGGCCTCGGCGTGCGCGGCGCGGTCACCTCGCCGACCTTCGTGATCGCCCGGGTCCACCCGCCGCTCGGCGGCGGCCCGGCCCTCGTCCACGTCGACGCCTACCGGCTCGGCGGCGGCCTGGACGAGATGGAGGACCTCGACCTGGACGTGTCGCTGCCCGAGTCGGTGGTCGTCGTCGAGTGGGGCGAGGGCAAGGTCGAGCAGCTCAGCGAGGACCGCCTGGAGGTCCGGATCCACCGGGCGATCGGCGGCGCCGCGGAGGAGGCCGACGACCTCGACCCGCGCCGGGTCACCGTCACCGGCCTCGGCGGCCGCTGGGACGGCGTCGACCTCGCCGTCCTCGACCGGGACTGATCCCGCCGCGCCCGCCCGGCCGTCCCCCGAGGGCTGCCCGTTCCGCGGGGGTGGCTCCCGCGACGGCCCGGCGGAGCCGTGATGCCCGAGGCCGCGCACTCCCCGCGCCGCTCGTGGTGCGCCGGTGGCCTTCGACGACACATCCCCGGGGTGGCGGAGCCGCGGCCCGACACTTCCCGACACGGTGTCGGGAAGGTGTTGCGGCCCGGCCCGCCCTCGTGATGGGATGGGAACTGCGGTTAGGTCTGCCTAACTAGGGAGGCGCCCCGATGGCGAGCACCACCCCCGCTGCGGCACCCACGCCGCAGGACCGTTCCGACGACACCCCGGCCCGGGCCGGCGAGGTCCCGATGCGCGCCCTGCTGGCCTCCTGCGCGTCCGCCGCCGCCGTCTCCACCCCGCCCGCGCGCCCGCGGCCCACGGCGCAGGAGCACCCGGAACCCGCCGCGCCACCGCGCGCGGCCTGACGCACCGCCCGGCCACGCCCGCCCGGGCAGCGGTCGGCGCCACCCGGCGCCGGCGCTACTCCGCGACGAACACCCTCGTCCCGGTCGGCGCGAAGTCCCACAGCACCTGCCCGTCCGCCCGGGACGAGCGGATCCCGCCCGTGCGCAGGGTCCCCGTCGGCGGCGCCGTCGAGCCGTCCACCGCCGCGCCGAAGCCGAACACCACGGTGCCCTGGTCGGTGAACCGCACCACGTGCTCGATCTGCCGGCCGTCGGTGCCCTTCCCGGCCGCCGTCCGGCTGTACACGCTGTAGCTGCCCGGCGTCGGCTCCGCCGAGCCCGGCGTCACCGCGAACGAGGCCTGCACCTGCTGGTCCTTGCGCGGATCGACCAGCCACACCCGGTGCTGCGACACCGAGTACACCACCCGGTAGCCCGTGCCCGACGAGGCGGGCAGCGCCGGCATCGACGCGGCCGGGGCGGGTGCGCTCGGCGACGGCTCGGCGGACACCCCGGCCGACGCCCGGGCCGCCTCGGCCCGCGCCTGCGCACCGTCCGCCTGGACGGCCAGCAGCGCCACCACCGCCACGGCCCCCGCCGTCAGCCCCGCGACCACCACGCCCGGAACCGTCCTCACCACGCACGCTCCCACCGCTCGCTGCCCGTGTCCGCCCCATCGTGCCAGGTCCGCACCCACCCGAAGGTGCGATCCGATGGTGTGTTCCCCACCCCCGCCCCCGCGCCGCGGCACCGGCGGAGCCGTCCGCCCCGCACCGCCGGGGCGGCGGGCCCGGCCGACCCTCTAACCTTGGTGCCGTGCTGCTGCTCGCGTTCGACACCGCAACCCCCGCCGTCACCGCCGCCGTCCACGACGGCACGGCCGTCCTCGCCGAGTCCTACGAGGTCGACGCCAGACGGCACGGCGAGCTGCTCCTGCCCACCATCGGCGACGTGCTGCGCGCCGCCGGCGTCGACAAGCGCGAGCTCACCGCGATCGCCGTCGGCGTGGGCCCCGGCCCGTACACCGGCCTGCGGGTGGGCCTGGTCACCGCCGCCGCCCTCGGCCACGCGCTCGGCCTGCCCGTGCACGGCGTCTGCACCCTCGACGCGATCGCCCACCAGGCCCGCCGCGAGGGGCTGACCGGCCCGTTCACCGCGGCCACCGACGCCCGCCGCAAGGAGGTCTACTGGGCCTCCTACGACGAGGACGGCACCCGCACCGACGGCCCCGGCGTGGACCGCCCCGGCGACCTCACCCCGCCGCAGCGCTCGGTCGGCGCCGGCGCCCTGCTCTACCCCGAGACCTTCCCCGGTGCGACCGGCCCCGAGCACGTCTCGGCCGGCGCCCTCGCCGACTACGCCGCCACCGAACTCGCCGCCGGCCGCGAACTGCTGCCCAACGCCCCGCTCTACCTGCGACGCCCCGACGCCCAGGTCCCGGCCGGGTACAAGGCGGTGCTCCCCGCATGACCCGCCGGCCCGCCGCGGAGAGGGGCGCCGGATGGACGTGATCCTCCGCCCGATGCGGTGGTGGGACATCGAGCCCGTCATGGACCTCGAACTGCGGCTGTTCCCCGAGGACGCCTGGTCGCCCGCCATGTACTGGTCCGAGCTGGCCGAGGCCCACCCCGGCGGTACCCGCCACTACACCGTCGCCACCACCGAGGACGGCCGCATCGTCGGCTACGCCGGCCTGATGGCCGTCGGCACCGAGGGCGACGTCCAGACCATCGCCGTCGACGAGCGCCTGCAGGGCGCCGGCCTCGGCACCGCGCTGCTCACCGACCTCGTCGAGGAGTCCGCCCGCCGCGGCTGCGCCGAACTGCTGCTGGAGGTCCGGGTCGACAACCTGCGCGCCCAGCGGCTGTACGAGCGGTTCGGCTTCCAACCGGTCGGCGTCCGCCGCGGCTACTACCAGCCCGCGAACGTCGACGCGCTCGTCATGCGACTCGACCACCCCCCGCACGATTCGAAGGACCCGAAGAATGGCTGACGAACCGCTCGTCCTCGGCATCGAGACCTCCTGCGACGAGACCGGCGTCGGCATCGTCCACGGCACCACGCTGCTCGCCGACGCGGTCGCCTCCAGCGTCAACGACCACGCCCGCTACGGCGGCGTCGTCCCCGAGATCGCCAGCCGGGCGCACCTGGAGGCGATGGTCCCGACCATCCAGCGCGCCCTCGACACCGCCGGGATCAAGGCCACCGACCTCGACGGCATCGCCGTCACCGCCGGCCCCGGCCTCGCCGGCGCCCTGCTGGTCGGCGTCTCCGCCGCCAAGGCCTACGCCTGGGCCCTCGACAAGCCGCTGTACGGCGTCAACCACCTCGCCTCGCACATCTGCGTCGACCAGCTGGAGCACGGCCGGCTGCCCGAGCCGACCATGGCCCTGCTGGTCTCCGGCGGCCACTCCTCGCTGCTGCTCTCCTCCGACATCACCAGCGACGTCCGCCCGCTCGGCGCCACCATCGACGACGCGGCCGGCGAGGCCTTCGACAAGGTCGCCCGGGTGCTCGGCCTCGGCTTCCCCGGCGGCCCGCACGTCGACCGCACCGCCCGCGACGGCGACGGGAAGGCCATCGCCTTCCCGCGCGGCCTCAGCGCCTCGAACGACCCCGCCTACGACTTCTCCTTCTCCGGCCTGAAGACCGCCGTCGCCCGCTGGGTCGAGGCGAGGCGCCGCGCCGGCGAGGAGGTCCCGATCGCCGACGTCGCCGCGTCCTTCCAGGAGGCCGTCACCGACGTGCTCACCCGCAAGGCCGTCCGCGCCTGCAAGGACAACGGCGTCGACCACCTCATGATCGGCGGCGGCGTCGCCGCCAACTCCCGGCTGCGCGAGATGGCCCAGCAGCGCTGCGACCGGGCCGGCATCGTGCTCCGGGTGCCCCGCCCGGGCCTGTGCACCGACAACGGCGCCATGGTCGCCGCGCTCGGCTCCGAGATGGTCCGCCGGGGCCGCACCCCGTCCGCCTTCGACCTGTCCGCGGACTCCTCGCTGCCGGTCACCGAGGTGCACGTCCCGCACACCGAGTTCCACGCCCACGCGCACGAGTCGCTGCGGTGACCCGCGCCCTCATGTGGGAGGCCCGCGCCGCCGAGGGGCGGGCCGCCGACCTGGAGCGCTGGGTGCGCGAGGAGGTACTGCCCGGCCTGCGCACCGCGGCCCCCGAACGCCTCGAACTGCTCACCGCCGACGGCGACCGGGTGCTGCTCATCACCTGGTGGACGGGCGAGCCCGGACGGCTCCCCGATCCGCCGGACGGGTTGACCGCGCGACCCGTCCACCGCTGGTCGTTCACCCGCGCGCACGTCGAGTAGCGTGCCCTCCTGAGAGATCGCTGACCCGGCGCACACCGCCGGGCCGGGTGGGGGGAGCGCACGTTGACGAAGAGGTCCATGTCCTGTGCCGCGGGGGCGGCCGTCCTGCTGGCGGCACTCACCGCCTGCGGCAGCGGCGCACCGCAGCGCGGCGCCCAGGCGCCGCCCGCCCGGCCCGGCGCCTCCGCGGCCGGCACCACCGCCGCGGCCGCGCCCGCCGCACAGGACCGCACGGCCGCCTGGTCCAAGTGGGGCCTCAAGCCGCTGCCCGCGGCCCCGGCCGCCCCCGCCGACAAGCCGATTAAGCTCGCCGCCACCGGGCCCGTCCCGGTCTTCAGCGAGGTGCCGACCGGCGACAAGGTCGTCTTCATCACCATCGACGACGGCGCCGAGAAGGACCCGAAGTTCGTCGAGATGGCCACCGACCTCAAGGTGCCCTTCTCGATGTTCCTGACCCGCGACATCGTGAGCGGCGACTACGGCTACTTCAAGCCGCTGCAGGCCCTCGGCAACCACATCCACAACCACTCCGTGGACCACCCCGCGATGAGCCGGCTCTCGCCCGAACGCCAGAAGTCCGAGGTCTGCGACGCCCAGACCGCGCTCACCCGCGAGTACGGCACCGCGCCGCTGCTGTTCCGCCCGCCGTACGGCGACGGCGCGCACACCCCGGCCCTGGGCGCCGCCGTCCGCGCCTGCGGCCCGCGCGCCGTAGTGCTCTGGCGCGAGTCCATGCAGATCCACGACATGCAGTACCAGGCCGCCGACAAGAAGCTCCGTCCCGGCGACATCGTCCTCGCCCACTTCCGCGGCCCCAAGGACCTCAAGGGCGAGACGATGACCAAGATGTTCGGCGAACTGCTCGCCCGGATCCAGGAGCAGGGCTTCGCCGTCGGCCGCCTGGAGGACTACGTCGCGGCCGGCTGACCCAGCATCATCAGCGGGCCGTCGTCCGTCCGGCTGAGGATCACCGTCACCTCGTGCGGGCCGCTCGGCTTCAACTGCCGGCGCAGCTCCTCCGGGGTGACGGAGATCCCGCGCTTCTTGATCACCACCGTCCCGGCCCCGCGCTCGCGCAGCAGCGCCCTCAGCCGCTTCACGTTGTACGGCTGCACCTCGCCGATCTCGTACGCGTGGGCGAAGGCGGTCGGCACCAGCTCGTCCGCCGTCACGTACGCGATCTGCGGGTCGACCAGCCGGCCGCCCACGCTGCGCGCCACGTCCGCGACCAGGCCGGCCCGGATCACCGCGCCGTCGGGCTCGTACAGGTAGCGGCCGACCGGCCCGGCCTCGGCCCGGTCGCCGGTGCCCGACAGGCTGCCGCCGCCCGGCAGCACCGTCGCCCGGTACGGCGCCGCCGCCCCGGTGCCGAACCAGATCACCGCCTCCTTCACCTCGCCGTGGTCGGAGACCCACTCCGCCTCCGCGTCCTGCGGCACCAGCTCGTGCGGGATCCCGGGGGCGACCTTCAGTGCCCCGAACGGCGTCCGCCGCGCCGCCTCCAGCGCCCAGGACAGCGGCGGCGAGTACGCCTCCGGGTCGAAGACCCGACCGCGCGCCGTCCGCCGCGCGGGATCGGTGAACACCGCGTCGAAGCCGTCGGTGTCCACCTCCAGCACGTCCGCGCAGCGCACCTCCACCAGCCCGGCGAGACCGAGGGCCGCCGCGTTGGCCTCGGCCACCGCGCAGGTCAGCGGGTCCCGGTCCACCGCCAGCACCGACACGCCGGCCCGGGCCAGCGCGACCGCGTCCCCGCCGATGCCGCAGCACAGGTCCGCCAGCCGCCGCACGCCCAGGCCCGCGAACCGGGCCGCCCGCCACTCGGCGACGCTGCGCCGGGTCGCCTGTTCGACGCCGTTCGGCGTGAAGTACATGACGTCGGCGTCGTCGCCGAACTTGGCCCGGGCCCGCTGCCGCAGCCGGGCCTGCTCGAACGCGGCCCGCACCAGCTCGGCCGGGTGGTCCCGGCGCAGCCGGGTGGCCAGCGCCAGCTCGCGGTCGGGGGTGAACTCCCGCAGCTCGGCGAGCAGCGCCCGCCCCTCGTCGGTCAGCAGCGCCCGGAACGATTCGATCTCCACCCGGCCATTCTCCCCCGGGCGGCCACGGCCCCTCCCTGCCTCCGCGGAGGCCCGGCGGCCGGCGGCCGTCAGCGGCCGACGACGGTCAGCGCACCCGCGACCAGCAGCGGCCCGGCGGTCACCACAGCCACCGGTGCGATCCGGTAGCCCCGGCGCGCCGTCACCGCGACGGTGACCACCGGCAGGGTCACGGCGGCCGCCACCAGACCGAGGCAGGCCGCCACCACACCGGCGCCGCTGTCCGGGGTGGCCAGGGCGAACACCAGGACGATCGAGGCGTACACCGCGCCGGTGCCGAGCGCCGTCTCGACGGCGAGCAGCCAGGAGGTGTGCAGGAGGTCCCGGGTGACGGAGGGTCGGTTCGCGGTCATGCCGCCATCGTCCCGTCCGGCGCCGGCGTCGCACATGAGTACGGCTACTCACCCGTACCCGGGACACCGGGCGACTCTCGTTGGCACTCTGGTTGACTGAGTGCTAACGGCGGCCTATGGTCGTTCCTGGCACTCCCCCCGGGGGAGTGCCAATGCGACGGAGCGAGCCTGACCCCCGCGACGGCAGGCCTGCGGACATCGCCCTTCCCTGTTAGACAACCCCGTAATCTCCGAAGGGGAGCTCGGACGTGACCACCAGCAGCAAGGTTGCCATCAAGCCGCTCGAGGACCGCATCGTGGTCCAGCCGCTCGACGCCGAGACCACCACGGCCTCCGGCCTGGTTATCCCGGACACCGCCAAGGAGAAGCCCCAGGAGGGCGTCGTCCTGGCCGTCGGCCCGGGCCGCTTCGAGGACGGCCAGCGCCTGCCGCTCGACGTCGCCGTCGGTGACATCGTCCTGTACTCCAAGTACGGCGGCACCGAGGTCAAGTACCAGGGCGAGGAGTACCTCGTCCTCTCGGCCCGCGACGTTCTCGCCATCATCGAGAAGTAAGCCGTAACGGCCCGCCCCGGAACCGAGTCAGCACTGACCCGGGCCGGGGCGTGCTTGTTGGTCCATCCGTAAGACCCTGAGGAAACGGGAACATGGCGAAGATCCTGCAGTTCGACGAGGACGCCCGCCGCTCGCTGGAGCGCGGTGTCAACAAGCTGGCCGACACGGTCAAGGTGACCATCGGCCCCAAGGGCCGCAACGTCGTCATCGACAAGAAGTTCGGCGCCCCCACCATCACCAACGACGGTGTGACCATCGCCCGCGAGGTCGAGCTCGACGACCCGTACGAGAACCTGGGCGCGCAGCTGGTCAAGGAGGTCGCCACCAAGACCAACGACGTCGCGGGCGACGGCACCACCACCGCCACCGTGCTCGCCCAGGCCCTGGTCAACGAGGGCCTGCGCAACGTCGCCGCCGGCGCCGGCCCGGCCGCCCTGAAGAAGGGCATCGACAAGGCCGTCGCCGCCGTCTCCGAGCACCTGCTCTCGGTGGCCCGCGAGATCGAGGGCAAGGACGACGTCGCCGCCGTCGCGTCCCTCTCCGCCCAGGACACCCAGGTCGGCGAGCTCATCGCCGAGGCGATCGACAAGGTCGGCAAGGACGGTGTCATCACCGTCGAGGAGTCCAACACCTTCGGCGTCGAGCTCGAGTTCACCGAGGGCATGCAGTTCGACAAGGGCTACCTGTCGCCGTACTTCGTCACCGACGCGGAGCGCCAGGAGGCGGTCCTCGAGGACCCGTACATCCTGATCAACCAGGGCAAGATCTCCTCCATCCAGGAGCTCCTGCCGCTGCTGGAGAAGATCCTGCAGGGCGGCTCCCGCCCGCTGCTGATCATCGCCGAGGACGTCGACGGCGAGGCGCTGTCCACCCTGGTGGTCAACAAGATCCGCGGCACCTTCAACGCGGTGGCCGTCAAGGCCCCCGGCTTCGGCGACCGCCGCAAGGCGATCCTCGGCGACATCGCCGTCCTCACCGGCGCGACCGTCATCTCCGAGGAGGTCGGCCTCAAGCTCGACCAGGCCGGCCTGGACGTGCTCGGCACCGCCCGCCGCATCACCGTCACCAAGGACGAGACCATCCTCGTCGACGGTGCCGGCGACTCCGAGGCCGTGGCCGGCCGCGTCGGCCAGATCAAGGCCGAGATCGCCTCCACCGACTCCGACTGGGACCGCGAGAAGCTGCAGGAGCGCCTGGCCAAGCTGGCCGGCGGCGTCTGCGTCATCAAGGTCGGTGCCGCCACCGAGGTGGAGCTGAAGGAGCGCAAGCACCGCCTGGAGGACGCCATCTCGGCGACCCGCGCCGCGGTCGAGGAGGGCATCGTCGCCGGTGGCGGCGCCTCCCTCGTGCACGCCGCCAAGGTCCTCGACGGCGGCCTCGGCCTGTCCGGCGACGAGGCCACCGGTGTCGCGGTCGTCCGCAAGGCGCTCGCCGAGCCGCTGCGCTGGATCGCCCAGAACGCCGGCCTGGAGGGCTACGTCATCACCTCCAAGGTCGCCGACCTGGAGACCGGCCACGGCTACAACGCCGCCACCGGCGAGTACGGCGACCTGGTGAAGGCCGGCGTCATCGACCCGGTCAAGGTCACCCGCTCGGCCCTGGAGAACGCCGCCTCCATCGCCTCCCTGCTCCTCACCACCGAGACCCTCGTGGTGGAGAAGAAGGAGGAGGAGGCCGACAACGGTCACGGCCACTCGCACGGCGGCCACGGCCACTCCCACTGACGCGGAGCCGCTCCCCGGAGGCCCGGCCTCCCGCCCACCACGGGCGGGAGGCCGGGCCTCCGGCGTTCCCGTGATCCGTTCGCTTCCGGTGGGCTCAAAGGGTGGCTTATAACTGAGCCATGATCGAGGCCCGCCACCTCCGAGTGCTCCGCGCAGTCGCCCGCACCGGTTCCTTCTCCGCCGCCGCGCGCGAGCTGGGCTGCACCCAGCCCGCCGTGAGCCAGCAGATGAAGGCCCTGGAGAAGTCGGTGGCCACCCCGCTGGTGGTCCGCTCCGGCAAGGGCATGCAGCTCAGCGAGGCCGGCGAGGTGCTGCTGAAGCACGCCTCCGGCATCCTGGCCGGCCTGTCCGCCGCCGAGGAGGAGGTCGCGGCGATCGCCGGCCTGCGCTCGGGCCGGGTGCGCCTGGTGTCCTTCCCGACGGCGAGCTCCACGCTGGTGCCGAAGGCGGTGGCCCAGGTTCGGGCGGCGAGCCCCGGCATGCGCGTGTCGCTGGTGGAGGCGGAGCCGCCGGAGTCCCCGGCGATGCTGCGGGCGGGGGAGTGCGAGGTGGCGCTGGCGTTCCGCTACCCGGACTCGCAGGGCGGCGCCCCGGCGGTGTCGTCCCCGCACGCCTCGGCCCGCGAGGCCCGGGCCGAGGCGGCGCTGGAGGCCGCGGCGTCCGCGGCCGCGACCGACTGGTCCGATCTGGTGGTGCAGCCGCTGCTCGACGACCCGATGGTGGTCCTGGTGCCGGCCGGCCACCGGCTGGCGGACCGCGACGGCGGCCCGGTGGGCGTGGGCGAGCTGGCGGACGAGCAGTGGATCGCGGGCTGCCCGCAGTGCCGCGGCCACCTGGTGGAGCTCTGCGAGGGCGCCGGCTTCCAGCCCAGGATCGACTTCGCGACCGACGACTACCCCGCCGTGGTGGGACTGGTGGCGGCCGGACTGGGGGTGGCGGTGCTGCCCGGCATGGCCCTGGACGCGGTGCGCCGCGAGGGCGTCGCGGTGGTGCCGCTGGAGACCGCCGCGGGCGAGCCGGTGCGGCGCGAGGTGGTCGCGCTGACCCTGCCGGACCTCGCGGCGGTGCCCGCGGTGGGGCTGATGCTCGATCAGCTGGTGGCGGCGGCCGCCGCCCGCTGACCGTCTGCCGTCCGCCGACCGGTCGGCGGCCGTCCGTCCTGGTCGCCGCCGAAACGTTTCTTCTCGGCCGGTCCGGCCGGATCCCGCTGCGCCGAGCCCTGGCCGCGGATCACTGCCGGACGTTCGCCGGCATCGCCAGCGGCACCTCGGCCAGCTGCCTGTTCCGCGAGCGGCCCAGCAGTTCCTCGCGCTCGTCCTCGGTCAGTCCGCCCCACACACCGTAGGGCTCCCGTACGGCCAGCGCGTGCGCCGCGCACTCGGCCCGGACGGGGCACCGCATGCAGACCTCCTTGGCACTGGCCTCGCGCGAGCTCCGCGCGGCCCCGCGCTCACCCTCGGGGTGGAAGAAGAGAGAACTGTCCACGCCGCGGCAGGCGGCGGAGAGCTGCCAGTCCCAGAGGTCTGCGTTGGGGCCGGGGAGGCGGGAGAAATCTGCCATGGCTCATTCCCTTCAAGGACTCAGGACTCGGGCTCGGATCGACGCGGTTGCAAAAAGGTCTCGGGGCCCGCCCGCTGCGGCGAGGCTGCTCGGGGCCGGTACGGACACCTGGAAATATGACTTACGGCTCCCAACAGGACAAGTCACCCACACACCGACACAACAGTCAATGACCGTATAGAAGCTATAAAAACGGACAAACGGGGCATGGTGGTGGTCAGGCTCCGCGTGGCAATCGGGTGGCAGTGCGCCGGCCCTCCCGGGGTGCGGGCCCGGGACACCGGGCGTACGCGCCGCGCGGACCGCGCATCCGCTGCACGAATCTGCGGCGTTGCACCGCGAGGTGGCCGATCCGTGATGGGTCGGCCACGTACAGTGGTGGGTGTGGCCGCGAAGGCCGTAACTCATTCGAGTGACGGTCGTTGGATGTACGGAGGCGGTTAGCAAGCGCCGGACGTCGGGAACGATCGCCGTGGCATCGGCGATCAGAACGGGGTCCGTCGCCAGACGGCCGTGTCGGAGAGGTTTCGTACCAGCCAGGAGGCTCAACGTGACGCGGATCAGCTGCGGAGGACGGTCATGACATCCGTACTCGTCTGCGACGATTCCCCGCTCGCCCGGGAGGCGCTTCGCCGAGCGGTCGCGACCGTGCCCGGCGTCGACCGGGTGACCACTGCGACGAACGGTGAGGAGGTCCTCCGCCGCTGGGTGGCCGACCGCTCCGATCTCGTTCTGATGGACGTCCGGATGCCCGGCCTCGGCGGGGTGGAGACGGTCCGGCGGCTGCTGTCCGCGGACCCGGGCGCCCGCATCATCATGCTCACCGTCGCCGAGGACCTGGACGGCGTGGCGCTCGCCGTCGCCGCCGGCGCCCGCGGCTACCTGCACAAGGACGCCTCGCGCGCCGAGCTGCGGGCCACCGTCACCCAGGCGCTCGCCGACCCGACGTGGCGACTCGCGCCGCGCCGGCTGCGCAGCCCCGACATGGGGGCGGCGCCGACGCTGACGGCCCGTGAGATCCAGGTGCTGGAGGGCATGAGCCACGGCCGGAGCAACGCGGAGATCGGCCGCGAGCTCTTCCTCTCCGAGGACACGGTCAAGACGCACGCCCGGCGCCTGTTCAAGAAGCTCGGCGCGTCGGACCGCGCGCACGCCGTGGCGCTCGGCTTCCGCTGGGGCCTCGTCCGCTGACGGGGCGGCCGCTTCGCGGCTCCCCGGGCCCGGACGTGTGACGTCGTGGTCCCGAGGCTGCACCATGGAGGAGTGGAGCACCTCGGGAACCAGCGGACGGGTACTGCGGAGACGAGTGCAACCGCAGCAGGAACGACGGGCACAGGGGCGGGAGGCGGTGCGGTGGGTACGTCGATCACGCATAACGTTCCGATGCACAACTCCGGACGCGGTGCCGCGTTCTCCGGAGCGACCAGGCACCATGGACCGATGCGTGACGACGAGGCCTCCGCCCCCGGCGAGGCCCGGCCCGACCCGGCCCAGCCCGGCGGTCCGGGCGACGCGTCGTACGCGGACGCCGGTGCGCCGCGCCGGCCCGTGCTCGGCAGCGGCGCGTCCCCCCAGCTGAACGAGGTCGTCGCGGCCGCCGTCGCCGGCGAGGGCCCGGCCGTCGACGCCCTGCTCGCCTATGTCCACCCGCTCGCGCTGCGCTACTGCCGGGGCCGGCTCGTCCGGCTGCCCGGCGGCGCCCGGCACCACGTGGACGACGTGGTGCAGGAGGTCTGCGTGGCGGTGCTCTGCGCACTGCCGCGCTACCGCGACGAGGGGCGGCCGTTCGAGGCCTTCGTCTACGGCATCGCCGCGCACAAGATCGCCGACCTGCAGCGGGCGGCGATGCGCGGCCCCGGTTCCACCGTGATCCCGCCCGACGACCTGCCGGAGACCCCGGACGAGTCGCTCGGCCCGGAGGAGCGTGCGCTGCTCAGCAGCGACGCGGCCTGGATCAAGGAGCTGCTCTCCAACCTGCCGGCCCGCCAGCGCGAACTCGTGCTGCTGCGGGTGGCCGCCGGGCTGTCCGCCGAGGAGACCGGCGAGGTGCTCGGCATGTCCCCGGGCGCCGTCCGGGTGGCCCAGCACCGGGCCCTCAGCAGACTTCGGGCGCTCGCGGAAGAGTCCTCCTGACTTCTGCGTTGTCAAGGAGAGCGCCAACCGACACTCCGGACACCAGTACCATGAGGTATCGGCGCCTGGGCAGGTCGCCAAAGTTTCGTGGGTGCGACCGGGGTTCCCTTGGAGGAACCTCCGAGCATTGCGGCGTCTTGGCGGTCCGCCCGTGCCGGTGCGCGCGGGTGTGGTGACGGTCCGACCGCAGGCCGACGCCGCGCCCTCCTGAGACCAACGCTCCGGGAACCCTCAGCCGGGAGCGATCAGATCAACGGCCGCCACGGAAGGTCCCCACACAATGTCTTACAACGCCGCAGGCGTACCCGAGAAGTTCGCGATGCTCGGGCTCACGTACGACGACGTCCTGCTGCTGCCCGGGGCCTCCGAGGTGCTGCCGAACCAGGTCGACACCTCCTCGCGGGTCTCCCGCAACGTCCGGGTGAACATCCCGCTGCTGTCGGCGGCGATGGACAAGGTCACCGAGTCCCGGATGGCCATCGCCATGGCCCGCCAGGGCGGCGTCGGCGTGCTGCACCGCAACCTGTCGATCGAGGACCAGGTCGGCCAGGTCGACCTGGTCAAGCGCTCCGAGTCCGGCATGGTCGCCGACCCGATCACCGTCGGCCCGGAGGCCACCCTCGCCGAGGCTGACGCGCTCTGCGCCCGGTTCCGGATCAGCGGCGTGCCGGTGGCCGACCCCGAGGGCCGCCTGCTCGGCATCGTCACCAACCGCGACATGGCCTTCGAGTCGGACCGCACCCGCCAGGTCCGCGAGATCATGACCCCGATGCCGCTGATCACCGGCAAGGTCGGCATCTCCGGCGAGGACGCCATGGCGCTGCTCCGCCGCCACAAGATCGAGAAGCTGCCGCTGGTCGACGGGGACGGCCGGATCAAGGGCCTCATCACGGTCAAGGACTTCGTCAAGGCCGAGCAGTACCCGAACGCCGCCAAGGACGCCGAGGGCCGTCTGCTCGTCGGCGCCGCGGTCGGTGCCTCCGCCGAGGCCTTCGACCGCGCCCAGGCCCTGGTCGGCGCCGGCGTCGACTTCCTGGTCGTCGACACCTCGCACGGCCACAGCCACAACGCGCTCGCCTGGATCGCCAAGATCCGGTCGGCCGTCCAGGTCGACGTCATCGGCGGCAACGTCGCCACCCGGGACGGCGCCCAGGCGCTGATCGACGCCGGCGTGGACGGCGTCAAGGTCGGCGTCGGTCCCGGCTCCATCTGCACCACCCGCGTCGTCGCCGGCATCGGCGTCCCGCAGATCACCGCCATCTACGAGGCGGCCCTCGCCTGCCGCGCGGCCGGCGTGCCGGTCATCGGCGACGGCGGCCTGCAGTACTCCGGCGACATCGGCAAGGCGCTCGCCGCCGGAGCCGACACCGTGATGCTCGGCTCGCTGCTGGCCGGCTGCGAGGAGTCGCCCGGCGAGCTGCAGTTCATCAACGGCAAGCAGTACAAGTCCTACCGCGGCATGGGCTCGCTCGGCGCCATGCAGTCCCGCGGCCAGGGCCGCTCCTACTCCAAGGACCGCTACTTCCAGGCCGAGGTGGCCTCGGACGACAAGCTCGTGCCCGAGGGCATCGAGGGCCAGGTGCCCTACCGCGGCCCGCTGTCGGCGGTGCTGCACCAGCTGGTCGGCGGCCTGCGGCAGACCATGGGCTACGTCGGCGCGGCCACCGTCGCCGAGATGGAGAGCAAGGGCCGGTTCGTCCGGATCACCGCGGCCGGCCTCAAGGAGAGCCACCCGCACGACATCCAGATGACCGTCGAGGCGCCGAACTACAGCAGCCGCTGAGCGACCGGGCACGACCGCACCCCGAGGGGCGCGTGGGGATCCCTCCCCGCGCGCCCCTCGCGCGTGCCCGTGTCGCGGACGGTGGCGGCGGCCGTCGGGGCAGGTGCGGGATACTGGGGGGCGGCCGGGGTGACCCGGCCGGCAGATGCACAGCAGCAGAAGGGCTCGAAGTGACTGAGATCGAGATCGGGCGAGGCAAGCGCGGCCGCCGGGCGTACGCCTTCGACGACATCGCCGTCGTCCCCAGCCGCCGTACGCGGGACCCGAAGGAGGTCTCGATCGCCTGGCAGATCGACGCCTACCGCTTCGAGCTGCCCTTCCTGGCGGCCCCCATGGACAGCGTGGTCTCGCCGCAGCAGGCCATCGCCATCGGCAAGCTCGGCGGCCTCGGCGTGCTCAACCTCGAAGGCCTCTGGACCCGCTACGAGGACCCGCAGCCGCTGCTGGAGGAGATCGCCGGCATCTCCGACGAGGCCGACGCCACCCGCCGCCTGCAGGAGATCTACGCCGAGCCGATCAAGGCCGAGCTGATCGGGCAGCGGATCAAGGAGGTCCGTGACTCCGGCGTCGTCACCGCCGCCGCCCTCTCGCCGCAGCGCACCGCCGAGTTCTCCAAGGCCGTCGTCGACGCCGGCGTGGACGTCTTCGTGATCCGCGGCACCACCGTCTCCGCCGAGCACGTCTCCTCGGCCGCCGAGCCGCTCAACCTCAAGCAGTTCATCTACGAGCTCGACGTGCCGGTCATCGTCGGCGGCTGCGCCACCTACACCGCGGCGCTGCACCTGATGCGCACCGGCGCGGCCGGCGTGCTGGTCGGCTTCGGCGGTGGCGCCGCCCACACCACCCGCAACGTGCTGGGCATCCAGGTGCCCATGGCCACCGCGGTCGCCGACGTGGCCGCCGCCCGCCGCGACTACATGGACGAGTCCGGCGGCCGCTACGTGCACGTCATCGCGGACGGCGGCGTCGGCTACAGCGGCGACATCGCCAAGGCCGTCGCCTGCGGTGCGGACGCCGTGATGATCGGTGCCGCGCTGGCCCGCGCCACAGACGCGCCCGGCAAGGGCCACCACTGGGGCATGGAGGCCGTGCACGACGACGTGCCGCGCGGCAAGAAGGTCGACCTGGGTACCGTGGGCACCATCGCGGAGATCCTCACCGGCCCGTCGCACACCCCCGACGGCACCATGAACCTCTTCGGTGCGCTGCGCCGGGCCATGGCCACCACCGGCTACTCGGAGCTCAAGGAGTTCCAGCGGGTCGAGGTCACCGTCAACCCGGCGCTGCACGGCTGATCCGCCGCTGCTGCTGCTGCCCCCGGAGCCCCCGTCCGTCCGCGGTCGGGGGCTCCGGCGTGCCGGTGGCGGGGCGTCAGCACGGCACCCGCGTGGAGTGATCGTGCGCCACCGTGGGAGAATTCGTGAACGTGTGCGAGCCGGTGGGACGATCGATCCGCCCACGCCAGTGCTTTTTCGGCCACGAACGGGACGCCGGCCGGCCGCGGACCGTCCGAAGGCCGTGGGGCCGATTGGTCCCGGGCCGAAGCGACAGGGGATGATGGGCACTTGGCGTTCTGAGCCCCGGGTGCCGCCGCCCGTTGCGGCCCGACGCGCCGTCATGACCACACGGCCAGCAACACATGGGGGAGCGCACCGATGACGCAGCCGCAGGAGCCCACCGGCCGTCTGCTCGCCGGCCGGTACCGCTTGAGCGACGTCCTCGGCCGTGGCGGAATGGGCACGGTCTGGCGGGCCGAGGACGAGATGCTCGGCCGGGTCGTCGCGGTCAAGGAACTGCGGATGACCGACGCCGTCGACGAGGACGAGAAGCACCGCCTGATCGTCCGGACGCTGCGCGAGGCGAAGGCCACCGCGCGGATCCGGCACACCGCCGCCGTCACCGTCTTCGACGTGGTCGAGGAGGACGAGCGGCCCTGGATCGTCATGGAGCTGGTCGAGTCCCGCTCCCTCGCCGACGTCATCAAGGACGACGGCCCGCTGGAGCCCGCCCGCGCCGCCGCGATCGCCCTCGACGTGCTGGGCGTGCTGTGCGCCGCCCACGAGCACGGCATCCTGCACCGCGACGTCAAGCCGTCCAACGTGCTGATCGGCGACGACGGACGGGTGGTGCTCACCGACTTCGGCATCGCGAGCGTCGAGGGCGACAGCTCCGTCACCTCCACCGGCATGCTGGTCGGTGCCCCCTCGTACATCTCGCCGGAGCGGGCCAAGGGCCGCAAGCCCGGCCCGCCGGCCGACCTGTGGTCGCTCGGCGGCACGCTCTACTCGATGGTCGAGGGCAAGCCCCCGTACGACCGGGGATCGGCGCTCGCCACGCTCACCGCCGTGATGACCGAGGACCTCGCCCCGCCGCTCAACGCCGGCCCGCTGCGGCCGGTCATCGAGGGGCTGCTGGAGAAGGACCCGGACCGGCGCCTGGACGCCTCGGCGACCCGCGCCCAGCTGCGGCGGATCGTCGCCGAGTCCACCGCCCGGGCCGAGGCCACCACGCAGCAGGCCGTCCCGGTGGCCGGCGGCGGCCGCACCGCCGCCGCACCGGCGGCCGCCGCGGCCGCAGCCGCCGTGGCCGGCACCGCGAAGAAGCCCGCCACGCCCGCGTCCGCACCGGCCGGGAAGCCCGCCGGCACGCCCGCCGCCGACCGGTCCGCCCCGCCGCAGCGCGGCGGGGTCGGCACCGTCCGGGTCGGCAGCCGCTCGGCCGAGGCGATACCCCCCGCGGCCGCCGTGCCCGCGGCCGCCGTGCCCGCGGCCGCCGCCCGGCTGCTGCCGCCCGCCCCGCCCACCGAGGCCCTGCCGGTCGTGCCCCGGGAGCGGCGCAACCCGCGCATCGCGCTGCTGGCCGGCGGCGCGCTGCTGCTGGTGCTCGTTCTGGTCGGCGTGATCGCGCTGCTGAACAACGGCGGCGGGGACGGCGAGCGAGCCGGCAAGCACGGCGGGAAGTCCGCCGACTCCGCGGCCTCGGCCGCGGCGCCCGTCCTCGGGACCGGTGGCTCGCCGGCGGCCGGTACGGGCGCGTCCCCCGCCGCGTCGGCGTCCCCCGGCGCGGGCGCCTCCGCCGCCCCGAGCACCCCGCCCTCGAACACCCCCGCCCCCGGCGACGCGGCGCCCGGCACGCCCGCGCCCGGCGGCAAGGACGGCGCCGTCCCCGCCGGCTACCGGACCGTCCACGACGCCTCCGGCTTCTCGATCGTGCTGCCAGAGTGGATGGCCGACGCGGGCAGGGCCTACGACGCGACCAGCCGCAACTTCGAGGGCAACGGGCTGAAGCTGATGGTCGACTGGACGGTCGGCGCCAACGACAGCGCCCTCGCCGACTGGCAGGACAGCGAGCGCTCGCAGCACTGGGCCAACTACCAGCGCATCCAGCTGAAGGCGATCACCTACCGGGAGTGGACCAACGCCGCCGACTGGGAGTGGACCAGCGGCAGCAGCACCACCTCCCACTCGCTCAACCGGGGCTTCGTCACCGGCAACGGCAAGTACGGCTACGCCCTCTACTGGACGACCGCCGACGCGGACTGGAACTCGGCGGCCAACACGGCGGCCCGCAGCATCGGCTTCGCCACCTTCCAGCCCGCGCCCTGACCCGGACCGCCCCGACCGCCCGGGCGAACCCCTCGTCGCTCCGGCCGCCCCGAGCCGGCCGGCGCAACCGGCACCGGCGGCCCGCCGTCCTTGAGGAGGAGCAGCCGACGGCCGGTCAGCACCGGCGCACCCCTGCGGACGTGGACCGGGCGCCGCCCGGCCGTCGACGCCACCGGCTCCCCGCCGGGCACCGCGGCGGCCCCGGCGGTGCGCACGGCGGCGTTCCCGGCGCCCCGCCCGTCGCCGCCGCCGAGCACGTCGAAGGCCACATCGATCGGATCCGTCCGGTCGGTGCCGCGATCCCGGCCCCGCGGCGACGTACCCTGGCCGGGGCGAGAGGAAGTCGGACATGCGAGCGGCCCCCGGTCAGCTGGTGGCCGGACGGTACCGGGTGACGGACCGTCCGACGGGAGCCGGCCTGCCCGCGCAGGACGTGCACACGGGCGCGCCGGTCCTGCTGCACGCCCTCGACCTGCCGGAACTGCTCGTCCCGGGCGGGGCGGACGACGACCTGTACGAGGACGCCGACGCCCGCCGCGGCGACCGGATCGCCGGCCCCGTCGCCGCACTGGCCGACCGGGTGCCGCGCCACCCGCGGCTGCTCGTCGAGACCGGCGCGGCCGCCGAGGGCGACCTGCTGTGGGTGGCGGCCGAACGGCTGGCCGGCGCGCCGCTCGCCGAACTCGCCGACGGCGGCCCGGTGCCGCCGTACCGGGTCGCCGAACTGGCCGCGGACCTCGCCGGCGCGCTGCGCGCCCTGCACGGCGCCGGCCTGGTGCACGGCCACGTCACCGCCGACGCGGTGCTGGTCTGCGAGGACGGCGCGGCGATGCTCGGCGGGCTGCTCCTCGGCGCCGCCCGGGAGGCGGTCTGCCTCCAGCTCGCCGGGTCCGTCCCGCGCCGCCGGTACGAGGCCCGCGCCGACCTGTTCGGCCCCCGGGCCGAGCACTGGCCCGCCGACGCAGGCCCGCCCGGCGACTGCTGGGCGCTCGGCGTGCTGCTCTACCGGCTGCTCACCGGCCACGGGCCCTACCCCGAGGACGACCTGCCGACGCTGCTCGCCGCCGTCCGCGACGGCCGGCGCTACCCCGCCGACGGCTGCGGTCCGCTGCGCGGCCTGGTCGAGGAGCTCCTCGACCTCGGTCCGACCGCCCGGCCCACCGCCGAGGACGTCCAGCGGCGGGTGCGCGCCGTGCTCGCCGGCGCACCCGAGCCGTTCGGCCCCGGTGAGGAGGAGCCGCCGCTGCTGCCGGTGGTGCGGCCGGCCGGGCCGGTGGTGCCGCACCCGCGCGGGCGTCGGCACGGCGAGCGGCACCTGCCGGTGCCCCGCGGCCCCTCCCGGGTGCCGCCCGCGCTGCTCGGCCCGCTGCTGGTCGGCGGGGTCCTGCTGGCGCTGGTCGCGGCCCTCGCCGCGGTCGTCCTGACGGCGGGCTGACCGTACCGGGTGCGCGGGGGTGCATTTCGGGCCCCGGCGCAACGCGGCCCGGTGTGGTTGAGAAGATGTCCGTGCGGTGAGTCTGCGGTGCACCGATACCTCCGTCACGGTGACGGTGGACTGAGGATGGGGGAACGGTCGCCATGGGCGTGCAGGACCGGTCGTCGGAAGGCATGGACACCGGCCGGGTACTCGCCGGACGGTACGTCCTGGGGGACCGGCTCGGCCGCGGCGGCATGGGCACCGTCTGGCGGGCCCGCGACGAGATGCTCGACCGCGAGGTCGCGGTCAAGGAGCTGACCGTCAACCACCTCCCCGAGGAGGAGCTGGAGATCCTGCAGTCCCGCATGAAGCGGGAGGCCAGGGCCGCCGCCAGGATCAAGCACCCCGGCGTCATCACCATCCACGACGTGCTGGAGGACGACGGCCGCCCCTGGATCGTCATGGAGCTGGTCGACGGCCGGTCGCTGGCGGACGTGATCAGCCAGGACGGCACCCTCGCACCGCGGGAGGCCGCCGAGGTCGGCCTGCAGGTGCTGGCCGCGCTGCACCGCGGCCACCAGCTCGGCGTGCTGCACCGCGACGTCAAGCCCGCCAACGTGCTGCTGGAGAAGGGCACCGGCCGGGTCGTCCTGCTCGACTTCGGCATCGCCACCTTCGAGGGCTCCACCGAACTCACCCGCCCCGGCGACCTGGTCGGCTCGCCGGACTACCTCGCGCCCGAGCGGGCCCAGGGCGAGCGCCCCGGCCCCGCCTCCGACCTGTGGGGCCTCGGCGCGACCCTGTACGCCGCGGTGGAGGGCGAGTCGCCCTTCCGCCGCACCTCCCCGCTCACCACGCTGGCCGCGGTGGTCGGCGACCCGCTGCCGGAACCCCGCCGGGCTGGTGCACTGGGCCCGGTGCTGGCCGCCCTGATGGCCAAGGACGCGGCCGAGCGGCCCACCGCCGACGAGGCCGCCCGGATGCTGCGCGAGGTCACCGCCGGGCACACCCTCGGCATGAAGGCCCGCCCGGCCGCCTCGGCGCACCGGGTGCCGACCCAGCAGGTGCCGGTGGTCGACCGCACCGACAAGCCCGCGCGCACCGCCGCGCACCCGCCGACCGCGCCCACCCTGCCCGTCCCCGAGCCCGCACCGCACGGCCCGCTGCCGCAGGCCCCGGCCCCGCAGGCCCCGGCCCCGACCGCGCACCAGCCGGCCGCGCCCGCCACCGAGCCGCTGCCCGCCGTTCCGGCCGCGCCCGCCCGCCCGCGCCGGCTGCGCCCGCTGCTGCTGGCCGGCCTGGCCCTGCTGCTGGCCGCCGCGGCCGTCACCGCGTACGTGGTGCAGGCGCAGTCCGACCCCGGTGGCGGCGAGGAGCCGGACCCCACCGCCAGCGGCACCGCGCCGATCACCGTGCCGACCACCCGCCCGTCCGACACCCCCGGCCCCGCGCCCAGCGGCTACAGCTGGAAGCAGGACCCGGCCGGCTTCCGCTTCCCGATGCCGGCCGCCGTCGGCGGCAAGGCGTGGGTGCGCACCACCGACAACAACGAGATCTACTACAGCCCCGACAACAAGGTGCACTACCTGCAGTTCGCCGTGACGGTCGGTCAGCCGCTCACTCCGCTCCAGCACTTCCAGCAGATGGAGGAGAGCATCACCAAGAACCGTCCGGCCTACCGCCGCGAGAACCTCACCGGGATCAAGGTGAACGGCCAGGAGGCGGCGGTCTGGGAGTTCAGCTACCAGTCGCTGGACGGCACCGGCCGGCGCCACCTCAAGGAGGTGGAGTTCCGCACCGAGGACGGCACCTCCTACGACGTGCTGGTCGCCTCCCCGGAGAAGGACTGGCAGGACGCGCTGCGCCGCTTCACCGTCGTGCTGAACAACTTCTCCGTGGAGGGCTGAGCCCCCACCGGGCGTGTCCGCGCCGTCACGGGAATTGGGTGTTACCGGCGGGTACACATCCGGGCCGCGAACGCCTAGGCTGCGCCGTATGACGGACACCACGGCAGACGCACAGGCCCCGGCCACCGACGAGGCCGGACGCAACCCCGCGGCCCCCGGCGGCGCCCGCACGGTCGCCTCGGCCGTCACGCCCGCCCTCGTCGAACGGCTCGCCCGCGGCATCACCGCCGGCGAGGACGCCGAGCGGGCGGTGACCGCGGCCCCGCTCACCGGCGAGCCGCTGGCGAGCCTGCCGCAGTCCACCCCGGCCGACGTCGAGGAGGCCTACCGCCGGGCCCGCCGCGCCCAGCAGGGCTGGGCCGCCCTGCCCGTCCGCCGCCGCGCCGCCGTCCTGCTGCGCTTCCACGACCTGCTGCTCGCCCGGCAGGACGAGGTGCTCGACCTGATCCAGGCCGAGACCGGCAAGACCCGCCTGCACGCCTTCGAAGAGGTGCTGGCCGCGGCCTCCGCCGCCCGGCACTACGGCCGCAAGGCCGCCTCCTACCTGCGCGACCGCCGCCGCGGCGGCGCTCTGCCGGTGCTCACCCACACCCTGGAGGGCCGCCGCCCCAAGGGCGTGATCGGGCAGATCTCGCCCTGGAACTACCCGCTGGAGCTGTCCGTCAGCGACGCGCTGCCCGCCTTCGCGGCCGGCAACGCCGTGGTCAACAAGCCGGACACGCAGACCGCGCTCACCGCGCTGTGGGCCCGCGAGCTGCTCGTCGAGGCCGGCCTGCCCGCCGACGTCTGGCAGATCGTGGTCGGCGACGGCCCGGTGGTCGGCCCGGCCGTGGTCGAGCACGCCGACTACGTCTCCTTCACCGGCTCCACCCGCACCGGCCGGCAGGTCGCCCAGCAGGCCGCCGGCCGCCTGGTCGGCGCCTCCCTCGAACTCGGCGGCAAGAACGCCCTGCTCGTCCTCGCCGACGCCGACCTGGAGCGCGCCGCCGAGGGCGCCGTGCGGGCCTGCTTCTCCTCCGCCGGCCAGCTGTGCATCTCCATCGAGCGGCTGCTGGTGCACCGCTCGGTCGCCGACGAGTTCCTCGCCCGCTTCACCGCCCGGACGAAGGCGCTGCGCCTCGGCGGCGGCCTCGCGTACGGCGCGGACATGGGTTCGCTGGTCTCCGACCGGCAGCTGGAGACCGTCACCCGGCATGTCGACGAGGCCGTCAAGGCCGGCGCCACCGTGCTGGCCGGCGGCCGCCCCCGCCCCGACCTCGGCCCGCTCTTCTACGAGCCCACCGTCCTCGAGGGCGTCACCCCCGGCATGGCGGTCTGCAACGAGGAGACCTTCGGCCCGGTCGTCTCCGTCTACCGCTTCGACACCGAGGACGAGGCCGTCGGGATCGCCAACTCGACCCCCTACGGCCTGAACTCCAGCGTGTGGACGAAGGACGCCCGGCGCGGCCGCGCCGTCGCCGCCCGGCTGCACACCGGCACCGTCAACGTCAACGAGGCGTACGCGGCGGCGTACGGCTCGGTGGCCTCCCCGATGGGCGGCATGGGCGACTCCGGCCTGGGCCGGCGGCACGGCGCCGAGGGCATCCTGCGCTTCACCGAGGCGCAGACCGTCGCCACCCAGCGGCTGCTGCCGATCGGCCCCTCGCACGGGCTGGACGACGAGCGCTTCGCGGCGCTGCTGACCACCGGGCTCCGGGCGATGAAGGCCCTCGGCTTCCGGTAGGCCCCGCACCCGGGCGCCCGCGCGCACCACCCCCACCCTCGAAGGAGCAGCGGCACCATGGCGGACAACGGCGGATTCGACTACGACGTGGTGGTGATCGGCTCGGGCTTCGGCGGCTCGGTCGCCGCCCTGCGCCTCACCGAGAAGGGCTACCGGGTCGCCGTCCTGGAGGCCGGCCGCCGCTGGTCGGCGGACAGCCTGCCGAAGAACTCCTGGGACCTGCGCAACTACCTGTGGGCGCCCGCCCTCGGCCTGTACGGCATCCAGCGCATCCACCTGCTGAGCAACGTGCTGGTGCTGGCCGGCGCGGGCGTCGGCGGCGGCTCGCTCAACTACGCCAACACGCTGTACGTGCCGCCGAAGGCCTTCTTCGAGGACCGCCAGTGGGGCGGCATCACCGACTGGCAGGAGGAGCTCGCCCCGTACTACGACCAGGCCCAGCGGATGCTCGGCGTGCGGCTCAACCCGACGGTGACCGCCGCCGACACCCATCTGAAGGCCACCGCCGAGCGGATGGGCGTCGGCGACACCTTCCACCTCGCCCCGGTCGGCGTGTTCTTCGGCGACGGCAAGGACGCGGACGGCACGGCGAAGGGCGCGCCCGGCACCGAGGTCCCCGACCCGTACTTCGGCGGTGCGGGCCCGGCCCGCCGCGCCTGCACCGAGTGCGGAGAGTGCATGACCGGCTGCCGGCACGGCGCCAAGAACATGCTGATCGAGAACTACCTCTACCTGGCCGAGCAGGCCGGCGCCGAGGTGCGGCCGCTGACCACCGTGACCGGCCTCACCGAGGAGGCGGACGGCGGCTACGCGGTCACCACCGTCCCCACCGACCGGCGCCGTAAGGGCCCGCGCACGGTGCTGAGGGCCCGCCAGGTGGTGGTCGCGGCCGGCACCTACGGCACCCAGACGCTGCTGCACACCATGCGCGACACCGGCGCCCTGCCGAGGATCTCCGCCAAGCTGGGCTTCCTCACCCGCACCAACTCGGAGTCGCTGGTCGGCGCGCTGACCGACAACCGCCGCTACCGCCGCAAGACGGGGGCGCCCAGGGCCGACTTCAGCCGCGGCGTGGCGATCACGTCCTCGATCCACCCGAACGGGAACACCCACATCGAGCCCGTCCGCTACGGCAAGGGCTCGAACGCGATGGGCCTGATGACCATCCTGCAGTTCCCGCACCGCCGCTCCAACCTGCTCTCGTACCTGGCCACCACGGTGCGGCACCCGGTGCTGTCGGCCCGGAACCTCTCCAAGTACCGCTGGTCGGAGCGGACGATCATCGGCCTGGTCATGCAGTCGCTGGACAACTCGCTGACCACCTTCCGCAAGCCCAGGGGCATCGGCCGGGGCCTGCTCACCGCGCAGCAGGGCCACGGCGCGCCCAACCCGGAGCACATCCCCGAGGGCGAGGAGGCGGCGCGGATCCTCGCCGACGAGATCAACGGCTTCGCCGGCACCAACGTGGGCGAGCTGATGCGGATGCCGATGACGGCGCACTTCCTCGGCGGCTGCCCGATCGGCGAGGACGCCGAGCGCGGCGTCATCGACCCCTACCACCGGCTGTACGGGCACCCGGGCGTCCACGTGGTGGACGGCGCCGCCGTCTCCGCCAACCTCGGCGTCAACCCGTCGCTGACCATCACCGCGCAGGCCGAGCGGGCGATGTCGCTCTGGCCGAACAAGGGTGAGGCGGACCCGCGGCCCGCGCAGGGCGAGGGCTACCGCCGGGTCGCCGCGGTCGGGCCGAAGCAGCCGGCCGTGCCCGCGGGGGCGTTCGGTGCGCTGCGGCTGCCGCTGCTGCCCGTGCCGGTGGTGCCCGCCCGCGAGCCGCAGGACTGAGCCCGCCGCCGCGCCGGGGCGGTGCCCCGGGCCGGCGGCGGGCAGGGCAAAGGGCCCCGCGGGGGAACGGGGCCCTTTGTCGTTCAGCACGCGGCGTCAGGGCTGCGCCGGGTGCTGGGGTGACGGCACCGGGGGAAGTGCGCCGTCGTTCGGAATGGTTCGGAGGCGGCGGGTCGCCCGGTGGTGTACGGGCCCCGTCGCGTGCACGGGCCCGGGTCGGCCCTCACGGAGCGTGAGGTGATAACCGTTGTCGCCACCGGCCCGCGGACGCCCCGCGCAGCCGGTCCGCGCCGCCCTCGCCGGGCGGTCGGCCAACCCCCACAACCAGCATCGTGATGGACGGCGGCCGTACTGTGCAACCGGTTCGGCGCAGTTCGGCACAGTCCGTTTCCCGGTGGAGATCCCTCCGTTCACGACGCGGCGCGGGCGGTGCGGGCCCGGCCGGCCGGGGACGCGGCCGCCGGTGTCGACTACCCAGCGTAGTAGTCGCAAGCAGGGGCGCACGGGGGAGTGCGCGGGGCGGCCGAAGGGTGGGACGGGGGCGGCCGAGGAGTGGTACGGGCCCGTGGGCCGGGGCCCGGGCGTGCGGTGCGGCCGGGGGGCGGGGAGGCCGGCGCCGGCCTCCCCGCCCCGACGGCCCGTCCGGTCGCGGCCGGGGTCGCTGTCCCCTGCTGCCCGGTCGCCGCACCCCCGCACGGTCCCACGGCGGGCATCCGCCCGCCACGCACGGGAGTGGACCGGATGTCGGATCCACGCGTGGTCCTGCCGACCGTCCTGACCGCCCGGACCTGGTGGGCCAGGTGCGGTCGTCACGGTCAAGCGGTGCAACGATCCGCCGCGGCCGGCGGTCACGGCCCGGTGGCCCGGCAAGCGGGTGAACGCTGCGGCGGCGGCCGGGACGCGGCCGGGCGGTCCGAGCGTTCGAGCCGCCCCGGTAGACTCGGCTGCAGACCCTCCCCACACCCGCCGGAAGGCCGTCCGTGTCCTCTGCTTCCCCGGACCAGTCCGCAACCGAGAACGACACCGTCCTGGTCGTCGACTTCGGTGCCCAGTACGCCCAGCTCATCGCCCGTCGGGTGCGTGAGGCCCGGGTCTACAGCGAGATCGTGCCGAGCACCATGCCGGTCGCCGAGATGCTCGCCAAGAACCCGAAGGCGATCATCCTCTCCGGCGGGCCGTCCTCGGTCTACGAGGAGGGCGCGCCCCGGCTCGACCGGGCGCTCTTCGAGGCCGGCGTGCCGATCTTCGGCATGTGCTACGGCTTCCAGCTGATGGCGATCACCCTCGGCGGCACCGTCGACAACACCGGTGCCCGCGAGTACGGCCGCACCCCGCTGGCCGTCAGCCGCACCGGCTCCACCCTGTTCGAGGGCGTCCCGGCGCAGCACTCGGTGTGGATGTCGCACGGCGACGCGTGCTCCGCCGCGCCCGAGGGCTTCACCGTGACCGCCTCCACCGACGTGGTCCCGGTCGCCGCCTTCGAGAACGACGACCTGAAGCTGTACGGCGTCCAGTACCACCCCGAGGTGCTGCACTCCGACCACGGCCAGCAGATCCTGGAGCACTTCCTCTACCGCGGCGCCGGCATCGCGCCGACCTGGACGACCCACAACGTGGTCGACGAGCAGGTCGCGCTGATCCGCGAGCAGGTCGGCGACAGGCGCGCCATCTGCGGCCTGTCCGGCGGTGTGGACTCCGCGGTCGCCGCAGCCCTGGTCAACAAGGCCATCGGCGACCGGCTGACCTGCGTCTACGTCGACCACGGCCTGATGCGCAAGGGCGAGACCGAGCAGGTCGAGAAGGACTTCGTGGCCGCCACCGGCGTCCAGCTGAAGGTCGTCGACGCCAAGGAGCGCTTCCTGACCGCGCTGGCCGGCGTCAGCGACCCGGAGCAGAAGCGCAAGATCATCGGCCGGGAGTTCATCCGCGTCTTCGAGCAGGCGCAGGCCGAGATCGTCGCCGAGGCCGGCGAGCACGGCGAGTCGGTGGAGTTCCTCGTCCAGGGCACCCTGTACCCGGACGTGGTGGAGTCCGGCGGCGGCACCGGCACCGCGAACATCAAGTCGCACCACAACGTCGGCGGCCTGCCGGAGGACCTCCAGTTCCAGCTGGTGGAGCCGCTGCGCAAGCTGTTCAAGGACGAGGTCCGGATGGTCGGCCAGGAGCTCGGCCTGCCCGAGGAGATCGTCCAGCGCCAGCCCTTCCCCGGTCCGGGCCTCGGCATCCGGATCGTCGGCGAGGTCACCGAGGAGCGTCTGGACCTGCTCCGCGAGGCCGACGCGATCGCCCGCGAGGAGCTCACCGCGGCCGGCCTGGACAAGCAGATCTGGCAGTGCCCGGTGGTGCTGCTCGCCGACGTCCGCTCGGTCGGCGTCCAGGGCGACGGCCGCACCTACGGCCACCCGATCGTGCTGCGCCCGGTCTCGTCCGAGGACGCCATGACCGCCGACTGGTCGCGCCTGCCCTACGACGTGCTGGCGAAGATCTCGACCCGGATCACCAACGAGGTCCGCGACGTGAACCGCGTGGTGCTGGACGTCACCAGCAAGCCGCCGGGCACCATCGAGTGGGAGTGATCCCGCCGGCCGATCGCACGGCCGATTGAACGACCGCGCCGCCGCTTCCGTACCAGGAAGTGGCGGCGCGGCTGTGTGCGCCACCGGACCTGCGACAGAACACGCACAGCAACGGGCAGAATCGGACCGGACCTGTCAGCAGTTGACAGGCCGTGAGGGAAGGGCGACGGCATGACCGGGGCGCACGACGGACACACCCCCTCCCGGCGCGAGGCGTGGAAGCGCACCGCCACCCAGTACGCGACCCTGCCGCTGCGGCTCTTCCTCGGCGTCACCTTCGTCTACGCGGCCTTCGACAAGCTCTCCGACTCGCACTACCTGGCCGGCGCCGGCGACGCCGCCTCCTTCGTCTCGCAGACCCAGGCCGCCAAGGACGGCAGCCCGATCGGCTGGGCCCTCGGACCGGCCCTGCACGCACCGACCTTCTTCGCCCTGCTGATCGCCTTCGGCGAGCTCGCCGTCGGCCTCGGCACGCTCTTCGGGCTCTGGGGCCGGCTCGCCGCGGCCGGCGGCGCCGTGATCAACCTGACCCTCTTCCTCACGGTCAGCTGGAACGTCTCGCCGTACTACCTCGGCAACGACCTCGCCTACCTGATGGCCTGGACGCCGCTGGTGCTGGCCGGCACCCCGTACCTCTCGGTCGACGGCTACCTCGCCCGCCGCGCCGAACGCGACCGGCTGCGCGGCCTGCCCGAGGGAGCCGTCCGCAGACGGTCCCTGCTCGACGGCGGGATCGCCGCCGTCGCCCTCGGCGGCGCCGGGCTGCTCTCCGGCTCGCTCACCGCGACCTTCGGCCGCGACCGCAAGGCCGTCGCCGCCCCGGCCACCTCCGGCACGGCGGGCGCCCAGGGCGACCCGGCGCCCGGGTCCACCAACCCCGCGCCCGCGACCGGCGACAAGGTGACCGTGGCCGCCGCCAGTGTCCCGGTCGGCGGCTCCGCACAGGTCAAGGACCCGACCAGCGGCGACGCGATCTACATCGTGCAGCCCACCGCCGGCCAGTACTGCGGCTTCTCCGCGATCTGCACCCACTCCGGCTGCACGGTCGACGCACCGCGCGACGGCAAGATGTACTGCCCCTGCCACGGCTCCCGCTTCGACGCGAAGACCGGCGCGGTGGTCAACGGACCGGCCACCAAGCCGCTGCCGAAGTACACCGTCACCAAGAACGGCGGCGACCTGGAGCTCGGCGGCCGGCAGAGCTGAGGGCCGGCCGCCGGGACCCGAGGAGCGCCGTCAGCGCTCCTCGGGCGGCGGCAGTTCGCCGCCCCGCCCGCGCCTGGCCACCGCGGCCACCGCCCCGGCCAGCCCCGCCGTCCCGAGCCCGATCAGCGTCAGCGGGATGACGATCCGTCCGTTGACCGTGCGGTCGTTGAGCGACGCCACCAGGTACACCGCGGCGACCACGGTGAACAGCAGCCCCGAGATCAGCGAGAACAGGTCGAGCCGGTGCTTCCTCATGACTGGACCACCTTGATGTCTCCGAGCCCGACCGTCAGCGTGAGGTCGAGCTTCCCGCGGGAGGCCGTCCCGGCCGGCGGGTGCAGCGTGTACGTGTGGTTGTTGTTGGTGCCGGACAGGTGCTCCCCGTTCGGCAGCCGGATGTCCCCGGCCAGGTTGTGCACGGTCAGCTCGACGTCCGCGTCCTTCGGCAGCAGCACCTTCAGATCACCCGCGCCGACCCGCACCGCACTCGTCAGCGAGGCGCCCGCCGGGTCCAGCCCGGTCAGGTCGAGGGTGGCGTCGCCCGCCCCCAGGTCGTAGTGCTCCTGCAGGCCCGCCGCCGTCGCGGGCGCCCACAGTCGGTCGCCCACCCCGGCGTGCAGCGCCGCGTTCGACCCGCCCGCCGCCGCCAGCACCAGCGTCAGCAGCAGCGCCGGGACGGCCAGCCCGCGGGCCCGCCCGTACCGGGCGCCGACCAGCATCACCACACCGGTCGCCAGCAGCGCCGCCGCCAGCACCGTCGCGATGTGCACCGGCTGCCCCTGCCGGTCGGTCAGCCACCAGGCCAGCGCCCCCGCGCCGAGCGCCAGCAGCACCCCGACCCCGCCGAGGCCCGAACCGCCGTGCCGGACCACCCCGGTCGGCCGCGGCACCGCCGGCGGCACCGGCGCCTCGGCGGCCCCCACCGCACCCGAGGGCCCCGCTGACCCCGACTTGCGCAGGGGATCGCCCTCCGGCAGGTCCGTCCGCTTCCACCAGGCCTGCGCCGGCACCCCCGGCGGCGTCTGCGAGCCGTACGGATTGCGCTCCGGGTGCCGCGGGTCCCACAGGTAGCCGCTCGGCCCTGGCGGGGGCGTGTCCTGCGGCACCCGGCCCGCCGCGCGGTCCCGGGCGTGCTGCGCCGCGAACTCCTCGCGGGCCGCCCGAAGCCGCTCGTGCATCTCCGCCTTGCGGGCCCGCCACTCCGTCCGGAAGTCCTGGTGGAAGCGGTGCTGCCAGGTCTTCCAGTCCAGCTCCTCGACCGGCTCCTCCAGCCGGTCGTACGGGCCGTCCGCCGTCGCCGGCGCGGCCTCGCCGCGGGCCCGGCGGCGGCGCTCCGGGTCGTACCGGACCGCCAGGAACACCAGGCCGCCGAGCAGCAGCAGCGGGAAGAGCTGCCCGCCGTCGCCCATGGACGAGAAGAACACCCCGGTGCCGATCACCGTCAGCAGCACCGCGCCGATCGACTGCCCGTCGACCCGGCCGGTCAGCACCCGCTGCAGCTCGGTGCGGCCCGGCCGGCCGTCGACCGGCTCGCGCGGCACGATCAGCCACGCCAGCCCGTACAGGAAGAGACCGAGGCCGCCCGACAGGCACAGCACCGCGACGACCACCCGGAACACCACCGGGTCGATGTCCAGGTGGCGGCCGAGACCGCCGCACACGCCGGCCACCACCCGGTGCTGCCCGCTGCGGGCCAGCGGCGGGCGCTGCGCACCCTGCGGGACGTCCTCCGGCGGTGCGGCGGCGGTGCCGTCGGCCTGCCCGGCCGTGCTCTGCTCGTCGGTCATGGCACCATCCTGGTGGCTGCGGGGCCCGCGCCCAACCGCCTGCGGCCCCGGACGGACCCTGATCTGTCCCTGAGGGACTTCCGGGGCCGACCCTGATGCACCAGTACCGCTTGACATGAGACCGTCTGTGGCGTGGCAGCACCCGGCAGCGAGACCCAACAGCCCGAACCCGACGCCCCACCCGCCCCCGGTGGCCAGGTCGAGCCGTACCGCCGGCTCTACCGGAGCCCGCACGGACGGATGCTCGGCGGCGTCGCGCACGGCCTGGCCGTCCACCTCGGGCTGCCCGTCAGCTGGGTCCGCGGCGCCTTCGTCCTCCTCTTCTTCGCCCAGGGCATCGGCGCGCTGCTGTACGCGGCCTTCTGGTTCGTGGTGCCGATCGGCATCGGCGAGCCCGCCCCCGGTGCACCCACCCGGTGGGCCTACGTGGACGGCGCCTTCGTCCGCGTCGACGCCGGCACCCGCCCCTCCGGCGGCCCGGTCAAGGGCGGCCGGCGCGGCCTCGGCCGGCTGCGCGACCTGCTCCAGCGCACCTTCCACGGCCTGCCCGCCGACGCCCCCGGTCCCGGCGACCACACCCTTGGCGCCCCCGGCACGGCCGGCCGCACCGGCGGCGGCCTCGGCCAGCTGATCGCCCTGCTGATGCTGGTCGTCGGCGTGATCGCGCTGCTCAACGCGCTGCACATCCAGACCGCCAAGCCCTACGTCTGGCCACTGCTCACCATCGGCGTCGGCGTCGCCCTGGTCTGGCGGCAGGCCGACGACTCCCGCTGGCAGCGCTGGTTCGGCCTGGAGGAGGGGTCCAAGCAGCGCAGCGCGTTCGTCCGGGTCGCCGCCGGCGTGCTGCTGGTGGTGGCCGGCATCGTCGGCTTCCTGGTGCTGCAGGGCAGCGGCTCCACCCTGGCCTCGATCGTGGAGGCCTCGCTCGCGGTGCTCGCCGGCATGCTGGTGCTGGTCGGCCCGTACGCGCTGCGGATGTGGCAGGACCTCGGCGCCGAGCGCACCGCCCGCATCCGCGCCCAGGAGCGCGCCGAGATCGCCGCCCACGTGCACGACTCCGTCCTGCACACCCTCACCCTGATCCAGCGCCGGGCCGAGGACCCCAAGGAGGTGCTGCGCCTCGCCCGCGCCCAGGAGCGCGAGCTGCGGCTGTGGCTCTACCGCCCCGAGGCCGTCGCCGAGGCCGCGCCGGACACCCTCGCCGAGCACGTCCGGGCCGTCGTCGCCGAGGTCGAGGACCGGCACGGCGTCCCGGTCGAACTGGTCTGCGTCGGCGACTGCCCGATGGACGAGCGGATCTCGGCGCAGATGCAGGCCGCGAGGGAGGCGATGGTCAACGCGGCCAAGTACGGTGGCGGGGGACCGGTCCAGGTGTACGCCGAGGTGGAGGGGAGGACGGTGTCGGTGTTCGTGCGCGACCACGGCCCCGGCTTCGACCCCGACGCCGTGCCCGAGGACCGGATGGGCGTGCGGGAGTCGATCGTCGGCCGGATGCGGCGCAACGGCGGCACCGCCCGGGTGCGGCCGGCGGCGGGCGGCGGCACCGAGGTCGAGCTGGAGATGGAGAGGGCAGATGACTGACGCAGGGGGAAGCGCGCCGGAGCGCGTCGCGCGGGTCGTGCTGGTGGACGACCACCGGATGTTCCGCACCGGGGTGCGGGCCGAGATCGGCCGGACGGAGACGACCGGGATCGACGTGGTCGGCGAGGCCGACGACGTCGAGTCCGCGGTCCGGGTGGTCGCCGAGACCCGGCCGGACGTCGTGCTGCTCGACGTCCACCTGCCGGGCGGCGGCGGGGTCGAGGTGCTGCGCCGCTCGGCGCCGCTGATGGGCGAGCAGGGCGGGGTGCGCTTCCTCGCGCTCTCCGTCTCGGACGCCGCCGAGGACGTCATCGGCGTCATCCGCGGCGGGGCCCGCGGCTACGTCACCAAGACGATCACCGGCACCGACCTGGTCAACGCGATCTTCCGGATCGCCGACGGCGACGCGGTGTTCTCCCCGCGCCTCGCCGGGTTCGTCCTGGACGCCTTCGCGGCCACCGACACCCCGCCGGTCGACGAGGACCTCGACCGGCTCACCCAGCGCGAGCGCGAGGTGCTGCGGCTGATCGCCCGCGGCTACGCCTACAAGGAGATCGCCAAGCAGCTCTTCATCTCGGTGAAGACGGTGGAGAGCCACGTCTCCGCGGTGCTGCGCAAGCTCCAGCTCAGCAACCGGCACGAGCTGACCCGCTGGGCGACGGCCCGCCGACTGGTCTGACCCGGTCCCCGGCCCGGGTGACACTCGTCACCCCGGCCGGGCGGGGCGTTCCGGTGCCCCCGTGCCGCAGCGGGCGGGGGCACGACCGGGCCGTCCCGGTGCTCGCCGGTCCTCGCCGACCGGCGCAGCACCCGTGACCTCGCCCGGAGACGGCCGCACCCGCGGCCGGACCGGCGGGCCCGCAGTGCGGACGCCACCGGCCGCTCCGACGGTCCCGCGCCACCTCTGGCACCCCTGGCCGCACGCCAGTTCGCCCCCTGACGGCCATTCCGCACACCCGTGGCGACTATGCTGCCTTTGATCCGGCCGGGCCCGCCGGGGTCGATCGGGCGTGCGAACCGACCACGGTGCAGCGGGCCGACCACGGCCACCGGACGGCGGCCGCCGGTGCGCGTGCCGCCCGGACACGGCCGTTACGGCCGGGCGCCGACGCCGCGCGGGAGACCGCGGCGGACCGGCCCCGTCCCACCGACACATCCTCTGGAGAACCGACCGCCATGACCGCGAGCGTCGCTGACCGAGACCGCCACGCCGACCCGGCCAACGCCGGGTCCGCGGCGGGCCGGCCGACGGGGGGAGCCCGCGACCTTCTGACCAGGACCGTCTGGCTCTGGCCCGCGCTGCTGACGCTCGCCCTCGGCGTGCGCGGCAGTGCGCGACCGCAGCTGTGGCGCGACGAGCTGGCGACCTGGAGCGCGGCGACCCGCAGCACCGGCGAGATCTTCGACATGCTGCAGCACGTGGACGCCGTCTCCGGCGCCTACTACCTGCTGATGCACTACTGGATCGCCGCCTTCGGGGACGGCCCCGCCGTGTTCCGGCTGCCGTCGGCCCTCGCCCTGGCCGGGACGGCGGCGTTCACCACGCTCACCGCGCGCCGGCTGTTCGACACCCGTACCGCGCTGTTCGCCGGCGTGCTGTTCGCGACCGTCCCCTCCGTCTCCCGGTTCGCCCAGGAGGCCCGGGCCTACGGCTTCGTCCTGCTCGCCGTGTCCGCGGCGACCTGGCTGCTGCTGCGGGCCCTGGAACGGCCGACGGTGCTGCGCTGGCTGCCCTACGCGGTGTCCGTGGCCGCGGCCGGGCTGTTCCACATGGTGTCCCTGATGTTCCTGTCCGGACACCTGGTGGTCGTGTTCCTGCACTGGCGTCGGTCGCGCGACCGACGGCTGCTCCTGCGCTGGCCGGCCGCGGTCCTGGTCGGCCTGGTCCCGCTGGTCCCGCTGGTGCTGGCCGGCCGGCGGCAGGTGGGGCGGCAGATCTCCTGGCTGCACGAGCCGTCGCTGCAGACGTTCCACGACTACTGGCACAACCTCTTCGGCTCGCCGCTGGTCAGCATGTTCTTCCTGCTGCTCGTGGCGATACCCGCCGGGTGGTCCGCCCGCCGCAGGCCGGCCTTCGAGACCGGAGTCCTCGCCGCCCTGCCGATCCTGCTCAGCTGGGCCGCCTCGCACGGGTCGAGCGTGTACTTCTTCGAGCGCTACCAGCTCTACACCCTGCCGGCCTGGTGCGTGCTCGCGGCGGCCGGCCTCGGCTCGCTGCGGCCGCGGCTGCTGGGCGTGCTCGGCCTGGCCGTCGCCGTCGTCCTCGGCGTCCCGGACCAGCAGAAGCTCCGCACCGGCACCTCGCACGAGTGGACGGACGGCAAGCGCGCCGCCGCGGTCATCGCCGACGGGTACCGTCCCGGCGACGGCTTCGCACCCGTCCGCGGCAAGGACGAATGGCGCATGCTCGACTTCGAGATTGCGTATTATTTGCCGGGCAGCGTGCACCTGACGGACGTCCTGGTGTCCAGGACGGCGGTCGAGCGCGACGACCTCTTCGCCTCCGAGTGCACCCGGCCCGCCGACTGCCTCGGAACGAACCGTGTCTGGGTCGTCGTCCCCACGGACGGTCCGGACCTCCTGGGCCACTTCTCCGGGCCCCAGGCCGACGCGCTGCGCGCGTCCTACACCACGACGCAGGTGCAGTATGTTCGTGGTCTGACGGTGGCCCTGTTGGAGCGCAAGGCCCGCTGATCGTCATCGTGGGTTGACACTGAGTTTGCACAGAAGAGCCAGGGGGGCTGTCATCGTGGGGTGTCTCGATACCCGTCGTGGGCCGGGCACGCGGTGACCGCGCTGCGCACCGGTGCCGGTGCCACTTCGAAGCGTGGGGTGCCCGTGTCTGCCGAACCAGCCGTCCGAACCGCCCGGCCCGGGCGAACCGCCCGGGGCCCGCGGCTGGTGGGCGCGCTGCGGGAGGCCGCCCCCGCCCTGCTCGCCTTCACCGCCGTCCGGGTCCTCGGCGTCCTGCTCCTCGTGGTCTGGGGCTCCCGCCGCGGCACCCCGGGGCTGACCCGGCTCGGCACTCTGTGGGACGCGTTCTGGTACCAGGGGATCGCGGTGCACGGCTACGCCGGCACCGCGCCGGTGCCCGGCCCGCACGGGCTCTACGAGCCGTACGCGTTCTTCCCGGCCTACCCCGCCCTGATCGGGGCGGTGCACACCGTGCTGCCGGTGCCCGTCCACACCGCGGCCCTGCTGGTCGCGTGGACGGCCTCGCTGGCCGCGGCATGGGGGATCTTCGCCGTCGGCGCGCACCTCTACGGCCACCGGGTCGGCGTGGTCGCGGCCGTGCTGTGGGGCGTCACCCCGTACGCGGTGGTGGAGAGCGCCGCGTACTCGGAGCAGCTGTTCACCGCCTTCGCCGCCTGGACCTGCTACGCCGCCCTCACCCGGCGCTGGGTGTGGGCCGGTGTGCTGTGCCTGGCCGCCGGGCTGACCCGCCCGACCGGCATCGCCCTGGCGGGCGCGGTCTGCACGGCGGCGCTGTGGGAGCTCGTCCGCCGGCGCGGGGGCTGGCACACGGCGCTCGGCATGGTGATCGCGCCGCTCGGCTTCCTCGGCTTCCTCGCCTGGGTGGGCGTGGTGAAGGGCCGGTGGGACGGCTACTTCCGGGTGCAGGACGCCTGGCAGTCCCACTTCGACTTCGGACGCAGCACCTACCAGTCCCTGCGCGACCTGCTCACCCAGGCAGACCAGGTCTGGCTGACCCAGGTCGTGGTGGCCGCCGTGCTCGCCGGATCGGTCGTGCTGCTCGTGGTCTCGGTGCTCCAGCGGCAGCCGCTGGTGCTCGTCCTGTTCAGCGCCGCGATGCTCGTCCTCGCGCTCGGCGACGCCGCGTACTTCAACTCGCGGGCCCGCTTCCTGCTGCCCGCCTTCGGACTGCTGCTGCCGGTGGCCAACGGCCTGGTCCGGGTGCGCAGCCGCAGCTCGCTGGTCCTGTTGCTGGCCTCCGCGGCCCTGCTCTCGGCGGCGTACGGCGGCTACGTGGTCTTCGTCTACCCGGACGCGCCCTAGGCGTCGCCTTCGCCGGGCACGCGGAAGGTGCCTCGGGCCCCGGGGAGCTGCGGTTCCGGCGACCCGGGCCGGAGTGTCGGCGGCGGGTCATACACTCGGAATGCCATGACTAGCCTCTTTGACGACCTCCCGCTCCCCGGTTTCGAGAACCCCTCGTTCGGGTCGAGCCCCGCCCACGACGAGCCGCCGCTGGACGAGGAGCCCCCGTACGAGGAGGCCATCCCCGACGGCCTGTTCGAGACCGACCCCGCCGCCCAGGACGAGCGCGACGCGTACTACCGCAACGGCCACGCCCGCCCGGTGATCGACCCCGAGCAGCTGCTCGCCGGCATGAACGACCCGCAGCGCGAGGCCGTCCTGCACCACGGCTCGCCGCTGCTGATCGTCGCCGGCGCCGGCTCCGGCAAGACCCGGGTGCTCACCCACCGGATCGCGCACCTGCTCGGCGCCCGCGGCGTGCAGCCCGGCGAGATCCTGGCGATCACCTTCACCAACAAGGCCGCCGGCGAGATGCGCGAGCGCGTCGAGGAACTGGTCGGCCCGCGCGCCCGGGCCATGTGGGTCTCCACCTTCCACAGCGCCTGCGTGCGCATCCTGCGCCGCGAGTCGAAGCTGCTCGGCTTCACCTCGTCGTTCTCGATCTACGACTCGGCCGACTCGCAGCGGCTGATGTCCCTGGTCTGCCGGGACCTCGACCTCGACCCGAAGCAGTTCCCGCCGAAGTCCTTCACCGCCAAGGTCAGCAACCTCAAGAACGAGCTGATCGACGAGGAGACCTACGCCGACCGGGCCGCCAACCCGATGGAGAAGAAGCTGGCCGAGGCGTACACCCTCTACCAGCGGCGCCTGCGCGAGGCCAACGCGCTGGACTTCGACGACATCATCATGACCACGGTCAACCTGCTGCAGGCCTTCCCCGACGTCGCCGAGCACTACCGCCGGCGCTTCCGGCACATCCTGGTCGACGAGTACCAGGACACCAACCACGCCCAGTACACGCTGGTGCGCGAGCTCTCCGGCGGCGCCCTCTCCGACGCGCCCAAGCTCACCGCGGACGGCGACTTCGTCAACCCGACCGCGGCCCGGCTCGCCCAGATCTCCCCGGCCGAGCTCTGCGTGGTCGGCGACGCCGACCAGTCGATCTACGCCTTCCGCGGCGCGACGATCCGCAACATCCTCCAGTTCGAGGAGGACTACCCGAACGCCACGACGATCCTGCTGGAGCAGAACTACCGCTCCACGCAGACCATCCTCACCGCCGCCAACGCCGTCATCGAGCGCAACACCAACCGCCGCAAGAAGAACCTGTGGACGGCCGGCGACCAGGGCGAGCGGGTGGTCGGCTACGTCGCCGACGACGAGCACGGCGAGGCCCAGTTCATCGCCGACGAGATCGACCGCCTCACCGACAGGGACGAGGCCCGCCCCGGCGACGTCGCGATCTTCTACCGCACCAACGCGCAGTCCCGCGTCTTCGAAGAGGTCTTCATCCGGGTCGGCCTGCCGTACAAGGTCGTCGGCGGCGTCCGCTTCTACGAGCGCAAGGAGGTCCGGGACATCCTGGCCTACCTGCGCGTCCTCTCCAACCCCGAGGACACCGTCCCGCTGCGCCGGATCCTCAACGTGCCCAAGCGCGGCATCGGCGAGCGTGCCGAGGCGATGGTCGACGCGCTCGCCGCCCGCGAGCGGATCAGCTTCGCCCAGGCGCTGCAGCGGGTCGACGAGGCGTACGGGATGGCCGCGCGCTCGGCCAACGCGGTGAAGAAGTTCAACGCGATGATGGCGGGCCTGCGCCAGGTCGTGGAGTCCGGCGCCGGCCCCGCCGCCGTGCTGGAGGCGGTGCTGGAGGAGTCCGGCTACCTCGCCGAACTGCAGGCCTCCACCGACCCGCAGGACGAGACCCGGATCGAGAACCTCCAGGAGCTGGCCTCCGTCGCCCTGGAGTACGAGCAGGACCCGGGCGAGCGCCCGGAGGGCGAGGACGCCGAGGGCACCCCGCCGGTCGGCTCGCTCGCCGACTTCCTGGAGCGCGTCGCGCTGGTCGCCGACTCCGACCAGATCCCGGACGACGAGGAGGGCCAGGGCGTCATCACGATGATGACCCTGCACACCGCCAAGGGCCTGGAGTTCCCGGTGGTCTTCCTCACCGGCATGGAGGACGGGATCTTCCCGCACATGCGGGCCCTCAACCAGGTCAAGGAGCTGGAGGAGGAGCGCCGGCTGGCCTACGTCGGCCTGACCCGCGCCCGCCGGAGGCTCTACCTGACCCGCTCGGTGCTCCGCAGCGCCTGGGGCCAGCCCGCGTACAACCCGGCCTCCCGCTTCCTGGAGGAGATCCCGGACACCCTCGTCGACTGGAAGCGCACCGGTGCGGCGGCCGTGCCCGCGGCCCGCGGCTTCTCGCCCTCGTCCTCCGGAGGGTCCCGCTCGTACGGCTCGTCCGGCTCGTCCGGCGGTTCGGCCCGCTCGACGACGACGGCGCCGCAGCCGGGCTGGGCGAAGTCCGCACGGAAGGTGACCGAGCGCGAGGTGGTCGCGCTGGCCGTCGGCGACCGGGTCAGCCACGACTCCTTCGGCCTCGGGACCGTCGTCGCCACCCAGGGCGTCGGCGACAAGGCGCAGGCGACGATCGACTTCGGCAGCACCGGCCGCAAGCAGCTGCTGCTGCGCTACGCACCGGTCGAGAAGCTCTGACGGCCGGCCCGCGCCGAGCGCCCCGGGACCTCGCCCCGGGCGCTCAGCGCGGGTCGACCCCGTGGGCGAGCAGCCACGGCACCGGGTCGACCGGCGCCCGGCCACCGGGCCGCACCTCGAAGTGGAGGTGCGGCCCGGTGGCGTTCCCGGTCGACCCCGCCCAGCCGATCACCTCGCCGGCCCGGATGGGCCCGCCGGGCAGCCGGTAGCCGCGCAGGTGGCCGTACCAGGTCTCGGTGCCGTCCGCCGCGGTGACGACCGCCAGGTACCCGTAGGCGGCGCTCCAGCCGGTGGTGACCGTGCCGTCGGTCGCGGCGCGGACGGGCGTGCCGGCCGGCACCGGGAAGTCGATGCCGGTGTGCCGGGCCGCCCAGTGCGGACCGGCCTGGCCGAAGCCCGCGCTCAGCCCAGCCCGCTCGACCGGCAGCACGTACGGCGGCCGCGGCGCGGTGTCCTGGTCCTCGGGGCCGCCCGGCTGCGGCGGCTGCTGCGGTCGGGGGCGGCTGCGGGCGGCGAGCGCCGCTCGGGCCAGTTCGCGGTCGGCCCGGTCGGGGCCGGGCCGCTCCCCGGCGGGGCTGCGCGAGGGGAACGAGGGACCGGACGGCGCCGGGCCGGGCGGCCGGGTGCGGTCGGCGTGCACGGTCGCGGCCGCGACCCCGAAGACCCCGAGGGTGGCCGCGGACGGCAGGGCGACGGTGAGCACCGCCCGCCGGGTGGTGCTCGGCCGCGGACCGCGGTGCTGGCCGCGGGCCCGCTCGGCGCCGCCGGCCGGGCCGGGCAGCGGCCGGTGGATCGGGATACGGATCGGGATGCGGACGGGGGAGCGTCTGACCGTCATCGCTCCGCCTCCTCGGAATCGGGAGTGACCGGGAGAAAACAGTCGAGACTGTAGACCTTGATCACGATCCGGGAGGAAGTGCGCATCTCAGCACGCGTGGCGCTCCGTCAGGGGCCCTGCGGCCCAGGTCTCCAGGGCGGTCCGGACGGCGGCGACCGCCCGCGGGTGGGCCGGCAGCCCGACGTGGCCCGTGCCCGGCACGGCCACGTCGGTGACGGCCAGGTCGGGGTGGTCCAGCCGGGCTCCCCGGCGGGGCAGCACCACCTCGTCCAGCTCGGCGCGGACGGTCGTGAAGCGGCTGGTGCAGCGTGGGGCGGGCAGCCGCAGTTCGGCCAGCAGGTCGCTGCCGGGGCGCAGCTGACGGGTGATCGGGAAGGGGTTCGGCAGCAGCGCAGCCGTCGTCCCCTCGTGCGGGGTGGCCAGGGTGACCACCTCGGGTACGAGTTCGTGCCCGCCGAGGCGCTGCACGTAGTAGCGGGCGATCAGGCCGCCCAGGCTGTGGCCGACCAGGGCGACCGGACGGCCGCCGTGCGCCTGCACCGCCCACTCGACGTGCCGGGCGAGCAGCACCGCGGCGGCCCGCACGTCGCGGGTCAGCGGCGAGTGGTTGAGGGCGTGCAGGTGCGTCCAGCCGTGCCGGTGCAGCTCACGGCGGAGCGGGCCGAACACGGCCCGGTTGTCGACGAATCCGTGCAGCAGCAGCACGGGGTCGTGCCGGGGCGGCGCGGTGGGCGGCACCGGGCGGTCGGGGCACGGGCGGGGCCGTCGCTCCGGCGGGATTCCGGTGGGGTAGCGGACCAGGTGGTGCGCGAGCGCGGCGGCTTCCGCGCCCGCGCCGCGGACGGTGGCGGCCGTCCGCTGGAACGGGATCGTCATGCGGCTCTCCCCGGCAGGACGGCGCGGGGCCCCTGCGGCGGCCGACGCAGGGGAGACGGAAGAGCTGGTACCAGGGGTGGCTGACGGGCAGCCCTGTGATTTTCCCCGCCCGCCCGCAACCGAAAACCGCCCGCGGGTGCACACCGCGTTACGCTGCCCCCGAGGCCCGTCGGAGGCCGTTCGCACCGCGCCCGCGTCCGGGCGGGACCGCCAGGCCGCGGACGGCGAGTCCAGGAGGCAGTGATGGGTGTGTCGGGGCCGATCCGCGTGGTGGTCGCCAAGCCGGGGCTGGACGGCCACGACCGGGGCGCGAAGGTGATCGCACGCGCGCTGCGCGACGCCGGCATGGAGGTCGTCTACACCGGCCTGCACCAGACGCCGGAGCAGATCGTCGACACCGCGATCCAGGAGGACGCCGACGGCATCGGGCTGTCCATCCTCTCCGGCGCCCACCTGACGCTCTGCGCCCGCGTGCTGGAACTGCTGCGGGAACGCGGGGCCGAGGACATCACGGTCTTCTGCGGCGGGATCGTCCCCGACGGGGACATCGCCCGGCTCAAGGAGCTCGGTGTCGCGGACGTCTTCACCCCCGGCACCCCGACCGGGACGGTGGTCGACTGGGTCCGGGACAACCTCCGCCCCGCCGGCTGACCGCCCGCACGGCGCCCCGCGCCCGTCGCGCGCCCGCACGGCACGGAGCCGGCGGGCCGGGCGCGGCGGATCAGGGGGCGAGCTCGGCGAACATGGCCGCCCGCAGCCGGAGCGTCTCGGCGAGCCGGGTGAAGGTGTCGGACCAGGCCGTGTCGGGCGCGGCGTCGGCGGCGAGCGCCTCCACCGCGGGGGCGGCCTCCGGGGCGAGCGCCCGCTCCGTCATGCCGAGCACCCCGCTGTGGCTCCACGGGTAGGCGCCCGAGCCCGCCGCGCGCTCCAGCGCGGCGACGACCGCGGTGGAGAGCGGCGGCGTCCACGGGGTGGCGCAGGCGCCGAGCAGCTGGAAGGCGTCGCCGAGGCCGTGGACCCGGACGAACGCGGCCGTCCAGGCGGCCCGCTCCACCGGCGGCAGGACGGCCAGCAGCTTCGCCGGGGCACCCGCCGCCCGCTCGGCCGCGCCCGGCCGGGGTGCCGGACCGAGCAGCGCACGGGCCCACGCCTCGTCGTGCTGCCGGACGGCGGCGCGCGCCCACGCCTCCCGCAGGTCCGCCGACCAGTCGGTGCCGTCCGCCTCGCCGCCCTCCCTCGCCGGCAGCTGCAGCAGCTGCCGGGGCGTCAGGCCGGTGGCCTCCGTCCACAGCGCGAGCGGGGCGGCGGCCACGATCTCGCCCAGCCACCAGGAGCGCTGTCCGCGGCCGGTGGGCGACTTGAGCGGGACGCCGTCGCGCTGCATCGCGGCGTCGCACTCGGCGGGCGGGGTGACGGCGAGCAGGCCGTCGAGCGGGTGCACGCAGGCGCGGGCGCGCTCGGCCATCCGGGCGGCGAGGGCCGAGCCGGGCAGGGTGGAGAGCAGCTCGGCGGCGGTGGTGCGGACGTTCTTGCTGCGATCGCCGAGGGCGGCCTCCAGGAACTCCTCGTCCGCGGTGGACAGCCCGTCCTGCAGGGCGTCGAGGAACAGCAGGCGGTCCTCGGCCCGCTCGGTGCCCCAGGTGGAGCGCAGCAGGGCGAGGCCGGCCGCGGGTTCGCGGCGGCGCAGCCGGGTGAGGTGGGTGACCCGCTCGGCGAACAGGCCCTCCTGCCAGATCTGCTCACCGGCCGCCGGATCGAGCCGGGCGTCGGCGGCACCCGTCGTGCAGGGTGCGCCCGCGGTGCGGCCGACGAAGCGCCAGTCCGGGTTCCGGTCGGCCAGCCAGCGGCCGAGCGGGCCGGCCAGCGCCACCACGTCGGGGCGCAGCTCGCTGCGGGCGCGGGCGGTGTCCAGCAGGGCGGGCAGGTGCGCCGGCGGCAGCCGGTAGCCGTGCGCCCGGGCGGTGGCCAGCCACTGGGGAAGCAGCTCGGTCAGGTTGGCGAGGCTGGTGTCCGGGCCGCGGCCGCCGAGCAGGAAGCCCAGCCGGCGGGCGGCGGGCTCCGGCAGCTCCGGCCGAAGGTCCTCCTCGGCCGGGGCCGGCAGCGCCGGGGCGGGCAGCGGGCGGGCGCCGGCGCGGCGCCGCACGGTGGCGAGCGCGGCCAGGTCGAGCAGGGCCGTCGCCGGGTCGGTGCGGTCGACGGCACCGGCCACGGCGGCGGACGCGGCCGTGCCGCCCGGGCCGGGCAGCGGCCGGCGGTCGGTGCCGAGCAGCGCGGTGGTCCGCAGCTCGGACCAGCTGTCGCGGGTGGCGGTGGTCGGTGCCGTCACGGTCGGCCTCCCGTCGGACGGTTCTGGTGGGGGTGGCGGTCGGCGCCGGCCCGGGGCGCGGTCACCGGTCGAGGCCGATCGCGCGGCCGTCCGCGGACCAGGCGGTGACCGGGGCGTACCCGGCGTGCCCGTACTCGCCGAACAGCGTGACCGGGTGGCCCGCCGAGAGGGCGGCGAGCCGCCACAGCGCCTGCTCGGGCGTGGCGCCGCGCTTGAGCGGGACGGCGCTGCGGCCGTCCGTCAGCTGCCAGCCGTCGGGGCCGAGGACGGGCACCACCTCGGCCAGCACGGCGGGCCAGGCGTCCAGCCACGGGTCGTCGGCGACGGCCTCGCCGTAACCGGCGACCGCCTCGGCGGGGGAGACCCCGGCGGGCGGCCCGGCCGGGGCGGCCTCGGGCTCGCCGTAGCGGGTGCCGAGCACGGCCCGCAGCGGGCGGGCGCCGGGGTGGAAGGCCAGCTCGGCCTCCAGCACCCGCCCGGTCGGCAGGGCGGTCTCGGGGGCCCGGCCGGGGCTGCCGAAGGAGAGCAGCAGGGCCGGGCGGCCGGTCTTGGCGCCGCGCAGCCAGATCCGGCGCGTGGTCAGCCGGTCGTCGGCGGTGTCGCGGCTGCCGAGGACGTGCCAGCGGTCGCGGACCGTCGGGCCGGCCAGCACCTCGTCCGCGCCGGTGCTGAAACCGACCCGGGTGCGGACGGTCGCGGCGAGCGGCGCCGGGAGGTCGTCGACCCGGCCGTAGGCGCCCGCCAGCAGGTGCAGCAGGGCGTACTCCTCCAGCAGGGCGTCCGGCGGGGTGTGCGCGAGCTCGCGGGCGCGGGCGGCCAGGCCGGGCGCCTGCGCGTCGACCATCCGGGCCGCGACCTCCTCCCAGCCGCCGGGGGCGGTGCGGTCGGCGAGACCGCGGCGGACGCCGTCGGCGAGCCGCAGCCGGAGCTCCTGCGCGCCGGCGGCGACCCGGGCGGCGCGCTGCCCGGCCCGCCGGAGGGCCGCCGGGTCGTCCTTGGCGGCCTCCCTGCGCTCCTGCTGCCGGACGGCCTTCTGCCCGGCGGCGTCCCGGCGCTTGCCCAGCCACTCGGCGACCCACTCGGGCTGCGCCGCCGCCTCCGCGACCGCGGGGGAGCCGGCGCTCCACAGCAGCAGCAGGCCGAGCACGTGCTTGCACGGGAACTTCCGGCTGGGGCAGGTGCACGTGTACGCCGGCCCGGAGAGGTCGACGCAGGGGAAGTACGGGGTCTTCCCGCTGCCCTTGCACGAGCCCCACACCGCGCCGTCGCCCCAGCCCGCGTCCGACCAGGGCGCGGGCGCGGACAGCTTGCCGGCCGCCTTCAGCGACGCCTGGTCCGGCGCGAGCGACAGGACGTGTTCGTTGCTCCAGCGTTCCTCCATGCCGACGACGCTAGGACGGGCCACTGACAGTCGAGCCGGTCGAACTGACGGCCGGTCATCGCGGCGTCCCGGCTTGTCAGTGGGCTCGTGCATGGTGGTTCCAGCAAGCCGGAAGGGCGTGCGAGGGGCCCGCCCCGGCCCTGCCGCACCGCGTCCTGACGGCCCGTCCGCAGCCGTCCCGCACCCGCCCTGCACCTGCTCCGCAACCGCTCCGTAACCGCTCCGCACCGCCCGCACCCCTGCCACAGCCATGCCCGGCGGCCGTACCCAGGAGATGTCGATGACCACCGAGACGACCACCCGTACGAGTGAAGTCCTCCGCCTCCACGCCGAGGACGCCTTCGCCGCCGAACTCGCCGCGCTCGCCGCCGCCGACGACCGCCCCCGCCCGGCCCGCTGGCGGCTCTCGCCCTGGGCCGTCGCCACCTACCTGCTCGGCGGCACGCTGCCCGACGGCACCGTGGTCACCCCCAAGTACATCGGCCCGCGCCGGGTGGTCGAGGTCGCCGTCACCACGCTGGCCACCGACCGCGCCCTGCTGCTGCTCGGCGTGCCCGGCACCGCCAAGACCTGGGTCTCCGAGCACCTCGCCGCCGCCGTCAGCGGCGACTCGACCCTGCTCGTCCAGGGCACCGCCGGCACCCCCGAGGAGGCCGTCCGCTACGGCTGGAACTACGCCCGGCTGCTCACCGAGGGCCCCAGCCGGCAGGCCCTGGTGCCCTCCCCGGTGATGCGCGCGATGGCCGACGGCAAGATCGTCCGTGTCGAGGAGCTCACCCGCATCCCGGCCGACGTCCAGGACGGCCTGATCACCGTCCTCTCCGAGAAGACGCTGCCCGTCCCGGAGCTCGGCGACGAGACCCAGGCCGTCCGCGGCTTCAACCTGATCGCCACCGCCAACGACCGCGACCGCGGCGTCAACGAGCTCTCCTCCGCGCTGCGCCGCCGGTTCAACACCGTCGTGCTGCCGCTGCCCGCCACCCTCGACGAGGAGGTCGACATCGTCGGCCGCCGGGTCAACCAGCTCGGCCGCTCCCTCGACCTGCCCGAGCTGCCCACCGGTGCCGAGGAGATCCGCCGCGTCGTCACCGTCTTCCGCGAGCTGCGCTCCGGCGTCACCGCCGACGGCCGCACCAAGGTCAAGACGCCCAGCGGCACCCTCTCCACCGCCGAGGCGATCTCGGTGCTCACCAACGGACTCGCCCTCGCCGCCCACTTCGGCGACGGCATGCTCCGCGCCGGCGACGTCACCGCCGGCATCGTCGGCGCCGTCGTCCGCGACCCCGTCGCCGACCGCACGGTCTGGCACGAGTACGTCGAGGGCGTGCTCCGCGAGCGGGACGGCTGGAAGGACTTCTACCGCGCCGCCCGCGAGCACGCGCACTGACCCGGCCGCCGACGCCAGCCCACCGAGAGAACCGTCCGAGAGCGAGGTCCACGACCATGAGCGCAGAGGTCACCCTGCTCGGCGTCCGCCACCACGGGCCCGGCTCCGCCCGCGCGGTGGCCGCCGCGCTGGAGCAGCTGAAGCCCGACGCGGTGCTGATCGAGGGCCCGCCGGAGGCCGACGCGATCGCGGCGCTCGCCGCGGACGAGGAGATGCGGCCGCCGGTCGCCCTGCTCGCCCACGTCGTCGACGACCCGGCCCGGGCCGCCTTCTGGCCGTTCGCGGTGTTCTCCCCCGAGTGGGTGGCGCTGCGGTACGCCGCCGACCACGACGTGCCGGTCCGCTTCGTCGACCTGCCCGCGGCGCACACCTTCGCGCTCGCCGAAGCCCCGTCGGGCGTGCCGGGGGGCACGTCCGGCGAGGCGGCGGAGGCGGAGGACGGCATCGGCGACCCGATCGCCGCCCTCGCCGAGGCCGCCGGCCACGACGACCCCGAGCGCTGGTGGGAGGACGTCGTCGAGCACCGCGCACCCGACGGCGACGCCCTCGCCCCCTTCGCCGCGGTCGCCGAGGCCATGACCGCACTGCGCGGGACCGCCCCGGCCGGGCCGCGCGCCCGCCGCGACGACCTCCGCGAGGCGTACATGCGCCAGCGGATCCGCGCCGCCCGCCGGGCCGGCCACGAGCGGATCGCGGTGGTCTGCGGCGCCTGGCACGTCCCCGCCCTGCAGACCATGCCCACCGTCGCCCACGACCGCGCGCTGCTCTCCGGCCTGCCCAAGGTCAGGACGGAGATCACCTGGGTGCCCTGGACGCACCGCCGGCTCGCCCAGCACACCGGCTACGGCGCCGGCATCGACTCGCCCGGCTGGTACCACCACCTCTTCACCAGCCCCGACCGGCCGGTCACCCGCTGGATCGCCGGCATCGCCGACCTGCTCCGCGCCGAGGACCACCCGGTCTCCTCCGCGCACGTCATCGAGGCCGTCCGGCTCGCCGAGACGCTCGCCGTGCTCCGCGGGCGCCCGCTCGCCGGCCTCGGCGAGACCCTCGACGCCGTCCGCTCGGTGATGTGCGACGGCTCTGACGTCACCCTCGCCCTCGTCCACGACCGGCTGGTGGTCGGCGACGCCCTCGGCGAGGTCCCGGACGGCGCCCCCGCCGTCCCGCTCCAGCGCGACCTCGCCCGCCTGCAGCGCAGCCTGCGCCTCAAGCCGGAGGCCGCCGAACGCGAACTCGTCCTCGACCTGCGCAAGGACCTCGACGCCCACCGCTCCCGCCTGCTGCACCGGCTGCGGCTGCTCGGCATCGACTGGGGCCTGCCCGCCCGCTCCGCCGTCACCTCCACCGGCACCTTCCGGGAGACCTGGCGGCTGCACTGGGAGCCCGAGTACGCCGTCCGCGTCGTCGAGGCCGCGCACTGGGGCACCACCGTCGAGGACGCCGCCTGCGGCAGGGCGGCCCGGCAGGCCGCCGACGCCACCGACCTCGCCGACCTCACCGCCCTCGTCGAACAGTGCCTGCTCGGCGGCCTCACCGGCGCCCTGCCCGCCGTCATGCGGGCGCTCGCCGACCGGGCCGCCCTGGACACCGACGTGGCCCACCTCGCCGCCGCGCTGCCCGCCCTCGTCCGCGCCCTGCGCTACGGCGACGTCCGCGGCACGGACGCCACGGCCCTCGACGGCGTCGCCCGCGGCCTCGCCGAGCGGATCGGCGTCGGCCTGCCGCCCGCCTGCACCGGTATCGACGCGGACGGTGCCGCCGCGATGCGCGCCCACCTCGACGCCGTGCACACCGCCGTCGGCCTGCTGCCGCCCGCCCCCGGTGACGGCCCGGGCGACCACCCCGCCGAGCGGTGGGCCGCCGCCCTCCACTCGCTCGCCGCCCGCGAGCCCTCCGCCGGGCCCGCCACCGGCGTCCCCGGGTTGCTGCGCGGCCGCGCCGTCCGGCTGCTCCTCGACGAGGGCCGGCTCGACTCCGCGGAGGCCGGCCGCCGGATGGGCCTGGTGCTCTCCCCGGCCGGTGCCCCCGCCGACGCGGCCGGCTGGATCGAGGGCTTCCTGGCCGGCGGCGGCGCCCTGCTGCTGCACGACACCGCCCTGCTCGGGCTCCTCGACGACTGGCTCACCGGCGTCCCCGGCGACACCCTGATCGACCTGCTGCCGGTGCTGCGCCGCACCTTCTCCGGCCTGGAGGCGGGCGTGCGCCGCACCATCGGCGAGCGCGCCGCCGCCGGCCCGCTCGGCACCGGCGCGGTCGCGGCGGCCGCCCCGCCCGAGGAGCTCGACGAGCAGCGCGCGGACGCGGTCCTGCCCGTCCTCGCCCTCCTGCTCGGACTGCCCGAGCCCGCGGCGGCCCCGCTGCTGCCCCGGATCCCGCACCAGCCCACCGGCCGCAACACCTGACCGCCGCACCGGCCGACCGGCCCGGCACCCGACGCCGTGACCGGCCGCGGGCCCGGTGCGACGGCCGCCGGGATGTCAGTCCCGACTGGTTGCATGGCTGGTGAGACGGCGTCACCGCACCGCCCTCGGCGGCCCGGCCGGCCGCCCCGCCCCGGCCCGGCCGTCCGTACCCGTACCCGTACCCGTACCCGTACCCAGAGGAGCACCGCATGACCGTCACCCACGCTCCGTCGGACCAGGCCGCCGAGCGGCTGCGCCGCTGGCGGCTGGTGCTCGGCGGCGAGGCCGACGGCACCGGCCACCGCCCGTCCGGGCGGGACGCCGCGATGGACGGCGCGCTCGCCGCGCTCTACCGCGGGGCGGACGCCGAGGGCGGCCGCGGCGCGGCCCGCAGCGCCGGCCTCGGCGGTTCGGCGCCGCAGGTGGCCCGCTGGCTCGGCGACATCCGCGAGTACTTCCCGACCACGGTCGTCCAGCTGATGCAGCAGGACGCGATCTCCCGGCTGGGCCTGGACCGGCTGCTGCTGGAGCCGGAGATGCTGGAGGCGGTCGAGCCGGACGTCCACCTGGTCGGCACCCTGCTCTCGCTCAAGAACGCCCTGCCGGAGACCACCCGGGAGACGGCCCGCGCCGTGGTCGGCAAGGTGGTGGCCGACCTGGAGCGCCGCCTCGCCGACCGCACCCGGGCGACCCTCGGCGGCGCGCTCGACCGCTCCGCCCGGGTGAACCGCCCCCGGCACCGGGACATCGACTGGGACCGCACCATCCGCGCCAACCTCAAGAACTACCTCCCCGGGGCCGGCCCGGATGGCAGGGGCACCGTCGTCCCGGAGCGGCTGATCGGCTACGCCCGGGCGCAGCGCGCGGTGAAGAAGGACGTCGTGCTCTGCATCGACCAGTCCGGCTCGATGGCGGCCTCGGTGGTGCACTCGGCGGTGTTCGGCGCGGTGCTGGCCTCGATGCGCAGCCTGGACACCCGGCTGGTCGTCTTCGACACCTCGGTGGTCGACCTGACCGAGCAGCTGAACGACCCGGTCGACGTCCTGTTCGCCACCCGGCTCGGCGGCGGCACCGACATCAACCGCGCCCTCGCCTACTGCCAGTCGAGGATCACCCGGCCGTCCGAGACGATCGTGGTGCTGATCAGCGACCTGTACGAGGGCGGCATCCGCAACGAGATGCTCAAGCGGGTCGCCGCGATGAAGGCGGCCGGGGTGCAGTTCATCGCCCTGCTCGCGCTCTCCGACGAGGGCGCCCCCGCCTACGACCGGGCGCACGCCGCGGCCCTGGCGGAGCTCGGCGCCCCGGCCTTCGCCTGCACGCCGGACGTCTTCCCGGAGATCATGGCCGCGGCGATCGAGAAGCGCCCGCTGCCGGTCCCGGACAACGGCTGAGCCGCCTCACCCGTTCGGGTGCGGCATGTCCGCATCTCACGGCATCGGCATTGTCGATGAGAGACCGGCCTCCGGCCTGCCGGGTGCACCCGTTGTGACGGTTCTCACCAAGCCCGACCCCGCCACGGGCGAAACACGCCCGTCGTACGGGGATAACCTGCCACACGGACGTGACGCGCGTGTTGATTGACGGTGCGCCCGGCGCTGTACGGACCGCAAGGCCGTAGCTCTGCGTACCCGCGCAGCCCCGACGACCCGCAGCGAAGATCCTGCCGTGGCACGCTCGAAGAGACACAATCCGCGACCACGAACAAGGACAAACACGTGGACCTGTTCGAGTACCAGGCGAGGGACCTCTTCGCCAAGCACGGTGTGCCCGTGCTTGACGGCGATGTCATCGAGAACGCCGCAGACGCTGCCGCCATCGCGGAGCGCTTCGGCGGCCGCGCCGTCGTCAAGGCTCAGGTGAAGGTCGGCGGCCGAGGCAAGGCCGGTGGCGTCAAGCTCGCCTCCGACCCGGCGGACGCCGTCGCCAAGTCCGAGGCCATCCTCGGCATGGACATCAAGGGCCACACCGTCCACAAGGTGATGCTGGCCCAGACCGCGGACATCAAGGACGAGTACTACGTCTCGTTCCTGCTGGACCGCACGAACCGCACCTTCCTGGCGATGGCCAGCGTCGAGGGCGGTGTCGAGATCGAGGTCGTGGCGGAGGAGAACCCCGACGCGCTCGCGAAGATCCCGGTCGACGCCAACGAGGGCTGCACCCCGGAGAAGGCCGCCGAGATCGTCGCCGCGGCGAAGTTCCCGGCCGAGGTCGCCGACCAGGTCGCCGAGGTCCTGCAGCAGCTGTGGAAGGTCTTCATCGCCGAGGACGCGCTCCTCGTCGAGGTCAACCCGCTGATCAAGTCGGGCGAGGGCAAGATCATCGCCCTTGACGGCAAGGTCTCGCTGGACGAGAACGCCGACTTCCGCCAGCCGGAGCACGAGGCGCTCGAGGACAAGGCCGCCGCGAACCCGCTGGAGGCCGCGGCCAAGGCCAAGGGCCTGAACTACGTCAAGCTCGACGGCCAGGTCGGCATCATCGGCAACGGCGCGGGCCTCGTCATGAGCACCCTCGACGTGGTCGCCTACGCCGGTGAGAACCACGGCGGCGTGAAGCCCGCCAACTTCCTCGACATCGGCGGCGGCGCCTCCGCCGAGGTCATGGCGAACGGCCTGGAGATCATCCTGGGCGACACCGACGTCAAGTCGGTCTTCGTCAACGTCTTCGGCGGCATCACCGCGTGCGACGCGGTCGCCAACGGCATCGTGCAGGCCCTGGCCCTCCTCGAGGAGAAGGGCGAGGCGGTCACCAAGCCCCTCGTCGTCCGTCTGGACGGCAACAACGCCGAGCTGGGTCGCAAGATCCTGACCGACGCCAACCACCCGCTCGTTCAGCAGGTGGACACCATGGACGGTGCGGCCGACCGCGCCGCCGAGCTGGCCAACGCCAAGTAAGGAAGGGGACTTTCACATGGCTATCTTCCTTACCAAGGACAGCAAGGTCATCGTCCAGGGCATGACCGGCTCCGAGGGCATGAAGCACACCCGCCGCATGCTCGCCTCCGGCACCCAGATCGTCGGCGGTGTGAACCCGCGCAAGGCCGGCACCACGGTCGACGTCGACGGCACCGAGGTGCCCGTCTTCGGCTCCGTCGCCGAGGCCATGGAGAAGACCGGTGCCGACGTCACCGTCATCTTCGTGCCGCCGAAGTTCACCAAGGACGCCGTCGTCGAGGCGATCGACGCCGAGATCGGCCTCGCGGTCGTCATCACCGAGGGCGTGCCGGTCCACGACTCGGCCGCCTTCTGGGCGTACGCCGGTGCCAAGGGCGGCAAGACCCAGATCATCGGCCCGAACTGCCCCGGCCTGATCTCCCCCGGACAGTCGAACGCGGGCATCATCCCCGCCGACATCACCGGCCCGGGCAAGATCGGCCTGGTCTCCAAGTCCGGCACCCTGACCTACCAGCTCATGTACGAGCTGCGTGACCTGGGCTTCTCCTCGGCCGTGGGCATCGGTGGCGACCCCGTCATCGGCACCACCCACATCGACGCCCTCAAGGCGTTCCAGGAGGACCCGGAGACCGAGGTCATCGTGATGATCGGCGAGATCGGCGGCGACGCCGAGGAGCGGGCCGCGGCCTTCATCGCCGAGCACGTCACCAAGCCGGTCGTCGGCTACGTCGCGGGCTTCACCGCGCCCGAGGGCAAGACCATGGGCCACGCCGGCGCCATCGTCTCCGGCTCCTCCGGCACCGCCCAGGCGAAGAAGGAGGCCCTCGAGGCCGCCGGCGTCAAGGTCGGCAAGACGCCGTCCGAGACCGCCCGCCTGGCTCGCGAGCTCTACGCGACCGTCAAGTAAGGCCCGGCGGGCCCCAGGGCCGACGCCACGTACGAGGGCGCCGCGGACAAATCGTCCGCGGCGCCCTCGCCGTTTCCGGCAGTCCTCCCCGGCTCGGCGGGGCACGGGTCAGGGGAGCAGCCGGGGCACCTCCGTCGGGGCGAGGGTCGGGCAGGGCCAGAGCGGTGCGCAGGGCACCGAGAGCGGCAGCGCGTCCGAGGGGCGGCCCAGCGCCACGGGGCCGGTGACCGGCTGCCCGTCGTGCGGGGCCGCGCCCTCGGTCACCGTCCCGCCGCCGCCGGCGCCGTCCGTGCCGACCGTGCCGTCCGTGCCGACCGTGCCGTCCGTGCCCTCCTGCGGGGCCCCGGTGGGCGTGCCCGCGTCCGGGGCGTCCGTGCCGCCGTCCGCCGGTCCGGCCGGGACGGTGACCGGCCGCGGGGCGGTCGGACTGCACCAGGGGCTCCGGAGCCCCGGCTCCCGTCCCGGCGCGGCCGGGCCCGCGCTGCCGGTACCGGCGGAGGAGCACACCTCCGGCGGCGGGGAGACGTCCGTCTGCGGCGCCGCCGCGGGACGGGCGGGGCGCGCCGTGTCGTCCGGCCCGCCGACGACCAGGGTGACGACCATCGCGCCGGCCGTGCCGAGCACCAGCAGCCCCGCGGCAGCGGTCACCGCGTGCTCCCGACGGCGGCCGCCGGTGGCCAACCGGCCCGCAGAAGGGACCCGCGGGGACGGGCAGGCCCGCACCGCCGCCTCGAACAGCAGCGCACCGAGCGCTTCACCGAAGCCCGGCGCCGACGGGTCGGCACCCACCACCTCCGGCACCGACCGGGCCAGCTCCTCGCGTGCCGCCAGGACCCGTCCCCGGGCCGCCGCCGTACTGGACTCGACCTCCTCCGCCACCGCTTCCACCGGCAGCCCCACCGCGTCGTGCAGCACCACCGCCCGGCGCTGCGGCCGGGTCAGCCGGTGCATCGCGGTGAGCAGCGCCCGGTCCCGGGCGGTCGGACGGCTCTCGTCGGTCCGGCGGCGGCGCTCGCCCTTCACCTTGATCGTCCGGTGCGGCAGGAGGTGCCCGCCCGCGCGCCGCGGACCGCCCCGCCGCCACGGCGAGAGCGCCGACTCGAAGGCCGCCGCCCGGACCCAGCCCTCCGGGTCCGGCAGCTCGGCCACCTCGGCCCACCGCAGCGCCGCCGCGCCCAGGGCGATCCGCACGCTGCGGGCCGCCCGGTGCGGCGACCCGGCGACCAGATAGGTCTGCTGCACCAACCGGGTGTGCACGGCCGTACTGAACGCGGCGAACTCCGGCCGTCGCCGCGGCGGACGGGGGGACGCCGCGGCCGGCCGCTCCCGCACCGCCCGCGGGGCCTGCTCCTCGTCCCGGGCCTGCTGCGGGGACGCCCCCGCTGGCTGCGTCGGTGCCGTCTCGGTCGCGGCTGCGCCGGGCACCGGACCGGCGTCGGGCTCCGGTCCGACGGTCCCGGCGGGTTCGGCCTCCCCGGCCTCCCCGGTTGGCGCGGGCGGACCGGGCGGACCGGGCGGACCGGTCTGTGCGGCGGGCCCGGCCGTCCCCAGCAGGGCGGCCAGCCGGACGGCCTCGTCGCGCGTGCCCACGCCGAGCTTGCGCATCGCCCGGTCGAGGTGGTTGCGGACGGTCGTGGGCGCGATGCCGAGCGCGGCGGCGACCGCCCGGTCGTCCTCCCCCGCGGCGACCCGCGCGACCACCTGCGCCTCACGGGGGGTGAGCCGCCGCAGCAGCCGGGCGGCGTCCTTCCGGGCCCGCGCGGACGGTGCCGTGGCGGAGGTCCGGGCAGCAGCGGTGGGGCCGGTGGGGTCGTCCCCGGCCCGGTCGGCCTTCGAAGGTGCGGTCACCGCGGCTCCCCGCGGCGGCTGCAGAGTCGAAAAAGGCACATAAGCAAATAATCCGGGACACGGCGAAGGTTTGCCGCTTCACGGGGCGCAACGGGTGATCTTGGGAGCATGTGGCCCATGACGCAGTTGATGGGCCGTCCGATCCTGGGCCTGCCCGACGATCTGGGCTCCCGCTCCCCGTTCGCCGACCTGCTCGTCGGCGCCCGAACGGCCCTCCTCGCGCTCTCCGTGATCGCCGTCCCCGTCCTCGGCCTGTGGGTGCTCACCCCGTACGGCGACGTCACCGCGCGCGGCGCCCTCCGGCTCGCCTGCGCCCTCTGGCTGCTGGGCCACGGTGCGCCGCTCACCCGCGGTCCGGGCGGTGCACCCTTCACCCTCACCCCGCTGCTGCTCACCGCCGTCAGCGTCGGCCTGCTCCGCCGCGCGGGCGCGCGGGCCGGGGCACGCACCCCGTACGGGGCCGGGGCCTGGCGGGCCACCCTGCCCCTGGGCGCCGGATACCTCGGGGTGGCCGCCCTGGCCGTCGCCGAGTGCAGCGGCGGCGACGCCGTCCTCACGGCCGACCCGGTCGCCGACCTCCCGGTCGTCGCGGCCGTCACCGCCGCCGGCCTCGCCTGGGGATTCTGCGCCGGCCACGGCATCCCGCGGCCGGCCCTGCCGGCCTTCCTCCCGGCGGCCCTGACCGCACGGCTCCGCTCCTGGGCGGCGTCCGAGTGGGCGCCGCCGGAGGACGCCGGCACCGGTCTGCGCCGCACCGCCGGCGGCTGGCTGCTCGGCCTGCTCGCCGCCGGAGGCCTCCTGCTCACGGGGGCGGTCGCCGTCGGCACCGCGGGCCGCTCCGCCGCCGGCCTGGCGGACGGTCCCGCAGGTGTCCTCGGGCTCCTCCTCGCCTGCACGCTGCTGCTGCCGAACGCCGTGCTGTGGGCCGCCGCCTACGCACTGGGGCCCGGCTTCGCCGCCGGCACCGGGACGGCCGTCTCACCGGTGGCCACCCACGTGGGCGCGCTGCCCGACTTCCCGCTCTTCGCCCTCGTCCCGACCGGCAGCCCCGGAGCCGCCGGGCAGGCCGTCCTCGCGGTCCTGCCCCTGCTCACGGGCGCCGTGCCGGCCCTGATCCTGGGCCGCACCGCCGCCGGCCGCGGCACCGACCGCGCCTGGCACCCGGCCGGTACCGCGCTGGTCGCGTTCGCCGCCGTGCTCACGGTCTCCGCCGTCTCCGCCGCGGCCGCCTGGCTCTCGGGCGGCGCCCTCGCCGCCGGACGGATGTCCGCCCTCGGCCCCGTCCCCTGGCAGGCCGCCCTCACCGCGGCCGGCTGGTCCGCCGCGGTCGTCCCGCCGGGGGCCCTGCTCGCCCGCTGGCTGCTCACCCGCACGGACGACCCGGCCGGTGCCCGCCTCGCCGCCCGGTCCGCCGCAGCCCGCTGCCCGCGCCTGCGCCGCACCCTCCACCAGGCCGTCACCCGCCTCGCCGACCTCCACCCCTCACCCCGGGCCTGAACTCGGGGGCACGTGGGGACGCCTCCCGGCCGAAGGCCGGGGGAGAACTGCGCAGCACGAGACCGGCCCACCGCACAGCTGGGGCCGACCCGGCACCGGGCCGCGAGCCCCCGCCGTCAGCGGTTGCCGGGATTGGTGAGCTGGGTGATCACGTCCGGGGCGAGGTTGTCGCAGCTCTGCGCCGCCTCGTTGGTCAGGGCGTCGTTCACGCAGGTCACGTAGTCGTGGTAGTAGAGCTGGAAGCCGAACACGGACAGCGTGAAGATCAGCGCGACGCCGCCCGTGAGCAGCCCGCCGAGGGCGGCCGGCACCTGCGGCCGCGTGGGCTGGGGCTGCGGCTGCGCCCAGCCGGCGACGCGGGCGGTGCCGAGGGCGTGCGGGTTCACGTTCCCCGCGCCGTGCGGGGCGGGGGCGGCGGCCGCGGCCGGACGTTCGGCCCGCAGCGCGCTGATGCCCCAGTACAGCGCGAGTGCGCCGAGCAGCAGCGCGAGGGACCGCATGCCGGTGATCGCGCAGAACAGGCCGGCCATGCCGGCGCTCAGCGCGTACCGGGCACGCCGCTGCACCGGGTCGGTCGGGTCGAAGCGGGGCTGCTGCGGCTCGGACCATCCGCCGCGGTAGCCGGGGCTCCAGGGGTGCGGCGGCGGCACCCGGTCGTCGTCCCGGTCGTCCTCCTCCGGGCGCTCCGCCGAGGGCCGCTGCGGGGCGCGCGGCTGCCACGGACGGTCGGGGGCATCCGCCGGCGGCGGCGCGAACGGGTTGCGCTCGCCGGTGTCGTCTCCGCTGCTCATGGTGTCGGCCATTCCTTCTCGTCCGGGTCGACGGACCGTTCCGGAGCGGTCCGCGCCTCCAATGATCCCGCAGGGCGGTACGGGCTCGGCGGCGCCCTGCCGGGTCGGCCTCCGGACCGCACCGGGCCCCCCGCCCGGCCCGCCGCGGAGCCGTCACCGGGCACCCCGCCCGACCACCCGCAGCCCCACCGCGTCGCCGCCGGCCCGGCCCCCGCCAGGGCGTCCGGCCGTGGCCTCGACCCCGGTCCGGGCGTCCGGCCCGGTCCGTCCGCGGCGACGCAGCCCTCCTACCCGCTCGCCGGCCGCCCACCCGTGTGCGGCCCCGGTCCCGCACGGCGAGATCCGTGTCTCAACTACGCGCGTAGCGTGGCCTGCTGGTGACAGAACGCCTTCGACCAGCCGTTATCGTGGTGACGGTCAGCAGTCCACAGCGGTGCCCCGGGCCCCCGCAGCGCAGCGGAGTCCCCCCGTCGGCACCGTCCGGCTCGACCTGCCGCCGCCCGTAGTGGCCCCACCGACGGTGGACGTACCAGCGGGCGACACGACGTACGGAGATTCGCGCAGTGGCCGCCGCTTCCGCCCAAGTCTTTCCGCCGCGCACGCCCGGACCGGCCCGTCTGGTGGTCCTGGTCTCCGGCTCCGGCACCAATCTCCAGGCGCTGATCGACGCGGTGCAGGACCCGGCCTACGGCGCGGAGATCCTGGCCGTCGGGGCGGACCGCACCGACATCGCGGGGCTGAAGCGGGCCGAGGCCGCCGGCATCCCGACCTTCGTCCACCGGATCGCCGACCACCCCGACCGGGCCGCCTGGGACGCCGCGCTGACCGCCTCGGTCGCCGGGTACGAGCCGGACCTGGTGGTGACCGCGGGCTTCATGAAGATCCTCGGTCCGGAGTTCATCGGCGCCTTCGCCGGCCGGATCGTCAACACCCACCCCGCCCTGCTGCCGGCCTTCCCCGGCGCGCACGGCGTGCCGGACGCCCTCGCCTACGGCGTGAAGGTCACCGGCTGCACCGTCCACCTGGTCGACGCCGGCGTGGACACCGGGCCGATCATCGCGCAGGGCGTCGTGGAGGTCCTCGACGCCGACCACGCCGATGGCGGCGAAGCGCTGCACGAGCGCATCAAGACTGTCGAGCGCACGCTGCTCGTCGAGGTCGTGGGCCGGCTGGCCCGCGAAGGCCACCGCATCGAAGACCGAAAGGTATGGATTCCGGCATGAGCGCCGCCCACAGCACGCCCCCCGTCTCCGAGGACGTACGCCCGATCCGCCGTGCGCTGATCAGCGTCTACGACAAGACCGGACTGGAGGAGCTGGCCCAGGGGCTGCACGCCGCCGGGGTCGCCATCGTGTCCACCGGTTCCACCGCGGGCCGGATCGCCGCCGCGGGCGTCCCGGTCACCGAGGTCTCCGAGCTGACCGGCTTCCCCGAGTGCCTGGACGGCCGGGTCAAGACCCTGCACCCGCGGGTGCACGCCGGCGTCCTCGCCGACCTCCGCCTGGAGTCGCACCGCGCCCAGCTCGCCGAGCTGGGCGTCGAGCCGTTCGACCTGGTCGTGGTGAACCTGTACCCGTTCACCGCCACCGTCGCCTCCGGCGCCACCCCGGACGAGTGCGTCGAGCAGATCGACATCGGCGGCCCGTCGATGGTCCGCGCCGCGGCGAAGAACCACCCCTCGGTCGCCGTGGTCGTCGACCCGGCCCGCTACGACGACGTGCTCTCCGCGGTGAAGGGCGGCGGCTTCGACCTGCTGACCCGCAAGCGCCTGGCGGCCGCCGCCTTCGCGCACACCGCCGCCTACGACGTGGCCGTGGCCTCCTGGTTCGGGGAGTCGGGCTACACGGAGTCGGAGGAGTCCTTCCCGGCCTTCCTCGGCGCCACCTGGGAGCGCCAGAACGTCCTGCGCTACGGCGAGAACCCGCACCAGCAGGCCGCGCTCTACACCGACGGCACCGGCGGCCTGGCGGGCGCCGAGCAGCTGCACGGCAAGGAGATGTCCTACAACAACTACATGGACACCGACGCCGCGCGCCGCGCCGCGTACGACCACGCCGAGCCGGCCGTCGCGATCATCAAGCACGCCAACCCGTGCGGCATCGCGGTCGGCGCGGACGTCGCCGAGGCCCACCGCAGGGCGCACGAGTGCGACCCGGTCTCCGCGTACGGCGGCGTCATCGCGGTCAACCGCCCGGTGAGCGTCGAGCTGGCCGAGCAGATCGCCCCGATCTTCACCGAGGTCGTCGTCGCCCCCGGCTACGAGGACGGCGCCCTGGAGGTGCTGACCAAGAAGAAGAACCTGCGCGTTCTGCGCGCCCCCGGGGCGCCCGCCGACGCGCTGGAGGTCCGCCGGATCAGCGGCGGCGCGCTGCTGCAGCAGGTCGACCGGGTGGACGCGGCCGGCGACGACCCGTCGACCTGGACGCTGGCGACCGGCGAGGCGCTCTCCGCGCCGGAGCTCGCCGAGCTCGCCTTCGCCTGGCGGGCCTGCCGGGCCGTCAAGTCCAACGCCATCCTGCTCGCCAAGGGCGGCGCCTCGGTCGGCGTCGGCATGGGCCAGGTCAACCGGGTGGACTCCTGCAAGCTCGCGGTCGAGCGGGCCGGCGAGCGCGCGCAGGGCTCCTACGCCGCCTCGGACGCCTTCTTCCCGTTCGCGGACGGCCTGGAGATCCTGGTCGCCGCCGGCGTGAAGGCCGTCGTGCAGCCCGGCGGTTCGATCCGCGACGAGGAGGTCGTCGCGGCCGCCGCGAAGGCCGGCGTGACGATGTACCTCACCGGCACCCGCCACTTCTTCCACTGAGCCCGGACGTCCCCCGGACGCCGTGACGCCGAAGGCCCCCGCACTCCGAGGAGTGCGGGGGCCTTCGGGCTCGCCGGACGGATCAGGCGGCCTTGACGACCACGGTGCTCATGATCTTGTCGGCGAAGGTCTGCTTCTTGGCGTCCCACAGCGGCCACAGGTAGCCGACGCAGCAGAAGCCGTCGACGACGTGGCAGATCTGCCGGACGAAGGCCATGCCGAAGCCCATGGGCTGGCCGTCGGCCTCGCGGACCAGGCGGATGTTGACGGCGCGCTGGCCGAGGCTCTGGCCCTTCACACCCTGCAGGTAGGCGAGCAGCAGCAGGGCGCCGACGTACAGCAGGGCGCCGAGGCCGAGCAGCAGGCCGCCGCCGCCGCCCGAGGACGTGGTGGTCGTGGCGGCGACGTACTCACCGGTGACCGGGTCGATGTGGCCGGCACCGATCGAGTTGACCGTGTCGCTGATCATCTTGAAGTAGCCGATGTTCAGCAGGACGGTCGGGATCAGGAAGATCGTGAAGGCGTCGATGATGCGCGCGACCACGCGCGAACCCCAGCCCGCGTAGAACTGCTGCACCTGGGCCGCGTTTCCGTACGGACCCGGCTGCGGCGGGATGCCGTAGCCGCCGGGGGCGCCGTAGCCGGGGGCCGGCGGCGGGGCCTGCTGCGGGTAGCCGTAGCCCGGCGCGGGCGGCGGGGCCTGCTGCGGGTAGCCGTAGCCCGGGGCCGGCGGCTGCTGGCTGTACGGGTTGTTCGGGTCGGGCGGGTAGCTCATCGAATGCCTCCGGGCAGGAAGGAGTGTGGACGGAACTGCAGGAAAACCCTGGGGACGGACGGGCAGTTGAGGCACCGACCGGGTGGGACACTAGCGGAAGGCCCTGACATCGCGGGGTCAATAACCGCAGGGTCCGGCGGACTTCAGGGACGCGAGATGCCGAGGCGGTTCAGCTGCCACGTCCAGGCCAGCAGTAAGGCGGCGCCGATCACCGCGTTGCGCCGCTTGTCCGGCAGCTCCCACCACCAGCGGCCCGGGCCGAGCGGTGCGAGCAGCAGGGCGACCGCAGCCACCGCGGTGACCGGGTTGGCGGCCAGGGCGGCGCCGAAGTGGCCGTGGCCCGCCTCGATGAAGACCGTGGTGCTGCCGCAGCCCGGGCAGGGGATGCCGGTGAAGCGGCGCAGCAGGCAGAGCACGCCGGGGTCGTGGGAGTCGTGCAGCTGGGCCACCGCGACGGCGGCGACCGCGCCGCCCGCGCCGCGCAGCAGCACGCGCATCAGCGCGCCGGACAGCGTGTCGGCGGTGCTCCGCCAACGGCCGGCCAGCGCACCCGCGAACGAGGGCGCCGGGACGGTCACGGCTTGACGCTGAAGTAGAAGACCACGATCGCGATGGAGATCAGCACCGAGAGCACGTTCAGCACGATGCCGCCGATCGCCGCGTTGCGGCCCACCCCGGTCTGGTTCGACTTGTTCAGGCCGGCGATGCCGACGCCCAGCCCGATCAGACCGAGGAAACCGCCGTAGAAGCAGGACGTCAGGATGCCGATGAAGCCCAGCACCACGGACGCGGTGGCCGGCGAGTTCGCCTGGACCACCACCGGGCCGGCGGGCGGGTACGGCTGGGGCTGCTGCTGCGGGTACCCGTAGCCGGGCTGCGGCTGGGGCTGCGGCTGCGGGTACTGCGGTGCGCCGTACCCGGGTGTGCCGTAGGGCGGCTGCTGCGGCTGGCCGTAGCCGCCGTAAGGATCCGGCTGGTACGGATTGCTCACTGTGGTCTTCCCCCGACGATCGTCCCCCGTGGTCCCCGACGGCCTGTCACCAGGACGCGGGCAGCAGAAATTGCTCGGGCCATCGTGGTCGTCACCACGGCGCGCTGTCCAGCCACGACCGCCCCGCGGACGCAACTGTGGCGCAACCGCAACCGGCCCGCGCGCTCCGTGCCGCCTTTGCGGCGGTTCGTTCCGTCCCCGCGCCGGGCGGCCGGCCCGGGGCCCCCGTCCGGCGCGCGCACCGTCCGGCGCGCCCCCGGCGGGCCGTCCGGCCCGCGGCGCGTCCGCCCCCGGCGATCCGGGAGAATGGGGGCCATGACTGCCCAGATTCTCGATGGCAAGGCCACTGCTGCCGCGATCAAGTCCGAACTCGCCGTCCGCGTGGCGGCCCTCAAGGAGCGGGGCGTCGTCCCCGGCCTCGGCACCGTCCTGGTCGGCGACGACCCGGGCAGCCGCTGGTACGTCAACGGCAAGCACAAGGACTGCGCCGAGGTCGGCATCGCCTCGATCCAGCGCGAGCTGCCCGCCACCGCCACCCAGCAGGACGTCGAGGACGTCGTCCGCGAGCTCAACGCCGACCCGGCCTGCACCGGCTACATCGTGCAGCTGCCGCTGCCCAAGGGCCTCGACCAGAACACCGTCCTGGAGCTGATGGACCCGGACAAGGACGCCGACGGCCTCCACCCGACCTCGCTCGGCCGCCTCGCCCTCGGCATCCGGGGCCCGCTGCCCTGCACCCCGCTCGGCATCGTCGAGCTGCTCCGCCGCCACCAGGTCGAGATCGACGGCGCCGAGGTGGTCGTGATCGGCCGCGGCGTGACCGTGGGCCGCTCCATCGGCCTGCTGCTGACCCGCCGCAGCGAGAACGCCACCGTCACCCTCTGCCACACCGGCACCCGGGACCTCGCCTACCACCTGCGCAAGGCCGACGTCGTGATCGCCGCCGCCGGTGTGCCGCACCTGGTCAAGCCGGCCGACGTCAAGCCCGGCGCGGCCGTCCTCGACGTGGGCGTCAGCCGCAGCGAGGGCAAGATCGTCGGCGACGTGCACCCCGGCGTGGCCGAGGTCGCGGGCTGGATCTCCCCGAACCCGGGCGGCGTCGGCCCGATGACCCGCGCCATGCTGCTCAACAACATCGTCGAGGCGGCCGAGCGCCGCGCCGACCACTGAGCCGATGGCAGTCGTACGCGCGCCCCGCACCCGGCGCCGCCCGCTGAGGACCACCGGCACCCTGCCGCCGGAGGGCTCGGCCGCGGCGCTCGGGCGCAGCCACTCGCTGCCGGTGCGGCAGTGGCCGATAACGCTCGTGCTGGCCGTGGCGGGGCTCGGCCTCGCCGTCATCTGGTTCGCCGATTTCAAGATCGGCCTGCTGGTCGTCGGCATCGCGCTGCTGCTGGGCGCGGCCCTGCGCCTCGCCCTGCCCGAGGTCGGCATGCTCGCGGTGCGCAGCCGCTTCACCGACGTCGGCGTGCTGGCGTTCCTCGGCGGCGTGATCGTGCTGCTCACGCTGGTCGCCCAGCCCGATCCGTGGCTGCACCTCACATGGCTGGACGACATCGGGCGGCTGGTCGGCCGGCCCCGGCACTGACCCGGCGCGACCCGGCACGGGCGCGGGGAGGACCTCCCCGCGCCCGCGCCGGAGGGCGGCCCGAGCGCTGTGTGACGCAACAGCCACGCCCGGCGAGGCGGCATACGCTTGCCTTTGCGATAACCTGACGCAGGTCTCTCGACGTCGAGAGATCATCCTCGGCTCCAGTGCGCCGACGACGTGCCTGGGGCACCTGGCGATTTGCTGGAGAAGGTAGAAATGACTCGCACCCCCGTCAACGTCACCGTTACCGGAGCGGCCGGCCAGATCGGCTACGCCCTGCTCTTCCGCATCGCCTCGGGCCACCTGCTCGGCGCCGACGTCCCGGTGAACCTCCGCCTCCTGGAGATCCCGCAGGGCCTCAAGGCAGCCGAGGGCGTCGCGATGGAGCTCGACGACTGCGCCTTCCCGCTGCTGCGCGACATCACCATCACCGACCAGGCCGCCACCGCCTTCGACGGCACCAACGTCGCCCTGCTGGTCGGCGCCCGCCCGCGCACCGCCGGCATGGAGCGCGGCGACCTGCTGCAGGCCAACGGCGGCATCTTCGGCCCCCAGGGCAAGGCCATCAACGACCACGCCGCGGACGACATCAAGGTCCTGGTCGTCGGCAACCCGGCCAACACCAACGCCCTGATCGCCCAGCGCAACGCCCCGGACGTCCCGGCCGAGCGCTTCACCGCGATGACCCGCCTCGACCACAACCGCGCCGTCGCCCAGCTCGCCAAGAAGGCCGGCGTCACCGTCGAGGACGTCAAGAAGGTCACCATCTGGGGCAACCACTCCGCCACCCAGTACCCCGACGTCTTCCACGCCGAGATCGCCGGCAAGTCCGCCTTCGAGGCCACCGGCTCCGACCAGGCCTGGGTGCAGGACTTCTTCATCCCGAAGGTCGCCAAGCGCGGCGCCGAGATCATCGAGGTCCGCGGCGCGTCCTCGGCCGCCTCGGCCGCCAACGCCGCCATCGACCACGTGTACACCTGGGTCAACGGCACCCCGGCCGGCGACTGGACCTCCATGGGCATCGTCTCCGACGGCTCGTACGGCGTGCCGGAGGGCCTGATCTCGTCCTTCCCGGTCACCACCGAGAACGGCACCTTCACGATCGTCCAGGGCCTGGAGCTCTCCGAGTTCGACCGCGCCCGCATCGACGCCTCCGTCAACGAGCTCGCCGAGGAGCGCGACGCGGTGCAGGAGCTCGGCCTCATCTGAGCCGGGGCCCGACGCGGCCAGCACGTGGAGGACGGCCGGGTGCCCAGGGGGCGCCCGGCCGTCCTTCTACACTCCTGCCGTGACCGAAAACATCGAGGACGCCGCGCTCGTCCTCGTCTTCATCATGCTGGGCGGTCTGTTCAACGTCGCCGAGATCTCGCTGATCTCGCTGCGCGAGGGCCAGATCCGCGCCCTGGAGTCGGCCGGCACCCGGCGCGCCGCCCGGGCCGCCCACCTCGCGGCCGACCCCAACCGCTTCCTCGCCGCCGTCCAGGTCGGCGTGACCTGCATGGGCTTCCTGTCCGCCGCGTTCGGCGCCGACACGCTGGCCGGCAAGGTCGCCCCGCTCTTCGTCCGGCTCGGCCTCTCCGAGGGGCTCGCCGACACCGTCGCCCTGGTCGGGCTCACCCTGGTCATCAGCTACGCCTCGCTGGTGCTCGGCGAGCTGACCCCCAAGCGGATCGGCCTCCAGCGGGCCGACTCCATCGCGGTGCTCGCCGCCCCGGTCGTCGACGTCATGTCGGTGGTGCTGCGCCCCGCCATCTGGGTGCTCGGCCTCTCCACCAACCTGATGGTGCGCCTGCTCGGCGGCGACCCGACGGCCGGCCGCGGCTCGATGAGCTCCGAGGAGCTGCGCGGCCTGGTCGCCGCCAACACCGAGCTCGGCAGCGACGAGCGCGCCCTGATCAACGACGTCTTCGCGGCCGGCGAGCGCCAGCTGCGCGAGGTGATGAAGCCGCGCACCGAGGTCACCTTCCTCGACGCCGAGCGGCTGGTCTCCGAGGTCCGCCCGGAGACCGACTCCGCCCCGCACTCCCGCTACCCGGTCGTCGAGGGCTCCTACGACTCCGTCACCGGCTTCGTCCACGTCCGGGACCTCTACGGCGCCCGCGGCGCCAAGGCCGTGCGGGTGCGCGACCTCACCCGGCCGGTCAAGCTGCTGCCCGCCACCAAACGGGTGCTGGAGGCGATGGGCGAGATGCGCCGCGAGGGCCACCACCTCGCGATCGTCGTCGACGAGTACGGCGGCACCGCCGGCATCGTCACTCTGGAGGACCTCGTCGAGGAGGTCATCGGCGAGATCCGCGACGAGTACGACGCCCTCGACACCACCGCCACCCGCCGGCTCGCCGGCGGCGGCATGGAGCTCGACGGCATGCTGAACCTCGCCGACTTCTCCGACGAGACCGGCGTCGCCCTGCCCGAGGGCCCGTACGAGACGGTGGCCGGCTACCTCGTCCGCGAACTGGGCCGGCTGCCCGAGACCGGCGACCAGGTCACCACCGAGGACGGGGTCCGCCTGACCGTCGCCAAGCTCGACGGCCGCCGGATCGAACGGATCCGGGTGAGTGCGGTCACACTGGCGGAACCTCCAGGGGCAGATGTTTCCTGAGCGGTCGGTGAAACTGGAACAATGGCCGACATGGTCAACGCAGCGGTCGCAGGTCCGGTCAAGGACCGTCCCCGGGTGCTCTCCGGCATCCAGCCCACCTCGGGCTCGTTCCACCTCGGCAACTACCTGGGCGCCGTCCAGCAGTGGGTCGCCCTGCAGGACGCCAACGACGCCTTCTACATGGTCGTCGACCTGCACGCGATCACCGTCGAGCAGGACCCGGCCCAGCTCCGCGAGAACACCCGGATCTCCGCGGCCCAGCTGCTCGGCGCCGGCCTCGACCCGGAGCGCTGCACCCTGTTCGTCCAGTCGCACGTGCCCGAGCACGCACAGCTCGGCTGGGTGATGAACTGCCTCACCGGCTTCGGCGAGGCCTCCCGGATGACCCAGTTCAAGGACAAGTCCGCCAAGCAGGGCAGCGACCGCACCACCGTCGGCCTGTTCACCTACCCGATCCTGCAGATCGCCGACATCCTGCTCTACCAGGCCGACCTCGTCCCGGTCGGCGAGGACCAGCGTCAGCACCTGGAGCTCACCCGCGACCTCGCGGACCGCTTCAACTCCCGCTACAGCCCCACCTTCACCGTGCCGAAGCCGCACATCCTGAAGGAGACCGCCAAGATCCTGGACCTCCAGGACCCGACGGCGAAGATGAGCAAGTCGGCCTCCTCCGCCAAGGGCCTGGTCAACCTGCTCGACGACCCCAAGGCCAGCGCCAAGAAGTTCAAGAGCGCCGTCACCGACACCGGCACCGTCGTCTCCTACGACGAGGAGGAGAAGCCGGGCGTCTCCAACCTGCTGCGCATCCACTCCGCGCTCAGCGGGCAGTCGATCGAGCAGCTGGTCGCCCACTTCGAGGGCAAGATGTACGGCGCGCTCAAGACCGAGCTGGCCGAGCTCTTCACCGAGTGGGTCACGCCCTTCCAGGCCCGCACCCGCACCTACCTCGACGACCCGGCCGAGCTCGACCGGGTGCTCGGCCTCGGCGCGGAGAAGGCCCGCGAGGTCGCCTCGGAGACCCTCGCCACGGTCTACGACCGCATCGGCTTCCTGGCGCCCAAGCGCTGATGCCACCCACCGCCGCAGCAGGCGCCGACGGCGGCGGCCCCCCGGAGTTCCGCGGACTCCCGGAGGCCGTCACCATCGGCGTGTCGATATCGGTGCCGGAGCCCTACGGCTCCGCCGTCCAGGACGCCCGCGCGGGCCACGGCGACCCGCTCGCCCGGTCCATACCCACGCACGTCACGCTGCTGCCGCCGACCGAGGTGCCCACCGTGCGGCTGCCGGAGATCGAGGCGCACCTGCGCGCGGTCGCCGCCGCGCACCGGCCGTTCCCGATGCTGCTGCAGGGCAGCGGCACCTTCCGGCCGGTCTCCCCGGTGGTGTTCGTCCGGGTCGAGGGCGGCGCACAGGAGTGCCGCGCACTGGAGGCCGCGGTGCGCTCCGGTCCGCTCGCCCGCGAGCTGGCCTTCCCGTACCACCCGCACGTCACCGTGGCCCACGGGCTGGCCGACGACGTCCTCGACGAGGCCCAGGAGAAGGCCCGCGCCTTCCACGCCGCCTTCACCGTGCCCGGCTTCGGCCTCTCCCGCTTCGGCCCCGACGAGGTCTGGCGGCCCTGGCGCGACTACACCTTCGGGGGGTAGCCGCGCCGGGGCCGCCCGGCCCGGCCGCCTATCATGGCCCGCATGGTCGAGCAGGCGATACCCCAGGTCAGCGTGGTCATTCCGGTCTACAACGCGGTGGACCACCTCGACGAGTGCCTGCAGTCGATCCTCGACCAGACCCTCGGCCGTGACCGCCTGGAGGTCGTCACGGTCGACGACGGCTCCACCGACGGCAGCGGCGAGGCACTGGACCGCTGGGCCGCCGAACACCCGCAGGTCACGGTCGTCCACCAGCCCAACAGCGGCGCCCCGGGGGGCCCGCGCAACCGCGCGATCGCCCTCGCCCGCGGCGAGTACCTCTTCTTCGCCGACCCGGACGACCACCTCGACACCGACGCCCTGCGACGCATGGTCGCCGCCGCCGAACGGGACGGCTCCGACGTCGTCCTCGGCCGGATCCGGGGCGTCGGCCGCAGCGCCGCCCACATCCCCTTCGAGACCGGCGTCACCGTCGGCGACGTGCACACCACCCGCGCGGTGTGGAGCCTCACCGCGCACAAGCTGTTCCGCCGCTCCCTCGTCACCGAGCACGGCCTCCGGTTCGCCGAGGGGGTCCGGCTCGCCGAGGAGCAGGCCTTCGTCGTCCCCGCCTACTTCCTGGCCCGCGCCATCTCGGTGGTCGCCGACCACGACTGCTACTACCTGGTGCAGCGCGACGGCTTCGACCACCTCACCCGCCAGGTCGTCGACCCCGAACCCTTCTACGCCCAGGTCCGCGGCGCCGTGGAGACGGTGCTGGCGCACACCCGGCCCGGGGACGCCCAGGACGCGCTGCTGCTCCGCTGGGTCCAGGAGGAACTGCTCAACCGCTTCCGCGGCGAGTTCCTCGACTGGTCCGAGGACCTCCGCGCGCGGTACGCCCGCGAGTCCGGCGCCGTCCTGACCGACCTCGTCCCCGACTCCGTGCTCACCGCGCTGCCGCCGCTCGACCGGATCCGCGTCCGGCTGCTGCGCGAGGGCCGGCTCGCCGACCTCGAAACCCTCGCCCGCCTCCAGCAGGCCGGCTGCCCCGACCACGCCGCCGTCCACCGGGACGGCCGCGGCTACCGCGTGGAGACCCGCACCGCGTTCACCCTGCCCCCCGGCGCCTTCGGACCGGACGAGCCGCGGCAGAGCCTGCTGCTGCGCCGCACCGGCGGCGGGCCGGAGGTCGAACTCCCGCTGCCCGCGGCGGACGGCGCCCTGTTCACCGCCGGCGTCCGGGTCGACCCGGCGGCCCTGCCCGCGCCCGGCAGCTGGCAGTTCCTGCTGCGCCTGCGGCTCGGGGCCGGCACCTACGACATGCCGCTGCGCCCGGCCGACCTCGGCCCGGCCGGACGGACCAGGCCCGTGCTGGCCGGCGGCCGGCCGCGCGTCACCCGGATCCGCACCGACCGCAAGGGCGAGGCGCTGCTCGACGTCCTGTCGCCGCGCGCGGCGGCCGGCGCCCTGCGCCGCCGCCTGCTCTGACCGGGACACCCGCGGGGCGCCGCTGCGGGCCGCAGCGGCGCGTCCGCGACGGCTACTTCCGCCCGCGGACCTGCCGCGCCGCCGCGAACAGTCCGAGGCAGAGCGGCCCGATGAACAGCGGGGCCACGTTGTAGCGGAACAGCCCGGCGGGCGTGGAGACCATCAGCATCAGCTGCATGCCCAGCAGCACGCCGGCCGTCCCCCACACCGCCCGGTTCCGGCGCCCCATCGCGTAGCAGGCCAGCGCCGCGTACGCCAGGTACGTCCAGGTGGCGCCGCGCCACAGCAGGGTGTCGAAGTGGCGGGCCTTCGAGAGCTCGGTGAACCAGGTGGCGGCCAGGTTCAGGCGCTTCGACAGCGGGTGGCTGCGCAGCGCGGGGAGGTACGGGCTGTCGGCCATCCGGCCGGTGATCTGCACGGCACCGGCCTCGGGACGGGCGGTGCCGGACGAGGCGGCCCAGCCCCACAGGTCACCGGGGCGCTCCAGCGGCGCGATGATGGTGGCGCCGGCGTCCACGCTCCAGTCGGAGAACGGGTCCCACGCGATCGCCCCGCGGCAGAGCCGGGCGTCGACCAGCACGTCCGGCCGCTTCTTGAAGACCTTCATCCACAGGCCGACCAGCTCGTCGTTGTGCTGCTGGGCGGCCTGCCGGTCGAACGGGGCACCGCTGTTGGAGAGCAGGTCGGCGGTGCGGCAGTTGGAGCCGATCTCCCAGGTCGACATCGGCGCGACCTCGGCCAGCAGCCGGCGGTCGGCGCCGCTGAACACCCACGGCACCTCCTTGTAGGCCACCGCGATGTCCGCGTAGTTCATGCCGAACACGGAGTTCGCCGGCGGCTGCGCGACACCGAGCATCCGGTAGCCGCCCAGCTGCGCGGCGCCCGGCAGGACCACCGCGACGAGCGTCAGTGCCGCCAGTGACTTGCGCAGGCCCGGCAGGAACGGCAGCAGCACCAGGCCGGCGAGGAGCGCGACGATCAGCCCGTTGTTGCGGAACAGCCCGAGGCCCAGCAGACCGGCGGAGAACACCAGCAGGTCGAACCGGTAGCCGCCGGGCCGCAGCCAGCGGCCGGGCTCCATCGCGGTGCCGCGCCGCGCGACCAGCCGGGCCGCCGCGGCGAACACCAGCAGCGCGCTGATCGTGAAGGGCACGTCCTTCCAGACGAACACCACGAAGGTCCCGGTCGGCGGCAGCACGGCGGTGGCCAGCGCGGCCGTCGCGCACCAGCGGGCCCGCACACCGAGGTCCCGGACGGCCGCGCAGGCGTAGCCGAGCGCCACCGACATCGCGGTGGTCTGCGCCAGCGTGAGCAGGGCGAACTTGCCCGGCAGGTGCAGCGCCAGCCAGACCATCGCGTCGTACAGCACGGAGTGGTCGGAGGTCCAGTGCCCGGTGGTGACCTGCCAGGTGTACATCACCGAGTCGAAGCTGAGCAGCCCCGGGTAGAAGGCCGCCCAGTAGAACAGCCAGACCACCTGGCAGCCGACCGTCACCAGCAGCGGCATGCGCCACCGTGGCGCGACCCGCCGGGCCGCCCGGTGGAGGCGTCGGCCGGCGGCGGGACCGACGGCGACGGCTGAGGTGTCCAGCACGGTTCTCTCCGTATCGCGGGTGCGGGGTCGGCGCGGAACGGGTGTCCGAGCGGTGCCACCCTATCGGGCGGTTCCCGCCCGGCCGCCGCGGGCAGTAGGCGTCAGCCGGCGAGCATCCGGTCGACCACCCGGGCGCTCGCCTTGCCGTCGTCCAGCACGCAGTGCAGCGCGCGGAACGCCGCGTACCGCTCGGCGTGGTCCGCGGTGGCGGCCGTGACGTCGCGCAGCGCCTCGACCAGCGCCTCCGAGGTCGGGATCAGCGGACCCGGGGCCTCGGTCTCGAAGTCGAAGTAGAAGCCGCGCAGGACGTCGCGGTAGCGCTCCAGGTCGTAGGTGAAGAAGAGGATCGGCCGGCCGGTGATCGCGAAGTCGAACATGATCGACGAGTAGTCGGTGACCAGCACGTCGGCGACGAGCAGCAGCTCCTGGACGTCCGGGTAGTCGCCGACGTCGTACAGGAAGCCGTCGCCGGCGCCGGGCAGCGGCTCCCGGACGTGCGCGTGCGGGCGCACCAGCAGCACGTGGTCCTCGCCGAGCGCGGCCCGGGCCGCCTCGGTGTCCAGCTGCAGGTCGAGCCGGAAGCCCGCGCCGTTGTCCCGCTGCTGGTCCTCGCGCCAGGTCGGCGCGTACAGCACGATCCGGCGGCCCTCGGGGATGCCGAGCCGGGCGCGGACCTCGGCGGCGAGGGCGTCGTCGCCGGTGGCCAGCAGGTCGTTGCGGGGGTAGCCGGACTGCAGGATCTCGCCCTCGTAGCGGAACGCCCGGCCGAGGATCGGGGTCGCGAACGGGCTGGGGGAGACCAGGACGCTCCAGTGCGGCGTCTCGTGGTCCAGCGCCTCCAGGTAGCCGACGTCCGCCAGGTAGGCGTTCTCCACGTCGTGCGCGATCCGCTTCAGCAGCGAGCCGTGCCAGGTCTGCACGACCACCTGGCCGGGCCGGCGCTCGACGAAGTCCGGGAAGTGCGTGTTGCCGACCAGGTAGCGGCTGGTGGCCAGCGCCTCGTACCACTCCGGGCTCTGCACCCGCACCGTCCGCACGCCGGCCGGCACCTGCCCCTGGGCGTCGTTGACCGCCCAGATGTGCTCGACGTCGACGCCGCGGCGGACGAGCTCGCGGTGGACGGCGCCCGGCGAGTCGGCGTACCCGCGGCCGCCGAACACGTCGTAGAAGACGGCCTCGCGCAGCGCGTCCCGGCCGGCCGCCGGGTAGTCCACCGTGCGCAGCCGGTGCTGGGCGAAGGCGCTGCGCTCCTCGGCGGTCAGCACGGAGGAGGAGTCCACGAAGAGGGAGTCGAGGTGGCGGCGCTCCAGCTTCACCGTCTTCGGACCGACGGTGACGGTGGCCGGCAGGGCCTCGAAGGCGCTCGGCGCGACGGTCAGCGGGCGCTCGGCGCCGTCGGCCGTGCGCAGCAGCAGCTCCCACACGCCCATCCGCAGCGGGAGGCGGTCGCCGCCAGCGGTGGTGGTGCCGGCCGGCAGGGTGGCCCGGAAGCGCTCGGCGCTGGTCGCGGTGGCCGGGTGGCGCAGCTCGGCGATGCCGTCCGAGTGCCGCAGCACGAGCTCCAGCGGCCCCTGACCGGTCGTCGGGGTGGAGCCGCCGAGGACGAAGCCGTCCTGCAGCTCGGTGATCTCGTCGACCCGGGCGACGGGCGGGCGGACGGCCAGTTCGAGGCCGTCCCGGCGGTCCCGTGCGACGTGCAGCAGGTCCGCGGTGCCGGCCAGCGGGAACTGGCCGGTGACCGGGCCGCCGCGCTCGTCGACGACCAGCGGCTCGGTGCGGCCGTCGGTGTGCACCAGCTCGGCCTGCCACGCCTCGGTACCGGCCCCGCCGGCGGTCAGCACCGCCAGGGGTATCCGGGCGGTGAAGCCGGCGCCGTCGGCGGTCAGTCCGACGACCGCCCCGGCGTCGCCCTCGCCGCGGTGGAGCCGGAGCGCGGTGCCCTCGACCGGGCCCGTCGCGGCGCCGGCGAGTTCGAGGGCGTCCTCGGTGACGGCGGCCGACCGGACCCGGAAGGGTATGCGCTCGACCCGCAGCCGCAGGTGCTTGGCGCGGAACACCGGGACGACCCGGACGTCGTCCGCGACCCAGTGCGCCGGGGGCGTCTCCGCGGTGCCGCACCAGTGGCCCTGGAACCCGCCCTGGCTGCGCTTCAGACCGGTGAAGACCGTGGCGGACACCCGCCACTCGCCCTCCGTCCACGCGCCGCGGCGGCGGAACCGGGCCGGGTCGATCGCGGCGGTGAATCCCGCCCAGTCGTGGTTGAGCTCCGGCAGGCCGCTGTCCTCGGTGGACTCCGGGAGGTACACCGGCCGGGTGCCCACCCAGCCGAAGGACCTGCTGCCGGTGCGGCGGAGCACCAGCACCGTCCGGGCGCTGCCCCGGGTGGCCGCGGGCCGGTCCTGCGGGTGCGCGAACCCGGTCAGCAGCAGCCTGCCGTCCTCCCAGCGCAGGGAGCGTATGACGGCGCGCGGCTCGGTCGGCGACGCGGCGCCGGCGGGATTCACAGACACGGGGGCGGCCCTTCACGGGGGGAGCCGGTCAGGAGGACATGACCGGCGGACCCGGCCGCCGTGGGGCGGTCCGGGTCCGGGACATCTCACACCGTGACGCCCCCGCCGGTCAACAAGCGCGGCGGGGGCACCGGACGGAGCGGATCAGCCCTCGTGCGCGAGCAGTCCGTCCACGACCCGGGCGCTCGCCCGGCCGTCGTCCAGGTGGCAGTAGGCCTCGCGGAAGGCCGCGTACCGGTCCGCGTACTCCTCGGCGACCTCCGCCGTCCGGCCGAGGGCCTCGACGAGCGCCTCGGAGGTGGACAGCAGCGGGCCGGGCGCGGTCGCCTCGAAGTCGAAGGAGAAGCCGCGCAGGTTGTCCCGGTAGTGCTCCAGGTCGTGGGTGAAGAACAGCATCGGCCGGCCGGTGACCGCGAAGTCGAACATGATCGACGAGTAGTCCGTCACCAGCACGTCCGCCGCCAGCAGCAGCTCCGCGGTGTCCGGGTAGGTGCTGACGTCCCAGACGAAGCCGTCGCCGGCGTCCGGCACCTGGCCGCACATCAGCGGGTGCCGCCGCACCAGCAGCACCTGGTCGTCGCCCAGGGCGGCCCGGGCCGCCGCCAGGTCGATCCGCAGGTCCAGCTGGTAGCCGTCCTGCGGCCGCCGCATGTCCTCGCGGAAGGTCGGCGCGTAGAGCACCACCTTCTTGCCGTCCGGCAGGCCGAGCCGGGCGCGGACCAGCTCGGCGGTCTTCTCCCGGTCGGCGGCGAGCAGCACGTCGCTGCGCGGGTTGCCCGCCTCCAGGACCTCGCCGTGGTAGTCGAAGGCCCGCCGCAGCACCGGCGTGGAGAAGCCGTTGCCCGACACCAGCAGGCTCCAGTGCGGCACCTCGCGGCGCAGGTGCTTGAGGTACTCCGCGTCGGTGAACCAGACCTTCTCGAAGTCGAGGCCGATCCGCTTCAGCGGGGTGCCCTGCCAGGTCTGCAGCACGGTCTGGCCGGGCCGGCGCTCGAAGAAGTCCGGCAGGTGCGACTCGGTGACGACGTACCGCGCGGTGGCCAGCGCCTCGTACCACTCCGCGCTGTCCTGGCGCAGCGCCTCGACGGTGCCGGGCAGCGCCGCCTGCTGGTCGTCCACGCTCCACAGGTGGCGCAGCGGCAGGCCGCGCTGCAGCAGCTCCTCGTGGACCGCGCGCGGCGAGCCGGCGTACCGGTCGCCGTGCGAGGTGAGGTACAGCACGGTGTCGGTGACCGGGCGGGTGCGGGCCGCGGGGTAGTCGTTGATCCGCAGCTGCCGGTGCCGGTAGCCGCTGCGCTCCTCCGGGAGGAGGTCGGAGTGGGCGAGCAGCGTGAGCGAGTCGTAGCCGCGCCGCTCCAGCACGACGCGCTTGCCGCGCGTCTCGGTCTCCACCGGCAGCGCGGGGTGGCAGTGCGGCGCGAGCAGCACGGGCGGCCACACCGCGTCGGCCGGCGCGCCGACCGGCCGCAGGACGACCTCCCAGAGGCCCTGGCGCAGCGGCACCTCGCCGGCGAAGGCCGCGGTCGGCACGGCCGGCAGCGCCGCCCGGAACCGCCCGTCGACGATCTCGACCGGGTAGGTGTGCTCCTCCTCGTGCCAGTCGTGGCGGATCACCAGCTCGTAGGTGTGGGTGCCCGGCAGCGGGAAGGTGCCACTGAGCAGGAACCCGTCCGCGCCGCGCGCGGTGACCTCCTCCACGACCGGCTGCAGCACCTGGTCGCTGAACTGCAGGTACCCGCTGGGGGAGGCCTTGGTGAAGATCGCCCGGGTGTCGTTCTCGACGGGCAGGTCGAGCTGGATCGCCGCGGTGCGCTCGTCGAGCACGACGGGCACCCGCTTGCCGTCGGCGAGCTGCAGCTCGGTGTCCCAGCGGTCCCGCAGGCGCTCGGCGGACGCCGGGTCGAGGGCGGCCCAGGCCTTGCGGACGGCGGTCAGCTCGTCGACCGGGAAGTGCGCGGTGAACGGCACGTCGCGGCCGACGGGGGAGCCCAGCTCCAGCGGGAAGAACAGCTCGCGGTCGGACTCCACGTGCAGCAGCCGCAGCCGGGCGCCGGCCAGGTCCAGGCCCGAGGAGGCCCGGCCGCCGACGGTCACCGTGCCGTGCTCGGCCGTCACCGCGGCGGCGCGCGCCCGCACCATCTCCACCCGCAGGTTGACGTGGTTGTCCCTGAGCCACGGCACGACCCGGACGTCGTCCTCGACCCAGTGCACCGGCGGGTACTCGGCGCGGTCGCTCCAGCCGCCGGAGATCCGGCCCTTGTACACACCGCCCTTGCCGACGCCGGCGATCAGCACCCGCCAGGAGCCCTCGCGCCACTGGCCGCGGTGCTTCAGCCGCTTCGGGTCGATGACGGCGCGGAAGCCCGCCCAGTCACAGCTGTACAGGTCGTGCGGGGAGCTGGCGGTCGCCTCCGGGCTGTACTGCGCCCTGGCCGGCAGGGCCAGCACGCGGCGGCCCTTGGCCTCGCGCAGCACCAGCACCTTGACCATGTCGCTGCGGTGCTCGGCGCCCAGGTGCTCGGGGAAGGCGTGCCCGGTCAGGTGCAGCTTGCCGTCCGTCCAGGCCGCGTCGTACAGCCGGGTGCGCATCACCAGGGCGTTGTCCAGGCGCAGCACGTCCGAGGGGACGCTCTTGCGGCCGCCGCGCAGGAAGGGGTAGTCGGCGTAGGCGCGCAGCAGGCCGCGCGCCGGCGCGGCGCCCTTGGTGTCGCGCTCGAAGCGGATCTGCTCGACCAGCTCGTCGATCCGGCCCTGCAGCGTCAGGTGGTACTTCAGCCGCAGCGGCGCGCGCAGCTTGCGGATCTGCTCCGGCCCGATGGCACGCAGCAGCCGGCCGGCGCACTCCAGGTAGGCGTCCCGGTAGTCGGTGTCGCCGTCCAGGACGGACCCGAAGAACATCGGGATCTCCTCGACGAGGTTGTTCTCGTCGTAGGTGCGCAGGTAGCGCTTGAACTTCGGGTCGGTCTGCTCCAGCAGCCAGGCCCGGACGAGCTCCATCGAGGTGACCCGGTCGATCAGGCCCTTGGGGTTGGTCTTCATCTGCGTGATCGACATCTCGCCGACCTCGCGCTCGCGCCAGTGGTAGATCGGCTCGGAGAGCACGTCCACGCTGGTCGCCAGGTAGTGGTGCGGCACGCTCACCGGGGCGTCCTCGTACAGGATGCCCTCGGGGTAGAGGATGCCGGCGCCGTCGAAGAAGCTGCGGCGGTACACCTTGTTCCACGCGGTGCGGTCGGTGACCAGCGTCGGGACCTCGGTGACGTGCGTCCGCAGCCGGGTCTCCTTGAACGGCTTGCGGTGGCCGCCCGACTGGTAGTAGCCGACGGCGCGGAACCGCTGGACGTTGCCGGTGCAGAAGTCCGAGCCGGTCTCGTCCAGGGTGCCGATCATCAGCTCGTAGGCGCTCGGCGGCAGCGTGTCGTCGCTGTCGACGAAGGCGAGGAACTCGGTGCCGTCGGCGATGTGCCGGTAGCCGGTGTTGCGGGCCGCACCGAGGCCCTTGTTCTCCTGCCGGACGAGCCGGAACCGCGCGTCCTTCGCGGCGTAGGCCTCGGCGATGGCGGCGCTGCCGTCCTTCGACCCGTCGTCGACCATGACGCATTCCAGGTCGGTGAAGGTCTGCGCGGCGATGGAGTCCAGGCACTCCTCGAGGTAGCGCTCGACGTTGTAGATCGGGACGACGACGGAGAGGCGAGGGGCCATCGGGCTTGCGGGCCTTTCATCGGGGGCGTCGGGCCGCGGGCGAATCGGCACAGATGTACGGAGATCCTACCGTCCGGGTGCGTCCCGGCCCCGGAGCGGTCCGGGCCGTCCGGGCGCCGGCGCGGGCGGCGCACGGGCCCGGGCGGCGCGGGTCCGGCCGGTCGGGGGGTGCGCGCCCCCGGCCGCGGCGGCTACTCTGCCGCTGGCCGCGCGCCGGTTCCCGGGCGAGACCCGTCCGGAGATCACGGTCGACTGAGCGCCCCCTTAGAATGAGCTGCAAATGCCCCGCTTCAGCGTGATCGTCCCCGTCTACCAGGTCGAGGAGTACCTGGCCGAGTGTCTCGACTCGGTGCTGTCCCAGTCGTGCGCGGACTTCGAGCTGATCGCCGTCGACGACCGCTCGCCGGACGGCTGCGGGACGATGCTGGACGACGCCGCCGCGCGGGACGCGCGCATCCGGGTGCTCCACCTCGACGAGAACGTCGGCCTCGGCCGCGCCCGCAACGCCGGCCTGGCCGTCGCCGCCGGCGACTACGTGATCTTCCTGGACAGCGACGACACGCTCACCCCCGGCCTGCTGCAGGCGATCGACGAGCGGCTGAAGGCCTGCACCGACCCGGACATCCTGGTCTACGACTACGCGCGCACCTACTGGGACGGCCGCGTCGTCCGCTCCGCCTCGGCCCCGCTGTTCGCCCGCTCCGGCCCCGACGTCTTCGACCTCGACGGCCGCCCGGACCTCCTCGACCTGCTGATGGTGGTCTGGAACAAGGCCTACCGCCGCGACTGGATCGACGCCGAGGGCCTGACCTTCCCCGCCGGGTACTACGAGGACACCCCGTGGACCTTCCCGGCGCTGCTCGCCGCCGGGCGGATGACCGTGCTCGACCGGGTCGGCGTGCACTACCGCCAGCGCAAGCAGGGCGGCAACATACTCGCCACCGTCAGCCGCAAGCACTTCGACATCTTCGACCAGTACGACCTGGTCTTCGCCTTCCTCGACCGGCGGCCCGACCTCGCCCGCTGGCGGCCGGTGGTGTTCGCCCGGATGGTGCACCACCTCAACACCGTGGTCAGCCGCCCCGACCGGGTGCCGCCCGGCGACCGCCGGGAGTTCTTCCGCCGCGCCGCCCGGCACTGCGCCCGGCTCCGCCCGGCCGACTACCGGCCCGCCGCCGGCGCCGAGGGCGTGCGCACCGAGCTGCTCAGCCACGGCCACTACCTGACGTACCAGAGCGTCCGCGCCCTCGCCCGGACGCGGCAGCTCGCCGCCCGGGCGGCCCGGGCCGCCCGCCGGGCCAAGGGCGCCGCCGGCGTCCGCGACACCACCCCGGCGCAGGGCCGCCCGGCGCCGCAGTCCGCACAGACCGCCGCGCGCGCGGACGACACCGCCTCCGACGTGGGCACGCACACCGGCTCCTGACCGCCCGCCCGATCCCGGCCCGGCTGTAGGCCACCCAGGGTCAGGCCGTCCGGCGCGCCGACGCGACCAGCCGCACGCGATCACCGCGCACGGTATACAGGACCGGTCGTCGCTCGTTCAGGTGATCCCGATGGGGTGGACCCGTGGACTTCCTCACCCGTCTCCCGGTCGTCGGTCCGTTCGTGGCCCGGCTGATGCGCAGCCGCGCCTGGCAGGCCTACCAGCTGTTCACCGACACCCAGGGCAACCGGCTCGCGGGGGCGGTCACCTTCTTCGGCTTCCTCGCGCTCTTCCCGCTGCTCACCGTGGCCCTGGCGATCGCCGCGGCGACGCTCTCCCAGCACCGGGTCGACGAGCTCCAGAAGGACATCGCCGACCAGGCCTCCGGCCTCGCCGACGCGATCGACCTGAACTCCCTGGTCGACAACGCGGCCACGGTCGGCGTGATCAGCGGCGTGGTGCTGCTGCTCTCCGGGCTCGGCTGGGTGGAGACCATGCGCGGCTCGGTCCGGGCGATCTGGCGGCTGCCCCAGGACCCGGGCCAGGTGTTCGTCCGCAAGGCCTGGGACTGCGTCGTCCTGCTCGGCCTCGGCGTGGTCTGCCTGCTGTCGCTGGGCGCCTCCGCCGGCGCCACCACGCTCGCCCGCCGGCTCGCCGACGCCGTCGGGCTGGACGGCAGCGCCGGCCGCGCCGTGCTGACCGTGGTCGGCTTCCTCGTCGCCGTCGGCGCCGACCTGCTGCTCTTCGCCTACCTGCTGGCGCCCTTCCCGCGGATCACCGACCAGTCCCGCCGTGCCCTGTTCGGCGGTGCGCTGATCGGGGCCGTCGGCTTCGAGATGCTCAAGGTCGCCCTCTCCTCGTACCTCGGCTCGGTCGCGGGCCGCAGCCTCTACGGCGCCTTCGGCGTTCCGATCGCCCTGCTGCTCTGGATCGACTTCGTCGCGAGGCTGCTGCTGTACTGCGCGGCCTGGACGGCGCTCGCCGACCCGGCCGCCGCCCGGATGCGCGCACGCGAACAGGGCCGCAGGCTGATCGAAGCGTCGGCCGAGAAGTGAGATCACGCCCCTGTCGGGCACACTCGGACGTGACTAGGATCACGACCTACGTCTCATCCGGTTCTCATCCGGTCCTCATCCGGCTGTCGTCAGGCACACCCCCGCCGACGGGAGCCCGTAAACGCGCCACCCCGTCCGCCGCACCCATGGAGCACCCCGTGACCAGCGCAGACACCGCCACCGCGACCCCCGTCCCGCGTACTCCGGACGACGTGCCCGGTTGGTTCTGGAAGGCGGACCAGGAGATCTTCGGCTGGCTCCTCAGCCGCCAGACGGCCGCCGGCACCAACGGCGACCTGCTGGAGCTGGGCGCCTACCTCGGCCGCAGCGCCGTCGTCCTGGGCCGCTACCTGCAGCCCGGCGAGACCTTCACGGTCTGTGACCTGTTCGACTCCGACGCCCCCGACGAGGACAACTCGGCCGAGATGGCCATGTCCTACCGCAAGACCCTCACCCGGCAGGCCTTCGAGTCCAACTACCTCGCCTTCCACGAGGAGCTGCCGGTGATCGTCCAGGCGCCCACCTCGGTACTGGCCGACGGACGCGTCCCGGCCGACTCCTGCCGCTTCGTCCACGTCGACGCCTCGCACCTGTACGAGCACGTGGCCGGTGACGCCCTGGTCGCCCGGGACGTCCTGGCCAAGGACGGCGTGGTCGCCTTCGACGACTACCGGGCACCGCACACCCCGGGCGTCGCCGCGGCGGTCTGGGAGGCCGTCTTCGACCTCGGCCTCAAGCCGGTCTGCCTTACCCCGGAGAAGTTCTACGGCACCTGGGGCGACGCCGAGGCCGTCCAGAAGGAGCTGCTCGCCCGCGACTGGCGCGCCGAGGGCTTCCGGATGGACGACGAGCAGATCGCCGGCCACACCTGCTACCGGCTGGCCTTCGACGGCCCCCAGCCGAACGGCGCCCCGCAGACCCGCCGGGCCCCGGAGCGCTCCACCGCGCGCCGGATCGCCATCGACGTGCTGCCGCCGTTCGCCACCCGGGCCGCCCGCCGGGCACTGCGCTCCGCCCGGGCCCGCAACGCCCGCTGACGTCCGCCGCCGCACCGGCCCGGCCGGTGCGGCGTGCCGGTCAGCGCCGTCGCACGGCCGTCGCGGCCCCTGCCCAGCGGCGCAGCGCCGGCCGCAGCGACAGCCGCCCCGCGCGGTCCCGGCGCAGCCGCAGGGCCGCCGCCAGGGCCGCCACCGCGCACAGGCCGGCCGCCATCGCCCCCGCCGTGCCGCCCGTCCTCCGGGCGTGTTCCGGCTGCCGCCCGTCGGCCGGCGCGGCCACCGGCGGCGCGGCCGGCACCGACCGCGGCGGGCTCGGCGCGGCGGACGGGACGGTGTCCGGCACCGGGTTGGGCCGCGGCTCCGCCGTCGGGGCGGCCCGCACCGCGGAGGTGTCCTCGGCCAGCTCGCCCACCGGGCTCACCCGGTCGGCCGCGGCGAAGCCCCAGTCGAGCAGGGCGGCCGCCTCGTCGTAGACCTTCTGGTAGGTCGTCGTGTGCATCACGGTGACCAGCAGCAGCCGGCCGTCCCGTTCCGCCGCCCCGGTGAAGGTCGACCCCGCGTTGGTGGTGTAGCCGTTCTTCACCCCGATCAGGCCCGGGTACTTGCCCAGCAGCCGGTCGGTGTTGGCGATCCCGAAGCTGCCGCGCTGCCCGGTCGTCCGGTCCACCGCGCCGGGGAACTGCGCGTCCCGGGTCGAGCAGTACGCCCGGAAGTCCGGATTGCGCAGCCCCGCCCGGGCGAACAGCGTCAGGTCGTACGCCGAGGAGACCTGGCCGTCCTGGTCGTAGCCGTCCGGGGTGACCACGTGGGTGTCGTGCGCCTGCAGGGCGTCCGCCCGGGCCTGCATCTGGGCGACCGTCCGGTCGACGCCGCCGTTCATGTGGGCCAGCACGTGCACGGCGTCGTTGCCCGAACTCAGGAAGACCCCGCGCCACAGGTCCTCGACCTTGTAGTCGAGGTCCTCCTTGATCCCGACCAGGCTGCTGCCCGAGCCCAGCCCCGTGAGCTCCTCCGGGGCGACCCGGTGCACCGCCTCGCGGTCCAGCTTCGGCAGCACCGTGTCCGCGAACAGCATCTTCAGCGTGGACGCCGGCGGCAGCTCGGCGTGCGCGTTGTACGAGGCCAGCACCTCCCCGGAGGTGCCGTCCGCGACCAGCCAGGACCGCCCGGTGAGGTTCCCGGGCAGCGCCGGCGCGTCCGAGCCCGGCGCCACCTGCACCCCCGGCCGGGCCAGCCGCTCACCGCCGACCACCTCGGCGGCGGCCCGCGGCCGGGCGGCCGCCGGGGCGGCCGGAGCGAGGACGAACAGGCCGGCGGCGGCTGCGGCGGCACATCGGTGCGCGAAGTGACGGTCGGTCAGCATTTCCGGAACGTACCCGTACGGCCCGGCGCCGCCGCCCCGCCGCCGCCGACTCCCCCCGAACGGATGCGCCCGGCCGGGCTGCGCATACTGGACGGGCAACACCGCCGACGCCCCGAGAAGGACCCCCGATGACGCTCAGCCGCCGCACCTCCTGGTTCCTCGCCGCCTTCGGCGTGTGGTCCCTGATCATCTGGACGACCTTCGTGAAGAACCTCTGGAAGGACTCCGGCGGCCAGGCCTTCGTGAACGGCGACCACGCGCAGCCGACCGCCTTCTTCTGGGTCCACCTCCTGCTCGCCGTCACCTCGCTCGTGCTCGGCGTCGCCGTCGGCGCCGTCGGTGTCCGGGGCCTGCGCGGGCTGCGTGCCCGCACCGCCGACTGACCGTCGAAACCCGTTGCCCGGCGGGGAGTTCCACTGGAATGATCTCCGCCGTGTGCGCACCGTGCGTACACACATCCGTTGTATCGGGGTGGGTCACACAGTGTTCCGTACGGTCTCTCCGCGCCTGCTGGCCTCGGCCGCCGGCGTCGCCCTCGCCACCGGCCTGCTGGCCGCACCGGCGGCCTCCGCAACCACGGACGGCAGGGCCACCGGCCCCGCCGTCGTGCCGAGCCCCGGCTTCCTCGGCACCGGCGTCCGCACCGACGCCTGCGACAGCACCACCGCGCCAGGCTGGATCGCCACCACCGCGCCGGAGCTCACCGCCCGCACCACCGCCGACCGGGCCCGCTTCAAGGTCCTGGACGAGACCGGCAGCAAGGTCTTCGACGCCGAGGGCACCGCGGTCGACGGCACCGCCACCGTGCGGCCCACCGGCCTCGCCGAGGGCCGCACCTACACCTGGTGGGCCAAGGGTGCGGGCGGCGGCGCGCCCACCGCCGAGTGCCACTTCCGCATCGACACCACCGCGCCCGCCCTCACCGTCGACTCGGCCGACTTCCCGAGCTCCGACAGCGGCCGGACCCCGCAGAAGTACGCCGGCCAGACCGGCACCTTCACCGTCGCCGGCAGCGACGCCGCCTCCGGCGTGGCCTGCTACCGGTACGTCCTGAACGGCACCCCGAGCACCGGCGGCGACTGCACCGGCGCCGTGCGGCCCGCCGCGGACGGCAGCGCCACCTTCACCCTCAAGCCGAAGGACCAGGGCACCAACGTCCTCACGGTGCAGGCCTTCGACGAGGCCGGCAACGCCTCCCAGCCGCTCTCCTACACCTTCTACGCGCCGGCGAACCCCAACCCGCCGCAGACCGTCCCCGGCGACGTGAACGCCGACGGCGTCCCCGACATCCTGCTGCCCGACGCCGAGGGCAACCTCCAGGTCGTCAGCGCGGACGCCACCGGCACCGACCCGGCCTCCACCACCGCCGCCGCCTACGGCCCCGCCGGCACCTGGACGGGCACCGTGACCGCGCACCGCGGCTGGGACTCCGGCCACGCGCCCGCCGACGACCTGTTCGTCCACGTCCCCGGCGGCACCGCGCTGTACCTCTACCGCAACCTCGACCAGGGCGCCTTCCAGCGCACCCCCGTCCTGCTCGCCCGGCCCACCGCCTGCGCCGCGGCCGGCTGCGCCGCCGACTGGTCCGCCACCGACCAGCTGGTCGCGCTCGGCGCCCTCGGCGGCGGCCGGCAGAGCTCGCTGGTGACCGTCGAGAACGGCGACCTCTGGCTGTTCCGGGCCGGCGCCGTCGGCTACCGCTACGCCACCGCCGAGCGGCTCTCCACCGGCGGCGCCTGGGCCGGCCACGACGTCGTCGCGCCCGGCCGGGCCGCCGACGGCAGCCTCGTCCTGTGGTCCCGCGAGCGGGCCACCGGCACCCTGCGCTCGTACCCCGTCACGAAGCAGGCCGACGGCACGTACGACCTCTCGGCGCTCGCCGACCCGTCCGCAGGCACCGTCCTCGCCGGCACCCTCCCGGCCGCCGACTACCCGGTGCTCGGCAGCTCCGGCGACGGCAACGGCGACGGCCGCCCCGACCTGTACGCCGTCACCGCCGCCCGCCACCTGCTGACCTTCGACGGCACCACCGCCCCGAAGGACCTCGGCGCCCTGCGCTGAACCCCGCACGGCAGAACGCCCGAGGGCCCGACCGGACGTACCGGTCGGGCCCTCGGGCGTTGCAGCGGGGCGCTCAGAAGCGGCGGGTGACCAGCGCGCGCTTCACCTCGGCGATCGCCTTGGTGACCTCGATGCCGCGCGGGCAGGCCTCCGAGCAGTTGAAGGTGGTGCGGCAGCGCCACACGCCCTCACGGTCGTTCAGGATCTCCAGCCGCTGCTCCGCACCCTCGTCGCGCGAGTCGAAGATGAAGCGGTGCGCGTTGACGATCGCGGCCGGGCCGAAGTACTGGCCGTCGTTCCAGAACACCGGGCAGGACGACGTGCACGCGGCGCACAGGATGCACTTGGTGGTGTCGTCGAACCGCTCGCGGTCCTCCTGCGACTGCAGGCGCTCGCGCGTCGGGTCGTTCCCCTTGGTGATGAGGAACGGCATGACGTCCTTGTACGCCTGGAAGAACGGGTCCATGTCGACGATCAGGTCCTTCAGGACCGCGAGGCCCTTGATGGGCTCGACCGTGATCGGCTTCTCCGGGTTGACGTCCTTGATCAGCGTCTTGCACGCCAGCCGGTTGCGGCCGTTGATGCGCATGGCGTCCGAGCCGCAGATGCCGTGGGCGCACGAGCGGCGGTACGTCAGGGTGCCGTCCTGCTCCCACTTGACCTTGTTGAGGGCGTCCAGGACGCGCTCCTTCGGGTCCATCAGCAGCTGGTAGTCCACCCACACCGCGTCCGGGTGCTCCTCCGGGTTGAACCGGCGGATCCGCAGGGTGACGTTGATCAGCGCGGTCGCGCCCGCCTCGGCCGCGTCCAGAGCGGCCGAGTGCTTCTCCAGGGTCGGAGTGCTCATCAGTACTTACGCTCCATCGGCTGGTAGCGGGTCTGCACGACCGGCTTGTAGTCGAGGCGGACGGAGGTGCTGCCGTCGGCGGCCTCCTCGCGGTACGCCATGGTGTGCTGCATGAACTTCACGTCGTCGCGGGTCGGGAAGTCCTCGCGGTAGTGGCCGCCGCGGGACTCCTCGCGGGCCAGCGCCGACACGACCGTGACCTCGGCCAGGTCGAGCAGGTTGCCCAGCTCGATGGCCTCCAGCAGATCGGTGTTGAAGCGCTCGCCCTTGTCCTGGATGGCGACGTTCTTGTACCGCTCGCGCAGCGCGGCGATGTCGGCGACGGCCTGCTTGAGGGTGTCGCCGGTGCGGTACACGGACGCGTTGGCGTCCATGCTCTCCTGCATCTCCTTGCGGAGCTGCGCCACCGACTCGGTGCCGGTCGACTCGCGCAGCGAGTCGACCAGGTCCTGCACCAGCGCGGCCGGGTTCTCCGGCAGCGGTACGAACTCGTTGTTCGCGGCGAACGCGGCGGCGGCGAGGCCGGCGCGGCGGCCGAACACGTTGATGTCCAGCAGCGAGTTGGTGCCCAGGCGGTTGGCGCCGTGCACCGAGACGCAGGCGACCTCGCCGGCGGCGTACAGGCCGGGGACGACCTCGGTGTTGTTGAGCAGCACCTCGCCCTCGACGTTGGTCGGGATGCCGCCCATGCCGTAGTGCGCGGTGGGCTGGATCGGGATCGGGTCCGTGTAGGGCTCGATGCCGAGGTAGGTGCGCGCGAACTCGGTGATGTCGGGCAGCTTGGCGTCCAGCTGCTCCGGCGGGAGGTGCGTCAGGTCCAGGTAGACGTGGTCGCCGTCCGGACCGCAGCCGCGGCCCTCGCGGATCTCGCTGTAGATCGCGCGGGAGCAGACGTCGCGGGAGGCGAGGTCCTTCATGACGGGCGCATAGCGCTCCATGAAGCGCTCGCCGTCCTTGTTGCGCAGGATGCCGCCCTCGCCGCGGGCGCCCTCGGTGAGCAGGATGCCCATGCGCCAGATGCCCGTCGGGTGGAACTGGAAGAACTCCATGTCCTCCAGCGGCAGGCCCCGGCGGTACGCCACGGCCTGGCCGTCACCGGTCAGGGTGTGCGCGTTCGAGGTGACCTTGAACATCTTGCCGGTGCCGCCGGAGGCGAAGACGACCGCCTTGGCCTGGAAGACGTGGATCTCGCCGGTGGCCAGCTCGTAGGCGACGACGCCGGCCGTGCGGCCCTCGTTGATCAGCAGGTCGAGGACGTAGAACTCGTTGAAGAACTCGACGCCGTGCTTGACGCAGTTCTGGAACAGCGTCTGGAGGATCATGTGACCGGTGCGGTCGGCCGCGTAGCACGAGCGGCGGACGGGCGCCTCGCCGTGGTTGCGGGAGTGGCCGCCGAAGCGGCGCTGGTCGATCCGGCCCTGGTCGGTGCGGGAGAAGGGGAGACCCATCTTCTCCAGGTCGATGACCGCGTCGATGGCCTCCTTGCACATGATCTCGGCGGCGTCCTGGTCGACCAGGTAGTCACCGCCCTTGACCGTGTCGAAGGTGTGCCACTCCCAGTTGTCCTCCTCGACGTTGGCGAGGGCGGCGCACATGCCGCCCTGGGCCGCGCCGGTGTGGGACCGGGTGGGGTAGAGCTTGGTCAGCACCGCGGTGCGGCTGTGCTGCGTCGACTCGATGGCCGCGCGCATGCCCGCGCCGCCGGCGCCGACGATGACCGTGTCGTACTGGTGAATCTGCATGGGGGTAAGCGCCTCTGGCTCTGCCGATTAGATGTTCGGGTCGAAGGTGAAGATCACCAGGGTGCCGAGCAGCACGGTGAACACCGCGGCGGCGCCCATGAGGGTCTTCAGCCAGAGCCGAGTGGAGTCCTTCTCGGCGTAGTCGTTGATGACGGTCCGCATGCCGTTGGCGCCGTGGAGCATGGCGAGCCAGAGCATCAGAAGGTCCCAGCCCTGCCAGAACGGCGAGGCCCAGCGACCGGCGACGAAGGCGAAACCGATCTTCGAGACGCCGCCGTCCAGCACCAGCATGATCAGCAGGTGGCCGAGGATCAGGAAGACGAGCACCACGCCGGAGAGGCGCATGAACAGCCACGCCAGCATCTCGAAGTTGGTGCGGGTGCGGCGCGGCGTCCGCTTGGTGCGCGCGCGGGCCGGCTCGACGACGAACGCGTCGGCGGGGTTGCCGGTGCCGAGGCCCTGGCCGGTGTGGGCCTGGGCGGCGGGGACGACCAGTGTGTCCGAGTTCTCGATGGCCATGGCGGATCAGCCCCCGAACCAGGTGCGAAGAGTGTGCTGCAGAATCGGGTAGAAGGCGCCGGCCATCAGGACGACCCAGACGCCCACGACGGACCAGAGCATCTGCTTCTGGTACTTGGCGCCCTTCGACCAGAAGTCGACCGCCACGACCCGCAGGCCGTTCAGCGCGTGGAACAGGATGGCGGCCGTGAGGCCGTACTCCATCAGGTTCACGACGGGGTTCTTGTACGTCTCGATGACGGTGTCGTAGTCCTGCGGGGACACACGGACCAGCGCGGTGTCGAGGACGTGCGCGAAAAGGAAGAAGAAGATGAGGACGCCGGTGACTCGGTGAGCCACCCAGCTCCACATGCCTTCCCGGCCGCGGTACAGCGTTCCAGCCGGCACGGAAAACCCTCCGGAAGCGATTGGGGGCTCGGCCGGCTTCGGTGTCGGTCAGCCCGGCCGGGTACGGTCCACCGGCCGCGAGCATCCTATCGACGCGCTGTCGGGAAACGCCTCCGGGGGGCTCAGGTGTGATCAATCAGGCACTCACGGCCTAACGGTCCCGGGAACCATGACAGGCTGTGTCCGGGCGGTCGCGCTGCGGTGTGCGGCACGTCCTGCCGCCGCCTGCCCGCGCCCACCCCAAGGACCGCCGTGCCCCACCGCCCGACCGCCCTGCTGTGCTGTGCCGTGCTGCTCGCGGCGGCCGGCTGCACCACCGTCTCCGCCTCGGCGGACCGGGCGCCGGGGCCGGCCGGGCGCACCCTGGACGCCGCCGGACTGCGGGCCGCCGCCGTCACCGACGCCGACCTCGGCGCCGGCTGGCGGGTCACCGTGGCGACCCCGGGGCCGACGGCCGCCGCACCTCGGGCGGTGCGCGAACTGGCGGACGTGCCCGCCTGCCAGCCGGTGCTCGACACGTTCGCGCCGGCGGGCGGGCGCTCCGGCCCGCTCGCGGAGACCGACCTGAGCGCCGTCCGCGCCGGGCGCCCCCGGGAGACCGTCAACGCCGGGCTGCTCGCCTTCGGGCCGGGCCGCGCGGAGGAGGTCCGCAGCGCGCTGGACCTGCTGCTCCCGCGCTGCGCGGCGTTCCGCTCCACATCGGCGGCCGGGCCGGCCCGCGCCGCCGGCAAGGGTCCCGCGGCGAAACCGGTGTCCGTGCTGCACCGGTTGCGGCGGGCCGATGCGGCCGTTCCGGAGGGGGTGGACGCGATGACCTCGTTCACCCTGACGGATGAATCGGGCGGCTCCCCGCTCAGCCGGCGGGCCGTGGTGGCCCGGGTCGGGACGGCGCTCGCCGTCTTCCTGACGGTCGGCACGGCCGCCGACCCGGCGCCGGACCCCGACGAGCGCCTCGTCCGGACGCAGGCCGTGCGGCTGCGGGCCGCGCAGCACTGAGCCCCGCCCCGGGCGGGCCGGGACGGGGATTCCTGCGGTCGGATCCGGGGATCAGTGCGCGCCTGCCTCCGCGGAGTGCCGGGCCACCAGGTGCGCCAGGCGCATCAGCGCTATCCGGCGCAGCTCGTCGGAGGCGACCAGGCGTTCCTCGTCCGGGTCGTTGGCGAGCCGGGTGCGGATGGAGGTGAGCACCGTGTCGAGCATCTCCTCCGGCTCCACGCCCTCCAGGCAGACCACGAAGACGTGGCCGAACCGCGCCTCGTACGCGGCGTGCGCCGCGCGGAGGGCGGTGTGCGCGGCCTGGCTGCCGGGAGCGCGCATGCCGAGCAGCGGCTGCGGCATCCAGCTCTCGTCGGCCAGGGCCTCGGCGAGGTCCGCGGGGCGCAGGTCGTAGGAGGCCTCGCTGGCCGCGGCGAGCAGGGACTCTATGTCGGGGTAGGGCCGGTGGGCGGTCAGCCGCAGGGCCCAGCGGTGGCTGCCGCAGCAGGCGAGCAGCGCCTCCTCGGCGGCGCCGGCATCGGCTTCGTTGAAGCGGTGCAGCCCGAGCAGGGACGGATCCGTCGAAGCGTCGAGGCGCTGCGGCGGGATGTCGCTGGCCAGCGGGTCCTCCTCGTGAGGGCGGGAAGGGGGGGTGCTCCAGAGACGAAAGGTAGGTGCTGCGGAGAAGCGCGGCGTACCGGGGAGACCGGCGGGCCCGGGAAGAGGGAGAGTGCGGAGGGAAGGCTGACGGAAGGCTGCGGGGCGCGGAGAACGGCGCCCGCGCCGCGCCTTCAAGGTAGTTGAGGGCTCATCAGTTGGGGAGGGAGCGGGCAGAATTCACCCGAACGAGCTATCAAGTTGTGACGTTGACGGTTGCTCGACAGCTCCCTCCCCTCCGGAGGGCGGGCTCAGAGTTCGCGGTGGACCTTGTGGTTGGCCGCCTGGGCGCGCGGGCGGACGACCAGCAGGTCGATGTTGACGTGCGGCGGGCGGGTCACCGCCCAGGAGACCGTGTCCGCGACGTCCTCCGAGGTCAGCGGCTCGGCCACGCCCGCGTACACCGCGGCCGCCCGGTCCTCGTCGCCGCGGAAGCGGGTCACCGCGAAGCCCTCGGACCTCACCATGCCCGGCGCGATCTCGATCACCCGGATCGGCTCGCCGCACAGCTCCAGCCGGAGCGTCGCGGCGATGGTGTGCGCCGCGTGCTTGGCCGCCACGTATCCGCCGCCGCCCTCGTAGGCCGCCATCGCGGCGGTCGAGGACATCACCAGCACCGTGCCGTCGCCGGTGGCCCGCAGCGCCGGCAGCAGCGCCTGGGTCACGTTGAGCACGCCGATCACGTTGACCTCGTACATCGCCCGCCAGTCGGCCGGGTCGCCGGTCTCGACGCTCTCCGCGCCGATCGCGCCGCCGGCGTTGTTGACCAGGACGTCGACCCGGCCGATCTCGGCCGCGAAGGCGTCCACGGCCGCCCGGTCGGTGACGTCCAGGGTGCGGGCGCGGCCGCCGATCTCCTTCGCCAGGGCCTCGATCCGGTCGGTGCGCCGGGCGGTCAGCACCACGTCGAAGCCGTCCGCGGCCAGCCGCCGCGCCGTCGCGGCACCGATGCCGCTGCTGGCGCCGGTGACGACGGCCACCTTCTGCTCGGTCATTGCCCCTCCCGGGGAGAAGTTCCGGTCTGCGGAACCGATCATCCCAGCCCGCCCCGGACGGCCGCCGGGCGGTGCCCCCGCCTGCGCCTCCGCCCGCGGAGGGCCGCCGCCGGTTAGATTGCAGGGGCCAGGCCAGAGTCCGCCCGCCCGGGCCGCCGCGCCCGGGCCGCGTGCCACGGAGGACCGCCATGCCGCCCGAGCCCCGCAGGTCCGAGTCCGGTCTGCCGATCGAGCCGGTGTACGGCCCGGAGAGCCTGGCGGGGCGGCCCCCGGCGGCCGGGCCGGGCGAGTACCCGTTCACCCGGGGCGTGTACCCGACGATGTACACCGGCCGGCCGTGGACGATGCGCCAGTACGCCGGCTTCGGCACCGCGGCCGAGTCCAACGCCCGCTACCGGCGGCTGATCGCCGACGGCACCACGGGCCTGTCCGTCGCCTTCGACCTGCCCACCCAGATGGGCTACGACTCGGACGCCCCGCTCGCGGCCGGCGAGGTCGGCAAGGTGGGCGTGGCGGTCGACAGCGTCGAGGACATGGCCGTGCTGTTCGACGGGATCCCGCTGGGCGGGGTCTCCACCTCGATGACCGTCAACGCCCCGGCCGCCGTGCTGCTGCTGCTCTACCAGCTGGTCGGCGAGGCCCAGGGGGTGCCGGCGGCCCGGCTGACCGGGACCGTCCAGAACGACGTGCTCAAGGAGTACATCGCCCGCGGCACGTACATCTTCCCGCCGCGGCCCTCGCTGCGGCTGGTCTCCGACCTGTTCCGGTACTGCCGGGCCGAGATCCCCCGGTGGAACACCATCTCGATCTCCGGCTACCACATGGCCGAGGCAGGCGCCGACCCCGCGCAGGAGATCGCCTTCACGCTCGCCGACGGCATCGAGTACGTGCGCACGGCCGTCGCGGCCGGCATGGCGGTGGACGACTTCGCCCCGCGGCTCTCCTTCTTCTTCGTCGCCCGCACCACCCTGCTGGAGGAGGTCGCCAAGTTCCGCGCGGCCCGCCGGATCTGGGCCCGGGTCATGCGCGAGGAGTTCGGCGCGAAGGACCCGCGCTCGCAGATGCTGCGCTTCCACACCCAGACCGCCGGCGTGCAGCTCACCGCCCAGCAGCCCGAGGTCAACCTCGTCCGGGTCGCCGTCCAGGCGCTCGCCGCGGTGCTCGGCGGCACCCAGTCGCTGCACACCAACGGCTTCGACGAGGCGATCGCGCTGCCCACCGAGAAGGCCGCCCGGCTGGCGCTGCGCACCCAGCAGGTGCTGGCGTACGAGACCGACGTCACCGCCACCGTCGACCCCTTCGCCGGCTCCTGGGCCGTCGAGCGGATGACCGACGACCTGGAGGAGGCGGTGCTGGCGCTGATGGCCCGGGTGGAGGAGCTCGGCGGCGCGGTCGCCGCGATCGAGCTGGGCCACCAGAAGGCGGAGATCGAGCGGACGGCCTACCGCCTCCAGCAGGAGCAGGAGGCCGGCACCCGGACGGTGGTGGGCGTGAACCGGTTCCGGCTGGACGCCGATGAGCCCTACGAGCCGCTCCGGGTGGATCCGGCGATCGAGGAGCAGCAGGCGCGGCGGCTGGCCCGGCTGCGGGCGGAGCGGGACGGCCGGGCGGTCGCCCGCGGCCTGGACGGCCTGCGGCGGGCGGCGGAGGGCCGGGACAACGTGCTGTACCCGATGAAGGAGGCGCTGGCCGCGCGGGCGACGGTGGGGGAGGTGTGCGATGCGCTGCGCGCCGTATGGGGCACCTACACGCCGGTCGAGCGCTTCTGACGCGCCGTCGGGGCCGGCCGGCCCCGCCCCCGCCGGGGCGGCCGGAGGCCGGACGGGCGTCCGGCGTGTCCCCGCGGCGGCAGGGTCGTTGCACAGGTCGGTGATCACCCGGGAAGGCGGCTGAATCGGAATGTCATACCCATCTGTGCGGCCGGTATGCACCGAACGGGGCACGACTTCGCGGGAAGTCGGGCCAAATCCCCCCGCCCGGCCTACTCTTGTTGAGGTGAACGATCCTCAGCCCGCCGATCGGGCCGCCCTCGCCACCGCCGTCCGTGCCGGACGGGACCTGCGCACCCGGGTACGGGCGCACGAGGCCGAGCTGATCGCCTTCCGCCGCGATCTCCACCGGCACCCGGAGCTGGGCCGGCAGGAGTTCCGCACCACCCGCCTCCTGCGCGAGCGGCTCGTCGAGGCCGGCCTGGAGCCGCGGGTGCTGCCGGGCGGCACGGGGATGACGGTGGACATCGTCCCGCCGGGCACGCCCGAGGGCACCCCGCTGCTGGCGTTCCGGGCGGACATCGACGCGCTGCCGATCGACGACGCCAAGACCGACGTGCCCTACCGCTCGACGCTGCCGGGCCGGGCGCACGCCTGCGGGCACGACGTGCACACCGCGGTGGTGCTGGGCACCGGTCTGGTGCTGGCCGAGGCGGCCCGCACCGGCGGGCTGCGGCAGCCGGTGCGGCTGGTCTTCCAGCCCGCCGAGGAGGTCATGCCCGGCGGCGCGCTGGACGTGATCAAGGCCGGCGGGATGGACGGCGTCGGCCGGATCTTCGCGGTGCACTGCGACCCCAAGGTGGAGGTCGGCCGGATCGGGCTCAAGGTCGGGGCGATCACCTCGGCCTGCGACCGGCTGCTGCTGTCGCTGGACGGCCCCGGCGGCCACACCGCCCGGCCGCACCTCACCACCGACCTGGTCACCGCGGTGGCCCGGATGGCGGCGGACCTGCCGGCGGCGCTCGGCCGGCGGATGGACCCGCGCTGGGGCGTGAGCCTCGTCTTCGGCCGGATCGCGGCCGGCTCCGCGCCCAACGCGATCCCGCAGCACGCGGAGCTGGAGGGCACCGTCCGCTGCCTGGAGCTGGCGGGCTGGCGGGAGGCCCCGGAGATCCTCGACGAGCTGATCGCCCGGATCGCCGAGACCCACCGGGCGAAGTGGACCCTCGACTACCACCGCGGGGTGCCGCCGGTGGTCAACGAGCACGTGTCGATCGCGCAGCTGGAGCGGGCCATGACCGCCTGCTTCGGGGACGGCGGCGCCCCCGTGGTGGAGGACACCGAGCAGAGCCTCGGCGGCGAGGACTTCTCCTGGTACCTGGAGCACGCGCCGGGTGCGCTGGCCCGCCTCGGCGTCCGGGCGCCGCACGAGAAGGGCGTCCGCGACCTGCACCAGGGCCGGTTCGACGTGGACGAGCGGTCGATCGGCATCGGGGTGGAGCTGTTCTGCGCGCTGGCCCTGGAGCACGGGACGGTCTGAACGCGCACGACCCGGGCCGCGTCGGACTGGTGTCCGGCGCGGCTCCTGCCTGCCGTGGACGCATCCGCGTACTGTGGTGCTCGAATATCACTCGGTAGTGACATCGCGTTGAACAAAGGTGGCGGTCTGTCCTGATTTGACCAGACAGATGACCACATTTTGATAACAACCCGAATGCCTCCGCAGGCCGTAACACAACCGTGTTCTACGCGCGTTACGGTGGCGCTCGACCACGCCAAACGGGTGTGTGAGAAGGAGATACTCCCTTGCGCCGTTCACTGAAGCTCGCCGCGGTAGTGCTCTCGGGTTCCCTGGGCATCGCCTCGCTCGCCGCTTGCGGCGCAAAGAGCACCGACAACAACACCTCGTCCGGCGCCTCCTCCGGCGCCTCCAGCGTCAAGGTCGGCATGGCCTACGACATCGGCGGCCGCGGCGACCAGTCGTTCAACGACTCCGCCGCCCGCGGTCTCGACCAGGCCAAGGACCAGCTCGGCGTCCAGGTCACCGAGGCCGAGGCCAAGACCGGTGAGGCCGAGGCCGACAAGGAGGCCCGCCTCAAGTCGCTGGTCAGCGCCGGTTACAACCCGGTCATCGCCGTCGGCTTCGTGTACCAGTCGGCCGTCGAGAAGGTCGCCAAGGAGAACCCGAACGTCAAGTTCGCGATCATCGACTCGGCCTCCGACACCCAGCCGAGCAACGTCACCTCGCTGACCTTCTCGGAGCAGGAGGGCTCGTACCTTGCCGGCGTCGCCGCCGCCTCCAAGAGCAAGGCCAAGCACATCGGCTTCATCGGTGGCGTGCAGTCCGAGCTGATCAAGAAGTTCGAGGCCGGTTACAAGGCGGGCGCCAAGTCCGTCGACCCGAACATCGTGATCGAGACCACCTACCTCACCACCCCGCCGGACTTCAGCGGCTTCAACGACCCGGGCAAGGGCAAGGAGGCCGCGCAGGGCCAGCTGGACAAGGGCGCGGACGTCATCTACTCCGCCGCCGGCTCCTCCGGCAACGGCTCGATCGAGGCCGTCGCGTCCAAGGGCAAGTGGGCCATCGGCGTCGACTCCGACCAGGCCAGCCAGCCCGCGCTGTCGAAGTACAAGGCCAACATCCTGACCTCCATGGTCAAGAACGTGAACGTGGCCGTCTTCGACTACATCAAGGCGTACAAGGACGGCAACCCGCTGACCGGCGTCAAGAACTTCGACCTGAAGGCCGAGGGTGTCTCGCTGGCCCAGACCGGCGGCTTCCTGAAGGACATCCAACCGAAGATCGACGCCGCCACCCAGGCGATCACCTCCGGCGCCACCAAGATCCCCACCACCCCGGAGAACTGATCCGACGCTCCTGACCACCGCCACCTGCCGGCGGCGGCACCGGGGCCGACGAACATCACCGGAGGGCCCGGCGGGGCGCGCAGGACGCGTCCCGCCGGGCCCCGCCCGTTCCACCCACAGACAGAACACCAGGCACTCCGGCGCAACGGTGCGCACGACGACTTCAGGAGATCGCCATCACCGCTTCCGATCCCGCCCTCGACCAGGGCGGCACCCCCAGCGCGGGGACGGCGACACCGGCCGTCGAACTGCGCGGCATCACCAAGCGCTTCCCCGGCGTCGTGGCCAACCACGACATCGACATCACCGTGCGACGCGGCACCGTGCACGCCCTCATGGGCGAGAACGGCGCCGGCAAGTCCACCCTGATGAAGATCCTCTACGGCATGCAGCGGCCGGACGAGGGCACCATCGCCATCAACGGCAAGCAGGTCCAGCTCGGCACCCCGGCCGACGCCATCGACCTCGGCATCGGCATGGTGCACCAGCACTTCATGCTCGCGGACAACCTGACCGTCTGGGAGAACATCGTCCTCGGCGGCGAGAAGCTCCACGGCATCGGCGGCAAGGCCAAGGCGAAGATCCAGGAGATCTCCGACCAGTACGGCCTGGGCGTGCGCCCGGACGCCCTGGTCGAGGACCTGGGCGTCGCCGACCGCCAGCGCGTGGAGATCCTCAAGGTCCTCTACCGCGGCGCGAACATCCTGATCCTCGACGAGCCGACCGCCGTCCTCGTCCCGCAGGAGGTGGACGCGCTCTTCGACAACCTCCGCGAGCTCAAGGCGGAGGGCGTCACCGTCATCTTCATCTCCCACAAGCTGCACGAGGTGCTCGCCGTCGCCGACGCGATCAGCGTCATCCGCCGCGGCACCACCGTGGGCGACGCCGACCCGAAGACCGTCACCGCCCGCCAGCTCGCCGAGCTGATGGTCGGCGCCGAGCTCCCCTCGCCGGAGAGCCGCGAGTCGACCGTCACCGCGGACGAGATGCTCGCCGTCGAGGGCCTGCGGATCGCCAAGACCGACGCCGAGGGCATCGAGCGCGTCGTCCTCGACGACGTCTCGCTGCGCATCCGCCGCGGCGAGGTGCTGGGCATCGCCGGCGTCGAGGGCAACGGCCAGGCCGAGCTCGTCGAGGCGATCATGGGCATGATCCCGCTGGACGCGGGCACCGTGAGCCTGAACGGCAAGGACGTCACCTCCGCGCTCACCCGCGCCCGCCGCGAGGCCGGCATCGGCTACATCCCCGAGGACCGCCACCGCCACGGCCTGCTGCTGGAAGCCCCGCTCTGGGAGAACCGCATCCTCGGCCACGTCACCGAGACGCCCAACTCCAAGGGCGTCCTGCTGGACCCGGCCGGCGCCCGCAAGGACACCCAGCGGATCGTCGAGGAGTACGACGTCCGCACCCCCGGCATCGAGGTCACCGCGGCCTCCCTCTCCGGCGGCAACCAGCAGAAGCTGATCATCGGCCGCGAGATGAGCCACGACCCGAAGCTGCTGGTCGCGGCCCACCCGACCCGCGGCGTCGACGTCGGCGCGCAGGCCCAGATCTGGGACCAGATCCGGAAGGCACAGCGCGAGGGCCTTGCCGTGCTGCTGATCTCCGCCGACCTCGACGAGCTGATCGGTCTCTCCGACACGATCCGGGTGATCTACCGAGGCCGCCTGGTCGCCGACGCCGACCCGGCCACCGTCACCGCCGAGGACCTCGGCACCGCGATGACCGGTGCCGCCCGCGGCCACATCGAGTCCGAGACCGACGCCGTCGCCGAGGAGAAGGCGACCGCCGCCGAGGGCACCGAGGCCGCGTCCGACAGTTCCGCCGACGACACGCAGGCGGGGGAGTAATCCATGACCAGTCCCAACCCGCCCGCGAAGCGCTCCTTCACCTCGCGGTTCGACGGCGAGAAGATCCTGCTCGCCCTGGCCGCGCCGGTGCTGGCCGTCCTGCTCTCGCTGGCGATCTGCTCCGTGCTGCTGGCCGTCTCCGGCAAGGACCCGTTCGACGCCTTCGACGTGATGATCCGGTACGGCACCGCCTCCGACGGCCAGGTGCTGACCCTCAACCGGGCCACCGTGTACTACATCGCCGGTTGCGCCGCGGCGTTCGGCTTCCGGATGAACCTGTTCAACATCGGCGTCGAGGGCCAGTACCGCCTCGGCGTGCTGTTCGCCGCCTACGTCGGCAGCCAGGTCGACCTGCCGTCGTTCATCCAGATCCCACTGCTGCTCGTCACCGCGATGCTCGTCGGTGGTCTGTGGGCCAGCATCGCCGGTGTGCTCAAGGTCTACCGCGGCGTCAGCGAGGTCATCTCGACCATCATGCTGAACGCGATCGCCACCGCGGTCGTCGGCCTGCTGCTCATCCCGGGCCGCTTCGCCCCGGCGAAGAGCGCCAACGCCAACGCGATCCAGACCGCCCCGGTCTCCGAGTCGAGCCACTTCTTCTCGATCGAGACCGCCGGCGGCACGCTCTGGGGCTTCATCTTCGTCGCCGTGCTGATCGGCGTGCTGTTCCAGTTCACCCTGACCCGCACCCGGTTCGGCTTCGACCTGCGCGCCACCGGCCGCTCGGAGACCGCCGCCAAGGCGTCCGGCGTCAACGTCAGGCGCATGGTGCTGACCAGCATGGCGGTCTCCGGTGCCATCGCCGGTCTGATCGGCATCCCGGAGCTGCTGCAGAGCTCGTTCTACTTCGGTCAGAGCATCCAGCTGAACCTCGGCTTCATCGGCATCTCGGTGGCCCTGCTCGGCCGCAACAGCCCGATCGGCATCGCCTTCTCGGCCCTGCTGTTCGCCTTCCTCGACGTCTCCGGCACGCAGCTCCCGCTGCACGGTGACTACCCGCAGGAGATCGTCCTCGTCATGCAGGGCACCATCGTGATCTGCGTCGTCGTCGCCTACGAGCTGGTGCGCCGCTTCGGCCTCAAGCGCCAGCAGCAGAAGGTCGGCGCCGAGCTCGCCGCCCAGGCCGCGGCCGCCGCCAACAAGGAGGTTGCCGCGTGAGCACCGCCACCACCGCCCGGCCGAAGTCGCCGGGAGCCCCGACGAAGAAGCCGAAGATCACCTGGCCGGTCGTGCTGCTGCTGATCGCGGCCGCGCTCGTCCTGGTCTCCGCCGTCGGCGCGGCCACCGGCAACCACGGCCTGACCGCCTCCGGCCAGATCAACGCCGCCCTCGGCGCCGCCGTCCCGATCGCGATGGCCGGTCTCGGCGGTCTGTGGTCGGAGCGGGCCGGCGTGGTCAACATCGGCCTCGAAGGCATGATGGTCGCCGGCACCTTCTGCGGCGCCTGGGTCGGCTTCCTGGTCAACCCCTGGGTCGGCCTGCTCGCCGGCATGGCCGGCGGCGCCCTCGGCGGCCTGCTGCACGCCCTGGTCACCGTCACCTTCGGCGTCGACCACATCGTCTCCGGCGTCGGCATCAACCTGCTGATCCCCGGCATCTGCGCCTACGTGAACCGGATCTACTACCGGGACTACGTGGCCAACGGCGCGGGTGCCAACCAGTCGCCGCCGGCCGACTCGCTGCCCAACATCACGATCCCCGGGCTGTCGGACTGGCTGGCCGACATCGAGAAGCACCACTGGTTCCTGGTCTCGGACGTGGCGGGCATCGTCGGCGGTGTGGTCACCGACCTGTCGGTGGTCATCGTGATCGCCGCCGTGCTGATCGTCGCCAGCTACTTCCTGCTCTGGCGGACCGTCTTCGGCCTGCGCCTGCGCTCCTGCGGCGAGAACCCGACCGCCGCCGAGTCGCTGGGCGTCAACGTCTACAAGTACAAGTACATCGCGGTCATCTCCTCGGGCGCTTTCGCCGGCCTCGCCGGTGCGTACCTCTCGCTGGTCGCGGCGCACTTCTACAAGGACGGCCAGACTCAGGGCCGCGGCTTCATCGGCCTCGCCGCGATGATCTTCGGCAACTGGATGCCGGGCGGACTCGCCATCGGCTCGGGTCTGTTCGGCTTCACCGACAGCCTCCAGCTGCGCGACGCGGACAACGTCCACGTGCTGCTGCTGGTGATCGCGCTCGCCATGGGCCTGCTCGCGATGTGGCACGGCTACCGTCGCAAGTACACCACCGCGGTGATCAGCCTGGTGGTCGCCGGCGGCCTCGGCCTCTGGTTCGCGCTGACCGACTCGGTGGAGCGTCCGCTGATCGTGGCCACCCCGTACGTGATCACGCTGGTCGTGCTCGCGCTGGCCTCGCAGCGCCTGCGTCCGCCGAAGGCCGACGGCCAGATCTACCGCAAGGGCGAAGGCAAGTGACGACCGCACCGGCACCCGACTGGGAGGTGCTGCGGGAGGCCGCGCGCGGCGCGATGGCGCACGCGTACGCCCCCTACAGCAAGTTCCCGGTCGGGGCGGCGGCCCTGGTCGACGACGGGCGGATCGTCACCGGCTGCAACGTGGAGAACGCCTCGTACGGACTCGGCCTGTGCGCCGAGTGCGGCCTGGTCTCCGCGCTGCACTCCAGCGGCGGCGGCCGGCTGACGGCCTTCACCTGCGTGGACGGGGCGGGCAGTCTGCTGATGCCGTGCGGCCGCTGCCGGCAGCTGCTGTACGAGCACGGCGGGCCGGAACTGCTGGTGGACCTGCCGTCCGGGGTGAAGACCATGGACGAGGTCCTGCCCGACGCCTTCGGGCCGGAGCGGCTCTAGCACCTCCCGTTGTTACGCGCGTAGAGTGTCGCGGAGGGCCCCGGAAGGGGCCCGCCGCGGCACTCTTCGCACTTCCTGCACCTGAGCACCCCTGCACCTCTTGGAGACCCCATGGACGCCCCCTCCGTCATCAGGACCAAGCGCGACCGCGGAGAGCTGACCGACGGCCAGATCGACTGGGTGATCGACGCGTACACCCGCGGCGAGGTCGCCGACGAGCAGATGTCGGCCCTGGCCATGGCCATCCTGCTGAACGGCATGAACCTCCGCGAGATCAGCCGCTGGACGGACGCGATGATCCGCTCCGGCGTCCGCATGGACTTCTCCTCGCTCGGCGTGCCGACCTCCGACAAGCACTCCACCGGCGGCGTCGGCGACAAGATCACCCTGCCGCTCGCCCCGCTGGTCGCCGCCTGCGGCGCCGCCGTCCCGCAGCTCTCCGGCCGCGGCCTCGGCCACACCGGCGGCACCCTCGACAAGCTGGAGTCGATCCCCGGCTGGCGCGCCCTGCTCTCCAACGAGGAGATGCTCCAGGTGCTGAACGACACCGGCGCCGTCATCTGCGCCGCCGGCGACGGCCTCGCCCCCGCCGACAAGAAGCTCTACGCGCTGCGCGACGTCACCGGCACCGTCGAGGCGATCCCGCTGATCGCCTCCTCGATCATGTCGAAGAAGATCGCCGAGGGCACCGGGGCGCTCGTCCTCGACGTCAAGGTCGGCTCCGGCGCCTTCATGAAGAACCTCGCCGACGCCCAGGAGCTCGCCCGCACCATGGTCGGCCTCGGCAAGGCGGCCGGCGTCAACACCGTCGCCCTGCTCACCGACATGTCCACCCCGCTCGGCCTCACCGCCGGCAACGCGCTGGAGGTCCGCGAGTCGGTCGAGGTGCTGGCCGGCGGCGGCCCCGCCGACGTCGTCGAGCTCACCCTGGCGCTCGCCCGCGAGATGCTCGACGCGGCCGGCGTGCACGGCAAGGACCCGGCCGACGCGCTGCGGGACGGCTCCGCGATGGACCACTGGCGCCGCATGATCGCCGCTCAGGGCGGCGACGTCGACGCCCCGCTGCCGGTCGCCCGCGAGCAGCACGTGATCACGGCCCCGGCCTCCGGCGTGCTCACCGCCCTCGACGCCTACGCCGTCGGCGTCTGCGCCTGGCGCCTGGGCGCCGGCCGCGCCCGCAAGGAGGACCCGGTGCAGGCCGGCGCCGGCGTCGAGATGCACGCCAAGCCGGGCGACACCGTGGTGGCCGGCCAGCCGCTGCTGACCCTGCACACCGACACCCCCGAGCGCTTCGACTACGCGATCGAGGCCCTCAAGGACGGCGTCACGGTCGCCCCCGAGGGCACCGCGTTCACCCCGAACCCGATCGTCCTCGACCGCATCGCCTGACGCACCGCATCGCCTGCGCCACGTCCCCGGGGCTGCCGGCGCCCGCCTGCCCGTCAGGCGTACGTCAGCAGCCCCGAGGTGTCGACCCGCCAGGGGCCGACGGGGACGGTGTCCCCGAACGCGAAGTGCGTCCGCGAGGCGTAGCCGGGCTCGTCGTGCACGATGCCGGTGCCCTTGCGGGGGTCGACCAGCAGGTAGAGCGGGATGCCCATGGCCGCGTAGTCGCGGACCTTGGCCTCGTAGTCGTTCTCCGGGTTGGACTTGGAGACGATCTCGACCACGAGCAGCACCTCGTGGGGGAGGAGCGACGGCTGTTCCCGTTCCAGTGCTTCCTCGGCGAACACCATGAGATCCGGGCAGCGCAGCCGACCGAGCCCGGCATCCTCCAAGTCGGCACCGGGGTGGGCGACATAACCCGGATGTGTCGAGGGGAGTTGGGCGTTGAGCTGGCGGGCGATCCTCAGCACGGCGAGTTCGTGCCGTCGGACCGGTGACATCATCATGACGATCTCGCCGTTCGCGATCTCGACCTTCCCTATCCCCGGGACCTTCGGCAGCTGATCCGCGATCTCGCGCAGCCGGGCGTACACAGCCGGATCGATGCTCATGCCCGGAGTTTAGCTTCGCTCCTCCTCGTCAGCGGGCGCCGGTGAGGGTGCGGCGTTCGACGACCGCGCGGCGGGTGGCGTAGAGGGTGATGCCGGCCGCCAGGGTCATCGCGCACAGGCCCACGGCCGCGGCGCCGGACCAGCCGGTGGCGTGGTAGGCGTCGGCGCCGATCGTGCCGCCGAGGCTGTTCCCGAGGTAGTAGGCGATCAGGTAGAGCGCCGAGGCCTGGGCGCGGCCCTCGGTGGCGGTGCGGCCGACCGCCGAGGAGGCGGTGGCGTGGCCGGCGAAGAACCCGGCGGTGATCAGCACGAGCCCGGCCAGGGCGGCCACCAGCGAGCCGGAGAGCGACAGCAGCAGGCCTGCGGTGGTGAGGCCGATCGCCGTGTAGAGGGTGCCGCGGCGGCCCAGCCGGCCGACCAGCTTCCCGGCGGAGGCCGAGGAGACCGTGCCGACCAGGTAGACCACGAAGATCGAGGCGGCCACCGACTGCGGCAGGTCGAACGGCGCGGCGACCAGCCGGTACCCGACGGTGTTGTAGACGGCGCCGAACACCGCCATGAAGAGCAGCCCCAGGGCGTACAGCCGCAGTAGCAGCGGGTTGCGCAGGTGCCCGCCGACGGTACGGGCGAGCGCGTGGGCGTCCACCCGGGCCGGGGTGAAGTGGCGGGCCGCCGGGATCAGCGCACGGAAGGCGAGCACCGACAGCAGCGCCAGCAGGGCCGAGACGGCGAGGCCCCAGCGCCAGCCCCAGGCGGCCGCGGCCCAGCCGGAGACCAGCCGCCCGCTCATCCCGCCGATCGAGTTGCCGGCCACGTACAGCCCCATCGCCGAGGCCAGCGCGGTCGGGTGGACCTCCTCCGCGAGGTAGGCCATCGCCGTGGCGGGCAGCCCGGCGAGCGCCGCGCCCTGGAGGACCCGCAGCACCACCAGCGTGGTGAGGTCCGGGGCGAACGGCAGCGCCAGGGCCAGCACGGCGGCGGAGGCGATCGAGACCGACATCACCGCGGTGCGCCCGAACCGGTCGGACAGCGCACTGGCGGGCAGCAGCGCGAGGGCGAGGCCCAGGGTCGCCGCGGACGCCGTCCAGCTGGCCTGACCCGGGGTCAGGTCGAGGTCGGCGGAGAGGACCGGCAGCAGGCCCTGCGTGGAGTACAGCAGGACGAAGGTGGCCACACCCGCGGCGAACAGGGCCAGGTTGGCGCGCCGGAAGGCGCGGTCCCCCGGCCGGAGACGGCGGTCGGCGGCGGTCGCGGCGGCCTCAGGGGCTGCTGCGGGCGCGGCATCGGCGGCGGACGGGGACGACGGCGTGGGGGCACCCGGCAGCGTGGCTGAGGATGCCCCGGTACTGGCGGGCGACATGGCTCGAACGTAGGCCCCGCCCGGCTGATGCGTCCAATACATGAATCGTGCAGAATCCATGCCATGACGCATGACAGCAGCTCACCGCCGCTGCGCCCGGCCGAGCTGGATCCGGAGTCGGCCGTGGTCCGCCTCACACCGCAGCTGGCGCAGTTCGCCGCGGTCGCGCGCTTGGAGCACGTCACCCAGGCCGCCCAACTGCTCGGGATGCCGCAGCCGACGCTCTCCCGGTCAGTGGCCCGCCTGGAGGCCGAACTCGGTGTGGACCTGCTGGCCCGTCAGGGCCGGACGGTACGGCTGACCCGCGCCGGCCGACTGCTGCTCGCCTCGGTGGAGCGGGCGCTCGCCGAACTGGAACGCGGCGCCGAGGCGGCCCGGGCGGAGGCCGACCCGGCGGCGGGCCGGGTGGCCTTCGGCTTCCTCCACACCATGGGGACGGAGGCGGTGCCCGCACTGCTGCGGGACTTCCGCTCCACCCACCCGCGGGTCCGCTTCCAGCTGGTGCAGGACTACGTGGCGGCGATGCTGGAACGGCTGCGGGCCGGCGAGCTCGACCTGTGCCTGGTCTCGCCGCTGCCGGACGCACCCGACCTCACCGCCCGCCACCTGGACGAACAGCGGCTGCCGCTGGCCGTCCCGGCCGACCACCGGCTCGCCGGGCGGCGCCGGATCCGGCTGGCGGAGGTCGCCGAGGAGCCGTTCGTCGCCGTCGAGGAGGGGTACGGGCTGCGGCTGATCACCGACGGCTTCTGCGCGGAGGCCGGCTTCGCGCCGCGGATCGCCTTCGAGGGCGAGGAGGCCGAGACGCTGCGCGGGCTGGTCGCGGCCGGGCTGGGCGTGGCCCTGCTGCCGCCGGCGCTGGTGCCGCGGCCGGGCGTGGTGGAGCTGGAGGTGACGGCACCGCGGACCCGCCGGGCGATCGGCCTGGCCTGGGTGTCGGGGCGGCCGCTCACTCCGCCGGCCGCCGCCTTCCGAGACTTCGTGCTGTCCCGCAAGGGCGCGCTGCTGGGGCGGCACTAGGACGTGTCCTCAAGGGCGAAGGGCGACACATGGGGGCGCGTGGGGGCACCTCCCGGCCGAAGGCCGGGCGTGAACTGCGCGATTCGGATGCGGCCCCCATCGGATCAGGGGTGAGCCGGATCGGTCAGGAACACCAGTCCCGGGCTGCGCAGTTCCCCGCGCCCCTGAACCGACCTCCCGAGTGCCCTGTGAAGACGACTCCTGCAGGGGTGCTGTCGGGCGTCCGTCAGGTCAGGACCGTGTCGAGGCGGGCGAGGACGCCGGGCCAGCCCTTGCCCATGCCGTCGAGGGCGGTGCGGCCCATCGGGGAGTCCAGATCGAAGCCGGCGTGTTCGAGGAAGAGCCGGGTGCCGTGGCCCTCGGGGACGAGCCGCCAGGTGACGGTGGTGTCGAGGCTGCCCTCGGCGAAGGTGTAGCGCAGCAGCCGCTCCTCCTCGACGGCGGTGACCTCGCAGGGCTGGCTGCCCCACGGGCCCATGTCCAGGCCGAAGCGGTGCCCGACCACCGGCCGGACGTCGCCGGCCGCCCACCAGCGGGCGTGCAGCTCGGGGTCGGTGAGGGCGCGCCAGACCGCGGCCGGCGGATGCGGCAGGTAGCGGTCGCAGTGGATCGTGTCGGAGTCGGTCACGGTCTCTCCTCGTCGAGCAGGTCGCTGAGGGCGCGCAGACGGTCGCGCCAGTAGTGTTCGAACGGATGCAGCCAGTCCCCGACCTCGGCGAGCGGGGCCGCGTCGAGGTGGTACCAGCGCTGCCGGCCGCGGGGTTCCTCGCGGACGAGACCGGCCTGCCGCAGCAGCTGCAGGTGCTCGGAGACGGCCGGCCGGCTGAGGTCGAAGAGGCCCGCCAGGTCGTTGACCGGGCGCGGGCCCTCCAGCAGGGCTGCGAGCAGGGCGCGCCGCACCGGGTTGGCGAGCGCTCCGAAGACGTCCGTTGCCATGCCCGGACCATACGTCGGGATTTTCCGACACGTCAAGCGTCGGAAAATTCCGACATGGCGACACGCGCGGCGATCCGAGTAGGAATCTACGCGCGTAGGAGCTACACTCCCGCAATGGAGAAGCAGATCCCTGCCACCGCGGGCACCACTGGCCCCCGCATTCCCGCCGCCGATCAGATCGCCCGTGCTCCCAAGGTGCTCCTGCACGACCACCTGGACGGCGGCCTGCGCCCCGAGACGGTCGTCGAGCTCGCCGCCGCGTGCGGGTACGAGGGTCTCCCCACCACCGACCCGGTCAAGCTCGGCGAGTGGTTCCGCGAGGCCGCAGACTCCGGCTCGCTGGTCCGCTACCTGGAGACCTTCGCCCACACCTGCGCGGTGATGCAGACCCGCGAGGCGCTGATCAAGGTCGCCGCCGACTGCGCCGAGGACCTCGCCGCCGACGGCGTCGTCTACGCCGAGGTCCGGTACGCCCCCGAGCAGCACCTGGAGGCCGGGCTCACCCTCGACCAGGTCGTCGAGGCCGTCAACGAGGGCTTCCGGCTCGGCGAGGCGAACGCCCGCGCTGCCGGCCGCCGCATCCGGGTCGGCACCCTGCTGACCGCGATGCGCCACGCCGCGCGCTCCACCGAGATCGCCGAGCTGGCCAACCGCCACCGCGACCAGGGCGTGGTCGGCTTCGACATCGCCGGCGCCGAGGCGGGCCACCCGCCCACCCGGCACCAGGCCGCCTTCGACTACCTCAAGGGCGAGAACAACCACTTCACCATCCACGCGGGCGAGGCCTTCGGCCTGCCGTCGATCTGGGAGGCCCTGCAGTGCTGCGGCGCCGACCGGCTCGGCCACGGCGTCCGCATCGTCGACGACATCACCGTCGGCGAGGACGGCTCGGTGCAGCTCGGCCGGCTCGCCGCGTACGTGCGCGACAAGCGCGTCCCGCTGGAGATGTGCCCCACCTCCAACCTGCAGACCGGTGCCGCCGCCTCCTATGCCGAGCACCCGATCGGCCTGCTGAGCCGGCTGAAGTTCCGCGTCACCGTCAACACCGACAACCGCCTGATGAGCGGCACCAGCATGAGCCGCGAGTTCGAGCACCTGGTCGAGGCCTTCGGCTACACCCTGGGCGACATGGAGTGGTTCAGCGTCAACGCCATGAAGTCGGCGTTCCTGCCCTTCGACGAGCGGCTCGCCATGATCAACGACGTGATCAAGCCGGGCTACGCCGAGCTCAAGGCGGAGTGGCTGTTCGCCGGCGCCTGAGCCGGCAGGCCGGACGCGTCCGGAACTCCGGTCGGGGCGGGGCCGTCGCCGGGGCCCCGCCCCGACCGGTTGTCTGACTAATCAGTCCTGTGAGTGACGCTCCGTTGATCCGCATTCCATGTTCTCACTACGGTGTGCCAGTCACTGCTGACCCGGTGTGACGACGGGCGCTCCCCGGGGCGGCCGTACCACGGGCACCGACGAGGAACCGAGGACCAACGCATGAAGCAGGCAACTCTGAAGGCCGCAGGCACCGCCGCTCTGGGCGTCGCGATCGCCGCCGTGGCCGCAGGCAGTGCCTCCGCGGCCGCCCCCGGCGGGCTCGGGCTGCCGACCAGCGCGCTGACCAACCCCGGGCTGACCAGCGCGGTGCCCGGTGCCGTGCAGAAGGTTCCCGGCGGCAACGAGGTCACCCAGGCCGTCGGCACCCTCAACCCGGAGGTCGGCGGCAAGCTGACCCCCGCCGCCCCGGCCGCCCCGGCAGAGGCCCCCGCTGCGGAGGCACCGGCCGCCGACGCCGCTCCGGCCGCGCCCGAGGCCGCCGCGGACCGTGCCCTCCCGCCCGTCCCGGGCGCCCAGGGCCTGGAGAAGACCCCGGTCGGCGGCGTGCTCGGCACGGTCAGCGGCCTGGGTGCTGGCCCCGGCGGTGCCCTGCCCGGCATCGGCGGCTGACACCGCCCGCGGGCCGGACGGACTGCACGCCCGGCACGGCGAAGGGCCGCCCCCGCACTGCGGGGGCGGCCCTTCGCCGTGCCTCACGGCTCCTGCGGGAGGATCAGCCAGAGCGCCAGGTAGATCAGGAACTGCGGGCCGGGCAGCAGGCAGGAGAGCAGGAAGATGATCCGCACGGTCCACGGGGCGAGGCCGAAGCGCTTGGCCAGCCCGGCGCAGACGCCGGCGATGACGCGGTTGTGGCGGGGGCGGGCGAGCGTGCTCATGGGGTGACTCCCGGGTCGCGGGCCCGGTCCGGTCCGTCCGGCGGGCATGTGTCCATCGTGCTCGGACGGGCCGCCGGAAACGTCAGCCCCGATAGTGATCCACGCCCCTGACCTCTCACCGGGGCGGCGGAGGTCCCTCTCAGGGTCGACCTCAGGGCCGCCCCCGAGAGGCACAGCCGGCCGGGGCGCCAGCGGGCCTGCGGAGGAGGCCTGTGCGGGCCCGGGAGTCACCGCGCGTTGCCGGGCCGCGGATGGTGCCGACGGCAAGTCCGTGGCGCGGGGCCGCTGTTGCCGACGCGGGGCAGGGCGTCGAGTCCGTCCGGACGGGCCCGCCGAGAAGACGCCTGCACGCCCGGAAGTCACCGCGCACGGCCGTGCCGGCCGGGCGCTACCGGACGGTGGGGCTGCCCGGGGCGGTGAGGCGGCCCAGGGGGGCGGCGGAGGCGAGTTCGTAGGTGCGGTGGTGCGGCACCGCGGCGGCGCCGGCGGTGCGGCGCCGGCGGGCCCGCAGCCGGAGCAGGGCACGGGCGGCCGGGACCATCAGCAGATGGCAGACGGCCGCGCCGGCCGTGCCGAGGATGATGTCGTCGACGTTCAGCACGTGGCCCGGGGTCCAGCTCTTCAGGATCTCCAGCCCGGTCGCCAGCAGGGCGGCCCCGCCGACCGTGCGCAGGAAGGACGGCAGCACGGGCGTCCGCAGCCGGCCGACCGCGATCGGCAGCAGCACCCCGAACGGGGCCAGCGGCAGGATGCCGGCCGCGAGCTGCCGGGCCCCCGCGTAGCCGCCGAGGGCGAGCGCCCGGTCGACGGAGGCCAGCGGGGTCAGGTTGGCCGGGTAGGTCCAGTTCACCGCGTTGGGCCGCAGCACCAGCCAGGCGAGCAGCACCGCGTAGCCGGCCAGCAGGAGCCGTGCGGTCGTCCGCAGCAAGCGGCACGCCTCCGGCGGCGGGGTCCGATCGGTCGGCTCGGCGTCCTCGATCGTGTCGTCCCCGGTCACTGCGCCGGTGCGGGTGGTGGTGCCATGTCGGTGCACAACCGGGTGGACGCGGTCCCGGCCGTGGACGGTTCCACCGCCCCGCCCCGGGCGGGTCAGGGGCAGTGCGAGGCCGAAGCGCTCGGCGTCGGGGTGATGCTGAACAGCGGCGTCGGGGTCTTCGCCGCGACGGACGGCCACCCGGTCGGGGCCGGCGAGGCGGCCGTCGGCGTCACCGCCCGCGGCACCTGCACCGGGCTCGGGCAGGCCGTGCGGCTGGCGGGCGCCCCGGCGTCGACCGGTACCGCCGTCGGCCGGATGCCGCAGCCGGCCGCGGCCCCGGCCAGCAGGACCAGTGCCGCCGCCCTCCGTACCGCGCTCACTGTGCGTCCTCCAGACTGGGCGGGGTGTGCGGCAGGGTCAGGGTGAAGACCGCCCCGCTCTCCCCGTTGGCGGCCGTGATGGTGCCGCCGTGGATCTGTGCGTTGGCCATCGCGATGGACAGCCCGAGGCCGCTGCCCTCGGAGCGGGCCCGCCCCTTGTCGGCCTTGTAGAAGCGGTCGAAGACGTGCGGCAGCACCTCTTCGGGGATGCCCGGCCCGCTGTCGCGGACCTCGACGACCACGTCGTCGCCCTCCTGCCGGACGGCCACCCGGACGGGCGAGCCGCCGTGCTTGAGGGCGTTGCCGATCAGGTTCGCGAAGACGACGTCCAGGCGGCGCGGGTCGGCCATCAGCCGGATGCCGCGCGGCGCGTCCACCTCGACGGCGTCGTACCAGGCCCGGCCGTCGATGCAGGACATGATCAGGTCGGCTATGTCCACCTCGTCGGCGACCAGCTTGGCGGTGCCGGCGTCGAAGCGGGTCACCTCCATGAGGTTCTCCACCAGGTCTGACAGCCGCCGCGTCTCGCTGACCACCAGCCGCACCGCGGGCTCGATCATCGGGTCCAGCGAGTCCGCCTCGTCCTCCAGGATGTCGGTGACGGCGGTCATCGCGGTGAGCGGGGTGCGCAGTTCGTGCGACATGTCGGCCACGAAGCGGCGGCTCTGCGCCTCGCGGGCGCTCAACTCCTCGACCTGGTGCGAGAGCGACTCCGCGGTCCGGTTGAACGTCCGGGCGAGGTCCGCGAGTTCGTCGCCGCCCTCGACCTCCAGCCGGGTGTCCAGCTTGCCCTCGCCGAGCCGCCGGGCGGCCTCGCCGAGCCGGCGCACCGGCCGCAGCACGGTCGAGGAGGCGGCCTGCGCCAGCAGCGCCGAGCCGATCAGCGCCAGCAGCGTGGCGATCGCCAACGACCAGCCCAGCGTGTTGAGATCGGCCCGCTCGTCCTCCAGCGACTTGAACATGTACGCCGTCGGACCGGTGGGCACCACCCTCGTGCCGCCGACCAGGAACGGCCGGTTCCCCAGGTTCACCCGCTGCCAGTACAGGTGGTACGGGTACGGGTTGCCCGCCCCCACCTCGCGCTCGGCGGCCACCGCCCGCTGCAGCGACTGCGGCACGTCGTGCAGGGTGAACCGCGACGGGTCGGTGGAGACCGCGCACTCGGGCTTCGCCGGGTCGGTCACCACCACGTCGTAGTTGAGCCCGGACGAGGCCACCTGCTGTGCCAGGTAGGCGAGTTCGGGGCAGGTGGAGTCCACCGGCAGGTCGGAGACGTTCCGGGTCAGCGAGACCCGGAAGTCGTTCAGTGCCGTGTCCTGGGCGCGCTTGAGGACGGCGTCGCGGTTCAGCCAGTAGGCGATGCCGGACGCCGACACCGCGGTGATCAGCGCGACCGCGGCGAACACCGCGATCAGGCGGACCCGGAGCGAGCGCAGCCGCCGCCAGGGACGGCGGCGGCGCGGCGGGGTATGGGCGTCAGTCAACAGGTCTCACAGACGGGAACGGGAACAGGCGGGCGGCCGCGGCGGCCGACGGTCACTGCAGGGGCGGATCGAGCCGGTAGCCGACCCCGCGCACGGTGCGGATCAGCGTCGGCGCGGACGGCACGTCCTCGACCTTGGCCCGCAGCCGCTGCACGCAGGCGTCCACGAGCCGGGAGTCGCCCAGGTAGTCGTGCTCCCACACCAGCCGCAGCAACTGCTGCCGGGAGAGCGCCTGGCCGGGCCGGCGGCTCAGCTCCAGCAGCAGCCGGAGCTCGGTCGGGGTGAGCTGCAGGTCCAGCCCGTCCTTGGTGACGGTCATCGCCGAGCGGTCGATGACCAGGCTGCCGTAGGTGGAGGAGTCCGAACTCTCCCGTTCGCCACGGCGCAGCACGGCCCGGATCCGCGCGTCCAGGACGCGCGGCTGCACCGGCTTGACGACGTAGTCGTCGGCACCGGACTCCAGGCCCACCACCACGTCGATGTCGTCGGAGCGCGCGGTGAGCAGGATGATCGGCAGCTGGTCGGTCCGGCGGATGCGACGGCACACCTCGAAGCCGTCGATGCCGGGCAGCATGACGTCCAGGACGATGAGGTCCGGACGCTGCTCCTTGAACAGCTTCAGGCCGTCCTCGCCGGAGGACGCGGCGGCCACACGGTGGCCCTGGCGGGTGAGGGCGAGTTCGAGGCCTGTCCGGATGGCGTCGTCGTCCTCGATCAGAAGCAGGAAAGGCACGGGCTCATTCTGGCCCACCCACGGCCACAGATCACCCACCCGGGTGGTTGCTGAACGGTCGCGGGAACCGGAGGCGCCGGTTCGGGCGTCCGGGCGGATGTGACAGCAGTGCGCCCGGACGCCCCGGGCGCTGTGACAGCCCTGTGACAGTCGGCGGACACCGCCATGACGACGGGCGGGCAGGATTTTCCTTGTCGCCGGGAACGACCGGGTGAGAACCGGAGGGAACGGCGACGGGGAACCGCACGTACCGACCATGGGGGCGCACGATGAACGCAACGCTTCTGACCCGCAACGCGGCCGTCCGCGCAGCGCGTTCGACCGCCAACCCGCGGACCAGGTACGAGGTGCGGACCGACGAGGCTTCCGGTGCCGTGATCGTACGGGGGTGCGCACACCGCACCGGAGCCCACCGCCCCAGCGGCGGCGGGCACGTGGGGGAGCTGTATGGGATCGGCCACAGGGGGAGTGCGGCCGACAGCAGCTCGACCATGACGCTCCGGGGGATCCTCCCGGTGGGTCAGGGTCGGGCCATCCCGACGGGGGAAGGCCTGCGCGGCACCGGCTCGGGGGAGCCGGACGCCCGCCAGGCCGCAGGCACCACACTGCTGCGGCTCACCCCCGCGGCAGCAGGTGCCGAGGACGGTCGACAGGGAGGCGCGCAGGGGGAGTGCTCGACCGAGGCGGCGGACCGCATCGCAGAGTTCACCGCGTACGTGCGCGAGCGCCGCGCCTCCCTGTACGCCACCGCGTACCACCTCACCGGTGACCGCTACGAGGCCGAGGACCTGCTGCAGAGCGCGCTCTTCAGCACCTACCGCGCCTGGGACCGGATCACCGACAAGGCCGCGGTCGGGGGCTACCTCCGCCGCACCATGACCAACCTGCACATCTCCGCCTGGCGGCGCCGCAAGGTCAACGAGTACCCGACCGAGGAGCTGCCGGAGACGGCCGGCGACACCGACGCGATGGGCGGCACCGAGCTGCGCGCCGTGCTCTGGCAGGCGCTGGCCAAGCTGCCGGAGAACCAGCGCACCATGCTGGTGCTCCGCTACTACGAGGGCCGTACCGACCCGGAGATCGCCGACATCCTCGGCATCAGCGTCGGCACCGTCAAGAGCAGCATCTGGCGCGCGCTGCGCCGGCTGCGCGACGACGAGCAGCTCAACCGGACGGGCGACACCGCGCACGCCTTCGGCGAGCTGGTCGCCTGACCGCGGCCACCACAGGACTCCCGTCGGGGGACGGGTGAAGGGGACGCGGAAGCGCGACGGCCTACTCGGGGGAGTGGCCGCCAACGGGGGAAGCCCGCGGACCCGCAACAGCAGGAGCCCGGTGCCGGGGAGAGGCACCGGGCTCCTGTGCGTCGTCGTACGGGAGGGCGCGTGAGCGGTCCGGGGGCCGTGCGGGCCGCCCGGGGCCCTCGGGGCCGTGGCTCAGGCCGCGACGCGGACCGGTCGGGCGTCCGCCACCGCGCGCACCCGCCGCTCGGCCTCCGGGCCGGCGCAGGCGTGCGCGCCGAGGGCGGTCTGGCGGGACACGATGCCGCGCTCGGCACGCATCAGCCGCCAGCCGCGGCGCAGCAGGTAGGGCACCGACTTGCGGCCCTCGCGGACGTCCCGGCGGAAGCGCCGCCAGGCCGTGGTGGACGGGCGGTTGCGCAGGCACAGCGCGTCGCCGAGCAGCCCCTCCGCCCCGCAGCGGCCGACCAGCTCGGCGGCGAAGATCCCCTCCGCGACGAACGCGGCGGCGCCGTCGAGCGCGAACGGGCGCACCCCGACCCGGCCGTTGTCCGGGATCGAGTACACCGGGACGTCCGCGCGGCCGTCCTCGACCAGCGCCCGGATCACCGCCAGCGCCTGCTCGGCGTGCCAGGAGGCCGGCGAGTCCCAGTCCGTGCCGCCGTCGTCCGGCAGCTGCGGCAGCGTCGGGTCGTCGCCGTCCTTGTAGAAGTCGTCGAGCTGGAGCACGGGCAGGCCGGTGCGCTCGGCGAGGGAGGACTTCCCCGATCCGGAGGGTCCCGACAGCAGGATGACGCGGGCGCGCTGGGTCGGCGCCGGGTTCAGCGGGGTGTCACTCACGGGACACCAGTCTGACGCATCACCGGCGTTCACCGGTACCGCCGGGACGTCCCCGGGCCAATCTCACACGGACCGCCGGGCGGTGCGCCCGTCAGACCGTCCCGTCCACCGGGCCGCCCAGCGCGAGCCGGGTGGTCACCAGGTAGCGGCTGTGCACCTGGACGAACACCGCCGCGCCGCCGTCCGGCGGCAGGTAGCCGGTGGCCGGCCGGTCGGGGCCGAAGCGGTCCTCCGGCGCCGGGTCGCGGTGCTCACCGCCGAGCCCGAACTCCAGCCACGGGTGCCGGCGGGAGCCGAAGGCGGCGGTGGGCCGGCCCGGCGTGACCAGCAGGCTCCCGCTCTCGAACGCGGCCGGCCAGCCCGGGCGCTCCGAGCGCACCGAGCACGGGATGCGGGTCGGCAGCCCGGCCAGCAGCCGCCGGCGGGCCCGCCGTGCGCGCAGCGCCCGCAGCGGCCCGTCCCCGAACAGAACCGCCAGGTCGGCGGCCAACTCCCACATCGTTTCGTCCTTCCGGTCGTTCCTGCCCGGTTGGACTCGTGGAGGGGGTCGGCAGGTTGCCCGCCGACCGGCCGGAACCCGCAACGACGAAAGTGGGACCCGCACCCCCGGTCGGGAGGGTGCGGGTCCCACTTTCGTCGCGGCCCGGTGGTCAGATGCCCATCGGGTGCCAGACCGTCTTGGTCTCCAGGAAGGAGGTCAGCCGCTTGGTGCCCGGCGCCTCCGTCCAGTCCGCGGCGGCCGGGTCGGCGGCCGGCCGCAGGACGCGCTTGAGGGTCTCGGCGGCGGCGGCCTCCAGGGCGGCGGGCGAGCCCGGACCGTCCTGGTGCACCGCGCCGGTCAGGTCGAGACCGTTGACGTCCTGGTGGGACGCCAGCGTGGGGGCGATGTCGGCCGTGCGGCCGGACAGCACGTTGACCACACCGCCGGGCAGGTCGGAGGTGGCGAGCACCTCGCCCAGCGACAGCGCCGGCAGCGGCGCGTCGGCAGCGGCGGCGACCACGGCGGTGTTGCCGGTGGCGATCACCGGGGCGATCACCGACACCAGGCCGAGGAAGGAGAAGCCGTGGCCGGCCTGCGGCGCCAGCACACCGACCACGCCGCTCGGTTCGGGCGTCGACAGGTTGAAGTACGGCCCGGCGACCGGGTTGGCGTTGCCGGCGACCTGGGCGACCTTGTCCGTCCAGCCCGCGTACCAGACCCAGCGGTCGATCGCGGCGTCCACCAGCGAGGCGGCCTTCTTGACGCCCAGGCCCTCGGCGGCGGCCACCTCGACGGCGAACTGCTCGCGGCGGCCCTGCAGCATCTCGGCGACCCGGTACAGCACCTGGCCGCGGTTGTACGCGGTGGTGCCGGACCAGCCCTTGACCGCGGCGCGCGCGGCCACGACGGCGTCCCGGGTGTCCTTGCGGGTGCCGAGCGGGGCGTTGGCGAGCCACTGGCCCTTGGAGTCGGTCACCTCGTACACCCGCCCGCTCTCGGACCGCGGGAACTTCCCGCCGACGTACAGCTTGTAGGTCTTGAGGACGTCAAGACGCAGGGTCGTGTCAGACATCGAGGTAGGCCTCCAGACCGTGCCGGCCACCCTCGCGGCCGTAACCCGACTCCTTGTAGCCGCCGAACGGCGAGGCCGGGTCGAACTTGTTGAAGGTGTTGGCCCAGACCACACCGGCCTTGAGCCGGCTCGCCGTCCACAGGATGCGCGAGCCCTTCTCCGTCCAGATGCCGGCGGAGAGGCCGTACGGGGTGTTGTTGGCCTTCTCGACCGCCTCGGCGGGGGTGCGGAAGGTCAGCACCGACAGCACCGGGCCGAAGATCTCCTCGCGGGCGATCCGGTGGGCCTGCGAGACGCCGGTGAACAGGGTCGGGCGGAACCAGTAGCCGGCGCCCGGCAGGTCGCAGGAGGGCGACCAGCGCTCGGCGCCCTCGGCCTCGCCGGCGTCGGTCAGCTCGGTGATCCGGGCGAGCTGCGCCGAGGAGTTGATGGCGCCGATGTCGGTGTTCTTGTCCAGCGGGTCGCCGACCCGCAGGGTCGACATCCGGCGCTTCAGCGCCTCCAGGAACTCGTCCTGGACGGACTCCTGGACGAGCAGCCGGGAGCCGGCGCAGCAGACGTGGCCCTGGTTGAAGAAGATGCCGTTGACGATGCCCTCGACGGCCTGGTCGATCGGCGCGTCGTCGAAGACGATGTTCGCGGCCTTGCCGCCGAGCTCCAGCGAGAGCTTGGTGCGGGTGCCGGCGAGCTGGCGGGCGATCGAACGGCCGACCGGGGTGGAGCCGGTGAAGGCGACCTTGTCCACGTCCGGGTGGGCGGTCAGCGCGGCGCCGGTGCGGCCGTCGCCGGTGACGATGTTGACGACGCCCTTCGGCAGACCGGCCTGGCGGCAGATCTCGGCGAAGCGCAGCGCGGTCAGCGGGGTGGTCTCGGCCGGCTTGAGGACGACCGTGTTGCCGGTGGCCAGCGCCGGGGCGATCTTCCACGCCAGCATCATCAGCGGGAAGTTCCACGGGATGACCTGGGCGGCGACGCCGACCGGCTTCGGGTTGGGGCCGTAGCCCGCGTAGTCCAGCTTGTCCGCCCAGCCCGCGTAGTAGAAGAACCACGCGGCGACCATCGGCACGTCGAAGTCGCGGGTCTCACGGATCGGCTTGCCGTTGTCGATCGACTCCAGCACGGCCAGCTCGCGGGAGCGCTCCTGGACGATCCGGGCGATCCGGAACAGGTACTTGGCGCGCTCGCTGCCCGGCAGCGCCGACCAGTCGGTGAAGGCCTTGCGGGCGGCGGCGACCGCGCGGTCGACGTCCTCACCGGTGCCCTGCGCGAACTCCGCCAGCACCTGCTCGGTGGCCGGGTTGACGGTCTTCAGCGCCTCGCTGCCGGAGGAGTCGACGAACTCGCCGCCGATGAAGTGGCCGTACGAGGTCGCGATGTCGCCGGCCGCGGCCGGGGACTCCGGGGCGGGGGCGTAGGTGAACAGGCCGCCGCGGGGGGCCTGCGCCACGGGCGCGTCGGTCTTCTTGGTGTTCTTGGCCATCTGTCTCAGTCCACCGTCACGTAGTCAGGGCCGGAGTACCGTCCGGTGGTCAGCTTCTGGCGCTGCATCAGCAGGTCGTTGAGCAGGCTGGAGGCGCCGAAGCGGAACCAGTGCGGGGACAGCCAGTCGTCGCCCAGCGTCTCGTTGACCATCACCAGGTACTTCATCGCGTCCTTGGTGGTCTTGATACCGCCGGCCGGCTTCACGCCGATCTGCACGCCGGTCGCGGCGCGGAAGTCGCGGACCGCCTCCAGCATCAGCAGGGTCACCGGGGGAGTGGCGTTCACCGCGACCTTGCCGGTGGACGTCTTGATGAAGTCCGCGCCGGCGAGCATCGCCAGCCAGGAGGCGCGGCGGACGTTGTCGTACGTCTGCAGCTCGCCGGTCTCGAAGATCACCTTGAGGTGGGCGGAGGTGCCGTCGGGGCGGCGGCAGGCCTCCTTGACCGCGGTGATCTCGTTGAAGACGTCCAGGTAGCGGCCGGACAGGAAGGCGCCGCGGTCGATCACCATGTCGATCTCGTCGGCGCCGGCGGCGACCGCGTCCGCGGTGTCGGCGAGCTTCACCGGCAGGGCCGCGCGGCCGGCCGGGAAGGCGGTGGCCACCGAGGCGACCTGGATGTCGGTGCCACGCAGGGCGTCCTTGGCGGTGGCGACCATGTCCGGATAGACGCAGATCGCCGCGACCCGCGGGGTCGTCGGGTCGGACGGGTCGGGGTTCCGGCCCTTGATGCAGAGCGAGCGCACCTTGCCGACCGTGTCCGCGCCTTCCAGCGTGGTCAGGTCGATCATCGAGATCGCCAGGTCGATGGCGTACGCCTTCGCCGTGGTCTTGATCGAACGGGTGCCGAGGGTGGCGGCGCGAGCCTCCAGGCCGACCTGGTCGACGCCGGGCAGGCCGTGCAGGAAGCGGCGGAGCGAGGCCTCGGACGACGCGACGTCCGAGAGGCCGCTGCCCGCAGCGCCGGGGGCGTGGGCTGCAAGAGTGGACATAGTCACCAGACCAGCATATCTACGCGCGTAGCGATCCGCTAGGGAGGGTCGGTTTTCGATGCCGGACCGAGATGTGGTGCCCGCCCGCCCGCCGGAGCGGCCGGCAGGCGGGAAGAATGCCCTGGTGACTTCCGCTGCCGAACATCCCGCACCCCGCAAGAGGACCGGCCGGCGCCCCGGCGGCGCGGACACCCGGCGGACGGTGCTGGAGGCCGCCCGGGCCGAGTTCGCCGCCCTCGGCTACCAGAAGGCGAGCATGCGGGCGATCGCCCGCGCCGCCGGTGTGGACGCCGCCCTGCTGCACCACTACTTCGGCAGCAAGGACCGGCTCTTCCTGGCCGCCCTGGAGTTCCCCGTCGACCCTCGGCTGATCGTCGACCGGGTGCTGGCCGGCGAGCGCGCCGAGGTCGGGGACCGGGTCGCCCGGTTCGTCCTCTCGCTGTGGGAGCAGCCGACCGTCCGCGACCGGCTGCTCGCCGTCCTGCGGACGGCCGCCGCCTCCGAGGAGGTCGCCGGGCTGATGCGCGGCTTCATGGTCACCGAGGTGGTGTCCCGGGTCGCCGCCGGCCTCGACGTGCCGCAGCCGGAACTGCGGGTCGAGCTGGTGATGTCGCAGATCCTGGGACTGGCCATGGCCCGCTACGTGATCGCCGTCGAACCGCTGGCCTCGGCCCCGGCCGAAGAGGTGCTGCCGCTGCTGGCCCGCGCGGTGCAGGGGTACCTCGTCGAGGCCTGAGAGGTCCGCTCTTTCTACTGCTCCAGGAGGCCGAGGGCGGTGGCGAAGGCGGTGAAGGTGGGGGCGGCGATCCGCCAGGTGTACTCGCGGGGGTTCGTCCAGATGTCGCTGCCCACCACCCGCGGGTCGGCCGGGTCGGTGCGGTAGTCGAGGGCGAGCGCGGTGTCGTCCCCGGCGGTGCGGGCGACCGCGATGAGCACGGCCCGCTCCGCGTCCAGCCACGGCAGCTCCACCGGCTCGTCGGCGGTACTGCCGCGGGCCTGCCGGAAGAGCGGGCCCAGCTCCTCGTCCGAGAGGTCGTCGAGCGAGGCGGACTGGCGTCGCACCGCCGCCACGTCGGGCAGGAACTCCACCGGGTCGGCGAACCAGGGCAGGGCCTCGGCGAGGGCCGCGTCGCCCGGGTGCCGCCAGCGCCCGTCGGCGATCAGGTCGAGCAGCAGCTGCGGCAGCGGCAGGCCCCGGACGGTGCCGGGGCCCTCCCGGTCGGCCCCGGTCGGTACGTCGGTACCGGTCGGCAGGTCGGTGTCGGCGGCGGGCGGGGCGGGGGCGTCCGATGCGGTCACGCGCCCACCCTGCTGGTCGGCGGGCCCGTTGTCCATGGCCGGGGCGGCTCCGGGTCGCCCCCCGGTCGTCCCCGGTCCTCCCCACGACACCGTGCGAGGTCTCTTGACGGCCAGGGTCCGGAACGCAAAACTCATCGCATGATGAATTCTGAGGCGGGGCCCGGCCCCGCGATCCGGACCACCGGCCTGACCGTGGTCCGCGGCGGCCGCCCCGTCCTGCACGGCCTCGACCTGGAGATCCCGCGCGGATCGGTGACCGGACTGCTCGGCCCCAGCGGCTGCGGCAAGACCACCCTGCTGCGGTCGGTCGTCGGCGTGCAGCGCACCGCCGGCGGCACCGTCGAGGTGCTCGGCCGCCCGGCCGGCGACGCCGCCCTGCGCCACCGCGTCGGCTACGTCACCCAGGCACCCTCCGTCTACGCCGACCTCACCGTCACCGAGAACCTCGACTACTTCGCCGCCGTCCTCGGCACACCCAAGGGCGACCCGACCCGGGTGATCCGCCAGGTCGGCCTCACCGGCCACGAGAACGACCCCGCCGGCCGGCTCTCCGGCGGCCAGCGCGCCCGCGTCTCGCTCGCCGCCGCCCTGCTCGGCACGCCCGAACTCCTCGTCCTCGACGAGCCCACCGTCGGCCTCGACCCGGTACTCCGCCAGGACCTCTGGCAGCTCTTCCGCGGCCTCGCCGAGGACGGCGCCACCCTGCTGGTCTCCAGCCACGTCATGGACGAGGCGACCCGCTGCGACCGCCTGCTGCTGATGCGCGACGGCCGCCTGCTCGCCCACGACACCCCGGCCGCCCTGCTCGCCGCCACGGGGGCCGCCGACATCGACAGCGCCTTCCTCCGCCTGGTCGAGGACACCCCCCGCACCGCCGACACCGTGGAGACCGGCCGATGAACACCCGGCGCACCCTCGCCACCGCCCGCCGCGTCCTCGCCCAGCTGCGCCACGACCCGCGGACCCTCGCGATGCTGCTCGTCGTCCCCTGCGTCCTGCTGACCCTGCTGCGCTACATGTACGACGGGCAGCCGACCACCTTCGACCGGATCGGACCGGCCCTGCTCGGGGTCTTCCCACTGCTGGTGATGTTCCTGGTCACCTCGGTCGCCATGCTGCGCGAGCGCACCTCCGGCACGCTGGAGCGGCTGCTCACCATGCCGCTCGGCAAGCTGGACCTGCTGCTCGGCTACGCGCTCGCGTTCGGCCTGGTCGCCCTCGTCCAGGCGGCCCTCGCTTCCGCGCTGACCATCGGCCTGCTCGGCCTCGACGTCGCCGGGCCCACCTGGCTGCTGTTCGCCGTCGCGGTCGGCGACGGCCTGCTCGGCATGGCGCTCGGCCTGCTGGTCTCCGCGTTCGCCGCCACCGAGTTCCAGGCCGTGCAGTTCCTGCCCGCCGTCCTGCTGCCGCAGTTCCTGCTCTGCGGACTGTTCGTGCCCCGCGAGCAGATGGCGGACGTGCTGCGCTGGGCCTCCGACGTGATGCCGCTCTCGTACGCGGTCGACGCGATGAGCCGGCTCACCGTGCACAGCGGCGTCGGCAGCGAGGTGGTCACGGACCTCGCGGTCATCGCGGGCTGCGCCCTGCTCGCCCTCGGCCTCGGCGCGGCCACGCTCCGCCGCCGCACCCCCTGACCCCGCGGAGCGGACCCACCCCGCGCCGCCGGACCGGCCCCGGTCCGGCGGCGCCCGGCGTGACCCGCAGGAATCCCGCGGCCGGGGTCCCTGGGGCGGACGGGTCCCATGCGGCAGAATCGTCCCCATGACCGAATCCGACGGCACGCCCCACCCGGGCCCCGCCGCCCCCGAGGAGCCGCAGTACGCCGACCGCGTCTACCGCTCCGGCCCGGGCATCATCTCCGGTGTCCTGCTGCTCGCCGTCGCCGCCTGGCTGATCGGCGACGCCGTGATCTCCGGCACCGGCCGCACGCCCTGGGTGGCGCTCGCCGCCGCGCCGGTCTTCGTCTTCCCGGTGATCGCCTACACGCTCCGCCCCGCGGTGTACGCCAACGAGCGCCGGCTGCTCGTCCGCAACCCGCTGCGCAGCGTCCACGCGCCGTGGTCGCAGGTGGAGGGGCTGCGGTCGGGGTACTCGGTCGAGCTGTTCGCCGGCGGCCACAAGTACCAGATCTGGGCGGTGCCGGTGTCGATCCGCCAGCGCAAGGCGGCGAGCCGCCGGGCGATGCGGGCCGCCAAGGACGGCACCCCGTCGGCGCCGCTGCGGCCGGGCCAGAACGACCCGACCCGGGCCTGGTCCGACCAGGTGGTGGGGAACCTGCAGGAGCTGGCCGAGCGGTGCGCCGGCCGGCCCGAGGCCGAGGGCGAGGTGACCGTCAGCTGGTGCTGGTGGGTGATCGTGCCGACCGTGGCCGGCCTGGTCGCGCTGGTCACCCTGATCGCCGCGGGCTGACCCCGCACACGTACGCACGGGCCCCCGCCGACCGAGGTCGGCGGGGGCCCGTGCGCGTGGCACCGCCCGGCGGACGAAGCGGGGTGTCCGCCGGGCGGTGCCGGGCCGTCAGGCGCCGATGCCTGCGGCAGCCGCGAGGTCCCGCTTGATGCCGTCGAGCAGGGCGGCGGCCCGCCCGCGGGCGTCGGCCAGCCCGGCCGCGTCGGCGACCGGGAGGACGACCTCCAGGTAGCACTTGAGCTTGGGCTCCGTGCCGGACGGCCGGACGACGATCCGCGCCGAGCGGACGCCCTCACCGGCCAGGTAGTACCGCAGGCCGTCGGTGGCCGGCAGGTCGGCGGAGCCGGCCGTGAGGTCGTCGGCCCGGGTGACCTGCAGCCCGGCCAGCACGGTCGGCGGCCGCTCGCGCAGCCGGTGCATCGCCTCGGCGATCAGCGCGAGGTCGTCGACCCGGGCGGAGAGCTGGTCGGTGGCGTGCAGGCCGTGCTCCAGCGCCAGGTCGTCCAGCAGGTCGGCGAGGGTGCGGCCGGCCCGCTTGAGGGTGGCGGCGAGCTCGGCGACCAGCAGGGCGGCGGTGATGCCGTCCTTGTCGCGCACGCCCTCGGGGTCGACGCTGTAGCCGAGCGCCTCCTCGTAGCCGTACCGCAGGCCCTCGGCGCGGGAGATCCACTTGAAGCCGGTGAGCGTCTCGGTGTAGCCGAGGCCCGCCGCGGCGGCGATCCGGCCGAGCAGGGTGGAGGAGACGATGGTGGTGGCGAAGGTGCCGCCGACCCGTTTGGCGACCAGGGCCGAGCCGAGCAGCGCGCCGACGTCGTCGCCGCGCAGCATCCGCCAGCCGCCGTTGTCCGGGACGGCCACCGCGCAGCGGTCGGCGTCCGGGTCGTTGGCGATGACGATGTCCGGGCCGGCGGCGGCGGCCGTCCGGAAGGACAGGTCCATCGCGCCGGGCTCCTCCGGGTTGGGGAAGGCCACGGTCGGGAAGTCGGGGTCGGGCTCGGCCTGCTCGGCGACCACGGTGGGCGCCGGGAAGCCGGCCTTCTCGAAGGCGGCGAGCAGGACGTCCCGGCCGACGCCGTGCAGCGGCGTGTAGACCACGTCCAGCTCACGCGCGCCGGCCGGGTCCAGCACGGTGACCGCGCGGTCCAGGTAGGCCTCGACGACGTCGTCGCCCAGCACCTCCCAGCCCTTCTCGGCGAGCGGGACGTCGGCGAGGGCGCCGATCGCGTCGATCTCGGCGGCGATCCCGGCGTCCGCGGGCGGGACGATCTGCGAGCCGTCGCCCATGTAGACCTTGTAGCCGTTGTCCTGCGGCGGGTTGTGGCTGGCCGTCACCGTCACGCCGGCCGCGGCGCCGAGGTGGCGGATCGCGAAGGCGAGCACCGGGGTGGGCAGCGGCCGCGGCAGCAGCGCGGCGCGCAGGCCGGCGCCGACCACGGCGGCGGCGGTGGCCAGGGCGAAGTCGTAGGACTTGTGCCGGGCGTCGTACCCGATCACCACCAGGTCGCCGAGCTCCGGGTTCTTGCGCACGTACGCGGCGAGGCCGGCGGCGGCGCGGATCACCACGGCGCGGTTCATCCGCATCGGGCCGGCGCCGAGTTCGCCGCGCAGGCCCGCGGTGCCGAACTGGAGGCGGCCGGCGAAGCGCTCGGCCAGCCGGGACCAGGCGATCCGCTCCCCGGACTCCGCGTCGGGGCCCTCCGCGGCGACGAGCAGCTCGGTGAGCTCCGTGCGGGTCTGCGGGTCGGGATCCTCGGCGAGCCATGCGCGGGCCCGGGCGAGGAGGTCGGTGGTGGGTGCCTGCGCCATGCTGCGAGCTCCAAACGAGGGTGTGGGCCGGCCGGCGGCGGTCGCGGCGCCGCGGGGGCGCCGCGCCCGCCGCCGGTCTACTGATTCTGCGTCAGCGCGGGCTCAGATCCGCTCAAGGACCTTCGCGAGCAGCGCGCCCATCCGCTCGGCGCTGGCCTTGCCGGCCTCCAGCACCTCTTCGTGGTTGAGCGGCTCGCCGGTGATGCCGGCGGCCAGGTTGGTCACCAGGGAGATGCCGAGCACCTCGGAGCCGGCCTCGCGGGCGGCGATGGCCTCCAGGGTGGTCGACATGCCGACCAGCTCGCCGCCGATCACCCGGGCCATGTTGACCTCGGCCGGGGTCTCGTAGTGCGGGCCGCGGAACTGCACGTAGACGGCCTCGTCGAGGGACGGGTCGACCTCGCGGCACAGGGTGCGCAGCCGCTTGGAGTAGAGGTCGGTGAGGTCGACGAAGTTGGCGCCGACGATCGGCGAGTCGGCGGTGAGGTTGATGTGGTCGCTGATCAGGACCGGCTGGCCCGGGGTCCAGCCCTCGCGCAGGCCGCCGCAGCCGTTGGTGAGGACGATGATCCCGCAGCCCGCCTCGGCGGCGGTGCGGACGCCGTGCACCACGGTGGCCACGCCGTGGCCCTCGTAGTAGTGGTTGCGGCCGAGGAAGATCAGGGCGCGCTTCTCGCCGATCTTCACGGAGCGGATCCGGCCGGCGTGCCCGGCGACGGCGGGGGCGGGGAAGCCCGGGAGGTCGGTGACCGGGAACTCGGCCACGGTCTCGCCCAGGGCGTCGGCGGCCGGCACCCAGCCGGAGCCCATCACGAGGGCGACGTCGTGGCGGTCGACGCCGGTCAGCTCGCGGAGGCGGTCGGCGGCGGCCCGGGCGGCGGCGTAGGGGTCGGCGGAGACGACCGACTGAGGAGATACGTTCACGCGTCCGAGGATAGACAAGATTCGCCTACGCGCGTAGACCATCCCGCCAAGACGCGCCGGATCGTTACCGGAATCATCCGGAAATACCGTGACAGGACGCCTGCGGACACCCCGGTCCGTCGGATCGCACGAGGCCGCGGGCCCGGTCGGCGTGCCCGTGCGGGCCGTCGTCGGGTCGCCGGAGCGCCCTCGCGGGCCCTCGGGGAGCCGTCCGGCAGGGGCGGCTCAGCAGGGGCGGCGGCGCAGCTCGCGCACGTAGTCGTCCGGGGCGCCGGCACTCTCCGCCGCGTCCGCGACCAGCCCCAGGTAGCGGGCGGCCGGAAGCCCGCCCTCGTAGTCGTTGAGCACGTACGTCCACACCGGGATGTCGCCGTCCAGGGTGTGCGCCCGCAGCCGGATCTTGCGGTAGATGCCGAGCTGCACGCCCTCCCAGCGGTCGAGCCCCTCCTCGTCCACCGGCGAGACGTCGTAGAGCGAGACGAAGACCTGCTCCTTTTCGTCCTCCACCACCGTCGCCAGCGAGCCCTCCCAGCCCAGCTGCTCGCCGCCGAAGGTCAGCCGCCAGCCGTCCAGCCAGCCGGTGCCGCGCAGCGGGGAGTGCGGGGCGCGCCGGGTCATCTGCCGGGCGTCGAGGTTCGTGGCGTACGCGGCGTAGAGCGACATGGGCGCCAGCCTACGGGAGAGCGCTGCCCCGGACGGGACGGGCGGACCCGCGGCGGCGCCGGCGCGGGCGCCGGCAGGGGGTGTCCGGCGGGCCGGGGCGGGAGGCAACGCCCCCGGCGTGGCTTTGGTTCCGGCATGCGGGAGAATGGTGCCCGTGACTCGGATCGTGATCATCGGTGGCGGACCCGGCGGATACGAGGCGGCCCTGGTGGCAGCCCAGCTCGGCGCGGAGGTGACCGTCGTCGACCGCGACGGCCTGGGCGGATCGGCGGTGCTGACGGACTGTGTGCCGTCCAAGACGCTGATCGCGACCGCCGAGGTGATGACGACCTTCGACAGCTCCTACGAGGAGCTCGGCATCATCGTCGCCGACGACACCCCGCCGCTGGCGCGGTCCGCCCGGGTGGTCGGCGTCGACCTCGGCAAGGTCAACCGACGGGTGAAGCGCCTCGCGATCGCCCAGTCCCACGACATCACCCAGGCCGTCACCCGGGCCGGCGTCACCGTGCTGCGCGGCAAGGGCCGGCTCGGCTCCGGCGGGCAGGCCGTGGACGGCTCCCGCGAGGTGGTCGTCGACCGCGAGGACGGCACCACCGAGACCGTGCGCGCCGACGCCGTGCTGATCGCCACCGGTGTGCACCCGCGCGAGCTGCCGGACGCCCAGCCGGACGGCGAGCGGATCCTCACCTGGACCCAGGTCTACGACCTCGACGAGCTGCCCCGCGAGCTGATCGTGGTCGGCTCCGGCGTGACCGGTGCCGAGTTCGCCGGTGCCTACCAGGCGCTCGGCTCCGACGTCACCCTGGTGTCCAGCCGCGACCGGGTGCTGCCGGGCGAGGACCCGGACGCGGCCGAGGTGCTGGAGGACGTCTTCCGCCGCCGCGGCATGAACGTGATGAGCCGCTCGCGCGCCGAGAGCGCCAAGCGGATCGGCGACAAGGTCGAGGTCACCCTCTCGGACGGCACCGTCATCGAGGGCACCCACTGCCTGATGGCGGTCGGCTCGATCCCCAACACCGCGGACATGGGCCTGGAGGAGGCCGGCGTCGCGCTGAACGACTGGGGCCAGATCAAGGTCGACCGGGTCTCCCGCACCACCGCCCCGGGCGTCTACGCGGCCGGCGACTGCACGGGCGTCTTCATGCTCGCCTCGGTCGCCGCCATGCAGGGCCGGATCGCGATGTACCACGCTCTCGGCGACGCGGTGCAGCCGCTCAATCTGAAGACCGTCGCCTCCAACGTCTTCACCGACCCGGAGATCGCCACCGTCGGCTACACCGCCGCGGACGTGGCCGGCGGCAAGATGGACGCCGTCGAGATCAAGCTGCCGCTGCGCGGCAACCCGCGGGCCAAGATGCAGGGCATCCGCGACGGCTTCGTGAAGCTGTTCTGCCGCCCCGGCACCGGCATCGTGGTCGGCGGCGTGGTCGTCGCGCCGCGCGCGAGCGAACTCATCCATTCGATCTCGCTCGCCGTGGACAACAACTTGACGGTCGAACAGGTGGCCGGCGCGTTCACCGTGTACCCGTCGCTGTCCGGCTCCACCGCGGAGGCCGCCCGTCAGCTGCACATCCGCAAGCGCGAGGGCTCGGACTCCTGATCCGCCGGACGCCCGGGGCGGCCGCCACGGCGGCCGCCCGCCGCGTTCCACCCGCGCGGAGGAGCGTGCACGGAGCCGCCCGCGGCGCGAATTGTACGGTCGCACGCCGCTCGTAGGTGAGCGTTTCCGGCTACTGGCTGCAAACGCCTGAAAGCAGACGGTCATTCAGGTTACCGTCGGTTCCGTGTTTGCTGCAGAACGTCGCCAGTTGATCCTCGAAATGGTGCGCGCCAACGGAGCGGTCTCGCTCCGGGAGTTGGCCCGCGTCGTCCAGACCTCCGAAGTCACCGTCCGCCGGGACGTCCGGGCCCTGGAGGCCGAAGGGCTGCTCGACCGCCGCCACGGCGGCGCGGTGCTCCCCGGAGGCTTCAGCCGGGAGCCCGGATACCCGCAGAAGACCCATCTCGCCGCGGCCGAGAAGAGCGCCATCGCCGACCTGGCCGCCGGCCTGGTCGAGGAGGGCGACGCCGTGGTCGTGGGCGCCGGCACCACCACCCAGGAGCTGGCCCGCCGGCTCGCCCGGGTGCCCGGCCTCACCGTGGTCACCAACTCGCTGCTGGTCGCCCAGGCGCTGGCGCACGCCAACCGCGTCGAGGTGGTGATGACCGGCGGCACCCTGCGCGGCTCCAACTACGCCCTGGTGGGCAGTGGCGCCGAGCAGTCGCTGGCCGGGCTGCGGGTGTCCAAGGCGTTCGTCTCCGGCAGCGGTCTGACCGCGGAGCGCGGCCTGTCCACCACCAACATGCTGTCCGCGAGCGTGGACCGCGCGCTGGTGCAGGCGGCGGCGGAGGTGATCGTCCTCGCCGACCACACCAAGCTCGGTGCCGACACCATGTTCCAGACGGTGCCGACGGAGGCCATCACCCGGCTGGTCACCGACGAGCAGTCCGCCGCCCAGGACCCGACCGCCCGGGAGCTGGACGCGCTCGCCGACTGCGGGGTGCAGATCTCGCTCGCCCCGCTCGGCACGCCGGCCGAGCCGACCGTCCACAGCGGCGGCCCGGCGCACCCGATGACGCCGCACCAGCCGCCGTCCGCCGGCGGCCCGCGGCGCACCGCACCTCCCGGCACCCCGCTGCCCGGCCAGCGCCGCCCCGGCCACGCCGGCCTGATGGCCCGCCAGCTGACCACCGGCAGGCCCTGAACCGGCCCGGAACGGCCGGAGGCCGGCCCGCACACCCGAGGGGTGCGGGCCGGCCTCCCGACGACCGACGCGGGGTCAGTTGTCCTTGATCTCGCAGAGCGCGGCGCCGCTGCTGACGCTCGCGCCGACCTCGGCCTTGAGGCCGACGATGGTGCCGGCCTTGTGGGCGTTGAGCGGCTGCTCCATCTTCATGGCCTCCAGGACGACGATCAGCTCGCCCTCCGCGACGACCTGGCCCTCCTCGACGGCGACCTTGACGATGGTGCCCTGCATCGGCGAGGCGAGGGTGTCGCCGCTGACCGCGGCGCCCGCCTTCTTGGCGCCGACGCGGCGCTTGGCGACCTTGGTGCCGGTCGCCGCCGGGGCGCTCGCGACGCCCAGCGAGGACGGCAGCGAGACCTCGATCCGCTTGCCGCCGACCTCGACGACGACGGTCTCGCGGCCCTCGGCCTCCTCGCCCTCGGCGCCGGCCCCGGCGAAGGGCGGGATGGTGTTCTGGAACTCGGTCTCGATCCAGCGGGTGTAGACCGAGAACGGCGCGTCGCTGCCGTGCACCTCGGGCGCGTACGCCGGGTCGACGACCACCGCGCGGTGGAACGGGATGGCGGTCGCCATACCCTCGACCTTGAACTCCTCCAGCGCGCGGGCGGCACGCTGCAGGGCCTGCTGCCGGGTGGCACCGGTGACGATCAGCTTGGCGAGCAGCGAGTCCCAGGCGGGGCCGATGACCGAGCCGGTCTCGACGCCGGCGTCCAGGCGGACGCCCGGGCCGGACGGCGGGGCGAACAGCGTGACCGTGCCCGGGGCGGGCAGGAAGTTGCGGCCCGGGTCCTCGCCGTTGATGCGGAACTCGATCGAGTGACCGCGGATCTCCGGGTCGTCGTAGCCGAGCTCCTCGCCGTCGGCGATCCGGAACATCTCGCGGACCAGGTCGATGCCGGTGACCTCCTCGGAGACCGGGTGCTCGACCTGCAGACGGGTGTTGACCTCCAGGAAGGAGATCAGACCGTCCTGGGAGACGAGGAACTCGCAGGTGCCGGCGCCGACGTAGCCCGCCTCGCGGAGGATGGCCTTGGAGGCGCGGTACAGCTCCGCGTTCTGCTCGTCGGTCAGGAACGGCGCGGGGGCCTCCTCGACCAGCTTCTGGTGGCGGCGCTGCAGCGAGCAGTCGCGGGTGGAGACGATCACCACGTTGCCGTGCTGGTCGGCCAGGCACTGGGTCTCGACGTGCCGCGGCTTGTCCAGGTACTGCTCGACGAAGCACTCGCCGCGACCGAAGGCGGCGACCGCCTCGCGGACGGCGGACTCGTACAGCTCGGGGATCTCCTCGAGCGTGCGGGCGACCTTCAGGCCGCGGCCGCCGCCGCCGTACGCCGCCTTGATGGCGACCGGCAGGCCGTGCTCGGTGGCGAACGCGACGACCTCGTCGGCACCGGAGACCGGCTCCGGCGTACCGGCGACCAGCGGGGCGCCGGCGCGCTGGGCGACGTGCCGCGCGGTGACCTTGTCACCGAGGTCGCGGATGGCCTGCGGCGGCGGGCCGATCCAGATCAGACCGGCCGCGATCACGGCCTCGGCGAAGTCGGCGTTCTCGGAGAGGAAGCCGTAACCGGGGTGGACGGCGTCCGCACCCGCGTCGGCGGCCGCCTTGAGCACCTTGGCGATGTCCAGGTAGCTGGTCGCGGGGGTGTCGCCGCCGAGCGCGTAGGCCTCGTCGGCCGCGCGGACGTGCAGCGCGTCCCGATCAGGCTCGGCGTAGACGGCGACGCTGGCGATACCGGCGTCCCGACACGCCCGGGCGACGCGGACAGCGATCTCTCCGCGGTTGGCGATGAGCACCTTGCGCACTGTGGCTCCCTTCTTGAACCTCGTTGAGTCTAGGGATCTGAGGGCACTACCGGCGAGTAGTCCCTGGTGGTGAGCTAGCCCACACGGAGCGTCACCCGATTTCGTGATCACGCGACCACGCAGCGGCAGACCCCGCTGGTAGAGACGCTACGCGTCGCGGTCCGTCGCGGCGCGCAGCGGCCCCGGGCCGTCGGTGCCGGCCCGTGGCCTTCGCCACACGGAGGTCAGGCCGCGGCCGTGGCGGCCGCCGGCGCCGGCCTGGCGGTCGCCTCGGCGGTGACCTCCGCGGCGAGCTCGACCACGTCCGGACCGTACGCCCCGGGGTTGACCACCTTCAGTACCACGACGAACGTGCTGTCCGCGCCGTGCCGCCGCGCCAGTGCGCGGTGGTTGGCCGCCAGGTAGCGGACCGCCGCGTGGTTGGACGTGGAGGTCTGACCGGATATCAGGAACACCGGCCGGTCGCCCGATCCGGCGTGCACCCTGGCCAGCAGGGCGTACACCGGCACGCCCTCCTGGACGGGCCGGGAGAGCGGGAACTCCTTGTCGCCCACCGTGATCGTCAGGTCGGTGTCCCCCGCGGCGGCGGACACCCCGGGCAGCCAGGACGCCAGGTGGGCGGCCGTCCGGTTGTTGCTGGACGGGCCGCCGAGGCAGAACTCCGCCTTGGCGCCGAGCCCCTGGCGCACCTGGTCGTGCGCCACGATCTCGGCCCGTGCCCCGCACTCGCGCACCAGGGCGGCGAGCTCCATCAGCGCGTACACGTCGTTGCGTGCGACGGCCGTGGAGGCGCGAGCCCCGGCGTCCCGGTTGACCACCAGGAGGCACTCGGTGCCCTCCGGCATGCCGAAGAACCGCTGGGTGCGCTCCAGCCGGCGCCTGCGGCGCACGGTCTGGGCGAGCCAGCCGATGCCCGCACTGATGGCCGACGCCACCAGTCCGAGCACCACGTTGAGGACGCTGTCGGTCATGTCCCCCGCTCCTTCCGGCCGACGGCTGCGTCAGCCTATCGGGGGACGGTACGGGGCCGGGCTGGCCCGCCGCGACAGTAGTTCGCCCCCGGTTCTGTCCGATTCCGCAGGGCACTGTTCGGAGCGGACCGTTCCGCTTCGCGTTGCCGCCGATGGGAACTGGTATGGACCATTGACGCCGCCTGCGGCTCCCCCTAGCGTGACGCCCCGTCGGGCGGCGGCCGGCCGCCCCGGACCCCGGGAGTCGATGTGATGCGGACCACCACGGCGGTACGGCTCGCGACCGTGCTGACGGCGGCTGCGGCGCTGGCGGGCTGCTCCTCCGGCGGCGGCGCGCCCGGGCCCGCGGCCGCGAGCGCCCCGGACGGGTACGGCTGCCTCACCGCGGAGCAGGCCGCCAAGGGTTCGGTCACCGTCGACGGGCTCGCGCCGGTGCGGGCCTACTTCCGCGACTCCGACGCCGGCGGCGCGAGGACCGCCGTCGTCCTCTCGCACCAGAACGGCGGCAGCCTCTGCGACTGGATCCCCTACCTGGACGCCTTCACCGGGGCCGGCTACGCGGTGCTGCCCTACACCGCCAACGGGAACGTCTCGGACAACATCCAGCAGGTCGCCGGCTACCTGAAGACGAAGGGCGTCGCCGGGCTGGTGCTGGTCGGCGCGTCCAAGGGCGGCACCGGCTCGATCGTCGCCGGCTCGCTGCCGGACCTCGCGCTGCCGCCCGCCGCGGTGGTCTCGCTGAGCTCGGCGGAGTCCTTCGGCGGCGACAGCGCGAGCAGCGCAGTCAAGCGGCTCACCGTGCCCGTGCTGTTCGCCGCCGAGCAGGGCGACCAGCCCTTCGCCGACTACGCGCACGCCCTGCACGACACGGCCGCGGCGAAGGACAAGCAGCTCAAGATCTACCCGGGCGCCCACCACGGGGCCCCGCTGCTCTCCGACGGCGCACTGCCCGACGTGCTGGCCTTCCTGGCCCGCACCGCGCCGCCGAAGGGCTGACGGCGGCCGGCGGGGGCCGGCGCGCGGGGTCTCAGACCCAGAGGTCGGTGATCCGCACGCCCAGATCGGCCAGCAGGCGGCGCAGCAGCGGCAGCGACAGGCCGATCACGTTGCCCGGGTCGCCGTCGATGCCCTCCACGAAGGGCGCCGAGCGGCCGTCCAGGGTGAACGCCCCGGCCACGTGCAGGGGTTCGCCGGAGGCGATGTAGGCGGCGACCTCCTCGTCGTCCGGGGTGCCGAAGCGCACCGTGGTCGAGGCGGTCGCCGAGGACTGCCGGCCGGTCGCCGTGTCGACGACGCAGTGGCCGGTCTGCAGCACGCCCGCCCGCCCGCGCATCGACCGCCAGCGCTCCAGTGCCTCGGCGGCGTCCGCGGGCTTGCCGAGCGCCTGCCCGTCGAGCTCCAGCACCGAGTCGCAGCCGATCACCAGCTCGCCGCCGCAGAGGCCGGCGGCCACCGTCTTGGCCTTCGCCTCGGCGAGCACCAGGGCGAGTTCGGCGGGGGTGGCGGCGGTCAGGGCGTCCTCGTCGACCCCGCTGACCCGGACCTGCGGGTCGAGGCCGGCCTGGCGGAGCAGCCCGAGCCGGGCCGGGGACGCGGAGGCGAGGACGAGGGTGCGGCGATCGGTCATGGCGCCCAGCCTAGGGGGTGTCGGCAGGGCGACGGGGCGCGCGGCCCTGAGCCCGTCCCGTGTGCCGGAGGGCCGCTACCGCACCAGCAGCACGGCCGCGACGAAGCCGAGGACCGCCAGCAGCAGGCCGGCGCGGCGGAGCATCCGCTGCGCCCTCCGCGCTTCGGGGGAGGGCTCGTCGCGGGGATCTGACCAGAGCACCTCACCAGCCTGCGCCGGAGCCGCGGACGGCGCCTGAGTACGCGTACTCAAACCCTCCGGCCCCGTCCGGAACCCTTGACGCGCGGCCCGGGCGGCCCTCCAATGGTCCGGACGACTTGTCGCGTTCATGATCCGTGCGGGCGGAGAACGCGGCAGCGCCGCCAGGTCAGGGACTCCCCGGGCGCCCACCGGCGTCCGGCTTCCGCAGGTTCCAGCCGAGGAGACGTACCGTGTCCCGTTCGTCCGTCAGATCAGAGGCCGTCCGCCCCTATGCGGTGGCCTTGTTCCGCGTCGTCACCGGCCTGTTGTTCACGGCCCACGGCGCCGCCTCGCTGTTCGGCGTCCCGGCCGCCGGCCGGGGCGGCGGCACCGTCGAGGCCTGGTCCTGGCCCGGCTGGTACGCCGCGGTCATCCAGCTCGTCGGCGGCGCCCTGGTGCTGGTCGGGCTCGCCACCCGGGCCGCCGCCGTCGTCTGCTCCGGCTCGATGGCCTACGCGTACTTCTCCGTGCACCAGGAGCACGCGCTCTGGCCGATGCAGAACGGCGGCGAGCCGGCCGCGCTGTTCGCCTGGGTGTTCCTGCTGATCGCGGTGATCGGCCCGGGGGCGGTGGCGCTGGACGGCCTGCTCGGCCGCCGGCCGGTCGCCACGGGCTGACCGGCCCGCCGCAGCACCCGGACCGCGGACCGCAGACCGCGGAACGCAGAACGGCCCGGTGCGCCGCCCCGCGAAGGGGGCGGTGCACCGGGCCGTCCGGCGGCTCGGTCGCTAGCGGGCCCAGCCGGACGTCCGCCAGGCGGCGGGGCCGGGGGCCGGCAGGGTGCGCATCTTCCGCGCGTGGTCGCGCCACGGGGAGACCGGGCCGCCGGCCCGGCCGGCCGCCTCGGCGGCGGCCTGAGCGGCGGCGGCCCGGGATTGGACCACCGCCAGGACGGTGGCCAGCTCCTCGGGGGTCGGCTGTCCGTGCAGCACCTGGATGGGGGCCATGGGTCGATCCTCTCCCGGAACGGACTACAGCGGAATGTTGCCGTGCTTCTTCGGCGGCAGCGTCTCCCGCTTGCCGCGCAGCGCCCGCAGTCCGCGGACGATGTGCCGGCGGGTCTCGCTCGGCGCGATGACCGCGTCCACGTAGCCGCGTTCGGCGGCCAGGTACGGGTTGAGCAGGGTGTCCTCGTACTCGGCGACCAGCTCGGCGCGGCGGGCGTCGACGTCCTCGCCCGCCTTGGCGGCCTCGGCCAGCTCGCGGCGGTAGACGATGTTGGCCGCGCCCTGGGCGCCCATGACGGCGATCTGGGCGGTCGGCCAGGCCAGGTTGAGGTCGGCGCCGAGGTGCTTGGAGCCCATGACGTCGTAGGCGCCGCCGAAGGCCTTGCGGGTGATCACGGTGATCAGCGGCACGGTGGCCTCGGCGTAGGCGTAGATCAGCTTGGCGCCGCGGCGGATGATGCCGTCCCACTCCTGGCCGGTGCCGGGCAGGAAGCCGGGCACGTCGACGAAGGTCAGCACCGGGATGTTGAAGCTGTCGCAGGTCCGCACGAAGCGGGCCGCCTTCTCGCTGGCGGCGATGTCCAGGCAGCCGGCCAGGTCCATCGGCTGGTTGCCGACGATGCCGACCGGGTGGCCCTCGACCCGGCCGAAGCCGGTGATGATGTTGCCGGCGAACAGCGGCTGGGTCTCCAGGAACTCGCCGTCGTCCAGGACGTGCTCGATCACCTTGTGCATGTCGTACGGCTGGTTCGCCGAGTCCGGCACGATGGTGTCGAGTTCGAGGTCCTCGTCGGTGATCGAGAGGTCGGCCTGCTCGGGGTAGGCCGGCGGGTCCGAGAGGTTGTTGGAGGGCAGGTACGACAGCAGGTTCTTGACGTACTCGATCGCCTCCTTCTCGTCCGCGGCCAGGTAGTGCGCGTTGCCCGACTTGGTGTTGTGGGTGCGGGCGCCGCCCAGCTCCTCCATGCCGACGTCCTCGCCGGTGACCGTCTTGATGACGTCCGGGCCGGTGATGAACATGTGCGAGGTCTGGTCGGCCATCACCACGAAGTCGGTGATCGCGGGGGAGTACACCGCGCCACCGGCGCAGGGGCCCATGATCAGCGAGATCTGCGGGACGACGCCCGAGGCGTGCACGTTGCGGCGGAAGATCTCGCCGTACAGGCCGAGCGAGACCACGCCCTCCTGGATCCGGGCGCCGCCGGAGTCGTTGATGCCGATGACCGGGCAGCCGGTCTTCAGCGCGAAGTCCATGACCTTGACGATCTTCTCGCCGAACACCTCGCCGAGGGAGCCGCCGAAGACGGTGAAGTCCTGCGCGAAGACGGCGACCTGACGGCCGTCGATCGTGCCGTAGCCGGTCACCACGCCGTCGCCGTACGGCCGGTTCTTCTCCTGGCCGAAGTTGGTCGAGCGGTGCCGGGCGAACTCGTCGAACTCGACGAACGAGTCCTCGTCCAGCAGCTCCACCACCCGCTCACGCGCCGTCAGCTTGCCCTTGGCGTGCTGCTTCTCGACGGCCGCGGCGGAGCCGGAGTGCACCGCCTCGTCGATCCTGCGCCGCAGGTCGGCGAGTTTCCCGGCGGTGGTGTGGGGGTCGTACGGCGCCTCGGTCATTGAGGTGGCTCTCCCTGGTCCTTGGCCGCTCCCGGAGCCGACGACGGCACGAGGGCAGGGCGGCACTGCGACTACCGCCAAGTAGCGTAGCCAGCCGCGCGCGAATCGTGTTATGGCCAGCGACACAGTGTGTCGGCCCGCCCTTCTGCGGCACGATGGGACGGCCTGTGGCCGGGGCGCCCGGACGGCCCCGCGCGCACCCCCGGACGGCCCCCGCGCCCCCTGCGCCGCAACGGGCGCCGCGCGGCCCCGTCGGTAGGCTGGCCAGGTGACCGACGCCGATCAGCCCGAGCCCACCCGTCCCCGCCGCAGCGGCCTGCGCGGCCTCGGCCAGAGCGCCGGACCCTCCCCCTGGACGGACCTGGAGCGCCCCCCGCTGGACACCGCGGCCCTCCGCCGCGACCTTGTCGTCCCCGGCGGCCTGTGGACCTCGTTCGACGTCGTCACCGAGACCGGCTCCACCAACACCGACCTCGCCGCCCGGGCCCGGTCCGGCGCCGCCGAGGGCGCCGTGCTCGTCGCCGAGGCCCAGAACGCCGGCCGCGGCCGGATGGAGCGCCGCTGGAGCGCCCCGCCGCGTTCCGGCCTCTTCCTGTCGATGCTGCTGCGCCCCACCGGCGTCCCGGTCGAGCGGTACGGCTGGCTGCCGATCCTGGTCGGCGTCGCCGCGGCCGCGACCGTCGCCAGGATCACCGAACTCGACACCGGCCTCAAGTGGCCGAACGACCTGCAGGTGACCGTCGGCGGCGAGGAGCGCAAGATCGGCGGCATCCTCACCGAGCTCTCCGGCGGCGCCGTCGTCGCCGGACTCGGCATCAACGTCTCGCTGCGCGCCGAGGAGCTCCCGGTGCCCACCGCCTCCTCGCTCGCCCTCGCCGGCGGCACCGTCACCGACCGGCAGACCCTGCTGCGCGGCCTGCTGCGCGAGTTCGCCGAGCTCTACGGCGAGTGGCGGGCCGCGGCCGGCGACCCGCACGCGAGCGGCCTGCTGCCCGCGTACACCGCCCGCTGCACCACGCTCGGCCGCCCCGTCCGGGTGCAGCTGCCGGGCGAGCGCGAACTCGCGGGCGAGGCCGTCGCGGTGGACGGCGACGGGCGGCTGGTCGTCCGCACCCCGGACGGCACCCGGCACCCGGTCGCCGCCGGGGACGTGGTGCACGTCCGCCCGGAGCGTCCGGACTCCGCCTGATCCGGACGGATGCCCCGGATCGCGGGATTCCGTGCGAACATTCCACCTGGCAGCGGTGTGAGGCGCGCCACTACCCCCGGGTGGTCGGCCGCCCTTGACAGGCAGGACAAGAGGAAGTGCGGCGACCGCACGGGGATGGACCGGTGGCAGGCGAGGAATCGGGCGACGGCAACGGCGGCCACGGCACGGGCGGGGCGGGCGAGCGCACCGTCGCGCTGGACCTGGAACGGCTGATCCTCGACGCCCCGCGCAAGTACACCCCGTACCAGGCCGCCCGCGCGGCCGACGTCCCGATGGAACTCGCCACACGGTTCTGGCGGGCGATGGGCTTTCCCGACATCGGCCAGTCCCGGGCGCTCACCGACAACGACGTGATCGCCCTGCGCCGCCTCGCCGGCCTCATCGAGTCCGGGCTGCTCAGCGAGCCGATGGCGATCCAGGTCGCCCGCTCCACCGGCCAGACCACCTCCCGGCTGGCCGGCTGGCAGATGGACACCTTCCTGGAGAACCTCACCCAGGCCGTCGAGCCCGGCCTCACCCGTGCCGAGGTCGCCTACCCGCTCACCGAGCTGCTGCTGCCCGAGCTCGAACAGTTCCTGGTGTACGTCTGGCGCCGCCAGCTCGCCGCCGTCACCGGCCGCGTGGTGCACGCCGCCGAGGACAACGAGATCACCAGCGGCCGGCTCGCCGTCGGCTTCGCCGACCTGGTCGGCTTCACCCGGCTCTCCCGCCGGCTGGAGGAGGAGGAACTCGGCTCGCTCGTCGAGACCTTCGAGACCACCTGCTCCGACCTCATCGCCGGCCAGGGCGGCCGGGTGGTCAAGACCCTCGGCGACGAGATCCTCTACGTCACCGAGGACCCGGCGGTCGCCACCGAGATCGCCCTCAGCCTGGTGGAGGCACTCGCCAAGGAGGACACCATGCCCGCGCTGCGGGTCGGCATGGCCTTCGGCACCGTCACCTCCCGGATGGGCGACGTCTTCGGCACCACCGTCAACCTGGCCAGCCGGCTCACCTCGATCGCCCCGCGGGACGCGGTCCTCGTCGACGGCGAGTTCGCCACCGCGCTGGAGCAGACCGGCGCCGTCCCGCCGCACGTGCCGGACGACCCGGCGGGCCGGCAGGCCGAGGGCGGCTTCCCCTTCCACCTGCAGCCGATGTGGCGGCGCCCCGTCCGCGGCCTCGGCCTGGTCGAGCCCTGGCTGCTCACCCGGAGCCACGACCCGGAGTGACCGCGGGCCGCCGCCTGCCGCGAACCGCCGCGATTTCACCTTGACAAATCGGGCAATGCCTTACCAAATCGCCATAATCTTGGTCCAGGATGGATGCGCACCAGGGCGGACCAAGGGACGAGGCGATCCGGTTGAGCGGTGAGGCGGACAGCACGGCGGACGGCGCCGGCCGACCCCCTGCCACCCCGGACGTGCGGCTGCGCGCGGTCGTCGAACTCGCCCACGACATGGCCGGGGCGCTGACCCCGCTGGAGGCCGTCCGGGCCGCCGCCGTCCGCGCCACCGCAGCACTGGAGGCCACCATGGCCGCCGTCTCGGTCTGGGACCGCGAGTCCGGCCGGCTCCGGGTGCTCGCCAACTACGGCGAACTCGCCGCCGGCGAGGAGGAGTTCCCCGAGGACGAGTCCTACCCGGTGGCCGACTTCCCGGAGATCGTCACCTACCTCGACGAGCACTGGACGACCGGCCGGCTGCCCCGCGCCTGGGTCCAGACCGCCGAGGACACCGACCCCGGCCCCGCGCCGGACCACCCGGCCGCCGGAGCCTTCTGCCTGCAGCGCGCCGCCGGACTGCGCCGGCGCGGCCGCGAGTGCTGCCTGGTCGCCCCGATCGTCCTGCACGGCCAGGCCTGGGGAGAGCTCTACCTCGCCCGCACCGCCGGCCGGCCGGTCTTCGACGAGGGCGACGTCGACTACGCCACCCTGCTCGCCGCCCAGATCTCCGCCGGCCTCTCGCAGACCGAGCGCCTCGCCGACCTGCGCCGGCTCGCCTTCACCGACCCGCTCACCGGCCTCGCCAACCGGCGCGCCGTCGACGCCCGGCTGGAGGGCGCACTGCAGGCCCACAACCGCGACAACACCGTCGTCAGCCTGGTCGTCTGCGACGTCAACGGCCTCAAGCGGGTCAACGACCAGCTCGGCCACGAGATGGGCGACCGGCTGCTGGAACGGTTCGCCCACCAGCTGTCGCTCTGCGCCGCCAAACTGCCCGGCAGCCTCGCAGCCCGGCTCGGCGGCGACGAGTTCTGCCTGCTCGTCGAGGGCCAGAAGGCCGACGAGGTGGTCGCCGTCGCCGAGGACCTCTGCGCCCGCGCCCTGCAGCTCACCGAGGGCGAGGGCGTCGCCTGCGGCGTCGCCTCCACCGGCGACTCGATCGGTCCGGTCTCCACCGCCGACCGGCTCTTCCGGCTCGCCGACGCGGCCCAGTACCGCGCCAAGGCCTCCCGGGCCGCCCACCCCGTGGTGGCCGGCCGCAGCCACGGCCCCGGCTTCTCGCCCGACCCGACCGTGCTGCTCGCCGACGCCGCCGACCCGCACCACCGGGCCGACGGCCGGCGCGGCGGCCCCGGCCAGCGCGGCAACGGCGACCGGCGGCGCTTCCGCGGCGCCGCCCGCAGCGCCGACCCCGGCCAGCTGCTCACCACCGTGCTCGCGGCGCTCGACCAGAACGAGGTCCACCGCACCAGCCACCCCGCCGACACCCTGGCCCGGCTGGTCACCGTCGCGGAGACCTCCGCCCGGTTGCTCGACGCCGTCGCCTGGTGGGTCTCCTACGTGCCGCCCGGCTCGCACCTGATGCGCACCGCGCAGCACGCCGTGTACCGGATGACCAGCGGCCCGAGCAGCACCGGCGCCGCCACCCAGCGGGCCCAGATCGAGGCCCCGGACGCCGTGTTCGACCTCCGGCACTACCCGCTCACCCGGCGGGCCGCCCGCGGCGGCGGCTTCGCCCTGCGGGCCGGGGCCGCGGGCAACGACCCGTCCGAGGAGGCCGTGATGGTGGTCAGCGGCTACAAGGGGATGGTCGCCGCGGGCGGCCCCAACCCGGCCGGCGGCTGGCTGGTCGAACTCTTCGCCGACGACACCACCCTGCCGCTCGGCCAGATCGCCGCCGCCCTGCGCGCCCTGGTCGCCGTCGCCCTCTCCGGCCCGACCTCCCCACCGCCGGACTGACGCCCGCTTCCAAGGCGGCGCTCGGGGCAGCCCCAGGGGCGCGGGGAACCGCGCGATTCGGATGCGGGCCACCGTGCACGCGAGGGCTGAGCCGGATCCGTCCGGAGCGCCGCTCCCCGATTGCGCAGTTCTCCCCCAGCCCTCCCCCAGCCTTCGGCCGGGAGGTGCCCCCACGCGCCCCCGGGGCGCTGCCTGCCCTCGGGGGAGTGGAATCGCTGCGGCGGGGCATCCGACGGGGGCGGCTGCGACGGGGCCGCACGGGGTACGTCACAGCTGGGCCACAGGGGCCGCGCGGGGGCTGTGCCCCGTGGGCCGCGGCTGCGACAGTGGCCGCACAGCATCGGGGGACCTGGGAGGGACCATGCGCACCAAGTTGGCGGGGGCACTGCTCGCACTGGCACTGGCGGTCGGCGGTTCGGCGCTCGCCGGCGGCGAGGCCGCGGCGGCGACGCCCCGCACCGCACCCGCGGCGGCCGTCCAGCAGGCCCCGGCCCAGGCGCCCGCCCAGGCGCCGACGCAGGCCCGGGCACTCGGTCAGGCGGCGGCGCCCGCCCTCGCCCCGGCGGCGTCCAAGCAGAAGACCAACGTGGCGAAGTCCAAGTCGAAGTCGAAGTCCAAGAAGAAGAAGAGCTTCTTCGGCACCGTCGTGGGCATCGTGATCGGCGTCGTGATCCTCGGCATCGTGCTGATCGTCATCGTCGTCGTCGTGATGGCGATGCGCCGCAGGAGCTGACGGAGCGCCGGGTGGCGGTCCGTCAGCCGGTCGCCACCCGCTCCGCACCGGTGTACACGTTGGCGCTCTCGCCGCGCAGGAATCCCACCAGCGTCAGGCCCAGCTCCTCGGCGAGCTCGACCGCGAGCGAGGACGGCGCCGACACCGCGGCCAGCAGCGGGACGCCCGCCAGCGCCGCCTTCTGGGTCAGCTCGAACGAGGCCCGCCCGCTCACCAGCAGCACGTGCCCGGTGAGCGGCAGCCGGCCCTCGCGCAGGGCCCAGCCGACCACCTTGTCCACCGCGTTGTGCCGTCCGACGTCCTCGCGGGCGCAGAGCAGCCTGCCCCCGGCGTCGAAGAGCCCGGCCGCGTGCAGCCCGCCGGTGGAGTCGAACGCCCGCTGCGCCGCGCGGAGCCGCTCCGGCAGGGCGTAGAGCAGGGCGGGGGTGACCCGCAGCGGGTCCCGGTCGACCGGCCAGCGGCTGTGCGTGCGCACCGCCTCCACGGTGTCCCGGCCGCAGAGTCCGCAGGCGCTGGTGGTGAGCAGGTTGCGGTGCCCGGAGAGCGGGGCCGCGTCGCCGCGCACCGCCGCGTCCACCACGTTGTAGCTGTTGACGCCCTCGTCGTCGGTGCCCGCGCAGTAGCGCAGGGCGGCCAGCTGCTCGGTGCGGTGGACGACGCCCTCGCCGACCAGGAAGCCCGCGACCAGGTCGAAGTCGTGGCCCGGGGTGCGCATGGTGACGGTCAGCGGCTCGCCGCCGAGCCGTATCTCCAGCGGCTCCTCGGCCGCCAGCGCGTCCGGACGCACGCCCGTCTCGCTGCCGCGCAGCCGGACCACCCGGCGCCGTACCGTCGCCCGTGCCATCGACCCTCCGCATCCCGTGTCCGCTGTACCCAGCCTGCGGCACCGCCCCGTCCGGACGGAAATCCTGGCCGCGGTCGGTCCCCGGTGGCAGCAGAACACGTTCCGGCCAGCGGTTGTCAGATTCTCATTCACCTGATCTCATTGTGCATATGGATATGCACGGTGCTGTGGCCCCCGACGCGCCACTGGTCCAGGTCGGCAAGGCCGACGTCACTGCCGAGGACGTCCTCGCCGTCGCCCGGGGCAACGCCCGGGTCGAGATCGGCCCGGACGCGCTCGCCGAGATGGCCGGCGCCCGCGCCCGGATCGACGCCCTCGCGGCCGAGCCGCGCCCGGTCTACGGCGTCTCCACCGGCTTCGGCGCCCTCGCCGTCCGGCACATCAGCCCCGAGCTGCGCGCCCAGCTGCAGCGCTCCCTGGTGCGCTCGCACGCCGCCGGCATGGGCCCGGTGGTCGAGCGCGAGGTCGTCCGCGCCCTGGTCTTCCTGCGCATGAAGACCCTCGCCTCCGGCCGCACCGGCGTCCGCCCGCTGGTCGCCGAGACCATGGCCGCCCTGCTCAACGCCGGCATCACCCCCGCCGTCCGCGAGTTCGGCTCGCTCGGCTGCTCCGGCGACCTCGCCCCGCTCTCGCACTGCGCCCTGGTGCTGATGGGCGAGGGCACCGCCTTCGGCCCCGACGGCGTGGAGAAGGACGCCGCCGAGCTGCTCGCCGCCGCCGGCATCGAGCCCGTCGAGCTGCTGGAGAAGGAGGGCCTCGCCCTCATCAACGGCACCGACGGCATGCTCGGCATGCTGGTCATGGCCATCGCCGACCTGCAGAAGCTCTTCACCACCGCGGACATCACCGCCGCGATGAGCCTGGAGGCACTGCTCGGCACCGACAGGGTGCTCGCGCCCGAGCTGCACGCCCCGATCCGCCCGCACCCCGGCCAGGCGCTCTCCGCCGCCAACATGCTGGCCGTGCTCAGCGGCTCCGGCCTGACCGGCCACCACCAGGACGACGCCCCGCGCGTCCAGGACGCCTACTCGATCCGCTGCGCCCCGCAGGTCGCCGGCGCCGGCCGCGACACCGTCGCGCACGCCCGCACCGTCGCCGAGCGCGAGCTCGCCGCCTCCGTCGACAACCCGGTGGTGCTGCCGGACGGCCGGGTCGAGTCCAACGGCAACTTCCACGGCGCCCCGGTCGCCTACGTGCTGGACTTCCTCGCCATCGCCGCCGCGGACCTCGGCTCGATCTCCGAGCGCCGCACCGACCGGCTGCTCGACAAGGCCCGTTCGCACGGCCTGCCGGCCTTCCTCGCCGACGACCCGGGCGTGGACTCCGGCCTGATGATCGCCCAGTACACCCAGGCCGCCCTGGTCAGCGAGAACAAGCGGCTCGCCGTCCCGGCCTCGGTGGACTCCATCCCGTCCTCCGCGATGCAGGAGGACCACGTGTCGATGGGCTGGTCGGCCGCGCGCAAGCTGCGCCAGACCGTCGCCAACCTGACCCGGGTGCTGGCCGTGGAGCTGGTCGCCGCCGGCCGGGCGCTGGAGATCCGCGCCGAGGGCGGCAGCGGCCCGCTCGCCCCGGCCACCGCCGCCGCGATCGCCGCGGCCCGCGAGGCCGGTGTCGGCGGCCCCGGCCGGGACCGCTTCCTCTCGCCCGACCTGGAGGCCGCCGCCGCGCTGGTCGCCTCCGGCGCGCTGGTCACCGCGGTCGAGCGGGTCACCGGCCCGCTGGCCTGACGCCCCGACGGGACGGCCGGTCTCAGTACCGGCCGTCCCGCCGCCGCTCCCGGATCCGGCCGGCCCGCGCGGAGGAGATGTTGATGCCGACGATGCCCGCCCAGCAGACGATCAGGCCGGGCAGCCGGGCGCTCTCGGCGGCGATCGCGGACAGCGGGATGCCCATCACCAGCGAGAGCACCTGCACCTTGAACTGCGGGTTCCCGGGCCGTCGCACCGGCTCGGCGGCACCGAGGCGCTCGGTCACGCGCTGCTCGACCCGGGCGTCGAGCCGCTCGTCCAGGCGCGCGAGGAAGGAGTCGACGATCTCCGCCTCGTACTCCTTGCCGAGCTCCTTGCGGGTCTGCACGGCGGCGTCGAGGTCACGCGCGAGGTCGTCCTTCGAGAGGTCCATGGCCTCAGCCTGGCCGCGCCCGGGGGCCGGGGTCCACCGCCGGAGCGCGATTTCGGGGACGGGTCAGGGCCGTCTCGGGGTGACCCCGGGGACGACCCCGACCCCGGGGCCGGCCGCGGGGACCGTCCCGACCCGCGAAACACCGTTGCCCACATGCCAGGACTGCGCGACAGTCGTCCCAGCCGCCGTCGCCAACGGTGCGCACCGCTCACGAGCCCGGAGGAACCGCCGATGACAGCCCTGGACGAGACCGGCACCGCGGGCCCCTCGGCCCGACTCCTCCAGCTGTTCGAGGGCCACCGGCTCACCCCCACCCAGCGCCGGATCGCGCACTCCCTCGTCCGGCACGCCACCGAGGCGCCGTTCCTGTCCAGCGTCGAGGTGGCCGAGCTGGCCGGGGTCAGCCAGCCCTCGGTGACCCGCTTCGCGGTCGCCCTCGGCTACGACGGCTACCCGGCGCTGCGCAAGCAGCTGCGCGAGCTCGGCGCGGGGGAGTCCGCGCCGTCCGCGGAGACCCCCGCGGACGCCGTCCGCAACGAGCACCAGCTGGCGGTGCTGGCCGAGATCGAGCACCTGCGCCACCTCGCCGAGCTGCTCGCCGACCCGGAGCCGATCGTCCGCGCCGCCCGGCTGCTCGCCGCCTCCCGGCCGCTGCCGGTGCTCGGCCTGCGCGCCGCCTCGGCCCAGGCGCACGGCTTCGCCTACTTCGCCTCCAAGGTGCACCCGGACGTCCGGCTGCTGGACGAGGGCGGCTCGATGCTGGCCGACCGGATCGAGCAGGCCGCCTCGGCCGGCGCCACCGCCCTGGCCTGCTTCGCCCTGCCCCGCTACCCGCGGGAGCTGATGGAGGCCCTGATCACCGCCCGGGACTGCGGGCTGACGGTGGTGACGGTCGCCGACAGCGCCTTCGCGCCGGTCGCCAGGCTCTCCGACCTGATGCTGCCCGCCGCGGTCGGCACCGGCCTGGTCTTCGACACCGCCTGCGCACCGATGATGCTCGGCCGGGTGCTGCTGCAGACCATGTGCGACGAGATCCCCGGCGCCGAGGCCCGACTGGAGGCCATCGAGCAGTCGGCGACGGCGCGCGGGCTGTTCCTGGAGTAGCCGCGGTCCCGTCTCCGTCTCCCGCCCGTCTCCCGGCGTGCGCAGGTGCACGGGGGCACCCGGCGGCGCGCGACGTGCAACTGTGCGCGTTTCGACGGGTTGGCGCCCGCCCGGGAGCGGGCATCCCCCAGACAGGGCCCGGTCGCGGGCCGGACGGGGGTGAACGGGATGCGAGTGATCCACCAGATGACACCGACCGCGCGGCTGGCCGACGGGGCCGACGAGTGGTCCTGTCCGACCTGCGGCCGGCGGATCGTGCTGCGCCGCCCGCCGGACCCGGGCATCACCGTGCTGGACGCGGGCGACGAGTCCGCCGTGCACATCGGGATCACCGAGCCGACCGCCGCCGAGCGGGCCGCCGCGGAGGCCGCCGAGCGGTACGGGCTGGGCCCCGTCCAGGAGATCCCGCGGCCGCCCGCCCGGGAGTCGCGGGAGACCGGCGGGGGCGAGCGCGGCCGGGAGCCGGCCGCCCTCGACGACCGGGACCGCGCCTGGCTGGCCGAGATCGGCATCGACTGGGAGGGCGGCGCGGCCGCCTGAGCCGGTCGGACGCGGCGGGAATAGCCGCCGCGGCGGGGTCGTTCAGCCCCATGTAGTTGAAAGCTGAACGATCTGGGGAGTGAGAGCCATGCAGTTCGGGATCTTCACCGTGGGCGACGTCACCGAGGACCCGACCACCGGCCGCACACCGAGCGAGCACGAGCGGATCAAGGCCATGGTCGCGATCGCGCTGAAGGCCGAGGAGGTGGGCCTGGACGTCTTCGCGACCGGCGAGCACCACAACCCGCCGTTCGTGCCGTCCTCGCCGACCACCATGCTGGGCCACATCGCGGCCCGCACCGACCGGCTGATCCTCTCCACTTCGACCACGCTGATCACCACCAACGACCCGGTGAAGATCGCCGAGGACTTCGCGATGCTCCAGCACCTGGCCGACGGCCGGGTCGACCTGATGCTCGGCCGCGGCAACACCGGCCCGGTCTACCCGTGGTTCGGCCAGGACATCCGCCAGGGCATCCCGCTCGCGATCGAGAACTACGCGCTGCTGCACGAGCTGTGGCGCAAGGACGTGGTCGACTGGCAGGGCCGCTTCCGCACCCCGTTGCAGGGCTTCACCTCGACCCCGCGCCCGCTGGACGGCGTCCCGCCGTTCGTCTGGCACGGCTCGATCCGCAGCCCCGAGATCGCCGAGCAGGCCGCGTACTACGGAGACGGCTTCTTCGCCAACAACATCTTCTGGCCGAAGGAGCACTTCCAGCGCCTGGTCGACCTGTACCGCGAGCGGTACGCGCACTACGGCCACGGCACCGCGGAGCAGGCCGTCGTCGGCCTCGGCGGGCAGGTCTTCCTGCGCCGCAACTCGCAGGACGCGGTGCGCGAGTTCCGCCCGTACTTCGACAACGCCCCGGTCTACGGGCACGGCCCGTCGATGGAGGAGTTCACCGAGCAGACCCCGCTGACCGTCGGCAGCCCGCAGCAGGTGATCGACAAGACGCTCACCTTCCGCGAGTCCTTCGGCGACTACCAGCGCCAGCTCTTCCTGGTCGACCACGCCGGCCTGCCGCTGAAGACGGTGCTGGAGCAGCTGGACCTGCTCGGCGAAGAGGTGATCCCGGTGCTGCGCAAGGAGTTCGCCTCCGGCCGCCCGGCCTCCGTGCCGGACGCCCCCACCCACGCCTCGCTGCTCGCGCAGCGGGAGGCCGCCGAGACCGCCGACAACACCCCCGAGGAGGCCCGATGACCGCCCCGCTCAAGCTGGTCGCCGTGTCGGCCGGCCTGTCCGTCCCCTCGTCCACCCGGCTGCTCGCCGACCGCCTGGCCGGCGCCGTCCGGACGGCGCTGGAGGGCCGGCGGGAGGTCGAGGTCGAGGTGGTCGAACTGCGCGGCCTCGCCCGGCCGATCGCCGACCACCTCGTGACCGGCTTCCCCGGCCCGGAGCTGCGGGCCGCCCTGGAGTCGGTGGAGGCCGCGGACGGCCTGATCGCCGTCACGCCGGTCTTCAGCGCCTCGTACAGCGGCCTGTTCAAGTCCTTCTTCGACGTGCTCGACCGGGAGGCGCTGACCGGCACCCCGGTGCTGATCGCCGCGACCGGCGGCACCGCCCGGCACTCGCTGGCCCTGGAGCACGCGCTGCGGCCGCTCTTCGCCCACCTGCGGGCGGTCGTGGTGCCGACCGCGGTGTTCGCGGCCTCCGAGGACTGGGGTCCGGGCGGCGACGCCGAGGGGCTCGGTCCGCGGATCGCCCGGGCCGGCGGCGAACTCGCCGACCTGCTGGCCGTCCGCCCGCCCCGGCCCCGGGCCGAGCCCGAGGTGGTGCCCTTCGCGCAGCAGCTGGCGGCGCTGCGCGCGGGCTGACGGCACGATCCACGGCGGGCGGCGGGGCCTCACGGCCCGGCCGCCCGCCGTCGTGTCCCGGGGGCGTGCCGCCGCGCGGGGCGGGACGGATCCTGGTCCGATTGGTGCTGAGGTCTGGCTTCCGAGTGGATGACTGGATATATTCAGTCTCGGTAAGCCTGAATGAATTCATCCGCAAGGAGGCCGGAGGCATGGTGGACCAGGTGAGCGGCCCGCGCGAGGTGCGCGCGGCACGGGGGACGCAGCTGACCGCACAGGGCTGGCAGCAGGAGGCCGCCCTGCGGATGCTCATGAACAACCTCGACCCGGAGGTCGCCGAGCACCCGTCGAAGCTCGTCGTCTACGGCGGCACGGGCAAGGCGGCCCGCGACTGGCGCTCCTACGACGCCATGGTCCGCACCCTGCAGAACCTCAAGCAGGACGAGACCATGCTGGTGCAGTCCGGCCGGCCGGTCGGCGTCATGCAGACCCACGAGTGGGCGCCGCGCGTTCTGATCGCCAACTCCAACCTGGTCGGCGACTGGGCGAACTGGGAGGAGTTCCGGCGCCTGGAGTCGCTCGGCCTCACCATGTACGGCCAGATGACCGCCGGCTCCTGGATCTACATCGGCACCCAGGGCATCCTCCAGGGCACCTACGAGACCTTCGCGGCCGTCGCCGACAAGAAGTTCAACGGCACCCTCGAAGGCACCATCACCCTGACCGCCGGCCTCGGCGGCATGGGCGGCGCCCAGCCGCTCGCCGTCACCATGAACGGCGGCGTCGCGATCTGCATCGACTGCGACCCCTCCCGGATCGCCCGCCGGATCGAGCACCGCTACCTGGACGTCGAGGCATCGAGCCTCGCCCACGCCCTCGAACTCGCCACCGCCGCCCGGGACAAGAAGCAGCCGCTCTCCATCGGCCTGCTCGGCAACGCCGCCGAACTCGTCCCGCAGCTGCTCGCGATGGACGCCCCGATCGACATCGTCACCGACCAGACCAGCGCCCACGACCCGCTGAGCTACCTGCCGGTCGGCGTCGCCTTCGACGACATGGCCACCTACGCCGCGGAGAAGCCCGCCGAGTTCACCGAGCGCTCGCGCGAGTCGATGGCCAGGCACGTCGAGGCCATGGTCGGCTTCCAGGACCGCGGCGCCGAGGTCTTCGACTACGGCAACTCGATCCGCGGCGAGGCCCAGCTCGCCGGCTACGACCGGGCGTTCGCCTTCCCCGGCTTCGTCCCGGCCTACATCCGCCCGCTGTTCTGCGAGGGCAAGGGCCCGTTCCGCTGGGCCGCGCTCTCCGGCGACCCGCAGGACATCGCCAAGACCGACAAGGCCGTCCTCGACCTCTTCCCGGAGAACGAGTCGCTGCACCGCTGGATCAAGATGGCCCAGGAGAAGGTCCACTTCCAAGGCCTCCCGGCGCGCATCTGCTGGCTCGGCTACGGCGAGCGCGACAAGGCCGGCGAGCGCTTCAACGACATGGTCGCCTCCGGCGAGCTGTCCGCGCCGATCGTCATCGGCCGCGACCACCTCGACTGCGGCTCCGTCGCCTCCCCGTACCGCGAGACCGAGTCCATGCTCGACGGCTCCGACGCCATCGCCGACTGGCCGCTGCTCAACGCCATGGTCAACGTCGCCTCCGGCGCCTCCTGGGTCTCCATCCACCACGGCGGCGGCGTCGGCATCGGCCGCTCGATCCACGCCGGCCAGGTCACCGTCGCCGACGGCACCGCCCTCGCCGGCGAGAAGATCCGCCGGGTGCTCACCAACGACCCGGGCATGGGCGTCATCCGGCACGTCGACGCCGGCTACGACCGTGCCGTCGAGGTCGCCGGCGAGCGGGGCGTGCGCGTCCCGATGGGCGAGCTGTGACCGACACCTTCCAGCGGATGTGGGCGGAGCTGCTCCCCGTGGGCCGCTCCGCCCCGTCCGGCGGCTACCGCCGCTTCGCCTGGAACTCCGCCGACGCCGAATGCCGGGCCTGGTTCGAGCAGCAGGCCCGCGACCGCGGCCTGCATCACGAACTCGACCGCAACGGCAACCAGTGGGCCTGGCTGGGCGATCCGCACGGCGAGGGCGCCGTGGTCACCGGCTCGCACCTGGACTCCGTGCCGGACGGCGGCGCCTTCGACGGCCCGCTCGGCGTGGTCTCCGCCTTCGCCGCCCTGGACGAACTCCGCGCCCGCGGGGTCGAGTTCACCAAGCCGCTGGCCATCGTCAACTTCGGGGACGAGGAGGGCGCCCGGTTCGGCGTGGCCTGCATCGGCTCCCGGCTCACCGCCGGCGTGCTCTCCAAGGAACAGGCGCACGCCCTGCGCGACGCCGACGGCACCCGGCTGCCCGACGCCATGGAGAAGGCGGGGTACGACCCCGACGCCATCGGCGCCGACCGCGAACGGCTCGGCCGCATCGGGGCGTTCGTCGAACTCCACGTCGAGCAGGGCCGCTACCTGGCCGAGGGGCAGAGCGTCGGCGTGGCCAGCGCGATCTGGCCGCACGGCCGCTGGCGGTTCGACTTCCACGGCGAGGCCAACCACGCCGGCACCACCCGCATCGAGGACCGCCGTGACCCGATGCTCACCTACGCCAACACCGTGCTCGCCGCCCGGAAGAAGGCGAAGCTGGCCGGCGCCCTCGCCACCTTCGGCAAGGTCGCCGTCGAGCCCAACGGAACCAACGCCATCGCCTCCCTCGTCCGCGGCTGGCTCGACTCCCGCGCCGCCGACGAGGCCACCCTGGACGAGGTCGTCGAGGAGATCCGGCGGGCCGCACACGAGCGCGGCGAGCGCGACGGCGTCCGGGTCGAGCTGACCCGCGAGTCGTACACGCCCGTCGTCGACTTCGACGGACCGCTGCGCGACCGGCTCGCCCGCGTCATCGGCCGCGCGGACGGCCGCCACGTCCCGGTGCTGCCGACCGGTGCGGGACACGACGCCGGAATCCTGGCCTCGGCCATTCCGACCGCCATGCTGTTCGTACGTAACCCGAGCGGAGTCTCGCACTCCCCGGCGGAGCACGCCGAGGAGGACGACTGCCTCGCGGGGGTGGCCGCGCTCGCCGACGTACTGGAGGACCTCGCATGTCAGGGCTGACGTACTGGGCGGAGCACGCCTGGCTGCCGCACGCCAGCGGCACCGTCGTCGAGAAGGACGTGCTGATCACCGTCGGGCCCGGCGGGCGGATCGGCCACGTCACCCCCGACAGCGGCCCCTGCCCGCCCGGCGCCGTCCGGCTCGGCGGCCTGCTGCTGCCCGGCCAGGCCAACGCGCACTCGCACGCCTTCCACCGGGCGCTGCGCGGCCACGTCCAGGTCGGCTCCGGCACCTTCTGGACCTGGCGCGACACCATGTACCGCTTCGCCGGCGCCCTCGACCCGGACAGTTACCTCGACCTGGCCACCGCCGTCTACGCCGAGATGGCCCTCGCCGGCATCACCGCCGTCGGCGAGTTCCACTACCTGCACCACGCGCCCGGCGGCAGCCGCTACGAGGACCCCAACGCGATGGGCCTCGCGCTCGTCGAGGCGGCGAACCGGGCCGGCATCCGGATCACCCTGCTCGACACCTGCTACCTCTCCTCCGGCTTCGGCGAGGAGGTCACCAAGCCGCAGCTGCGGTTCAGCGACGGCGACGCCGACGCCTGGGCCGCCCGCGCGGACGCCCTCAAGCCCACCGAGCACGCCCGGATCGGTGCCGCCGTCCACTCCGTCCGCGCCGTGCCCGCCGACCAGCTGGCCACCGTCGCGCACTGGGCGGCCATGCGGAAGGCCCCGCTGCACGTCCACCTCTCCGAGCAGACCGCGGAGAACGACGCCTGCCTCACCGCCCACGGCGTCACCCCCACCCGCCTGCTCGCCGACCACGGCGTGCTCGGCCCCCGGACCTCCGCGGTGCACGCCACCCACCTCACCGACGAGGACGTCCGGCTGCTCGGCGACTCCGGCACCACCATCTGCATGTGCCCCACCACCGAACGGGACCTCGCGGACGGCATCGGCCCGGCCCGCCGGCTGGCGAGCTCCGGCTGCCCGGTCAGCCTCGGCAGCGACAGCCACGCGATCATCGACCCCTTCGAGGAGGCGCGCGCCCTGGAGCTCAACGAGCGGCTCCGGACCCGCACCCGCGGCCACTGGACGGCGAACGCCCTGCTCCGCGCCGGCACCGAGGACGGCCACGCCTCCCTCGGCTGGCCCGAGGCCGGCCGGATCGAGGCCGGCGCCCTCGCCGACTTCACCGCCGTCGCCCTGGACAGCGTCCGCACCGCGGGGCCCGGGCCGCAGCTCGGGGCGGAGACCGCGGTGTTCGCGGCCACCGCCGCGGACGTCCGCCACGTGGTCGTCGGCGGCCGCCACATCGTCAAGGACGGCATCCACCAGCTCGTCCAGGACGTCCCCGCCGCCCTCCGCACCGCCATCACCTCCCTCGGGACGTAGGCACCCGGCCGGTGGGGGCGGCGCCCCCACCGGCGTCCCCCTCGTGAAAGGACCACGTTGAGCACCCTCATCACCGGCATCGGCAGTCTGGTCACCAACGACCCCGGGATCGGCGCGGGCCCGCTGGGGCTGGTCGAGGACGCGGCCGTCGTGGTGGACGGCGACCGCATCGCCTGGGTCGGCCCGGCCGCCGCCGCCCCCGCCGCGGACGAGAGCTTCGACGCGGCCGGCCGCGCCCTGCTCCCCGGCTTCGTCGACTCGCACTCCCACCTGGTCTTCGCCGGCGACCGCACCGCCGAGTTCAACGCCCGGATGTCCGGACAGTCCTACTCGGCGGGCGGCATCCGCACGACGGTGGCCGCCACCCGGGCGGCCTCCGACGCCGAGCTCGACGCCAACCTCGCCCGCTTCCTGCGCGAGGCGCTGCGCCAGGGCACCACCACGGTGGAGTGCAAGTCGGGCTACGGCCTGACCGTCGAGGACGAGGCCCGGGCGCTGCGGATCGCCGCCGGGCACACCCCGGAGACGACCTACCTCGGCGCCCACGTGGTGGCGCCCGAGTTCGCGGACGACCCGGCCGGCTACGTCGAGCTGGTGACCGGCGAGATGCTGGACGCCTGCGCCCCGCACGCCAAGTGGGTGGACGTCTTCTGCGAGCGCGGCGCCTTCGACGGCGACCAGGCGCGGGCCGTCCTCACCGCGGGCGCGGCCCGCGGCCTGGTGCCGCGGGTGCACGCCAACCAGCTGTCGTACGGCCCGGGCGTGCAGCTCGCGGTGGAGCTGGGGGCGGCCTCGGCCGACCACTGCACCCACCTGACGGACGAGGACGTGGCCGCGCTGGCCGGTTCGGACACGGTGGCGACGCTGCTGCCGGGCGCCGAGTTCTCCACCCGCGCCGCGTACCCGAACGCCCGCCGGCTGCTGGACGCGGGCGCGGCGGTGGCGCTCTCCACCGACTGCAACCCGGGGTCGAGCTTCACCAGCTCGATGGCGTTCTGCATCGCGGTGGCGGTGCGCGAGATGGGGATGACCCCGGACGAGGCGGTGCACGCGGCGACCGCGACCGGTGCCCGGGCGCTGCGCCGGACGGACGTCGGAACGGTCACCGTGGGCGCCCGCGCGGACCTGCTGCTGCTGGACGCCCCCTCGCACGTGCACCTGGCGTACCGGCCCGGCGTGCCGCTGACCGCGGCGGTCTGGCGCAACGGCGTGCGCGAGGTCTGAGGCCGGCAGGGCCGTCGGCGCTCCGGCGGGGACGGGAAAGGGAGGGCGCGATCCGCGCCCTCCCTCGTTCCGTGCAGGGTTGTGCCCTGGTCGGGACCATTTTTTCCGGTTCGCCCCGCCGCGGACAACCGCCGACCGGGGGGATTCCGGAGGGGAGGACCCCGCCGGTCGGCGGGGTACGGCAGCGGCCCGGCACGGATGGTCCGTGCCGGGCCGCTGCGCGGGGGCCGGGTGCGTCAGTGCACGTCGCCCATGAGGCGGACGACCTTCTTGCGGTACATCGCGAGGCCGATGCCGGCGATGATCGCGGCCACGCCCTGGAGGGCGAAGTACCAGGTGGTGCCGGTGGCGTCGCCGAGCACCAGCTGGACGATGGCGGCCACGCAGTCACCGGCGGTGACGGCGAGGAACCAGACACCCATCATCTGGCTGGCGTACTTCGCCGGGGCCAGCTTGGTGGTGACGGAGAGGCCGACGGGGGAGAGGGTCAGCTCGCCGACCGTCTGGACCAGGTAGACCACGGCCAGCCACAGCGGGGTGACCTTGACGCCGCCCGCGGCGGCGGCCATCGCCAGCATCATGACCAGGAAGGACGCGCCGATCATCAGCAGGCCGATGGCGAACTTCACGGTGGTGCTGGGGTTCTTGCCGCGGCGCGACAGCGCCACCCAGAGCCAGGCGAAGACCGGGGCCAGCGCCATGATGTAGAGCGGGTTCAGCGACTGGAACCAGCTGGACGGGAACGCGAACCCGAACAGCGTGGAGGCGGTGCTGTCGTCGGCGAAGACGCTCAGCGTGGAGCCGGACTGGTCGTAGATCATCCAGAAGACGGCGGCGGCCACGAAGAACCAGATGTAGCCGCTCATCTTGGACTGCTCGGCCTCGTCGAGGTCCTTGTCGCGCTTCACCCGGGCGAAGACGAACACCGGGATCGCGATGCCCGCGATCGACAGCGGCCAGATCGCCCAGTCGATGGTGAAGCGGCCGCTCAGCACGACGACGGCGTAGAACGCCACCGCGACGGCCAGCCACAGGCCGGCCTTGCGGAGGACGGCGCGCTTCTCGTCGGCCGGCATCGGGGAGGACACGAGGTCGCTCGCGGCGGCCAGGTGGCGGGTGCCGAGCAGGAACTGGCCGAGGCCGAGCGCCATGCCGACGCCGGCGAGGGCGAAGCCCAGGTGCCAGTTGACGCTCTGGCCGACGGTGCCGATGACCAGCGGGGCGGCGAAGGCACCGAGGTTGATGCCCATGTAGAAGATCGTGAAGCCGCCGTCGCGACGCGGGTCGTTCGGGCCGTCGTACAGGTGGCCGACCATCGTGGAGATGTTGGCCTTGAGCAGGCCGGAGCCGAGCGCGATGAAGCCGAGGCCGGTGAAGAACGCGGCCGATGCCGGCACGGCCAGCATGAAGTGGCCGATCATGATGATCGTGCCGCCGAGCGCCACGGTCTTGCGGGCGCCGAGGAAGCGGTCGGCGATCCAGCCGCCCGGAAGGGCCAGCAGGTACACCATCGCGTTGTAGACGCTGTACACCGCCGTCGCCACGGCGATCTTCATGCCGAGGCCGCCCTCGGTGGTGGCGGCCGTCATGTAGAGCACCAGCAGGGCACGCATGCCGTAGAAGCTGAAGCGCTCCCACATCTCGGTCATGAAGAGGGTGGCGAGCCCTCGGGGGTGCCCGAAGAAGGTCTTGCCACTGGAAGGGGCCTGGCGGATGCCGGCGTCCAGGGTGGTAGTCGCCATGTGTGGTGGGTTCCTTGCCTGTGTTCGTCCGCCGAGGGGTGGCCGGCGGGCGCGGACCGGACCACTGTACGGGGGCCAAGGCATGACATCTGATGACAAGTGCACGGGCGTCGGTATTGTCCGAGTAAAGTCCCGGCAGCTACAGCTCGTCCATTCGATGGTAACTCGGAAAATCTTCCTTCGAAACGAAGATCGAATGCCGAATTCTCCGCTTCTCGCTCTCCGATGCCGTTCTCGACGCGGGCATGGCGGCGCAAAGGTAACGATCACGGCTCTGTGAAACAGTTCACAGCACCTTGCGATCACCGGAGCGGACTACCATCACCCCCATGACCTGTGTGCTGCTGGCCGAGGACGACCCGGCAATCTCCGAACCGCTGGCCCGCGCGCTCCGTCGCGAGGGGTACGACGTGCTCGTCCGCGAGGACGGTCCGGCCGCGCTGGCGGCGGGCCTCGCCGAGGACGTCGACCTGATCGTCCTGGACCTCGGCCTGCCCGAGATGGACGGCCTGGAGGTCTGCCGCCGTCTGCGCGCCGACGGCCGCAGCTGCCCCGTGCTGGTGCTCACCGCACGCGCCGACGAGGTGGACACCGTGGTCGGCCTGGACGCCGGCGCCGACGACTACGTCACCAAGCCCTTCCGGCTGGCCGAGCTGCTGGCCCGCGTCCGGGCGCTGCTGCGCCGCGGCAACGTGGACCAGCTCACCACCGGCGCCCACGGCGTGAAGATCGACATCGAGTCGCACCGCGCCTGGCTCGGCGAGGAGGAGCTCACCCTCTCCGCCAAGGAGTTCGAGCTGCTGCGCGTCCTGGTGCGGGACGCCGGCCGGGTGGTCACCCGCGAGGAGATCATGCGCCAGGTCTGGGACACCACCTGGTGGACGTCCACCAAGACGCTGGACATGCACATCTCCTGGCTGCGCAAGAAGCTCGGCGACGACGCCGCCAACCCGCGCTACATCGCCACCGTCCGCGGCGTCGGCTTCCGGTTCGAGAAGAACTGACCCCGCCGCCCGCACCGCAGCAGCACCCGAACCACCGACCTGAGCGAAGGCGTTCCCCGGCGTGAAGCGCAGAATGATCAACTCGCTGCTGGGCGTCGTCCTGGTGGTGGTCGCGGTGTTCTGCGTCCCGCTGGCGCTCATCGAGAAGCAGAGCATCGTCAGCGCCGCCGAGGACCGGGTCGACGCCGCCGCCGTCCGGGTCCTCGGCCTGGTCGAGAACCGGCTCGCCGCGGGCGAGCCGGTGACCGGCGAGAAGTTCGCCGCCCAGGTCACCGACGGCTCCTTCGTCACCGTCGACATCCCCGGCCAGCCGCTCATCGCGGCCGGCCGGCCCGTCGACGGCCCGGCGCTGACCGCCACCGAGGAGGGCGCCAGCGGCGAGAAGGTGACCGTCCAGCAGTCCCGCGAGGACGTCGACCACGAGATCGGCAACATGCTGCTGCTGCTCGGCGTGGTCGCCCTGCTCGCCGTCCAGGCCGCGGTCGCCCTCGCGGTCTGGCAGGCCAAGCGCCTGGCCCGCCCGCTCACCGAACTCGCCGAGACCGCCGAGCGCCTCGGGTCCGGCGACCCGCGCCCCCGCGACCGCCGCTACGGCGTGCCCGAACTCGACCGGATCGCCGAGGTGCTGGACGTCAGCGCGGTGCGGATCGCCCGGATGCTCACCGCCGAGCGCCGGCTCGCCGCCGACGCCTCGCACCAGCTCCGCACCCCGCTCACCGCGCTCTCCATGCGGCTGGAGGAGATCACCGCGCTCGCCGAGGAGCCCGACACCGTCAAGGAGGAGGCCACCATCGCCCTCCAGCAGGTCGAGCGGCTCACCGACGTCGTCCAGCGGCTGCTCACCAACCAGCGCGACCCGGCCAGCCCGACCGCCGTCACCTTCGACCTCGACGAGGTGCTCAAGCAGCAGGTCGAGGAGTGGAGCGCACCGCTGCGGGCGGCCGGCCGCCGGCTGCTGATGGAGGGCATGCGCGGCACCACGGTGGTCGGCACGCCCGGAACGGTGGCCCAGGTGATGGCCACGCTGATCGAGAACTCGCTGATGCACGGCGGCGGCGACATCACCCTGCGGGTCCGCCGCACCGGCTCCTCGGTCGTGGCCGAGGTGCAGGACGAGGGCCCGGGCGTCCCGCCCGAGCTCGGCAACCGGGTCTTCGAGCGGGCGGTCAGCGGACGCAACTCCACCGGCATCGGCCTGGCCGTCGCCCGCGACCTCGCGGAGGCGGACGGCGCCCGCCTGGAACTGCTCTCGCTCAGGCCCCCGGTGTTCGCCCTCTTCCTCGGCAGCGGCCGGGACACGGACGAGGAACGGGCCGAGCCGCAGCGCTGAGCGCGGCCGGCCCGGCCGTCACTTCACGTAGCGCGATTCCTCGGTGGCCAGCAGCAGTTCGGCCTCGGTGACCACCTCGGGGCCGACCGCGGCCTCGGGCTCGGCGAGCTCCGGCATCGCCTTGAACACCCAGGTGCGGTAGGAGACGAAGCGGAAGACCGTGCCGATCCCGAGGCCGACCACCTTCGCCGCGATCAGCTCCAGGTGCGTGTTCAGGCCCAGCACGTAGTCGGAGAAGCCCACCACGCCGGTCTCGATCAGCATGCCGATGCCGCTGAACACCAGGAACAGCGTGATCTCACGCTTGCGGGAGGCCGCGTCGCGGTCCTTGTAGAGCCAGTACCGGTAGCCGAGGTAGTTGGTGGCGATGGCCACCAGGGTCGCCGCCACGTTGGAGCGCATCGAGGCCAGGCCCAGGGCGTTGATGCAGATCCAGAAGACGAGGAAGTTGACCGCCACACCGCTCAGCCCGACGACGCCGAACTTGATCATCTCGTCGGACATGCCGCGCAGGCGCTGCACCAACGAAGGCTGGGTCGCGGTGGTCTGGGTCATCCGGGTGTCTCCTGAGTGGCGTACGGGAGGACGAGAGGTGCCCGCGGGGGCGCAGCGCTCACCGGCGCCTCGTGTACGCACGTGCGCGGCGAAGGCCCGGGCCACCAGGCTACTCGCTCCCACGGGCCCCATCGGCGCCCGGTTCCCCTCCGCCCTCCGGGGAACCGCCCGTGCACCGGCTCCGACCGGCCCGGATATCCTGGGCAGCGTGACTTTCGCGGGCAATGCAAAATTTCCAGTGGTCGGCGTGATCGGTGGCGGGCAGCTGGCGCGCATGGCGCACCAGGCCGGCATCCCGCTCGGCATCCGTTTCCGGCTCCTCGCCGACACCCCGCAGGACTCGGCGGCGCAGGTGGTGTCCGACGTCGTCCTCGGTGACTACCGGGACCTGGAGACGCTGCGCCGCTTCGCCGCCGGCTGCGACGTGATCACCTTCGACCACGAGCACGTGCCGACCGGGCACCTGCGGGCGCTGCAGGCCGACGGCGTCGCCGTCCGCCCGGGCCCGGACGCCCTGGTGAACGCCCAGGACAAGGGCGTCATGCGGGCCAAGCTGGACTCGATCGGCGTGCCCTGCCCGCGCCACCGGATCGTCGCCGACCCGGCCGACGTCACCGCCTTCGCGGAGGAGGGCACCGGCTACCCGGTCGTCCTGAAGACCGTCCGCGGCGGCTACGACGGCAAGGGCGTGTGGGTCGTGGCCGACGAGGCCGAGGCGGCCGCACCCTTCCTGGCCGGCGTGCCCGTGCTGGCGGAGGAGAAGGTCGACTTCCTGCGCGAGCTGGCCGCGAACGTCGTCCGCTCGCCCAGCGGCCAGGCGGTCGCCTACCCGGTCGTCGAGAGCGTCCAGGAGAACGGCGTCTGCGCCGAGGTCACCGCACCCGCACCGGACCTCGACCCGGAGCTGGCCGCCGAGGCCCAGCAGCTGGCCCTGCGGATCGCCGGCGACCTGGACATCACCGGCCACCTCGCGGTGGAGCTGTTCCAGACCCGGGACGGCCGCATCCTCGTCAACGAGCTGGCGATGCGCCCGCACAACTCCGGCCACTGGTCCCAGGACGGCTCGGTCACCTCGCAGTTCGAGAACCACCTGCGGGCCGTCCTCGACCTGCCGCTCGGCGACCCGCGCCCGCGCGCCCGGTGGACGGTCATGGTCAACGTGCTCGGCGGCGACTACCCGGACATGTACCACGCCTTCCTGCACTGCATGGCCCGCGACCCCGGCCTCAAGATCCACATGTACGGCAAGGACGTGAAGCCGGGCCGCAAGGTCGGCCACGTCAACGTCGTCGGGGACGACCTCGACGACGTCCGCGAGCGCGCCCGTCACGCGGCCGCCTACCTGCGAGGAACGATCACCGAATGACCAACCCCGAGGCTCCGCTCGTCGGCATCGTCATGGGCTCGGACTCCGACTGGCCCGTGATGGAGGCCGCCGCGCAGGCGCTGGCCGAGTTCGAGGTCCCCTTCGAGGTGGACGTCGTCTCCGCCCACCGCATGCCGCGCGAGATGGTGGCGTACGGCGAGCAGGCGCACGCCCGCGGACTGAAGGCGATCATCGCCGGTGCCGGCGGCGCCGCCCACCTCCCGGGCATGCTGGCCTCCGTCACGCCGCTGCCGGTCATCGGCGTCCCGGTGCCGCTGAAGTACCTCGACGGCATGGACAGCCTGATGTCGATCGTGCAGATGCCCGCCGGCGTGCCGGTGGCCACCGTGTCGATCGCCGGCGCCCGCAACGCCGGCCTGCTGGCCGTGCGGATGCTCGCCGCCTTCGACCCGGAGCTCGCCGAGCGGATGGTGGACTTCCAGGCCGAGCTGAACGCCCAGGCCACCGAGAAGGGCAAGAAGCTCCGCGCCCGCGCGGCCGGCAACCAGGGCTGAGCCCCTCGACCGGCCCGGGCGACCGCCCGGGCCGATCGCCCGGGCCCGGCGGGCACGCCGGTGTAGAACGGGGGGATGACCCCTGAACTGCTCGACCGCGCCCGCGCCGTGCTCCGCGACACCCCCGTGGTGGACGGGCACAACGACCTCCCCTGGGCGATGCGGTCCCAGGTCGGCTACGACCTGGACGCCGTCGACCTCGCGGCCGACCAGAGCGCCCGCCTGCACACCGACCTCGGCCGGCTCCGCGCCGGCGGGGTCGGTGCGCAGTTCTGGTCGGTGTACGTGCGCAGCGACTTCGCCGGCGACCGGGCGGTCAGCGCCACCCTGGAGCAGATCGACTTCGTGCACGCGCTGACCGCGCGCTACCCCGGGGTGCTGCGCCTCGCGCTGACCGCGGACGACATGGAGGCGGCCCGCGCCGAGGGCCGGATCGCCTCGCTGATGGGCGCCGAGGGCGGGCACTCGATCGACAGCTCCCTGGCCACCCTGCGAGCCCTGCACACCCTGGGCGTGCGGTACCTGACGCTCACCCACAACGACAACGTGCCGTGGGCGGACTCCGCGACCGACGAGCCGGCCGCGGGCGGACTGACCGCCTTCGGCGAGGAGGTCGTCCGCGAGATGAACCGGCTCGGCATGCTGGTCGACCTCTCGCACACCTCCGCCGACACCATGCGGGCCGCCCTCCGGGTCTCCGAGGCGCCGGTGATCTTCTCGCACTCCTCCGCGCGGGCCGTCTGCGACCACCCGCGCAACGTCCCGGACGACGTGCTCGCCGCGCTGCCCGCCAACGGCGGTCTGGCGATGGCCACCTTCGTGCCGAAGTTCGTGCTGCCCGCCGCGATCGAGTGGACACTGGCCGCGGACGAGAACATGCACGCGCACGGCTTCCACGCGCTGGAGACCACGCCCGCCGCGATGGACTGCCAGCGCGCCTACGAGGCCGCCCACCCCCGGCCGGTCGCCACCCCGGCCACGGTCGCCGACCACCTCGACCACATGCGGGAGGTCGCCGGCATCGACCACATCGGCATCGGCGGCGACTTCGACGGCACCGCCTTCGTCCCGGCCGGGCTGGACGACGTCGCCGGCTACCCGAACCTGATCGCCGAACTCCTCGGCCGCGGCTGGTCCGAGGCCGACCTGTCCAAGCTGACCTGGCACAACGCCGTCCGGGTGCTGCGCGGGGCGGAGGCGGCGGCCCGTCGGCTGCAGGCCGTCCGCGGCCCGTCCATCGCCACCCTGGAACAGCTCGACGGCCGGGGTTGACCTTGCCCCTGGGGCAGACGGGAGCGTGGAGGACGTGGAGGACGGATCACTGCTCGGCATCGGAGCGTTCGCCCGTCGCGCCCGGCTCTCGGCCAAGGCGCTGCGGCTGTACGACCGGCAGGGCCTGCTGCCGCCGGACCGGGTCGACCCGGTCACCGGCTACCGGTACTACCGGGAGGACCGGCTGCAGGCGGCCCGGCTGATCGTCCGGCTGCGCGGGCTGGACATGCCGCTCGCGACCGTGGCCGAGGTGCTGGCCGCGCCCGGTCCGCGGGCCGCCGAACTGGTGGCCGCGTACTGGGAGTCGGTCGAGCACCGGATCGCGGCGCAGCGCGAGCTCGCGGCGCACCTCCGCATCCGACTGGCAGGAGACGAAGGGAGATCGGACATGTACCGGATCGAGGAGCGCGAGGCCCCGGAGCAGCTGGTGCTCACCGAGCAGCGGCACGCCGGGCCGGAGGACCTGCCGGTGTGGATCCCGGAGGCCACCGGGCGGCTGGTCGCGGCCGCGGGGGAGTACGGCGGGGTGGCCGCGGCGCCGTTCGTGGTCTACCACGGCGAGGTCAGCGAGGACAGCGACGGACCGGTCGAGGTCTGCGTGCCGGTCGACCCCGCGCAGGCCGGCCGTGTCGTGCACGCCCACCGGACGGAGCCGGCGCACCGCGAGGCGTACACCACCATCACCAAGGCGCAGGTGGCCTACCCGCAGATCCTGTCGGCCTACGACGCCGTCTTCGAGTGGGCGAAGTCCGCGGACCGCACCGTGGTGTCGGCCCCGCGCGAGGTCTACTTCGCGGACTGGTCCTCCGCCGCCGACGGCGAGCCGGTCTGCGACATCGCGGTGCCGGTGGAGTAGCGGGAGGGCCGCCGGGGCGGCGGGTCAGAGCAGCGGCAGCTCGATGGCCGGGCACTTGTCCATGACCATGTCGAGCCCGGCGGCCCTGGTCCGCTCCCAGGCGGCCTCGTCCACCACGTCCAGCTGGAACCAGACGGCCCTGGCGCCCACCGCCACGGCCTGGTCGGCGACCTCGCCGGCCAGGCCGCTGTTCACGAACACGTCGACCACGTCGACCGGGAAGGGGATGTCGGCGAGCGTGGCGTAGCCCTGCTCGCCGAGCACCGTCTCGGCCTTCGGGTGGACCGGCACCACGCGCTTGCCGGCCCGCTGCAGCACCCGGGCGACGCCGTACGCGGCCCGCCGGGTGTTGGTGGACAGGCCGACCACCGCCCAGGTGTCGCCCGACTCCTGGAGGATCCTGCGGACCGTCGCCTCGTCTCCGTACGTCATGCCGGGGACAACCGGCGGCGGCCCGCTGTCATTCCGCCCCGGGCCGGCCCATCGCCCGGTAGGTCCAGCCGGCGGCCCGCCAGGCGGTCGCGTCCAGCACGTTCCGGCCGTCCAGGATGCGGCGCTCGGCGACCAGCGCGCCGACCTCCGCCGGGTCGAGCTCGCGGAACTCCTGCCACTCCGTCAGGTGCAGCACCACGTGGGCGCCCTGAACGGCCTCCAGCGCGGAGTCCGCGTAGGACAGGCTGGGGAACATCTTGCGGGCGTTGTCCATCGCCTTGGGGTCGTACACGGTGACCTGGGCGCCCTGCAGCTGGATCTGCCCGGCGACGTTCAGCGCGGGGGAGTCCCGGATGTCGTCGGAGTTCGGCTTGAAGGCCGCGCCGAGCACGGCCACCCGGCGGCCCAGGAAGCCGCCGCCGCACTGCTCGCGGGCGAGCTCGACCATCCGCGAGCGGCGCCGCATGTTGATCGAGTCGACCTCGCGCAGGAAGGTCAGCGCCTGGTCCGCGCCCAGCTCGCCGGCCCGGGCCATGAACGCCCGGATGTCCTTGGGCAGGCAGCCGCCGCCGAAGCCGAGGCCGGCGTTGAGGAACTTGCCGCCGATCCGGGCGTCGTAGGAGAGCGCCTTGGACAGCTGGACGACGTCCGCGCCGGCCGACTCGCAGACCTCCGCCATCGCGTTGATGAAGGAGATCTTGGTGGCCAGGAAGGAGTTCGCGGCGGCCTTGACCAGCTCGGCGGTCGGGAAGTCGGTCACCACGAAGGGCACGCCCTCGGAGACCGGCGTCGCGTACACCTCGCGCAGCAGCTGCTCGGCGCGCTCGCTGCGCACGCCGACCACCAGCCGGTCCGGGTGCAGGGTGTCGCCGACCGCGAAGCCCTCGCGGAGGAACTCCGGGTTCCAGGCCAGCTCGGCCTGGTCGCCGACCGGCGCCAGGGCGGCCAGCCGCTCCGCCAGCCGGCTCGCGCTGCCGACCGGCACGGTCGACTTGCCGACCACCAGGGTCGGGCGGGTCAGGTGGACGGCGAGCGAGTCCAGCGCGCTGTCGACATAGCTCATGTCGGCGGCGAACTCGCCCTTCTTCTGCGGGGTGTTGGTGCAGATGAAGTGGACGTCGCCGAACTCGGCCACCTCCTCGTACGAGGTGGTGAAGCGCAGCCGGCCGGTCGAGCCCTCGTGGCCGGGGACGTGCTTGACCAGCAGTTCCGCGAGGCCGGGCTCGTACATCGGCACCCGGCCGGCGGCGAGCGACGCTATCTTCTCCGGGTCGATGTCCAGGCCGAGCACCTCGAAGCCGAGCTCCGCCATGCAGGCGGCGTGCGTCGCGCCGAGGTAACCGGTGCCGATCACCGTGATGCGGAGGGCCACGTGCTTCCCCTTCAGTCCAGGTTGCCGGGCCGCCCGGGGTGACCGGCGGCCGCAGCCACTGATGGTAGCTGGGGCCGGCCGCGCGGCGAACCCGTCGATAACGGCCGGGTTGCCGAAATCCCGAGCCGGACCCGTGGGGGCGCACGGAGCGGCACAATGCGCGCATGGCAGCGAGGGAGCGCGAGGAAGCGGCGGGGGAGCGCCCGGCACCGCTGAGCCTCTTCGAGGGCGTGCAGGGGGACGGGGCGGACGAGGGGGACGGAGGGACCGCCGAGGGCGCCCCGCCGTCCGGCGGCGGCGAGGGCCGGCGCAGGCGGCGCACCCGCCGGGTGCTGCTCTGGACGCTGGTGGCGCTGTTCGCCCTGCTGCTCGGCGGGACGGGCGCCGCGTACTGGACGGTGGAGCACTACGCGTCCTCGGTGGACCGGATCCCCGGCGCCTTCCCCACCCTGCCGGCCGAGCAGCAGCCGGCGGCCGTGCCGAACACCGGCACGACCTTCCTGCTGGTCGGCCTGGACGCCCGCTCGGACGTGGCCACCACCGGCAAGGAGGCCAAGGCGCCCGCCTGGAAGGCCGGCGCACAGCGCAGCGACACCATGATGCTGCTGCACATAGCGGCCGACCGGAAGAGCGCGTCGATCATCTCGCTGGCCCGCGACACCCTGGTGGACATCCCCGGCCACGGGAAGGCGAAGATCAACGCGGCCTACTCCTGGGGCGGCCCGGCGCTGATGGTCGAGACGGTGCAGGACCTCACCGGCATCCGCATCGACCACCTCGCGGTGATCGACTGGAACGGCTTCCGGGCGCTCACCGACGCGGTCGGCGGCGTCGACATCACCATCCCGAAGACCATCGAGGCCCGCGGCGACGCCCGCCAGTGGGACGCCGGCACCCACCACATGGACGGTGCCGAGGCGCTGCTCTACGTCCGCGAGCGGCACGGCCTGCCCAACGGCGACCTGGACCGCAGCAAGCGCCAGCAGAACTTCCTGCGTGCCCTGATGATCCAGACCATGAACGCCGGCACGCTCGGCAGCCCGGCCCGGCTCACCGGCCTGCTGCAGGCCGTCGGCGACGTGGTCAGCGTGGACGACCGGCTCAGCAACTCCGACCTCTACGAGCTCGCCTGGAGCATGCGCGGACTGCGTGCGGACGGCGTGCGCTTCATGAACGCGCCCTTCGGCGGCTTCGACACCACCGCGGACGGGCAGTCCGTGGTGCTGCTCGACCGGGCGGCGGCGGCCCCGCTCTGGGAGGCGGTCCGCAACGACCGGATGGACCAGTACCTGGCCGAGCACCGCACCAGCAGCGACACCCTCGGCGACAGCGTGCGCTGAGCCGCACGGCGGCCGGCTGTTGCGCATGTCACGCTGCCGGGGGATCGCGGGGCACGCCTAGAATGAGTGGCGACACTGCTACTTAACGGTAATTAACCACGCGAGGGGCGAGGCACATGGCGGGCAATTCCGGAGCGGATTTCGACCTCTTCCGGTTGGCCGAGGAGCACGACATGCTCCGTGACGCGGTGCGGTCGCTGGCCGAGGCGAAGATCGCCCCGTTCGCGGCCGAGGTCGACGAGCAGGGCCGTTTCCC
>NZ_JOAI01000001.1 GCF_000717715.1 Streptomyces sp. NRRL B-24484 | reverse complement strand
CTTCATGACCTTCCTGATCGCCGTCCCGACCGGTGTGAAGTTCTTCAACTGGGTCGGCACCATGTGGAAGGGATCGCTCAGCTTCGAGACCCCGATGCTGTGGACGATCGGCTTCCTGGTGACCTTCCTCTTCGGTGGTCTGACGGGCGTTCTGCTCGCCTCCCCGCCGATCGACTTCCACGTCTCGGACTCGTACTTCGTCGTCGCCCACTTCCACTACGTGGTCTTCGGCACCGTCGTCTTCGCGATGTTCGCGGGCTTCCACTTCTGGTGGCCGAAGATGACCGGCAAGATGCTCGACGAGCGTCTCGGCAAGATCACCTTCTGGACGCTGTTCATCGGCTTCCACACCACCTTCCTCGTCCAGCACTGGCTCGGTGCGGAGGGCATGCCCCGCCGCTACGCCGACTACCTGGCGTCCGACGGCTTCACCACGCTGAACAGCGTCTCCACCGTCGGCTCGTTCCTGCTCGGCCTGTCGATCCTGCCGTTCCTCTACAACGTCTGGAAGACCGCCAAGTACGGCGAGAAGCTCGAGGTGGACGACCCGTGGGGCTACGGCCGCTCGCTGGAGTGGGCCACCTCCTGCCCGCCGCCGCGGCACAACTTCCTCACGCTGCCGCGCATCCGGTCGGAGTCCCCGGCGTTCGACCTGCACCACCCGGAGATCGCCGCGCTGGACTACCTGGAGAACCACGGTGAGCCGGCGAAGCACTTCGCGGGCGTGACCCCGGCGCAGTACGACCGTCCGAAGCTCGACAAGAAGAAGGAGGGCGACGCCTGATGAAGGAGCAGGGCAAGATCTTCGGCGGCTTCGCCGCCTTCATCCTGATCATGGCCATCGTCTACGGCCTGTGGTCGAAGGAGCCGGCCGGCACCACGGCGCTGTTCCTGGCGTTCGGCCTCTGTGCCTTCATCGGGTACTACCTCGCCTTCACCGCCCGCCGGGTGGACAGCGGCGCGGGTGACAACCCCGAGGCCGAGGTCGCGGACGACGCCGGCGAGGTGGGCTTCTTCGCCCCGCACAGCTGGCAGCCGCTCGCGCTCGCCATCGGCGGCGCGCTGGCCTTCCTCGGTGTGATCTTCGGCTGGTGGCTGCTCTGGTGGTCGCTGCCGATCATCCTGATCGGCCTCTACGGCTGGGTCTTCGAGTTCTACCGCGGCGAGGACCAGAACCAGTAGGTTCCGGCACGTCAGGCCAAGGGCCGGGCACCCCTCGGGGAGCCCGGCCCTTCGCCGTGCCCGCACTCACGCTCCGTCGCCGCCTCACCCGGCCGGGTCAACCGGGGCGCCTCCCGGGGTGCTGACCGCTCCCCGCCGTTCCTAGGCTCTGGTACATCGTCGGGAGACCTCGGAGGCACCGGTGAACGGTTGTCGGAGACTCGCACACGGCAAGGCCGGCATAACGGCCCTCATCCTGCTGGCCCCGATCGCGGCCTGCTCGTCCGGAAACCAGGACCGGTCCGTCGGACCGGTCACCCGCACCGTCGACGCCGCACCGCTGGTGCGGACCTCGGCCGGGGAGCGGGTGGACCCCGCCAAGCCCTTCACCGTGACCGCCCAACCCGGCAGCACCCTCACGGACGTCACCGTCACCGGCCCGGACGGCCGGCTGGTGGCCGGGAAGCTGGCCGACGACGGGCACAGCTGGCAGACCACCGGGCGGTTGCGGGCGGGCACCGCCTACACCGCCCGAATAGCCGCCGACGACGGCAAGGGCGGCCGCGGCGAGACCACCACGGCGTTCAGCACGCTCGCCGCGCAGCACCTGCTCACCGCCCAGCTCGGCCCGGACTCCTCCGGCAGCGGCGTCTACGGCGTCGGCCAGCCGCTCACGGTGAAGCTCTCCGCCCCGGTCAAGGACCCGGCGGCCCGCCGCGCGGTCGAGCAGGGCCTCACCGTCACCTCCGCGCCCGCCGTGACCGGCGCCTGGTACTGGGTGGACGACAGCGACCTGCACTTCCGCCCCGAGCAGTACTGGCCGGCCAACGCCACCGTGAAGCTCTCCTTCGACCTCACCGGCGCCGCGATATCCGACGGCCTGTACGGCGGCGACCCGGCCAGCCTGTCCTTCCGCACCGGGGACCGCGTGGAGGCCGTCGTGGACGCCGCCACCCACGAGCTGACGTACCGCCGCAACGGCCAGGTGGTCCGCACGATCCCGGTCACCACCGGCAAGCCGGGCTTCGACACCCGCAACGGCATCAAGGTGGTCCTCGGCCAGGAGGCCAGCGTCCGGATGAGCGGCGAGACCATCGGCATCGCCGCCGGCAGCGCCGACTCCTACGACCTGCAGGTGGAATGGGCCACCCGGGTGACCTGGAGCGGCGAGTACGTGCACGCGGCCCCCTGGTCGGTCGGCTCCCAGGGCGTGGCCAACGTCAGCCACGGCTGCACCGGGATGAGCACGGAGAACGCCAAGTGGTTCTTCGACAACACCCGGGTCGGCGACATCGTCCAGGTCGTCAACAGCCTCGGCCACGAGATGGAGCCGTTCGGCAACGGCTTCGGCGACTGGAACATCAGCTGGACGGACTACGTGAAGCACTCGGCGACGGGCGCCCAGGTCTCCACCGCGGGCAGCGCCGACACGGCCGTCCAGGCCTCCGGGGACATGCAGCCCCAGCTCTGACCGGCCGGCCGGGCCTTCAGCCGCGGTAGGCCACCTGCAGGGCCGTACGGACGGCCGCCAGGGCCTCCTCGCGGCCGAGGCCCAGCCGGTGCACCCGGTCCGCGAACTCGGCGGCGGCGGAGGCGGCCAGCCGGTGGGCGCTGTCCCCGGTGGCGGCGATCGTGGTGCCCCGCCGGCCGTGGGTCTCCACCACCCCGTCGGCCTCCAGCTCCCGGTAGGCGCGGGCGACGGTGTTCGCCGCCAGCCCCAGCTCCTCGGCCAGCGCCCGGACGGTCGGGAGCTTGAGGCCCACGGGCAGCTCCCCGTTGCGGGCCCGCTCCGCGATCTGGCTCCGTACCTGCTCGTACGGGGGAGTGGCGGCGGTGTGATCGATGGTCAGCTGCACGCGCCCATTGTGACAGGGCCCCGGACGGCCGGCCCGGGGTGCGGTCGGGCGCGGAAAGGGCCGAGGGCCCCTGCCGTGTTCGGCAGGGGCCCTCGGACCGTGTGGCGATCGCTACGGGATCAGTGGTGGCCGTGGCCGCTGGTGATCTCGTGGTGCTCCTCGGCGGTCGGCTTGGCGATCTGGCCGCCGTCGCCGTAGAAGGCCTCGGAGAGCTTGGCGCGGGTCTTCGCGATCCGGCCGGCCTTGCGGGCCACGCCGTTCTCGTCGACCTCGGCCGGCAGTTCGAGCGGCTGCGGCTGCTCGTGCGCGGTGAGCTTGTACAGCTTGTCCTGCGGCAGCTGCTCGTGGACCTCGACGAACTCGCCGTGCGGCAGGCGCTTGATGACGCCGCTCTCGCGGCCGTGCAGCACCTTGTCCTTGTCGCGGCGCTGGAGACCCAGGCACCACCGCTTGGTGATGAAGAAGGTCACCACCGGCACGACGAAGAAGCCGACCCGGACGAAGTAGGTGATCGAGTTGATCGACAGGTGCAGGTGCGTGGCCAGCAGGTCGTTGCCGCCGCCGATGAGCAGCAGCACGTACAGGCTGATCCAGGCCGCGCCGAAGCCGGTGCGGACGGGAGCGTTGCGCGGGCGGTCGGCGATGTGGTGCTCGCGCTTGTCGCCGGTGACCCAGGCCTCGATGAACGGGTAGACCCAGATGGCCATCAGGACCAGCGGGAAGACCATCAGCGGGATGAACACGCCCAGGTTCAGGGTGTGGCCCCAGGCGCGGATCTCCCAGCCCGGCATGACGCGGATCAGGCCTTCGGAGAAGCCCATGTACCAGTCCGGCTGGGCGTCGGTCGACACCTGGTCGGGGCGGTACGGGCCGTACGCCCAGATCGGGTTGACGGTCGCGATCGCCGAGGCGGCCGCGATGACGCCGAACACCAGGAAGAAGAAGCCACCGGCCTTGGCCATGTAGACCGGCATCAGCGGCATGCCGACGACGTTCTTCTCGGTGCGGCCGGGGCCCGCGAACTGGGTGTGCTTGTGGTAGAAGACCAGGATCAGGTGGGCCACCAGCAGGCCCAGCATGATGCCCGGGATCAGCAGCACGTGGATGGTGAAGAACCGCGGCACGATGTCGGTGCCGGGGAACTGACCGCCGTACAGGAAGAACTGCAGGTACGTGCCGACCAGCGGCACCGCCAGGATCGCGCCCTCCATGAAGCGGATACCCGTGCCGGACAGCAGGTCGTCCGGGAGCGAGTAGCCCATGAAGCCGTCGAACATGCCGAGGAAGAGCAGACCGGCGCCGAAGAGCCAGTTGATCTCGCGCGGCTTGCGGAACGCGCCGGTGAAGAAGACGCGCATCATGTGCACCAGCATCGCGGCGACGAAGACGATCGCCGCCCAGTGGTGGATCTGGCGGATCAGCAGACCGCCGCGCACCTCGAAGCTGATGTCCATGGTCGAGGCGTAGGCCTCGGACATCCGGATGCCGTTGAGCGGGGCGTAGGTGCCGTGGTAGACGGTCTCGGCCATGCTCGGCTTGAAGAACAGCGTCAGGTAGACGCCGGTCAGGATGATGATGATGAAGGTGTAGAGGCAGATCTCGCCCAGCATGAAGGACCAGTGGTCCGGGAAGATCTTGCGCAGGTTGGACTTGGCGAGGGTGTAGATACCCAGCCGTCCGTCCGTCCAGTCAGCGGCCGCCTCGAACTTGTTCGCAGGCTTGGCACGGGTGCTGGCCGGCTTGGATGCGCCGGAGTTGGCGCTGTTCGCGGTGCTCACGGCCGCTCCCAGTAGCTCGGGCCGACGGGCTCCTGGAAGTCGCCGGTGGCGACCAGGAAACCCTTCTCGTCAGTGGTGATCTTCAGCTGCGGCAGCGGGTGGCCGGCCGGGCCGAAGATGACGCGCGCGCCGTCCGCCAGGTCGAAGGTCGACTGGTGGCAGGGGCAGAGCGCGTGGTGGGTCTGCTGCTCGTACAGGCTGATCGGGCAGCCGACGTGGGTGCAGATCTTCGAGTAGGCCAGGATGCCCTCGAAGCCGAGGTCCGCGGACTTCTGGTCCTTCAGGTCCTCCGGAGCGATCCGGATGATCATCAGGGCGTCCTTGGCGATCTGCTCCTGGAAGAACTCCTCGTCCTCCTCCAGGCCCTCGGGCTTGGCGAAGGTCAGCGAGCCGGTGACGATGTCCTCGGGCTTCATCGGCTCGTTGGTGTTCATGTTGATCAGCTTGAGGGGCTTGGCCGGGGTGGCGACCTCCCAGCCGGTGTGCGCCAGCTTGTCCTCGGGCAGCGGGCCCAGGTCGCGCAGCAGCACCACGCCGGACAGCGGGACGAGCGCCATCGAGCCGATCAGGGTGTTGCGGAGCATCTTGCGGCGGCCGAAGCCGGACTCCGCGGCGCCCGTCCTGAACTGCTCGATGACGTCGGCGCGCAGCTCGTCGTCGGCCTCGATCGGGTGGCGGTCGGCCGGGATCTCGTGGTCCGACATCAGGGTGCGCGCCCAGTGGACGGCGCCCGCGCCGATGCAGAAGAGCGCCACACCGAGGGTCATGCCGAGCGCGAAGTTCAGCGCGCTGACGTGGCCCAGCGGGAAGATGTAGACGATCTTGTCGATGTCGATGGCCACGTACGAGGCGATGAAGCCCACGGTGGCGAGCATCGAGACGATGAACAGCAGGGAGACCTGCCGCTCCGCGCGCTTGGCGGCGCGCTCGTCGATGTCGGTCCGGCGCGGCTCGTGGGCCGGCAGACCGGGGTCGGCGAACGGGTCGCCGTGGACGGCGACCTCGTGCCCTTCGGAGCCGTGCGACTCCGGCAGCTTCTCGTCAGACATCTCGTGGCTCATGACTTCTTGGCCTTGGTGGTGTGGGCGGCGACCCAGATCGCGGTCACGATGAGCGCACCGAGGGCGAAGATCCAGCCGAACAGGCCCTCGGTCACCGGACCGAGGCTGCCCAGGGACAGGCCGCCGGGGCTGGGCTCGTCGTTGGTGTGGCTGACGAAGGCCACGATCTGCTTCTTCTGCTCCTCCGGCATGGTGGTGTCGGGGAACGACGGCATGTTCTGCGGGCCGGTCTGCATGGCCTCGTAGATGTGCTTCGGGGAGGTGTTCTCCAGGGTCGGGGCGTACTTGCCCTTCGTCAGGGCACCACCCTTGCCCGCGAAGTTGTGGCACTGGGCGCAGTTGGTCCGGAAGAGCTCGCCGCCCTTGGCCACGTCGTTCGGGTCGGTCGAGGTGTACTGCTCCTTGGTCGGAGCGACCGGGCCGGGGCCGAGCGAGGCCACGTACGCGGCCAGCTGGTCGATCTGCGCCTGGGAGTAGACGACCTTCTTGGAGGGCACCTGGGCGCCGCTCTGCTGGGCGGGCATGCGGCCGGTGCCGACCTGGAAGTCGACCGCGGCGGAACCCACGCCCACCAGGCTCGGGCCGTCGGAGCTGCCCTGGCCGTCGAGGCCGTGGCAGGAGGAGCAGCCCACGGCGAAGAGCTTCTTGCCCTCTTCGATGGCGAGCGACTGCGCGGAGGTGTCGGCCTGCGCCTTCTCGGCGGGCGCGAACGCGGCGTACAGCCCCCCGGTGGCCGCCAGGGCGAGAAGTAGGACGACCAGCGCCGCCAGTGGGTGGCGCCGTCGTGCGGAGAGCTTTTTCACGGATTAACCCCGGTGTCAGGATCTGGTCGGCTGGGTGGCTGCGCCCGTGGGACCGGTCTGCTCGGGGCCGGTACCCGGGTCGGGGCGGACTGGTCGGCGGGGCTCCCGCACGCGGCGGGTGCTCTCCGGCCGGCGGCCAGCGACCTGATCAGCCTTTACTTGATCAGGTAGATGGTCGCGAACAGGCCGATCCACACGACGTCGACGAAGTGCCAGTAGTACGACACGACGATCGCGGCGGTGGCCTGCTCGTGCGTGAACCGCCTGGCGGCGTACGTCCGCCCCAGGACCAGCAGGAAGGCGATCAGACCACCCGTCACGTGCAGGCCGTGGAAGCCGGTGGTCAGGTAGAACACCGTGCCGTACGGGTCGGAGGACAGCGACAGGCCGTCCACCTTGACCAGCTCGGTGTACTCGAAGATCTGGCCGCCGATGAAGATCGCGCCCATCACGAAGGTGATCGTGAACCACGAGCGGAGCTTCTTCACGTCACCGCGCTCGGCGGCGAACACGCCGAGCTGGCAGGTGAGGGATGAGAGCACCAGGATCGTGGTGTTCACCGAGGAGAACGGCACGTTGAGGGCGTCCGCCTTCTCCGTCCAGAACTCCGAGCCCATGACCGAGCGGAGCGTGAAGTACATCGCGAACAGGGCCGCGAAGAACATCAGCTCGGAGCTCAGCCAGACGATGGTTCCGACGCTGACCAGGTTCGGCCTGTTGACCGCTCCGTGCGCGTGTCCGGTTTCTGTTGCTGTTGCTGTCGCCACGACGGACATTATGTCGGTCCCTTATTCCGTCTTCACGCCGGGGGGTGCTCCTCGGAGTGTCCGGTGCGTGCGGTATGCCCCGTCGGGCCTGGCCTGCGGGGACGTCCGGCGCTGCTCCGAGCGGGTGTCCGATTTCTGACGGTTGTTCGGGGTGGGTGATGCCGTGTACCCCGCGCGGGTGAGATCCGGGCGCGGCGGCTTGAGGGAGATCGCGTCAGGGACTCACCGGGAGGGCTCCGCCGGAGTAGCATCCGGAGGTGAACGTGGTCCGGATCACACTGGGCCGTTCGGAGCGGCACATATAAGAGGACGAGCACCCGGGAGCAGGGCCCATGGCGCACACGACCGACGAGACGCTCACCGTTCTCGTCTACAGCGACGACCGCAACACCCGCGAGCAGGTCACCCTGGCGCTGGGCCGCCGGCCCGCCGCGGACCTCCCCGCCGTCGAGTACCTGGAGTGCGCCACCACCCCGGCCGTGCTCCGCGCCCTGGAACGGGGCGGCGTCGACCTCTGCGTGCTGGACGGCGAGGCCGTCCCCGCCGGCGGCCTCGGTCTGACCCGCCAGCTCAAGGACGAGATCTACGGCTGCCCGCCGGTGCTCGTCCTGATCGGCCGGCCGCAGGACTCCTGGCTCGCCGCCTGGAGCCGTGCCGACGCCGCCATCGCGCAGCCGGTCGACCCGGTCGCCCTCGCCGGGGCCGCGGCCACCCTGCTCCGCGCCCGGATCGCCAAGCGGACGCCCGCCCACCGCTGACGGGCCGCGCGGCACCACCCGTCTCACCAGGAGAGAAGGGGCGGCGGGATCGGCGCGGCCGCCCGCCGCCGCTCGCTAGGCTGGCTCCGTCCCTGTATCGGCGCACTACCGATGAGAGCTGGAGTCGGCCATGGTGAACGTGAACCCTGCGAACGGCGGCAAGGACCCCGTGCAGGTGGTCCGCACCTGGCCCGACGTCCTGTCGGCCCTGTTGCGCGGCGAGGACCTCGCGGAGGCGGACACCTCCTGGGCGATGGACCAGATCATGAGCGGCGAGGCCTCGCCCGTCCAGGTCGCCGGCTTCATGGTCGCGCTGCGGGCCAAGGGCGAGACGGTCGAGGAGATCGCCGGCCTGGTCGACGCGATGTACGCGCACGCCGAGCCGCTGCACATCCCCGGCCCGGCCGTGGACATCGTCGGCACCGGCGGCGACCGGGCGAAGACCGTCAACATCTCCACCATGTCGGCGATCGTCGCGGCCGCGGCCGGCGCCAAGGTCGTCAAGCACGGCAACCGGGCCTCCTCCTCCGCCTCCGGCTCCTCCGACGTGCTGGAGAAGCTCGGCATCGGCCTCGACCTCGGCGCCAGCCGGGTCGCCGAGGTGGCCGAGGAGGTCGGCCTGACCTTCTGCTTCGCCGCGAAGTTCCACCCCGCGATGCGGCACGCGGCCACCGCGCGGGCCGGGCTCGGCGTGCCCACCGCGTTCAACATCCTCGGCCCGCTCACCAACCCGGCCCGCGTCACCTCGCACGCCGTCGGCTGCTTCGACACCCGGCTCGCCGGGCTGATCGCCGGCGTCCTCGCCCGGCGCGGCGCCACCGCGCTGGTCTTCCGCGGCGACGACGGGCTCGACGAGCTGACCGTCTGCACCACCTCGCACGTCTGGATCGTCAAGGACGGCGCCGTCACCGAGACGCAGTTCGACCCGCGGGACGTCGGGATCGAACTGGCCGGGATCGAGGCGCTGCGGGGCGCCGACGCCGAGCACAACGCGGGCGTCGCCCGGCGGCTGTTCGCCGGCGAGCAGGGGCCGGTGCGGGATGCCGTCCTGCTCAACACGGCGGCGGCGCTGGCCGCGCTCGACCTCACCGACGCACCGCTCGCCGAGCAGCTCGCGGCCGGGATCGAGCGGGCGGCGGCGGCCATCGACTCCGGCGCCGCCGAGGCGACGCTGAAGCGCTGGGCCGAGGCGACGAGCAAGTAGGACGCGTACGAGGAGGGCTACGGGCGCACGGGGGCACCACCGGCAGCAGGCCGGTTCCCCGTGCGCCCGTCCGTGCTTGACCGGTCGCGCAGCGGTCACCTAGAGTCCTGCACAGGTCATGAGTGGCAGCGTCAAGCCCCAGCTTGCTGTCCGGCAACCCTCCGTCCGTGGCGGGGTGCCCTGGGTGAGGACCGGGCCGTGCGGCGAACCGTCCGCGTGGCAAGCGCGGACTTCCGGCGATGCTTCCCCGGGGTCCTCACCCCGTGAAGGAGTGCATCTCCATGTCGCTTTCCACCGATCTCTGCGCCCCCCTCGCCGTCCTCGGCCACGACGTCCGGGTGCCGCTCGCCACCGGCGAGAAGGTCGGGTACGCCGCCCTCGACTACGCCGCCAGCGCCCCCGCCCTGCAGCGGGTCTGGGACGACGTCGCCGCCTACGCGCCCTACTACGGCAGCGTCCACCGCGGGGCCGGCTACCTCTCGCAGCTCTCCACCGACCTGTTCGAGCAGAGCCGCCGCACCGTCGCCGACTTCCTCGACCTGCGCGAGGGCGACCAGGTGGTCTTCACCCGTGCCACCACCGACTCGCTCAACCTGCTGGCCGGGGCCGTCCCGGCGGGCACCCGGGTGTTCGCCTTCGAGACCGAGCACCACGCATCCCTGCTGCCCTGGCGCCACGCCGGCCTGACGGTCGAGTACCTGCGCGCCCCGCGCTCCCGCGCCGAGGCCGTCGCCGCGCTGGACGCCGCGCTCGCCGCGGGCACCCCCGACGGCCCGCGCCTGCTGTGCGTCACCGGCGCCTCCAACGTCACCGGCGAGCTGTGGCCGATCGCCGAACTCACCGAGACCGCCCACCGGCACGGCGCCCGGGTGGTGCTGGACGCCGCCCAGCTCGCCCCGCACCACCGGCTGTCGGTCCGTGAACTCGGCGTCGACTGGGTCGCGTTCTCCGGCCACAAGCTGTACGCGCCGTTCGGCGCCGGGGTGCTCGCCGGCCGCAGCGACTGGCTGGACGCGGCCGACCCCTACCTCGCCGGCGGCGGCGCCAGCCGTACCGTGGCCCGCGAGGCCGACGGCTCGGTGGCCGTCGAGTGGCACACCGGCCCGGCCCGGCACGAGGCCGGCTCGCCCAACGTGATCGGCGCCTACGCCATTGCCTCCGCCTGCCGGGCGCTCACCGAGGCAGGCTTCGACGTGCTGGAGGCCCGCGAGCAGGCGCTCGTCGAGCGCCTCACCGCCGGGCTGGCCGACGTCCCCGAGGTCAAGGTGCTCAACCTCTTCGGCGAGGGCTCGGCCCGGGTCGGCGTGCTCTCCTTCGTCGTCCGCGGCTGGAACAGCTCGCACTTCTCGGCGGCGCTCTCCGCCGAGTACGGCATCGGCGTCCGGGACGGCCTCTTCTGCGCGCACCCGCTGGTGCGGACCCTGCTCGGCGGGGAGGAGGCGACGCCGTCCGCGTGCGGCGCGCCGGAGCCGTCGCTGCCGGGGGAGCGGAGCCTGAACGCGATCCGGGTGAGCTTCGGCGCGGGCACCCCGGAGGAGCACGTGGACCGCTTCCTGGCCGCCGTCCGCGAGCTGGTCACGGACGGCGCCCGCTGGTCCTACCGCAACGAGGGCGGCCGCTGCGTCGCGGACACCTCGGCGTCGAGGGACTGAGCGCGCCCGGGCGCCCCCGGGGTCCCCTTACTACTCGTCGAGGCCGAGGGCGAAGGCGGCTTCCAGGTCGTGCTGGGAGTAGGTGCGGAAGGCGATCTGGGTCTCGGTGTGCTCGACGCCGGGGACCTTGTTGACCTGACCGGGGATCACCTCGGCGAGGTCCTCGTGCTGCCGCACCCGGACCATCGCCACCAGGTCGTAGCTGCCGGTCACCGAATAGACCTCGCTGACGCCCTCGATCGCGGCGATCGCCTCGGCGATCTCGGGGATCCGGTCGACGCTGGTCTTGATGAGGACGATCGCGGTGATCACTCTTCGGCTCCTGTGTGTGGGGTTCCGCCCAGCGTATCCGCCGTCAGGCGGCGCGTCTGCCCTGTCCGGGGCCGCACCGGGCGCGCGAGCAGCCACCCCGCGCTGAAGCCGATCACGTGCACCAGGTAGGCCACGCCGGGCACCGCCGGACCGACCGGCCACCACTGCAGGGTGAACCACAGCCCGAGCACCAGCCAGGCCGGGAACCGCAGCGGAAGGAAGAACAGCGCCGGCACCAGTGCGGTGACCCGGGCCCGCGGGTACAGCCGCAGGTAGCCGCCGAGCACCCCGGCGATCGCGCCCGAGGCGCCGACCAGCGCCCGCACCGACTCCGCGGAGTCCGCCTCCGCCAGCGCCCAGCCGTACGTCGCCAGGTATCCGATGCCCACGTAGAAGAGGAGGAAGCGCAGCCGCCCGAGCCGCCCCTCCACGTCGGGGCCGAAGACGTAGAGGAAGAGCAGGTTGCCGACCAGGTGCAGCCAGCCCGCGTGGACGAACAGTGAGCTGAGCACCGACAGGAACGGGATCTTGTGCGGGGTCGGGGCGACCGTGCAGCCCGGCACCGCCGGGGGCAGCGCCGCCAGCCGGCCGGCGTCCAGCGGCCGGTTGGCGAGCAGCTCCGCCGGGACGGCCCCCCAGTGCTGCTCGAAGCGCTGCTCCGCGCAGACGCGGGCGTTGCCGGTGCCGTACCGCGGGTTGAGGCCGAAGCTCGGGCCGGCCAGCAGGACGACGGCGCTCAGCGCGATCAGCACGTAGGTGACGAGCGGGGCACGCGCCGGCGCAGCGGCGGCCGGGCCCGCCGCTGCGCGCACGGGGGCGGGGACAGGGGCGGGGACGGCCATGACAGCGAGCATTCCTCGGTGCACCCGCGGTGACACCGTCCGGTGCTGCAAGCGGGTGACCTGTCCGCCCCTCAGGACCGGTGACCGCCGGAAGGGCCGTACGCAATAGGCTTGGTCGACCGGACCCGGGACCATCCGAGAGGACCTCCGATGACCATCGCCGCCCCCACCGCCGAGACCCGTTGGCGCTGCACGCTCTGCGGGAACCTCACCCGCTTCGACGTGACGCGCTCGGCCCGGGTGGTGGAGTACCTGCACTTCGACCTCGGCGGCGAGTCGAAGGTGGAGGAGACCGAGGTGCTGAGCGAGACCCTGGAGTCCGTGCGCTGCCGCTGGTGCAACGCCGTCGACCAGGTGGAGCTGGTGCCCCGCCCCGGCGCCGACGCCGCCGAGCAGCCGGCCGCGGACGAGCCGGGCGCCTGAGCCCGAGCGTGCCGACACACCCCGGTGGAGCCCCTGGCGCCGCCGGGGTGTGTGGCGCGGTGCCCGGCGGGGCACGGTAGACGGGACAATTACACAGAGCGGTGCATTTCGAGGGCAGCGGCCACCGGCCGCGCGGGCCCGGGGAGCAGGATCGGAGCCGAGGACGTGGTGGACGCAGCGAGCGGGCCGGCGGAGCCGCAGGGGCAGCAGGCCGCTGCGGACGCGGAGCTGTCGGACGCCGCCGGGGCCGGGCAGCAGCCCGCGGCCGGGGACGCACCGTCCGAGCAGCTGGACCGGCCGCTCCCCGAAGGGGTCCGGCGCCGCGTGGTGGGCATCGCCGCCGACGCGCTCGGCGCGATCCCGAGCGGCGAACTGCCCGCGGGGCTGCGCCCGTACGCCAAGTTCACCCCGGCCCGCCGGGCCAAGTACGCGGCGACCGCGCTGGCCGCGGCGCTGGACGCGGAGCCGGTCTTCCGCGTCCGGATAGCCGATCGGCTGCGGCTCGGCCAGCCCGACCTGGTGAAGGCGCTGGAGGCCGGCGCCGTGCCGGCCGCCGCCGACCCGATGGACGTGGCCGCCGCCGCCTACCTGCTGCGCCCGGCCGGCTGGAGCCGGCTGGTGGCCGAGGCGGGCGACGAGGTCGAGCGGGCCGACGCCGAGGGGGCCGCCGCCGAGGCCGCCCGCGTGGTGGAGAAGCTGCAGGCCGAACTGGCCGAGGTGCGCGCCGCCTCCCGCGCGGACCTGGACCGGCAGCGCGCGGAGTCGGAGGGCGTCCGCCGGGAGGCGGAGTCGCTGCGCAAGCGCGTCCGGACCCTGGAGAGCGACACCCGGCGGGCGCAGGCCGAGGCCCGCAAGCTGCTGGCGGAGCTGGAGACGGTGCGGGCCGCCGCGGCGGCCGAGCGCAGTGCGGCGGACGGCGAGGCGCGGCGGCTGCGGCACCGGATCACCGAGCTGGAGACGGTCGCGGAGGCCGGCCGGCGGTCGGCGCGCGAGGGCCGCAGCGTGGAGGACATGCGGCTGCGGCTGCTGCTCGACACGGTGCTGCAGTCGGCGCAGGGCCTGCAGCGCGAGCTCGCCCTGCCGGTGGCGCAGCTGCGCCCGGCCGACCTGGTGGACGCGGTCGAGCCCGGCTCGGCCAACCCGCACGACGTGGCGCGCCGCGGCCTGGCGGAGGACGACCCGGCACTGCTCGACCAGCTGCTGGCGATTCCTCAGGTGCACCTGGTCGTCGACGGCTACAACGTGACCAAGACCGGGTACCCGACGCTGCCGCTGGAGCAGCAGCGGATGCGGCTGCTGGGCGGTCTGGCGATGCTCGCGCAGCGCACCCAGTCCGAGGTGACCTGCGTCTTCGACGGGCAGGACCTCGACGTCCCGGTGATCATGGCGCCGCCGCGCGGGGTCCGGGTGCGCTTCAGCCGGACGGGAGAGACCGCGGACGAGCTGATCCGCCGCCTGGTGCGGGCGGAGCCGCAGGGCCGCCCGGTCGTGGTGGTCTCCACGGATCGGGAGGTCGCGGACGGCGTACGCAAGGCGGGTGCACGCCCGGTCGCGTCGATCCTGCTGCTCAACCGGCTCGCCCGGCCCTGACGGGCCGTCGGCCCAGGTGGCGGGCGGGGTGGCGGGGTTGTGTCGGGGTGGTGAATTCCAGCGTTCGGCGCCAAGTTCGCCCGACACGGGAGTGGCGCAGGAGTCGGATCTTCACTAGGGTCTGGCGTCAAACCTATTTTCCGGACTACACCCGATCGGGTGAGTCCAGCAGGAAGAAGGAGCTAGTCCCTTGGCCTCCCACCGCCGTCCCAAGCAGCCGAGCCGCGCGCGGGTCACCGTGCTCACCGCTGCCGCCGCGACCGCGGTCGCCCTGTCGGCCCAGGCCGCGGCGCACGCCGCACCGGCCAAGCCCAGCAAGGACGAGGTCAAGGTCCAGGTCGACAAGCTGCTCGAGGAGCAGGAGCAGGCGGCCGAGAAGTACAACGGCGCCAAGGAGCGGGCCGACCAGCTGCGCAAGCAGGCCGACCAGCTGCAGGACCAGATCGCCCGCGGTCAGGAGCAGCTCTCGCAGGTGGCGTCCGGCCTGTCCGCGGTCGCGGCCGACCAGTACCGCACCGGCGGCGTGGACCCGACGGTCGCGCTGATGCTCTCCTCGAACCCGGACAACTACCTGGCGAAGGCGTCCAGCAACGAGCAGGCCACCGACACCCAGGCCTCGACGCTGAAGGGCCTGCGGGACCAGCAGCGCCGGCTGGACCAGCAGAAGCAGGAGGCCGCGGCCATCCTGTCCGAGCTGGACCGCTCCACCCAGGTGCTGAACGACGCCAAGTCCGAGGTCCAGAAGAAGCTCTCCGAGGCCCAGAGCCTGCTGAGCACGCTGAGCGCCGCCGAGCGCGCCGCGGTCCTCGGCACCGACCGCGCCTCGCGCGGCGACAGCCGCTACGACCTGGGCAGCCTGCCGCCGGCCTCCGGCTACGCGGCCACCGCGGTCGCCGCGGCGATGGGCAAGCGCGGCACCCCGTACGTGTGGGGCGCCACCGGCCCGAGCTCCTTCGACTGCTCCGGCCTGATGGTCTGGGCGTACGCCAAGGCGGGCGTGTCGCTGCCGCGCACCTCGCAGTCGCAGGCGAGCGTCGGCAGCCGGGTCCCCTCCCTGGCCGACGCCCAGCCGGGTGACCTCGTCATCTACTTCTCGGACGCACACCACGTCGGCATGTACATCGGCAACGGCCTCGTCGTCCACGCGCCGCACACCGGCGACGTGGTGAAGGTGATGGACGCCGACACCCTGCCGATCAAGACGATCCGCCGCGTCTGACCGTCCAGTAGCAAACCGGACATAAGCCTCACCTGCGGCGTTTCTGATGCCGCATGACACGCCCGGGCGCGTCGCGATCACCGTGTGATCTGCGACACGCCCGGGCGTCGCGTTTTGTCCGCCGGCGGGTGACATCGCGTCAGCCGAGCGTGGACCGCCGGTCACCGGCGGTCGCAATCACATTTTCACGACAACATTTCCCCGTCGTTTTTCTGACAAGGATTTGAACGGATCACGGATCGGTTACTAGGGTCATCCCCACGGATCACCGCACAGTGGTTCGCCCAACCCGGGCGGCGGCGGTGGTCGCCGCCGAGTCCGCGACGCAGCAGGACGGTCCCGACCGTCCACGGGGAGCCCCTGCGGGGGTGCTGTCGAACGGAGCCGGGGAACCACGTTTCCCCCGGGGTGAATCGGCGTCAGGTCGGCCGCGCCGGCCGGACCGCGGTCGGACCGCGGACGGGCGGGTGCGGGCGTGAGGCGTCGTAGGGCAATGCTTCCGGCCCGAACCCGTCAGCTCACCCGGTAGGCGGTGTGAGGAAGAAGGAGTCCGCCTTCGTGGCGTCCCATCGTCGTCCCAAGCCCGTCGGCCGTACCCGTGCCTCGATCCTGACTGCGGCAGCCGCCACTGCGGTGGCCCTCTCCTCGCAGACCGGTGCGCACGCGGACCCGACGCCCACCAAGGAGCAGGTCGCGGCCCAGGTCGACCAGCTCAACGAGCAGGCCGAGGCCTCCAACGAGGCGTACCTCGCGGCCGAGCAGAAGCAGCAGGACCTGCAGAAGCAGGTCACCCAGCTGCAGGACCAGGTCGCCCGTCAGCAGGCGCAGGTCAGCGGCGTCCAGGGCCGCCTCGCCGAGGTCGCCGCCCAGCAGTACCGCGACGGCGGCATCTCGCCGACCGTCCAGCTGATGCTCTCCAGCAACCCCGGCGACTTCCTCGGCCAGGCCGGCGCGGTCAGCCGGATGAGCGCCACCCAGGCCGACACCCTGAAGTCCTTCAAGGCCGAGCAGTCCAAGCTGGACGGTCAGAAGGTCGAGGCCGAGCACAAGCTGGCCGAGCTGGACACCAGCACCAAGGCGCTGAAGGCCAAGAAGGAGGAGTTCCAGGACAAGCTGGCCAAGGCCAGCGCCCTGCTGAACACCCTCACCCAGAAGGAGAAGGACGACCTGGCCGCGGCCGAGGCGAAGGCGGCCTCCACCGCCAAGGCCTCCGCGGACCGGGCCTCGCGGGACACCGCCCGACCCGACCTCGGCAGTGTCGACGTGCCGTCGGGCTCCTACACCGCCAAGGCGATCGCGGCCGTCAAGTCCGCGCTCGGCGCCCCCTACGTCTACGGCGCGACCGGCCCGAGCACCTTCGACTGCTCCGGCCTGATGCAGTGGGCGTACGGCAAGGCCGGCGTCTCGATCCCGCGCACCTCGCAGTCGCAGGCCGGCGCGGGCACCAACATCGGCACCAACATCGCCAACGCCAAGCCCGGCGACCTGGTGATCTACTACGGCGACCAGCACCACGTCGGCATGTACGTGGGCGGCGGCCAGGTGATCCACGCGCCGCACACCGGCGCGGTCGTCCGCTACGTCTCGGCCACGGCCATGCCGATCTCGGCGATCGTCCGGGTCTGACGGCCCGTACGGCGGCTCCCCGCGGGCCCGGCTCCCCTGTGGGGCCGGGCCCGCGGCCGTTGCCGCACCGAACGGCCCGTTCGGCAGAATGTCCGATTGAAGGTCAAATATTCGGTGATAGCTGGGTTTGGACTACATCGGCCGGACTCGCTAACGTCTGCCCCCGGATGTCCGCGAGGACGGCCGCCCGACCGGGGCGGCGGCGGCCGTCCGTCCGCAGGAACGGAGCCGCCGCCGCATGTCCGCGCACCGACGTTCCCAACTGCCGGGCGGCCACACCCTGGCCCGTGCCCTGGTGCTCACCACCGCCGCGGCCACGGCCGTCGGCGCCACCGCCGGCACCGCCGCCCACGGCGCCCCGGCCGATCCCTCCCGGCGGACGGCCGACGTCCGGGCGCAGGTCGACCGCCTCTACGAGGAGGCCGAGCAGGCCAGCGAACGGGCCAGCGCCGCGGGGGAGGACCAGAAGCGACTGCAGACCGAGGCCGGCCAGCTGCAGGACCAGGTCGCCACCGGCCAGGAAGAGCTGAACGGCCTGTACGGCGACCTCGCCACCGCCGCCGCCGCGCAGTACCGCGACGGCGGGCTCGACCCGACCGTCCGCCTGATGCTGGAGTCCGACCCGGCCGGCTACCTGACCCGCGCCCGCGCCCTCGACCAGGCCAACGCCCGGCAGAGCGACACCCTGCACCGGGTGCTCGACCGGCAGCGCCGCCTCGACCAGCGCCGCGCCGAGGCCACCGCCAAGCTCGCCGAGCTGGAGGACGCCCGCCGCTCGTTCGCCGAGCACAAGGACGAGGTCCGCCGCCGGCTCGGCGACGCCCAGCGCCTGCTCGGCGGCCTCACCGCCGCCGAACGCGCCCGGCTGGCCGTCGACGACGCCGACGACGCCGCCCGCCGCGCCGCCCGCGGCACCGGCCGGATCGACCTCGGCGACCAGCCGCCCTCCTCCGACCGGGCGGCCGCCGCGCTGGCCGCCGCGATCAGCCGGATCGGATCGCCCTACGTCTACGGATCGACCGGCCCTGCCACGTTCGACTGCTCCGGTCTGATGTACTGGAGCTGGCGGCAGGCCGGAGTCACCCTGCCGCGCACCTCGCAGGCGCAGGCACACGCGGGGAGGCGAGTCAGCCTGTCCGAGGCACGACCGGGAGACCTGGTGATCTTCTACAGCGACATGCACCACGTCGGCATGTACGCCGGCGGCGGTGTGGTCGTGCACGCCCCGTACCCCGGAGCCCGGGTCCGCTACGAGAGCGTGAGTGCCATGCCCGTCAGCGGGGTGGTGCGGGTCTGAGCACCTACCACCGGCAGCCCGGCCCGTCCGGCGGGGAGGCCGAACCCCTGGTCACCGACCTGCCCCGGCCCGCCGGGGCGGGCCGCTCCGTTCCGCCCGCCGCCGGCGGCCGCCTCTCCCGGCGCGCCGCCCTGCTGCTCGCCGTCGGCGGCCTCGCCCAGCTCTCCGCCCCCCGCGTCCTGCGGGCCACCGGCTCCCGGGACGACCTGCTCCCGCAGGGCGCGCCGAGCGCCGGCGTCCGGGCCCGCATCGAGGACGTGCTCGCCGGCCGCGCCCGCGCCCTGCTGCGCGCCGACCGGACGGCCCTGCTCGCCGGGGTCGCCCCCGCGGCCCGGCCCGCGCAGGAACAGGCCGCCGCCCGGGTCGCCGCCGTGCCCTTCTCCGCCGTCGAGTACCGGATCAGCGGGATCACCGAGCCCGGACCGGACGGACGGATCACCGTCACCGCCGGCCTCGCCCACCGGCTGCGCGGCGCCGACGAGCACCCCGCGGTGCTCTCCCGGCGCCTCACCTTCGACCCGGGCCCGGCCGGCTGGCTGCTCTCCGCGGACGAGCCGGACGGCAGCGCCGCCCTCTGGGACCTGGGCGAGGTGCGGGCGGCGGAGGGCAGGCACTGCCTGGTGCTCGGCCTCGACGGCGCCGAGGAGCTCGACCGGCTCGCCGCCGTCGCCGACCGGGCGGTGCCCGCCGTGACCGAGCTGTGGGGCCAGGACTGGCCCGGCCGGCTGCTCGTCCTCACCCCGGCCACCGAGCCGCAGTTCGCCCGGATGCTCGACGTCGCCGCCGGCTCCTACCAGGGGATCGCCGCGGTGACCGTCGCCGCCGGCGGCGAGCCCGCCGCCACCCCCGCCGACCGGATCATGGTCAACCCGGAGGCCTTCCGCGGCCTCAGCGACCTCGGCCGGCAGGTCGTGATCACCCACGAGGCCACCCACGTGGCCACCCGCGCCGCGACCCGCAGCTGGACACCGCTCTGGCTCTCCGAGGGCGTCGCCGACTACACCGGCTACCGCGGGGCCGGGCGCACCGCCCGGCAGATCGCGCCCGAGCTCGCCCGCGACGTCGCCGCGGGCCGGGTGCCCACCGCGCTGCCGGCCGACACCGACTTCGCCGCGGGCTCGGCCGGCATCGCCCAGGCCTACGAGCAGGCCTGGCTCGCCTGCGAGATGATCGCGCACGCCTTCGGCCCGCGGCGGCTCGTCGCGTTCTACCGGGCGGTCGGTGCGATGGGCGACCCCGCCCGGCTGGACGGCGTCCTCAAGGCCGAGCTCGGCCTGGACCTGCCCGCCTTCACCAAGGCCTGGACGGCCGACCTGGTGCGTCAGCTGCGCCGCTGAGCGGCCGCGAGACCGGCTGCGAGGCCCGCGCCGTCGATCAGGGCGCTGTGGGTGCCCGCCGCGGTGCAGGCGTGGGCGCCGGCCACCGAGCCCGCCAGCATGCACGCCTCCGCCGGCCGGCCCGCCAGCCAGCCGGCGAGGAAGCCGCTGACGAAGGCGTCGCCGGCGCCGTTGCTGTCCACCACCGGCCCGCCGGGGTCGACCGCCGGCACGTGCCGGACGGTGTCGCTGCCGCGCTCCAGCAGGTAGCTGCCGGCCGCGCCCGCGGTCGCGACCACCAGGCGCGCCCGGCCGCCGTCCAGCACCGAGCGCATCACCTCCTCGTGCCGGCCGGGGCAGCCCGCGGCCGACAGGAAGACCAGGTCGGAGCGGAGCGCGTAGTGCCGGTGGTGCTCGTTCTCGCCGTCCCAGGCGTGCAGGTCGGTGGAGCTGGTGGCGCCGAGCCGCTCGATGTCCGGGTGCATGTCCCGGTTGACGTTGGTGATCGACAGGTGGACGTGCCGGGTCCGCTCCAGGAACGGCAGGTAGAAGGCGGCGGGCAGGCGCAGGTCGGCCGGGTGCCGGCCGTCGTAGAAGGAGAACCGCAGCCCGTCGGCGTCGACCAGGTTCACCCCGCGCGGGGTGCCCGCGGGGGAGACCAGGTGGTGGAAGTCCAGGCCCGCGCGGCGGAAGGCGTCCCGGACCAGCTCGCCCTGCGGGTCGTCGCCTAGGAAGTCGAGGAAGGAGGTGCGCAGGCCCAGCCGGTGGCAGCCGAGGGCGACACCGCTGCCGGTGTGGCCCGCGTAGTCGTGCACCGGGGGCACGCCGAGCGAGTCGGACGCGGGGATCTCCAGCCGGTCGACCCGGACGATGGTGTCCACGCCCGCACCGCCCACCACCAGGACGTCGAGGTCGGGGTTGTCGGGCACGCGGAACCTCCACAGGCGGCATCGGCTGACAGCGGACGATGCTGCCAGCCGCGCGGGCACCACTGCAAGGCCTTTCAGAAACTTGCAGCGAAGCGGCGCACGGGCGGGAGGTGCGGGCGGGGGTGCGGTCAGGACGTGGTCGCGGGGCGGCCCACCGGGCGGTCCAGGTCGTCCAGCAGTGCCTGCTCGTACGCGATGCCGGGGCGCACCGGGTAGCCCTGCACCGGCGGCTCCGGCGGCAGCACCAGGGTGGCCTGCGCGTCCGGCCCGCGGGTGGAGCGCCACAGCCGCCGGCAGGACAGCACGGTGGCGGCCAGCAGCAGCAGGTTCCGGGCGGTGAGCACGGCCACGCCCCACGGCTCGCTGTGCTGCACCGCGCCGAACAGGATCGGGAACTCCACGGTGGTCAGCACCGTCGCCGCGAGGATCAGCACCGCCACCGGCTTCTGCCGGGTGCCGCGCACCGTCAGGCAGACCGCGGCCAGGCCGACCAGCCACACCAGGTACTGCGGGCTGATCACCCGGCTGGTCACGGTGAACACCAGCAGAGCGGCCAGCGCCGCGTCGTACGGCGTCGACGGCTGCCAGCGCACCGCCCGCAGCCGCCACAGCAGCAGCCAGCCGAAGCCCAGCAGGGTGCCGGCGACGCACACCCGGGAGACCACCGGCACCCACGGGCCGAGCATCTCCAGCGAGCCGTAGTTCATGGTCACCTGGCCGTCCCAGGCGCCGAAGAGCTTGGCGAAGTGCAGCGGCAGCGCGCCCAGCGACTCCACCTCGATCCCCCGCTCCTTCTGGAACTTCAGGAACTCGAAGGCGCCGTTCATGCCCGCGGTCAGCAGGAAGCCCAGGGACGCGGCGGTCGCGGCCGCCGCCGTCCACGCCCGGCGGGTGCGGCGCCCGCGCGGGGTGCCGGCCAGCGCCAGCACCGGCCACACCTTCACCAGCCCGCCCAGCCCCAGCAGGAACCCGCCCAGGGCCGGCCGGCGCAGCACCAGCAGCAGACCGCCCACCGCGAGCGCGGTGACGATGATGTCGTACCGGCAGTAGACCGTCGGACCGAGCAGCGGCACGCCCGCCACCCACATCCAGGCGCCGGTGAAGCTGCGGCCCCGCCGGGTGCCGACCCGCATCAGCGCGCCCACCGTGAGCGCGTCGAACACGCCGCACAGCACGAAGAAGGACACCAGGTACGACCAGGGCAGCACGCCCGGCAGCAGGATCACCAGCGCCGCCCCGGGCGGGTACTGCCAGGTCACGTCGTCCAGCGGGAAGGTGCCCGTCCGCAGCACCTCGTACCAGCCGTGGTAGATCACCGAGACGTCTGAGCTCACGTCGGTGCCCGAGATCCTCAGCACACCGACGGCCATCAGCACGATCAGCACCCGGGTGACCACCCAGGACGCCCCGAGCGCCCACAGCGCACCGCCGGCCGGCGCGGGCGGCGGCGAGCCGGTCAGGGCGAGGCGCTCGGTGCTGCTGGTGCTGCCGGTGCGCCCGGTCGGGGCCAACTCCACTGCGCTCCCTCGTTCGACTCGCTGACGCCGGTCGCGGTGGCGCCCGCGCAACGGGGCCCCGGCACATAGGACCGGCCCGGACCGGAAACGGTTGCGCTGTGATCCTTCGTTCCCGGCGGGCCGTGGTGTTGACCTATGGTACGGATCACCGACCACTGCACCATGCAACCCCCGACCGAGCGAGCCGTGGCATGCACAAGACCCTCATCGTCACCAACGACTTCCCGCCGAGGCCCGGCGGGATCCAGGCGTTCGTGCACAACATGGCCGTCCGCCAGCCCGCGGGTTCCATCGTGGTGTACGCCTCCACCTGGCGCGACGGGAAGGAGGTCGCCGAGTTCGACGCCCGCCAGCCGTTCCCGGTGATCCGCGACCGGACGAAGATGATGGTGCCCACCCCGCGGGTCACCCGGCGGGCCGCCGAGATCCTCCGCGCCGAGGGCTGCAGCTCCGTCTGGTTCGGCGCCGCCGCCCCGCTCGGCCTGATGGCCCCCGCACTGCGGCATGCGGGCGCCCAGCGCCTGCTCGGCATGACCCACGGCCACGAGGCCGCCTGGGCCCAGCTGCCCGGCTCCCGGCAGCTGCTGCGGCGGATCGGCGCCGGCACCGACACCCTCACCTACCTCGGCGAGTACACCCGCAGCCGGATCGCCGACGCGGTCGGCCCGGAGGCGGCCCGGCGGATGGTGCAGCTGCCGCCCGGCGTCGACGAGCGGACCTTCCGGCCGGACTCGGGCGGCGACGAGGTCCGCGCCCGGCTCGGGCTCAGCGACCGGCCGGTCGTCGTCTGCGTCTCCCGGCTCGTCCGGCGCAAGGGCCAGGACACCCTGATCGAGGCCATGCCGCAGATCCTCGCGGCGGTGCCCGACACCGTCCTGCTGATCGTCGGCGACGGCCCCTACCGCGACGACCTGGAGAAGCTCGCCGAGGCCCGCGGGGTCGCCGGCTCCGTCCGCTTCACCGGGGCCGTGCCGTGGGAGGAACTGCCCGCCCACTACGGCGCCGGCGACGTCTTCGCGATGCCCTGCCGGACCCGGCGGGGCGGGCTGGACGTCGAGGGCCTCGGGATCGTCTACCTGGAGGCCTCCGCGACCGGCCTGCCGGTGGTCGCCGGGGACTCCGGCGGTGCCCCGGACGCCGTCCTGGAGGGCGAGACCGGCTACGTGGTGCCGGGCCGCTCGGCGGAGGCGGCGGCGGAGCGGATCGTGCGGCTGCTCCACGACGAGCAGCTGCGGCGGACGATGGGGGAGGCCGGACGGCGCTGGGTGGAGCGCTCCTGGCGCTGGGACCTGCTGGCGCAGCGGCTCACGGGGCTGCTGGCGTAGCACCGGGACAACCACCGAGGGGCGCGGTGAACCGCGCGAGACGGAAGGCACGGACCGTTGCCCCCGATTCGCACAGTTCGCCGCGCCCCTCGCGGTCACCCGCTTCAGCGCTGGTAGATGGCCTCGACGTCGGCGGCGAAGTCCTTGAGGACGACGTTGCGCTTCAGCTTGAGGGAGGGGGTGAGGTGGCCGCTCTCCTCGGTGAAGGAGGTGTCGAGCAGGCGGAACTTCTTCACGGCCTCGGCGTGCGAGACGGCCTGGTTGCCGTCGTCCACGGCGGACTGCACGGCGGCGAGCAGGTCGGCGTCCTCGGCGAGGTCGGCGAGGCCGGCCCCGGCCGGCTTGCCGTTGAGCTCCTTCCACTTGTCGAAGAAGTCCGGGTCGAGGGTGATCAGGCAGGCCACGAAGGGCTTGCGGTCGCCGACCACCATGACCTCACCGATCAGGGCGTGCGCCCGGATCCGGTCCTCGATCACGGCCGGCGCCACGTTCTTGCCGCCCGCGGTGACGATGATCTCCTTCTTGCGGCCGGTGATGGTGAGGTAGCCCTCGTCGTCCAGCGAACCGATGTCGCCGGTGGCGAACCAGCCGTCCTGCAGGGCCTCCGCGGTGGCCTCCGGGTTGTTCCAGTACCCGGTGAAGACCTGCGGGCCCTTGAGCAGCACCTCGCCGTCCTCGGCGATCTTCACCGCGGAGCCGGGCAGCGGCTGGCCGACGGTGCCGATCTTCGGCTTGTCGTGCGGGTTGAAGGCGGTGGCCGCACAGGTCTCGGTCAGGCCGTAGCCCTCCAGGACGGTGAAGCCGATGCCGCGGTAGAAGTGGCCGAGCCGCTCGCCGAGCGGGGCGCCGCCGGAGATGGCGTGGGTGGCCCGTCCGCCGAGGGCGGCCCGCAGCTTGGCGTACACCAGCTTGTCGAAGACGAAGTGCTTGATTCTCAGGCCGAGCCCGGCGCCGCCGGCGTCCAGCGCGCGGCTGTACGCGATGGCGGTGTCGGCGGCCTTGTCGAAGATCTTGCCCTTGCCGTCGGCCTGGGCCTTGGCGCGGGCGGTGTTGAAGACCTTCTCGAAGACGCGCGGCACACCGAGGATCAGGGTCGGCCGGAAGGAGCCGAGTTCGGCGGTGACGTCCTTGATGTCGGAGACGTGGCCGATCTTGATCGGCGCGATGGCCGCCGCGATCTCGGCGATCCGGCCGAGCACGTGGGCCAGCGGCAGGAACAGCAGGACGGAGCTCTCGCCGGTGCGGAAGAGCGGCTCCAGGCGGGCGGTGACGTTGCCCAGCTCCGCCAGGAAGTTGCGGTGGGTCAGCTGGCAGCCCTTGGGGCGGCCGGTGGTGCCCGAGGTGTAGACGATGGTGGCGATGGTGTCGGCGTCCGGGACGGCCCGGCGCTCGGCGACCGTCGCGTCGGTGACGTCGGCGCCCGCCGCGGTGAGGGCGGCGACCGCGCCGTCCTCGATCTGCCAGGCGTGCCGGAGCTGCGGCAGGCGGTCCCGGACCTCCGCGAGGACGGCGGCGTGGCCGGCGGTCTCGGTGACCACCGCGACGGCACCGGAGTCGCCGAGGATCCACTGCACCTGCTCGGCGGAGGAGGACTCGTACACCGGCACGGTGATCGCGCCCGCGCACCAGATCGCGAAGTCGAGCAGCGTCCACTCGTAACGGGTGCGGGACATCACCGCGACCCGGTCGCCCGGCTCGACGCCGGAGGCGATCAGCCCCTTGGCCACCGCGTGGACCTCGGAGAGGAACTGGGCCGCCGTCAGGTCCTGCCACTGCCCGGCCACCTTCCGGCTGATCACGGCGACGCCGGGGTGCAGCTCGGCGTTCTGGTGGATCAGGTCGGAGAGGTTTCCGCCGCTCGGTACCTGGTAGCGGGCCGGAAGGCTGAACTCGAGCAAGACTGCTCCTCGTCTGCGACGCTGCGGGACGGCAGGACGTTACTGCTCGGTAGCCGGATTCGACCAGAGCTGTCGGCTCCGTTGTTCGAAGAGTCACACCGCGCAGAACGGGTGGGGATGTTTCGTCTCGCACCTTACGACAGCCGATGCCCGACGTGTCGGTAGCCCCCGGTGCCCCCGCACAGGCCCCGCCGACCGGCTCCGCACCGGCTCCGCACCGGCCCCGGACCCACCCCGCGCGGGTGCGTCCGCCCGGTGCCGCGGGCCCGCCGGGAGCCGTTCGCGAACCCCTCGCGAGCCCCGATGCCCAGGGCGGCGCCCGGCGCGCACCCGCGGGCGCGATAGCCTGCCCTGGGCGCACATCTGAAGAGACGCGGAGGGCCGTGATGGCGGAGCACACCAGGTCGAGCATCATCATCGACGCGACCCCGGCCGAGGTCATGGCCGCGATCGCCGACTTCGCGGCCTACCCGGAGTGGACGGGCGAGGTCAAGGAGATCGAGGTGCTGAACACCGCCGCGGACGGCCGCGGTTCGGAGGTGCGCCTGGTGCTCGACGCCGGCGCGATCCGCGACGAGCACGTCCTCGCCTACACCTGGGACGGCGACCGCGAGGTCCGCTGGACGCTGGTGAAGAGCCAGATGCTGCGGGCCCTCGACGGCTCCTACAGCCTCGCCGCGGTCAAGGGCGGCGGCACCGAGGTCACCTACCAGCTCGCCGTCGACGTCAAGATCCCGATGCTCGGCATGATCAAGCGCAAGGCGGAGAAGGTCATCATCGACCGGGCCCTGGCCGGCCTGAAGAAGCGCGTCGAGGGCTGACGCCGGGTGTCACCCCGCACCGTCCTCGTCACCGGCGAGGGCTCGGCCGTCGTCGCCGCCGCCACCGCCCTGCACAGCGCCCGCGCCGGCCGGCGCACCCTGCTGCTGGCCGCCGACGACCCGCACCGCGCCCTCGACGACCTGCTGGACACCCGCCTCACCGCGGAGCCCGCACCCTGCGCGGACCGGCTCGCGGTCGCCCGGATCGACGAGCAGGCCGCCCTGCGCAGCGCCCTCGACGGCTTCGGCGCCCGGCTCGCGCCGGCCCTCGACCTGCTCGGGGCCGAGCCGCTCGACCCCGAGGAGCTCACCCCGCTGCCCGGCACCCGGCAGCTCGCCCTGCTCCGCGCGCTGCGCTCCGCCGACGCCGAGACCGTCGTGGTCGCCGCCCCGCCCCCGGCCGACCTGCTCGCCACCCTGGCACTGCCCGAGCAACTCGTCCGCTACCTCGACCGGCTGCTGCCCGAGCAGCGCCAGGCCGCCCGCGCGCTGCGCCCGCTGCTGGCCGCGCTCGCCGGGGTGCCGATGCCCGCCGACTGGCTGTTCGAGGCCCGGACGGCCGCCTGCGCCGCCCTCGCCGAGGCCCGCGCCGTGATCGAGGCGCCCGGCACCTCCGTCCGCCTGGTCGTGGACGCCGACGCCCACGGCAACGGAGAGCTGCGCCGGATCCGCGCCGCCCTCGCCCTGTACGGCCGTCGCCTGGACGCGGTCGTCGCCCACCGGGTGCTGCCGTCCGCGGCCACCGCCTCGCCCGACCCCTGGCTGGCCGCCCGCGCCGCCCGCCAGCAGGAACGCCTGGCCGAGCTCGCCGCCAGCCTCGGCGCCGTGCCGCTGCTCACCGCCGGATGGCCCGAGGTCGCCCTGGAGGACATCGCCGACCAGCTGTACGCCGCCGGCGTGCCCGAACCCGGCGAGGCCCCCGAGCCGTGGGTCGAGGACCGGCTCGCCGCGGAAGGACTGCTGGTCTGGCACCTCGCCCTGCCCGGCGCCGACCGGTCCGGACTGGAGCTGGTGCGCCGCGGGGACGAACTGGTCGTGGGCACCGGCGGCCACCGCCGGCTGCTCCCGCTGCCCTCCGCCCTGCGGCGGTGCACGGTGAGCGGCGCAGGGCTGCACGACGGCGTGCTGTCGGTGCGGTTCGCGCCGGACCCCGCGCTCTGGCCGGCCCGCGGCTGACCCCGCCTCGCCCGCGACTTGCCCTCCTCGCCCGGGGCGGACCCCGTCTCGCCCGCGACTGGCCCTCCTCGCCCGTGGCGGACAAGCCCCGGCCCGTGGCGGACAAGCCCCGGCCCGTGGCGGGCGCCGCTCGCCCCCATGGCACGCACTGGCGCACGTGGCGGCCCCGATGGTTGCGGGCGGCCCTGCCGCGCGCCGGTCGGCCGGTGCAGGGAAGGGGCGTGTGTGATGGGCGTGTGCGCCCGGCGCGCGTCCGGTGCGCCGGGCGGCCTTCGATACGCCGTCCGGTAGCGTCTGGAGCCCGGCCGGTCCCGGCCGGACGGCTCGGCAGCGCACCGGCGACGCCCCTGCGTCACCGCGATGCCGCGCCGAGGACGCACGGAGGAGGTCGCCGGATGGCGGACGAGAAGGCGGACGGCACGGCCGGGCAGGGCCTCGGCGCGGAGTTCGGGCCGCTGGTCGACGAGGTCCGGAGGTTCGCCCTCGCCCTCGGCGGCAAGGCCCAGGAGTACGGCACCAGGCTGCGCGAGCAGAACCCCGAGGTGTACGGACATCTCGCCGCCGCGGGCGGCGAACTGCTCGCCGCGTACCGCGCAGCCGTCTCAGGTCATGAACAGCGCTGGGCCGGTGCCGGACACGCCGAGGCCGAGCACATCGACCTCGACGGGGCCTCCGACAAGTAGTGAAGCCGCAGGTCAGACGAGGTGACTGTGGCGCCTTCACGCATCACTCAAAGCCGCGAAGTCTACGACTTCTGAACGCAGCTGACCCGGCAATCCGGAAATTGGCTTCGGTTAATGTAGGCCTCGGTGTGTACGGGAGCACCGCTCAGCGGGTACCGTTCCGCTCAGCGGGAACGAGTGAATAGCTGAGGGACACATGGCTCTGACCATCGGCGTCGACGTCGGCGGGACGAAGATCGCGGCCGGCGTGGTCGACGAGACCGGCGAAATCCTTGCGCGTACCCGGGTGCCCACCCCGGCCGACCCCCAGTGGGCGGTCGACGCGATCGCGCAGGCCGTGCGCGAGCTCAAGGAGGAGTACCCGGAGGTCGCGGCCGTCGGTGTCGGCGCCCCCGGCTTCGTGGACCGCGACCGCTCCACGGTGATCTTCGCTCCCAACATCGACTGGGAGAACGAGCCGCTCAAGCAGCGCATCGAGGAGCTCACCGGCCTGGAGACCGTCGTCGAGAACGACGCGAACTGCGCCGCCTGGGCCGAGTTCCGCTTCGGCGCCGCGGCCGGCTACGAGGACATGGTCCTGATCACCGTCGGCACCGGCATCGGCGGCGGCATCGTCCTCGACGGCCGGATGCACCGCGGCCGCTTCGGCGTCGCCGGCGAGATCGGCCACCTCAACATGGTCCCCGACGGCCTGGCCTGCGGCTGCGGCGGCAAGGGCTGCTGGGAGCAGTACGGCTCCGGCCGTGCGCTGCGCCGCTACGGCCGCGAGAAGGCCGCCGCCGACCCGATCGCCGGCAAGCGGATGCTGGAGCTCAACGACTTCGTCGCCGAGACCATTCGCGGCATCCACATCACCGAGGCCGCGGCCGAGGGCGACCCGCTCGCCCTGGAGTGCTACTCGGAGCTCGCCGACTGGCTCGGCCGCGGCATGGCCGACCTCGCCGCGCTGTTCGACCCGGGCGTCTTCGTGCTCGGCGGCGGCGTCTCCGACTCGGGCAGCCTGCTGCTCGACCCGGTCGCCGCGGCCTTCGAGACCTACCTGACCGGTGGCGTGCACCGCCCGCGCGCCGAGGTCCTGCTCGCGACGATGGGTTCCGCGGCCGGCATCGCCGGCGCCGCCGACCTGGCGCGCGTCTGACGGATCGTCCGATCTCCGACGGCGAGGTTGGGGCAGCCGCCCCGGCCTCGCCGTTAGCATGGCCGGCATGCCTGCCGAGCAGCCGTCCGCAGCCCCCGGACCCGTGCCGCCGACCGGGCCGGCCGCCCTGCCCGCCTCCGGCGCCGAACCCGACGGCGCCGAGCGGGTCCGCATCCTCAGCTACAACGTCCGCTCGCTGCGGGACGACCGGGACGCCCTCGTCCGGGTGATCCGCGCCTGCGATCCGGACGTGGTCTGCATCCAGGAGTCCCCGCGGTACTGGCGGCCCCGGAAGCAGGCCGCCCGGCTCGCCCACCGCACCGGAACCGTCGTCCTCTCCGGCGGCGGCCGGATCGCCGCCGGACCGCTGCTGCTCGGGAAGCTGCGGGTCGAGGTCCTCGCCGTCCGCGACCGGCTGCTGCCCAAGACCCGCGGCCTGCACGCCCGCGGATTCGCCACCGCCCTGCTACGGGTGGGCCGTTCGGCCCCGTTCGCGGTGACCAGCTGCCACCTCTCCCTCGACCCGGCCGAACGGCTCCGCCAGTTCGCGCTGCTCCCGGACCAGTTCGACCCGGACGAGCACGGCATCGTCGCAGGCGACTTCAACGAGCACCCCGACGGCCCGGGCTGGCGCCGGATGGCCGCCGCGTACCAGGACGCCCACACCGTCGCCCCCTGGGGCGGCACCTTCACCTCCGTCCCGGCCGACCCCCACCAGCGGATCGACGCGATCTTCGCCACGCCCGGTGTGGAGGTGCTGGCGTGCGGGGTGCCGCAGGGGTTGGCGGGGGTGTCGGCGGCGGATCTGGTGGTGGCGACGGATCATCTGCCGGTGGTGGCGGTGGTGCGGATCCCCGCGGGGGGCTGAGGCGGGGGAGCAGGGGGCGTGGGATCGGCGGGGGTGTGGGGCAAGCGGTCAGTGGATCGAGGCGGCGACGATGATGCCGTTGCGGACGGTGTAGGTGCCGGCGTAGTGGTGGTGGGTGCCGTCGGTCTGCAGGGCGTCCAGGAGGACGGAGACGGTGTCGCCGTTGACGGCGGTGACGGTCACGGTGTCGGCCGCGGTGCCGGTGAAGCCGTTGACGAACTGCCCGTAGCTCGGCGCGAGGTTGCGGCCGCCGAGGGCCCAGGCGCGGGCGTAGTCACGGGCGTTGATCGCGGCGTAGTAGTCCTCCACGGCCTGGCGCGGTGCGGCGGCGGCCGTCCGGGGGCCGGCGGTGGCGGTGGCCGTCGCGGTGACGGTCGTGGTCCGCGCGGCCGTGGCGGTCGCGGTGGGGGCCGCGGTGGCGGCGGGCAGCGCCCACTGGCCGGTCTGGTCCGCGAAGCCGGAATTCAGGGTGAACTGGGCCTTGGCGAGACGGGAGCCCGCCGGGACCTCGAAGGCGAGGTAGCCGAGCGCGGTGTCGCCGGGGGCGACGTGCACCCCGGCGGGGAATCCCGGCCCGGCGGTGACCTCGGTGGTCACCGAGGTGTTGAAGCCCTGCCCCTGCTCGTCGATCACGGTGGCGCTGTTGGCCGGGGCGTCGGAGTACACCGCCGAGCCGATGTTGTGGAGCCGGAACTGCACGGCGACCAGCCGTTCGCCGGCGCCCGGCGTGGAGATGGCGTCGGCGCCCGTCGCCGGGTCGGCCACCGCCGTCACCGTCACGGCGATCCGGGCGCCCTTCTCGTTGCCGGCCAGTTCGAGGGTGTCCCCGACCTGCGCCGACCGGGGTAAGCCGGTGGAACCGGAGCCCGTGCCGCTCGTCGGACTGCTCGCCGGAGCCGTCACCACCGAGTGGCTGCTGCAGCCCGCGGCCAGTGCCGCCGCCAGTACCGCCGTTCCCGCCAGGGTGCCGATCCGTGCCATGGCCGTCGCCTCCCGCCCTCCCAGGCTACGGGCGGGCGACGGCCGCGGCACGGGGGCGGACGGTCAGACGACGGCGCCGCCCATCGGGTCCTCCGGCTCGTCGTCGTCCTTGTCCTTCATCCGGGCGACGAGGGTGACGAAGCCGCCGAGGAAGGCGGTGACGCCGACCCACGCGGGCCAGCCGGCCACCTCGTGCCAGACCAGGGTGTCGATGAGCAGCAGGGCCGGGCCGCCGAGCACGGCGATCCAGGCGAACTTGGCGGTGGTGTCGGCCTTGGGCAGCGGCGGGGGCTCCGGCGGGACGAAGTGGCCCTCGTCCGGGTCCTCCCGGAGGCCGTAGTCGCGCGGGCCGGACACCGGCCCGGCCACCTGCTCGGGGGTGGTCGGTCTCGGCCGCGGCCGGGGGCGGGGCGCGAACTCGTCGAAGGAGTCCGCGGCCGGGGACTCCTGGGCGCGGAGGTTCTCGATCTCCGGCCACTCGGGGTTGGTCAGGTCGACGGGGTCGTCGAACTGCGCGACCAGGGCGGCGAAGATCGCGTCCTGTTCGGCCTGGCTGCCGGCCGCGGGCCGCCGGGCGGGCGGTTCGGAACCGGCGGTGGTCTCCTGGTCCTGTCCGGGCTTCGCGGTGCCGTCCTCGGGCAGCTCCTCGCCGCCGCCCGCCTTGCTGGTCTCGTTCACTACCGGCCCTTCAGCCCAGGTGGTGCTCGGCATCGGTCGTCGCATCGGTCTTCGCATCGGTCTTCGCCGCCGGTGCCAGCCGGCGGACGAACCCGAGGCTCTCCTCGAAGATCATTCCGGCGTCGTGGTCCAGCGTGGCGACGTGGTAACTGCGCTCGCACAGTTTTTCCGTCACGTCCGTCGAGGATATCCGGGCGAGCACCAGTTCCGAGTTGGCCGGGGAGACCACGTGGTCCTGGGGACTGCGCAGCAGCAGCACGGGCTGCCGGACGGCGGGCAGTTCGGCCTGGACGGTGCGCCAGAGGCGGGAGAGCGACCAGGCCGCGTGCAGCGGCGTGCGGTCGTAGCCGTACTCGGAGACGCCCTCCAGGGCGATGTCGTCGGCGATGCCGGGCAGGCTGGGGACGAGGTGCCGCAGGGCGGGCAGCAGGACGGTGGCCGGGTTGTCCGAGCGGACCGACGGGTTGACCAGGACGACGCCGGAGATCGCGTCGCCGTGCTGCGCGGCGAGCCGCAGCGCGAGGGCGCCGCCCATGGAGAGGGCGCAGACGAAGACCTGCTCGCAGCCGTCCAGCAGGGCCCGGAGCTCGCGGTCGACCTCGGCGTACCAGTCCTCCCAGCGGGTCTGCTGCATGTCCTGCCAGCGGGTGCCGTGGCCGGGCAGCAGCGGCAGCGCGACGGTCAGGCCCGCGGCGGCCAGGTGGTCGGCCCACGGCCGCATGGACCGCGGCGAGCCGGTGAAGCCGTGGACGAGGAGCACGCCGACCGGCCCGCCCTTGTGGTGAAACGGTTCTGCGCCGGGCAGCAGCGGCATCCTCGGAGCTCCTTCGCTCGGACGGGTCCCTGGCGGGATCCGGGACGGGGTCCCGGACCGGTTCCGGGCGGGATCCCCGGCGCACGGGACGGGATCGCGGGCACCGGACGGGCCCGGGGGAGCGGCGGCTACCCGCGGGTACCCGGAGCGGCATCGTCCCACGGCCGCGGCGGCCCGTACAGGGGCCGCAGCCGCCGCATCACGGGCCTGCCGGTGCACACGCGCGCGGCTGTGGGCATTAGGATCGACCGGTCCGTACAACAGGAGGCCCGGGTTGTTCTACCGACTGATGAAGATGATCGTCGCGCCGTTGCTGCGGATCTTCTTCCGGCCGTGGCTCGAGGGCGCGGAGAACATCCCCGACGAGGGTCCCGCGATCATCGCGAGCAACCACCTGTCCTTCTCGGACTCCTTCTTCTTCCCCGCGCTGATCAAGCGCCGGATCACCTTCATCGCCAAGGCCGAGTACTTCAACACCCCCGGCCTCAAGGGCAAGCTGACCGCCGCCTTCTTCAAGGGCGTCGGCCAGCTGCCGGTCGACCGGTCCGGGGCGCGCGGCGCCGGCGAGGCGGCGATCCGCAGCGCCGTCGCCGTCCTGGAGCGCGGCGAGCTGTTCGGCGTCTACCCCGAGGGCACCCGTTCGCCCGACGGCAAGCTGTACCGCGGCAAGGTCGGCGGTCTCGCCCGGGTCGCGCTGCAGACCGGCGCCCCGGTCATCCCGGTCGCCATGATCGACACCGAGAAGGTGCAGCCCCCCGGCCAGGTCGTCCCCAACTTCGGGATCCGCCCCGGCATCCGGATCGGCCGCCCGCTCGACTTCTCCCGCTACCACGGCATGGAGAACGACCGCTTCATCCTCCGCTCCGTCACCGACGAGGTGATGTACGAGATCATGCGGCTCTCCGGCCAGGAGTACGTGGACATCTACGCCACCGCCGCCAAGCGCCAGATCACCGAGGACAAGAAGCGCGCCGACGCCGAGCGCCGGGCCGCGCAGAAGGCGGAGAAGGCCGCCGAGAAGGAGGCCGAGAAGGCCGCCAAGGAGGAAGCCGAGAAGGCGGCCAAGGACGAGGCCGAGAAGGCCGCCGAGGACGAGGCCGCGCGGCTGGAGCAGGAACAGCAGGAGCAGCAGGACAAGCCCGAGTAGGGCGCGTCTGGGGCCTGGGGCCTGGGGACGAGGGGTCGGGGGGACGACGGATGGCGGAGGACCACAGAGCCGGGCTCGCGACCCGGGCGGCCGGCCCGGTCGCGGCAGCGGTGCAGCGGTCGGGCGCGCTGACCGTGGGCGGCATGTCCGTCGAGATGCCGCTGTGGCGGGCGATCGGCTACTTCCGGGTGCTCGCCCTGGCCTACGCGATCCTGCGCTACCTCAACTCCTTCCACGACTTCCTCCACCCGGTCTCCGGCTGGATCTACCTCGGCGCGCTCACCCTGTGGACGCTCGCCAGCGCCCGGGCCTTCGCCGGTCCGCAGCGCTGCACCTGGTACGTGCTCGGCACCGACCTCGCGTTCGCCGTCACCGGCATCGTGATGAGCGGGATCATCGACCAGCCGGCCCGCATCCACGGCGGCGCCCCGACCCTGCCCACCATCTGGGCGGCCGGCAGCGTGCTCGGCTTCGCGGGCAAGGGCGGCTGGAAGCCCGCCGCGTTCGCCGCCACCGTCGTCGGCCTCGCCAACATCCTCGGCCACGGCGGCATCACCCCGGACAACATCCACAACATCGTGCTGCTGATGGTGGCCGGCTGCGCCATCGGCTACGTCATCGAGCTCGCCCGCGCCAGCGAGGCCGTGCTCACCCGCGCGCTCCAGGTCGAGGCCGCCACCCGCGAACGCGAGCGGCTCTCCCGGGACATCCACGACGGCGTCCTCCAGGTGCTCGCCCTCGTCCAGCGCCGCGAGGGGGACATCGGCGACCTCGGCCGGCTGGCCGGCGAGCAGGAACGCGCGCTGCGGGCGCTGATGACCGGCGGACCGCTGCCCGCCCAGGCCTCCGGCGAGCCGCCGCCCGCCGAGCAGGACCTCCGGCAGCTGATCGCCCCGCACACCGGCGAGCGGGTCACCCTCTCCGCCCCCGGCACCCCCGTGCTGCTGCCCGCGCACGCCGCCGGCGAACTCGCCGCCGCGGTGGGCGCGGCCCTGGACAACGTCCGCCGCCACGCGGGCGAGGACGCCCGGGCGTGGATCCTCGTCGAGGACGAGCCGGACGCCGTCACCGTCTCCGTCCGCGACGACGGCGCGGGCTTCGCCGCCGGGCGGCTCGGCGAGGCGGAGGAGGCCGGACGCCTCGGCGTCTCGCAGTCGATCCGCGGGCGGCTGCGCGACCTCGGCGGCACGGCCGAGCTGTACTCGGTACCCGGCGAGGGCACCGAGGTCGAGATGCGGGTGCCCAGGAAGGGGCAGTGATGTCGGATCAGGTTCGGGTCATGGTCGTCGACGACCACCCGATGTGGCGGGACGCCGTCTCCCGGGACCTCGCCGACGCCGGGTTCGCCGTCGTCGCCACCGCGGGCGACGGGGAGGAGGCGGTGCGCCGCGCCCTGGCCACCGTGCCGCAGGTCGTCGTCCTCGACCTCAACCTGCCCGCTCTGCCCGGCGTCGAGGTCTGCCGCCGGATCGTCACCCACGACCCGAGCGCCCGGGTGCTGGTGCTCTCCGCGAGCGGCGAGCACGCCGACGTCCTGGAGGCGGTCAAGTCCGGCGCCACCGGCTACCTGGTGAAGTCCGCGGGCCGGGACGAGCTGATCGACGCCGTCCGCCGTACCGCGCTCGGCGACCCGGTCTTCACCCCGGGCCTGGCCGGGCTCGTCCTCGGCGAGTTCCGCCGGCTGGCCACCGAGCCCGCCCCGGCCGCGTCCCCCGCGGCGCCGCAGCTGACCACCCGGGAGACCGAGGTACTGCGGCTGGTGGCCAAGGGCCTGTCCTACCGCCAGATCGCCGACCGGCTGGTGCTGTCGCACCGCACCGTGCAGAACCACGTCCAGAACACCCTCGGCAAGCTGCAACTGCACAACCGCGTCGAACTCGTCCGCTACGCGATCGAGCAGGGCCTGGACGACGAACTGAGCCAGGGCTAGCGCACCCCCACGCGCCCCTGGGTGGTGCCCGTCCACGGGAAGTCTGCCGCACGTGCGCCGCCCGGCCCGGACGGTGTGCTCCGGGGGCCGGGCGGTGCGGGTGCGGGCGCTCAGCCGGCGACGGGGGACGCGGTGCGGAGGAGTCCGGCGACGATGTCGACGCCCTCGCGGGTGAGGACGGACTCGGGGTGGAACTGGAGGGCGGCGAAGCCGGGGCCGCGGAGGGCGTGGACGTCGTCGGTGAGCGGGTCGCGGGCGACCTCGATGCCCTCGGCGGCGAGCCGTTCGGCGGCGGCGTCGTCGCAGCGGGCGGTGAAGGTGTTGTAGAAGCCGACGGTGCGGCGGGTGCCGAAGAGGTCGACGGTCTCCTGGGCGCCCTGGTAGGGGACGGCCTTGCGGCGCAGCGGCAGGCCGAGTTCGGCGGAGAGCAGCTGGTGGCTGAGGCAGACGGCGAGCAGCGGTGCGGTGCGGGTGCCGGCGCGGACGGCGGCCAGCGCGTCGGCGACGATCGGGCGGAGCACGGCCATCTTGGGGTCGGCGGGGTCGGCCGGGTCGCCGGGGCCGGGGCCGAGCACCAGTGCTCCGGTGTGGGCGGCGACCCGCTCGGGCAGGCCGGGGGTGTCGTAGCGCAGCACGGTGACCCGGTGGCCGAGCGAGGACAGCAGGTGGGCGAGCATCGAGGTGAAGGTGTCCTCGCCGTCGACGACCAGGGTGTCCAGGCCCTCGACGGGCTCGGTGCCCTGCTGCATCCGCAGCCAGAACGGGGCGAGGCCGGCCCGGCGGGCGTCGAGGGCGGCCTGGACCCGGTGGTCGTCGGCGAGGCGCGGTCCGGCGCCGCGGCCGGCGGGCTTCGGTGGGGCGGGGCGGGCGCCGATCGCGGTGAGCACCCCGGCGGCCTTGGCGTGGGTCTCGGCGACCTCGGAGTGCGGGTCGGAGTGCCGGACGAGGGTGGCGCCGACCCGTACGACCAGCTCGCCGGTGGCGGGGTCGATGTCGGCGGTGCGGATGCAGATGGGGGAGTCGAGCTGCTGGCCGCCGCTGGCGGAGCGGCCGATCAGGGCGAGTGCGCCGGAGTAGTAGCCGCGGCCGGTGGCCTCGTAGCGGTGGATGACCCGGGTGGCGTTCTGCACCGGGCTGCCGGTGACGGTCGCCGCGAACATGGTCTCCTTCAGCACCTCGCGGACGTCCAGCGAGGTGCGCCCGCGCAGCTCGTACTCGGTGTGCGCGAGGTGGGCCATCTCCTTCAGGCGGGGGCCGAGGACCTGGCCGCCGAGGTCGCCGACGGTGCACATCATCTTGAGTTCCTCGTCGACCACCATGGTGAGCTCCTCCAGCTCCTTGGGGTCGTGCAGGAACTCCAGCAGCGAGTCGAGGGTGGGGCCGCCGGCCGGGTGGCGGTAGGTGCCGGAGATCGGGTTCATCACGACGGTGCCGCCGGACTGCCGCACGTGCACCTCCGGCGAGGCCCCGACGACGATCCGCTCGCCGGTGTGCACCAGGAAGGTCCAGTAGGCACCCCGCTCCTGCTCCAGCAGCCGCCGGAAGAGGGTGAGCGCCAGGGCGGTGTCGAAGCCCTCCAGCCGGCCGTGGAAGTCCCGGCGGACGACGAAGTTGGCGCCCTCGCCGCGGCCGATCTCGTCCTCGATGACGCGGCGGACGATCTCCGCGTACTCCTCGTCGGTGATGTCGAAGCCGCCGCCGGTGAGCCGGACGGGGCGCTGCGGCAGGGCGGGCAGCAGCTCGTCGAGGGCGAGGGCGTACTGCTCCTCGACGGCGAGCGCCTGCAGCGGGGTGCCGTCGTCGTGGGCCTCGAAGCCGCGCTCGCGGATCTGCCGGTACGGGACGAGGGCGAGCAGGTCGTGCCGGGGGCCGCCGGCGGGCACGCCGTCCGGCACCGGCAGGTCGGCGAGAGTGTCGTGGACGCCGACGGTGCCGATCAGCACCTCGACGGTGTCCGGGGCGAGCCGGGGGGCGCGGCGGTGCAGCAGGGCGAACGCGGGGGCGCCGGGCGCGGTGAGACGGGCGACCAGGTCGGCAGGGCGGGTCACGGTGCGGCGTTCCTTCCGGGAGGCGGGCGGGTCGGTCGCTCTTCGCGGGAGGGCCGCCTGCTCCTTCGGAACACGCAGACGGCCGCCCCGAGGGGCGGCCGTCGTGTCGTCTTAGGGACGCGCGAGCTGTGGGCCGCCCATCGGGCTGGCCCACCACCAGGAGAAGGTGTGCGATGCGGTCACGGGGACGAGCGTAGCGGATGCCCCGGCCGTGTGAAGTCGCTCACCGAAATGTCCATCACCCGTCTCACCCATCGGGCGGCGGGCACAATTCGGTTGTCACACCCCGTAGCCTTGCTTCGTGACCGTGACAACTGAGACAAACGGGGCTGCCTTCTCCTGGCAGTCCCTTCCCGCGGCGCAGCAGCCCGAATGGCCGGACCACGAGGCACTGCGCAAGACCCTTGCGGACCTCGCCTCGTATCCGCCGCTCGTCTTCGCCGGCGAGTGCGACCAGCTGCGTGCCCGGCTCGGTGCCGTCGCACGCGGGGAGGCCTTCCTGCTGCAGGGGGGTGACTGCGCCGAGGCGTTCGACGGCGTGTCCGCCGAGCAGATCCGCAACAAGCTGAAGACCCTGCTGCAGATGGCGGCCGTGCTCACGTACGCCGCCTCGGTGCCGGTGGTCAAGGTCGGGCGCATCGCCGGCCAGTACTCCAAGCCGCGCTCGAAGTCGACCGAGACCCGGGACGGCGTCACCCTGCCGGTCTACCGCGGCGACTCCGTGAACGGTTTCGACTTCACCCCCGAGTCGCGCATCCCGGACCCGGAGCGCCTCAAGCGGATGTACAACGCGTCCGCTGCGACGCTCAACCTGGTGCGCGCCTTCACCACCGGCGGCTACGCCGACCTGCGCCAGGTGCACGCCTGGAACCAGGACTTCGTGCGCAACTCGCCCTCCGGCCAGCGGTACGAGCAGCTCGCCCGGGAGATCGACAACGCGCTGGCCTTCATGAACGCCTGCGGGGTGGCCCCGGAGGAGTTCCGGACGGTCGAGTTCTACTCCTCGCACGAGGCGCTGATCCTGGACTACGAGACGGCGCTGACCCGCACCGACTCGCGGACCGGCGACCTGTACGACGTCTCGGGCCACATGGTCTGGATCGGCGAGCGCACCCGTCAGCTGGACCACGCGCACATCGAGTTCGCCTCGAAGATCCGCAACCCGATCGGCGTGAAGCTCGGCCCGACCACCTCGGTCGACGAGGCGCTCACCCTGATCGACCGGCTCGACCCGGACCGCGAGCCGGGCCGGCTGACCTTCATCACCCGGATGGGTGCGGGCAAGATCCGCGAGCACCTGCCCGCCCTGGTCGAGAAGGTCACCGCCTCCGGTGCCCAGCCGGTCTGGATCTGCGACCCGATGCACGGCAACACCTTCGAGGCCGAGACCGGCCACAAGACCCGCCGCTTCGACGACGTGCTCGACGAGGTCAAGGGCTTCTTCGAGGTGCACCGCGCGCTCGGCACCCACCCGGGCGGCATCCACGTCGAGCTCACCGGTGACGACGTCACCGAGTGCGTGGGCGGCGGCGACGAGGTCCTCGTCGACGACCTCCACCAGCGCTACGAGACGGCCTGCGACCCGCGGCTCAACCGCAGCCAGTCGCTCGACCTGGCCTTCCTGGTCGCGGAGATGTACCGCAGCCAGTGAGTCCGGCGGCCGTGATGATCGCAATGTGACAAAGGCCCCTCCGCTTTCCCGGTCTCCGGGGGCGGAGGGGCTTCGCTTTGCGGGTACCTTGGGTAAGGTAAGGCTTAGCGAGGTAAGGCCAGCCTTGCCGATCAAGGAACACCAGCCCCGGGAGAGCCGCCGATGTACGTGTGCATGTGCCATGCGGTCACCGAGGCCCAGGTCAAGCGGGAGATCGACGGCGGCGCCGTCACCCCGCGGCAGATAGCCAAGGGCTGCAAGGCCGGCACCGACTGCGGTTCCTGTGTCCGCCGGATCCAGGCGCTGCTCGGGGAGCACGGTGCCCGCCCGTGCCCGACGGCCAGGCTGGCCGCGAAGCTCGGGCTGGCCGATCCCGTGGCTGAGACCCTGCCCGAGCGCGGTCTCGAAGCCGCCTAGCGGCCCGCCCGCGGCGGTGGGGCCTCAGCTCTCCGGCTGCTCGATGAGCTGCGCGAGGTAGAGCGGCTCGCCGAGCTTCTCCAGCAGTTCGAGCTGGGTGTCCAGGTAGTCGATGTGGTGCTCCTCGTCGGCGAGGATCGCCTCGAAGATGTTGGCCGAGGTGACGTCGTTCTTGGCCCGCATGACGACGATGCCGCGGCGCAGCCGGTCGATGGCCTCGACCTCGACCTGCCGGTCGGCCTCGAACATCTCCTTGACCGTCTGGCCGATCCGGACGTGGAACAGTCGCTGGTAGTTGGGCAGGCCGTCCAGGAAGAGGATCCGGTCGGTCAGCGTCTCCGCGTGCTTCATCTCGTCGAAGGACTCGTGCCGGGTGTACGCGGCGAGCTTCGTCCAGCCGTTGTTCTCCTGCATCTTGGCGTGCAGGAAGTACTGGTTGATGGCGGTGAGCTCGGCGGTGAGCTGCTCGTTGAGGAACTCGATGACCTCGGGGTCGCCCTGCATGGCGTGCCTTCCTGATTGCCGTCCGTCGCTTGCCCGCATGGTGGCACTGGAACGGGCATGGTTTCCAGTAAGTTCACACTTACCCCCATTTATGTGCAATGTCCGATTTTCCGATGTGCGGGTTCGATGGAGGGGGCGTGCGCGAGGGGCGCGCACCGTGGACCGCCCGCCGTCTGCGACCATGGAGGCATGGGTCAGCACGAACCGGAACCGCCGCAGCCGTCCGACCCGCGGCTCCCTCCCGGCCAGCGCCTCCAGCGCGGCTGGCCGGTGCTGCACTACGGACCGGTGCCCCGCTTCAAGCCGCAGAGCTGGGACTTCCAGGTGTTCGGGGCGACCGCCTCCGCCGAGAAGCACCGCTGGGACTTCGAGGGCTTCCACGCACTGCCGCGGGTGACCGTCCGCGGCGACCTGCACTGCGTCACCCGCTTCTCGATGCTCGGCAACGAGTGGGGCGGCGTCGCCGCCAAGACCGTCCTCGACCTGGTGCCGCCGGCCCCCGGCGTCACCCACGTCATGGTCTGGGCCGAGTACGGCTACAGCGCCAACCTGCGGGTCGCCGACTTCACCGACCCGCGGACGGTCTTCGCCACCCACCGCAACGGCGAGCCGCTCACCGTCGAGCACGGCTTCCCCGTCCGCCTCGTGGTGCCGCACCTGTACGCCTGGAAGGGGCCCAAGTGGGTCCGCGCGGTCGAGTACATGCGCGCCGACCGCCGCGGCTTCTGGGAGGAGCGCGGCTACCACAACCTCGCCGACCCGTGGGCCGAGCAGCGCTACTCCTACCAGGAGGAGCCCGGGGACGGTCCGCTGCGCTGACGGCCGCGACGACCCGCGGGCGACCGGCTAGAACAGCCCGAAGCTGATCACCACGGTGCTGCCCTGGGCACGCGGGGTGTCGGCCTTGGGCAGCTGCGCGGAGACCTTGCCGGTCCCGAACAGGTTCAGGCCGTTGACCTGCACCTTGAAGCCGGCGTCGGTGAGCGCCCGGGTCGCGTCGTCCTTGCTCATGCCGAGCACGTTCGGCACCAGCCGCATGCCCTTGCTGACCACCAGCGCGACCGGCGTGTTCGGGCTGACCGAGGTGCCGGGTCCCGGGTCCGCGCTGATCACCGAGCCCTCGGGCACGTCGTCGTCGAACTCCTCCCGGGTCGTCCCCGGGGCCAGCCTGGCATCGGTGAGCGCCTTGCGGGCCTGCTCCAGCGACAGACCCTCCACGGGCGGCACCGCCACCCGGTCCGGGCCCTTCGAGAGCAGCACCTTCACCGGATCGCTCTTGCGGGCGCGGGCGCCCACCCCGGGATCGGTGGAGATCACCTGTCCGGCCTTGACCGTCTCGCTGAACTGCTGGGTGAACGTGCCGCGCAGCCCCGCCCCGTCCAGCGTCGCCACCGCCTGCGCCTCGGTCTGCCCGAGCACCGTCGGCACCGTGGTGTACAGCCCGTCCGAGAGCAGGTACGTCGCCCCGCCGACCAGCAGCAGCACGGCCGCGATCACCGCACCCCAGACCAGCGGCGCGCGCGAGCGCGGTGGCCGCGGCGCACGGGCCGGCCGGGCCGGCGGCGACTCGTCGTACGGCCGCGGCGGGGTCAGCAGGTCGGCCGGCACGTCCAGCACGCTGGTGCGCTCCACCGGGCGGTCGACCACCGCGGTGACCTCGCCGGTCGGGTACTGCGGGGTCGGCCGGGTCGAGGCCGGCGGCTCGGCGTCCAGCTGCGCCGGGGTGAGCGCCCGGCGGGCCCGCTGCAGCGCGGCCAGCATCTCCACCGCGTCCCACGGACGGGCCTGCGGGTCGCGGGCGGTCGCGGCGGCCACTATGGCGTCCAGCTCGCGGCCCACCCCCGGGGCGGCCAGCGACGGCGCCGGGACGTCCTCGTTCAGGTGCCGGTAGATCACCTGCATGGCGTTCTCGCCGGTGTGCGGCTTGGCGCCGGTCAGCATCTCGTACAGCAGGATGCCGGCCGCGTACACGTCGACCCGCTGGTCGGTCGGGCCGTCCTGGCGGATCTGCTCCGGCGCGAGGTAGGAGACGGTGCCGAGCACCGTGCCGGTCGAGGTGGTGCTGGTGACGGCGTCGCCCGCGCCCTCGGTGCCGGTCAGCAGCCGGACCAGGCCGAAGTCCGCGACCTTCACCATGCCGCCGTCGGTGATCAGCACGTTCTCCGGCTTGACGTCCCGGTGCACCAGGCCGGCCCGGTGCGCCGCGCCCAGCGCCGCCAGCACCGGCTCCAGGATGTCCAGCGCGGCCCGCGCCGACAGCGCCCCGCGGTCGCGCAGCAGGTCGCGCAGGGTCCGCCCGGGCACGTACTCCATCGCCAGGAACACCGCCCGGCCGTCCGCGCCCTGGTCGAAGACGTTCACCACGTTCGGGTGGGACAGCCGCGCCACGGCCTTCGCCTCGCGGATGAACCGGCCGGTGAACTCGTTGCCGCCGTCGGCGGCCAGCGCGGGGTGCATCACCTTCAGCGCGACGACCCGGTCCAGCCGGGTGTCCGTCCCGCGGTACACCGTGGCCATGCCGCCGACGGCGATGCGCCGATCAACCCGGTACCGGCCGTCGAGCAGGGCACCGATCAGGGGGTCGTCGAGCGTCATGTCCACCCGAGGAGTGTAGGGCGCAGGGGTGACCCCCGGCCCGGCACGGCGCCGCGTGCGGCGCGGTTGTGCCGATGTTGAGACATGCGGTCGCGCGCCGGGGCGCGCGCCCTCCTAGAACGCCGGGTGTTCGCGGGTGTCGAGGTGGGCGCGGCCGGCCATCTGGGAGGAGGCCTCGGCGTGGAAGCGCCGCGGGATGCGGCCCGCGCGGTACGCCAGCCGGCCGGCCTCGGTGGCCCGCTTCATCGCGTCCGCCATCAGCACCGGGTCCTGAGCCCGCGTCACCGCCGAGGCCAGCATCACCGCCGAGCAGCCCAGCTCCATCGCCAGCGCCACGTCGGAGGCGGTGCCCGCGCCCGCGTCCAGCACGACCGGCACGCCCGCGCCCTCCACGATCAGCTGGAAGTTGTGCGGGTTGCGGATGCCGAGGCCCGAGCCGATCGGCGAGCCCAGCGGCATGATCGCCGCGCAGCCGACGTCCTCCAGCTTCCGCGCCAGCACCGGGTCGTCGTTGGTGTACGGCAGCACCGTGAAGCCGTCGTCGACCAGGGTCTCGGCGGCGTCCAGCAGCTCGATCGGGTCGGGCAGCAGCGTCCGCTCGTCCGCGATGACCTCCAGCTTCACCCAGTCGGTGCCGAGCGCCTCCCGGGCCAGACGGGCCGTCAGCACGGCCTCGCCGGCGGTGAAGCAGCCCGCCGTGTTGGGCAGCACCCGGATCCCGTTGCGGGTCAGCACGTCCAGCACCGACCCCTGGGTCGAGGCGTCGACCCGGCGCATCGCCACCGTGGTCAGCTCGGTGCCGGACACCTGCAGCGCCTGCTCCAGCACGTCCAGGCTGGGGGCGCCGCCGGTGCCCATGATCAGGCGCGAGGTGAACGTCGTCCCCGCGATCGTGAACAGGTCGTCGGCCATCGTCAGCCTCCCTGGACGGCGGTGAGGATCTCCACCCGGTCGCCCGCGCCGAGCACCGTGGCCGGCCAGGCGCCGCGCGGCACCACGGCCTCGTTGACCGCCGCGGCCACACCGGTGTTCGCGGCGGACACCCGGGCCACCACCTCGGCCAGCGTGGTGCCCGGAGGCAGTTCCTGCGGCTCGCCGTTGACGGTCAGGGGGACGGGCACCGGATCGGTGTTCAGCATGCGAGGGCCTTCGAGTGGAAACGGTCGGGGGAGAAGGGGGCGGCGAGCTCCGGGACGCTCCCGGTCGCCAGGTACGCGCCGAGCAGGTCGGAGGTGACCGGCGTCAGCAGCACGCCGTTGCGGTAGTGGCCCGTCGCGGCGACCAGCCCGGGCAGCCGGGTCGGCCCCAGCAGGGGCGCGTTGTCGGGCGAGCCGGGACGCAGCCCGGCACCGGTCTCCACCAGCGGGAGCTCGGTCAGCCCCGGTACCAACTCGTGCGCGTCCCGCAGCAGTTCGTAGACCCCGCCGGCGGTCACCGTGGTGTCGAAGCCCTGCTCCTCGCTGGTCGCACCGATCACCAGCTCGCCGTCCGCCCGCGGCACCAGGTAGATGTGCTGCCCGCGGACCACGGCCCGCACGTTGCGCGACAGGAACGGCCGGTACGCCGCCGGCACCTGCAGCCGCAGCACCTGGCCCTTCACCGGCCGCACCGGGGGCAGCACGCCCTCCGGCAGACCCGGCAGCAGATGGCTGCGGCAGCCCGCCGCCAGCACGACCTGCCCGGCCGCGCGCTCGGCGCCGCCGTCCGTCCGCACCCCGGCCGCCCGGCCGTCCTCGACCAGCAGCTCGACCGCGGACTCCCGGTGCAGCACCACGCCGGCCCGCTCGCAGGCCACCACCAGCGCCCGGGCGAGGCGCCGCCCGTCCACCTGGTGGTCCCCGGAGACCAGCAGACCGCCGCGGACCCCCGGCGCCAGCATCGGCTCCAGCCGGCGGCACTCCCGGCCGGTCAGCCACTGCGAGTCCAGACCCAGCCGGGCCTGGAAACCGTGCAGCTCGCGCAGCTCCTCGCGGTCGTCCGCGTCCAGCGCCACCGCCAGCGTGCCGGTCCGCCGGTAGCCGGTGTCCAGGCCCGTCGCCTCGGTCAGCTCGGCCGCGAACTCCCCGTACCGTTCGTTCGACGCCATGCCAAGGCGCAGCAGCGGCTCCTCGCCGTACTGCAGCTCCGTCACCGGCGCCAGCATGCCCGCGGCGACCTGCGCGGCACCGCCGCCGGGCACCGGATCGACCAGGGCCACGGCCAGGCCGCGCTGCGCCGCCCGCCAGGCGACGCCGAGCCCGATGATGCCGCCGCCGACCACCAGCACGTCTGAATGGGACCGTGCCACGTCGCTGATTCTCCCTTCGCCGGCATGACCCGGATCAGGTTCGGACGGTCGCGGGCCGCTCCAGCCCGCCTCTCAGCCCGGTGCACCGGGCTCCCGTGTGGTGTGCACCCACCATAACGCCGGGTGTCGCCCACCCCGAAAGGGCGTACACGGGCTGGACACCCCGGCCGATAGGGTGGCCGCCGTGGCAGAGCTGAACGGAACGGACCGCGTCCTGATCGCCGGCACCGGCATGGCCGGCGCGCAGTGCGCCCTCGCCCTGCGGCAGGGCGGCTTCCGCGGGACGGTCGCGCTGGTCGGCGACGAGCCGCACCGCCCGTACGACCGGCCGCCGCTCTCCAAGGACGTCCTGCTCGGCACCAGCGACTCCACCGCCTTCGACATCGACTGGGAGCAGCTCGGCGTCGAGCTGCTGCTCGGCCGCCGCGCCACCGGCCTCGAACCCGGCGTCCTGCACACCGACGCCGGCCCGCTCGCCCACGACGCCCTGGTGATCGCCACCGGCGCGCAGGCCCTCACCCTGCCCGCCGCCGCCGGCACCCGCCTGCTGCGCACCCTCGACGACGCCCTCGCGCTGCGCGCCGACCTCACCCCCGGCACCCGGCTCGCCCTGGTCGGCGCCGGCTGGATCGGCGCCGAGACCGCCACCGTCGCCCGGCAGCTCGGCTGCCACGTCACCGTCGTCGAGGCCGGCCCCGCCCCGCTGCCCGGCGCCCTGCCCGAGGAACTCGGCGTCCTGATGGCCCGCTGGTACGCGGACGCCGGCGTCGACCTGCGCTGCGGCACCGGTGTCGCCGCCGTCGAACCCGGCGGCCTGCTGCTCGCCGACGGCAGCCGGATCGCCGCCGACCACGTCGTCGTCGGCATCGGCGCCCGCCCCGCCACCGGCTGGCTGGCCGGCTCCGGCGTCGCCCTCGACGCGGCCGGCGCCGTCCTCGTCGACGAGCGGCTGCGCACCGGCGCCCCCGGCGTGTGGGCGGCCGGCGACTGCACCTCGTATCCCTCGCGCCGCGCCGGCACCCGGCTCACCGTGCAGCACTGGGACCACGCCCTGCAGTCCGGCGCCGCCGCGGCCGCCTCGGTGCTGGGCTCCGACACCCCCTACGACCCGGTGCCGTACTTCTGGTCCGAGCAGTTCGGCCGCATGGTCCAGTACGCCGGCCGGCACGCCGACGCCGACGAACTGCTGTGGCGCGGCAGCCCCGACGAGCCGTCCTGGTCGGTGCTGTGGCTGCGCGGCGGCGCCCCCGTCGCGCTGCTCGCCGTGGACCGGCCCCGCGACCTCAACCAGGCGAAGCGGCTCATCGGGCGCGGCACCCCGCTCGACCGCGCCCGTGCCGCCGACCCGGCCGTCCAGCTGAAGGCCGCCGCGGCCTGAGCCGCGGCCACCCGGGGCGTCGCGCCCGGCGGTCGTCCGGTCACGATCCGCCATCGGTACCGGGCGGGCGGGGCGGGCTGCGTGCGCGCGGGGCCCGGCAGGTGGCAGTCTGGTGCCGTGAGTGAGATCGATCCCAAGATTGACGCCCTGGTCCCGGCCTGGATGTACCTGCCCGACATCTCCGAACTGTGGGGTGTGCAGGTCACCGAGGTCCGCAACATGGTGAAGGCCAACACGCTGCTGGCGGTCCGCCGCGGGGAGAACAGGTCGCTGCAGGTGCCCGCCGCGTTCATCACGCCGGAGGGCCCGGTCAAGCACCTGATCGGCACCCTGACCGTCCTGCGGGACTCCGGCTTCAGCGACGAGGAGATCCTCGAGTGGCTCTTCACCGAGGACCCGTCGCTGCCCGGCAGCCCCATCCAGGCCCTGCACGAGAACCGGGCCACCGAGGTCAAGCGCCGCGCCCAGGCGATGGCGCTCTGATGGCCGACCCGCGCGAGCAGCTGGCCGACGCCCGGCTCTACCTGTGCACCGACGCCCGCCGCGAGCAGGGCGACCTGGCCGAGTTCCTCGACGCGGTGCTGGCCGGCGGAGTGGACATCGTCCAGCTCCGGGACAAGAACCTGGAGGCCCGCCAGGAGCTGGAACACCTGGAGGTCTTCGCCGACGCGGCCCGCCGCCACGGCAAGCTCTTCGCGGTCAACGACCGGGCGGACGTGGCGCACGCAGCCGGCCCGCAGGTGCTGCACCTCGGGCAGGACGACCTGCCGGTGCCGGCGGCCCGCGCGATCCTCGGCGAGGACGTCCTGATCGGGCGGTCCTGCCACGCCGAGGCCGAGGTCGACGCGGCGGTCGCCGAGGCCGGCGTCGACTACTTCTGCACCGGCCCCGTCTGGCCCACCCCCACCAAGCCCGGCCGGCCGGCGCCCGGTCTCGGCCTGGTCTCCTACGCGGCGAAGGCCGTCACGGACCGACCGTGGTTCGCCATCGGCGGCATCGACGGGACCAACCTCGACGAGGTCCTCGCCGCGGGGGCCCGGCGGATCGTCGTCGTCCGGGCCATCACCGCCGCCGAGGACCCGGGCGCGGCCGCGGCCTCCCTGGCCCGCCGCATCCGCGACGCCTGAGGCCGGGCAAGCCCGCCAGGGGCGCGTGGAGACTGCGTAATCCGGCTCGGCCCTTACCGTTGTGACGGCCGCATCCGAATTGCGCAGTTCTCCCCCAGCCTTCGGCCGGGAGGTGCCCCCAAGCGCCCCTGGCGGGCATCCCCTCGTTCAAGCCGTTCGTCAGTGCTTGCGGATGGTGGCGGCTTCGGCGAGGGCGAGCAGGGTGGAGCGGGCGGGGCCGTCGGCGAGGGGGGCGGCGTCGAGGGCGGCGAGGGACTGGTCGAGGAGCTCCTCGATGCGCCGCTCCACGCGGTCGGCCGCGCCGCTGCGCTCCACCAGCCCGCGCAGGACGGGGATCTCCGCGGCCGTCAGGTCGGCCGCGCCGAGCCGCTCGTCCAGGTGCCGGGCGTCCGCGGGGGAGAGCCCCCGCATCGCGTGGGCGACGAGCAGCGTCCGCTTGCCCTCGCGGAGGTCGTCCCCGGCGGGCTTGCCGGTGACCGCCGGGTCGCCGAAGACGCCGAGCAGGTCGTCGCGGAGCTGGAAGGCCTCGCCCAGCGGCAGCCCGAACGCGCCGTAGGCCTCGACGAGTTCCGGTCCGGCGCCGGCGAGCAGGGCACCGACCTGGAGCGGCCGCTCGATGGTGTACTTCGCGGACTTGTAGTGCAGGACGGTCTGCGCCCGGTCGAGCGCCCCGGCGTCGGCGGAGTCCCCGGCCACCGGTTCGAGCACGTCCAGGTACTGCCCGACCATGACCTCGGTGCGCATGAGGTCGAAGACGGGCTTGGCGGCGCGCACCGCGTCGTCCGGCAGGCCGGAGCTCTGGAAGAGCTCGTCGCACCAGATCAGCAGCAGGTCGCCGAGCAGGACGGCGGCGCTGGCACCGTACTGCTCGCGGTCGCCGCGCCAGCCGTGCTCGCGGTGCATGCCCTCGAAGCGGCGGTGGACGGAGGGCAGCCCGCGGCGGGTGTCGCTGCGGTCCATCAGGTCGTCGTGGACGAGGGCGCTGGCCTGGAGGAGTTCGAGGGCGGCGGCCGCGTCGGCGATGCCGGGGTGGTCGGCGGAGCCTCCGGCGCCGCGCCAGCCCCAGTAGCAGAAGGCGGGCCGCAGCCGCTTGCCGCCGTCGAGCAGGAAGTCGCGCAGTGCCTCGGAGACCGGGCCGAGCTGGGGGGAGATGCCGGCGAGCAGGGTGCTCCGGCCGTCCATGAAGGCGGCGAGCGCGGCGTTCACGCGGTCGCGCACGGCCTCGCGGTCGATCGGGTTGGCTGGCAGGCTGGTGGAGGAGGGCACGGTGGGACTCCGGATCATTGGGCTGACAATCAGCCTATCCGGCGGTCGTCCGGGGCCCGAATCGGTCGTCCGCGCCGGTCGGCGCGGACGCGCGGGTGGCCCCGGTCACGCCGTGTCCCACGTGCACGTCTCATTCAGTGGACTACGTTTGGTCACCCTCCGCGCCTGACCGCTAGCCTGCCAGCATGGCACTCGGCATCCCCTCCACCCGGACCGACCACGCGCCGACCGTCCGGGACCTGCTGGCGGCCGGTGACCGGTCGTTCTCGTTCGAGTTCATGCCGCCGCGCAACGAGGTCGGCGAGCGCCGCCTCTGGGACGCGATCCGCCGGGTCGAGGCGCTCGACCCCAACTTCGTCTGCATGACCTACGGCGCCGGGGGCTCCTCGCGCAGCCGCACGGTCAACATGGTCGGCCGGATCGCGACCGAGACCACCCTGACCCCGGTCGCCCACCTGACCGCCGTCGACCACTCGGTGGCCGAGCTGCGCAACATCATCGGCCAGTACGCCGACGAGGGCGTGCGCAACGTGCTCGCGGTGCGCGGCGACCCGCCCGGCGACCCGATGGGCGCCTGGGTCCGGCACCCGGAGGGCGTCACCTACGCCTACGAGCTGGTCGAGCTGATCAAGGGGATCGGCGACTTCTGCGTCGGCGTGGCCGCCTTCCCGCAGATGCACCCCCGCTCGGAGAACTGGGACGAGGACATCCGCCACTTCGTCGCCAAGTGCCGGGCCGGCGCGGACTACGCGATCACCCAGATGTTCTTCGAGGTCGAGGACTACCTGCGGCTGCGCGACCGGGTCGCGGCGGCGGGCTGCGCCACGCCGATCATCCCGGAGATCATGCCGGTCACCAACATCCGGCAGCTGGAGCGCTTCCCGCAGCTGTCCGGCTCCGACTTCCCGGAGGAGCTGAAGGACCGCTTCCTGGCCGTCGCCGACGACCCGGACGCGGTGCGGGCGGTGGGCATCGACCACGCCACCGCGATGTCCGAGCGGCTGCTCGCGGAGGGCGCGCCGGGCCTGCACTTCATCACCCTCAACCACTCCACCTCGACCCTGGAGATCTACCAGAATCTCGGTCTCCACCGGCGCTGAGACCGGTCCCGTCGAGGATGCAGTGGTGTTCGCCCGCAGCCTGTACAGTCGCCCGCACATGCGGCGCGCGCGAGTGGAGGTAGCGGGATGGGCATCGGATACCTGCTGCTGTACGCCGCACTCGCCGTCGTCGCGCTCTGGCTGATCGCCGAACTCCTGCTGCAGAACCGTGCCCCGGTGGTGTGGCGCGGCGTCGCCCTGGCCGGCTTCCTCACGGTGGTCGGCGGCATGCGCCTGCAGTCGGTGCTGGTCATCGGCGTCGGCGCCGCCGCCTTCGCGGCCGGTCAGTTCTTCGTGACCACCTCGGTGAAGCGCGGCTTCGTCGCCGGCTGGTCGCTGCGCCGCCAGGACGGCACCCTGCCCGGCCCGCTGGCCCGCGTCCCGCTGCTGAGCGCCGCCACCGGCGGCGTGGCCGGGGCCGAGGAGGAGGCGCTGCCCGAGCCCCCGGTCGTCGGTGCGGTCGGCCCGGTCGAGGCCGACCCGGCGCTGAGCGCGTACACCGAGGTCGAGGAGATAGCCGCCGACGGCGTCTACGCCGAACCGCAGGCGTACCAGCAGGAGCAGCAGGTCTGGACCCAGCAGTCCGTCCCGCAGCAGGCCGTCCACCAGGACGTCCACGCCCAGCAGCAGGCGGGCCACGGCTACGGCTGGGACCAGCAGTGGGCGGCGCAGCAGCAGTTCGCCCAGGCCCAGTACCAGCAGCAGGACCCGTACGGCCAGCAGGCGGCCTGGGCCCAGCAGGCCGCCTACGCCCAGTACCAGCAGGACCCGTACGCCGCGCAGCAGTTCGCCGACCAGCAGGCGCAGCAGGTCCAGCAGCCCCAGCAGCAGGGCTACTACTACCAGCAGGGCTGGGAGTACCAGCAGCAGCCGGCCGTCCCGCAGCAGCAGGGCCAGTACCAGCAGCAGACCTGGGACTACCAGCAGCAGGGCTGAGCCCCGCGGCCGGGCGTCAGGCCGGGCCGATCAGCCCGGCGGTGATCGAAGCGGACATGCCGACCCTGGCGAGCCCGCCGCCGGGGTGGGCGCCGCCGCCGATCCGGTACAGGCCCGGGACACCCGTCCCGTTCGGCGGGTTGAGGGTGCCGCCCGCCAGCGAGGGGACGGGAACCCACGCCGTGGACCGCACCTCGCGCCACAGCACCCGCTCGCGCAGGTCCAGCCCGGACTTCGCCAGGTGGTCGAGCAGACGGCCCGCGTAGGCGTCCAGGTCGTCGCTCCCGCGCACCCCGCAGGTGACGGTGAGGGTGACCGCCTCGTGGTCGGCGTCCGGTACCAGGGAGGGGTCGTCCGGCCGCAGCACCTGCACGGTCGGCCCCTCGGGGACGCTCTCCTCGTGCAGCAGCGCGTCCCTCTCCCGGTCCGCGCCCCCGGCGTGCACCACCGTCCGGTGCACGGTGCCTTCCGGCCGGGCCCCGCGCAGGGCGAGCAGCACCCGCACCCGGCCGAGCCCGCCGCCCGGCTTCTCCCACCCGAGGCCCGGGTCGGGCGAGGAGGAGAGCACCAGGTCGGCCTCGATCCACTCGCCGTCGGCCGTCAGCACCCCGCAGGCCCGGCCACCCGCGGTCAGCACCTCGGCGACCCGGGTGCCGAAGCGGAACTCGGCGCCGCGCTGCTCGCAGCGGCGGAACACCGCGTCGGCCAGCGCCCGGATGCCGCCGCGGACGTACCAGACGCCGAAGGACTGCTCCATGTACGCCAGCACGGTCGCCCCGGCCGGAGCGTCGGGCCCGAGGCCGAACCGGGTCGCGTACTCGGTGAGCAGCGCCGTCAGCCCGGGGTGGTCGCCGAGTTCGCGGCGGGCCACGTCGCCGAGGGTGTACGAGCCGCGCGGCAGCCACTTGGCGGGGCCGCGGCGCGGCGGCCGCGGGTACGGGTCGGCGAGCCGGCCCTCGGGCAGCGGCTCCTCCATCAGCGGGCGGCGGGTGGCCTCCCAGACCGCCCGCCCGCGGTTCGTCACCTCGCCCCAGCGGTCGCCCGAGCCGGCGCCGAAGGCCGTGTCCAGGGCCTTGGCGACGCCGCCGCGGGAGGCGTTCGGCAGCACCAGGTCGGTGCCGTCCGGGAAGAGGTGCCGGCTCTCCGGCTCCACCGGGACGAGGTCGACCAGCTGCTCCAGCGGCTCCCGGCCGCTCTTCAGCGCCAGGTCCCGGTAGACGGCCGGCAGGTTGAGCACGCCCGGCCCGGTGTCGAAGGCGAAGCCGTCCCGTTCGTACCGGCCGACCATGCCGCCGTACGTCGGGGCGGCCTCGCACACCGTCACCCGGTGGCCGAGGGTGCCGAGCCGGGCCGCTGCCGCGAGTCCGGCCATGCCTGCGCCGATGATGACGATCCGTGCCATGGGCGCTGAGTCTACGGGCGAACCCGCGCAGGTCACCCGGGGGCTGCCGCCCCCACGTGCTCGTCAGTACTGCGGCTGGACGGTCGCGGTGCGCGCGGCCCTGCGCTCGCGGCGGCGCTGGAGGAAGCGGCGGATGCGGGAGACGGCGAACCAGACCAGCAGCACCCCGACCACCAGCAGCACCGCGGCCGCCGAGGCCGCCACCCACGGGTGGAAGACCGCCAGGGTGACCAGGCCGGCCACCGAGAGGTCCTCCAGCAGGCTGACCACGATGTTCGAGGCGGGCTCGGGCGAGGTGTTGACCGCCATCCGCAGCGAGGCCTTGATGCCGTGGCTGACCAGGGCCGTCGTACCGCCGAGCGCGCCGGCCGCGATCCCGTTCAGCGAGCCGGGGTCGTTGCTCGCCAGCAGCACGCCGACCACGGTGCCCGCGGCCGGGCGGATGACGGTGTGCACCACGTCCCACACCGTGTCCACGTACGGGATCTTGTCGGCCACCGCCTCGCAGAGGAACAGCACCGCGGCGGCGATCAGCACGTCCGTGCGCTCCAGCGACTGCGGCACGGACTCCGCGCCGCCGAACCGGCCGAACAGGCCGAGCAGCAGGACCACGGCGTAGGCGTTGACACCGCTCGCCCAACCGCTGGTGAAGATCAACGGGATGATGCTCAACTCTGCTCCCCTCCGGCAGGGCCGCCCGACACCCGGGCGGTCGGGACGTACCGTACCGGTGCTGCAAGGACGCGCCGCACGGCCCGCCGGTTCCCGCGCGGCCGACCGGCCGGGCCCTGAGTACGGATACTCAGGGCCCCGAATGAGTACGCCGACGGATACCCGCTGACCTGTGGGGACGCCATAGTGGTGGACGCCGGGAGGGGCGCACGACGCTCCGCCCGGGAAGCGACGGGGCCGTCCGCCACCAGTGGGGGACCGGCCGGCCGGCCCGGTCGCGTGCACGGGCCGATCGGGGCCGCGCACCGCCGGCACGGGGCGGCGGAGCGCGGTCCGGGGGGACGGCCCGAGCGGGGGAGACCGGAGGCCGGGGGAACGGCCTCCGGCGGACGTGCGGGGCGGCGGAGCAGGGCAGGACGGCGACGGGGGTGCCGGTCCGGCCGGGCACCGCCGCCCCCGCCGCACGTTCCGCCGTCGCACCCCGCCGCACCGCCGCCGCACCCCGCGGGGCCGTGGGACCGCGCCCCGGCCGGACCGTTCGCACCCGGGATTGTCAGTGCCGGTTGCCACGCTGGAGGGGCGCGGGCCGTCCGGCCCGGGCACCCGCATCGGACCGGGGGAGACCATGACCATCAGCCGCCCCGAGCGCGTCACCCGCCACCCTGTCGCCGACACCCTGCCCGCCGGACGCACCCGCCCCGCCGACGTCCACCCCGTGGTGCGGCGTGCCGCCGCCCCGCCCGCCGCCCTCGACCTGCTCCGCCAGGCCCACCGCACCCTCACCGCCGCCCGCAGCCTGCCGGACCCGCTGGAGCGCTACGCCACCGCCCACCTCGCCGCCCTGCGCACCACCGCCGCGGTGCTCGCGGTGCGCGGTCGGCCCGATCCCCACCCGCGCCGCCGCAAGGCCATCCGCAGCGCCTGGGAGCTGTTGCCGGGGGTGGCCCCGGAGCTCACCGAGTGGGCCGTCTACTTCTCCGCGGGCGCACGGCGCAGGGCCGCCGCCGAGGCCGGAATCCGCACCGCCGCGACCGCCCGCGACGCCGACGACCTGATCCGCAACACCGGGCTGTACCTGCGCATCGTCGAGCGCCTGCTCGGCCTCGGCCCGGGCGCCCCCCAGCAGTCCCTACCGCTGGCGGAGTGACCTGCGCGCGGGCCCGTCCGGGGCGGGCCCGCGCGGCCGCGGCCCGGGGCGGGGCCGGCGGCCGCGCGGGCACCCGTCGGCGGGCGGCGCAGGGCCTAAGGTGGTGGCGTTCGGTGATCGATCCCAGTACCGAGGAGCCCCGCCGTGTACCCGACGCGTCCCCGCAGTGCCCTGCGTACCGCCGTGGTCTGGGAGGTGGTGCGCACCGCGCTGGAGCAGCGCTCCGCGGAGCTCGACCGGCCGGTGCTGGACGTCCTCGACACGGGCGGCGGCACCGGCAACTTCGCCGTGCCGGTGGCCCGGCTCGGCCACCGGGTGACGGTCGTCGACCCGAGCCCGGACGCGCTGTTCGCGCTGGAGCGGCGCGCCGCCGAGGCCGGGGTCACCGACCTCGTCCGCGCGGTGCAGGGCGACACCCAGACGCTGCCCGAGGTGGTCGAGGCCGGATCGGTCGACGCGGCGCTCTGCCACGGCGTGCTGGAGGTCGTCGACGACCCGGCGGAGGCGCTCGGCAGCCTCGCCGGCACGCTGCGCAAGGGCGGCCTGGTGAGCCTGCTCGCCGCCAACCGCAACGGCGCGGTGCTCGCCCGCGCCCTGGCCGGCCACTTCGTCGAGGCCCGCACGGTGCTGGAGGCCGAGGACGGCCGCTGGGGCGCCGCTGACCCGATGCCGCGCCGCTTCACGGGCGAGGAGCTGTCCGGTCTGACCTCCGCGGCCGGCCTCCAGGTGCGCTCCGTGCACGGTGTACGGGTCTTCGCCGACCTCGTCCCCGGGGTGCTCGTCGACACCGAACCGGGCGCGATGGAGGCCCTGCTCAAGCTGGAGCTGGCGGCCGCCGAGGAGCCCGCCTTCCACGCCGTCGCGACCCAGCTGCACCTGCTGGCGGCCCTGGTCTGACCCCGCCGCCGGGCGCCCGGGCGCCCCTGGTCTGCGGAGATTCCGATGATCCGGGCACTTGTGCGCGGGCGGGGGCGTTGCACCGGTGCAGGGCGGCTCCGAAGTGGTTGGTGGCACGTGTCCACCACCACCCCGAACCGGCCCTGTGGACCGTATGATCTGGGTAAAGCCGGAAAGCATGACACCCGAACGCCTGGGGCATATGGACCTCACAGGATCAGGCCCAGGGGTGGCGGACCGGTCGCCCCGCGACCGACGAGTAGGAGGACTCCGTGCCGCTCTCGGAGCACGAGCAGCGACTGCTCGAGCAGATGGAGCGAGCGCTGTACGCCGAAGATCCCAAATTCGCGTCAGCGCTTGAGGGAACCGGCCTGCGCACCTACACCCGTCGGAGGGTCTACCTGGCCGCCGCAGGGTTCGTGGCTGGCGTCGGTCTCCTGATGGGAGGCATGGTCGCCCAGCTGATCTGGGTGAGCGTGATCGGTTTCCTGGTGATGCTTGGCTGCGCGGTCCTTGCCGTGACCGGTTGGCGGCGCGGTGCCCTCGGGCACGGATCGGGCCCCAAGGCATCCCCCGCTCCCCGCCGCAAGGCGAACGTGATGGACCGGATGGAACAGCGCTGGCAACGCCGCCGCGACGAACACGACGGCCTCTAGGAACCCCGGGAACCACGAACGACCGACGGCGCCGGGGGCGGACGGTTCACCGAACCGTCAGCCCCCGGCGCCGTCGTCGCACCGGCCGCAGGGCCGCCGGTCAGGACCGGCCGCCCTCCTCGGGGTGCCGCCGCAGCACCTTCCGGACGGCCCCGCGGACCGCACCCGCCGCCACGTCGAAGCGGCCGCGCACCGCCTGCCGCACCGCGCCGACCCGCTCGGTCGCCCGCCACCACAGCCGCGCCGCCGACGGCGGCATCAGCACCGCGCGCAGCCGGCCGTACCGGCCGACCGAGGCCCGCAGCGCCTCCCGGGTGGCCAGCACGTCCGCGCCGAGCGGCGGCACCGGCCCGGTCTCCCGGGCGTACAGCACCTGCTCGGTGGCGAGCGCGACCCGGCCGGCCGCGGCCTGCGCCTCGCCGTCCAACGAGCCGAGCTGCGCGATCCGCGCCACGGTGCGGCGCGGCGTGCTGGCGTCGTCCGGCGGGATGCCGAGGTCCCAGGCCGAGTCGATCAGCTCCTGCCAGGCGGCCAGCACCTGCGCGTCGGAGAGCACCGTCCGCTCGGCGCCCGCCAGGTGGCGTCCGGCGCCGAGCCGCCGCCGCCGCAGCCTGGCCCGCCAGAGCGCCGGCACCGCCAGCAGCACCAGGGCCAGCGCCACCAGCGAGAACGTCGCGAGCACCCGCCAGGACAGCCACCACGGCTCGCCCTGCAGGTTTTGCGCCGCGGCGGTCTGCTGGTCCGCGCAGTCCTCCGCGCGGTGGCCGCCGCCGCAGCTGTTCGTCGCACCCGGCGAGGCCGAGGCGGCGCCGCTCGGCTCGTCGGTCGGCTGCGCAGTGGTCGCGCCCGCCGACGGAGCGGTCTCCGGGCGGGTGTAGCCCGGCACGATCGCGCCCTGCCCGGCCGACGGCGTCGGCTCGAACCGGACCCAGCCGGTGCCCGCGAAGTACAGCTCCGGCCACGCGTGGTAGTTCGTCGACCGCACCACGTACGACGCGCCGTCGGTGGTGCTGCCCGGCGTGAAGCCGATCGCCACCCGGGCGGGGATGCCCAGGGTGCGGGCCATCGCGGCCATGGTCGACGCGAAGTGCACGCAGAAGCCCCGCCGGTCCTGCAGGAACTTCAGGATCGCCGTGCTGCCGGTGCCGGCCTCGATGTCGGTGTCGTAGTGGAACGCCGGCGAGGTGAACCAGTCCTGCAGCGCCACCGCGCGGTCGAAGGCGTTGTCCTTGCCCGCCGTCACCTCCTGCGCCGTCCTCGCCACCTGCGCCGGCAGCGAGTCCGGCAGCTGCAGGTAGCGACCGGGCAGGTCCGCGGGGACGGGGCCGGCCGAGCGCAGCTGCTCCGCGGTCGGCTGCACGTCCAGGCTGGTCACGTCGTAGGTGAGGCCGTCCGTCTTCTGGCCGTCCGCGCCGACCAGGGTCCGGGTCTCCGGCTCGTACCGCCAGTTGCCCGGCACCGACACGGTGCTCGCCGGGTACGGCAGCGGCAGCCAGTCCGTCCGCAGGTTCTTCGAGATCGCCACGTGGGTGCTCGCCTGGCTGACCGCGATCGACGAGGTCAGGCCCGTCGGCTTCGGCAGCGGGTCGGGCCGCTGCTGCAGCTTCTGCGGGGAGAACCGCCAGTCGACGCCGTTGAACTCGTCCAGCGCCCCGATCCGCAGGTACATCTCGCCGACGGACTGCGCCGTGGTGCGGTACTGCAGCAGCGGCACCGCGTCCGTCCGGTGCAGGCTCTCGGTCAGCGCCACCACCGGGTTCAGCGAGGTCACCCGGTACCCCGACCCGCTGCCGGTGCCCGAACCGCCGTTGCCGGCTATCGCACCGACCAGGCCCAGGCCCGCCTGCGGCAGGAACGCGGGCACCGCCACCGCCAGCACCAGCGCGATCACGCCGACCCGGTGCCCGTTGTGCACCGGCGGCGTGTTCGTCGCCTTGCCGGTGCCGCTGAACACCCGGCCCCAGCGCGACAGCCGGTCCTGGCCCTCGGCGCGGAGCAGCAGCAGGTAGCCGCCGGCCGCGGGCAGGAACCAGATCCACGAGCCCGAGCCCACCCCGGACAGGCCGCAGCCCACCGAGTACAGCGCCAGCAGCGGCAGACCGGCCGCCGCCGCCCGCCGGTGCGTCACCGCCAGCGCGTCCACCAGGACCGCGACCAGCGCGACCGAGCCGACCAGCACCAGCCGCAGGCCCGCCGTGTCCGGCGCCGGCACCGCGTACTGGCCGAGGTCCGTGCCGGCCTGCGTGAGCAGCGAGCTCAGCGCGTCCAGCGCCCGGCCGCCGGGCAGCAGCCCCCAGGTCATCGACCGGCGCACCGACAGCAGCATCAGCGCGTACAGCACGACCAGCAGCTGCAACGGCGTCACCGCCCAGCCGGAGACGGCCAGCCGGCGCAGCCCGGTGCCGGCCCCGGCCGCGACCAGGACCATCAGCACGGCCTGCACGAACCAGCCGTGCGTGGTGATCAGCGGCAGCAGGCACGTCGAGGTGAGCACGGTCGCCGTCGCCGCACTGATCGTCAATCGGGCCCGGGTGGTCACGTGCCGACCTCGTCTCGGTAGGGGCTCGACTGCTCGGTGCGGTCGGCCGTGCGCCACAGCTCGGGCAGCGAGGCGCCGGCCTTCACCGGCAGCACCGTCCAGCCGGCCCGCCGCAGCGTCTTCGCCTGCTCCTCGAAGGAACCGTCCGCGGTGTCCGGCAGCAGGTGCCGCAGGCCCGCCCAGGTCGCCGTGTCGAGCAGGAACAGCACCGCGCCGGCGGCCCGGCGGCGCAGCCCGCACAGCCGCTCCAGCTGCTCGGAGTCGAGCGAGCCGACGATCGCGACCAGCAGGCCCTCGCCGCCGCGCAGCACCTCCTCGGCGCGGGCCAGCCCGCCGCCGTCGGAGTTGCCGACGACCGCGAGCTCGTCCAGCAGCAGCCCGTTCGCCTCGGCGGGCGTGGTGCCGGCCTGGTTGCCCGCGGACGGCACCGCGTGGCCGGTGTCGGTGACCAGCCGCGTCCGGTAGCCCCGGTCGACCAGGTGGACACCGACGGACGCCGCGCAGCTCACCGCCCACTCGAAGGACGAGCCCGGCCCGGTGCCGCGGTGCGCGATCTCCCGGGTGTCCAGCAGCACCGCGGCGTGCGCCCGCAGCGGCTGCTCCTCGCGGCGGACCATCAGCTCGCCGTACCGCGCGGTGGACTTCCAGTGCACCCGGCGCAGGTCGTCGCCGTGCCGGTACTCGCGCGGGATCACGTCGTCGTCGCCGGCCAGCGCCAGCGCCCGGGCGTTGGTGTCGCCGTGCCCGGCCCGCTCGCCCGGCAGCCGCACCGGCGGCAGCGGCGTCACCTGCGGCACCACCGTCAGCACGTCGGAGGCGTTGAAGGAGCGGCCCAGCTCGCACATCCCGAACGGGTCGGAGAGCCGCAGCTGCAGCGGGCCCAGCGGGTAGCGGCCGCGCAGGTCGGACCGGACCCGGTAGGACACCTCGCGGTAGCCGTGCGGCTCGACCCGGTCCAGCACGAACCGCGGCCGCGGCCCGAGCACGTACGGGACGCGGTCCTCCAGCATCAGCACGCCGGTGGGCATCCGGGACACGTTGTCCAGCCGCAGGTGCACCCGGGCCTCCTGGCCGGCCGGCGTCCGGTGCGGGGACAGCCGGCGGCCGCCCGCCACCCGGTAGCGGGTCCGCAGCAGCCAGATCGCGGAGGCCAGCGGCAGCGCCGCGAGCAGCACGCCGACCCGCAGCAGCGCGTCCTGCCCGAAGACGTACGCGCACAGCGAGGCGGTGACCCCGGCGGCGAGGAAGGACCGCCCCCGGGTGGTCAGCCCGTGCAGCCCCGACCGCAGTCCGTGCGGCGTCTGCCCGGCCTGCGGCGGGGGGTTCTCGCCCGCGGCCACGTCAGCCGCGCCCCTGCGGACGGGGGATCGGCAGCCGCGCGACCAGGTCCAGCACGACCTGCTCGGCGGTGCGCCGGTTCATCCGGCTCTCGGCGGTCGGCAGCAGACGGTGCGCCAGCACCGGCACGGCCAGCCCCTGGACGTCGTCCGGCACCACGTAGTCGCGGCCCTCCAGCGCGGCCGCGGCGCGGGCCGCCCGCACCAGGTGCAGGGTGGCGCGCGGCGAGGCGCCGAGCCGCAGCTCGGGGTGGGAACGGGTCGCGGCGACCAGGTCGACCGCGTAGCGGCGCACCGCGTCGGCGACGTGCACCGAGCGGACCACCTCGATCAGCTTGAGGATGTCGGCGGCGTGCGCGACCGGCTGCAGGTCCTCCAGCGGATTGGCGCCGGCGTGCACGTCCAGCATCGCGAACTCGGCCTCGGCGCTGGGGTACCCGATCGACACCCGGGCCATGAAGCGGTCCCGCTGCGCCTCGGGCAGCGGGTAGGTGCCCTCCATCTCGACCGGGTTCTGGGTCGCCACGACCATGAACGGCGAGGGCAGCTCGTAGCTGGTGCCGTCGATGGTGACCTGGCGCTCCTCCATCGACTCCAGCAGCGCCGACTGGGTCTTCGGCGAGGCCCGGTTGATCTCGTCGCCGACCACGATCTGCGCGAAGATCGCACCCGGCCGGAACTCGAAGTCCCGCTGGTGCTGGTCGAAGACGTTGGTGCCCGTCACGTCGGAGGGCAGCAGGTCGGGGGTGAACTGGATGCGGCGGACGGTGCAGTCCACGGACCGGGCCAGCGCCTTGGCGAGCATCGTCTTGCCGACGCCGGGCACGTCCTCCAGCAGCAGGTGGCCCTCGGCCAGCAGCACCGTCAGGGCGATCCGGACGGCCTCCGGCTTGCCCTCGATGACGCTCTCCACCGACGCGCGGATGCGCTCGGCCACCGCACCCAGCTCCTGGAGCCCCGCGGGCCTGCGGGCCGCGAAGCCGTCGGAACGGGTCGCGCCCGCCGTGCCCTGCGTGTTGTAGGTCGTCACCCGTTCGCTCCCATGTGGACCTCTTGTGCCGGCTCAGGTTGCCGGCCGACCGATGGCGCACCGCCCGGGCGGGCGTGCGAGTCCGGCGAGGAGTGGCACGGGCGGTGGGCGTGCGGCGGGCCGCCCCGGGTCGATCGGGGCCGGGCCTGCACGGGCATTCTTCCCTGTCGCACGGCCGGAAGTCACTCGGGCGGGCGAGACGCGTGCAGTGTCCCGGTTCGTCCCGGCACAACCGGGGCCCCGGGGACGGGCGGCCCGGGAGGGGACGGGAGGGGAAGGGACCCGGACGACGCTGGCCGGGTCGGGAGCGGTCGTCCGCCCCGGGCGGGGCGGACGCGCAATCGTCGGATCAGTCGATCTCGCGGAGCAGTCCGGTGTGGACGTCGAAGACGAAGCCGCGGACGTCGTCGGTGTGCGGCACGAACGGCGAGGTGCGGACCCGCTGCATGGACTGCCGGACGTCGCCGTCCAGGTCCACGAACGCCTCCACCGCCCACTGCGGGCGCTGGCCGACCTCAGCCTCCAGCTCGCGGCGGAAGTCCTCGGTGAGACCGAGCAGGCCGCAGCCGGTGTGGTGGATCAGCACGACCGAGCGGGTGCCCAGGGCGCGCTGGCTGATGGTGAGGGAGCGGATGGTGTCGTCGGTGACGACACCGCCCGCGTTGCGGATGATGTGCGCGTCGCCGAGCTCCAGGCCGAGTGCGGCGAACAGGTCGAGGCGGGCGTCCATGCACGCCACCACGGCGACCTTCTGCACGGGGCGGGCGTCCATGCCGCCGTCGCGGAACTCGACCGCGTACTCGCGGTTCGACGCCACGAAGCGGTCGATGATGCCGGAGGAAGGACTGGCAGCGGCGTTCGGCACGGGCCGGTCGGGGGTCACTGTCATGGTGACGAAGGTAATCCGAATCCCGGTGCCGTGGTGAGGGCGGCCCCGGGCTGTGATCGAGTCCATAGCCGCGCTGCGCCGCGGGCCGGCCGGGTTGCGAAGTTGGTCCCGGTATGACCGGCGCGGGCCGCCGCGGTGCGCCCGCCCGGCCCGGCCGGACCGCGACGGCCGTGACCTGCACCGGGCCGTACCGCCGCCCGGGTGGCGCTCCGTCGGGGAGCGTTGACTCGGCGTGAGCGGGCGATAGTCTGGCGGCGCAGTGGAGCACTGCCCACCGCGCCCCGCCGACGCCCCCTCGGGCCGGCACCGGGGGCGCTCCCGTACGCGGCCCGCGGCCTCCACCCGCTCCTGTGCCACCTGGCGCACCTTCCCCGGTGCCGGGCGGTCACCTTCCCCAGGCGAGCGGGCGGGGACCGCGGGCCGCGTGCGTCCGGGCGGCCCGTGCCCCGGCGGCCGGATCCGCTCCGGCCGTGGGCGAGAATGGGGCCAGCCGTCCGGGCCCGGGCGGCCGCACCGAGGAAGGGCGCCACCGCGCGATGTCCAACGAGAGTCCGGCACCCAAGCACGTCCCGGTGATGCTGCAGCGCTGCATGGACGCGCTGGCCCCGGCGGCCACCGCGCCCGGCGCGGTGGTGGTCGACGCCACCCTGGGCCTCGGCGGCCACAGCGAGGCGATCCTCACGCAGTTCCCCGAGGCCCGGCTGGTCGCGGTGGACCGCGACCCGGCCGCACTGGAGCTCTCCGCGCAGCGCCTCGCCCCGTTCGGCGACCGGGCCACCCTGGTGCACGCGGTGTACGACGAGATCCCGGAGGTCCTCGACGACCTCGGCATCCCCGAGGTGCACGGCGTCCTCTTCGACCTCGGCGTCTCCTCGATGCAGCTGGACGAGGCCGACCGCGGCTTCGCCTACGCCCAGGACGCCCCGCTCGACATGCGGATGGACCAGACCAGCGGCCTGAGCGCCGCCGAGGTGCTCAACACCTACAGCCACGGCGACCTCGCCCGGATCCTCAAGGTCTACGGCGAGGAGCGGTTCGCCGGGAAGATCGCCTCGGTGATCGTCCGCGAACGGCAGAAGGAACCGTTCACCACCAGTGCGCGTCTCGTCGAATTGGTACGCAACGCCATCCCGGCGGCGACCCGGCGCACCGGCGGCAACCCGGCCAAGCGCACCTTCCAGGCCCTGCGGATCGAGGTCAACGGGGAGTTGGAGGTGCTGGACCGGGCGATCCCCGGCGCGCTGGAGCGCCTCGCGGTCGGCGGCCGGATGGTCGTCATGTCCTACCAGTCCCTGGAGGACCGCCTGGTCAAGCAGTACTTCCAGGCCGGTGCCACGTCCACCGCCCCGCCCGGGCTGCCGATCGTGCCCGAGGAGCACCAGCCCTGGCTGAAGCTGCACACCCGCGGGGCGGAGCTGGCCACCGAGGCGGAGATCGAGGAGAACCGGCGCGCCGCGCCCGTCCGGCTCCGCGTGGCGGAGAGGATCAGGGCGACCCGGCGCTGACCGGGGCGGACGCGAGCGAGGAACGGCGAGAGGGAGGGCGCAGTGCCGGTGGCCGGCGGTGGGCCCCTGCTGCCCGCGGGCGGGCGGGGCGGTCGGACCCGGAGGAGCGGTGCGCTCCCCGGGCAGGCGGGACGGGGGCGGATCAGCGCCCGTCCGCAGTCCCGGTCCGTCCGCGGGCGGACCCCGTTCGCCGTGCTGATCGTGGTGCTGCTCTCGGCCGGACTGCTCGGCCTGCTGATGCTCAACACCGCCCTCAACGAGGGCTCGTTCGAGCTGTCCCGGCTGAAGAAGCAGACCACCGACCTCACCGACGAGAAGCAGGGCCTGCAGGCGCAGATCGACCAGGACGCCGCACCCGACGCGCTCGCCCGCCGCGCCCGCGAACTGGGCATGGTGCCCGGCGGCGGCCCGGCCTTCCTGCAGGACGACGGCAAGGTGCTCGGCAAGCCCGGCCAGGCCCAGGACAGCGCGCCGGTCAAGCGGCCCGAGGACGCCTCCGCCGCGCCCCCGGCCCCGTCCGGTGATCCCTCCGCCGGCGCATCCGCGCCGGCGTCCCCCGCGCCGACCGCGTCCGACGACGGGGTGCAGATCGCACCCGCCCCGCCGGCCACGGCCACCGCGACGGCCCCGCACCCCGGGAGCGGACGATGAGCACACCGCGCCGGCCGCAGGGCCCCGGCGACCGCCGCCCGCACCGCCCGGGGGAGCCCGGACGCAAACCCGCGGACCGGGCCCGCACCCCCCGCCCGCGCGGCGCCGACCAGGCCCGCCGGACACCCCCGCGCCCCGACCGGGCCCGCGGCGCCGACCCGCGCACCGCCCGTCCGGCCCGCCGCCCGCAGCGGCCCGCCGCCCGTCCGCAGCCGCGGATGATCCGGCTCGCCGACCCGCGCAAGCGGCTGCGGCTGGCCGGCATCGCGCTGGTCGTCGTCTTCACCGTGTTCGCCGGGCGGCTCGTCCAGCTGCAACTGCTCGACTCGCACGCGCTCGCCTCCGAGGCCGGCGCCAACCAGTACGTGCCGGTCGTGCTGTCCGCGGAGCGCGGCTCGATAACGTCCAGCGACGGCACCGTGCTGGCGACCACCGTGGACGCCTACGACATCACCGCCGACCCCACGCTGTTCACCCCCGAGGCCACCCACCTCCCCGACGCACCGGAGCAGGCCGCCGCGCTGCTCGCCCCGATCCTCGGCTCGCCCAAGGAGAAGATCGCCGGACTGCTGCACCTCAACCCGAAGAACCCGAAGAGCCGGTACGCCCTGCTCGCCCCGCGCCAGACGCCGGAGGCGAAGAACAGGATCGCCGACCTGCGCGCCGACCTGGCCAAGCAGGCCGACACCAAGGCCTGCCGGGGGCAGCGGCAGCTGCTCGGCAAGCCCGCGGAGAAGGGCGGGCGCACCGCGGTCGACACCGCCTGCGCCAACTTCCTCGCCGGGGTGGTCTGGTCGCCCAGCAAACGGCGGGTCTACCCGGCCGGCGACCTCGCGGGGAACCTGGTCGGCTTCGTCAACGCCGAGGGCACCGGCACCGGCGGGCTGGAACTGCAGTACCAGAAGGACCTCGCCGGCGTGGACGGCCGCTCGACCTACGCCTCCGTCGGCGGGCGGATCGTGCCCGGCTCCGGCGGCGGCATGCAGACCCCGGTGCCCGGCACCGACCTGCGGCTGACCGTCGACAAGGACATCCAGTGGGCGGCCCAGCGGGCCATCACCGACCAGGTCGCCAACGCCGGGGCGGAGAAGGGCTACGTCGTCGTCCAGGACGTGCAGACCGGCCGGATCCTCGCCATGGCCACCTCGCCCGGCCTGGACCCGAACAAGCTCTCCTCGGCCCGGCCCGAGCAGCTCGGCAACGCCGCCGTCCAGGACGCCTACGAGCCCGGCTCCACCGCCAAGCTGATGACCATGGCCGCGGTGCTGGACACCGGCACCGCGAGCTGGGACACCCACGTCACCGTGCCGAACACCCTGCAGCGCTCCGACCGGGTCTTCCACGACGACGTCGACCACGAGACCTGGTACCTGACGCTGGCCGGCGTGCTCGCCAAGTCGTCCAACATCGGCACCATCGAGGCCGCCGAGCACCTGGGCAAGGACCAGGGCGAGGCCAACAAGGTGCTCGGCGGGTACCTGCAGAAGTTCGGGATCGGCCAGCCGAGCGGCCTCGGCTTCCCCGGCGAGACCCGCGGCATCCTCGCCAAGCCGGAGGACTGGAAGGGCTCGCAGCAGTACACCATCCCGTTCGGGCAGGGCCTGTCGGTCAACGCCCTGCAGGCCACCTCGGTCTTCTCCACGATCGCCAACGGCGGGGTGCGGGTCGCCCCCGGCCTGGTCATGGGCACCACCGGCCCGGACGGGCGCTACACCCAGACCCCGCCCGGCGCGCAGACCCGGGTGGTCAGCGAGGCCACCGCGAAGACGCTGACCGAGATGCTGGAGTCCGTCGTCACCGACGAGCAGGGCACCGGCACCAAGGCGGCGATCCCCGGCTACCGGGTCGCCGGCAAGACCGGCACCGCCAACCGCGTGGACCCGAGGACCGGCCGGTACTCCGGGTACACCGCCTCCTTCATCGGCTTCGCACCGGCCGACCGGCCCCGGGTCACCGTCTCCTGCGTGATCCAGGACCCGGTCAACGGCCACTTCGGCGGCCAGCTGTGCGGCCCGGTGTTCAAGCAGGTGATGGAGTTCGCCCTGAAGACCCTGCGGGTCGCGCCGAGCGGCAGCGAGGCGCCGAACCTGCCCGTCGACTGGAAGCCCTGATGAACGACGCCCCCGACCACCGCAGCAGCGATCCGCGCCCGGCGGAGCGGAACGACGGGGGCACCCCCGCCCGGTTTGGCCCTGGAGGCCCTTCGGCCGATACCCTGCCCGCCGTGCCGAAACCCGATCAAATCTCCGCGAGCCCGCCCCGCCCCTCCAGCCCGGCGGCGCTGCCGCTCGCCGAGGTCGCCCGACAGCTGGGCCTGGCGCCCGCCGAGGGCGCGGAGGACACCGGGGTCACCGGCATCACCCACGACTCCCGCGCCGTCCGCCCCGGCGACGTGTACGTGGCCTTCCCCGGTGCCAACCACCACGGCGCGGCCTTCGCCGCGGCGGCGGTGGCGGCGGGCGCCGTCGCCGTGCTGACCGATCCGGCCGGCGCCGAACTCGCCGCCGACTCGGGTGTGCCGCTGCTGGTCGTGGACAACGTCCGCGGCGCGATGGGCCACCTCGCCGCCGCGGTCTACGGGCGCCCCAGCGAGCAGCTGCTGATGATCGGCCTGACCGGCACCAACGGCAAGACCACCACCTCCTACCTGGTCGAGGCCGGCCTGCGCGGCGGCGGTCTGCTGCCCGGCGTGATCGGCACCGTGGAGATGCGGGTCGGCAGCGAGCGGATCAAGAGCGAGCGGACCACCCCCGAGTCCACCGACCTGCACGCCGTCCTCGCGGTGATGCGCGAGCGCGGCGCCGCCGCGGTCGTCATGGAGGTCTCCAGCCACGCCCTGGTCTTCGGCCGGGTCGACGGGGTGCTGTACGACGTCGCGCTGTTCAACAACCTCACCCCCGAGCACCTCGACTTCCACCCGGACATGGAGGACTACTACCGGGCCAAGGCCCGGCTCTTCCAGACCGACAAGGCCCGCTGCGGGGTGGCCAACCTCGACGACGCCTACGGCCGCCGGCTGGCCGGCGAGGCGCCGATCCCGGTGGTGACCTTCTCCGCGAAGGGCGACCCGGACGCCGACTGGCGGGCCGTGGACGTCCAGCTCGGCCCGGCCGGCTCGACCTTCCGCGTGGTCGGCCCGGACGGCGCCGCCGCGGAAGCCTCGGTGCCGCTGCCCGGCCCGTTCAACGTGGCCAACGCGCTCGGCGCGATCACCGCACTGGTCACCGCCGGCGTGCCGCTGCACGCCGCGGCCGCCGGGGTCGCCGCCTCGACCGGCGTGCCCGGCCGCCTGGAGCGGGTCGACGCCGGCCAGCCGTACGTCGCCGTGGTCGACTACGCGCACAAGCCGGACGCCCTGAAGGCCGTCCTGGAGTCGCTGCGCGAGGTCACCAAGGGCCGGCTGCACGTCGTCGTCGGCTGCGGCGGCGACCGCGACCCGTTCAAGCGCGGCCCGATGGGCGCCATCGCCGCGCGGATCGCCGACACCGCCGTGCTGACCAGCGACAACCCGCGCTCGGAGGACCCGCTGGCGATCCTCACCGCGATGCTCGCCGGCGCCGCCGAGGTGCCCGAGGACGAACGCGGCGAGGTGCTCGTGGTGCCCGACCGCGCCGACGCGATCCGGCACGCCGTCGCCCGTGCGCACGCCGGGGACACCGTCCTGGTGGCCGGCAAGGGCCACGAGGTCGGCCAGTACGCGAAGGGCGAGGTCCGCCCGTTCGACGACCGCGACGAGCTGCGCGAGGCCATCGCGCGGACCGCCCGCCCCCAGCAGGCCCCCGAAGGAGAGCAGCCGTGATCGCACTGACCCTCGCCGAGGCCGCCGCCGCGGTCGGCGGCACGCTCGACGGCGCCGACCCCGGGGCCGTGGTGACCGGGCCGGTCGTGGTGGACTCCCGCCAGGTGCAGCCCGGCGGTCTGTTCGTCGCCGTGGTCGGCGAGCACGCGGACGGCCACGACTACGCCGCGAAGGCGGTCGGGGCCGGCGCCGTCGCGGTGCTGGCCTCCCGCCAGGTCGGCGTGCCCGCGATCCTGGTGGACGACGTGGTGGCGGCCCTCGGCCGGCTCGCGCGCGCCGTCGTGGAGCGCGCCACCGGCACCGCCGTGGTCGCCCTCACCGGCTCCTCCGGCAAGACCAGCACCAAGGACCTCATCGCCCAGGTGCTGCAGCGCCGCGGCGAGACCGTGTACCCGCCCGGCAACCTCAACAACGAGATCGGGCACCCGATGACGGCCCTGCGGGTCGAGGCCGGCACCCGGCACCTGGTGCTGGAGATGGGCGCCCGGCACAAGGGCGACATCGAGTACCTGACCGGCATCACCCCGCCCGACGTCGCGGTCGTCCTCAACGTCGGCAGCGCCCACGTCGGCGAGTTCGGCTCCAAGGAGGGCATCGCGCAGGCCAAGGGCGAGATCGTCGAGGCGCTCGGCGCCGACGGCGTCGCCGTCCTCAACGCCGACGACCCGCTGGTACGGGCGATGGCGAGCCGCACCAAGGGCCGCGTCGTGCTGTTCGGCGAGAGCCGGGACGCCCACGTCCGGGCGGACGGAGTTCGCCTGGACGCAACCGGCCGGCCGTCCTTCACGCTCATCACCCCGGCCGGTTCCGCACCCGTGAACCTGCGCCTGTACGGTGAGCACCACGTCTCGAACGCCCTCGCCGCCGCAGCGGTGGCGGTGGAGCTCGGGATGCCCGTCGACGACACCGCCGAAGCGCTCAGCGAGGCGGGTGCGCTGTCCCGCTGGCGCATGGAGGTCGTCGACCGGGCCGACGGTGTCACCGTCGTCAACGACGCCTACAACGCGAACCCCGACTCGATGCGGGCCGCACTCAGGGCGCTGGTGTCGATGGCCGGCCGCGGCCCGGAGCGCCGCCGCACCTTCGCGGTGCTCGGGGAGATGCGGGAGCTCGGCGAGGACAGCCTCGACGAGCACGACGCCATCGGACGGCTCGCCGTCCGGCTCGACGTCACCAAGCTGGTGGCGGTGGGCGGACGCGAGGCGGCCTGCATGGAACTCGGCGCGAGGAACGAAGGTTCGTGGGGTGAGGAGTCGGTGCTGGTGTCCGACGCGGACGCGGCGATCGAGCTGCTGCGCAGTCAGCTGCAGCCTGGGGACGTGGTGCTGGTGAAGGCCTCCCGTTCGGCGGGCCTGGAGAAGGTCGCCGAGGCCCTGCTCGCCGATGGGGCCGCTCAGTGAAGCAGATCCTCTTCTCCGGCGGCATCGGTCTGATCCTGTCGCTGCTGGGCACGCCCGCCCTGATCAAGCTGCTGGCCCGGCACGGCTACGGCCAGTACATCCGCGACGACGGCCCCAAGGCCCACCACAGCAAGCGCGGCACCCCCACCATGGGCGGCATCGCGTTCATCCTGGCGACACTGATCGCCTACTTCGCCACCAAGGCGATAACGGGCGAGTCGCCCACGGCTTCCGGCCTGCTCGTGCTGTTCCTGACGGTGGGTCTGGGCCTGGTCGGCTTCCTCGACGACTACATCAAGGTCGTCAAGCGCCGCTCCCTCGGCCTGCGGGCCAAGGCGAAGCTGTTCGGCCAGTCCTTCGTGGGCCTCGCCTTCGCCGTCCTGTCGATGCAGTTCGCCAACAGCCGCAACCAGACGCCCGCCTCCACCCACCTGTCGTTCGTCAACGACTTCAAGTGGTCCATCGGCCCGGTGCTCTTCGTCATCTGGGCCTACTTCATGATCGCCGCGATGTCGAACGGCGTGAACCTCACCGACGGCCTCGACGGCCTCGCCACCGGCGCCTCCGTGATGGTCTTCGGCGCGTACGTCTTCATCGGCGTCTGGCAGTACGGCCAGACCTGCGCCCACATGATCACCGCCACCGCGAACTGCTACGACGTCCGCGACCCGCTCGACCTCGCCGTCGTCGCCTCCGCCCTGATGGGCTCCTGCTTCGGCTTCCTGTGGTGGAACACCTCGCCCGCCAAGATCTTCATGGGCGACACCGGCTCGCTCGCCCTCGGCGGCGCCCTCGCCGGCCTCGCCATCTGCTCCCGCACCGAACTGCTGCTGGCCCTGCTCGGCGGCCTGTTCGTGATCATCACCCTGTCCGTGATCATCCAGGTCGGCTCGTTCCGGATGACCGGCAAGCGCGTCTTCAAGATGGCGCCGCTCCAGCACCACTTCGAGCTCAAGGGCTGGAGCGAGGTGCTCATCGTCGTCCGCTTCTGGATCATCCAGGGCCTGTGCGTCGCGGTCGGCCTCGGACTCTTCTACGCAGGATGGGTGGCCGGATGACGGAGAACCCCGACTGGAACGGCCTGAAGGCCGTGGTGGCGGGCCTCGGCCTGTCCGGCGTCAGCGCTGCCCGGGTGCTCCGCGACCTCGGCGCCGAGGTGACCGTCGTCGACGGCGGCGACGGCCCGGCGCTGCGCGCCAAGGCCGCCGACCTCACCGGCATCGCCGTACGCCTCGGCGACGGCGCGACCCTCCCCGAGGGCACCGAACTGATCGTCACCTCGCCCGGCTGGCCGCCGAACAGCCCGCTGTTCGCCGCCGCCGAGCAGGCCGGCGTCCCCGTCTGGGGCGACGTCGAACTCGCCTGGCGGCTGCGCCGCCCGCACCCGGCGACCGGAGAGCCCGCCCCCTGGCTGGCCGTCACCGGCACCAACGGCAAGACCACCACCGTCCAGATGCTCGCCTCGATCCTCACCGCGGCCGGCGAGCGGACCGCCGCCGTCGGCAACGTCGGCGTCTCCGTCCTGGACGCGGTGCTCGCCGAGGAGCCCTACGACGTCCTCGCCGTCGAGCTCTCCAGCTACCAGCTGCACTGGGCGCCCTCGCTGCGCCCGCACTCGGCGGCCGTCCTCAACCTGGCGCCCGACCACCTCGACTGGCACGGCTCGATGGAGGCGTACGCCGCCGACAAGGGCCGCATCTACGAGGGCAACGAGGTCGCCTGCGTCTACAACCTGGCGGACCCGGCCACCGAGGCGCTGGTCCGCGAGGCCGACGTCGAGGAGGGCTGCCGGGCCGTCGGCTTCGGCCTCGCCGCCCCCGGCCCCTCGAACTTCGGCGTGGTCGACGGCCTGCTCGTCGACCGGGCCTTCGTCGAGGACCGGGCCAACAGCGCGGCCGAGATCGGCGCCGTCGCCGACGTCGTGCCGCCCGCCCCGCACAACATCGCCAACGCGCTGGCCGCGGCCGCCCTCGCCCGCGCCTACGGCGTGGACACCAAGGCCGTCCGCGACGGCCTGCGCGCCTTCCGGCCCGACGCGCACCGGATCGCCCAGGTCGCGGTCGTCGACGAGGTCACCTACGTCGACGACTCCAAGGCCACCAACACCCACGCCGCGGCGGCCTCGCTCGCCGCGTACGAGCCGGTGGTCTGGATCGCCGGCGGACTCGCCAAGGGCGCCACCTTCGACGAGCTCGTCGCGACCGCCGCGGACCGCCTGAGGGCGGCCGTGCTGATCGGCCAGGACCGCGAGCTGATCCGCGAGGCGCTCGTGCGACACGCACCGGATGTCCCCGTCGTCGAAGCCGCCGCGGGCCAGACTGGCGCCGAGGCGATGGCCGACGTCGTCCGGACGGCGGCCTCGCTGGCGAAGCCCGGCGACACCGTCCTGCTGGCGCCCGCCTGCGCCTCGATGGACATGTTCACCAACTACGGAGAACGCGGCGACCTCTTCGCCGCCGCGGTCCTGGACCTGATGGAATAGCGGGAACCGGCCGGACGGCAGCAGCTGCCGTCCGGCCCGACCACGGCAGAGACAGGGGGAGCAGGTGTCCGGTGAGGGCAAGGCGGGAACGGCCGCCCCACCGGAGCGCGGCTCCGCCCGCCTCCAGCTGATCTCGGCGACCACCACCACCTTCAAGGCCGCCACCCCGGTCACCCGGCTCCGCGCGCTGCGCGCCCGGGTGCGCTGGATGCTGGAACGCCCGCTCACCCCCTACTACCTGATCCTCGGCTCCACCATGCTGCTGGTGGTGCTCGGCCTGGTCATGGTGTTCTCCTCCTCCCAGATCCTGGTCATGGAGCACCACCTGCCGATCACCTTCTTCTTCCGCAAGCAGCTGGTCGCCACCATGCTCGGCGCCGTCATGCTGGTGCTGCTCGCCCGCACGCCGGTCAAGGCGATGCGGCTGCTCGCGTACCCGCTGCTGCTCGCCGTGATGGCCGGCATGCTCCTGGTGGCGATCCCCGGCATCGGCGTGATGGTCAACGGCAACCGGAACTGGCTGAGCTTCGGCTTCTTCCAGGTCCAGCCCTCCGAGTTCGCCAAACTCGCCCTGGTGCTCTGGGGCGCCGACCTGCTCGCCCGCAAGCACCGCACCCACACCCTCGACCAGTGGAAGCACCTGCTCGTCCCGCTGGTGCCCGGCACCGTCCTGCTGATGATGCTGATCATGCTCGGCGGCGACATGGGCACCACGATGGTCCTGGTGGCGATGCTCTTCGGGCTGCTCTGGATGGTCGGCGCCCCGCTGCGGCTGTTCGCCGCCACCCTCGGCATCGCCGTCGTCGCCTGCACCGCGCTGATCATCACCGTGCCGCACCGGCTCGACCGGCTGGCCTGCATCGGCGTCACCAAGCCCGACCCGAACATCAACTGTTTCCAGGCCCTGCACGGCCTCTACGCCTTCGCCGCCGGCGGCCCGTTCGGCTCCGGCCTCGGCGCCGGCGTGGAGAAGTGGGGCCAGCTGCCGGAGGCCCACACCGACTTCATCTTCGCCGCCACCGGCGAGGAACTCGGTCTGGTGGGGACGCTGTCGGTGCTCGGTCTCTTCGCGGCACTAGGCTACGCGGGTATCCGAGTGGCCATCGGCACGAAGGACCCCTTCGTCAGGTACGCCGCGGGAGCCGCCACCACGTGGATCATGGCGCAGGCCATGGTCAACCTGGGGTCGGCACTGGGACTGCTGCCCATCGCGGGCGTCCCCCTCCCGCTGTTCTCCTACGGCGGGTCCGCCATGCTGTCGGCCCTGTGCGCCGTCGGCGTGCTGGTCAGCTTCGCGCGCAGCACCCCGGCGGCGAAGGCGGCCCTGGCCGCCCGGAACCCCACCCGGGCCGGGACGTTCCTGGCCAGGGTGGTGCCACGACGACGAACCACAGCGCGCAAGCCGGCCGCACGTCCGGCGCGCAGGGAGCGGTGAATTTCGGTGCATGTCGTACTCGCCGGCGGCGGGACCGCCGGTCACATCGAGCCGGCCTTGGCGCTCGCGGACGCGCTCCGCAGGCACGACCCGTCCGTCGGGATCACCGCCCTCGGCACCGAGCGCGGCCTGGAGACCCGGCTGGTGCCCGAACGCGGCTACGAACTGGCGCTGATCCCCGCCGTGCCGCTGCCCCGCAAGCCCACCCCCGAGCTGATCACCGTCCCGGGCCGGCTGCGCGGCACCGTGCGCGCCGCCCAGGACGTCATCGAGCGGGTCAACGCCGACGTGGTGGTCGGCTTCGGCGGCTACGTCGCCATGCCCGCCTACTTCGCCGCCAAGCGCGCCGGCGTGCCGATCGTCGTCCACGAGGCCAACGCCCGGCCGGGCCTGGCCAACAAGATCGGCGCCCGCTACACCGACTTCGTCGCCGTCTCCACCCCGGACTCCAAGCTCCGCGACTCCCGGTACATCGGCATCCCGCTGCGCCGCACCATCGCGACCCTGGACCGCAACGCCGTCAGGCCGGAGGCCCGGCACTACTTCGGCCTCGACCAGCGGCTGCCCACCCTGCTGGTCTCCGGCGGCTCGCAGGGCGCCCGCCGGCTGAACGAGACCGTCCAGGCGATCGCCCCGCGCCTGCAGCAGTACGGGGTGCAGATCCTGCACGCGGTCGGCCCGAAGAACGAGCTGCCGCACGTGGACGACATCCCCGGCATGCCGCCGTACCGGCCGGTGCCGTACGTCGACCGGATGGACCTCGCCTACGCCGCGGCCGACATGATGCTCTGCCGGGCCGGCGCGATGACCGTGGCCGAGCTGGCCGCGGTCGGCCTGCCGGCCGCGTTCGTCCCGCTGCCGATCGGCAACGGCGAGCAGCGGCTGAACGCCCAGCCGATGGTGAAGGCCGGCGGCGGCCTGCTGGTCGACGACGCGGAACTCACCCCGGAGTGGGTGCTGCAGAACGTGCTGCCGGTGCTCACCGACCCGGCGCGGCTGTGGGACATGAGCCGCTCGGCCGCCGAGTTCGGCCGCCGGGACGCGGACGAGCTGCTGGTCCGCATGGTCTACGAGGCGATCGAGGCCTCCCGCGGCGGCCGCCGTCGTGGCTGACCCCGCCGACCCGGCGCCCGCGCCGGCCACCAGGCTGCGGCTCTCCCGGCGGGGGATCGCGGTGCTGTGCGCGCTCGGCGCGCTGGTGGCCGGCGTGCTCGGCTGGACGGTCTTCCTCTCCTCGGCCCTGGACGTGCGCGCCGTCGCCGTCCAGGGCCTGGACAGCGGGAAGCTCGGCCGGGACGAGGTGGCGGCGTCGCTCGGCGGGCTGCGGCACGGACCGCTCGCCCGGGTCGACCTCGACGAGGCCCGCAAGCGGGTGGAGGCGCTGCCCCGGGTGGCGAAGGCCGAGGTGTGGCGCGGTTGGCCGCACACCCTGCGGGTCAAGGTGACGGAGCGTCGGGCGGTCGCCTCCGTCCGCACCGACGACGGCAGGTTCGCGCAGGTGGACGCGGGGGGCTTCACCTTCGCCACCGAGGCGTCCGCCCCGGCGGGGGTGCCGGTGGTGGACCTGCAGCTCGGTCAGCAGGCGAACGACACGCTGGACCTGTTCGACCGGCCGGCCCTGGTGCGGGCGGCGATCACCGTCGCGGCCGGGCTGCCCGCCGAACTGGCCGGGAAGGCCGGGGCGGTCCAGGTGCACAGCTACGACGACATCCGGCTGCAGCTGGCGGGCGGGGCGACGGTGCGCTGGGGGAGCCCGGAGCGGACGGAGCGCAAGGCCCGGGTGCTGACCGCCCTGCTCGGCCGGAAAGCCGCCAATTACGACGTGAGTGCACCGGATGCCCCGGCCGTGTCTGGATGATCCGGTAAGTTCTTCCCCAAGGGGCGGTATTGACGGCGCCGAGGCTCCGGTCCGACCCTTGGTGGTCACCCCGGTTTCGCCGGGGAGTCGATGATCACATAGGCTCAAAAGAAAAACGGGAAGCTCGGCGTTGTTCGTTGAACACCGACCGGATGCGACCTACTGTCCTGTGTCACCGGGCTGTGTCCAACGGTGAAGTGACACAGCCGCAGTTACAACCCTAAACCTCAAGTTTAGGGTTCGGGTCGGCGGTCGGCATTTCGGACATACCAGCACCGAAAGCGCGCGCTTCCCACCCATCGACATCCGTCGGCCTTCGCGACCAGGGGAGCCGACCCGGAAATTCGAGGCGAGAGGCCTTCGACGTGGCAGCACCCCAGAACTACCTCGCAGTCATCAAGGTCGTCGGAATCGGCGGCGGTGGTGTCAACGCCATCAACCGGATGATCGAGGTCGGGCTCAAGGGCGTCGAGTTCATCGCGATCAACACCGATGCGCAGGCCCTCCTCATGAGCGACGCCGACGTGAAGCTCGACGTGGGCCGTGAACTCACCCGGGGCCTCGGCGCCGGCGCCAACCCCGAGGTCGGCCGCAAGGCCGCCGAGGACCACCGCGAGGAGATCGAGGAGGTCCTCAAGGGGGCCGACATGGTCTTCGTCACCGCCGGCGAGGGCGGCGGCACCGGCACCGGCGGTGCGCCCGTCGTGGCCAACATCGCCCGCTCGCTCGGCGCGCTCACCATCGGCGTGGTCACCCGTCCGTTCACCTTCGAGGGCCGCCGCCGCGCCAACCAGGCCGAGGACGGCATCGCCGCCCTGCGCGAGCAGGTCGACACCCTCATCGTCATCCCCAACGACCGCCTGCTGTCCATCTCGGACCGCCAGGTGAGCGTGCTGGACGCCTTCCGCTCCGCCGACCAGGTGCTGCTCTCCGGTGTTCAGGGCATCACCGACCTGATCACCACCCCGGGCCTCATCAACCTCGACTTCGCCGACGTCAAGTCCGTGATGTCGGACGCCGGCTCCGCCCTGATGGGCATCGGCTCCGCCCGAGGCGAGGACCGCGCCAAGGCGGCCGCCGTGATGGCGATCTCCTCGCCGCTGCTGGAGGCCTCCATCGACGGCGCCCGCGGCGTGCTGCTCTCCATCTCCGGCGGCTCCGACCTCGGCCTGTTCGAGATCAACGAGGCCGCCCAGCTGGTCAGCGAGGCCGCCCACCCCGAGGCCAACATCATCTTCGGTGCCGTCATCGACGACGCCCTCGGCGACGAGGTCCGGGTCACGGTCATCGCGGCCGGCTTCGACGGCGGCCAGCCGCCGGCGATCGTCCGCGACCCGGTCGTCAAGGCGTCCTCCTCCTCGACCACCCCGCCCGCCGCCGCCCCGGAGCGCCCGGCCACCCGGCCCTCCTACGGGATCGGCTCGGTGACCTCCCGCTCGGACGACGGTGACCGCCCGGCCGACGTGCCGGCCCGGATCACCCCGGCCGTCCCGCCGGTGCCGCCGCAGGTGCAGCCCGCCCGCCAGCCGTACGTGGAGAGCCCCGCCGAGGAGCTCGACGTGCCCGACTTCCTGAAGTAGACGTCTCGCACGTGATTCCTCACATCAGTCGACACGGTGCTCACTTCGCCTCCACCACCCGGTGGGGCGGGGTGAGCACCTCGCCGTACGGGGAGCTCAACCTCGGCGGTGCGGTCGGGGACGACCCGGCCGCCGTCCGGCGCAACCGGGAGCTCGCCGCCCGGGAACTCGGCCTCGACCCGGTCGACGTGGTCTGGATGAACCAGGTGCACGGCGCGGACGTGGCCGTGGTGACGGAGCGCCAGCCCGACGGGCAGGCCCCCACCGTCGACGCGGTGGTCACCGACCGCCCGCTCGCCCTCGCCGTGCTCACCGCCGACTGCACCCCGGTGCTGCTCGCCGACCGGGCAGCCGGCGTCGTCGGCGCCGCCCACGCGGGCCGGCCCGGCCTCGCCGCGGGCGTCGTCCCGGCCGCCGTGCGCGCCATGGCGGAGCTCGGCGCCGACCCGGCGCGGATCACCGCCGTGCTCGGCCCCGCCGTCTGCGGGCGCTGCTACGAGGTGCCCGCCGCACTGCGCGCCGAGGTCGCCGCGGTCGTGCCGGCCGCGCACGCCGAGACCTCCTGGGGCACCCCGGCGCTCGACGTCGCCGCCGGCGTCGTCGCCCAGCTCGCCGCGGCGGGCGTCACCGACGTGGTGCGTTCCGACGTCTGCACCCTGGAGTCGGACGACCACTACTCCTATCGCCGGGAGCAGCGGACCGGCCGGCTCGCGAGCTACGTCTGGTTGGGCCCCGAACACTCATGACGAACGACATCTACGGACCGTTCCCGGGCCGGGCCGATTTCGCCGCCGACCTCGACGAGCGGCAGCGCGAGCGGTACGAGCAGCTGGGCGCCAACCTCGACGTGGTCGAGAAGCGGATCGTCGACGCCTGCTCCGCCGCCGGCCGCGCCCGCGACGAGGTCACCCTGGTCGTGGTCACCAAGACCTACCCGGCCGAGGACACCGCCCTGCTCGCCGGACTCGGAGTCACCGACGTGGCCGAGAACCGCGACCAGGACGCCGCCCCCAAGGCCGAGCGCTGCGTGGACCTTCCGCTGACCTGGCACTTCGTCGGCCAGCTGCAGACCAACAAGGTCCGCTCCGTGGTCCGGTACGCCGACCTGGTGCACTCCGTGGACCGTCCGCGCCTGGTGGAGTCGCTCTCCGCCGCTGTGCGGGGGGCCGGCCGCGCGCCCCTCGGCTGCCTGGTGCAGGTGGCCCTCGACAAGGAGGCCGGGGAGGGCGCGCACCGCGCCGGGGTGGCGCCGACGGAGGTCGAGGCGCTCGCCGACCTGATCGCCGGCGCGCCGGGACTGCGGCTCGACGGGCTGATGACGGTGGCTCCGCTGGCGGGCCCGCTGGCCGGCGATCCGGCCGCCGCCTTCGCCAGGCTGGCGGAAATCTCAAGCGCCGTACGGGCGAGCCATCCGACTGCCACGATGGTCTCCGCAGGCATGAGCGGGGACCTTGAGCAGGCCGTGGCAGCCGGAGCGACACATGTACGCGTCGGTACGGCGGTACTCGGTGTGCGGTCACCGCTCGGGTAACGTCACCGGTTAGTAGATCAGACTGCAGGACAAAACAGGACAGAACCTAGCAGCAGTTCCAGCGCGCTAGCGAAAACTTCGTGGATCGCATCTCCGCAGAATCCTCACGGCCTGACGGGCCGTCGGTCCGGCGAGCCCGGGCCGCTGCGGGGACCGCAGGCCGAGGCCGGCGTCGGAGTCGATCCACCACAGAGCGGAGGAGACAGGAGCATGGCCGGCGCAATGCGCAAGATGGCGGTCTACCTCGGCCTCGTGGAGGACGAGACGTACGACGGCCAGGGGTACGACCCCGACGACGACTACGACGCGGACCCCGAGCCGATCCGCACCGGCCGCACCGAGGACCTGCGCCCGGCGGCCGCCGAGCGCCCGGCGCCCGCGCCGGTCGCGCACATCGCGCCGCAGCCCGTCCCGGCCGCCGTTCCGATCCGGCAGGAGGCGCCGCGGATGGCGCCCGTGTCGTCCATCACACCCGACCGCCGCCAGAACCTGGAGAAGAGCGCCCCGGTGATCATGCCCAAGGTAGTGAACGAACGAGAGCCCTACCGCATCACCACGCTGCACCCGCGGACCTACAACGAGGCCCGTACCATCGGGGAACAGTTCCGCGACGGCACGCCTGTGATCATGAATTTGACCGAGATGGACGACACGGACGCCAAGCGGCTCGTAGACTTCGCCGCTGGACTCGTCTTCGGTCTGCACGGCAGTATCGAGCGCGTGACACAGAAGGTGTTCCTCCTGTCTCCTGCTAACGTCGATGTCACGGCGGAGGACAAGGCTCGGATCGCCGAGGGTGGGTTCTTCAACCAGAGCTGACCCGGCCACGACTTTACGTGTGGACCGTTCGACAGTGCGTCACCGACGGGCTGATGACCAGGAGAGGGAGACGAGATGGGGATCGTCGGGGCGGTGCTTTACTACGCGCTGACAGTCTTCCTGCTCATCCTGCTCTTCCGCCTCGTGATGGACTGGGTCTTCCAGTTCGCGCGTTCGTGGCGGCCGGGAAGGGCCATGGTCCTGGTCCTGGAGGCCACGTACACTGTCACGGATCCGCCGCTCAAGCTTCTTCGGCGCTTCATCCCGCCGTTGCGTCTCGGGGGCGTGGCGCTCGACCTGTCCTTCTTCGTACTGATGATCATTGTGTATGTCCTGATCTCGCTCGTGCGGTCCCTGTCGTTGTGAGCGATGCGACAGGATTCCGGAGTGCCGACGATCACGTTGAGGTGAAGAGATGCCATTGACCCCCGAGGACGTTCGGAACAAGCAGTTCACGACCGTCCGGCTGCGCGAAGGCTATGACGAGGACGAGGTCGATGCCTTCCTCGACGAGGTCGAAGCCGAGCTGACCCGCCTGCTGCGCGAGAACGAGGACCTGCGCGCCAAGCTGGCCGCCGCCACGCGTGCCGCCGCGCAGAACCAGGCCAACATGCGCAAGGAGCCGCCGCAGGACGCACGTCCCGCCGGCGCCCCCGTGCCCGCCGCCATATCCGGTCCGCCGGTGCCCGGCCAGCAGCAGGGTCCCGGTCCGCAGCAGATGGGCGGCCCGCAGCAGCAGATGGGCAACCAGCCCCTCGGCCTGCCCTCCGGCGCCCCCGCCCTTCCGCCCGGCCCCGGCGCCGGTCAGATGGGCCAGCCGCAGCAGATGGGCCAGCCCCAGCAGATGGGCCAGCCCCAGCCGATGCAGACCATGGGCGGCCAGCAGCAGCTGGTCCAGCCGATGGGCGGTCAGATGCTGCAGCCGATGGGCGGCCCGATGGGTCAGCCCCAGCCGATGCAGACCATGGGCGGCCAGCAGCAGCTCGCGCCGATGGGCGGCCCGATGGGTCAGCCCATGGGTCAGCCCATGGGCCAGCCGATGGGCGGCCCGCTCGGCGTGCCGATGGGCCAGCCGCAGCAGCAGCCCGGCGGCGACAGCGCCGCCCGCGTGCTCGCCCTCGCCCAGCAGACCGCCGACCAGGCGATCTCCGAGGCCCGTTCCGAGGCCAACAAGATCGTCGGCGAGGCCCGCAGCCGCGCCGAGGGCCTGGAGCGGGACGCCCGCGCCAAGGCCGACGCCCTGGAGCGGGACGCCCAGGAGAAGCACCGCGTCGCCATGGGCTCGCTGGAGTCCGCCCGCGCCACGCTGGAGCGCAAGGTCGAGGACCTGCGCGCCTTCGAGCGCGAGTACCGGACGCGCCTGAAGTCCTACCTGGAGACCCAGCTGCGCCAGCTGGAGTCGCAGGCGGACGACTCGCTGGCCCCGCCGCGGATCCCGGCCACCGCCTCGCTGCCCCCGGCGGCGTCGTCGATGTCGCCGGCCTCCTCGGTGAGCAGCCCGAGCTTCGGCAGCCAGCCCTCCTTCGGCGGCAACCAGCCGTCGTTCGGCGGCAACGGCCAGTCGTTCGGCGGGAACTCCTTCGGTGGCGGCAGCAGCCCGAGCTTCGGCAGCCAGCCGGGCGGCAGCGGTGCCGCGCAGATGGCTCCCGCCGGGATGACGCAGCCGATGGCCGCGGTCCGTCCGCAGCCGCCGCAGCCGATGCAGCAGGCGCCGGCCCCGATGCGGGGCTTCCTCATCGACGAGGACGGCGACAACTAAGCACCACCCACATCGAGGGCGCCCCCACTGTGATCGACATCACGGAGGGGGCGCCCTCGTGTGTCGGGAGGATCAGAACAGGGGCGCGGGGAACTGCGCAGTCCGGATGCGGGCTTCCCCGCGGGGGCGGGCAGGAACGGATCAGGGGCGCGGGGAACTGCGCGATTCGGAGGTGGGATTCCTTCCGAATCGCGCAGTTCCCCGCGCCCCTGGGGGCTGGCCGGTTTCTGTCCGGTGAGCCCCCTCAGGGTTGCGCGGTTCCCCGCGCCCCTGGGGGGCTTCGCCGGTTTCCGGCGGGTGAGCCCCTCAGGGGTGTGCGGTTCCCCGTGCCTCTGGGGGTTCGCCGGTCAGGCCTTGCGGAGCTGGAAGGCGAGGCCGAGGGAGTCGTCGGTGAAGCTCTCGGACTCCCAGTCGGCGGCGCCCGCGGCGAAGTCGACGGCGAGGACCTCGTCGGCGACCAGGGGGCCGTGTTCGGCGATGGCCTCGGCGGTCTCCTCGGTGGTGGCGCGCCAGCGGAGGACGATCCGGTCCGCGACGTCCAGGCCGGAGTTCTTGCGGGCCTCCTGGATCTGGCGGATGGCGTCGCGGGCGATGCCGAGCCGCTTCAGCTCCGGGGTGATCGCGAGGTCGAGCGCGACGGTCGCGCCGGACTCGTTGGCGACGGCCCAGCCCTCCCGCGGGGTCTCGGTGATGATCACCTCGTCCGGCGAGAGCTCGACCCGCTCGCCGTTCAGCTCGACCCCGGTGGTGCCGGTGGCGCGCAGTTCGGCGGCGAGGACGGCGGCGTCCGCGGCGGCGACCGCCTTGGCGACGTCCTGGACGCCCTTGCCGAACCGCTTGCCGAGGGCCCGGAAGTTGGCCTTGGCGGAGGTGTCGACGAGCGAGGCGCCGACGCCGGCCAGCGACTCCAGGGTGGTGACGTTGAGCTCCTCGGCGATCTGCGCCCGCAGGTCGGCGGGGAGTTCGTCCCAGCCCTGTGCGGCGATCAGCGCGCGGGAGAGCGGCTGACGGGTCTTCACCCCGGACTCGGCGCGGGTGGCCCGGCCGAGTTCGACGAGGCGCCGCACCAGCGCCATGTTCCGCGAGAGGTCGGCGTCGACGAGCGTCTCGTCGGCGGTCGGCCAGGTCGCGAGGTGGACGGAGGAGGGGGCGCCCGGGGTGACCGGGACGACCAGGTCCTGCCAGACCCGCTCGGTGATGAACGGGGTGAGCGGGGCCATCAGCCGGGTGACGGTCTCCAGCGCCTCGTGCAGCGTGGCGAGCGCGGCCGCGTCGCCCTGCCAGAAGCGGCGACGGCCGCGCCGGACGTACCAGTTGGAGAGGTCGTCGACGAAGGCGGACAGCAGCTTGCCGGCCCGCTGGGTGTCGTAGGCCTCCAGGGCCAGGTCGACCTCGCGGACGAGGGTGTTGAGCTCGGAGAGCACCCACTTGTCGAGCTGCGGCCGGTCGGCGGGCGCCGGGTCGGCGGCGGAGGGCGACCAGTCGGCGGTCCGCGCGTACAGGGCCTGGAAGGCGACGGTGTTCCAGTAGGTCAGCAGCGTCTTGCGGACCACCTCCTGGATGGTGCCGTGGCCGACGCGGCGCGCGGACCAGGGCGAACCGCCCGCGGCCATGAACCACCGGACGGCGTCCGCACCGTGCTGGTCCATCAGCGGGATCGGCTGGAGGATGTTGCCCAGGTGCTTGGACATCTTCCGGCCGTCCTCGGCGAGGATGTGGCCGAGGCAGACCACGTTCTCGTAGGAGGACTTGTCGAAGACCAGGGTGCCGACGGCCATCAGCGTGTAGAACCAGCCGCGGGTCTGGTCGATCGCCTCGGAGATGAACTGCGCCGGGTAGCGCTTCTCGAACAGCTCCTTGTTGCGGTACGGGTAGCCGTACTGTGCGAAGGGCATGGAGCCCGAGTCGTACCAGGCGTCGATGACCTCGGGGACGCGCACGGCGGTGCCGGAGCACTGCGGGCAGCCGAAGGTGATGTCGTCGATGAACGGCCGGTGCGGGTCGAGGCCGCTCTGGTCGGTGCCGGTGAGCTCGGAGAGCTCGGCGAGCGAGCCGACGCAGGTGAGGTGGCCCTCGTCGCAGCGCCAGATCGGCAGCGGGGTGCCCCAGTAGCGGTTGCGGGAGAGCGCCCAGTCGATGTTGTTGTTCAGCCAGTCGCCGAAGCGGCCGTGCTTGACGTTCTCGGGGAACCAGTTGGTGTTCTCGTTCTCCCGGAGCAGGGCGTCCTTGACCGCGGTGGTGCGGATGTACCAGGACGGCTGCGCGTAGTAGAGCAGCGCGGTGTGGCAGCGCCAGCAGTGCGGGTAGCTGTGCTCGTACGGCAGGTGGCGGAAGAGCAGGCCGCGGGCCTGCAGGTCGGCGACGAGGGTCTCGTCGGCCTTCTTGAAGAAGACGCCGCCGACCAGCGGGACGTCCGCGGCGAAGGTGCCGTCCGTCCCGACCGGGTTGACCACGGGCAGGCCGTACCGGCGGCAGACCGCGAGGTCGTCCGCGCCGAACGCGGGCGACTGGTGGACGATGCCCGTGCCGTCCTCGGTGGTGACGTAGTCGGCGGTCACCACGAAGTGCGCGTTCTCGATCTCGACCAGCTGGAACGGCCGGTCGTACGTCCAGCGCTCCATCTCGGCGCCGGTGAAGCTCTGCCCGGTGGTCTCCCAGCCCTCGCCGAGCGCCTTGGCGACCAGCGGCTCGGCGACGACGAGCTTCTCGGTGCCGTCGGTGGCCACCACGTAGGTGACCTCGGGGTGCACGGCGGCGGCGGTGTTGGAGACCAGCGTCCAGGGGGTGGTCGTCCAGACCAGCAGCGCGGCCTCGCCGGCCAGCGGACCGGAGGTCAGCGGGAAGCGGACGTAGACCGAGGGGTCGACGACGGTCTCGTAGCCCTGGGCCAGCTCGTGGTCGGACAGGCCGGTGCCGCAGCGCGGGCACCAGGGGGCGACCCGGTGGTCCTGGACCAGCAGGCCCTTGTCGAAGATCTGCTTGAGGGACCACCAGACCGACTCGATGTAGGAGGGGTCCATCGTCCGGTACGCCTCGTCGAGGTCGACCCAGTAGCCCATCCGCTCGGTGAGCCTGACGAACTCGTCGGTGTGCCGGGTCACCGAATCGCGGCACTTGGCGTTGAACTCGGCGATGCCGTACGCCTCGATGTCCTGCTTGCCGGAGAAGCCGAGCTCCTTCTCGACGGCGAGCTCGACCGGCAGGCCGTGGCAGTCCCAGCCGGCCTTGCGGGCGACGTGGTAGCCCTTCATCGTCCGGTAGCGCGGGAAGACGTCCTTGAAGACGCGGGCCTCGATGTGGTGGGCGCCGGGCATGCCGTTGGCGGTCGGCGGGCCCTCGTAGAACACCCACTCAGGGCGGCCCTCGGACTGCTCCAGGCTGCGCTGGAAGATCTTGTTGTCCTGCCAGAACGACAGGATGCCGTGCTCGACCGCAGGCAGATCGACCTGCGCGGGGACGGGGTTGTAGGTGCTCATCGCTGGCGTCTACCTCCGACGGATGCGTGGACTGGCTCCGACGGAGGGACGAGACGGCAGGCCGTCCCGCGGTACCACCCTCCTTGGCCGCGGCCGGAGTGGCCCGCGACCCTCTTGTTTGGGTCTGCTGCCGGTTCTACCGGGCCGCCCGAGCAGGTCGTGCGGCCGTTCTTCCGGCGGCTCCGGGGTGATCTTCGCGCCGTGCACACCCCCGGGCTCGCACCGTCCCCGGGTCGCTGGTGGCTGCGTACAGCGGTACTCGTCCCATCTGCGCCTTGCCAGGCCAGTGTATCGGCCGTGGCAAACCGGTTGTGGCACCGCACCGCCGGGCGGGGCCGCCGCCGGCCGGTGGCGATTAGCCGGTGGCGATCTGGGCACAACAGGGTCAGCACCCGGGCACCGGTGGCGGCAGAGGCTGCCCGAGTGGGATCGGATCTGACGCCGGTATGTCACGTTGTGACCGGATTCGATGGGGTTTATCTTTCCGGCACCAGAAACCGCCGGGAACCGGCGGTTCGCATCATTCGTAAATGAGGTCGAAAGCCATGGCTGAGAGAGCAACTGGCACGCGTACCGCCACCAAGCGGACGCGGGAGGCTGTGGCAGGCGACCCAGGGGAGGGGACCGTGAGCACTGCACGGCGGAAGACCAGCACCACCACCGGCCGGGCGGCGACCAGCCGCACCCATGTCCCGGCGGGCTCCGGCGCCCGGAGCGGCGGAGCGGAGTCGGTGGACCCGGCCGAGCTGCCCGTCCGCCCCGGCGAGGACGCCTGGACGTCGGCCGAGGTGGTCGAGCTGCACGCCGAGCTCAACACCGACCTGGAGCGCCTGCGCGCCGAGATCGAGGCCTCCGAGGCCGCGATCACCGGCCTGATGCGCGACTCCAACGACGGCGCGGGCGACGACCAGGTCGACGCCGGTACCAAGAACATCAACCGCGAGAGCGAGCTCGCCCTCGCCAACAACGCCCGCGACAGCCTCGCCCAGACCGAGCGGGCCCTCGCCCGGCTGGAGGGCGTCGGCTTCGGCATCTGCGAGTCCTGCGGCCAGCCGATCGGCAAGGCCCGCCTCCAGGCGTTCCCGCGGGCGACGCTCTGCGTCAGCTGCAAGGCCAAGCAGGAGCGCAGGTAGCGCCCGTCCGGGGTTGCGGGGAACGGGCGGTCCGGCCGCCGAGTGCCGTACGCTCGTCCCCGTAACCCCGGCCCAGGTCGGCCCGCCTCGGGCCGGTCCTCTTGTACACGGCAGCGGAGCGGATCATCAGCACTCCAGGTTCCCCCCAGACGCAGGACGAAGCCGTCCCCACCGCACGCGTGCCGCACGAGCCGGAGACCGCCGTGGACGAGTCCGCCGCCGAGCCCGGCACCGCCGCGGCCGGTGCCACCGCGGCGAGCGGCGCCCGCAGCGTCCGCCGCCGCCGGGTCGGCGTACTGCTCGCCGTCGCCCTGCTCGCCTACCTGATCGACCTCGGCAGCAAGCTGCTGGTCGTCGCCCGGCTGGAGGGCCACCGCCCGATCCAGGTCATCGGCGACGTCATGACCTTCCAGGTGATCCGCAACCCCGGTGCCGCCTTCGGCATGGGCCAGGCGATGACGGTGGTCTTCACCGCCATCGCGGCCGCCGTGATCGTGGTGATCTGGCGGATCGCCCGCCGCCTGCACAGCCTGCCCTGGGCGATCGCGCTCGGCCTGCTGCTCGGCGGCGCCCTCGGCAACCTCACCGACCGGCTGTTCCGCTCGCCCGGCGTGTTCCGCGGCCACGTGGTGGACTTCATCTCCGTCCAGCACTTCGCGGTCTTCAACCTGGCCGACTCGGCGATCGTCTGCGGCGGCGTCCTCGTGGTGCTGCTGTCCTTCCGCGGCTCCAACCCGGACGGCACCACCCACCAGAGCGCCAAGCAGAGCACCGCGCAGGACGGCGGAGAGGGCACCGGCGACCGCACGGAGTGACCGCGGCCGCACGACGGCCCGACGACGACCCGCCCCGCAGGCCCCGTGCCGGCGGGGCGCAGCGCGTCCGCGGCGGTCGGGCCGCCCCCCGCGGTCCGGCATACTCGTACGAGTGAGTATCGCAGCGCAGACCCGCAGCCTTCCCGTACCCGACGGCCTGGAGGGTGAGCGCCTCGACGCCGCCCTGGCCCGGATGTTCGGATTCTCCCGGACCAAGGCCGCCGAGCTGGCGGCCGACGGCAAGGTGACGCTCGACGGCTCCGTCGCCGCCAAGTCCGACCGGGTCACCGCGGGCGCCTGGCTGGAGGTCGAGATCCCGGCCCCCGCCGCCCCCGTGCAGATCGTCGCCGAGCCCGTCGAGGGCATGCGCATCGTCCACGACGACGACGACATCGTCCTCGTCGACAAGCCGGTCGGCGTCGCCGCCCACCCCAGCCCCGGCTGGACCGGCCCCACCGTCATCGGCGGCCTCGCCGCGGCCGGCTACCGCATCTCCACCTCCGGCGCCGCCGAGCGCCAGGGCATCGTGCACCGCCTCGACGTCGGCACCTCCGGCCTGATGGTCGTCGCCAAGTCCGAGCGCGCCTACACCGACCTGAAGCGGCAGTTCCACGACCGGATCACCGAGAAGCGGTACAACGCGCTCGTCCAGGGCCACCCCGACCCGCTCACCGGCACCGTCGACGCCCCGATCGGCCGCCACCCCAGCAACGACTGGAAGTGGGCCGTCACCCGCGACGGCAAGCCCTCGGTCACCCACTACGACCTCATCGAGGCCTACCGCGCCGCCTCCCTGCTCGACATCAAGCTGGAGACCGGCCGCACCCACCAGATCCGGGTCCACATGTCCGCGCTGCGCCACCCCTGCGTCGGTGACCTGACCTACGGCGCCGACCCGACCCTCGCCAAGCGCCTCGGCATCACCCGCCAGTGGCTGCACGCCGTCCAGCTCGGCTTCGAGCACCCCTCCGACGGCCAGTGGGTGGAGTTCCGCAGCGAGTACCCCGCCGACCTGCAGAAGGCCCTCGACATCATCGCCGCGGAGAGCTGACATGGCCGACGCGACCGACCGGCCCGTCGTCGAGATCCGGATCGCGACGAGCGAGGCCGACCTCGCCCAGGTGCGGCACGTCCGCCGCGAGGTCTTCGTCGAGGAGCAGAACGTCCCCGAGGAGCTCGAGTACGACGACCTCGACGCCACCTCGGTGCACCTGCTCGCCCTCGCCCCCGACGGCACCGGCCTCGGCACCGGCCGCCTGATCCACGGCGCCGACGCCCTGAAGATCACCGGCGTCGAGGGCCGCGTCCTGCTCGGCCGCCTCGCCGTGCGGAAGGCCGCGCGCGGCACCGGCCTCGGCGCCGACCTCGTCCGCGCCATCGAGCGGGCCGGGCGCGAGCGCGGCGCCCGCGAACTCGAACTGCACGCCCAGGTCCAGGCCCTCGGCTTCTACGAGCGGCTCGGCTACACCGCCGAGGGCCCGGTCTACGAGGACGCCGGGATCCCGCACCGGACCATGGTCCGGGTGTTCTGACCGGAGCCCCTTCCTCCGCCGCTCGCCGACCACTACGCTCCCGCCCGTGAACGATCTTCGGGCGGGAGCATCGCTGGTCGTCGGCGGACTGGTGCTCGCCGCGCTGGTCGTCGGCGGCGGGTACTGGGCGCTCGACGGCGGCCTGTACGGCTGCACCTTCGCCGACCGCCGCCTGGAGGACCCGATGGCCGCCGAGGTCGCGGCCCTCGGCACGCCCGACGGCGCCCGGCCGGACGGCGAGCAGTACACCGGCTGCGACGACGACGACCGCTTCGCCGCCGCCGGCCGCGGCTACGCCGAACCCGCCCGGCGCTCCGACGTGGTCGCCCACTACCGGGCCGCCGCGGCCCGCAACGGCTGGCAGCCCGCCCCGCCCGACCCGGAGGAACCGGCCTGGCGCACCGACCCCGGCGGCGAGCGGATCGGGCTCTGCTTCACCAAAGAGGTCGACGGCACCACCGCCCACCTCGCCGTCTCCTGGGCCTTCGACGGCCGACAGGGCTACACCGTGGAGGCCCGCGCCAGCCGCACCGGCGGCTCGTGGTGCGCCTGACCGCCGCCCAGCCCTTGCACATCGGCCGGTCGGCCATCAGGCCCACGGGCCGTGCTTCGAACCTGCGGACCGGGGTAGGCGCTCCCCCGTGAGCGAGGCTGTGGAGACGGCGGCCCGCCTGCTGCGCGAGCGCGGACAGACCTACGCGCGGGAGGCGGGCATCACCCTGCGTGACAAGCCGGCGCCGCTCCACCAACTGCTGGTGCTGACCCTGCTCTGCTCCGCGCGGATCCACGCCGACATCGCGACCGCCGCCGCCCGCGAACTCTTCCAGGCGGGCCTGCGCACCCCGCAGGCCATGGCCGACTCCGACCGGCAGGACCGGGTCGACGCCCTCGGCCGCGCCCACTACGTCCGCTACGACGAGAGCACCGCCACCGCCCTCGGCCGCGGCGCCGAGCTGCTCCTCGAACGGTGGCGCGGCGACCTGCGCCGGCTGCGCGCTGAAGCGGGCGGCGACCCGGCGGCGGTGCACCGGCTGCTCCAGGAGTTCCCCCGGACCGGGCCGGTCGGCGCGGACATCTTCTGCCGCGAGGCCCAGGGCATCTGGCCGGAGCTCCGCCCGTCCTTCGACCGCCGCGCGCGGGACGCCGCCGCCTCGCTCGGCCTGCCGACGGACGGCGACGCCCTGGGCGCCCTGGTACCGGGCCCCGAGCTGCCCGCGCTGGCTGCCGCCCTGGTACGCGTCGAGCTCTGCTGAGCGCACCCCGCCGAGTACGGCGGACGCGATCAGAACAGGCCGTGCCACATCTGCTCGACGACCACGTTCCACCAGGTGGAGTCCTTGTGGAAGGCCTGCGGGTCGATCCCGGCGAGCTCCGTCTGGAGTGCGGCGACCGCGGCACCGGCCGCCAGCGGGTCGAGCCCGCGCATCGCGGCACGGGCCGTCACCAGGGCGTCCACACCGCGCAGGAAGGCGGCGAGGGAGGCGTTGACGTACCGTCCGCTGCCGGTGCGCGGGTTGACGGCCCACACCGAACCGAGGCTCTGCCCGTCCCCCGCGCACTGCACCGCGACGATGCACAGCCCGTCGGAGCCGACCCTCGTCCAGCCCGCGAGGACGTCGAGCAGCGACTCCTCCAGCTCGGTGCCCGCGGCCGTCAGGTGGCTGCGCAGGTCGGCGAGGAGGCCGCCGGCCGGCGGGGCGTCCGGGCGGTCCGCGGCGAAGAACAGGGGGACGTCGGCGGGCAGCCCCGCCCAGGTCAGCGTGGAACGGGTCGGCTCGGGCAGCGCACTGGCCGCGATGTCGTCGGCGTCGTACCGCACGACCTCGCCGAACGCCTCGGCCATCCGGCGGCCGAGTGCCACGTCACGGACCGCCGCGGCCGGCTCGACCTCGCCGGGCTGCGGCGCCGGCACCCGGTGCGGCCGCGGGGGCAGCGGCTGCCCCGCGAGGCGGGCGATCCGCTCGGCGTGCAGCGTGAGCGCCGCGGCACCCTCGGCCCGCTCGTCGGCGAAGATGCCGTAGGTGTGCGAGCAGGAGACCTCGGCGTTGGGGAAGGCGCGCTCCAGCAGGGCGGCGGTGTAGCCGCCGGGCAGGGTGGCCGGGCGCAGGTCGGTGTGGACGGCCACCACGTTCCCGGCCGGGACGCCCAGCCGGTCGAGCTCCGCGGCGAGCTGGTACTCCGCCGGCGGCAGACCCGGCCCCGCGTTGCGGTAGAGCATGACCTCCTGGCCGTCGGCCGGGTTCACGTAGGTGGCGACGGCGGTGTTGCCCGGGCCGGTGGCGGGCGGGTCGTTCCGGTGCGCCCGCTCGGCGTGCTTGGCCTCGTACGAGCGGATCACCTCGTCCACCGGGATCGAGGGCCACACGGTGAGTTCGCCGCTCTCCCGGTCCACCACGCCGCAGGCGTCGCCGAGGTCGGCCGGCGGGCGCCGCTCCCCGGTGACGGGGTCGCGCTCCAGCGGGGCCGGCGCGGCCCAGACCACCCAGCCGAGACCGAACTCGCGGTGGCGGACGGCACGGCGCCGCTCGGCCGGCGCTTCACCGTTCAGCCAGCGGTCGGCTGCGGCGAGGGCCTGCTCCTGGGTGATCACGACGACTCCTCCGTGGTGGCGGACTCCGGCCGAGATTACCGTCAGGCACCGTCGACTCCGAACGGTTGCATATGATCGCACGACGAATGCGACTGCGGCCGACCGGTCTTGGCCCGCCGCGGTCCGGGTGCAGTCCAAGGTTGAGGACGACGGGGAGGTGGCCGCGATGGCCGACGAGCACGAGATCGGCGACGACGAACTGCTGGACGTGGCGGACAATCCGACCCAGGCCGCCTCGCTGCACAAGGCTCTGCGCACCCTCGCCAACAACTCCAACGTCGGCCCCGAGCTGCAGGAGATGGCGAAGGGCGTGCTCAGCGGCCGGATAGGCATGAAGGACGTCATCGAGTCCGACCGCTACATGCACGCGATCACCGGCCGGCTCGGCGAGATCCACGACGCCGCCGAGCACCTGTCGCCGGAGGACCGGCGCAGGTCCGAGGAGCGCGCGGAGAAGTTGGTCCGCGAGCAGGAGGAGGCCGAGAGCGGCTCCGCCAAGCGCGACGACCGGCGGAAGTGACGGCTCGTCGTCCGCTGTTCGTCGCGGGTTGAGTTGCGCCCGGTGTGCAGGGTTGTCGCGGTGTCCGTGCGGGGTCGGTGAAGGGCCGGCTCCGGCACACCGTCCCTCCCCGGACAGCGGAACAACCCCGCCTCCGACCGACCGGGTCCCGTCGGACGGCCGCCCGAGTACCCCGGCCCGCCCCCTCGACACCACCGGACTGGTAGCCCCGGCCCCGCTGGCGATGGCGTGCCTCGCCCACGATGCAGGCATGCCGATCGACGTCGAGTCGGAGTACCTCCCGCACCACCTGCTCCGTGGCACCTGGGTCGGCGAGTTCCCCACGTGAGACCCGCGCGAGGATGATGCGTTCCCGCCCGCGGCAGCGCGGAATGGAGAGCCTTGGCCATGGACCCGAGAATGGTGCCGGCCGGATTCATCAGGCAGTATCTCCACGTGGAGACGGCCTACGCCTACATGCCCGTCGTTCTGGCCAACGTGAAGCGGGCGTCCTGGGCCGACGGTCTCCGGAAGATGTTCGACTACGTCCTGGAGAAGCGGCCGTTGTCGCACGGCGAGTACTGCGACCTGACGTCCGTCGATTTCGAGTCGGACGACGAACTCTACGCATACCTCCGGAAGGTGTACGACTACCTCTTCCTCGGCTCCGGCGAAGTGCCGGTACCCCCGGACTGATGCTCCGTCCGGCAAGGGCGTGGGCACGTGACAGAGTGAGCCTGTGACCAGGGGGAAAGCGGGGGAGAGCACCGTGGACATTCCGGCAATCGTGGACTGCGACGGGTTGCACGTGGATGAGGTGCAGGCCCGGGCGTTGCGGGCGGTGCAGGAGGGTGGGGCGTCGAGTGTGCGGCTGGAGGGTGTCGGGTCTGCGGGGCCGCTGATCAGTTCGGCCGAGCCCGGCCGGATCGAGGAGTGGGCGCGCCGGGCCAAGGCGGTGCTGGGGGTGGGTGTCGAGATCGCCCCGGAGGTCCCGTTCGGGCCCGTGGTCGACGAGATGACCGCGCAAGGGCCCCTCGACCGGGTGCTGTCGGCGGCCTCGGGTGCGCTGGAGCTGCGGCGTTCGCCGCTCGTCGTCTGGCGGGCTGTCGTCGCGGCTCTGGCGGGGCCGGTCGACGACGAGGAGCTCCAGGAGGCTGTGGAGCGGCACCCGTTGCTCGTTCGGGACGGCGGAGACATCGGCTTCGCCCGCGTCCACGTGCACCGGGAGGTGCGACGCAGCTTCCCGCTGTCGGCGGACCAGCAGCGTGCCGTGCACCGGGCTGTGCTGGGGCTGCGGGAGGAGCCGGCTGCGGCCGGGTACCTGCGGGCGGCACGGCCGGTGCATGCGGCGTTGGCGGGGGAGTTGGGGGAGTGGCTCGCCGATCCGGACTTCCTGGTGGAGTCGGGGTGGTACGGCCTCGCTCTGGGGCTGGCGTTGGCGTATCCGGAGGGTGTGCCGCTGGGTACGGTCGCGGGTGATCTGCACTGCGTGCTGCTGGAGGGGGTGGCTGCGCCGGCGAGCCACGAGGAGTGGCTGTCCTGGGTGCACCACACCCTGGTGGGGCGGGGTTTCACGGCTGCGGCGGACGAGGTGGCGACCCGGGTGCGGCTGCCGTGGCAGACGCTTTGGTCGCACTGGCGGTGGCCGAGCGGGTACGCGCCGCGGACGCCCGCGGAGACCGAGCAGGACAGGATCCTGTTGGTGCACGGGCCCGGCGGTCCGACCCTCGCCACCCGGCACGAGCCCTGGGACGGCCACAGCACGGTGTACGAGCAGCTGTGGAATTTCCGCACCGGCGAGAAGCTCGGCGGGGTGGACACCGAGGTGCACGAGAACGTCCTCCCCCGGGAGAAGGACCTTTCGGGCCGCACGGCCCTCCACATGGACGGGGAGTGGAGCTCCGCCGGTCTCGGCCGCCAGTACGAGGAGGCCGCCGAGCTGCCGTGGGCGGGGGAGTCGGTGGTGCATGCCGTGCAGTGCACGCCCTCGGACCCGGCGGACGGCACGACGTGGGTGTTCATGGGGCGGTGCGGGCTGTTCGGCGCAGTGGTGCACGAGGACCTGATGGCCCGGTTGCCGAGGCTTCCGCGCGGAGGGCCTGGGCGCCCGCTCAGCGGCCGCGCGCGGTGGCCCCGGCCGGAGGTGTCCTTCGACGGGCCGCTCGGCCGGGAGGAACTGGAACAGGACTGGGCGTTCGGCCGCGGAGCGTGCCGCCCGGTGCCGCCCGAGGGGCTTCCGGTCGCGGTCGAACACGGTGCCACCAGGGAGTTCCTGAGCGAGGTGGGCTGGCCGGTGGCGGATCATCCGGGACTGCTGACCCCCGAACTCGCGCCAGACGGACTGGTTCCGGCGGACGGGCGCCCCGGGCTGCTGACCGGGCTCGGCCGGTTCTTCGGTTCGCCGATCCTGCTGGACGGCCGGACCGGCGAGGTGTTCGGTGAGGACTGGAACCGCGACCTCGTCCTGGTGGCCGGTGGGTTGCCTCAGTTCCTGCGGATCGTGATGGTGCACCGGGCCGTGCTGCAGGTGCCCGTCCTGCTCGGCGTGGACGACTCCTTCAACCTGGAGGAGGACGTGCTCGGCTGGATCGGGACGATCGATCCGGCGGCCGCCGAGGCCGGGTTCTGGGAGCAGAAGTACTTCGCGCCGACCCTGCTCGACCTGTGGGAGGAGACTCCCGAGTAGAGCTCCGCGGTCCGGCAGCGAGCCGATCGGCGAGATCCCCACGTGAGGCGTGGATATTCGGATGGCGCGCGGCGCTCACCCCGGCCTGCCGAGCGGCCGCGGTGACGACGTCGGGGGGAGCGAGGAGCCGTGGCGGGGATCGTGCGGATCGACTGCACCGGGTTGAGCCTGGAGACGGTCGTCGCCGAGGCGATGCGGTCGGTGGGAGAGACCGGTGGGGCAGAGCAGTTGGTGCTCGACCGGGTCGGGGCCGCGGGGCCGTTGCTGGCGTCGGTGGAGGAGCCGGCGAGGGTCCGGCTGTGGGCCCGGCACCATGCACGTGAGCAGCCGGGCGTGCCGGTGGTGGTCGGGGAAGCCGCCTCCGCTGCGCCCGCCCGGCCGGTCCGGCTGGCCGGTCTCTCCGGTCAGCAGGCGTGCTGGCTGCAGGCTGTTGCCGCATCGGAGACGTTCCGTGCGCCGGTGGCGGCTGCGGAATCGGAGGCGTTCGCCGAGCAGCACGACCTGTTGGTACTCGACTCCGAGGGCGTGGGGCTCACCGGGGTCGGGGAACACCGGGCCCGTGCGGGAGCACTTGCCGATGACTGCGGATCAGCAGCGTGCGGTGCACCGGGCTGTGCTGGGGCTGCGGGGGAGCCGGCTGCGGCCGGGTACCTGCGGGCGGCGCGGCCGGTGCATGCGGTGCTGGCGGGGGAGTTGGGGGAGTGGCTCGCCGATCCGGGATTCCTGGTGGACCGGACCGCTGCGGCGCCCGCCGGTACTCCTGCGCACCGGGCCGAACCGGCCGCCCCGCCGAGCGGGGTGGGCCGGTCGGCGGCAGTGGTGGCGAGGGGGCACCGTGATCGCTGACGGCCTCGACGGCCACGTGTGTCAGCCGGGTCAGCCGGGTCAGCCGGGTCAGCCGTGTCCGGCGGGGGTGGCGGGGGCGTCGGCCGGGGCTCCGGTGGCGGATTCCGCGGGCCGGAGCCGCTCGGTGGGGCCGCCGAACGGGAGGTGGACGGTGCGGGTGGCGAGCAGCCAACGGCCGTCCGTCCTGTGGAAGGTGTCCTCGTAGTGGCCGACGTTGGCGGGGAGCCGGGTCGGCAGCATGCCGCCCGTCCAGCCGTCGACGCGGTAGGTGGCGAAGTAGGAGGTGGCGGTGGCCGTGGTCGGTGAGTGGACGTCGACCAGGACGTTGCTGCACAGCCGTCGGGACAGGCGGTCGGCGGGCCGGGAGCCGAAGTAGCTCCGCAGGGCGTCGCGGCCCTCGATGCGGCGCTCGCCCGCCGGCCAGTCCCAGACACCGTCGGGGGTGAACAGTTCGGCGACACTGCCGGGTTCGCCCAGGTCGAGGCGGTGCAGGAAGTCGATGAGCAGGCGCTCGCAGGCGTGTTCCGCCAGGAGCCGGTCCAGGGGATCCATCGATTCGTTCGTCATTTCCGAGTTCTACCGGACGGGACAGGTGGAGGGCGAACCGATTTTCCCTGCCCACCGCTCAAGTCTGCAGGGGATAGCGGGTGCTGGACTCCCGTGCAGTGGCCGTCCGGGTGCGGAAGGTGCGGCGGTAGGTGTCCGGGGGCACGCCGACCGTGCGGTTGAAGTGCCGACGCAGCGTGGCGGCGGTACCCATGCCGGTGGCCGCGGCGACGGTGTCCACACTCTCGTCGGTGGTCTCCAGCAACTCCTGGGCATGGCGGATGCGCTGGACCAGCAGCCACTGCAGCGGGGTGGTGCCGGTGACCGACCTGAAGTGGCGGCCCAGGTGGCGCGAGCTCATCCGCGCCCGGCGGGCCAGGTCCTCCACGGTCAGCGGCCGGTCCAGCCGTTCCAGCACCCAGGGGAAGAGGTCGGCGAGCGGGTGGTTGTCCGGGGCGGGCACCGGCGTGGTGACGAACTGGGCCTGCCCGCCGTCCCGGTGGGGCGGTACGACCAGGCGGCGGGCGACCGCGTTGGCGACCGACGAGCCGTGGTCGAGCCGGACCAGGTGCAGGCAGAGGTCCAGTGCGGCGGCCTTGCCGGCCGAGGTGAGCACGCTGCCGTTGTCCACGTACAGGACGTCCGGATCGACCGCCACCCGGGGATGGCGGGCGGCCAGGACCGCGGTGTGCGCCCAGTGCGTGGTGGCGCGCCGTCCGTCCAGCAGCCCGGCGGCGGCCAGGACGAACGCGCCCGTGCACAGCGAGGCCACCCGCGCGCCCGCCTCGTGGGCGGCCCGCACCGCGTCGACCAGCTCGGCGGGCGGGGGCGCGTCGACGTCGGCCCAGCCGGGGACGATCACGGTGTCGGCCAACGGGAGCCGGTCGAGGCCGTGGTCCGGCTCCAGCCGGAAGCGGCCGACCCGCACGGACTCCGGCCCGCAGACCGCGAGTTCGTACCAGGACGTGGCGCCGCCGACCGGCCCGCTCCCGAAGACCTCGTACGCCACGGACAGTTCGAAGTGCAGCATGCCCTCGGTGACGGCCAGCGCGACAGTGCCCATGTCCGGAAGTGTACGGGTCGTGTCGTTCCGGACACTCGTGGTGCAGTGCCGCCGCCGCCAGGATTGTCGGAGACGGAACGCCGCGGACCGGTGGCGGGCCAATCGAGTTCGGGGGAGGACCCATGGGATCGGTGCCGACGGTGGCGGTCTACGGCGCGTACGGGCACACCGGGCGCTTCGTGGTGGCGCAACTGCGGGAGCGGGGCTACCTCCCGGTGCTCTCCGGACGCGACATCGGCAAGCTGGCGGAGCTCGCGGTGTCCGAGCCCGGCCTGGAGGTGCGTCCGGCGTCGGTCGACGACCCCGACGCGCTCGACCGGGCGCTGGCCGGCGCGGCGGCCGTGGTCAACTGCGCCGGGCCGTTCGCCGTGACGGCGGGCCCCGTGATCGAGGCGGCGCTGCGCGCCGGGATCCCGTACGTGGACGTGGCGGCCGAGATCGAGGCCAACCTCGACACGTTCACGCACTTCGCGGACCGCGCCGCTGCCGCGGGAACGGTGGTCCTCCCGGCGATGGCCTTCTTCGGCGGCCTCGGAGACCTGCTCGCCACCGCGGCGATGGGCGACCGGACGGCGGCCGACGAGGTGCACGTCGCGTACGGGCTGAGCAGTTGGCACCCCACCGCCGGGACGCGGGCCGCGGGTGCGGTCTCCCGGGAGCGGCGGGACGGCCGACGGGTCCGCTACGCGGGCGGGCGGCTGGAGTACCGCCGGGACGACGCGCCGCTGCTGGAGTGGGCCTTCCCCGCCCCGCTGGGCACCCGGCCCGTCGTGGGGGAGTTCACGATGGCCGACGTCGTCACCCTGCCCAGCCACCTCGCCGTCCCCGACGTGCGCACCTACATGACGGTCGAGGCGGCCGGGGACCTCGCCGCCCCGGACACGCCGGCGCCGACCGCGGCGGACGAGCACGGGCGCTCCGCGCAGACCTTCCTCGTCGAGGTGGTGGTGCGCTCCGGCGACGGCGAACGGCGGGCGGTGGCGCGGGGGAAGGACATCTACGCCGTCACCGCACCGCTCGTGGTGGAGGCGGTCGACCGCATCCTGACCGGGCGGACCAGGGCGGTCGGCGTCGCCTCCGCGGGCCGGCTCTTCGACGCCCCCGACTTCCTCCGGGCGCTCTCCCCGCACGTGACCGTGGAGGTGGATTCCTGAGGTGCGTCCGACACAAGCGGTGCAGGGCGTTCCGGTTAGGTGGAGGTCGTGCGAAGTGGCCCCCGCGGTGCCGGGGGCCCGCCGTCACGCCGTAGGATCATGCGGTTGACGGGTAGTGGGACTGCCGGACCGGTTCGCATCGCGCGGGTCCGCCGCGGTCCCGGTCGTACGGGGGACGGGGATTTCCGGTGGCGCAGCAGCAGATCGTCGTCGACGAGGGGAACCTGCGGTCCCAGGGCCGGAACCTCGAATCGGTCGGCAAGGACTTCCAGGAGGCTGCCAACCGGATGAAGTCCCGGCTGGAGGCCCTGGAGGGCGGCGACGAGCCCCCGTGGGGCGACGACGACCTCGGCGAGAAGTTCGGCATCGTGTACGAGGGCCTGCGCGACGGCATGCAGGAGTCCATGGACTCCCTGGCGCAGCGGCTCGGCGAGATGGGCCAGAAGCTCCAGGCGATGGCCGACAACCACGAGGCGAACGAGGCCGACACCACCGGCCGGCTGGACGCCCTCGGCGGCCGGACGGACGCACTGGGCAACGAGATCCACACCATGTACCGCCCGCAGGTGTGACGGGCGCACAACCGCCTGCCGACCGTCGTCTTTGCTCCCGCGCCAGGAGGGTGCGGGAATCCGCTAGGGGGAACTGACTCGTGTCGCTGATGCTGCCGGACGGCCTTGAGTGGGTCCTGGAGATGCTCGGCTTCGACTGGCCGAAGGCGGACGAGGACAAGATGCGTGAGTGCGCCCAGGTGTGGCGTGATTTCGCGGATCAGGTCGACGAGTTGAATTATCGGGCGTTGTCGGCGGCGAACAGTGTGCGGTCGGCGAATGCGGGTGATTCGGTCGATGCGTTCGGGAAGGCGTTCGACAAGTTCTCGACGGGTGGGGACGGGTATCTCGCGGATGCGGCGCAGGCTGCGCGGTTGATCGCGGCGGCGTTCGAGGCTGCTGCGGTGATCGTGATCGCGTGCAAGATCGCGGTGATTGCGCAGTTGGTGATTCTGGCTGCGGAGATCATTGCGGCGCAGGCGGCGGCGCCGTTCACGTTCGGTCTGTCCGAGGTCGGTGCGTTGGGGGCGACGCAGGCGACGAAGATGATCGTGCGGCGGTTGTTGAAGGAGCTCCGTGAGGCGCTGATCGAGGCGATCATGGAGACGTTGAAGGATCCGATCGTGTCTGCAGTGCAGGCGATGATCAAGGATCTGATCGCGCAGACGGTGAACCAGGGCTTCGGTGCGCAGGACGGCTATGACGTCGGCCGGACGGTGAAGAAGGGCTGGGAGGAGGGGAAGTCCTCCGCGGAGAACTGGAAGCAGACCTTCGGTGAGTCGCTGAAGGACGGGCTCGGCTCGCGGGCGGGCGGCGCCGCCCGGCACCGTATCGACAGCGCGGCCGGGCACGGCAGCGGCCACGGCGAGGGCGGCGGCGGCCACGAGGGCGGCGGCGAGAGCGGGCACGACGGCGGGGGCAGTGGGGACTCCGGATCCTCGTCCAACTCCTCCGGATCCTCCGGAGCTTCGGGGTCTTCGCACGCGTCAGGCTCCGACGGTTCCACCGGTGCCTCGGGCGACGGCGGCTCGTCGGGCGGCTCGCACACCTCGGGCTCGTCCGGCTCCTCGGCCCCGTCCGGCGGTGGTTCGGGCAACGGCGGTTCGTCGGGGAGCGGCTCGTCCGGAAGCGGGCGGCCCGGCGGCGGCGACGCGAGCACCGGAACCGACCACACCTCCTCGGGCGGCCAGTCCGGTCCGAGCGGCGACTCCGGCTCGCACAACAACAGCAGCAGCAATGACGGTGGGGCGACCGCCCAGCACGGCAACGACGGCCGCGACAACCGGAGTTCGACACCGCTCGACCCGTTCGGCACCCGGCTGACCTCCGACCCGGCACCGGCCCCCGCAGCCCACCACACCCCCTCCGGCGGCGACGGTACCCCGCCGCCGTCCGGCTCGCACACCCCCTCCTCCGGACCCGACACCGGCGCCCCGACGCATGCGGGTTCGGACGGGCGGTCGACGCCGGGTTCGGACGGGCCTGCTCCTGCTCGGCACGACAGCACGGGCACGCCTTCGGCGCACACGGGTGTGGACGGGCGGCCGAGTGCGGGGTCGGACGGTGCTGGTGGCGGTTCTGCGCATGCGGGTTCGGACGGGCGGTCGACGCCGGGTTCGGACGGGCCTGCTCCTGCTCGGCACGACAGCACGGGCACGCCTCCGGCGCACACGGGTGTGGACGGGCGGCCGAGTGCGGGGTCGGACGGGCCGGCGCATGCCGGCGACGGTCACGGGGACCGGTCGGGTGCGGACACCCCCCGGCCCGGGCCCGTTTCCGCGCACCACACTCCTGATGCCTCGCCCGCGCCGGCACCGTCCCACGGCGGTCCGCAGCACACGGGGGAGGGACAGTCCGCGCACGGCAGCACGGACACCCGTCCGGGGCCGGCGCCGTCCCACCCGACCCCCGACTCCGCTCCCGCGCCTGCGCACTCCGGCGACTCCCGTCCCACGTACGGGCCGGTCCGCGGTGACGACGGTGCCTCCACGCCCCCGCATGGTGGTGCGGACCGCGGTGCGACGCCCCCGTACGGCCCGGTGCGCGGCGGAGAGGCCGCCCCGGCACCTGCGCACGCCTCCGACGGCGGGCCGTCCCGACCGGGCGGCGACATCCCCTCCCAGTCGGACCGTTCCGGACCGGCACCGGACGCTGCCCCCCACCACTCCACGCCCGGAAGCACGCCGGCCCCGGATGCGACGCCCGGTTCGCACGGCGCGGGCGACGGCCGGGGTGCGCCCTCGGGCGGCGGCGTTCCGCACGTGCCGTCGGCGGGCATCCCGTCGGCGGGCGGACCGTCCTCGGGGCCGGACCACTCGCGCCCGTCCCCGTCCTCCTCGGACGGGCCGCACCGCGCCACGGTCGAGACGGCCTCCACGGCGGTCGCCGACGCCCCTCCCACGCACAATCCGGCCGCCGGTCCGGACGCCACGCCGGGCCAGTCCGGCCCGTCCGGCCAGAACCCGTGGACGCCCACCGCCACCGGTCCGATCGCGACCGGGCCCGTCCCCGGTGCCGGTGTTCCCGGCGCCGGGACGCCGTCCGGCAGCACGCCGCCCCGCCAGGGCGGTCCCGTGCCCCACACGGGCACCGGCGGTGACGGGCCGTCGAGCAACCGTCCGACCTCCGTGCCCGGCCAGTCCGCCGGACGTCCGGAGCACGGCGACCGCCCGACCGGCCTCGGCCGCCAGCCCGGCGCGGACCGCCCCGGCGCGGACCGCCCCGCTGTCGACCGCCCGTCCGCTGCGCCGCGCCCCGACGCGGACCGGCCCTCGCGTCAGGACCCCCGGACGGCCGACCCGCGCACTGCGGACCCGCGTGCCGCCGACCAGCGGCCGTCCGCCGACCGTCCGACCGGTACGGCGCCGCGCCCGGGCGGCGACGGCCCGGCGCGCACCCCGGACACCGCTCGCCCCGACCACGGCCCGGACACCCGCCCGGAGGACCACGGCAAGCCGGAGGACCACGCCAAGCCGGAGGACCACGCCAAGGGCGACGAGCAGGCCAAGTCCGACGACCACGCCAAGGCCGATGACCACGGCAGGCCCGAGGACCACGGCAAGCCCGACGAGCAGCACCACCGCGACCCGGCCGAGGACGCCGACTCCCCCGCGGACCACGACGGCCGTCCCGACGCCGACGTGCCTCCGCACGAGCGTCCGCTCTCCGACAGCCGCCCGTACGACACGCCCGGTGGTCTGGCCCGCGTGGAGGAGCACCACCAGCAGGAGCTGGATCGGCGCATCCCGCGCAACCCGGACGGCACCCCGCAGCGCCACCCGGACCCGTACGGGGACTGGCCGGGGGCGGTCAACGGCGACGGGCACCGCGAGCCCGGTCGCGACAACAACTGCCTGGACGTGGCGCTGTCCAGCGCCGACACCTACAGCGGCCACCCGACCGCGGCCGCGGCCCGCACCGACGACGGGAGCCCGGACGGCGAACGCGGCGGACGGGACCGTGCCGAGCGCCAACTCGGTGCGCCCTTCCGGGACCTGGGCAACGGGGACCAGGCGTTCCACCGGCTGGAGGACACTCTCCGCGAGTCGGGCCACGGGTCGCAGGCGGTCATCGTCACCCAGGACGAGCACGGCCGCGCGCACGCCTGGAACGTGGTCAACCACGACGGCAAGATCGTCTACCTGGACAACCAGACCGGCGCGCGCAGCGACAAGCCGCTCCACAACGGCGACCACGGCGTCTTCGCGATCCCGCTCGACGCCGACCGCCGGCCGATCACGTCCGACCACCGCCCCTCCGACTCCCGCACGGGCTCCGACTCCCACACGGGCCCGGACTCCCGTGCCGGCTCCACGACCCGTCCCGACCGCAGCGACGGCGCCGAGCACCCCGACCGGGCCGAGCACCCCGACCGCCCCGGGCGGGACTCCGACTCCGCGGACCGCCGCCCTGCGGACCCGGCGGGCAAGACCAAGCACAACGAGGACGGCACGGAGCCGGACGGGGAGGCCGGGCCGCCCAAGAAGAAGCAGAAGCCGAGCCCCGACGACATGGAGGTGGACTCCGGGCACGGCCACACGCCGGGGTCCGGCACCTCGCACGACCCGGCCTCGCACGACGGCACCACGCACCACGACACCGACATGCCGGACGCCGGCACCCAGGAGTCCGGCACGCCGGACGACCGCCAGGGCTCGACGCCGTACCACGACGCCCAGCCCAAGGACCACACGCACTACAACATGCTCGGCGACGACGAGCAGCGGACCTTCCGCGAGCGCGAGAACGCCAATGTCCGGCAGTCGGACCTGGACGTCGCCCACCAGTTCCTGCAGGACCGGTTCACCGACAAGTCGCTCGGCGACTTCCTGCAGGACACCGCCGACCAGGCCCGGCACAACAAGGACCACAAGGACGACCCGGACGCGGAATTCCAGCTCGCCTTCGACAAGGAGCAGTTGGAGCACCGGCTGCCCGGCTTCAAGGACCTGCACCAGAGCGAGCAGGGCGCCGTCGTGGCGAGCCTCGGCCGGCTGAGCCTGTCCTACCACCAGCAGTACGCGGTCGGTTCGAGCCCGGAGCACGCCGCCGACCCGTACCACTACCGGGACGACCACGACCGGTCGGACATGTCGGAGACCGAGGCCGAGAAGCAGCAGAACGACAAGCACCACGAGGACGACCAGTCCCGCGGTGTGGCCACCCACCAGAACCACGACTTCTGGCAGGGCCCCCGGGGCAACGAGCACCGCCCGCTCAAGGAGGGGGAGAAGCCCGAGGGCCCGAGCCCGGCCCGGCTGGTCCGCGAGCACATGGTCGACCGGTACCGGGAGCTCCACCCCGACAAGGCCAACATGACCGACCGCCAGGTCGAGCTCGCGATCCGCCGGGAGACCATCGCGCACGTCAAGGGCGACCACCGGCCCGACTTCACCGGAAAGAACTACGCCGCGATCGAGGTGGTCGACAGCAACGGCAAGGTCCGGTACGTCGTGGACAGCTCGCTGCCGCCGGGCAAGGCCGGCATGCAGCCGGAGCACTCCGAGCCGCACCTGGGCCGCTGGATGGAGCGCCTCAACCAGCGTGCGGAGGCGGGCGACTACACGGTGGCCAGCCTCTGGACGGAGCGCGAGCCCTGCGGCCAGGGCGCGGGCCACGGACACTGCTCGCGCTACCTGACCGAGTCGATGCCCGACACCGAGGTCGGCTACGGCGTCGGCTACCGCAAGGGCGACATGGCGGACGGCCACGACACCGCGGCCGAACGGGAGGCGGCGGCCACCAAGATGGACCAGGACATGCAGGACCACCTCAACCGCCTCGGCGACCTGTGGTACGACATGGCCACCAGCGGAGAGCTGGACAAGAACCGGACCCCGAACCAGTACGTCCCGCCGCAGACGTGACAATCGACCGCAGTGACCACCGACCGCAGTGACCACCGACCGCAGTGACGACCGGCCGCAGCGGCCGACGCCGACCAGCACCGCCCACGGAGGCGCCATGACCCCCGGACCTGACCAGACCCCCGGCCCGACCGGCGGCTTCGACGTGCGCGAGCTGCCCGCGCTGATCGAGCGGCCGGAGTTCCTGGCACGGGTCGGCCGGGCGGAGCTGCTGGCGGCGATGGCCGAGTGCTGGCCCGACGGGGTGCCCGCGGGCACCCTCGCCGAGGACATCCACCACCTCGACCGGCTCGGCGTGCGGCCGGACGCCGAGCAGGGCGCCGAGTGGCTCGCCTGGCTGCACCTGCTGCTCGTCAGCCACGGCCGGTCCGAGGACGCCTCCGCCCTGCTGGCGGCCGCGCCGCGGCTGCCCTGGCGCACGGTCTGGTCGCGCTGGGTCCCGCCGGGCGCCCGGGCCACCTGCTCGGCCCCCGGCGGCCGGGTGACCGGCCTGCAGCTCGTGGAGCGCGACGGGCAGCAGCTCGTCCTCGCCCACGAGGCCTTCGTCCTGGCCCGGATGGAGCGGATGGAGCCCGACGACGAGGAGGGCTTCCACGAGTGTGCGGTGGACCTGCGCACCGGCGAACCGGTCGCCGGGCCGAAGCTCTACCGGCCGTACGCCCACGACGAGTTCCCCGAGGAGTACGTCCCGCTGCTGCCCGCGGACCTGCCGCGCCGGGGCGAGGACGCGACCAACGGCCCGGACGGCTGGCAGGGCGGGGCCAAGGCGCTCCCGGTCTGCCACGAGCAGGTCGGGCAGGCCGTCCGGACGGGCGCGCTCGCGGTCCTCGGCGGCGGCTGGGGGTACTACGCCGTCGAGATCGACGAGTCCGCGGCCGTGCTCGACGAGGCGCGCACCCCGGTCTGGCCGATGCCCGCCGAGGACGACGTGACCACCCGGGTCGCCCCGGCGGAGCTGCCCGACGCGGCCCGGACGGTGACCCGCGGCTGGCTGGCCGACCGCTTCGGCGCCGACCGGCTGTGGTCCGCCGACCCCGCCGAGCTCCCCGACGGCCTGGAGCACGGCCCGACCCGCCGCTTCCTGACCGAGGTCGGCCTGCCCGCCGTCCGGATCCCGCTGCTGGACCTCAGCGGCGAGGTGCTCGCCCGGGAGGGCCTCGGCGAACTGCGCACCGAGGACTTCCGGGACGGGGACGAGGACGGCGACGACCGCGGAGAGTTCTGCTACCTGATCGCCAAGGACCTGGAGCGGCTGATCGTGGTGGACGGCGCCACCGGCCGGGTCGGCCTCCTCGACCCCGAGCGGTACGAGGGCGACTACGACAGCGGCCCGATCGCCTCCTCCGTCGAGCGGTTCGCCGCCCTGCTGCGGCTCTACGCGTCGTTCTACTACGGTGCCACCGCGGCCGAACTCGCCGACGCCGAGCGGGCGCTGCGGGTGTGGGCCGAGGAGCTCGACCCGGTGACGGCCTCCTCGACGTTCTGGCAGGAGGTCTTCCAGGACCGCGAGGACTTCGAGTGACCCCGCCCCGGTACGGCACGAACCCGGAGACGACCAGGTGAACGATCCGACGACCCACCGGCCGCACCCCTACGTCGGCGGCCGCGGCGAGGCGCTGCGCGCCCTCGCGGCCTGGCACACCGCCGGGCCGTCGGCCCCGCAGGTGGTGCTGCTGACCGGCCGCCCGGGCTCCGGCCGCTCCCGGCTGCTCACCGGCTTCCTGATGCTGTGCGATCCCGCCTCCCGCGAGCGGCTCGACCTCGGCGCACTCGACCCGGCCACCGTGCCGGCCGCCGAACTGCCGCCGCCCCTCGTCTGCGACCCCACCGGGCTGACGGCGGCCCAGCTGCTCTGGACCGCCGCCGACGTCCTCGGCCTCGACGCCGACCGCACCGAGGACCTGCTCGACCGGCTCGCCGAGGAGCGCACCACCGCCACCGCCCTCGTCGTCCCGGACGTCGACCGGGCCGGGCCGCTGCGCGCCCTGCAGGAACCCGCGCGGGTCGCCGCCGAGGTCCTGCTGCCGCTGGCGCTCTCGCCGTGGGTGCGGGTGCTCGCCGACGTGCCGGAGGAACAGGCCGCCTGGCTCGCCGAGCGGATCCCCGCCGGGCGGCTGCAGGTGATCGACCTGGACGGGGAACCCTGGGCGGACCCGCAGGCCCTGGTCCGGCAGGCCGAGCACACGCTGGACCGGCCCGCCCTCGCCGCCGAACTGGCCGCCCGGGCCGCCGGCCCGCTGGTGGTGCGGCTCACCGCCTGGTCGCTGCGCGCCGCCCCGGCCGACGGGCCGGTGGAGCTCCCGGCCGGCGTCGGTGACGTCCTCGACCTGCACGCCGGGCGCTGCGGTGCCGACGAGCTGACGCTGCGCCGGCTGCTCGCCCCGCTCGCCCTGGCCGGCGACGGCGCGGCCGTGCCGTTCCCGCTCTGGGCGCCGCTCGCCTCCGCGGTCGCCGGCCGCGACCTGTCCAAGGCCTTCGCCGACGGCCGGGCCCTGCTGCTGCCGTTCTTCGAACTGGTCGGTGAGCGCGACGACCCCGCGGTGCGCCTGGTGCACCCGGAGATCGGCGCCGAGATCCGCGAGCGCTTCGGTTCGACCGTCCGCGAGGCCCAGCGCCGGATCGCGACCGCCCTGCTGAACGGCCTGCCCGACGGGCCCGGCCGGTGGGAGCACGCCTCGCCGTACCTGCGCGAGCAGCTGACCGGCCACGCGCTGGAGGCGGGGACGCTGGCGGGCCTGATCGCCGACCCGGGCTTCCTGGTGCACGCCGATCAGGTCCGGCTGCGGGCCGCCGTCGAGCACCTGGCGGCCACCGGCGCGGAGCTGCCGCCGCTCGCCCGCACCTGGCTGCGGCTGGCACCGCTGTTCACCCGCACCGAGGCCGGTCCGTCGGTGCGGGCCGCGCTGCTGGAGCACGCCTGCCGCCAGGACGGCCTGCCCGCCCCCGAGCTCGGCCCCGCCCTGCCCTGGCGGACGCTGTGGGCCCGCCCCCTGCCGGGCGTCACCGCGCTGACCGCGGCGACCGCACCCGACGGCACGCCCGTCGTGGCGGCCCGCGTCGCGGGTGCGGAGCGGCTCGCCGTCCACGCGGTGCCGACCGGCGAGCCGGTCGACGTCCCCGGCGAGCACCTGGCGGTGCTGACCGAGGAGCAGCGGGCGGCCTGCCCGGTACGGCTCGGCATCGGCGGCGACTACGTACGGCTGTGGCCGCGCGAGGAGGGCGACCCGGTCGGGGTCTTCCTCTCCGCGGGCCCGCTCGGCGGCGCCGACGTCACCCCGGACGCCGTGCTGCTGCTCGCCGACGCCGCAGGGCTGAGCGCCCTGCGGCTCACCGTGCCGGCGCCGGTGTGACCCGGGCCGCGGCAGCAGTGCACACCCCCAACCACCGGGCCTGCGGGCCCCGGTCCTGAAGGAGAACGACCGCGTGACGACCCGCGCACAGGCCGTCGAGGCGGCCCACCGGTGGATCAACGGCGACCGGCCCGAGGAGCAGTGGCGCACCGTCGGCGTCCACGAGTTCGACCTGGGCTGGGTGGTCTGGGCCGAGGCCGGGGAGGCCGGCGCCGGTGCGTCCGAGGGCGGGCGGCGGGCGCCCGCCGACATCGGCTCCGCCAGCGCCGTCGTCGACCGGGAGACCGGCCGGCTCACCACGTGGCCGTCCGTGCCGGTCGAGGAGGTCGTCCAGCTCTACCGCGACAGCCTCGGCGCCGGCACCTACGACCCCGACCGGCCGCTCGCGACCGGTCCCGGGGCCACCGCCGTGCTCACCTACCGGGACGCGGACGGCAAGGAGCAGTCGCTGTTCCGGATGTCCGCCCCGGGCGGGACCCACCCCGAACTGGACGCCTGGCGCACCCTGCAGCGGCAGGGCGTGCCGCCGGAGGCCGTCCTCGCCGTCCACTCCGACCTGCGGCCCTGCGAGCTGCCCGGCGGCTACTGCGCCGCCGTCCTGCTCGCCGAACTGCCCGTCGCCTCCTTCTCCTACGGCCAGGACCACGGCCCGCGCTTCAACCGCCGCGCCGCCGCCGTCCGCAGCCTGACGGCCGCCACCGAGCAGGTCTTCCGCGAGGCCGGCCGGCCGCTGCCGCCGCACCCCAACCGGGCGCCGTTCCCGCGCGGGGTCGAGCCCGCCGATCAGGAGCGGGACGCCGCCCTCGGCCGCCGCCTCGCCGAGCAGTTCGGTGCCGACGGCGTGCACCGTTACGACGCCGACGACACCGCCGCCACCGCCCTCCCGGACGCCGCCCGCTCCACCCTGGTCTGGGCGGGCCTGCCGGCCCGGGTCGAGGGCTTCTTCACCGTGCTGCCCGGCCTGCCCGACGTCGCCGCGCACCTCGACGCGGTCGGCCGCGGCAGCCGCGTCCCGGACGCCGCCCGCGCGGCGCTCGCCGAGTACGTGCTGATCGGCACCGACGGCCACGCCCTGGTCGCCGTGCAGTGCGGCGACGGCGGCACCGGCACCGGCGAGGGCGTCGGCCGCGTCTGGGCGGTCGACCCCGACAACGGGACGGGCCGCTACCTCAACCACGACCTCTCGGCGTACGTCCGCTGCCTCGCCCTCCTCGCCGCCCACCGGCCGGCCCGCCGCGGCCTCGACCCGCACGCGGCCGCGGACGCCACCGACGGCTTCCAGCACCGGCTGGCCGCCCTCGACCCGACCGTCTTCCAGGACCCGGAGAACTGGTGGGCCGTCGTCGTCGAGCAGATGTGGGACGGCCTGCTCTGAGCGGACGCACCCGGCGAACCGGCCGGCCCGTCGCCGCCGTCGCCGCCGCCGACCCCACGACCCCGCCCGGAACCGGAGCAGACCGACGTGACCGACGCCGTCCAGCAGCACCCCGCCACCCCTGACGCCGCCCTGCTGGTGCGGCTGTTCGGCGAGGAGGGCGTCTGGCGGCCGACCGGCGCCGAGCTGCCGGACGCGCTGACCCACGCCCCGACCCGGCGCTTCCTCACCGAGGTCGGCCTGCCCTGCACCCGGCTCGGCCGGATCGGCCTGGACTCGCGCTTCCTCCGCGAGGAGGGCCTGTGGGCCCAGGACCCCGACGAGCTCTACGGCGCCTCCCGGCCGCAGGGCGAGGACGCCGTCTCCGACACCTGCTTCAAGGTGATGGACCACACCGACGCCGTCTTCGTGCTCGACGCCGGGACGGGCGCCGTCGACCTGTTCGCGCCCGACGGCTGGGACCGCGGCCGCGGGTACGGCGGCCGCTACGCGCCGTCCCTGCCCCTGCTGGTCCAGGTCCTCTGCCTGGCGGCGCAGGCCGTCGAGCAGGTCGACGAGGTCGGCTGCGACGAGACGATCGAGCGTTTCGACGCCGACCTGGACGCCCTCGGCCTGCTGGCCGCCCACCCCTGGCTGTGGACCACGGTGTTCGAGTACCTCGACGAGTACGAGGACGAACTCCCCGCCCACTGACACCGCCCACGGACACCGCCCGGCGCAGCGGGGAAATCCGACTGCGCCACCGCGGGCACCGGCGGCAGACTGGCCCGATGGACGACACACCCACGCAACTGCCGCCCGCCGTCGCCGTGTTGCGGGCCGCCGCGAAGGCCCACGGCTTCACGCTCTCCTGCGAGGAGCGGACGGGGGCACTGCTCGCCGTCCTCGCCGCCGCCCGCCCCGGCGGGCGGATCCTGGAACTCGGCACCGGTGCCGGCGAGGGCGCGGCCTGGCTGCTCAGCGGCATGGACGCCGACGCCCGGCTGGTCAGCGTGGAGCTCGACACCGCCGTGCAGGACCTCGCCCGCGCCGAACTGGCCGGGGACGGCCGCTGCTCGTTCGTCGCCGGCGACGGCGGGGCCTGGCTGGAGGCGTACCGTGGCGAACCCTTCGACCTGGTCTTCGCCGACACCTGGCCGGGCAAGTTCACGCACCTGGAACGGGCGCTGGAAATGGTCGCCCCCGGCGGCACCTACCTGATCGACGACCTGCTGCCGCTGCCGGACTGGCCGGCCGAGCACACCGCCGCCGTCGCCCGGATCGTCGCGCACCTGACGGAGCACCCGGACTTCCGGACCGTCCGCCTCGCCTGGTCGACCGGTCTGCTCATGGCGGTCAGGACGGCCCGCCCCGCCGTGCCGCACCCGAACGACCGGCGCGAATGACGTGATCGCGCCCTTTACGGGCTCCCTACCCCGAACGGCGTTAGGGTCGGTGGCCATGGGGTTCGGGTGGGCCCGGCGGCGCTGGCTGGGACGGCGTGCGCTGGTGGCATGGATGGTTGCGGCGGTGCTGGTCGTCGTGGGGGCGATCGGCACCGCCGCCGGCGGTTCCGGGCCCGAGGTGCGCCAGGAGGACCGCTTCCTCGACATGCCCGAAACCGCGGGCAGCAGTGCGACCGTCCGGGTCGACACCTCGTTCTTCACCACCGGCACCTCCCCGCGCCCGGCGATCCTGCTGGCGCACGGCTTCGGCGGCTCCAAGGAGGGCGAACGCGACCGGGCCCGGCAGCTCGCCCGCGCCGGCTACGCCGTCCTCACCTGGTCCGCCCGCGGCTTCGGCCACTCCGGCGGCCGGATCGGCCTGGACGCCCCGGACCGCGAGATCCAGGACGTCAGCCGGCTCGTCGACTGGCTCGCCAAGCGGCCCGAGGTCCAGCTCGACAAGACCGGCGACCCGCGGGTCGGCATCACCGGCGCCTCCTACGGCGGCGGGGCCGCCCTGCTCGGCGCCGCCCACGACCCGCGGATCGACGCGGTCGCCGCCGGCATCACCTGGTGGAACCTCGCCGACGCGCTCTTCCCGCAGGCCGCCCAGGGCTCCACGGCCGCCGACGGCGTCTTCAAGAAGCTCTGGGCCGGACTCTTCTTCACCACCGGCTCGGCCGGCGCCCCCACCGGCGGGCCCGCCGGCGGATCCCGCGACGGACAGCAGGACGGACAGCCCGGCGTACCGCAGGGCGCGGTCGGCTGCGGCCGCTTCCTCGACGAGCTGTGCGCGATGTACAACCGGGTCGCCGCGGCCGGCCGCCCCGACGCGGAGGCCGTCGCGGTGCTGGAGAAGTCCAGCCCGTCCTCGGCCGCCGACCGGATCAAGGTGCCCACCCTCGTCGTCCAGGGCCAGCAGGACTCGCTCTTCCCGCTCGACCAGGGCGACCGGATCGCCAGGGCGGTCGCCGCCAACGGCGCCCCCGTCGCCGTCGACTGGTTCGCCGGCGGCCACGACGGCGGCACCGAGGGCAGCGAACGCACCGACGCCCGGGTCACCGCCTGGTTCGACCACTACCTGGCCGGCAAGAGCACAGGCACCGGCCCCGCCTTCCGGGTCACCCGCACCGGCGGCGTCGACTCCACCGGCTTCCAGGCCGTGCTGCGCGGCGCCGACGCCGACGCCTACCCGGGCCTCGGCGGCACCGCCACCCGCAGCGTCGAACTCGCCGGCCGCGAGCAGACGATCGCCAACCCGCCCGGCGGCGCCCCGCCGAACATCTCCACCGTCCCCGGCATCGGCGCGCTCTCGCAGGCCGCCTCCCTCGGCAGCGGTCTCGCCCTCGACTTCCCCGGCCAGTACGCCGCGTTCGACTCCGACCCGCTCACCACCGGGCTCGACCTCACCGGTCAGGCCCGGGTCTCCGTCACCGTGCACGCCGACCGGCCCGACGCGGTGCTCTTCGCCAAGCTCTACGACCTCGGCCCGGACGGCAAGCAGACCCTGCCGCAGCAGCTCGTCGCCCCGCTGCGGGTCACCGGCGCCGACGCGCCCGGCGGCCGCACCGTGCAGATCGCGCTGCCCGCCGTCGACCACTCCTTCCCGGCCGGGCACCGGCTGCGGCTCGTCCTCGCCTCCACCGACCTGGCCTACGCCTCCCCGGCGCAGCCCGCGAGCTACACCGTCGCCGTCGCCGGGCCGGTCGCCGTCCCGACCGTCGCCGGTCTGCACACCGAGGCCGCCCCGCTGCCTGCCCGGGTCTGGGTGCTGCCGCTGCTCGCCGCCGCCGTCGCGGCCGGGCTGCTCCTGCTGCGCCGCCGACGCCGCCCGCAGCTGCCCGCCGACCCGGCGCTCGCCGGCGTCCCGCTGCAGATCACCGGCCTCAGCAAGCGCTACAAGGGCGCCGCCGACCGGTACGCGGTGCGCGAGCTGTCCTTCCGCGCCGAACAGGGGCAGGTGCTCGGCCTGCTCGGCCCGAACGGCGCCGGCAAGACCACCACCCTGCGCATGCTGATGGGTCTGATCCGCCCCGACGAGGGCGAGATCCGGATCTTCGGGCACGCGGTGCGGGCCGGTGCGCCCGTGCTGTCGCGGGTCGGCGCCTTCGTCGAGGGCGCCGGCTTCCTGCCGCACCTCACCGGCCGCGCCAACCTGGAGCTGTACTGGCAGGCCACCGGCCGGCCCGCCGAGGACGCCCATCTGGACGAGGCGCTCGCCATCGCCGACCTCGGCGAGGCCCTCGACCGCGCCGTCCGCACCTACTCCCAGGGCATGCGGCAGCGCCTCGCCATCGCCCAGGCCATGCTCGGCCTGCCCGACCTGCTGATCCTCGACGAGCCGACCAACGGCCTCGACCCGCCGCAGATCCGCGAGATGCGCGAGGTGATGATCCGGTACGCCGCCGCAGGCCGCACCGTCATCGTCTCCAGCCACCTGCTGTCCGAGGTCGAGCAGAGCTGCACCCACCTCGTCGTCATGGACCGCGGCCGCCTGGTCACCGCCGGGGCCGTCGCCGAGATCGTCGGCGGCGGCGAGCAGCTGCTCGTCTCCACCGCGCCCGGCCACGGCCGCGAGGAGCTCGCCGCGGCCGCCGACAAGCTCGCCGCGCTCGACGGCGTCGTCTCGGCGGAGCCGGTCGACGGCGGCCTGCTCGTCCGCCTCGACGACGGCGGCAGCGCCGCACGGCTGGTCGTCGAACTCGTCCGCCTGGAGGTGCCCGTGACGGGCGTCGGCCCGCAGCGCCGCCTGGAGGACGCCTTCCTGTCCCTGATCGGAGGCCCGGCATGAGCAGCACCGCACCCGCTCCTGCCGCGGAGCAGGCGGCGACCGGCTACGCGGCCCGCCGCACCCTGCCGCTGCGCGTCGAGGCCGTCCGCCAGCTGCGGCGCCGCCGCACCCTGGTGATCGGCGGGCTGCTCGCCGCACTGCCGTTCGTCATCCTCGCGGCCTTCCAGATCGGCGGCACCCCCGACCGGCCGGACCGCACCACCTTCATCGAACTCGCCACCTCCTCCGGGCCGAACTTCGCCGCCACCCTTCTCTTCATGGGCACCGGTTTCCTGCTGGTCATCCCGGTCGCGCTGTTCTGCGGCGACACGGTGGCCTCGGAGGCCGGCTGGTCCTCGCTGCGCTACCTGCTGGCCGCGCCGGTGCCCCGGGCCCGGCTGCTGGCCCGCAAGTTCACCGTCGGGCTGGCCTTCTCCGCCGCCGCGATCGTGCTGCTGCCGCTGGTCGGGCTGGCCGTCGGCACCGCCGCCTACGGCTGGGGCGACCTGAAGCTGCCGACCGGCACCAGCCTGCCCGCGGCCACCGCGCTGCCCCGGCTCGGAATCGCCGTCTGCTACCTGATCCTCGCCGAACTCGTGATCGCGGCCCTGGCGTTCTGGCTCTCCACCGCGACGGACGCCCCGCTCGGTGCGGTCGGCGGCGCCGTCTTCCTCTCCATCATCACCGGCGTCCTGGACGCCGTCACCGCCCTCGGCGACCTCCGCGAGTGGCTGCCCGCGCACTGGCAGTACGCCTGGGCAGACGCCCTCCAACCCCACCTCGAATGGGGCGGCATGATCCAGGGCGTCTCGCTCTCGGTCTCCTACGCGATCGTCCTGCTCGCGCTCGCCTTCCGCGGCTTCGCCCGCAAGGACGTGGTCTCCTGACGCCCCGCAGGGCCGGGATTTAATCGCTGGCGGCCCCGGGCGGGGTTGTCCTAGGGTCGCGGATGCGGGCGGCTCCGCGGCGTGCTTCCTTCTCCTTCCCCTTCGAAAAGAACCAGCGCGCCCCCTCTCCGCCCCCCTTCTTCCTCTCCCGCCTTCGCATCCCCCGGGGGATTCTCCGTATGACCCGAGTCGCCTCGGCTGACGTCGACGTCGACCTCGATTCGTTCCTGCTCCGCCGGCGCGGCGCCGTCTGCGTCCCCACCGGCGGACTGCTGCCCGCCGCGGACCCGTGGAACACCGCCGGCCTGGTCGCCCTGGACGCCGACCTCGCCCAGCGCGGCTACCTGCTCACCGCCGCGCTGCGGAGCGCCCTGGCCCGGCTCACGCCCACGGCGCTGGCCGCCACCGGCACCGGACTGCTGGCCCGGATCGACCACCTGCTCGGCGCCGACCGCCGACACCTCACCCTGTTCCACCGGTTCCCGGACGCGGTGCCCGACCACGCGCGCATCCTCTACTCGCGCAGCATCCGCGCCTTCCTGCTCAACCAGCCGCGCCAGCCCTGCGCGCACTGCGGCCGGACGGGCGCCGAGGCCGGCATCAGTGCCCTCGCCCCCTGCGCCCACCTGCTCTGCCCCGGCTGCCACGACGGCCTGACGGCCGAAGGACGCGGCGACCGCTGCCCGTTGTGCGACACCCCGCTCGCCGACGAACCCTGGCTCGGCGAGGACAACCCGGCCGGCCGCAAGGCCGCCGAGGAGTTCGGCGGCGAGCAGACGCTCCGCCCGCTGCGGCTCGCCGAGGGCGCGACCCCGGACGTCGCACTGGCCGAACTGACCCGGCTGCTCGCCCGCCGCACCCCGCTCGCCCCGCAGGACCGCGAGGACCTCGCCGCACTGCTCGCCCTCGCCCCCGACGACCTCACCGCACGCCTGCCCGCGCAGATCCCCGTCCGCGAGACCAAGGCCGTCGTCCTCACCGCCCTGCTGCGCCGCGACCCGGCTGCGGCCCTGCCGGTGCTCGCCGAACGGATCGACACCGCCACCGACGTGCTGCGGCTGCTCTGGTGCCGGTCCGGCGCCGAGCCCGACCTGCTGCCCGCCACCGCCCGGCGGCTGCGGCTGCGCAACCTGCCCCGCCCGCTGCGCCGCGGCCTGCTGGCGATCCTCGACGGCCTGCCGCTGCCCTCGCTCGCCGAGGACCTGCGCCGCCACCGCTCCGCCTGGCTGCGGGCGGGCGAACTCCTCCACCCGTACGAGTACCGGGACCGCTACCCGACGATCGCCGCGGCCTTCGTGCTGCTGCGCGGGACGGACCTGCGGGAGCACCCGGTCGGCGCCGAGCTCGCCGAACCGCCGCACCCGCTGCGGGTGGTGGAGACCGGCGGCCGCACCAGGCTGGGCTTCACCGGCTTCGCCGGCCGGGTCGAGTCCCGGCTCGCCGCCGGGGACGTCGCCGGCGCGGCCCGCGCCCTGGCCGCCCGGCCCGGCGAACTCGCCCGGCGCCTGCACCACCTGCTCCGGGTGCAGGCCGCCACCGCCCCCGCCGAACCGCTGCCCGCGGACGTGCTGCGCACCGTCACCGACGCCCTGCGCGGCGCCGCCCCCGGCCCGCTGCTCGGCGCCTACGGCCGGCTGCGCGGCCACCGCGAAGAGGGCGAGCGCCGGCTGTACTTCCCGCGCGGCACCGTCTCCCTGGCGCACGCCCGGGAGGACCACGGCACCGTCGTCCCGGCCGAACTCGCCCGGCCCGTCGTGGCCGCTGTGGAGGCGGAACTGCTGCGGCGGTGCGCGGGGGAGCGCTACGACCTCGCCCTGGTCGACGAGGGCCTCGCCGACCTGGTGGTGCCGTTCGCCGAGCGGGCCGCCGCCAAGACCCTGGTCGCCGTCCCGCGCGGCAGCCGGCAGCGGCTGCCGGCCGGCGAGCGCCTGCGGCTGTTCCTGCACTGGATGCAGCCCGAGCACCTGCGGGTGGACCTCGACCTGTCGGTCGCGCTGTACGACGCCGAGTGGCGGTTCACCGGGCTGTGCGACTACACCGAGCTGGTGCACGGCGACCGGGCGGCCGTCCACTCTGGGGACTTCGTCTCCGCGCCGCCGCCGCACGGGGCCACCGAGTTCGTCGACCTGGACCTCGGGCGGCTCGCCGCTGCCGGCAGCCGCTACGCGGTGATGATCGTCTTCAGCTACAACGACGTCGCCTTCGAGCAGCTCACCGACGCCTTCGCCGGCTTCATCCAGCTCTCCGCGGCCGACCGCGGCGCCGGCCACTACGACCCGAAGGCCGTCCGGCAGCGGCTCGACCTGATGGGCGACGCCAAGGTCTGCGTCCCGATGATCGTCGACCTGGCGGACCGCCGCTACACCTGGACGGACCTCAACACCGGGGCGGACGGCGGCTTCCACAGCGTCCGCCGGTACAGCGAGGAGGTCGGCCGGCTCTCCAAGGACGTCCTCGACCACTTCTCCCCGGGCAACCGGGCCACCCTCTGGGACCTCGCCGTCGCGCAGGCCGCCGCCGGCGCCGACGAGGTGCTCGTCCGCGGCCGGGACGGCGCGGGGCTGCGGAGCTGGCGCCGGCGCGAGGACGAGCCGGTGGAGTCCTTCGCCGCCCGCCTGCGGCAGCTGGTCGGCCCGGACGCCATTGAGCGGGCCACCGCCACCGAACGCCTGGCCGGCACAAGGGCGTTCGTCGCCCTGGTGGACGGCGACGTCTCGGCGCCGGAGAAGCTCGCCGGTGCGGCCTACCGTCTCTACCCGGGCCCGTTCGACGCCGCCCCGGCGGAGGTCGAACGCCTCACCGCCGGCGACCTGCTGGCCCGCTTCGCGCCCCGCGAGTCGTAGCCCCGGGGCGCTCGGGCCCGTCGAGCGACCGCCCGGGCACGGGTGTCGGGTGCCCGCCCGCGGCCTCTCCTGCCGCGGGCGGGCACGCCGACGTCACTTGACGGGGGACCAGACCCGTTCGACCTGCTGGGTGCCGGTGCGGGTGCGGTAGGAGCGGGTCCACTTGGTGGTCGCGTCGCGCCGGGTGCGGTCGGAGAGGATGTAGTAGTCCATCTGCACGGCCTGCGGGGTGATGTCGAGGACGCCGTAGCCGTGCGAGTCGAGGTCGACCCACTTGATGTGGCGGTTGGCGGCCTGGATGGCGGCGGCCGCGACCAGCGAGAGGGTCTGCGGGGCGACCTTGAGGTAGTCGTCGATGTTGTCGGAGCTGACCGAGGTGACGACGAACTCGGTGGCGACGCTGCCCGAGGCCGGGTAGGTGGCGGCCTCGCTCGGGACGTCCGCGGCCCAGGCCGAGTGGATGTCGCCGGTGAGGAAGACGGTGTTGCCGATGCCGTTGTTCTTCAGGTGCCCGAGGAGCTCGCGGCGGTCGTGGGTGTAGCCGTCCCACTGGTCCGGGTTGACCGCGAGGCCCTCGCCGGGCAGGCCGAGCAGCTTGGCGATCGGCCGCAGCAGGTAGTCCGGCAGCGACAGGAAGGCGACGGGGGAGATCATCACCTCGTTGCCGATGAGCCGCCAGGTGGTGTCGGAGGCGGAGAGGCCGGACTTCAGCCAGTCGAGCTGGGCGCGGCCGGTCATGGTGCGGTCGGCGGAGTCGACGTCGCCGCTGCCGACCTTGACCTGCTGGGAGCGGAACGAGCGCAGGTCGAGCAGGTGCAGGTCGGCGAGCTTGCCGTAGCGCAGCCGGCGGTAGGTGGTGCCGGCGATCGACGGGCGGACGGGCATCCACTCGAAGTACGCCTGCTTGGCGGCGGCCATCCGCGCCGACCAGTCGCCCTCGGTGCCGGGGGTGTGGTTCTCGGCGCCGCCGGACCAGGCGTCGTTGGCGAACTCGTGGTCGTCCCAGATGGCGACGGTCGGCACGATCGCGTGCAGGCCCTGCAGGTCCGGGTCGGTCTTGTACTTTCCGTGCCGGGTGCGGTAGTCGGCGAGGGTGGTGATCTCGTGCGCGGGGTCGTGCGGGCGGACGACCTTGCCGGCGGCGCAGAACTCGCCGGTCTTGTACTCGTAGATGTAGTCGCCGAGGAAGAGGAAGACGTCGAGGTCGCCGCGGGCGGCGAGGTGGCGGTACGCGGAGAAGTAGCCGGCCTCCCAGTTGGCGCAGGAGGCGACGCCGAGCCGCAGCCGGTCGAGGGCGGCGTCGGCGGTCGGGGCGGTGCGGGTGCGGCCCACGGGGGAGGAGGCCCCGCCGGCGGTGAAGCGGTACCAGTAGACGGTGTCGGCGGTCAGGCCGCGGACGTCCACCTTGACCGTGTGGTCGGTGGCGGCGGTGGTGGTGACCGTGCCGCTGGCGCGCACCGAGGTGAACGACCTGTCGGTGGCGATCTGCCAGACCACGTCGGTGGCCGGGCCGGCGCCGGAGCCGGGGACGGCGTCCGGGGTGGGCGTCACTCTCGTCCAGAGCACGAGGCCGTCGGCGAGCGGGTCGCCGGAGGCGACGCCGTGCAGGAACTGCGGGGCGGTGGCGGCGGTGGCCGGCGCGGTGCCCGCGGCGATCGGCAGGACGGCCGCACCGGCGGTGAGGGCGGCGGCCTTCAGCACGCGGCGGCGGCGCGGCCGGGCGACGGCGGGGAACACGGGGTCGGGGGTCTCTGTCACAGCGTCAGAGGCTACTGGCTGGTAATCAGATGTCCATACTTTGGGACGACTATTCCCTGACTCTTCATGTCCACGCCGCTTCGCTGCAGCTCAAGCCCAACTGGGCGTCTGCGAAGCGAACTTGGGCCTGCGCGAGGACTTCCCATGCCATGTGACGCGTGCAATTGTACATGTCACACCTTCACGGACAGCGGAGCCGTGCGGACCGCTCCGCCCTGCCCGTCACCGTCAACGGCCGCCCCCACGCGGCCGATTCACCCGGCCCGGAGGCCCCCACGTGCACACCTCCCGGATACCCTCACCCCTGCGCGCCCTGCGACGGCTCGCCCTCGCCCTCGCCCTCGCCCTCGTCTGCTGCCTGACGCTCGGTCTGCTGCTCTCCACCCCCAGCCAGGCCGCCCCGAGCACCCCGCAGCACCCCGCCACCAGCCGCTCCGGTACTGCCGGCGCCACCGGCCCCGCGCCGAGCCCGGCCACCGTCCAGCAGCCCGGGACGGCACTCGCCCCCGCCGAGGCCACCCTCTCCCGCCCTGCCGAACGGGCTCCCCAGCCCGCCTACGACGCCGCCGCCACCCGGCGGGACAAGCCCCGCACCGCCGACTCCCGTTCCGCCGACGCCCGTGCCGTCGCGCCCCGCACCACGGCCGCGGCCTGCTCGGTCGGCGACTTCACCGGCCGCACCGGCGCCGCCCTCGTCCAGGCCGTGAAGGCCGCCGACACCGGCTGCATCAACACCCTGTTCACCCTCACCGGCACGGACGCCCGCGGCGCCTTCCGCGAGGCCCAGATGGTCTCCGTCGCCGACGCCCTGCGGGACGTCTCCACCGCCTACCCCGGCGACAACAGCACCTCCGCCGCCCAACTGGTGCTCTACCTGCGGGCCGGCTACTACGTGCAGTGGTACCACTCCGGCGACGTCGGCAGCTACGGCACCACCCTGCAGGGCTCGATCCGCGCCGCCCTCGACGCCTTCTTCGCCGCCCCGCACTCCCGCGACGTCACCGACGCCAACGGCCAGACCCTCTCCGAGGCCGTCACCCTGATCGACAGCTCCGGCGAGAACGCCCGCTACCTCGCCGTCGTCCGGCGGCTGCTCACCGACTACGACACCCGCTACGACGCCTCCTGGTGGATGCTCAACGCCGTCAACAACACCTTCACGGTGCTCTGGCGCGGCCACCAGTCACCCGACTTCGTCGCCACCGTCACCGCAGACCACGGCGTCCTCGACACCCTCGGCGCCTTCGCGACCGCCCACCTCGGGATGCTCGGCGGCGACCGCGGCTACCTGGTCTCCAACGCCGGCCGGGAACTCGCCCGCTTCCTCCAGCACCCCGAACTCCAGACCGCCGTCCGCCCGCTGGTCAAGGACCTGCTCGGCCGCACCGCGATGACCGGCACCACCGCCCAGCTCTGGGTCGGCCTCGCCGAGATGGCCGCCGAGTACGACGCCGCCCAGTGCGCCTACTACGGCACCTGCGACCTCGCGAACCGCCTGAAGGCCGCCGTCCTCACCGTCACCCGCACCTGCAGCCCGAGCATCCGCATCCTCGCCCAGCAGATGACGGCCGACCAGCTCACCGCCACCTGCACCAGTCTCGCCGGCCAGGACGCCTACGTGCACGGCATCGTTCGCGACAACGGCCCGGTCGCCGACGACCGCAACACCACCATCGAGGTCGTCGTCTTCCACTCCAGCACCGACTACCGCACCTACGCCGGAGCCATCTACGGCATCAGCACCGACAACGGCGGCATGTACCTGGAGGGCGACCCCGCCGCCGCCGGCAACCAGCCCCGGTTCATCGCCCACGAGGCCGAGTGGCTGCGCCCCGACTTCCAGATCTGGAACCTCAACCACGAGTACACCCACTACCTCGACGGCCGCTTCGACATGTACGGCGACTTCGCGGCCGGCACCGCCACCCCGACCGTCTGGTGGGTGGAGGGCTTCGCCGAGTACGTCTCCTACTCCTACCGCGGCGCCGTCTACACCGACGCCCTCACCCAGGCCGGCAAGCACACCTACCGGCTCAGCACCCTCTTCGACACCACCTACGACAACGCCGACTCCACCCGCATCTACAACTGGGGCTACCTGGCCGTCCGCTACATGGTCGAGACGCACCGGGCCGACGTCGACACCCTGCTCGCCCGCTACCGCACCGGCGACTGGGCCGGCGCCCGCACCCTGCTCACCGGCACCATCGGCACCCGCTACGACGCCGACTTCGACCGCTGGCTCGGCAGCTGCACCCCCACCGGCTGCGGCCGCCCCGAGTGCACCGCCCCCGACACCCGCCGCCTGGAGCCGGGCTGCCGCCGCAGCAACCTCGCCTCGCCCACCGGCGACTACCGCTACCTCTACCTGTGGGTCCCGGCCGGCACCGCCCGCCTCACCGTCACCAGCGGCGGCGGCACCGGCGACGCCGACCTCTACTACAGCAACGCCAACTGGGCCACCACCGGCGCCTACACCACGAGGTCGGCCGGCACCGGCAACGCCGAAACGCTCACCGTGACCAACCCGCCCGCCGGCTGGAACTTCGTCAGCCTCCACGCCAAGCAGGGCTTCGACGGGGTCTGGGTCGAGACCTCCTGACCCCGCCACCTCCGATGCCCGTGCCCGGCCCGCCGCACCCCGGCGGGCCGGGCACGCTCTTTGCCGGCACCGTGGGGGATCATGGGAGACCGCACCGTCCCCGATCACGTCTCCCAGCACGCAGGAGCATCCCGTGGCCCAGATCGTCCTCTTCCACTCCGCCTACGGACTCCGCCCGGCCGTCCACGCCGCGGCCGACCGGCTCCGCGCCGCCGGACACGAGGTGCACACCCCCGACCTGTACGACGGCCGGGTCTTCGACACCGTCGAGGACGGCATGGCGTACAAGGACGAGATCACCACCGACGAACTGCTGCGCCGTGCCGTGCACGCCGCCGCCCCGCTGCTCGGCCAGGGTGGGCCCGGCCTGGTCTACGCCGGCCTCTCGCTCGGCGCGGCCCTCGCCCAGAACCTCGCCCTCGCGGACACCAACGCCGCCGGCCTGCTCCTGCTGCACGGCACCTCCGACATCCGCGACGACGCCGCCACCTCCGTCGCCGTCCAGCTGCACGTCGCCGAGCCCGACCCGTTCGAGCCGGAGGACTGGCTGAACGCCTGGTACCTGCGGATGACCAAGGCCGGTGCCGACGTCGAGGTCCACCGCTACCGCGGTGCCGGGCACATCTACACCGACCCCGAGCTCCCCGACTACGACGAGGAGGCCGCCGACCGCACCTGGGCCACCGCCCTGGCCTTCCTCACGGAGCTGGACGGCTGACGGTGCCCGCCGCGGCCGGCTACTCGGGCACCCCGCTCGCCCGCAAGCTCGGCATCCGGCCGGGCCACACCCTGCTGCTCGTGGACGCCCCCGAGGGCTTCACGATCCCCGGCCTCCCGGACGACCTGCTGATCCAGCACCGTCCGGACCGGGCCGCCCCCTTCGACACCGCCCTTTGGTTCCCCGGCGACCGGGCCGACCTCACCACCCGGCTCGCCGACCTCCGCACCGCCATGCGCCCGGCCGCCGGCCTCTGGATCACCTGGCCCAAGAAGGCCTCCCGCATCCCCACCGACCTCACCGAGGACGTCCTGCGCGAGACCGCCCTCCCGACCGGACTGGTCGACAACAAGGTCTGCGCGGTCGACGGAACGTACTCGGGCCTGCGGTTCGTCGTCCGCAGGGAGCTGCGGACGGCCTGACCAGTCCGCCGAACGCACCTGGGCCACCGCCCTGGCCTTCCTGGCGGAACCGGGCGGCTGATTGCGTGCAAGGCCGTCAGCTCGGGGGAGCGAAGGCAAGACGCAGCGGCCCGCCATGGTGACGGGCCGCTGCGTTCTTGATGGCTACGCCTGACTCCGCGGCTTCAGATAGCGGTCCCAGATCTGTGCCCTGCGGTACGGGCCGTCCCCGTCGGCATCGAGCTGCGGATCGTCGAAGTCGACCCAGTACATCAGCTCGCCCCTGTGCGCGAGGGGGTGGTCCACGGACTCCGGGGGACCGAAATCGTCGATCGTTCCCTCGAATTCACGCTGCCAAGGACCGTCCCACTCCGGGTCGCGGACCACGGTGACACGGGTGCCTGTAGGAAGGGGCGCGGGCGATGGGTCGTGGCTGCGTGCGGAATCACCACTCATTCCGCTCACGCCTTTCTCCACGGGGTGGTTGTCGGGCTGGATCACTGGCTGCGGTCCTTGAACTTGAAGTCGGCCGACTGGAAGGTTCGCCTGTTGTACACGTAGTGGATTTCGACGTTGTCGACCACCTGTTCCATCTTCACCCAGCCGTCCTCCGCCGGCCATCGTGGATCCTTCATCTTGATGGGGAGCTCCGTGCCGTACTCGGCGTTCTCCTTGACGAGTTCCATGACACGCTGCTCGTTCCGGCCGCCGGCCGCTGTGCGTCCGGTGGACTGCTCTGCTTCGCGCAGTGCCGTTTCGAGACCCTGGTCGAACCGCTGGATGCCATCGGCGGCCATGTAGGCGCCGCCGACTGCGACTGCAGTACTGACGGCGATGGCGGGCGCGCCGGCCAGGCAGCCGACCCCGGTGATGCAGACCGCACCGCCGGCGATGTCGCCGCTCAGTCCGGCCTGCACCATGACGAAGCCAAGCGCGGTCTCACCCGCTCCGATCCAGACATCAGGGGTGGTGAGGACAGCCACCGTGTAGTCGGCGGCGGTCTGGAGGGGATCCTGAAGCCAGTCGGGGACCCATCCGTCGTCGGCCCGGTCATCCTGTGCGTTCTTCTTCCGCCACTCCTCGACGATCTGCTGCCAACGTGCGTCCTGGGCTTGCTGCTTGGCGACGGCTGCCGCAAACGCCTCCTTGCCTGCCGCTGATGCTGCCGTCGAGTCCTTCCCCGCCGCCGTGGCTGAAGCCTTCGCCTGATCGGCGGCCGTCCGTGCCTCGGTGGCGGAGGAGCGCGCCGCAGTCGCCGAGAGTTGTGCCCTTGTGCTGGACTCGACGGCTCGGATGGCGGCCCGGTTCGCGTCTGCAGCGGCCTGGCGTGCGGACTTGGCGGACTCGGCGGCCTTGGCGGCGGAGGTGTCGGCGGCCTTCGCGGAGTCTGCGGCCTGCTTGGCGTATCCGGCTGCCTCGGTGGCGGACTCCTGCGCCTTCTGGGCGTAGGTGGCGGCATCCGCTGCTGCGTGGCGGGCCGTGGCAGCAGCCTGGGCTGCCTGGGAGGCGTTCTGCTGGGCGAGGGCGGCCACCTGCTCGGCGCCGGCGATCAGGTTCTGGACCTGGGCGACGTGGGCCGTGGTGAGGTCGTCCTTGCGCTGGGCGCGGTAGCGGCCGACCTCGATGAAGGCACGCAGACCGGTGGCCGGTCCGGCGAGGGCCGCCTCGGCGGCGAGCTTGACCTCGGGGCCGCCCGTTTCGGCGAGCTGCGCGGCACGGACCCGGTCGTCGGCCTCGCGGGTGCTGTACTGCGTGCTGTTCAGGAACGTGACGAGGGCGTCGACGGAGCCGTTGTTGAGAGCAGCGTTCGCGGCGTCCTTGAGGCCGCGGTCCCCGGCTTCGGCGATCTTCGCGATGAGGACGCGGTAGTCGGACGCAGCGGCCTGGTGCCGGCCGGTCTCCAGGAAGGTGTGGATCTGCCCGGCGTTGCCGTCGAGGGCGTTGAGGGCCGCGGTGTGCACGGCGTCGAGCCCGGTGTCGTTGACGAGGTGCTGCAGGTGGACGCGTTCGTCCTGGGCGGCGGCGTTCTGCCAGCCGGTGCGGGCGTAGTCGACCATGTCCTGGTCGGAACCGCCCAGTGCGGCCTGAGCGGCGGCACGACTCCAGGAACCGCGGATCTTCATCGCTGCCACGGCCATCCCGCGGCCGTCGGCGACGACCTTGGCCGGCGCCGTTCCAGGATCGGCGGCCTCGGCGGCGAGCCGTACGGCCTCCGCGTCGAGCTTCTTCCCGTCCTCGGCGGCGCGTGCGGCAGCAGCGGTGGCGAGATCGTTCTGAGCCTTGAGATCCCGCGCCTGCTCGACTGCAGCGGTCGTCCGGGCGGTGACCTCCTCCTGCTCGCTCTTGCGGGCCAGAGTCTCGATGCCCTTGGCCTGCTCGACGGCGGCACGAGCGGAATCGGCTGCCTGCTGTGCCGCAGCAGCGTGCGCCGTGGACTGCTGGGCCGCGGTGGCCGCGTCGCCGGCATGGGCAGCGGCGTCGTCGGCGGCCGCAGCCGCGTTGTTGGCGTGGGCGGCGGCGGAGTACGCGGCGTCGTGCGCCTGCTTGGCCGCGGTGGCCGCCTCGGCGGCGAGCGCGGAGGCGGCGTTCGCCGCCCGGGTGGCTTCCTTCGCGTTGCGCCGGGCGGTGTCGGCCGCCTGCTTGGCTTCCGCGGCGGAGGAGCCGGCCTGGTCGGCGAGGTTTCCGGCCTGTTCGGCTGCGTTGGCGGCGGCCTGCATGTTGCTGCTCGCGCTGACGGCGGCCTTGGCCGCCTCGCCGGCCGCGGATGCGGCCGCGCCGGCCTGCGCGGCCGCATCGGCGACCTGGCACGCCAGCTGTGCAGCGGTGCGGGCGGCCTCCGCGGCCTGCCGCGCTGCGGAGGCCTGCCCGGCGTCCGTCGCGGCCGAGGCGGCGGCATTGCGGGCACGGGTCGCAGCCTGGGCCGCGCCGATCGCGGCGCTGGCAGCCTCGGACGCAGCGCCGGCCGCGATGCGGGCCGCGTTGTTGGCTGCCCGTGCGGCGGAGATGGCGGCCTTGGCGGCGTCGGCCGCCCGGCGGCTGGCGTCGGCGGCGCGCTTGGCCGCCGATGCGGCCTTGGTCGCATCGTTCTTCGCTGCGGCCGTCTCGGCCGCAGCGGTCTCCGCGGCCTCCTTCGCCAGCCGGGCTGCGGCCACCGCGCGCTCGGACGCGTCCTTGGCGGCCTCGGTCTCCCGAGCGGCCTGGGCGCCGGCCTCCTTGGCCTGCACGGCAAGCTGCTGGATGCTGGAGAACTCCTGGTCCCGCGCACGGGCGATGTGCTGGCCGACGGCCAGGAACTCGCGGACGTCGTCGATCGAGCCGTTCAACGCCGAGGACGCGGCCTGACGGGTCGCCGGTCCACCGGTGCTTTCGATCTGTGCGACCCGGACGCGGTCGTCGGCGTCCCGCTGACCGTACTGGGTCTCCGTCAGGAAGCGTCGGACGTCGTCGATCGACCCGTTCAGGGCGGCGTTCCCGGCCGCCTTCGTGCCCCTACCGCCTGCCTCGACGATCTGAGCCGCACGGACGCGCTGGTCCTGTTCGAGCGGGACCTTCCAGCCGTCCTTGAGGAAGGCCTCCAGGTCCTGCGGTGCACCGGCGAGCGCCTGCTCGGCTGCCTGGCGCAGTCCTCGCCCACCGACGGCGACGATCTGCAGCGCCACCTGGCGGTCGTCCTTCACCTTCGCCGCAGCGCGGTCCGTGGCGAGGAAGGACCGTACCTGGTCGTCACTGCCGGAGAGGGCGGCCTCCGCGGCGGACCGGACGGCGGGGCCGCCGGACTGCCAGGCCTCGACGACCTTTCCGCGGTCGGTCACGGGCAGGGTGGGAAGTTCGTCGGCCGCACTGGGCGGTGCCGATACGAGCGCACCGAGCAGGACAGCGGGAAGGAGGACTCGACAAGCGGCTTGTAGGCTCGACAAACGCTTCGTCGGACCGTGATGTGTTTTCAAACTCACCATTGCCTCTGGGTTTCATTTCAATGGTCGTCAGTGCACTGACGTGCAGGCGGAGGAATATCTGAAGCCCTGCGTTCCGCTTCGTGGGCCCGTCCGTGGACTCCGCCGTCGGTGCGGTGGGTGACGGCCCCGCTCGGGGCGTTCCCGGTCCGGCGGGCTCTGCCCGTGAGGCTTCCCCCACCTGCAGTGCAGGACGATCCAGGAACCACCGCATCCCCCTTGCGCGTGCGTGATGAAAACCGCGGCCCGTCGGGTGACGGACATGCTGTGCGAAGGGCATACGAATCGGTCGTCGCGAGGTTCGTTCCGTGCCGTCCGGGTGTGTTCGGGCATGCCGCACGAGCGCATGCCCGACGGGCAGCGCCTCGCAGAATCGGATCGCCTCAGTTTCCCCCAACGCTTACAACGAGTTTATATTACCGATCGTCAGCGATCGCCTGTCATGGCAGCGCTGACCACACGTCAGTCCTTTGTGTCTCAAGTCCGTTTTGGTGCTGTTGCGAGTAACGCGCCCACATTTGAAAGGGGCCCGATGGCTTCCCGCTCCCACAGGTGGCTGCTGGCTGCAGGCATCGCCGCGTCCGTGGCGGTGCTCGCCTCCGTCACGCCACTTGCTGCGGCCGACACCGCTCCGACCGAGAACGCGGGTGCCCCCTTCGCGATCGAGGACGGTGCGTACCCCGGTGCCGACGAGATCCTCGGGTCCACCGGCGCCAAGGTGGTCGGCGGTGACGGTCACATCACCTACACCGACTGCGCGAACCCGCACCAGATCAAGGTCTGGGCCCGCAGCGTGACCCTGCACGACAACTGGATCTGCTTCGCCGCCCCTGATGCGACCGGCCGCCTGGTGCTCAACATCACGGACGCCTACCGGATTCAGACCTGGGACCGTTCCCTGAAGGCCAGCCTCTCCACCAAGGGGCAGACCGAGACCGTCGACGTGCCGAAGGACGCCGCCAAGGGCTTCGGCGAAGCGTCTCCGACGGGTGACGCCTCGACCCTGCTCGAACTCCGGATCACCGGATAGCAGCCCGCGCGTGCCCGGCCGAGGGTGCCCGCACCAGCGGCCGGGTTGTGCCGCGCGACTCAGGAACGTCCGACCGTCACCTCATCCTGGAACAGGTTATCTTCATCATGAACTCCAAGCGCCTTCGGCCGAGTTGGCTGACAGGCCTCGCATCGACTGCTCTCGCAGCCGGACTGCTCGCCGTGGGCGGCTCGACCGTGGCCACCGCTGACGATGCGGACCCCCATGCGGTCGTGTCTCCGTCGACCGAGTACTCCTTCACCGCGAGGCTCGACATCGGTGACGGCAAGCGCAGTTGCTCGGGCGCAGTGATCGACAAGTCCTGGGTGCTCACGGCAGCCAGCTGCTTCGTCGACAACCCGGCCGCGGGCATCGACCTGGCGCCCGGTGCGCCGAAGGACACCACGGTCGTGACGATCCCGTCGCTGGCCTACAAGGCAGGCGAGCCGATACCGACGTACACGGTCGCCGAGCTCGTTCCCCGGACGGACCGCGACCTGGTCCTGGCCCGTCTCAACGCACCGGTCCAGGGCCTGTCCAAGGTTCTCGACATCGGTGCCGGCGTTCCGAAGAAGGGCGACGCGGTGACGGTGGCCGGCTACGGCCGTACCCGCACCGAGTGGGCCGCCAAGCTGCACGCCAACGCCTTCACGGTGGGCGCGGTGGGCGCGACCGGCATCGACCTGGCCGCGCCCTCGGGCAGCGACGCCGTCATCTGCAAGGGCGACACCGGCGGCCCGGCCGTGCGGAGCGTCGACCTGACCCCCGATGCCGCGGTCGGCCAGCACCGCTACCGCTACGAGTTGGTGGCCATCAACAGCCGGTCCTGGCAGAACGGTTGCCTCGGCTCCAAGGAGACCGAGCACAGCGGCGCCTACGACACCCGCGTCGACGACCTCGCCACCTGGCTGCAGGACAAGGCCGGCATCTACCCGGCGTCCGGGTACACCCCCGTCACCGCCACGCGTGTGATGGACACCCGTTCCGCGGGCGGCCGCACCTGGGCGCCGGTGGCGGGGCAGGGCGGCAACGAGAAGGTGCTGAACCTGGGCCCGGACAGCACCGGCCCGTTCAAGCTGCCGCAGGGCGCCAGCGCGGTGGTCCTCAACGTGACGGTCGTGAACCCGTCGACGGCCGGCTTCGTCGCGGTCGAGCCGAACGACAAGGCCAAGCCCACCACCTCGTCGGTCAACTTCGCCGCGGGCCAGACCGTCGCGAACCTGGTGACCGCGCCGGTCGGTGCGGACGGCAAGGTCTACCTGTGGACGACCACCAGCGACTTCGACGCGATCGTCGACGTCGCCGGCTACTACAGCCCGACCTCGCCCAACAAGTACGCCCCGCAGACTCCGGTCCGCCTGCTGGACACCCGCTCGGCGGGCGGTCCGCTCGGTGCGGGCGCCACGAAGGACGTCCAGATCACGGGCCAGAACGGCATCCCGGCCGACGCCACCGCGGCCGTCGTGACGCTGACCGCCGTCCAGCCCACCGCGGCCGGCTTCTTCATCGCGCACCCGGCCGGTGCGGCCCGCCCGAGCACCTCGAACGTCAACTTCACGCCCGGGTCGATCATCTCCAACCAGGCCATCGTGCCGATCGGGGCAGGCGGCAGGATCAGCCTGTTCAACTCGGGTGGCAGCACCAACGCGATCGTGGACCTGGTCGGCTACTACAGCCCCAGCGCGACCGAGCTGTTCCACCCGGTGAGCCCGGGCCGTCTGCTGGACACCCGGCAGAACAACGGTGCGCCGCTCGCCTTCGAGCAGGTCACGACCGTCGGCAACCTGCCGGCCACCGCGGACGCCGTGGTGGTGAACGCGACCACCACCGGCAGCGACGCCGACGGGTTCTTCAGCCTGTTCGCGCACGGCACCACGCGCCCGACGTCCAGCTCGCTGAACTTCTCGGCGGGCCAGAACCTCTCGGTCCACGCCACGGTCGCCACCGGTGACCGGCAGATCGACCTGTACAACCACGCCACGCACAGCCACGCCATCGTGGACCTGACGGGCTACTTCGCCAAGTACTGACAGCCGAGTACTGATCGCCGGGTACTGATCCGGCGGGGGCACACCAGAGGGCCCGGTGGCCCGGCGCAGACGCTGCGCCGGACCGCCGGGCCCTTCGCATGACGCGGGCGGGGCCTACAGCCCCGGGATGCGGCCGTTGCGGAAGAGGTCGACGAAGAGCTGGTGGTCGCGGCGGGCGCGGTCGCCGTACGCGTGGGCGAAGTCGACGAGCATCCCGGTGAAGCCGTCCTCGTCGTCGGCGATCGCCTTGTCGATGGCGTGCTCGGTGGAGAACGGGACGAGGCTGTGGCCGCTGGAGGACTCGTCGGCGGCGGCGTGCATGGTGGCGGTGGCCCGGCCGAGGTACTCGGTGACGGTGCGCAGGTCGTCCGGCTCGTTGAGGTCCGTCCAGTCGAGGTCGGCCGCGTACGGGGAGACCTCGGCGACGAGCTGGCCGCGGCCGTGCAGGGTGGTGTACCCCAGCCACGGGTCGCTGTGGTCCTGCAGGGCGCGCTGCGAGATGACCGTGCGGTGCCCCTCGTGCTCGAAGTAGCCGCGGATCGCCGGGTCGGTGACGTGCCGGGACACGGCAGGCGTCTGCCCCTGCTTCATGTAGATGATCACGTCGTTCTCGAGGGCGTCGGTGTGGCCCTCCAGCAGCAGGTTGTACGAGGGCAGGCCGGCGCTGCCGATGCCGATGCCGCGGCGGCCGCAGACGTCCTTGACCCGCAGCGCGTCCGGGCGGGTGCGGGAGGCGGGCGGCAGGGTCTCCAGGTAGCGGTCGAAGGCGGCCAGCACCTCGGTGCGGGTGTCCGCGTCCAGCTGGAAGGCGCCGCCGCCGATCCGGAACCGGCGGTCCCAGCCCTCGACGACGGTCTCCGCGTCGAGCAGCTCCACCCGGGTCTGCAGCCGGGCGCGGCGCAGCGTGTCGAGGATCGGCCCGTCGGCGGTGTCCAGGGTGAACTGGGCGGCGGCGCCGTTGCCGGCCAGCGCGGCGATCTGGCCGCGGTAGGCGGCGGCGAAGGCGCGCACCAGGCCGGTGATGGTGTCGTCGGAGAGCGCCTTGGCGTAGCCGATCAGGGCGAGGCTGGCGGCGAGCCGCTGGACGTCCCAGGTGAAGGCGCCGACGTAGGCCTCGTCGAAGTCGTTGACGTTGAAGACCAGCCGGCCCTCGGCGTTCAGGTAGGTGCCGAAGTTCTCGGCGTGCAGGTCGCCGTGGATCCAGACCCGGCCGGTGCGCTCGTCCAGGAAGCGGGCGCCGTACTCCCGGTAGGGGTCGGTGGTGAGGTCGGCGTAGAAGAGCGCCGCGGTGCCCCGGTAGAAGGCGAAGGCCGAGGCGGCCATCTTGCGGAACTTCACCCGGAACGCGGCCGGGTCCTGCGCCAGCAGCTCGCCGAACGCGGAGTCGAAGACCCGCAGGACGGTTTCCGCGCGCTCCGGCTCGCGGTCGGCGACGGTGGGCTGGTCGGGCATGGGCCTTCCAATCGGTGCGGTCTGTCGGTGGTGCTGTCCGGTCCGCAGGGGAAGGACGCGCGGCGGACGGCCGGGGTTCAGGCGTTCGGCGGCGCGGGCGGCGCCGGCGGGGGACCGGGCGGCGTCGTCGGCGGTATCGGCGGGTGGGCCTGGCGCTGCGCGGGGACGTACGGGTGGAAGGCTACCGGGGCGGGCGCCGCCGGGGCGGTCGGACGGGTCGCGCCGACGATCGCGGCGACGGCGATCGCGATCCCGATGGTGAGCAGCAGGGTCATGTTCAGCCACAGGTGGCTGACCGGCTCGGCGAAGGTCCGCCGGGAGGCCGAGTGGACCACCTGGTTCAGCACCTGGCCGAGGGAGGCGAAGGCGGTCACCGAGGTCAGCGCCACCGCCGCCGGGCGGACCCAGCGGCCGCCCGTGAAGGCGCCGACCGCGAGGACGGCCAGGGCGACGCAGAGCCCGGTGTCGTAGCCGAAGAAGCCGACCGGCGCGTCGACGTAGTCCGCGTAGGAGACGCCGAGGGCGGTCAGCAGGTAGCCGGGGCCCTTCTGCGTGACGTCGTAGGCGAGCACGCCGAGCTCGGAGGCCAGCTGGACGAGCATCAGCACGCCGATCGCGGTCAGCCCTCCGCCTCGCGCCCGCTGCTGCACCACCGGGCCGAATGCCATGGAACCCCTCCTCGCACGTCAGTGCGCCAGAGGCTATCGGCGCGAACGGCCGGGCCGGAACCCCGGGTCTCCTTCCGTGACCCGTTGACCGCCGAACGTGACCCGCCGACGCCCGAAAGTGACCCGTCGGCGCCCGGAAGTGAGGGGAACGACGTGGGGAGCGAGCAGAGCACTCGTGCCGGGTCCCGGGGCGGGTGCGACGGGGGACTAGACTCGGTGCCGCGACGCGGAAGCCGTGGTCCGGGCCCTGACAGGTGCTCGGGCCTTACCTGTTTCGCGCCCGGTTCCGATCATGCCGAGACTCCGGAGGCCCCGCCTTGAGCGACCAGCCGTACGCGCACCTGCACGTCCACACCGAGTACTCGATGCTGGACGGCGCCGCCCGGCTGAAGCAGCTCTTCAAGGAGGTCGAGCGGCTCGGGCAGACCCACGTCGCGATGACCGACCACGGCAACATGTACGGCGCCGCGGAGTTCCACAAGCAGGCCACCGCCGCCGGCATCACCCCGGTGATCGGCATCGAGGCGTACGTCGCCCCGGAGGCCCGCTCCAACACCAAGCGCATCCTGTGGGGCCAGCCGCACCAGAAGAAGGACGACGTCTCCGCGTCCGGTGCCTACACCCACAAGACCATCTGGGCCCGCAACAGGGAGGGCCTGCACAACCTCTTCAAGCTGACCTCGCGCTCCTACGCCGAGGGCTGGCTGGTGAAGTGGCCCCGGATGGACAAGGAGATCATCGCCGAGCACGCGGCCGGCCTGATGGCCACCACCGGCTGCCCCTCCGGCGAGGTGCAGACCCGGCTGCGCCTCGGCCAGTTCGACGAGGCGGTGAAGTCCGCCGCCGACTACCAGGACATCTTCGGCAAGGAGAACTACTTCCTGGAGCTGATGGACCACGGGCTCGACATCGAGCAGCGGGTCCGCGACGGCCTCCTGGAGATCTCCAAGAAGCTGAACATCCCGCCGGTGGTCACCAACGACTCGCACTACACCACCGAGGGCGACGCCGGCGCGCACGACCTGCTGCTGTGCGTGCAGACCGGCAAGAACCTCTCCGACCCGGACCGCTTCCGCTTCGACGGCACCGGCTACTACATCAAGTCGGCCGCCGAGATGTACGGCCTGGACACCTCCGACGCCTGGCAGGAGGGCTGCCGCAACAGCCAGCTGCTGGTCGCCTCCCGCGTCGACACCGCCGGCATGTTCGAGTTCAAGAACCTGATGCCGCGCTTCCCCATCCCGGAGGGCTTCGAGTCCGAGGCGGACTTCTTCAAGTCCAAGGTCTGGGAGGGCATGGACTGGCGCTTCCCGGGCGGCTACGACGAGGAGCACAAGAAGCTCGCCGAGTACGAGATGGACACCATCATCCAGATGGGGTTCCCGGCGTACTTCCTCGTGGTCGCCGACTTCATCATGTGGGCGAAGAGCCAGGGCATCGCGGTCGGCCCGGGCCGTGGCTCGGCCGCCGGCTCGCTGGTCGCCTACGCCATGGGCATCACCGACCTCGACCCGATCCCGCACGGCCTGATCTTCGAGCGCTTCCTCAACCCCGAGCGCATCTCCATGCCCGACGTCGACATCGACTTCGACGAGCGCCGGCGCGGCGACGTGATCCGCTACGTGACGGAGAAGTGGGGCTCCGACAAGGTCGCCATGATCGTCACGTACGGCACCATCAAGGCGAAGGCCGCCATCAAGGACTCCTCGCGCGTCCTCGGCTACCCGTACGCGATGGGCGACCGGATCACCAAGGCGATGCCGCCGGACGTCATGGGCAAGGGCATCCCGCTCTCCGGCATCACCGACTCCTCGCACCCCCGCTACAGCGAGGCCGGCGAGATCCGCGGCCTGTACGAGACCGACCCGGACGTCCGCAAGGTCATCGACACCGCCCGCGGCATCGAGGGCCTGATCCGCCAGCCCGGCGTCCACGCCGCGGGCGTCATCATGTCCGCCGAGCCGCTCACCGACCACATCCCGGTCTGGACCCGGCACACCGACGGCGTCACCATCACGCAGTTCGACTACCCCACCTGCGAGGGCCTCGGCCTTCTCAAGATGGACTTCCTCGGCCTGCGCAACCTGACGATCATGGATGACGCCGTCAAGGCGATCGAGAAGAACAAGGGCATCAAGATCAACCTGCTTGATCTGCCCCTCGACGACAAGCCGACCTACGAACTCCTCGCCCGCGGCGACACGCTCGGCGTCTTCCAGCTCGACGGCGGCCCCATGCGCTCGCTGCTGCGCCTGATGAAGCCCGACAACTTCGAGGACATCTCCGCCGTCCTCGCGCTGTACCGCCCGGGTCCGATGGGCGTCAACTCGCACACCAACTACGCGCTGCGCAAGAACGGCCAGCAGGAGATCACCCCGATCCACCCGGAGCTGGAGAAGCCCCTGGAGGAGATCCTCAGGCCCACCTACGGCCTGATCGTCTACCAGGAGCAGGTCCAGAAGGCCGCGCAGATCCTCGCCGGCTACTCGCTCGGCCAGGCCGACCTGCTGCGCCGCGCCATGGGCAAGAAGAAGAAGGAGATCCTGGAGGCGGAGTTCGTCCCCTTCCAGAGGGGCTGCCGCGAGCACGGCTACTCCGACGCCGCGATCCAGGCCGTGTGGGACGTCCTCGTCCCCTTCTCCGGCTACGCGTTCAACAAAGCCCACACCGCCGGCTACGGACTGGTCTCCTACTGGACGGCGTACCTCAAGGCCAACTACCCGGCCGAGTACATGTCCGGCCTGCTCACCTCGGTCAAGGACGACAAGGACAAGTCCGCGGTCTACCTCAACGAGGCCCGCAAGATGGGCATCAGCGTCCTGCCGCCGGACGTCAACGAGTCCGACGCGGACTTCACCCCGCACGGCAACGACACCGTCCGCTTCGGCCTCACCGCCATCCGCAACGTCGGCGGGCCGGTCGTCGAGTCGATGATCCGCACCCGCAAGTCCAAGGGGAAGTTCGCCTCCTTCCCGGACTTCCTGGACAAGGTCGAGTCGGTGGTCTGCAACAAGCGGACGGTCGAATCCCTCATCAAGGCCGGCGCGTTCGACTCCCTCGGGCACACCCGCAAGGGCCTCACCGCGCAGTTCGAGCCGATGATCGACAACGTGGTCGGGGTCAAGCGCAAGGAGGCCGAGGGCCAGTTCGACCTGTTCGGCGGCGACTCCGTCTCCGACGAGCCGAGCTTCGGCCTCGACGTGGTCTTCTCCGAGGAGGAGTGGGACAAGTCCTTCCTGCTCACCCAGGAGCGGGAGATGCTCGGCCTCTACGTCTCCTCGCACCCGCTGCACGGCATCGAGCACGTCCTCTCCGACAAGGCCGACTGCGCCGTCGCCGACCTCGCCGAGCGCCCGGACGGCGCCATCGTCACCATCGGCGGCATCATCTCCGGCCTCCAGCGGAAGATGACCAAGCAGGGCAACGCCTGGGCGATCGCCACCGTCGAGGACCTCGCCGGCTCCATCGACTGCATGTTCTTCCCCGCCAGCTACCAGCTGGTCTCGTCCCAACTCGTCGAGGACGCGGTGGTGTTCGTCCGCGGCAAGCTCGACAAGCGGGAGGACGTGCCGCGGCTCATGGGCATGGAGCTGTCCGTCCCGGACCTCTCCAACGCGCACGCCGAGGCGCCGATCGTCATCAACATCCCGAGCGGCCGGATCACTCCGCCGCTGGTCGCCCGCCTCGGCGAGGTCCTCACCCACCACAAGGGCACCACCGAGGTGCGCCTGCGGCTGGAGGGACGGAACAAGACCACCGTCCTGCGGCTGGACCGGCACCGGGTGAAGTCCGACCCGGCCCTCTTCGGCGACCTGAAGCAACTCCTCGGCCCCAGCTGCCTGGCGGTCTGAGGGCCGCCCCGCGGGGCTCGGGGAACCACGCGGTTCCCCGGGCCCCGGGCGGGGGGCCCGTCAGCCCTCCTTGACCACCACGGTCCGCACGGCCTTGTCGTGCAGGCACTGCTGCAGTGGCTTGTCCCACAGCTGCCACGCCGCGTCGAGCATCTCGAACAGCCATCCGATGCAGTACACGGCGCCGGGCACGGTGGCGACGGCCGAGCGTCCCCAGAGGGCGCTGTCGGTCGGCCGGCCGCCGGTCGCGGCGTCCACCACGCGCAGCCGCATCGCCTTCTTGCCGACCGTCTGGCCGTGCTGGGTGACCATCAGTGCCGCTTCGTAGGCGAAGGCCAGCAGGCCGACGAAGAAGTTCCCGAGCCACTCCCCGAGCAGGGCGTAGAGGATGACGGCCGGGATCAGCTGGATCGCGAGGTCGATCAGGCGAGCCACCAGGCGCTCCCCGGGCGGGGCCAGGACGCGGGTCCCCGGTGCCTGCGGCACGCCGGGCGGGCCGGCCGGGGTGAGCCAGTGCGGCAGCGCCTGCGGCGGCTGCCCGTACCCCGGCGCACCGTACCCGGGGGTGCCGTACCCCGGCGCACCGTAGCCGGGAGTGCCGTACTCGGGTGTGCCGTATCCGGGGGTGCCCTGTCCCGGGACGCCGTGGCCGGGTGCGCCGTACCCCGGGGCGGTGCTGCCGGGCTGCCCGTACGCGCCGGGCCCGTAGCCGGGCGGTCCGGGCGGGGGAGGGGGCGGCGCACCGTATCCGGGGGCGGGCGGCGGCTGGTGGCCGGCCTGCTGCGCGTAGGGGTTCTGCTGAGGGTCCGTCGGATACCCGTATCCCGACGGGTGGTTGGTGCTCACGTGTGCGGGCTCCCGGTGATAGGTCGTACGCCTGTTGTACCGAGGGCGACCGGGGGCGGGTGCGGTGATCGGCGAATCGTTACCGGTGGGGGCGGCACCAGGCCGCCCCCACCGGTGTGCGGCTCAGCGCCAGCGGTAGCGGCGGCGGAGGCTGTCGACGACCAGGTTGAAGCGGGCCCGGTCCAGGGCGCAGGCCTCGCGCCGCATGCCGCCGTCCCACACCCGCATGACGCGGTCCAGCGCCACCCAGGAGTCCCGGCCGGACTTGTCCCACGGGCCGGAGCCGATCGGCACCCAGTCCCGGTCCCCGTCGTGGCCCTTGCTGGAGAGCATGACGGCCAGCAGGCTGCCGCCCTCCTCGCGGGCCACCACCAGCACCGGCCGGTCCTTGCCGCGGCCGTCCCGCTCCTCGTAGGGCACCCAGGTCCACACGATCTCGCCCGGGTCCGGGTCCCCGTCGTGTCGCGGGGAGTACTCGGTGCGGACGGGCCCCACCTCGTACGCCTCGACCTCGACCGTCGCCTCGGGGCCGTAGCGGCCGGGCACGTCCTCGTTGATCAGCTCTGCCATGCGCGAAGGGTAGCGCCCGCGGTGCGTCCGCCCGATAACCAGTGGCCCCGGCCGCCCCCGCCGCGCGAGGATCGCGGCATGGCACGCACCTTCGACGACCTGGTGGCCGAGGCCGCGGCGGCCCCCATGGACGGCTGGGACTTCTCCTGGCTCGACGGCCGCGCCACCGAACAGCGCCCCTCCTGGGGCTACCAGCGGTTGCTGCGCGAACGGCTCTCGCAGGTCGGCGCCGCCCTCGACCTGCAGACCGGTGGCGGCGAGGTGCTCGCCGGCGCCGCGCCCTTCCCGCCGCTGATGGCGGCCACCGAGGGCTGGCCGCCCAACCTGGCGAAGGCCACGGCGCTGCTGCACCCGCTCGGCGCGGTGGTGGTCGCGGCCCCCGAGGAGCCGCCGCTGCCCTTCGCGGACGCCGCCTTCGACCTGGTGACCAGCCGTCACCCCGTGGTGCCGCACTGGGCGGAGATCGCCCGGGTGCTGAAGCCCGGCGGCGGCTACTTCGCCCAGCACGTCGGCCCGGCGAGCGTCGTCGAACTGGTCGAGCACTTCCTCGGCCCGCTGCCGGAGGCCGTCCTGCGCGGCCGTCACCCCGACGACGAGCGGGCCGCCGCCGAGGCCGCCGGGCTGGAGGTCGTCGACCTGCGGACCGAGCGGCTGCGGATCGAGTTCCACGACATCGGCGCGGTGGTCTGGTTCCTGCGCAAGGTGATCTGGATGGTGCCGGACTTCACCGTCGACCGGTACCGCGACCGGTTGCTCGACCTGCACGCGCTGATCGAGTCGGACGGACCGTTCGTCGCGCACGCGACCCGCAGCCTGGTCGACGCCCGCAGGCCCGGCTGACGCCCGGCCGACGTCCGGTCGCCCCTCAGATCTGCGGGACGCCGCCGCCCAGCTCCGCGGGCACCGCCGAGTGCAGCGCCGCGGTGAAGGCGGCGACCGCCGGGTGCGCGGCGGCCCCGGCGCGGAACGCCGTCCGGGTGCGCCGGTACATCGGCAGCCGGGTGAGCACCACGCCCGGCGGCGGGGCGGGCACCGTGCCCAGGTGCGGCACCAGGGCGACGCCCTGGCCGACCGCCACCAGGGCCAGCACGGTGGTGAAGTCGTCGACGTGGTGCCGCACCCGCGGGGTGAACCCCGCGCTCTGGCAGGCCCGCAGCGTCATCGCGTGGCAGAGGGTGCCCGCCGGAGCCATGATCCACGGCGAGCCGCGGTGCTCGGCGACCGTGCCCGCGGCGGCCGCCGCCAGGTACATCGGCTCGGTGAACACCGGCTGGGTGAGCGCCAGTCCGGGCTCCGGCTCGGCCGGTACCAGGTCGTACTCGTGCACCAGGGCCACGTCCAGCTCGCCCGCCCGCAGCGCCGCGGCGACCGCCGCCGGGTCGACCTCGGTGACCATCGGCTCCAGCCCGGGGTGACGGGCCGCCAGGCCGGCCAGTGCCGCCGGGACGATCGCCCGCGCCGCCGACGGGTAGGTGCCGATCCGCAGCGGCCCGGCCAGCCCGCGGCGGGCGTGCGCGAGCTCCGCCGAGGCCTGCTCCAGCCGTTCCAGCACCGCCTCGGCGTGCCGTACCAGGTTCAGCCCGGCAGGGGTCAGCGCCACCCGCCGCCCGGTCCGCTCCAGCAGCGGCACCCCGGCCTCCCGCTCCAGCACGGACAGCTGCTGGGAGACGGCGGAGGGGCTGAACGCGAGGGCCTCGGCGACCGCGGCGATCGTGCCGTGGTGGGCGAGTTCGCGCAGCAGGCGCAGGCGGCGGACGTCGAGCATCGGCTCAGCTTACGAGAAGCCTCGGAAATGTGAACTGGACCTGCACGATGCCGGCACGTCAGGCTCGACGGCATGGACCTGCACGGGATTCACGTACCCCTCGTCACCCCGTTCGCCGCGGACGGCTCCGTCGCCGCCGACGCCCTGGCCCGGCTCGCCGGCGACCTGCTCACCGCCGGTGCGGCCGGCCTGGTCGTGCTCGGCACCACCGGCGAGCCCGGCTCCCTGGACGAGGACGAGAAGCGCCTCGTCCTCGACACCGTCGCCCCGGTCTGCCGGGCGCACGGCGCACCGCTGACGGTCGGCGTCGGCGGCGGCGACACCCGCCGGACCGCCGAGGCGCTGGCCGCCCTCGACGGGGTGGCCGACGCCGCCCTGGCCACCGTGCCCGCCTTCGTCCGGCCGGGCCCGGCCGGTGTGCTGGCGCACTTCCGGCACCTCGCCGCGCACAGCCCCGTCCCGCTGATCGTCTACCACATCCCGTACCGCACCGGACAGCAGCTCGACGCCGGGACGCTCGCCGAGGTGCTGCGGCTGCCCGGCGTGGCCGGGGTGAAGTACGCGGCGGGCGGCATCGACGACGCCGCCGTCGACCTGCTCGGGCAGGGGCACCGCGGCGTCATGGCCGGCGACGACACCCACCTCTCCGCGCTGATGGCGATCGGCGCCGACGGCGGCATCCTCGCCTCCGCGCACCTGGCCACCGAGCAGTACGCCGACCTGGCCGACGCCTGGCGCAAGGGCGACGCCGACCGTGCCCGCGGGCTCGGCCACCGGCTGGCCGCCTTCGCCCGCGCCGCCTTCGCCGAACCCAACCCCGCGGTGGTCAAGGGCGTCCTGCACGCCCAGGGCCGCATCCCCACCCCGGACGTCCGCCTGCCGCTGCTCCCCGCCGGCCCGGCCGCCGTCGCCACCGCCCTCGACCGCCTCGCCGAGGTGACCCGGTGACAGTGGCACCGGGGGCAGTGCCCGCCGGATGAGTTCGGTGACGAATTGTTTTCGGACGAATCCCCGTCCGCGCCGACCGCACCCGCACATCTTGCGGAGCCCGCGCAGCTCACCCGCAGGGGCTCCCGGCCGCGGGCCGCCCGCCGTCCCCGGCCGCCGCCCACACCGTGGGACGCCGCGACGGGCCGGGCCGGTGACAAGGCATGATGGCAGGGTGCGGACGGCGATCAAGCACAACCCGATCGAGCACGACATGGAGGAAACGCAATGAGGATCGGCATCGTTGGGGCCACCGGCCAGGTCGGCGGCGTCGTCCGCGAGATCCTGGCGGAACGGGACTTCCCGGTCGAGCAGCTGCGGCTGTTCGCCTCGGCACGGTCCGCCGGGCGCACGCTGCCGTGGCGGGACACCGAGGTGACCGTGGAGGACGCGGCCACCGCCGACTACAGCGGCCTCGACGTCGTGATCTTCTCCGCGGGCGGTTCCACCTCCAAGGCGCTGGCCCCGAAGGCCGCCGCCGCGGGCGCCGTCGTCATCGACAACTCCTCGGCCTGGCGCCGCGACCCCGAGGTGCCGCTGGTCGTCGCCGAGGTCAACCCGCAGGCGATCGCGGACCGCCCGAAGGGCATCATCGCCAACCCGAACTGCACCACCATGGCCGCCATGCCGGTGCTGCGCCCGCTGCACGAGGAGGCCGGCCTGGTCTCCCTGGTGGTCTCCACCTACCAGGCGGTGTCGGGCAGCGGCCTCGCCGGCGTGTCCGAGCTGCACGACCAGGCGTCGAAGGTGGTGGACGGCGCGACCGCGCTGGTCCACGACGGTTCCGCGGTCGAGTACCCGGCCCCGGGCGTCTACAAGCGCCCGATCGCCTTCAACGTCGTCCCGCTGGCCGGCTCGATCGTCGAGGACGGCTCCAACGAGACCGACGAGGAGCAGAAGCTCCGCCACGAGAGCCGCAAGATCCTCGGGATCCCGGAGCTCAAGGTCTCCGGCACCTGCGTCCGCGTGCCGGTCTTCACCGGCCACTCGCTGCAGATCAACGCCCGCTTCGCCGCCCCGATCGCCCCGGAGCGCGCGGTCGAGCTGCTGACCGGCGCGCCCGGCGTGGAGCTCACCGACATCCCGACCCCGCTGCAGGCGGCCGGCCAGGACCCGACCTACGTCGGCCGGATCCGGGTGGACGAGACGGTCGACAACGGCCTGTCGCTGTTCCTCTCCAACGACAACCTGCGCAAGGGCGCCGCCCTCAACGCGGTGCAGCTGGCCGAGCTGGTCGCCGCCGAGCTCCGCGGCTGACCGTCCGGTCCGTACGGCACGTCCGGCGGCCCCGCTCCCGTGCACACGGGGGCGGGGCCGTCCGCTTGCCGCCGTGGGGGCGCCGGGCGTCAGCGGAGCGCGACCGGCATCTCCGCGGAGACCGAGTCGCCCGTCCACTTGTCGCCCGGCGCGTACCACTGGAAGTCGCCCGGACCGGTCACGGCGACCTCGGCCTCCACCGTGCCGGAGTCGGTCGAGACGGCCTCGGCGACCGTCGTCCAGCGGTGCGAGCCGGCCGGGCGGAACTGCAGGTAGGCCACGCCGTCCGCGTAGCCGTGGAAACGGTTGTCCGTCCAGAACGAGCGGGCCAGCCAGCCCTGCACGGTGATCCGCTGGCCCTTCGCGGCCTTCGCCGGGACGCCCGAGCCGGACAGCTTGGCCGCCCGCTTCAGCGAGAAGCCGCCCGCCGTCTTGGCCACGTGACGGTCCCCGTCGTTGGCCCGCACCTGCAGGTCGACGAACCAGGTGCCGGCCTCGTCGTTGAAGATCTGCTTCTTCGCCGGGTCGACCGTCACCGTGCCCCGGCACACCGAGGCGGTCGCCGAGGACGCGGTGCAGCGCATCGGACTCACCCGGAGCACGCCGTAGTTCGGCCCCCACACGCCGACCGGGTCGACCGCGCGGATCCCGGAGTCGTCACGGGCCTCCACCACCAGCGGGAAGGTCATCGCCTTCTGCGGCCCGAGCAGCACCGGCCGCCCGCCGTTGACGCTGATCGACGTGATCGCGGTGTCGCCGTGGGACCGGTCGGTGGTGATGGTCGGTACCGCCAGCACGGCCACCGCCGCACCGGTCGCGGCCGCGCACAGGGCCCAGGAAGTCTTCCGCATGATCCCCCCAGTATCGCCGCAGGCCGGGAGTGCTCCGGCACGGCCCGGTCGGCCGGCGGCGGTTCGACTCCGGATCCGAGGGTAAGCACTGCCCAATCGCCCGCCCCGCGAGGGGTGGTCCGCCCCCGCCCCACCGGGGGTCACCGGAGGAGAGGAGCGGACGTGGACCGCTGCGTAGTCCTCGTCGACGCCGGCTACCTGCTCGGCGCCGCCGCCAGCCTGCTGGTCGGCGAGCCCGCCCGGTCCCGGGTGACGGTCGACCACACCGTGCTGATCAGGTCGCTGCGCGAGCGCGCCGAGGCGGAGACCGGCCTGCCGCTGCTGCGGGTCTACTGGTTCGACGCCGCGCCGGAACGCCGTCCGCTGCCCGAGCACCGGCGGCTGCGGGTGCTGCCGCGGGTCACCGTCCGGCTGGGTGCGCTCACCCGGGCGGAGGGCCGCTGGGTGCAGAAGGGCGTCGACGCCGCGATGCACGCCGAACTCACCGAGCTCGCCCGCAACCACGCCTGCAGCGACGTGGTGCTGGTCACCGGCGACGGTGACCTGCTGCCCGGGGTGATGTCCGCGAAGGAGCAGGGGGTGGCCGTCCACCTGTGGGCGCTGCAGGCCGCGGACGGCGACTTCAACCAGTCCGAGGACCTCGTCGCGGAGGCCGACGAGCGGCGCGTCCTGGACCGCGCCTGGATGGAGCAGTGGGTCCGGCTGCGCGAGGTGCCCGCGCCCTTCCCGGCGCCCGGTGCGGCGCCGCGGATCGCGGGCCTGCTCGCCGCCGCCCCCGGGCAGCCCGAGACCCCGGCGGCGGCGGTCGACCGGCCGCAGCCCGCCACCGCGCTCAAGGTGGTGCCCACCCCGAAGGACCTGGCGGTGCGGTCCGCCGCCGAACGGATCACGGTCGACCGGGCGGCCGCCGCCGTGCACGGCGGGCCGGTGCTGCGCTGGACCTCCGACCGCGGCTGGGTGGACCGGCCGCCCGTGGACACCTCGGCCGCCGCGGGCGACGGCCTGCCCACCCTGGCCCAGCTCACCACCTCCGCCCAGCGCTGGGCGGACCGCGAGGAGGACATCACCAGCGTCGGCGGCGACGCCCACGAGGTCGGCCAGGTCTTCGCCCGCCGCTGGATCGACCGGTTCGGCGCGGCGGATCGGCTCGCCGTGCTGTGGACGGACTACCCGCGCATCCCGCACCGCCTCGACGGCGAGCTGCTGCGCTACGCGGCCCGCTTCGGCCTGCTCGCCCACAAGGACGACCAGATAGACGAGGCGGACCGCTACGCGATCCGGGACGGCTTCTGGAAGGAGCTCGCCGCCCGCGTCCCCGGCGGCCGCGCCGCGATGGCCGACGACTGACGGCCGGCCGTACCGCCGTACCGCCCGGTGCGGCGCCCGGCCCTGCCCGGCGGCGCAGCGGCGCCGTGCCGCGCCGGACCGCGCCGGACCGCGCGGGCCCCCGACCGCCCTCACCGGCTCCGACCGGCCCCCGTGCCCGGTTCGGGCGCCGCGGAGCGTAAAGTTCTCTCGCGTGAGCGACACCGACCGGCAGGCACCCCTGGTCCCGCCGCGGGCCCGGGACGACCTTCCGGGTCCGGCCTGCTGCACCGTCCGCGGCCTTGCCAAGACCTACCGCACCGGCAGCGGCGCCAAGGCCGCCGCGGTCCCCGCCAACGCCGGGATCGACCTGACCGTGCGGCGCGGCGAGATCTTCGGCCTGCTCGGCCCCAACGGCGCCGGCAAGTCCACCCTGGTGCGCCAGCTGACCGGCCTGCTCCGGCCGGACGCCGGCAGCATCGACATCCTCGGCCACGACATCGTCCGCCACCCCGAGCGGGCCGCCCGGCTGCTGGCCTACCTCGGCCAGGAGTCCACCGCGCTGGACGAGCTCACCGTCTCCCTCGCCGCCGAGACCACCGGGCGGCTGCGCGGCCTCGGCCGTGCGCAGGCCCGCGCCGAGGCCGCCGAGGTGCTCGCCGAACTCGGCCTCGAACCGCTGGCCGGCCGTCCGCTCGCCAAGCTCTCCGGCGGCCAGCGCCGCCTCGCCTGCTTCGCCGCCGCCCTGGTCGGCGAGCGCCCGCTGCTCGTCCTGGACGAGCCCACCACCGGCATGGACCCGGTCGCCCGGCGTGCCGTCTGGTCCGCGGTCGACCGCCGCCGCGCGGAGCGCGGCACCACCGTGCTGCTGGTCACCCACAACGTGATCGAGGCCGAGACGGTGCTCGACCGGGTCGCCGTCGTCGACGAGGGCCGGGTCATCGCCTGCGACACGCCCGGCGGGCTCAAGGCGCTGGTCGACGGCGACGTCCGGCTCGACCTGGTCTGGCGCACCGACGCCCCGCTCGACGTCCCCGCCGTCGCCGAGCTCGCCGCCCGGGCCGAGCGCACCGGCCGCCGCTGGACCGTCCGCACCACCCCCGAGCAGGCCCGCGAACTGGTCGCCGCGGTCACCGGCGGTGCCGCCTTCGCCGCGCTCGACGACTTCACCCTGGCCACCCCCAGCCTGGAGGACGCCTACCTCAAGCTCGGCGGCCGGCACAAAGGACTCGCCAAGTGACGCTCCTCGACACCCCGGCCCCCGCCGTCGCCGCCCCGGCCGAGCTGGCCCCCGCCGCCCGGCTGCTGCCCTCGCTGGCCGCCGTCTACCGGGCCCAGCTCGCCCGGGCCAAGGTCGCCCGCATCCCGCTGCTGTTCGTCGCGACCTTCCAGTCGCTCGGCATCCTGGTGATGATGCGGGGCGTCGTCGACGGCGGCGGCAACCCGGCCGCGCGCGCGGTCGTCGCCGGCTCGGCGGTGCTGGTGGTGGCCTTCGTCGCGCTCAACCTGCTCGCCCAGTACTTCGGGAAGCTGCGGGCCACCGGCGGCCTCGACCACTACGCGACGCTGCCGGTGCCGCCGGCCGCCGTGGTGCTCGGCGCGGCCGGCGCCTACGCCTCCTTCACCCTGCCCGGCACCCTGGTCACCGCGGCGGTCGGCGCCTGGCTGTTCGACCTGCCGGCCGGCAACCTCTGGGTGCTGCTCGCGGTCGTGCCGCTCGCCGGCGCGGCGCTGTCCGGGCTCGGTGCCGCCTGCGGCCTGCTCGCCCGGCGCCAGGAGATCGCCACCCTGCTCGGCCAGCTCGGCATGTCCGCCGCGCTGCTGCTCGGCGTGCTGCCGGCCGGGAACCTGCCGCAGCCCGTCCAGTGGCTGCGCGACCTGCTGCCCTCCACCTACGGGGTGGAGGCGTTCGCCCGGACCTTCGACCCGGCCCCGGACTGGGCGGCCGTCCTCGGCGACCTGGGCGTCTGCGCGGCCGTCGGCCTCTGCTCGCTCACCGTGGCGACCTGGGCGTACCGGCGGGCCACCCGCTGACCCCGCCGGGCCGCGGCCGCACCGGGGCCGCCCGCCCCGACCGCAACGGGGCCGGTCGTGAAACGATGGCCGGGTGACCGCACCGAACACACCGACGGGCCCGGGCGCCGACCCGTACGCCCCGCACGACCCCTTCGCCCCGCCGCCCGCTCCGGTCGGCCCGAAGCGGCCGAAGCGCGCCCTGCTCCCGGAGGTGCGGATCGGTGTGCTGATCGCGGCCGGCGGCGCACTGCTCGGTGTGGTGCTCGGCCTGCTCTGGCTGTGGCTGGCGCCCCGGGTCGGCCTGGTCGTCAAGGGCGACCAGCTGCTGTACGCGGACCCGGAGGGCGAGCAGCGGGCCGGTGCGGACAGCGTCTTCGCGCTGCTCGGCCTCGGTGCCGGCCTGGCCACCGCGCTGACCGCCTTCCTGTTCACCCGCGGCCGGGGCGGTGGTGTCGCGGTCGCGGCCGGCCTCGCCGTCGGCGGACTGGCCGGCTCGGTGATCGGCTGGCAGCTCGGCACGCGGCTCGGTCCCGCCTCCGACCTGGTCGCGCACGCCCGGCAGGTCGGTGACGGCGGCCGGTTCAGCGCCCCGCTGGAGCTCGGCGCGCACGGCGCTCTGCTCGTCTGGCCGATGACGGCGATGGTGCTGCTGCTGGTGCTGTCCGCCGCCTTCGGCAAGCGCGAGGAGGACCCGCCGCCGTACTGGGCCTGGCCCCACCCCGAGGCCGGCCACCCGGAGACCGGACACCCCGTGGGCGGTCACCCCGAGGCCGGTCACCCCCTGGACGGCCGCGCCCACGACGACCGGCTGCACCACGACCCGCTGCACGAGGGCCGGCCGCACGACGGTCACCCGCACGGCGACTGACCGCCCGCCTCAGCGGCCGATCGCGGCCGTCCGGGCGCCGGTCAGCGAGACCAGGTCGGCGGGGGCCAGTTCGACCTCCAGGCCGCGGCGTCCGGCCGAAACGAAGACCGTCGGGTGGCCGAGGGCGCTGTCGTCCAGCACGGTGCGCAGCGGCCGCCGCTGCCCGAGCGGCGAGATGCCGCCGAGGACGTAGCCGCTGCTGCGCTCGGCGGCCGCCGGGTCGGCCATCGCGGCCCGCTTGCCGCCCACCGCGGCGGCGAGCGCCTTCAGGTCGAGCTGCCCGGAGACCGGGACGATGCCCACGGTCAGCGTGCCGTCCACGTCGGCGACCAGCGTCTTGAAGACCCGGCCGGCCGCGATGCCGAGCACCTCGGCGGCCTCGCCGCCGTAGGACGCCGCGGCCGGGTCGTGGTCGTAGGCGTGCACGGTGTACGCCACGCCCGCGGCCTCCAGCGCGACCGTGGCGGGGGTGCCCTGGCCGCCCTTCTTCGTCTTCTTCGCCATCGGCGGCCCTTCTCGGGGTGCGGTCGGGTGCGGTCGGGGGTCCGGGCCGGGCGTCAGTTGGGGCTGAAGGCCTGCCGGGTGAGGTCCGCGGCGGGCAGCGAGGGCAGCCAGGCCAGCAGGGCCGTCTCCCGGCGCAGCAGCTCCAGCTCGGCGGTGAGCCGCTGGGCGGTGTCCGGGCAGGCCAGCAGCTCCTGCTTGACCGGGGCGGGCAGCACGGTGGCCGCCGCGACCAGGTAGGAGAGCGCCTGCGGGTCGAGCGGCAGCTCGATGTCGCCGGCCAGGGTGGCCTCCTTCGCGCCCGCGAGGCGCTTGCGGTACTCGTGGAAGGCCCGCTCCACCACCGCGCCGAGCGCCCCGGAGCCCTGCCCGGACGGCTCGTCCAGCGGCCTGGTCTCGGCGACGAGGTAGGGGCCGCTCGCGTCGACGGACTCCACGGTGAACCGGGTGGTGCCGGTGACCAGCAGCTCGTACCGGCCGTCGGCGCGGCTCCGCACGGAGGTGACGTCGGCGACGCAGCCGACCCGGTACAGCGCCTCCCGCGGGTCGCCGGTGACCGTGCCGAGCCCGTCGAGCGGCCCGGCCGGGCCCTCGCTCTCGCGGACGGGCGCGACCTCGCGGCCGTCCCGGATGGCGACCACGCCGAAGCGGCGCGGCTCGTCCTCGGGCAGTTTCTGCAGGTCGGCCACGAGTCGGCGGTAGCGCTCCTCGAAGACGTGCAGGGGCATCACCAGGCCCGGGTAGAGGACCGTGTTGAGCGGGAAGAGCGGCAGCCGTTCTGTCACGGCGCACAGCGTAGTTGCCGCAGGCCCCGGCGACCTCGCCCTTTTGCCGCAGAGCGGGCCTCAGCCCCGCTGCAGCAGCCTGGTCGCGCCGGTGACGGCGGTGGTCGCGAGGATCCAGCCGGTCAGCACCAGGCCGGCGGCGACCCACTGGCCCTGCCGGTCCGGGTTCCAGCCGCCCTGCCCGAGGTCGACCACCGGCAGCAGCCTGCTCAGCGTGTACAGCGCGGCGTCCCAGGTGGGCACCTCGTCGGCCTTCAGCGGCTGCGGCGGCTGCTCGGTGAAGTACGCCGTGCCGAGCAGCCAGGCCAGCAGCAGCCACAGCGCGGCCCGGCCGGGCCGGTAGCCGTAGCCGACGGTGACGTCCTGCAGCAGCCCCCACAGCCGGGCGTGCACCGGCAGCGCGGCGCGGCGGCGGCGCTGCTTGGCGTACAGCACCTCCCGGGCGTCCTCGTCGCGGCCGTCCCGGCGCAGCGCCGAGGCCAGCTGCTCGTACGGCTCCGGCTGGTACTCGCCGAGCGAGTTCTCCAGCCAGGCGATCCGCTCCGCGACGCCGAACGGCTCCGCGGGCCGCAGCGACTCGTAGGTGAAGCCGGTGAGCCGCACCAGGCCGGCGCCGGGCCAGGACCGCGGGGCGTCGACCAGGTTGCCGACCTGGGCCCGGGAGAGCGACACGGTGCCGTCGGGGGCCTTCTTGCAGGCGAACCGCAGCTCCGGCGTCCGGATCCGGCGCAGCGACAGCTCCTGCCCGGCGGAGAGGTGGAACTCGGCCTCGTGGATCAGGCAGGCCTGCTCGAAGCGGGCGTCGACCAGCCGCACCCCGCCCCAGGCGCGGAACGGGGTGACGGCGGCCCCGGGCTCGTGCGGCGGGCCGTAGCCGTAGGCGTAGTCGCTGGGCGAGGTCGTCCAGCGGTTGTCGGCCGAGCCGGTCAGGTACAGCGTGTTGCCGACGGTGGTGCGGGCCAGGTTCAGGCAGTTGCGGCCGGGGTCGCGCATCCGCAGCTGGGCGCCGCGCAGCGAGAGCCGGCCGCCGATCCGGCCGGTGCGGATGCCGAACTCGCCGTACACCTCGATCCGCTCGGCCTCCAGGTCCTGGTGGACGGTGAGCCCGTCCGCGGAGAGCGCCCGGTGGTGCGGGTCGGCGCCGAGGACGGCCTGGTTGAGCAGCAGGTCGGTGCCGATCCGGGCGTCGGTGAGCCGGATGCCCTGCGGCACCACGCAGCGCGCCAGGTGCACGTCGCCGTCGGCGGAGAGCCGGGAGGCGTCGAGCCGGGGTATCAGGCAGCCGATCAGCCGGATCGTGCCCGCCCGGGCCTCGGAGAGCAGCACCCGGGTGTCGAAGCGGCAGCCGTGCAGCTCGATGTAGTGGCCGAGGGACGCCCCGGCCAGGAGCAGCGGGCCGGTGACGAACGCGCCGTTCAGCTTGAGCGCCGCCACCCGCCCGGGTGCGGCCGCGGGGCCGGAGAGCAGCAGCCGGGCGAGCACCTCGGCGCGGACGGTCCGCTCCGCGCCCCAGTCGCCGGAGCCCGCCGGGTCGTCGTCCTCGGCCTTGCCCGCCCGCAGGTCGAGCACCTCGCCGTGCCGGAAGGCGTCCCAGAGGCGCTGCTCCGTGTCCGTCCAGCCGTCCGGTGCCCGGTCCGTCATCGTCCCCCCTGGTGATCTCCGGCCGTCTCGGCAGTCGTATCACGGACTGAAATGCGGGGCCGCCGTTTCCGGCCACTCCTTACACTGGGCCCTGTGATCTCTCGAATCGACCTGCGCGGCTCCGTTTCGGACCCGCGCGACCTGCTGCCCCGTGCCGAGTTCGACGTGGAGGCCGCCCTGGAGAAGGTGCGGCCGATCTGCGAGGACGTACGCCATCGCGGGGTCGCGGCGCTGATCGAGATCACCGAGCGCTTCGACGGCGTGAAGCTGGAGTCCACCCGGGTGCCCGAGGAGCGGATCACCGCCGCCCTGGAGAGCCTCGACCCGAAGGTGCGCGCCGCACTGGAGGAGTCGATCCGCCGCGCCCGCCTCGTCCACCGCGAGCAGCGCCGCACCGACCACACCACCCAGGTGGTGCCGGGCGGCACGGTCACCGAGCGCTGGGTTCCGGTCGACCGGGTCGGCCTGTACGTGCCGGGCGGCCTCGCGGTCTACCCGTCCTCCGTGGTGATGAACGTGGTGCCCGCGCAGGAGGCCGGCGTACCCGGCATCGCGGTCTCCTCCCCGCCGCAGAAGGAGTTCGGCGGCAGCGTCCACCCGACGATCCTGGCCGCCTGCGCCCTGCTCGGCGTCACCGAGGTCTACGCGGCGGGCGGCGCCCAGGCGGTCGCCATGTTCGCCTACGGCACCGAGGAGTGCCGCCCGGTCAACCTGGTCACCGGCCCCGGCAACATCTACGTCGCCGCCGCCAAGCGCCTGCTCAAGGGCCGGATCGGCATCGACGCCGAGGCCGGGCCGACCGAGATCGCGGTCCTCGCCGACGACTCCGCCTCGCCGCGGGACGTCGCCGCCGACCTGATCAGCCAGGCCGAGCACGACCCGATGGCCGCCTCCGTGCTGGTCACCGACTCGCCGGAGCTCGCCGACGCGGTCGAGGCCGAGCTGGAGGCCCAGGTCGCCAACACCAAGCACCGCGAGCGGGTCACCACCGCCCTCGCCGGCCGGCAGTCCGGCATCGTGCTGGTCGACGACCTGGAGCAGGGCATCGAGGTGGTCAACGCCTACGCCGCCGAGCACCTGGAGATCCAGACCCGGGACGCCCGCGCCGTCGCCGCCCGGATCCGCAACGCGGGCGCGGTGTTCATCGGCCCGTACGCGCCCGTCTCGCTCGGCGACTACGCGGCCGGCTCCAACCACGTGCTGCCGACCGGCGGCTGCGCCTGCCACTCCTCGGGCCTGTCCGTGCAGTCCTTCCTGCGCGGCATCCACGTCGTGGACTACTCCCGCGAGGCGCTGGCCGACGTCGCCGCGCACGTGGTCAACCTCGCCGAGGCCGAGGACCTGCCCGGCCACGGCGACGCCATCCGCGCCCGCTTCGACTGGACGGTGCCCACCTCTTGAGGATCGACGACCTCCCCATCCGCGACGAACTGCGCGGACAGTCCCCGTACGGTGCCCCCCAGCTCGACGTGCCCGTCCAGCTGAACACCAACGAGAACCCGTACCCGCTGCCGGAGGCACTGGTCGCCCGGATCGCCGAGCGGGTCGCCGAGGCCGCCCGGCACCTCAACCGCTACCCCGACCGGGACGCCGTCGAGCTGCGCGAGGGCCTCGCCGGCTACCTCACCTCCACCACCGGCCACGCCGTCACCCGGCAGCAGGTCTGGGCGGCGAACGGCTCCAACGAGGTCCTCCAGCAGCTGCTGCAGACCTTCGGCGGCCCCGGCCGCACCGCGCTCGGCTTCGAGCCCTCGTACTCGATGCACGCGCTGATCTCCCGCGGCACCGGCACCGGCTGGATCTCCGGCCCGCGCAACGAGGACTTCACGGTCGACCTCGACGCGGCCCGCGCCGCGATCGCCGAGCACCGCCCGCACGTGGTGTTCGTCTGCTCGCCGAACAACCCGACCGGCACCGCCGTCGCCGCCGACACCGTCCTCGCCCTGTACGAGGCCGCGCAGGCCGCCCGGCCCAGCCTGGTCGTCGTCGACGAGGCGTACGTCGAGTTCTCGCACCGCGAGTCGCTGCTGCCGCTGATCGAGGGCCGCCCCAACCTGGTCGTCTCCCGCACCATGTCGAAGGCGTTCGGCGCGGCGGGCCTGCGGCTCGGCTACCTCGCCGCCGACCCGGCCGTCGTCGACGCCGTCCAGCTCGTCCGGCTGCCGTACCACCTGTCGGCCGTCACCCAGGCCACCGCGCTGGCCTGCCTGGAGCACACCGACACCCTGCTGGGCTACGTCGCCCAGCTCAAGGCCGAACGGGACCGCCTGGTCGACGCCCTGCGCGGGCTCGGCCTGGAGGTCACCGACTCCGACGCCAACTTCGTCCAGTTCGGCCGCTTCGCCGACACCCACGCCGTGTGGCAGGCGATCCTCGACCACGGCGTGCTCGTCCGCGACAACGGCGTCCCCGGGTGGCTGCGGGTCACCGCCGGCACCCCCGCCGAGAACGACGCCTTCCTGGACGCCGTCCGACTTGTGATCAAGGAGCTGTAACCCCGAATGTCCCGTATCGGCCGCGTCGAACGCACCACCAAGGAGACCTCGGTCCTCGTCGAGATCGACCTCGACGGAACCGGGAAGACCGAGATCTCGACGGGCGTCGGGTTCTACGACCACATGCTCGACCAGCTCGGCCGCCACGGCCTCTTCGACCTCACGGTCAAGACCGACGGCGACCTGCACATCGACACCCACCACACCATCGAGGACACCGCCCTCGCGCTCGGCGCCGCCTTCAAGCAGGCGCTCGGCGACAAGGTGGGCATCTACCGCTTCGGCAACTGCACCGTCCCGCTGGACGAGTCGCTCGCCCAGGTCACCGTCGACCTCTCCGGCCGCCCGTACCTGGTGCACACCGAGCCGGAGACCATGGCGCCGATGATCGGCACCTACGACACCACCATGACCCGGCACATCCTGGAGTCCTTCGTGGCGCAGGCGCAGATAGCGCTGCACGTCCACGTGCCGTACGGCCGCAACGCCCACCACATCGTCGAGTGCCAGTTCAAGGCGCTCGCCCGCGCGCTGCGGTACGCCTCCGAGCGCGACCCGCGCGCGGCCGGCATCCTCCCCTCGACCAAGGGCGCACTGTGAGCAAGTCCGCGATCGCACTGATCTTCGTCGGCCTCTTCCTGACCGGCGGCGTGATCTCGTTCTGGAAGCAGAAGCTGCCCAAGGGCGTCGTCGCGGTGCTCGCGATCGGCGCCGTCCTGTGCCTCGCCGCCGGCGCCATGCGCCTGTAGCCGGCCTCGAAAGACTGGATCCCGAATCTCCATGGCCAAGAACGTCGTCGTCCTCGACTACGGCTCCGGCAACCTCCGCTCCGCCCAGCGCGCCGTCGAGCGCACCGGCGCGAACGTCACCGTCACCTCGGACTTCCAGGCCGCCCTGGACGCGGACGGCCTGCTCGTCCCCGGCGTCGGCGCCTTCGAGGCCTGCATGCGCGGGCTCAAGGCCGTCCGCGGCGAGCAGATCATCGGCCGCCGCCTCGCCGGCGGCCGCCCCGTCCTCGGCATCTGCGTCGGCATGCAGATCCTCTTCGCCCGCGGCGTCGAGCACGGCGTCGAGACCGAGGGCTGCGACGAGTGGCCCGGCACCGTCGAACCGCTGGACGCCCCGATCGTCCCGCACATGGGCTGGAACACCGTCGACACCCCCGACGGCAGCCGGATGTTCGCCGGCCTCGACGCCGACACCCGCTTCTACTTCGTCCACTCCTACGGCGTCCGCCGGTGGGAACTGGAGGTCCACAGCGCCCGGCTGCACGCCCCGCTGGTCACCTGGGCCACCCACGGCCACCCCTTCGTCGCCGCCGTGGAGAACGGCCCGCTCTGGGCCACCCAGTTCCACCCCGAGAAGTCCGGCGACGCCGGCGCCGCCCTGCTGACCAACTGGGTCTCCACCCTCTGAAGCCGAAGGTCGAACACATGAGCCGCCTCGAACTGCTCCCCGCCGTCGACGTCCGCGACGGCCAGGCCGTCCGCCTGGTCAAGGGCGCCTCCGGCACCGAGACCTCCTTCGGCGAGCCCCTCGCCGCCGCCCTGGCCTGGCAGAACGCCGGCGCCGAGTGGCTGCACCTGGTCGACCTCGACGCCGCCTTCGGCACCGGCAGCAACCGCGCCCTGCTCGCCGAGGTCACCGGCCGCCTCGACATCAAGGTCGAGCTGTCCGGCGGCATCCGCGACGACGAGTCGCTCGCCGCCGCCCTCGCCACCGGCTGCACCCGCGTCAACCTCGGCACCGCCGCCCTGGAGGCCCCCGAGTGGGTCGCCAAGGTCATCGCCGAGCACGGCGACAAGATCGCCGTCGGCCTGGACGTCGTCGGCACCACCCTGCGCGGCCGCGGCTGGACCCGCGACGGCGGCGACCTCTACGAGGTCCTCGCCCGCCTCGACTCCGAGGGCTGCGCCCGCTACGTCGTCACCGACGTCAACCGCGACGGCACCCTCACCGGCCCCAACCTGGAGCTGCTGGGCAACGTCTGCGCCGCCACCGACAAGCCCGTGGTCGCCTCCGGCGGTGTCTCCTCGCTCGACGACCTGCGCGCCATCGCCACCCTCACCGGCGAGGGTGTCGAGGGCGCGATTGTGGGCAAGGCCCTCTACGAGCAGAAGTTCACCCTCGAAGAGGCCCTGGAGGCGGTGTCCCGATGACCGAGGTCCCGGCCGCGAAACGCCCGCAGCGTGTGTCCGGATTCTCCCCCTGGGAGGACCAGTTCGGCTACTCCCGGGCGGTCGCGGTCGGGGACACCGTCCTCGTGGCCGGCACCACCGCGTTCGAGGGCGGAATGGTCCAGCACGAGGGCGACCCGTACACCCAGACCCTCGCGGCGTTCGAGGTCGCCTTCAAGGCCCTCGCGGAGTTCGGACTCTCCGCGGACGACGTCGTCCGCACCCGGATGTTCATCACCCACATCCGGGACTGCGACGAGGTCGGCCGGGCGCACAAGAAGCTCTTCGACGCGATCCGCCCGGTGGCGACCATGGTCGTCGTCCAGGGCCTGATCGACTCCCGGATGATGGTCGAGGTCGAGGTCGAGGCCCACCGTCCCGGACTCGCAACCTCCTTGGAAGGCAAGCAGTGAGCCTCGCAGTACGTGTCATCCCCTGCCTGGACGTCGACGCCGGGCGGGTCGTCAAGGGCGTCAACTTCCAGAACCTGCGCGACGCCGGTGACCCGGTGGAGCTCGCCAAGGCCTACGACGCCCAGGGCGCCGACGAGTTGACCTTCCTGGACATCACCGCCTCGTCCGGCGACCGGGAGACCACCTACGACGTGGTGCGCCGCACCGCCGAACAGGTCTTCATCCCGCTCACCGTCGGCGGCGGCGTCCGCACCGCCGACGACGTCGACAAGCTGCTGCGGGCCGGCGCCGACAAGGTCGGCGTCAACACCGCCGCGATCGCCCGCCCGGAGCTGATCCGCGAGATCGCCGAGCGCTTCGGCCGCCAGGTGCTCGTCCTCTCGGTGGACGCCCGGCGCACCCCCGAGGGCACGGTGACGCCCTCCGGATTCGAGGTCACCACCCACGGCGGCCGCCGCGGCACCGGCCTGGACGCCGTCGAATGGGCCGTCCGCGCCGCCGAGTTGGGTGCCGGAGAGATCCTGCTCAACTCGATGGACGCCGACGGCACCAAGGACGGCTACGACCTGGAGATGATCCGCGCCGTCCGCAAGAACGTCGCCGTCCCGGTCATCGCCTCCGGCGGCGCCGGCAAGCTCGCCGACTTCGCCCCGGCCGTCGACGCCGGCGCCGACGCGGTGCTCGCCGCCTCCGTCTTCCACTTCGGCGACCTGACCATCGGCCAGGTCAAGGACGCCCTGCGGGAGACCGGCCACCCCGTCCGCTGAACCCCGCTCCGGTCCGGGCGCGCCCGGACCGGAGCCGGTCACCCCGGCGCTACGGCATCTCGCTCTTGATGATCGCGAAGACCGCGCCGTGCGGGTCCGTCGCCCAGCCCAGCCGGCCGACACCCGGCACGTCCATGCCCGGCATCACGACCCGGCCGCCCGCGTGCTCGGCCCGGCCCAGCACCGCGTCCACCTCGGTCACCTCGAAGTACGGCACCCAGCGCACCGGCTCGTCGGGGCTCTGCAGCGGCGCGACCCCGCCGAACGACGTCTCCCGCTCGGTGCCACCCTCCGCCGTGGAGTACACCGTGTACGGCATCCCCGGCATCTCCACCGTCTCCGTCCGCCAGCCGAACAGCGCCCGGTAGAACTCCGTCGCCGCCGCCGGGTCCGCGGTGTGCAGCTCCGCCCAGCAGAAGGTGTTGGCGTCGGTGACGGCGTCCAGGCCCTGCGTCTCGCCCGGCTGCCAGATCGCGAACTGCACACCCGCCGGGTCGGACAGCTGCGCCATCCGGCCGTCGGACATCACGTCGAACGGCTCGGCGCGGACGGTGCCGCCGTGCTGCTCGGCGGCCTTCGCCGTGGCGTCCGCGTCCGGCGTGCGGAAGTACAGCGTCCACGCCGGGGACGAGCCCTCCTCCGTCAGCGGGCCGACGGCCGCGACCGTCCTGCCCGCCTGCTCGAAGAAGCCGTAGTTGCCGGCTTCCTCGCCCAGCGACCGGAACGACCAGCCGAAGACCGTGCCGTAGAACTCGGCGGTCGCGGGGATGTCCGGGCTCCCGAGGTCGAGCCAGCAGGGAGAGCCCGTCCGGAACTCCGTGGTGAGCATCGTGGTGCGCCCCTTCGAGGGTCGTGGCCGGGCCGCTCCGCCGGGCGCGGAGACGCTTCGCCGCGGCCACCAGCCAGTGTGACCCGCGCCACTGACAATCGCGCGGCGCCCGCCGAACCGGACGCGTCGCCGCAGGTCAGCGCGGACCCGGCAGCGGAAGCGCGCGTCGCAGGGCGGCCACCGCGGTCTCCGCCCCGCGCACCGCCAGCGAGGTGCGCGCCCCGCGCCCGAACGCGAAGAGCACCAGCTCGCCCGGCTCGCCGGTCAGCTGCACCGTCGGGCCCGTCCGGTGCGCCACCGTGCAGGTCCGCCCGTCCGGATGCTCCAGCACCAGCCGCACCGGGGTCCGACGGCCGGCCTCCATCCGCGCCAGCAACGGCAGCCGCCGCCACAGCGCCTCCGCCAGCGGCGCCTCGACCTCCTCCTGTCGCCAGCCCTCGCCGGCCCGCCGGACGTCCTCCGCGTGCACGAAGTACTCGACCAGGTTGGCCGCCTCGTCCGCACCCGGCAGCGCGAACGGCGACAGCGCCGGCGGGCCCGACCGGAACAGGCCGACCAGCTCCTCGTACGGGCGCCGGGCGTAGCCGCGCTGCACCTTCTCCGTCCACCCCGCCAGCGGCCCGATCCTGATCCCCGCCGCCGCGTCCGGCCGCCGCTCCCGCAGCACCAGGTGCGCCGCCAGGTCCGCGGTCGTCCACCCCGCACAGAGCGTCGGCGCCTGCGGCCCCGCCGCCGCCAGCAGACCGGCCAGCCGCTCGCGTTCCCCCCGCGCATGCTTCGTCATGCCCACCACCCTAGGGCGGTGACCGGTGGTGAACGGACAGCGGTCGGCCCCGGACCGATCGGCGGTCCGGGGCCGGAGGATTCCGGGGGTCGTGGCCGTGGGCCGGGGCGGTGGCGGTCAGGCGGCCCGGTCGCGGCGGCCGGCGGGGGCAGCGGGGGCGGCGGGGGAGCGGTGGGCCAGGGTCTCGCGGTGGATCCGCAGCTTGGTGCTCTGGTGCAGTCGTGCCGCGTCCCAGAAGGTGGCGATGGCGCTGACGGCGACGGCCGGCCAGACCTGGTGCGGGCCGATGTGGTGGCCGGTGTAGAGCCAGACGCCGAGGCCCGTGGTGCCGACGGCGTACGTGCCGTTGGGAACGCGGACCTTGCTGAGGAACCGGCGGGTGGGCAGCGGGAGCCTGCCGCGCAGGCTGATCCAGCGCAGCGGGCCGGCCTCCTGGTCGGGGCGGTGGAGCGGGATCACGTTGTCGGTCTCGTCGGTGCTCACGGCGTTCTCCCTGGGATGAGGGTCGGTCCGGATCGGGTGGGGCTCGCGTGCCGCGTCAGACGAGGACATGAGGGTCCTCGCGGAGGTCGCGGGCGAGGTCCTGCAGAGTGGTGTCGTCGTGACCGATGATCAGGGCGGGTACGGGCGTGCCGTCGTCGAGGTTGCGCAGGATGTACTCCATCACCATCCAGGTGCAGAGCCGGCCCGGCATCGACGGAGTGGTCAGCTTGACCGCACAGCCGGCCGCGACCGCGACGAAGGCGGCAGCACTGCCCAGTGCGTCGGTCTCGACGGTGACGGCCGCGGGGGTGTTGCCCGCGAGCAGGGCGTCCGTGACGACGGCGTTGGCCGAGGCCCCGAACTGGAAGGGCCGGTGCCCGAGAGCCTCCATCGTGGCGCGGTCACGGACGAGTGCATGGGGGAGCGCCACCTCGTGCGGCACCGGGTGGGTCTCCGCCTCGCCGAAGTGGTGGAGGCATCCGAAGCTCTCCTCCCAGCGGTAGGCCGAACCGCCGTAGGCGCCGCCGACCCGACTGTTGCCGGTGGCGACGGCCGTGACGAGCGGGAAGCCGGGTACGGACATCAGGACCGCACCGGCGAGCGAGCTCGAGGTGCCGCTCCCGAGGTAGCCGGGGAGGTCCCCGGTGTACCCGACGAGGGCGAACGGCTTGCCGTTGGTGCGGTCGTAGCGGATCTGCTTCTGCCGGCAGTCGTCGTCCAAGCCGTCGTACGGTCCGTAGACGACCATGTCCGGATACAGATCGGAGGCCGTCGCAGTGACGGCCTCCATGGCGGACTCGGACACCCGACTACAGGCATCTCGGTAGTAGTCGTAGTGCTTGGGGGCGCCGCGCTGGGCGGGCAGGGCGCCGACGGGCGCGGACCCGCGCTGCAGGATGCCGAACGCCTCGGCGGGCGTCATGCCCGGGACCTCCGACCGGAGGCGGCCCCGCTTCATGGCGAGGTGCTCGGCCACGGCGGGCGCCATCAACTCCTCGGCCAGCCCGATGCCCGTCTCTATGAGGCGGAGAGGGCCGAACTCTCCCGGGGGTACCTCGCTGTGCTGCACGAACGGCCTCCTTTGACCCGAACGATGCTTCGACCGAAGCTGTCTGCGCCGACTATTACAGAGCGTATGTCAGACAGCTTGCAACACACGCAACGCGCCGACCACTTTCGAAGTTCCCAGCGAGTGTCCGAAAGTAGTTGTGTAGTGCTGAACGCCAGTCACCTTTGTGAGAGTCGTACAAGAAAGCGGGTTCGGCGTCTCGATGTAGTCTGAAGAGGGTAGCCTCAAAGCATCCCGGACGATCCGGGGCTGCGACGGGGAGACCACCATGGGCAGCAGATCCTCCCCGCCGACCGTCGAGGAGGACGCATGACCATGAGTGCCCGTCAAACCGCCGACCCCCTCGACAAGGGGAAGACCGCGGTGATGTCCGTCCGATTCGGACATGACCAGATGGAACGGATCCAGGCCTACGCGACGATCTTCGGCATGTCGCCGAACGCGGTGGTCCGCGAGGCCGTGGACGAGCTCCTGCGGACCCGGACGGCGTCGCCCGAGTTCAAGCAGGCCGCCGCCGACCACATGCGGCGGGCCCAGCTGGCCGTCGAGGTCCTCGCACCGAGCAGCCCCGCCACCGAGGACCAGGCCGACCAGCTCGTCTCCTGACCGTTCCGTCGCCAAGACCGTAGGCTCCCGTGCACCCGGAAACGCCCCGCACACGACCGGCCCCGTGCCACACGGGCCGGGCTCGACCGCACACCGCGCCGACCTTCGAGGCGGCGACCGCCCGCGGTGTGCCCCCCGACCGATGACCGGGGGGCACACCGTACGGCCACCGGAGTCACCTCCACGGACCGGTCGCGTCCGACCGGCGAGTTCCGGCCGTTCCTGTCGCGATCGGTCGAATCGAGGCGGCCGCCCCCTCGTGGCGCGCCCGCCGGACCGCGAGCACCCGTCCCCCGTTCTCCCCCTCCGGCTCGAACCGGTGGGTGCTGCGCCGTCCGCCCTGCCACCCGGTGCGCCTTGCCCGTGGGGCGGAGCCGGAGGATCGTAAGAAATCCGAGGGTGCGGCGGTCGGCGGACGATCATGGCCAGGGGGCGGAGCCACCCGGAGGTGCATCATGACGTTCGTCCAGCTCATCGAGTGCAGGACCGACAAGGTCGACGACCTGAACCGGCTGATGGACAACTGGATCGAGCAGACCCGCGGCCGCCGCACGGCCACCCACTCGATGGTCGGCGCCGACCGCTCGGACGCCCGGCACGTCGTCGAGATCGTCGAGTTCCCCTCCTACGAGGAGGCGATGCGGAACTCGAAACTCCCCGAGACCGACCGGATCTTCCACGAGATGGTCGCGCTCTGCGACGAGCCGCCCACCTTCACCGACCTGGACATCGTCCGCGACGAGCAGCTCAACAAGGCCGCCGTCCAGCAGCTGATGCAGCGGATGTCCGCCGGCGACCTCAGCGTCTTCGACGAGGTCGTCGCCGAGGACTACCACGACCACGACATCGCCGACGACGCGGACGCGATGGGACGCGAGGCCATCCGGGCGAAGTGCGCCGGCTACCTGGAGGCCTTCGACATCGCCTTCACGATCGACCACCAGATGGCCGACGGGGACCGGGTCGCCACCATGTGGCGCTTCAGCGGCCTGCACAAGGGCGACTTCATGGGTCTGCCCGCCACCCACAAGCGGGTCGAGATGACCGGCATGACCGTCTTCCGGTTCCGCGAGGGGATGATCTGCGAGGGCTGGTGGAACTGGGACAACATGGCCATGATGCGCCAGCTCGGCCTCCTCCGGATGTGAGGACGGCGCCGGGACGCACCTCAGGGGCGCCACCCCGGGGTGGCGCCCCCTACCGCAGACGGCCCGTCAGTTTGGGGCCGTGCTGGCGGTTGCTGGTGGTCATGGTGCAGGTCGCGTCCCGCATGCCCTGCTCGTAGTACTGCAGGTACGGCCCCAGAGGGAAGCCGTAGTACGGCCCGCCGCCGCCCTGCCGCTGCTGCCGTTCGGCGAGCGGTGCCGCGCACAGCTCCCGCATCGCCCGCCCGATCTGCACGTCGCTGGTCAGCCCCTCGGGGAGCAGGACGTCCGCGATCGCCTCGCCGTCGTGCGGCTGCCCGCAGGGCCGCTCCTCGGCGCGGGTGATCACCTCGCTGAGCTGCGGGTGGTCGAAGCACGTCCCGGGCGTGAACCAGGGGTACGGCAGGTTCTTCGTCGGGCTCGGCGACGGGCCGGGCGGGGAGCTGCTCGGGGCCGGCGGGGGAAGGGCCGCCCGGTGGCGGCCGTCCGGCCACAGCACCACGGCCAGCACGACCGCCAGCACCACTGCGGCGGCCACCGCCACGGCCGCCCGCCTGCGCCCCTGCTCCACCCCGACCCCCCTAGGCTCCCCGCCCATTCTGGCCCGCCGCCGGGCCGGCCGTCAGCGGATCACCGCTACTCGCCGCCGCGGTCCTCCATCGCCGCGAGGTACCGCTCCACGGTCTCGACCTTGGCGGTCAGGCCGCCGCTCACCCCGGCCCGGTCGTCGATCTTGATCACGGTGCTGACCCGGCTGCTGTAGGCCTTCACCGCCTCGATCGCCGCCCGCACCACCGGCATCACCTCGTCCCACCCGCCCTCGATACTGGTGAACATCGCGTCCGTCCGATTGGGCAGCCCGCTGTCGCGGACCACCTTCACGGCCGCTGCCACCGCTTCGCCGACGTCCTCGCCCATGCCCAGCGGCGTGACGGAGAAGGCCACGATCATCCCGTCCTCGTTCCCGGCCCGTGTCGGCCCGTCTGCTGTTGCTCCGGCATCGGTCGCGGCCGCCCCGGCAGCGGTGGGTACGCTGGGGGCGGCACGACCCGTACTAGGGGTCAACTTCTCATGCGAGTCGGAATCATCGGGCACGAACGCCTCTCGGACCTGACCGAGATGCTCGTCCGGGGCGAACTCTGGCACCTCGTCACCGCGCACGGCGCCCACGACCTGGTCGGCGTCGGCCGGCTGCGGCCCGGGCCGGACACCTGGTTCGCGCAGTCCGTCCTCGACCACGGCGGGCGGATCGAGGTGCTGCTGTCCGCCGCGGAGGCCAGGGCCGGCGCCTTCGCGGGCGAGGGCTGCCGCGACACCCGCCGCCGGCTGCTGAACTCGGCGAACGCCGTGCACCGGCTGGCCGCGGCCGAGGCGGGCGGACCGGGCGAGGAGACCGGCCCGGCCCTGGTGGGCATGGTGGACGAGCTGATCGCGGTCTGGGACGGCGGTTCCGGCAGCGAGCCGGCCCGGGTGGTGGCCCGGGCCCGCCGGGCGGGCCTGGACGTCCGGGTGGTCTGGCCGGATGGCTGCGAGAGCCCCGGCGCCGGCTGACCGCCCGCGAGCCGGACGCCCCGGGGCGGACGGCAGGTGACCACTCCCCGAACAGCGATCACCGGGCCCGACGGGAGCTGCGAGAATGGTCCGCATGTCCACCACTCCCGCAGCCCCCGGCAGCACCGCCCTGGACGCGGCCGTCGCCGCCCGCCTCAAGCGGACCGCCGACGGCCTGCTCCCCGCCATCGCGCAGCAGCACGACACCGGCGAGGTGCTGATGCTCGGTTGGATGGACGACGAGGCGCTGCACCGCACCCTGACCACCGGCCGCTGCACCTACTGGAGCCGCAGCCGCAACGAGTACTGGGTGAAGGGCGACACCTCCGGCCACGTCCAGCGGGTCGTCTCCGTCGCGCTGGACTGCGACGGCGACACCCTGCTGGTGAAGGTCGACCAGACCGGCGCCGCCTGCCACACCGGTGACCGCACCTGCTTCGACGCGGACGTCCTGCCCGTCGCCCGCTAGCCTTCCCCCGGCCCCGCGGCGCTCCACCGGCCCCGAGCCGCCCGGTGCCCGCCAGGCCGGCAGCCGCACGCCGGCACCCGCACGACCAGCCAGCAGCCCGCCCGCCCTTCCTCCTCCGAACGGTGCCCGCTCCATGGATATCGAGGTCTTCCGCAAGCTCGCCGCCGACACCCGGGTCATCCCCGTCACCCGCAGGCTCCTCGCGGACGGCCTCACCCCGATCGGGCTGTACCGCAGTCTCGCCGGCGAGCGCCCCGGCACCTTCCTGCTGGAGTCCGCCGAGCAGGGCCGGAGCTGGTCCCGGTACTCCTTCGTCGGCGTCCGCAGCGCCGCCACCCTCACCGCCGACCCGGACGGCAACGCCCGCTGGCACGGCACCCCGCCGGTCGGCATCCCCACCACCGGCGACCCGCTGGAGGTGCTGCGCGCCGCCCTCGCCGCCCTGCACACCCCGCGGCACACCGACGACGGCCTGCCGCCGCTCACCGGCGGCATGGTCGGCTACCTCGGCTACGACGTCGTCCGCCGGCTGGAGAAGCTGCCGAACCTCACCCCCGACGACCTGAGGCTCCCCGAGCTGACGCTGCTGCTCGCCACCGACCTCGCCGTCCTCGACCACGTCGACGGCGCCGTGCTGCTGATCGCGAACGCGGTCAACCACAACGACCTGGCGAGCGGTGTCGACGAGGCGTACGCGGACGCCGTGGCCCGCCTCGACGCCATGGAGGCCGACCTGCTGAAGCCGGTCGACCCGGGCCTGGCCACCTTCACCCCGACCGCCGCCGAGGCGCACTCGCCGTTCGGCGGCGCGCCGTACCGGGCCGCCGTCGAGACGATCAAGGAGCGGATCCGGGCCGGCGAGGCCTTCCAGGTGGTGCCCTCGCAGCGCTTCGAGGCGCCCTGCCCGGCCTCCGCGCTCGACGTGTACCGGGTGCTGCGCACCACCAACCCCAGCCCCTACATGTACCTCTTCCGCTTCCCCGGGCCGGACGGCACCGCGGAGGGCGGCTTCGACGTCGTCGGCTCCAGCCCGGAGGCGTTGGTCAAGGTGAGCGAGGGCGAGGCGATGCTGCACCCGATCGCCGGCACCCGGCACCGCGGCGCCACCCCGCACGAGGACGCCGAACTCGCCGCCGAACTGCTCGCCGACCCCAAGGAGCGCGCCGAGCACCTGATGCTGGTCGACCTCGGCCGCAACGACCTCGGCCGGGTCTGCGAGCCGGGCAGCGTCGAGGTCGTCGACTTCATGTCGGTCGAGCGCTACAGCCACGTCATGCACATCGTCTCCACGGTCACCGGCCGGGTCGCCGAGGGACGGACGGCCTTCGACGTGCTCACCGCCTGCTTCCCCGCCGGCACCCTCTCCGGCGCCCCCAAGCCGCGCGCCATGCAGATCATCGAGGAGCTGGAGCCCACCCGCCGCGGACTGTACGGCGGATGCGTCGGCTACCTGGACTTCGCCGGGGACTCGGACACCGCGATCGCCATCCGCACCGCCGTGCTCCGCGACGGCACCGCCTACGTGCAGGCGGGCGCCGGCGTCGTCGCGGACTCCGACCCGCACTCCGAGGACACCGAGTGCCGCAACAAGGCGGCCGCCGTGCTGCGCGCCGTGGCCACGGCCAACACGCTGCGCCCGCCGGTATCGTGAGGTAGTCGATCCCGCGGAGGGAGGGCCGCCGCCATGACCGCCACCGCCACGACCGCCACGACCGCGCCCGCCGCCGTCACGCCCCGGCCCGCCGCGGCCGCAGCTCGGCCGGGACGGCCGTCGTGACCCCCCGCGGTGCGGCCCGGCGGGCCATCGTCCTCGACGCCGCCCGCCAGATCGAGGACCAGCTGGCGGGCCGCGGCGCCGCCGTCCCCGACGCGGTGCTCGACCCGTCCGGCGCCCGCCCGGGCCGCGCCCCCGACCTGGTGGTGGTCGGCGAGGGCGCCCGGCCGGACGGCCGCGGCCACTGGGCGTGGCCGGACCTCGAAGCGGTGCTGGAGGTCGTCCCCGCCGCCGGCCCGCACGGCGGCTTCGCCGAGCGGCTGCGCCGGTACGCCGGGCACGGCGTTCCGGTGTGCGTGGTGGTCGACCCGGCCGAGGGCGTCTGCACCGTGCACTCGGAGCCCCGGCCCGCGGGCGCCTACCACCTCGCCGAGCGGATCCCGTTCGGCGAGGACCTGCCCGTGCAGCTGCCGGGGCTGACGCTGGTCGTCGCCACCGGCGGCTTCCCCCGCGAACCGGCGTAGGGAGTGTCTTCACGGCGCACCCCCAGGGGCGCGGGGTGGGGGCGCGGGGAACTGCGCAGTCCGGGGACGGACATCATGACGATGACCGGGCAAGCCGTGATGCCCCCTGGTGGTGCACCCCGCGCCCCGTACCGGGACCCGGCCGTCCGGCCCGCGCCGGCCGTCGGCGACACTGGTCGGGTGAGTTCTCCCGCACCGAAGACCGACCGCCGCTCGCTCGCCCTGATGCTGCTGCTGACCGCCGTCGGCGCCCTGCTCGTCCTGACCTCCGTCGGCCGGACCTGGGCCGAGGGCGTGGTCGCCGGGACGGCCGGCGGCCGGCTGGCGGTCAGCGTCACCGGCTCCGAGCTGACCGGTCTGCCCACCGGCCTCGCGCTGGCCGGCCTGGCCGCGGCCGTCGCGGTCTTCGCCGTGCGCGGCGCCGCCCGCACGGCGGTCGGCGCGCTCGCCGCGGTGGCCGGCCTCGGTGTGGTCGTCGGCGCGGTGATCGGCGCCACCGACACCGCGGGGCTGGACGCGGAGGCCGCCGGACGCCTCGCGCTGGCCGGTGCCCAGGCCGGGCAGATCAGCCGGACCCTCTGGCCCTGGGTGGCCGCCGTGGGCGGCGTGCTGCTGGCGCTGGCCGGGATGCTGACCGTCCGCTCCGGCCGCAGCTGGCCGGCGATGGGCGCCCGCTACGAGGCCCCGACCGCGAAGGCGGCCGCCAGGCCGCGGCCCACCGACCGGTCCGCGGAGCTGTGGAAGGCCCTCGACCGTGGCGAAGATCCCACCGACTGACCCGGGGCCCGCCTTGGGGACGGGCGTGAGGGCCCGGCACAATGGAAGGGTCAACCCGTCGAGCGCCCCGAGGTGCCCGGCCGGGATCCGGAGAACAAGGAGCACCAGCAGATGTCGGCAGCAGCGCACGGCCACACTCCCGCCGCCTGGACCGGCGTGACCATCGCTTTCATCGGTTTCACGGTCAGCGGCGTCGCCATGATCATCCCCAACGTGCTGCTCGTCGTGGTCGGCCTGGTGATCGTGGTGGCCGCCGGCGTGGTCGGCAAGGCGATGTCGATGGCCGGCATGGGCAGGCAGCCCAGCACCAACTTCGCCCCCGCGGCCGCCCCGGCCGTCGAGGAGCGCACCCCCGTCAGCGCCGCCTGACACCTGCGCCCCACCTGCGCCGCAGCGCCGCGCCCCCGGTCACCCACCGTGACCGGGGGCGCGCGCACGTCCGCCGCGCCACGGCCGCCGCGCGGCCCTGCGCCGGAGCGGGCGGACGGGGGAGGACAATCGGCGGCGTGAACGCTCCCGTCCTCCCCGCCCCGCTCGGCCGCCGGCTGGCCCGCCCGCTGGCGGCGCTGGTGGCCGTCGGGCTGCCCACCGCGTACGTCGCCGCGGTCGACCCCAACGCGCCGGGCCACTACCCGACCTGCCCGGTGCTGCAGGCCACCGGCTGGTTCTGCCCGGGCTGCGGCGGCCTGCGCTGCGTGCACGCGCTGACCCACGGCGACCTGAACGCGGCCGGCCACGACAACCTGCTGGTCATGGTGCTGGCCGTGGTGGCCGCGGTGTTCTGGCTCCGCTGGCTGTGGGCCGCCCTCACCGGCGGCCCGCCGCCGCGGTTCGCCGTCACCCTCCCGCAGACGGTGCTGCTGGCCGTGGCGCTGGTGGTCTTCACCGTGCTGCGCAACCTGCCCGCGGGCGCCGGACTGGCACCGCCACTGGTCTGACCTGCCCCTCCGGTCGTGCCGCGACCGTCCGGTGCGCCCGCCACCCGGCGCCGCCGGCGCACCACCGGGTGGTCCGCTCCGCGAGACGCGCGCCGGGCGGATGCGCCTTGCGCCCCCCGCGCCCGATACCATCGAAGGGCCAACGGGGGCGCGTCTGCACACCATCCTCACCGGTTCGTGCGAAACGCCCCCGAGGTTTTTGACCGCACAGCCAGGCCGGGCGGGTCCGGAGTCCTCCGCACCTCCCGGCACCCAGCCATAAGACGACATGGGGGCGCTCGCGTGAGTGTGCTCGACGAGATCATCGACGGGGTCCGTGAGGACCTCGCCGAGCGACAGGCCCAGGTGTCCCTGGACGAGCTCAAGGAGCTCGCCGCCAAGGCACCGGTGGCCAAGGACGGCGTGGCCGCGCTGCGCGGCGACGGCGTCCGGGTGATCTGCGAGGTCAAGCGCTCCAGCCCCTCCAAGGGCGCACTGGCGGCGATCGCCGATCCCGCCGCCCTGGCGCTGGACTACGCGGCCGGCGGCGCCGCCGCGATCAGCGTGCTGACCGAGCAGCGCCGCTTCGGCGGCTCCCTCGCGGACCTCGACGCGGTCCGTGCAGCGGTCGACACCCCGGTGCTCCGCAAGGACTTCATCGTCACCGCGTACCAGCTGTGGGAGGCCCGCGCGCACGGCGCCGACCTCGCCCTGCTGATCGTCGCGGCCCTGGACCAGCCGGCCCTGGTCTCGCTCGTCGAGCGGGCCGAGTCGATCGGGCTCACCCCGCTGGTCGAGGTGCACGACGAGGAGGAGATCGCCCGCGCGGTGGACGCCGGAGCGAAGATCATCGGTGTGAACGCCCGCAACCTCAAGACCCTCGAGGTGGACCGCAACACCTTCGGCAACGTGGTCGACGCGATCCCGGCCGGGATCGTCAAGGTCGCCGAGTCCGGTGTCCGCGGCCCGCTCGACGTCATCCAGTACGCCAACCTCGGCGCCGACGCGGTGCTGGTCGGCGAGTCCCTGGTGACCGGCCGGGACCCGAAGGCCGCGGTGGCCGACCTGGTCGCCGCCGGTGCCCACCCGGCCCTGCGCCACAAGGGCTGACCGCTGCCGTGAAACTCGCCTCCCGCCTCGCCCCCGGCTGCCGCCCCCGCGGCTGCCGCGCGCCCGCACGCCGGGTGCTGGGGCGGCGGGTGCGCTACGTGATCGGCTGCGAGCCCGGGCAGGTGCCGGGCCGTCGATGGCGCAGGACGCACGGCCGCTGACCGGCCGTCCCTCCTGTCATCCCATCGACCCAGAAGGACGCTTCACCATGTCCGAGAAGGACTACCTGCCGGGCGCCCACGTCCCGGACGCGCGCGGCTACTTCGGCGCCTACGGCGGCCGTTTCATCCCGGAGGCGCTGGTCGCCGCCGTGGAACAGGTCGCCGAGGAGTACGAGAAGGCCAAGACCGACCCGGCCTTCACCGCCGAGCTCGACGCGCTGCTCAAGGACTACACCGGCCGGCCCAGCCCGCTGACCGACGTCCGGCGGTTCTCCGCCGAGGCCGGCGGCGCGCGCATCCTGCTCAAGCGCGAGGACCTCAACCACACCGGCTCGCACAAGATCAACAACGTGCTGGGCCAGGCCCTGCTCACCCGGCGGATGGGCAAGACCCGGATCATCGCCGAGACCGGCGCCGGCCAGCACGGCGTGGCCACCGCCACCGCCTGCGCGCTGTTCGGCTTCGACTGCACCATCTACATGGGCGAGGTCGACACGCAGCGCCAGGCGCTGAACGTCGCCCGGATGCGGATGCTCGGCGCCGAGGTCGTCGCCGTGAAGTCCGGCAGCCGCACCCTCAAGGACGCCATCAACGAGGCGTTCCGCGACTGGGTCGCCAACGTCGACTCCACCCACTACCTGTTCGGCACCGTCGCCGGCCCGCACCCCTTCCCGATGATGGTCCGCGACTTCCACCGGGTGATCGGCGTCGAGGCCCGCGAGCAGGTCCTGGAGCGCACCGGCCGGCTGCCCGACGCGGTCGTCGCCTGCGTCGGCGGCGGCTCCAACGCGATGGGCATCTTCCACGAGTTCATCCCGGACGCCGGCGTCCGCCTGATCGGCTGCGAGGCCGCCGGCGAGGGCGCCGACACCCCGCGCCACGCCGCCACCCTCACCAAGGGCGACCCCGGCGTGCTGCACGGCTCGCGCACCTACGTCCTGCAGGACGAGGACGGCCAGACCATCGAGTCGCACTCCATCTCGGCCGGCCTGGACTACCCCGGCGTCGGCCCCGAGCACGCCTGGCTCAAGGACACCGGCCGCGCCGAGTACCGCCCGGTCACCGACGACGCCGCCATGCAGGCGCTGCGCCTGCTGTCCCGCACCGAGGGCATCATCCCGGCCATCGAGAGCGCCCACGCGCTGGCCGGCGCCCTGGAGCTCGGCCGCGAGCTCGGCCCGGAGGCGACGATCCTCGTCAGCCTCTCCGGCCGGGGCGACAAGGACATGCACACCGCGGCCGAGTACTTCGGCCTCTACGACCAGGCGACCACCGAGAGCGGCGAGGGCAACTGACCATGGCATCCAAGCTCAGCAGCGTCCTCGCCGCCGCGAAGGCGGAGGGCCGCGCCGCCCTGATCGGCTACCTGCCGGCCGGCTTCCCGACCGTCGACGGCGGCATCGCCGCGGTCGGCGCCCTGATCGAGGGCGGCTGCGACGTCGTCGAGATCGGCCTGCCGCACTCCGACCCGGTGCTGGACGGCCCGACCATCCAGACCGCCGACGACATCGCGCTGCGCGGCGGCGTCCGGATCAAGGACGTGCTGCACACCGTCGCCGAGGTCGCCGCCGCCCACCCGGAGGCGGCCGTCCTGGTCATGACCTACTGGAACCCGGTCGACCGCTACGGCGTCGCCCGGTTCGCCGCCGACCTGGCGGCGGCCGGCGGTGCCGGCTGCATCCTGCCCGACCTGCCGGTCGAGGAGTCCGAGGAGTGGCGCAAGGCGGCGGGCGAGCACGGTCTGGACACCGTGTTCGTGGTCGCCCCCAGCAGCAAGGACGCCCGCCTCGCCGAGGTCACCGCGGCCGGCTCCGGCTTCGTCTACGCCGCCGCGGTCATGGGCGTCACCGGCACCCGGGCCCAGGTCGGCAACCTCGCCGAGGACCTGGTCGCCCGCACCCGGGCCGCCACCGACCTGCCGGTCTGCGTCGGCCTCGGCGTCTCCACCGCCGACCAGGCGGCCGAGGTCGCGGGCTTCGCGGACGGCGTGATCGTCGGCTCGGCCTTCGTCCAGCGCATCCTGGACGCCGAGGGCGACACCGCCGCGGCGCTGGACGCCGTGCGGGCGCTCGCCGCCGACCTCGCGGCCGGGGTCCGCCGCCGGTAGGCCCCGCCCGTCGTACGACCGACGGCCCGCCGCCTCGCCCGAGGCGGCGGGCCGTCGACGTTCCCGGCGCCTCCCGGAGTGCTCCGGTCGGGCTTCCGGTTCACCCGGACGAGTGGAGAGTGGGCGCTCGGCGCATCGGGCGCGATTGACCCGCGTTGAGCGGAGGGACGGGTTGACGGTGCCGTCCGCACTCCGTGGTTCGTGCACCCCGCAACCGCCCAGACCGTCGAGAGGCCCGCCCGTGCCGTTCCTGCACCGTGCCGTCCTGATCCGCGCGGCGGCCGCCGCCCTCGCCCTGGGCGCGGCCCTCGGGGTGCAGGCCTCGGCCGGACAGGCGCTGGCCAGACGCGGTGCCGAACAGGCGGACCGGGACGCCCGGGCCTGCACCGCGGCCGCGGCGGCCCTCGCCGAGCTCGGCGGCCCCGCGGCCGCTCCGCCCGGGCGCCCGGCCGCCGCCCCCGACACGCCGGGGGGCCGCTGCGGCCGGACGGATCGTCAGACCCGTTAGAACAAGCCGGACATGGGCAGCGAAAATATCACTCTTTCGGCGTAATTCGTCAATGCGGAGGAAACGTACCTCTTCCTCTACGGTTCATCCGTCAGGGGCCGCCCGCCGCGGCCCGCCGCACCGAGCCGCACATGCCCAGGGGGAGAGCCATGGCAAGTCCGCAGACGATCCGGCCGCACGCCGACGGAGGGCTCCGCCGGGTGCTCTCCGGGCCGGCCGCCGAATGGATCGGCCTCGCCGTCCGGCTCGGCCTGGCCGTGGTCTGGGGCTGGGCCGGGCTCGCCAAGATCTCCGACCCGGCCGAGGCCGCCCAGGCCGTCCGCGCCTACGAGATCCTGCCCGAGTCGCTGGTCAAGCCGGTCGGCTACGGCCTGCCTTTCCTGGAGCTGGCGCTCGCCGTGCTGCTGCTGATCGGCCTCGGCACGCGGCTGGTCGCCGCGGTCTCCGCCCTGCTGCTGCTCACCTTCATCGCGGGCATCGCCTCGGCCTGGGCCCGCGGCATCTCCATCGACTGCGGCTGCTTCGGCGGCGGCGGCGCGGTCGACGCCTCCAAGACGGAGTACTTCCAGGAGATCCTCCGCGACACCGGCTTCCTCCTGCTCGCCCTCTGGCTGGTCTTCCGGCCGAGGACGAAGTTCTCCGTCGACTCCTGGCTCGCCGCCTGACCGCCCCGCGCCACCGCACCCGACCCGCGGACACCCCGCATCCCTCCGACGACCCGGACACGGCCTTGGAAACAGCACCCATGAGCGACAAGAACCGAGAAGGAAAGCGCACGGCCCGCGAGCGGATGCTGCAGCAGCGGGCCGCCGACGAGGCCCGTGGCCGCCGCAAGAAGCAGCTGATCGTCGCCGGCGTCGCGGTCGCGGTGATCGCCGCCGCCGTGGTCACCGGCGTGATCGTGCAGAACGAGCGCTCCACGCCGGAGACGCCGACCGCCGCGCCCACCGGCACCATCGGCGACAAGAACCTCGTCATCCCCTCCGGCGCCGCCGACGCCCCCTCCGTCCTCACCGTCTACGAGGACCCGCGCTGCCCCGCCTGCGGCAGCTTCGAGCAGGCCTTCAACCAGACCGTCAACGAGCTGGAGGACGCGGGCAAGCTCTCCGTGAACTACCACATCGTGTCGTTCATCGACCGCTCGCTCGGCGGCAAGGGCTCCAAGTACGGCGCCAACGCCCTCGCCTGCGCGCAGGACGCGGGCAAGTTCCGCGCGTACCACGACGTCCTCTACAAGAACCAGCCGCCGGAGACCTCCGACACCTACGGCGACAAGGAGGCCCTGATCGACCTCGCCAAGCAGGTCCCGGGCCTGGACACCCCGGCCTTCCGGGCCTGCGTCAACGACAACACCTACGGCGACTGGGTCTCCGCCGTCCAGCAGGACTTCGACAAGTCCGGCTTCAAGTCCACGCCGACCCTGACGCTGAACGGCACCCCGATCTACCCGAAGAAGGGCGACGAGCAGATCTCCCCGGAGAACCTCGTGAAGTGGGTCGACGAGGCCAACCAGGGCAAGAAGCCCGGCACCACCGGTTCGCCCGGCGCCCAGGCCCCGAGCGCCGCGGCCACCCCCTGAGCGACCGGCCGTCCCGGCCGCCCCGTGACCGTTCGGAAGCTGTGACCCGCGCCGGTGCCGATCCGGCGGCCGGGACACGGTAGCGTCGACCCTGCCATGGATCTCGCATACATCCCGAGCCCGTCGCGGGGCGTCCTCTACCTGGGGCCGGTCCCGCTGCGCGCCTACGCGTTCTGCATCATCATCGGCGTCGTCGTCGCGGTCTGGCTCGGCAGCAAGCGCTGGGTCGCCCGGGGCGGTGCCAAGCACACGGTCGGCGACATCGCCGTCTGGGCCGTGCCCTTCGGCCTGGTCGGCGGCCGCCTGTACCACGTGATCACCGATCACCAGCTGTACTTCGGCGACGGCAAGAACCCGTGGAACGCCTTCAAGATCTGGGAGGGCGGCCTCGGCATCTGGGGGGCGATCGCGCTCGGCGCGGTCGGCGCGTGGATCGGCTGCCGCCGCCGCGGAGTCCCGCTGCCCGCCTACGCGGACGCCATCGCGCCCGGCATCGCCCTCGCCCAGGCCTGCGGCCGCTGGGGCAACTGGTTCAACCAGGAGCTGTACGGCAAGCCGACCACGCTGCCCTGGGGCCTTGAGATCCACAAGGTCGAGCCCGACGGCACCGTGATCGAGGGCGTATTCCACCCCACCTTCCTGTACGAGTCGCTCTGGTGCGTCGGCGTGGCCCTGCTGGTGATCTGGGCCGACCGCCGCTTCACCCTCGGCCACGGCCGGGCCTTCGCCCTGTACGTCGCCGCGTACACCGTCGGCCGGTTCTGGATCGAGTACCTGCGCATCGACGAGGCGCACCACATCCTGGGCCTGCGCCTCAACGACTGGACCTCGATCGTCGTCTTCGTCGCCGCCGTGGCCTACCTGGTGGTCTCCGCCCGGCTGCGCCCCGGCCGGGAGGCACCGGAGTCCATCGACCCGGCGGCCCGCGCCGAGGCCGCGGAGGAGGGCCCGTCCCAGTCCTCGGACGGCGCCCGCGGCGCCGAGCGCACCGCCGCGCCGGTCGATGCCACCCCGGAACAGCCCGTCTGACCTGGTCGAAAGCCCGCCCGACGGCCGCCCGCCACCCCGTGTGGAGGGCGGCCGCCGGCATGTTCGGACAGCCTTACTTTGCTGGAAAGTCGCAGGTCAACGGGCTACGTTCGAACCCGTAGAGCCCTGCGGGCAACCCTGCCCAGGCCCACGGCGACGGCGCCGTGCCAGGCTGCGCAGGGGGGACGTCCGACAGGGGGGCCCGACCCATGAGCACCGCCACGCACCCGACCGCCACCGACGAGCCGAAGCCGCGCATCCCGGAGGAGGGACACCACCGGGACGTGAACGGCGGCTGGCTGCGGCCCGCCGTCTTCGGCGCGATGGACGGCCTGGTCTCCAACCTCGCGCTGGTGAGCGGCGTGGTCGGCGGCGACGCCGGCCGCAGCGCCGTCATCCTCACCGGTCTGGCCGGCCTCGCCGCCGGTGCCTTCTCGATGGCGGCGGGGGAGTACACCTCGGTCGCCTCCCAACGGGAGCTGGTGGAGGCGGAGATCGAGGCCGAGCGGATCGAGCTGCGCCGCAACCCGCACGGCGAGCTCGCCGAACTCGCCCAGCTGTACGTGGCCAAGGGCGTCGAGCCGGAGCTGGCGCACGAGGTGGCCCGGCAGCTGTCCCGCGACCCCGAGCAGACCCTCGCCGTGCACGCCCGCGAGGAGCTGGGCGTCGACCCGGACGACCTGCCCTCGCCGCTGGTCGCCGCCGTCTCCTCGTTCGCCTGCTTCGCACTGGGCGCCCTGCTGCCGCTGCTGCCGTACCTGCTGGGTGCAGCCGCGCTCTGGCCGGCCCTGATCGCCTCGGCGGCGGGCCTGTTCCTGTGCGGTGCCGTGGTCGCCCGGGTGACCGCGCGCAGCTGGTGGTTCAGCGGCCTGCGGCAGCTGGCGCTGGGCGGTGCGGCCGCCGGGCTGACCTTCCTGCTCGGCCGGCTGATCGGCGGACAGCTCGGCTGACCTCGTGCGATGCCACAGCGCACCGCATGGATATGCCGAGGGGTGCGTGACGTTCCACACATGGGCCCGTGGTCCGTGCCTGTTCTACGCTCTCCGCGGCGGCTTCCGGCCCTCGATTCCATCCCGACGGTCGGTCGTACGGGATGGAATCGCAGGAGCCCTGTCCATGCGCGCATGGACAGGGCGTTTCGACTCTGTTTCACCCGCGCGACCGTTGGGCACACTGGTGGAAACACGCGCACCGTTGCGCGCTGCGCCGGGCCGGTCCTACTGATCGGTAACCACCGCTGACCTGCGGGTTATGTCCGCCATGTGGACGCTTCGTTCCACTTCGCAAGATCTCCGGCATCATGTAACCTGCACGAAAAATCGCAGAGGGCCAACGTCGTCCCTTAATGCACCAAGCCCCTCCGGCTCCCCGGCCGGACGGTGTGCTCCCAAGCCACAAGACGACGACGGGAGAGCCGATGCTGTCTGCATCCATGCACTCCGCCAACGAGCCCGCGCAGGCCAGCCGCCCGTACGCGCTCGTTCCGGATGCGCGACCTGCTGCTCAGGGCCTGTACGACCCGCGAAACGAGCACGACGCCTGCGGCGTCGGCTTCGTCGCCACGCTGACCGGCATCGCCGACCACACTGTCGTCGACCAGGCGCTGACCGTCCTGCGCAACCTGGAGCACCGCGGCGCCACCGGCGCCGAGCCGGACTCCGGTGACGGCGCGGGCATCCTGACGCAGGTCCCGGACGCCTTCCTGCGCTCCAAGGTCTCCTTCGAGCTGCCGGCCGCCGGCTCCTACGCGGTGGGCATCGCCTTCCTGCCCGACGAGGACGCCGCCGACGCCGCCGCGGTCGCGGCCGTCGAGGCCGTCGCCGCCGAGGAGGGCCTGACCGTCCTCGGCTGGCGCGACGTCCCGGTCACCCCGGACCTGCTCGGCGCCACCGCCCGCTCGGTCATGCCGCGCTTCCGCCAGCTCTTCGTGTCGCACGGCGAGAAGACCGGCATCGAGCTCGACCGGATCGCCTTCGTCGTCCGCAAGCGCTCCGAGCGCGAGGCCGGCGTCTACTTCCCGTCGCTGTCCGCCCGGACCATCGTCTACAAGGGCATGCTGACCACCGGCCAGCTGGAGCCCTTCTTCCCCGACCTGTCGGACCGGCTCTACGCCTCCGCCGTCGGCCTGGTGCACTCGCGGTTCTCGACCAACACCTTCCCGAGCTGGCCGCTCGCCCACCCGTACCGCTTCGTCGCGCACAACGGCGAGATCAACACGGTCAAGGGCAACCGGAACTGGATGACCGCCCGCGAGTCCCAGCTCGCCACCGACCTCATCCCCGCGGACGCCAACGGCCGGGGCCTTGAGCGGATCTTCCCGATCTGCACCCCGGACCACTCCGACTCGGCCTCCTTCGACGAGGTCCTGGAGCTGCTCCACCTCGGCGGCCGTTCGCTGCCGCACGCCGTGCTGATGATGATCCCGGAGGCGTGGGAGAACCACGCCACCATGGAGCCGGCCCGCCGCGCCTTCTACCAGTACCACTCCAACCTGATGGAGCCCTGGGACGGCCCGGCCTGCGTCACCTTCACCGACGGCACCCAGGTCGGCGCGGTCCTCGACCGCAACGGCCTGCGTCCCGCCCGCTACTGGATCACCGAGGACGGCCTGGTCGTCCTCTCCTCCGAGGTCGGCGTGCTCGACATCGAGCAGGAGCGGGTCGTCAAGAAGGGCCGCCTGCAGCCCGGCAAGATGTTCCTGGTCGACACGGCCGAGGGCCGCATCGTCGAGGACGAGGAGATCAAGTCCGCCCTCGCCGGGGAGCACCCCTACGAGGAGTGGGTCGCCGCCGGGCAGATCCAGCTCGCCAAGCTCCCCGAGCGCGAGCACATCGCCCACACCCACGCCTCGGTGACCCGCCGTCAGCAGACCTTCGGCTACACCGAGGAGGAGCTGCGCGTCATCCTGGCGCCGATGGCCAAGACCGGTGGCGAGGCGCTCGGCTCGATGGGCACCGACTCGCCGATCGCCGCGCTCTCCGAGAAGCCGCGCCTGCTGTTCGACTACTTCGTGCAGCTCTTCGCGCAGGTCACCAACCCGCCGCTGGACGCCATCCGCGAGGAGCTCGTCACCTCGCTGCTGAGCAACCTCGGCCCCGAGGGCAACCTGCTCGACGCGCAGCCCTCGCACTGCCGCTCCGTCGGCATCACCTTCCCGGTGATCGACAACGACGAGCTGGCCAAGCTCATCCACATCAACGCCGACGGCGACCAGCCCGGCCTGAAGGCCGTCACGCTGTCCGGCCTCTACAAGGTGTCGACCGGCGGCGCCGGCCTCGCCACCCGCCTGGCCGAGATCGCCGCCGAGGCCGACGCCGCGATCGCCGACGGCGCCCGCATCGTCGTCCTCTCCGACCGCCACTCGGACGCCGAGCACGCGCCGATCCCGTCGCTGCTGCTCACCTCCGCGATCCACCACCACCTGATCCGCACCAAGCAGCGGACCCAGGTGTCCCTGGTCGTCGAGGCCGGCGACGTCCGCGAGGTGCACCACGTCGCGCTGCTGGTCGGCTACGGCGCCGGCGCGGTCAACCCGTACCTGGCGATGGAGTCCGTCGAGGACCTGGTCGCGCAGGGCGTCTTCATCCAGGGCGTCGAGCCCGAGAAGGCCATCAAGAACCTGATCAAGGCGCTCGGCAAGGGCGTGCTGAAGGTCATGTCGAAGATGGGCATCTCCACCGTGGCCTCGTACCGCGGCGCCCAGGTCTTCGAGGCGATCGGCCTCTCGCAGGGGCTGGTGGACGGCTACTTCGCCGGCACCACCACCAAGCTCGGCGGCATCGGCCTGGACGAGATCGCCAAGGAGACCGCCGCCCGGCACGCCAAGGCGTACCCAGCCTCCGGCATCCCGGCCGCGCACCGCGCGCTGGAGATCGGCGGCGAGTACCAGTGGCGCCGCGAGGGCGAGCCGCACCTGTTCGACCCGGACACCGTCTTCCGCCTGCAGCACTCCACCCGCAACAAGCGGTACGACATCTTCAAGCAGTACACCTCCCGGGTGAACGAGCAGTCCGAGCGCCTGATGACGCTGCGCGGCCTGTTCCAGCTGGACGCCAAGGACCGCACCCCGATCTCGATCGACGAGGTCGAGCCGGTCTCCGAGATCGTCAAGCGCTTCTCCACCGGCGCCATGTCGTACGGCTCCATCTCGCGCGAGGCGCACGAGACCCTCGCCATCGCGATGAACCGCCTCGGCGGCAAGTCCAACACCGGTGAGGGCGGCGAGGACCCGGACCGCCTGTACGACCCGGAGCGCCGCTCCGCGATCAAGCAGGTCGCCTCCGGCCGGTTCGGCGTCACCAGCGAGTACCTGGTCAACGCGGACGACATCCAGATCAAGATGGCCCAGGGCGCCAAGCCCGGCGAGGGCGGCCAGCTGCCCGGCCACAAGGTCTACCCGTGGGTCGCCAGCACCCGGCACTCCACCCCGGGCGTCGGCCTGATCTCCCCGCCGCCGCACCACGACATCTACTCCATCGAGGACCTGGCTCAGCTGATCCACGACCTCAAGAACGCCAACCCCGAGGCCCGCATCCACGTGAAGCTGGTCTCCGAGGTCGGCGTCGGCACCGTCGCCGCGGGCGTCTCCAAGGCGCACGCCGACGTGGTGCTGGTCTCCGGCCACGACGGCGGCACCGGCGCCTCGCCGCTGACCTCGCTCAAGCACGCGGGCGGCCCCTGGGAGCTCGGCCTCGCCGAGACCCAGCAGACCCTGCTGCTGAACGGCCTGCGCGACCGCATCGTCGTGCAGACCGACGGCCAGCTGAAGACCGGCCGCGACGTCGTCATCGCCGCCCTGCTGGGCGCCGAGGAGTTCGGCTTCGCGACCGCCCCGCTGGTGGTCTCCGGCTGCATCATGATGCGCGTCTGCCACCTGGACACCTGCCCGGTCGGCGTCGCCACCCAGAACCCGGTGCTCCGCGACCGCTTCTCCGGCAAGCCGGAGTTCGTGGTGAACTTCTTCGAGTTCATCGCGGAGGAGGTCCGCGAGATCCTCGCCGAGCTGGGCTTCCGCTCGATCGAGGAGGCCGTCGGCCACGCCGAGCACATCGACGCCCGGGCCGCGATCGGCCACTGGAAGGCCGCCGGCCTCGACCTGGCGCCGCTGTTCCACGTGCCCGAGCTGCCCGAGGGCGCGGCCCTGCACAACACCACCGGGCAGGACCACTCGCTCGACAAGGCCCTCGACAACCAGCTCATCGAGCTGGCCGAGGACGCCCTGGAGCGCGGCGAGGCCGTCCGGATCCAGCTGCCGATCCGCAACGTCAACCGCACGGTCGGCACCATGCTCGGCAACCGGGTGACCAGGAAGTACCGCGGCGAGGGCCTGCCCGAGGGCACCATCGACGTGACCTTCACCGGCTCCGCCGGCCAGTCGTTCGGCGCCTTCGTGCCGAAGGGCGTCACCCTGCGGCTGGAGGGCGACGCCAACGACTACGTCGGCAAGGGCCTGTCCGGCGGCGTCATCGTCGTCCGCCCGGCCCGCGACGCCGCGGCCATCGGCGCCGACGCCCAGAACCACGTGATCGCCGGCAACACCATCGGCTACGGCGCCACCGGCGGCCGCGTCCACCTGCGCGGCAAGGCCGGCGAGCGCTTCGCCGTCCGCAACTCCGGTGCCACCCTGGTCGTGGAGGGCGTGGGCGACCACGGCCTGGAGTACATGACCGGCGGCCGGGTCGTGGTCCTCGGTGAGACCGGGCGCAACCTCGCGGCGGGCATGTCCGGCGGCATCGCGTTCGTCCTGGACCTCCGCCCGGCCAACGTCAACGGCGGCATGGTCGGCATCGAGGCCCCGGACGCCAAGGACCGCGACTGGCTGCGCGAGACCGTGCAGCAGCACTACGAGGAGACCGGCTCCACCGTGGCCGCCGAGCTCCTCGCCGACTGGGGCAGCGGCGTCTCCCGCTTCTCCAAGATCATGCCCACCGACTACAAGGCTGTGCTCGCCGCCAAGGATGCCGCTGAGCGCGACGGGCTCTCCGAGTCCGAGACCACTCGCAAGATGATGGAGGCGGCACATGGCTGACCCGAAGGGCTTCCTGACCACCCCGAAGCAGTTGGCCGAGCGCCGTCCCGTGGACGTCCGTCTGCGGGACTGGAACGAGGTCTACGTCGAGCGCAGCCTCCTGCCGATCATCACCAAGCAGGCCGGCCGCTGCATGGACTGCGGCATCCCGTTCTGCCACAACGGCTGCCCGCTCGGGAACCTCATCCCCGAGTGGAACGACCTGGCCTACCGGGACGACTGGACGGGCGCCATCGAGCGCCTGCACGCCACCAACAACTTCCCGGAGTTCACCGGCCGCCTCTGCCCGGCGCCCTGTGAGTCGGCGTGCGTCCTCGGCATCAACCAGGACGCGGTGACCATCAAGAACGTCGAGGTCACCATCATCGACAAGGCCTGGGACGGCGGCGGCGTCACCCCGCAGGTCCCGGAGCGCCTCTCCGGCAAGACCGTGGCCGTCGTCGGCTCCGGCCCGGCCGGCCTGGCCGCCGCCCAGCAGCTCACCCGGGCCGGCCACACCGTGGTCGTGTACGAGCGCGCCGACCGCATCGGCGGCCTGCTGCGCTACGGCATCCCCGAGTTCAAGATGGAGAAGCGGCACATCAACCGCCGCATCGAGCAGATGCGCGCGGAGGGCACCCGCTTCCGCACCGGCGTCCACGTCGGCGAGGACATCACCGGCCAGCAGCTGCGCGAGCGCTTCGACGCGGTCGTCGTCGCGGCCGGCGCCACCACCGCCCGCGACCTGCCCGTCCCGGGCCGGGAGCTGGCCGGCATCCACCAGGCCATGGAGTACCTGCCGCTCGCCAACAAGGTGCAGGAGGGCGACTACGTCGACTCCCCGATCAGCGCCAAGGGCAAGCACGTGGTCGTCATCGGCGGCGGCGACACCGGCGCGGACTGCGTCGGCACCGCCCACCGCCAGGGCGCGGCCTCGGTCACCCAGCTGGAGATCATGCCCCGCCCCGGCGAGGAGCGCCCCGGCAACCAGCCCTGGCCGACCATGCCGATGACCTACAAGGTCACCTCCGCGCACGAGGAGGGCGGCGAGCGGATCTACTCCGTCTCCACCACCCACTTCAGCGGCGACGAGGACGGCAACGTCCAGCAGCTCCACCTCGTCGAGGTCGAGTTCAAGGACGGCAAGTTCGAGCAGGTGCCCGGCAGCGAGCGCGCCATCCCGGCCCAGCTCGTCACCCTGGCCATGGGCTTCACCGGCACGGACGTCAAGAACGGCCTGGTCGAGCAGCTCGGCGTCGAGCTGGACGCCCGCGGCAACGTCGCCCGTGACGGCAAGTTCGCCACCAACGTCGAGGGCGTGTACGTTTGCGGTGACGCGGGCCGTGGCCAGTCGCTCATCGTCTGGGCGATCGCCGAGGGCCGCTCCGCCGCAGCCGCGGTGGACAAGTTCCTGGGCGGCAAGACCCCGCTGCCCGCCCCGATCCGCCCGACGGACCGCCCCCTGGTGGTCTGACACCCCGCACTACCGGAGACAACTCCGGCTGCAGTAACACCGCGACCCGCCAGAGCCGCCGGGACCCTGCGGTTGCAGCGCCTGCCCACTCCCCGACCAGTTGGGGGCAGGCGCTGCCTGCTGTCCAGCCTGTGCCGGCCCCCGCCCGGCGGCTTTCCTGGCAATCGGCTGGGAGCGGCGCGGCGCGCCCTTCCGGCTGTCGGACCCGGGTGGCAGACTGCGCCCGACGGGCAACTGCCCCACCGGACACGGAGGTCGGCGCGATGAGCATGCTCCACACGGGCGGCGGGGTGACCGCGCACCGGCTGCTGCTGGGCTCCCAGCTGCGGCGGCTGCGCGAGGCACGCGGCGTCACCCGCGAGGAGGCCGGCTACTCGATCCGCGCGTCCGAGTCGAAGATCAGCCGGATGGAGCTCGGCCGGGTCGGCTTCAAGGAGCGCGACGTCGCCGACCTGCTCACCCTCTACGGCGTCGACCGCGGCGAGGAGCGCACCGCCCTGCTCGGCCTGGTCGCCGAGGCCAACGCCGTCTCCTGGTGGCACGGTTACGAGGACGTCGTCCCGACCTGGTTCCAGACCTACCTCGGCCTGGAGGAGGCCGCCGCCTCGATCGCCAGCTACGAGATCCAGTTCGTCCCCGGGCTGCTGCAGACCGAGGAGTACGCCCGCGCCGTCGTCCTGCTCGGCCGGCACCACGCCACCGCGCAGGAGGTCGACCGCCGGGTCGCCGTCCGGATGCGCCGCCAGCAACTGCTCGCCGGCGGCCGAACCCCCGCCCTGCACGCCGTCGTCGACGAGGCCGCGCTGCGCCGCCCCTGCGGGGGGCCCGAGGTGATGCGCGGTCAGCTGCAGCACCTCATCGAGGCCGCCGCCCGCCCCGAGGTCACCCTGCAGGTCGTGCCGCTCGGCGCCGACCTGCCCGGCGCCGAGGCCGGCGCGTTCTCCGTCCTCGGCTTCGCCGAGTCCGAACTGCCCGACGTCGTCTACCTGGAGCAGTTCACCAGCGCCCTCTACCTGGACCGGCCGGCCGAGGTCGCCGAGTACGCCGCCGCGCTGCGCCGGCTCGGCGAGGCCAGCCTGTCGCCCGAGCGTTCGCTCGCCCTTCTCCGTTCCGTTCTCCAGGACATCTGATCGTCGGTCAGTAGGATGAGGTTCCGTCAAATCCGGTCGCGAGGGCGGACCTCACCGAAAGGCAGCGGATGTCTCACTTCACGGAACTGTCGCAGCAGTACATCGACGGCCAGTGGCGCCCCGGCAGCGGCTCGTGGGACATCGTCGACATCAACCCCTACGACGGCGAGAAGCTCGCCGCCATCACCGTCGCCACCGCCGACGAGGTCGACCGGGCGTACCGGGCCGCGCAGCGCGCCCAGCGCACCTGGGCCGCCACCAACCCCTACACCCGCCGCCTCGTCTTCGAACGCGCCCTGCGCCTCATCGAGGACCGCGAGCAGGAGATCACCGACACGATCATCGCCGAGCTCGGCGGCACCCGTCTCAAGGCCGCCTTCGAGATATCCCTCTCCAAGGACATGCTCCGCGAGTGCATGCAGCTCTCGCTGCGCGCCGAGGGCCGGATCCTGCCCTCCCCGGTCGACGGCAAGGAGAACCGCCTCTACCGCCTGCCGGTCGGCGTCGTCGGCGTCATCAGCCCGTTCAACTTCCCGCTGTTCCTCTCCCTCAAGGCCGTCGCCCCCGCCCTCGCCCTCGGCAACGGCGTCGTCCTCAAGCCCCACCAGGACGCCCCGATCACCGGCGGCACCCTGATCGCCAAGCTCTTCGAGGACGCCGGCCTGCCCGCCGGCCTGCTCAACGTCGTCCTCACCGACATCGCCGAGATCGGCGACGCCTTCATCGAGCACCCCGTCCCCAAGGTCATCGCCTTCACCGGCTCCGACTCCGTCGGCCGGCACGTCGCCACCGTCGCCGCCTCCCACTTCAAGCGGACCGTCCTCGAACTCGGCGGCAACAGCGCCCTCGTCGTCCTCGACGACGCCGACCTCGACTACGCCGTCGACGCCGCCGTGTTCAGCCGCTTCGCCCACCAGGGCCAGGTCTGCATGGCCGCCAACCGCGTCCTCGTCGACCGGTCCGTCCTCGACGAGTTCACCGCGAAGTTCGTCGCCAAGATCCGCACCCTCACCGTCGGCGACCCCCGGGACCCGGCCACCGACATCGGCCCGCTCATCAACTCCGCCCAGGCCGACGCCATCACCGCCCAGGTCGACGAGGCCGTCGCCGGCGGTGCGGAGGTCCTGCTCCGCGGGGCCACCGTCGGCACCCTGATGGACCCGGTCGTCCTCGCCGGTGTCCCGCACGACGCCCCCGTGCTGCGCCGTGAGATCTTCGGCCCGGTCGTCGTCGTGGTGCCCTTCGACGGCGACGACGAGGCCGTCGAGATCGCCAACGACACCCCGTTCGGCCTCAGCGGCGCCGTCCACACCGGCGACATCGAGCGCGGCGTCCGCTTCGCGCAGCGGATCGACACCGGCATGATCCACATCAACGACGGGACCATCGCCGACGAGCCGATCGTCCCCTTCGGCGGCGAGAAGAACTCCGGCGTCGGCCGCCTCAACGGCGACGCCACCGTGGAGGCCTTCACCACCGTCAAGTGGATCTCCATCCAGCACGGCCGCAGCCGCTTCCCGTTCTGACGATCCCGTCCGGCGCACCACCGGCCGGGGCCCGTTGTCGGCCCCGGCCGGTAGCTTCCGCACCATGACGGACCATCAGCTCGAACTTCCCGACGGCCGCACCCTCCGCCACTACGACACCGGGCCCGCCGACGCCCCGCTCACCGTCGTCTGGCACCACGGCACCCCCAACCTCGGCACACCGCCCGCACCCCTGCTGCCCGCCGCCGCCCGGCTCGGCATCCGCTTCGTCTCCTACGACCGCCCCGGCTACGGCGGCTCCACACCCCTCCCCGGCCGGGACGTCGCCTCCGCGGCCGCCGACACCGCCGCCCTCGCCGACGCCCTCGGCATCGAACGCTTCGCCGTCCTCGGCCACTCCGGCGGCGGGCCGCACGCCCTCGCCTGCGCCGCCCTGCTGCCCGACCGCGTCCTCGCCGCCGCCTCCGTCGCCGGACTCGCCCCGCACGGCGCAGACGGCCTCGACTGGTACACCGGAATGACCGCCTCCGGGGTCGCCTCGCTGCGGGCCGCGGCTGCGGGCCGCACCGCCAAGGAACGCCACCAGCAGGACCACGGCGCCGACTACGACTGCGAGTTCACCCCCGGCGACCTCGACGCCCTGCACGGCGTCTGGTCCTGGTTCGACACCGTCGTCGGCCCCGCCGTCGCCGCCGGCCCCGCCGCACTGATCGACGACGACCTCGCCTACACCGCCCCCTGGGGCTTCGACCCCGGGCGGATCCGCACGCCCGTCCTGCTGCTGCACGGCGAACGCGACCGCATCGTCCCCGCCGCCCACAGCCGCTGGCTCGCGGCCCGCATCCCCACCGCCGAGCTGTGGACCCGCCCCGACGACGGCCACATCTCCGTCCTCACCGCCGCCGAGGACGCCCTCGCCCGGCTCGCCGCCTGCGCAGGCCGGTAAGGGCAGCACCTCAGGGGCGCGTGGGGACACCTGGGCGGTTGCCCGCCGTGAGGAGGAATTCGTCCAGTTCGGTGCCGTACCAGCGGGTGGTGCGGCCCAGAGGAGCCTTGCCGAGGCGCCGGCAGACCGCGGCCGACGGATCGTTGCCCGGACGGACGACGGCCCGGATCTCCGGCAGACCGTCCGCGAAGCCCTTCGCCACCGCGGCCCGCGCGGCCTCGGTGGCGAAGCCGTTCCCCCAGCAGTCCGGGTGGAAGTGCCACCCCACCTCGACCTCGCCGTCCCCGTCCGGCAGCGGCACCAGCAGCACCGACCCGGCCACCACCCCGGTGTCCGCCCGCTCGACCGCCCACACGCCGAACCGCGGGTCCGCCGACCGCCCCCGGAAACGCTCCACCAGGGCCAGCGCCTCCGCCTCGTCCGCCAGCACCCGCGGCTGCGCCCCCAGCCACCGGGCCACCTCCCACCGCCCGTACAGGTCCAGGGCGCGCGCCGCGTCCCCCGGCTCCCACAACCGCAGCACCAGCCGCTCGGTACGCCACACGCAGCACCACCGTCCCTTCTCGCGAAACCCCGATCCTGCCCCCGCACACCCACCGCGGCCAGCACCCCGGCGACGGCCGCCACCGGCCGCTACCGGCCGCCCCCGGCCCCCGTCGGCACCTGCGGGGCGCCCGTGGCCAGGTCCAGCACCACCCGGCCGTCCAGCGGGGCCGCCAGCGCGAACCGCTCCGGCGACAGGTGCAGCGCCGCGTCGCAGGCCGTCCCCGGCTGCGCCGTCGACCGCACCCGGGCGATCAGCACCACCGCCGCGCCCGTCTCGTACGCCTCGGTGCGCTCCACCCGCTCGCAGCCGCCGTGCGCCACGTCCGCCGTCACCGTCCGCCCGTCCGCGGACACCGAGGAGAACGACGCCGGCCGCGCCCCCGGCACCTCCTTCGCCGGCCCCGTCGGCGGCTGCTGCGCCTCCACCGCCGGGTAGGTGAACGGCTCGGCGTACCCCGCGACGCGGAACCGCCACACCGGGATCTCCGCCCGCCCGCGGCTGGTCGACACCTCCCGTGTGCCCGGCTCCGCACCCGTCACCGTCAGCGGCTGCCCGCAGATGCCGTTGCACGCCGGCCTGCCCTCCGTCAGTGACCGGAACACCGCGTCCGCCGACCGCAGCGGCAGCGTCAGCTGCGCACCGTCCGCCCACCGCACCTGCGCCAGCCCCGAGAAGGTCCGCGGCAGCCCGCCCGCCAGCACCAGCCGCCCCGCCTGGTACGCGTCCTTCTCCCCGCCGCTGTGGAACGCGTCCGGCGGCAGCCACTCCGCCGGCACGCCCACCGGGTAGTAGCCCGACCGCCAGACCCTCTCCTGCGCCGACCCCGGCCACGCCGCCGCCACCTCGGCGGCCCGCTGCCGCGCGGGCCCGTCCGCCGTCGCGCCGACCCGCTCCGGGCCGCCGCCCGCCACCGTGCTGCCGCAGCCCGCCAGCGCCCAAACCACCGGCAACGCCGTCAGCGCCGCCACCACACCCCTGCGCATCCGAGTGACCCCCTGCCGGTACGAACCAACCCAACGGCAGTGGGACGCAGCACCCCGCCCGCGGGTTCCGCCGCCGCCCCCGGGGCGCGCGGACCGCCGCGCGGCGCGACACTGGTGAGCGGTCCCGCACCCGCGCGGCCCGAGGAGGTGCCCCATGACCGAGTACGAGCTGTCCTTCCCGCACCCCGGCCAGGACACCGACGACATCGTCGTGGTGCACCCCACCGGCACCCTCGGCCCCGGCGGCCACCCGGTGTACACCGACGACAGCGGCATCGTCCGCGCCGAGATCAGCGACCACGACGAGGTCCGGATGCTCGCCACCGGCGGGCGGCAGGAACTCACCCCGCCGTCCACCGTCCACCGCCGCGCCTGACCCGAACCCTTACGGCCCCGGCCCGCCGGGCCCGCGAAGGCCGGTCCGGCGGGCACCGGGGCCGCGCGCACCGCGGCCGCGCGCACCGAGGGGACGCCGATGGACCCCGCAACCCCCGCCCTCGACGCCGGGCAGCGCCGCGCCCTCACGGTGATCCGCGAGCGCGAGGACGCCGCCTTCCGGGCGCGCGTGCCCGGCTCGCTGGCCCTGACCGCCCGGGCCCGCAGCCGGATGCCCGGCGGCGTGCCCATGCAGTGGATGGCCGGCTTCTACCGGACCCCGGTGCTGTGGCTCGCCCACGGCCGCGGACCGACCTTCACCGACGTCGACGGCAACGACTACCTCGACTTCAACGTCGGCGACATGTCGACCGTCCTCGGCTACGCGCACCCCCGGCTCACCGAGACCCTCGCCGCGCAGGCCGACCGCGGCGTCCAACTGTTCCTGCCCACCGAGTCCGCGCTCGCCGTCTGTGAGCAACTGCGGCTGCGCTTCGGCCTCCCGCAGTGGCAGTTCAGCCTCTCCGCCTCGAACGCCAACACCGAGGCACTGCGGATCGCCCGTGCGGCGACCGGCCGGCAGGGCGTGCTGCTGTTCGCCGGCAAGTACCACGGCCAACTGCAGGAGACGCTGTGGACCGACGACGGCACCGGACTGGTGCCGGAGTGCACCGGCCTGGCCGCACCGCCGGACCTCGACGTCGTCGACTTCAACGACCTCGCCGCCGCCGAACGGGTCCTGGGCCGCCGCGGATGCGCGGCGGTGCTGATCGAGGGCGTGCTCACCAACTGCGGCACCGTCCTGCCCGAACCCGGCTTCCTGCCCGGGCTGCGCGAGGCCTGCAACCGCCACGGCACGCTGCTGGTGACGGACGAGACCCACACCCAGTTCGACCACTACGGCGGCGCCGTCACCCACTACGGCATCGCCCCCGACATGGTCACCGGCGGCAAGGGCATCAGCGGCGGCATCCCGATCGGTGCCCTCGGCATGACCGACGGCCTCGCCGACCTGGTCGCCGCCCAGCTCGCCGACGAACTCGGCGACACCGTCGGGCTCGCCCTCGGCGGCACGCTGTTCGCCAACGCGCTCTCGCTCGCCTGCGCCGAGGTCGTCCTCACCGAACTGATGACCCCGGCCGAGCACCAGCGGATCGCCCGGCTCGGCGAACGCCTCGCCGACGGCATCGAGGCCGCCGCCCGCAGCCGCGGACTGCCCTGGCGCGCCCACCGCTTCGGCGCCCGCTCCGGCTACTGCCTGCAACCCGAGCTGCCCCGCAACGCCCGCGAGGCGCACGCCGGCCTCGACCCGCTGTTCACCGACGCGCGGCGGGTCTACTTCGCCAACCGCGGCGTCTGGGACGCCATCGGCTCCTCCGGCCCGCACGCCGGATTCGCCCACGACACCGCCGACATCGACACCTACCTCGGCGTCCTCGACGCCTTCCTCGGCGAGATGTGCGCGGCCTGAGGCCGGCAGCGCACGGGGGCACGGAACCCCGCGCCCCCGTGCGCCGACCCGGCCTAGAACAACGGCACGCCCGCGCGGACCAGGCGCCAGGACACCGCACCGAAGTCCGCCGGGTCGATGACGCCCTTGGCCTTCACCCAGGCGATCATCGTGTTGCGGATCTCGTCCGAGTTCGACCAGACCTGCTTCGCCGCCGCCACGTGCGGGAAGTTGCCGCCGCCGCCCGCACGGTAGTTGTTCACCGCCAGCACGAACTGCGCCGCCGGGTCGATCGGCGCCCCGTCGAACGACAGACCGACGATCCGCGACCCCACCGGCTGCGCCACGTCGATGTCGTACGAGACGCCGTACACCGAGTCGTAGTTGTAGTCCGGGGTGGAACCGGCGTTGGTCAGCGTGCCCAGGTCCACCGGCGCACCCGGCGCCAGCTGCGCGAAGTACCGCGCCGAGAACTCCAGGTAGTCCTTGATCTGCGCACCGGTCAGGATGCGCGCCTCCAGGGTGTTCTCGTAGATGTACAGCCCCGCCGCGTCGCGCAGCCGCACGTCACCCGCCGGGATCACCGCGGTGCGGTTGAACGGCGCCGCCTGCGCCAGCACCGGCAGCTTCGCGTACTCGGTCGACGCCAGCGCCGCCCTCACCGTGTCGGCCTGCACCCGGCCGATCAGGTCGATGATCGGCACGTCCTTGAACGGCGCCTCGGCGATGGACAGTTCGGTCTTGCAGGTGCCGATCACCTGGTTGACGTACGCCACCACCTTCTTGTGCTGGCCCGCGATCAGCTTCACGATCGCCGGGTCCTCCGGCACCGTGTTGGAGTTCAGCACCCGCGAGCTCACCGAGGTGACCTGCCAGGAGCCGTGCGAGAACTCCACCTCGAAGTCGAAGCAGGTCAGCCGCTGGCCCCAGCACAGCGGCTCGGACAGCACCACGTTCCGGCCGGTCTGCTTGTTCACCACCAGCCGCTGCGGGATCTCCTTGTGCGCGTGGCCGACCAGCACCGCGTCGACCCCGGGCACCTCCTCGGCGAGCTGCGCCGACACGTTCTCGCCCCAGGGCAGCTGGTCGCCGTACGAGGTGGCGCCGTCCGCACCCGAGTGCGAGGAGACCACCACGACGTCCGCGCCGGCCGCGCGCATCCGCGGCACGTACTTCTTCGCCGCCTCGACGATCCCCGGGAAGACCATCTTGCCGGAGACGTTCGCCTTGTCCCAGATCGCGATGCCCGGGTTGGTCAGGCCGAGGATGCCGACCCGCAGCGGGCGGCCGTGCCCGAGGTGCATCTCCTTGATGACGTACGGCTCGAAGGCGGGCCGCTCGTTCTTGGCGTACAGCGCGTTGGCACCGAGCAGCGGGAAGTCCAGCTGCTCCTCGTAGGCGCGCAGCAGCGGGATGCCGTAGTTGAACTCGTGGTTGCCGAGGGCGGCGGCGTCGTAGCCGATGGCGTTCATCGCGGCGGCCATCGGGTGGCGCGGCGGGCGCTTGGCGGTGATCGGCTCGATGCGGGCGTAGTAGTAGGCGAGCTGGGTGCCCTGGATGGTGTCGCCGGAGTCGATGAGCAGGGTGCGGTGGCAGCCCCTCTCCTCGCGGACCTGCTTCACCAGGGTGGAGATCTTGGCGAGGCCGACGTCGTTGTGCGCCTTGTCGTCGTACTCGGCGTCGGTGAAGTAGTCCCAGTTGAGCACCCGGCCGTGCAGGTCGGTGGTGCCCATCACGGTGAAGCCCTGCTTCTGCGGGGCCTTCCGGGCGTCCGCGCCCTGGGCCGCGGCGGCCGGGGCGGCCGCGACGACCGGCAGGCCGCCGGCCAGGGCGGCGCCGGCCGCGGTGGCGGCCGAGCGCGAGACGAACTCACGGCGGTTCAGGGGCATGGACGACTCCAGCGTGGGGCGGTGACGGACGGTCGGCGGCGGTCCTGCCGATCGGTGGTGACGCGCGTAGAGAAACGCGCGTAGAAGTCTGCCGCCAAAACGCCCGCTGCGACAGCCCCCGGACGTGGCGGACAGGTGAGATGTCGGTGACCCCGACATGGCGCCGACCGGTCCGGCCGTGGACCGACACACCGTCAACCCGCCGGCTCGCACGTCACCCTGTCGGCCGCCGCCCCGGCCGTCCCGGGTTTCGCCGCAGGTCGGCCGCGACCGCTTCGGACGCCAATTCGATCTCACAGCGCCAAAGCTCACGTTGTGTCAGTTTGTTAATCAAAACTTTCTGCAACAGCCGCAAGGCGGCCCGCCGGAACACCGTTGTTACGCCTCGGTAATCCCTAGGCTCTACAGGCATGCGCCGAGCAAAAATCGTCTGCACACTCGGGCCCGCCGCCGACTCGTACGACCAGATCAAGGCCCTGGTCGAGGCCGGCATGGACATCGCCCGGTTCAACCTCAGCCACGGCTCCCTCCTCGAACACGAGGAGCGCTACCACCGGGTCCGCAAGGCGGCCGACGAGAGCGGCCGCAGCGTCGGCGTCCTCGTCGACCTCCAAGGCCCGAAGATCCGGCTCGGCACCTTCGCCGACGGACCCGTACTTCTTGAACGCGGCGACGAGTTCACCATCACCGTCGAGGACGTCCCCGGCACCCGCGACCTCTGCAGCACCACCTACGCGGGCCTCGCCGAGGACGTCCTGCCCGGCGAGCACGTCCTCGTCGACGACGGCCGGGTGTGCCTCCAGGTCACCGCCGTCGACGGCCCCCGCATCCGCACCACCGTGCTGGAGGGCGGCCTCGTCTCCGACCACAAGGGGCTCAACCTCCCCGGCATCTCCGTCTCCGTGCCCGCGCTGAGCGACAAGGACGTCGACGACCTGCGCTGGGCACTCCGCACCGGGGCCGACGTCGTCGCCCTCTCCTTCGTCCGCAGCGGCAGGGACGTCGAGGACGTCCACCGCGTCATGGACGAGGAGGGCCGCCGGATCCCCGTCATCGCCAAGATCGAGAAGCCGCAGGCCGTCGCCGCCCTGGACGCCATCGTCGACGCCTTCGACGGCATCATGGTCGCCCGCGGCGACCTCGGCGTCGAAATGCCCCTGGAGCAGGTGCCCGTCGTCCAGAAGCGCGCCGTCAAGCTCGCCAAGCGGAACGCCAAGCCGGTCATCGTCGCCACCCAGATGCTCGACTCGATGATCCACGCCTCCCGGCCGACCCGCGCCGAGGCCTCCGACGTCGCCAACGCCGTCCTCGACGGCACCGACGCCGTCATGCTCTCCGGCGAGACCTCCGTCGGGAAGTACCCCGTCGAGACCGTCCGCACCATGGGCCGCATCATCGAGGCCGCCGAGGAGGACGTCCTCGCCGCCGGCCTCCCCCCGCTCACCGACCGCAACAAGCCCCGCACCCAGGGCGGCGCCGTCGCCCGCGCCGCCGCCGAGATCGGCGACTTCCTGCACGCCAAGTACCTCATCGCCTTCACCCAGAGCGGCGACACCGCCCGCCGCCTCACCCGCTACCGCTCGCCCATCCCCGTCCTCGCCTTCACCTACGAACCCGCCGTCCGCAGCCAACTCGCCCTCACCTGGGGCGTGGAGACCTTCCTCGGCCCGTTCGTCCCCACCACCGACGAGATGGTCGCCCAGGTCGACGCCCAACTCATCGGCCTCGGCCGCTGCCAGAAGGGCGACATCGTCGTCATCACCGCCGGCTCGCCCCCCGGCCTCGCCGGATCCACCAATCTCGTCCGCGTCCACCACGTCGGCGAACTCGACAACTGAGACGGCCCGTTCACCCGCGGCCCCCGCCCCGGTGGGGGCCGCACCGTCACACCACCGCTGCGAACAACCCGACGGCGCACCGGAACCGTCCCCATCCCGTGACAGCCCGCCTCACGCCCGTCCGCCGCGGGTACGTTCCCCCCGACCGGCCCGGCAGCAGGGCCGCCCGAAGGGGGTACACCGACCATGAGCAGCAGCGCCAGACCCCGCACCGCGAGCCCCCGCATTGCAAGAGCCAATGCCCTCGCCACCGCCACCCTCCTCCTCGCCGCCGGCCTCGCCACCGCGTGCACGCCCGACGGCGGCAACAGCCCCGCTGCACCACCCGCCAAGGCCACCGCCACCGTGACCGGCGCGACCGGTACGACCGCCGCCGGTCACACCGCGGCCCCCGCCGCCGGCACCACCACCATCGGCCGCACCCTCTACGCGGGCGGCCTGCGCTTCGACGTCAAGACCGCCGCCACCACCCCCGCCACCGACACCACCGGCGGCAAGCTCGTCCTCACCACCACCGTCACCAACACCTTCCGCACCACCCCCGTCAACGACTGGCCCACCATCTCCGTCGACGTCAACGGCACCCCCCTCAGTGGCGACCACGGCACCGCCGTCCCGCCCACCCCCGGCGCGAGCAACACCCTCCCGATCACCTTCACCACCCCCGCCGGCTTCACCCTCGACGGAGCCTCCCTCGTGCTCGGCGACCCCGGCCAGAACCAGGCGGTCCTCCCGCTCGGCACCGGCGGCCGCGCCGCCGCCGACCTCAAGCCCCTCGACCTCGCCCTCCCCGCCGCCCACACCGTCACCGGCGGCCGCCTCGCCCTCTCCCTCAAGAGCGCCCAACTGCGCGCCGACACCGCCAACTCCCCGCTCAAGCTCGGTGAGCGCGCCCTCTACCTCACCTACGACATGACCGGCACCGTCGGCCCCGCCGGCATGGCCGTCAGCGGCGACAGCCTCCGCCTGCGGCTGCCCGGCGGCCAGGAGGTCGGCCCCAGCAGCGCCCCGATCGAGGCCATCTACCCGGACCGGCCGACCCGGCAGAACCAGGCCGCCTGGTTCGTCTTCAGCGGCGCCACCGACGGCGACTACACCCTCACCGTCACCGACCCGGACCACAACGGAACCCCCGCCACCGCGGTCTTCCACGTCACCGGCGTCACCGCCGCCGGCCCCGTCGGCTGACCCGCCCGCACCCGGGGGTCACCACTTCGGGCCGACGTGCGCGTCCAGCAGCGCCACCGAGGCCCGCCGCGCCACCGAGACATCGAGGTGGCCGGTGCGCCGCTCCCGGACTTGCCATTCGACGCCGAGCGAGTCCAGGGAGTCGGTGAACAGGCGGACGATGTCGCGCGAGCCGTTGGTGAAGAAGTACCGCGGGTACTCGTGCCGTTGGACCGTCCCGCCGGTGCGGCGGGTCGCGGTGTTGACGGTGCGGCAGCCGTCGGAGTGGATCAGGCCGCGGACGAAGGGCCAGGGGTGCGCCGACACCACGGGCCGCTGCCAGTCGGCCAGCCGGACGGGGCGCAGGTGCTTCGGCCCGGGGCCGTGCTGCGGGAAGAGGCAGGGCCAGTGCTTGGAGGTGGAGACCACGCTGGTGCACCCCGGCGCCGCGACCCGCAGCACCGCGCTGGTCGGCATGACGGCGCGGACGGCCCGGGCGCACTCCTCGACGAGCCCGGGCCAGGCGTTGCCGCAGGCGATCCGCAGCGCGTGCACGCCGCGGCGGCCCTCGCTGAGGCAGCCGTCGCCCAGGTAGAGGCCGAGCAGGTAGCCGTAGTCGGCGGCCGGCAGACCGGGAGCGAGGGTGCCCGTCCGCAGCGGGCACTCGGCGGTGGTGCCCGGGGCCGGTTCGATGCGCCGCGTCCAGGCCCGCAGGGCGGAGCGGGAGATGCCGGTGGCCCGGCTGGTCTCGCTGAGGGTCAGCCCCGAACGGTGGAGGGCGAGTGCGTGCCGACGGGTGGCCGTGTCGTACATGTGGCCGATCGTCCGCCGTCCGGTGGGCGGTTCGGCCGGGCGGCCGCGGATCTCACTCGAATCGGTGAAGATCGGATGGCCCGGTCGCGACCTTGGAATTGAAGGAAAAGTGCCCCGAGTGGGATTCGAACCCACACTGTATGGTGTTTGAGACCATCGCCTGCTGCCGATTGGGCTATCGGGGCCTACGGTTTGAAGGCGAAGCGCTCACCCTCGTGTCACCAACATACCGTGTCTGGGTAGGCTCGTGCATGCAGCACCCCGCCGGAACAAGGAGCCCCGTGAGCACCGCCGACGAGCAGCCCCAGCCGCTTGAGATCGACTCGCCCCAGATCACCCGAATCGTCATCGCCGAGGACGAGGCGCTGATCCGCCTGGATCTCAAGGAGATGCTGGAGGAGGAGGGATACACCGTCGTCGGTGAGGCCGGGGACGGCGAGACGGCGGTGAAGCTGGTCGAGGAGCTGAAGCCGGACCTGGTGATCCTGGACGTGAAGATGCCCGTCCTGGACGGCCTGTCGGCGGCCGAGCGGATCCACGAGCAGCACCTCGCCCCGGTGCTGATGCTGACGGCGTTCTCGCAGCGCGAGCTCGTCGACCGCGCCCGCGACGCCGGTGCGATGGCGTACATCGTGAAGCCGTTCAGCAAGAGCGACCTGGTGCCGGCGATCGAGATGGCGGTCTCGCGCTACACCGAGATGCGCACGCTGGAGGAGGAGATCGCGGACCTCTCGCAGCGGCTGGAGACCCGCAAGCTGGTGGACCGGGCGAAGAGCGTGCTGCAGACGAAGTTCGGGCTGACCGAGCCGGCGGCGTTCCGCTGGATCCAGAAGACCTCGATGGACCGCCGGATGACCATGGCCGCCGTGGCGCAGGCCGTGATCGAGGAGGGCGAGGCGCAGGACCGCAAGAAGGCCGACGCGGGCAAGGACGAGGGCTGACGGGGCGGACACAGCCCCGTACCGGGAACGCCGGGAGGCCCGGCCGCGCGTGCGGCCGGGCCTCCTGTTGCGTGCGCCGGGTCAGTCCTCGCCGAGGTAGGCCTTGCGGACGGACTCGTCGTGGAGCAGGTCCGCGCCGGTGCCGGTGAGCACGATGCGGCCGGTCTCCATGACGTAGCCCCGGTCGGAGAGCGAGAGCGCGGCCTGGGCGTTCTGCTCGACGAGCAGGATGGTGGTGCCGGAGGCCTTGAGCTCGACGATCGTCGCCATGATCTTCTGCATCATCAGCGGGGAGAGGCCCATGGAGGGCTCGTCCAGCATGAGCAGCTTGGGACGGGACATCAGGGCGCGGCCCATGGCGAGCATCTGCTGCTCGCCGCCGGAGAGGGTGCCCGCGGCCTGCTTGCGGCGCTCGCCGAGGATCGGGAAGAGCGCGTACGCGCGCTCCACGTCCTCGGTGATGCCGGTGGAGTCCTTGCGCAGGAAGGCGCCGAGGAGGAGGTTCTCCTCGATGCTCATGCGCGGGAAGATGTGCCGGCCCTCGGGGGAGTGGGCCAGGCCCAGCGACACGATCTTGTGGGCGGGGACGGTGGAGAGCGCCTGCCCGTCGAAGGTGACCTTCCCCTGGGTGGGCTTCAGCAGCCCGGAGAGGGTGCGCAGGGTGGTGGTCTTGCCGGCGCCGTTGGTGCCGATGAGCGTGGTGACCTCGCCCTGCTTGACGGAGAAGCTGATCCCCTTGACGGCTTCGATCTTGCCGTAGGAGACGCGGAGGTCCTCGACCTCGAGAAGAGCTGTCACTGGTCTGCCTCCGTGCTTGCTGCCGCGTCGGTGGCGCCCTCCAGGGGCGCACCGAGGTACGCGGTGATGACGCGCTCGTCGTTCTGGACGGTCTCCTTGTCGCCCTCGACGATCTTCTGGCCCTGGACGAGTACGGCGGTGCGGTCGCACAGGTTGAAGATGAACCGCATGTCGTGCTCGATGACGAGGATGGAGATGCCCTTGTCGCGGATCGCGAACACGAGCTCCTCGGCGGCGCGGGTCTCCTGCGGGTTCATGCCGGCGGTGGGCTCGTCGAGCAGCAGCAGGCCGGGCTCGCTGGCCATGGCGCGGGCGATCTCGAGCTTGCGCTGCTCGCCGTAGGGGAGGTTGCGCGAGAGGTGGTCGGCCTTGTGGTCGAGGCCGATGAACTCCAGGAGTTCCATGGCCTTCTCGCGGCCCTCCGCCTCGGCCTTCTTGTAGCCGGGGCCGCGCAGCAGGGCGGAGAGCAGGCCCTCCTTGGTGCGGGTGTGGCGGCCGACGAGGACGTTCTCCAGGACGGTCATGTTGGCGAAGAGCCGGATGTTCTGGAAGGTCCGGGCGATGCCGGCGGAGGTGACGAGGTGGGGCTTGGGCGGCAGGACGGTGCCCTGGTACCGGACGGTGCCCTCGGTGGGGACGTACAGGCCGGTGAGGCAGTTGAAGAAGGTCGTCTTGCCGGCGCCGTTGGGGCCGATCAGGCCGACGATCTCGCCCTTGTTGACGGTGAGGTCGACGTTGTTGACGGCGGTGAGGCCGCCGAAGCGCATGACGACGCCGCTGGCTTCGAGCAGGGGGGTGGCGGCCGCGGTGCCCTCGGGGCGGGGGGCCGGGACGGTCTGGGTGGTCATGGTGTGTCTCACGCCCCTGCGGTGGTGAGGCCGGCGGTGCTGCCGGGGTCGGTGCTGGCGGGTGCGTCGTCGGTCTCCACCGGGGCCGCGTCGTCGGTGTCCTTGTCGTGGAACTCGAGCTGGGCGCGGCGGTTGGCGATGAGGCCCTCGGGGCGCAGGCGCATCAGGAGGACGAGCGCGATGCCGAAGACGAGGAGCTGGTACTCCTTCAGGAAGACGAGCTTCTCCGGGATCAGGTAGAGCAGGGTGGCACCGAGGAGCGGGCCGGCGATGGTGCCCATGCCGCCGAGGACGACGGCCGCGACCAGGAAGGCGCTGTTGGGCGGGACGGCGCCGGCGAACTGGTAGGGGTCGGGGACGACGCTGTAGCTGACGTGGGCCATGACGGTGCCGGCGAGGCCGGCGAGCGCGGCGCCGAGGGCGAAGGCGAGCAGCTTGAGCTTGAAGCCGTTGATGCCCATGGCCTGCGCGGCGGTCTCGTCCTCGCGGATGGCGACCCAGGCGCGGCCGATGCGGGAGTCGTTCGCCCGGCTGAAGACCGTCACGACGAAGGCGGTGACGAGCAGCATCAGCAGGAAGTAGTTGGCGAAGCGTCCGAGGGTGAAGGCACCGAAGGTGTGCGCCTGGCCGAAGTCGAACCCGAGGATGTCGAGGTCCGGGATGTTGCGGATGCCGTTCGGGCCGTTGGTGACCTTGGGGCCGGAGACGCCGTCGAGGCTGTTGACCGCGATGCGGAAGATCTCTCCGAAGCCGAGGGTCACGATGGCGAGGTAGTCGCCGCGCAGCCGCAGGGTCGGGGCGCCGATGACGACGCCGAAGACCAGGGCCGCGGCCATGCCGACCAGGGCGGCGCCCCAGAAGGGCAGGTGCAGGCCGATGGGCGAGCTGGTGGAGCCGGAGACCAGGGCGGCGGCGTAGGCGCCGACGCCGAGGAAGGCGACGTAGCCGAGGTCGAGGAGGCCGGCGAGGCCGACGACGACGTTCAGGCCGAGGGCGACGGTGGCGAAGATCAGGATGTTGACGCCGACCGAGGCGAAGTGGTCGTCGCTCTGGGTGAAGGGGAACGCGGCGGCCGCGGCGAAGGCGGCGGCGGTGGTGGTGCCGCGGTGGCGGGCGGTGAGCGAGGTCAGCCGGGAGACGAGGCCGGCGCGCATCAGGGCCCAGGTGCCGAGGGCGGTGAGGATCAGGAAGCCGATGAACAGCTCGCCGTACTCGGTGACGATGCCGTAGGTGAAGACGGTCAGGCCGAGGGCGGCGACCGCGATGATGATCAGCGTCTCGACCCAGCGGTTGAGCGGCTTCACGGGGGCCAGGTCGGGGTTCGGGCCGACGAGGCGGGCGAAGGAGCCGAGGTAGTGCCGGACGATGGCGATGACGCCGCCGGAGGAGGGGAGTCCGACGGTGGGGCCGGTCTGCGGCAGGCCGAGGGCGCCGAGCAGCGGGAGCAGGGAGGCGACGCCGGCGATCCAGCCGCCGGGCTCCAGGTTGGCGAGGCCGCCGAGTTCGGTGGCGATCGCGATCAGGGTGAACCAGGTGGTGGCCGCGGCGGCCGCGCCGAGGACGAGCAGCGGCGCGTTCGGGCCGGCGGGGGTGAGCCAGCGGGTGCCCTTCACGCCGTACAGCGGGAGCGAGAAGAGGGCGATGAGCAGGCCGGCCGCGAGGGTCAGGATCTGCAGGCCGCCGGGGTAGCCGTCGACGGTGAGGTCGCCGGGGAACTCCGAGGTCCAGGTCCAGTGGATGAACGTGGAGGCGGCGGTGGCGAGGCCGCCGGCGAGGACGAGCGCCTTGGCGGCCGGGAGCGGCAGCGGGAGGGCGGGGCTCTTGGTGGTGGTCATGGTGGCTGCTCCGTTCCTCAGGCTCGGTCCGCGACGCGCTCACCGAGTAGGCCTTGTGGCCGTACGAGGAGGACGACGATCAGGAGGACGAAGGCCCAGACGTTGGCCCAGGAGCCGCCGCCGAGCTGGTGCATGCCGGGGATCTCCTGGATGTACGCGGTGGCGAGGGCCTCCGCGACACCGAGGACGAGGCCGCCGAGCATGGCGCCGTAGATGTTGCCGATGCCGCCGAGGACGGCCGCGGTGAAGGCCTTGAGGCCGGCGAGGAAGCCCATGGTGGGGGAGACCTGGCCGTAGCGCAGGCCCCAGCCGACCGCGGCGACGGCGGCGAAGGCGGCACCGAGCGCGAACGCGATCACGATGATGCGGTCGGTGTTGATGCCCATCAGCTTCGCGGTGTCGGGGTCCTGCGCGGTGGCCTGCATGCCGCGGCCGGTGCGGGTCTTGCCGACGAAGGCGGCGAGCGCGCCCATGCAGAGCGGGGCGGCGACGAAGAGGAAGATGTCGGCGGGCTGCAGGGTGACGCTGCCGATGTGGTACGGGCCGCCGGGCAGCTGCGGGAAGCTGCGGCCGGACTTGGCGCCCGGGTAGAACTGCTCGACGACCTGCTGGAGCGCGAGCGAGAGGCCGATCGCGGTGATCAGCGGGGCGAGCTTCGGGGCACCGCGCAGCGGGCGGTAGGCGAAGCGCTCGGCGGCCACGGCGACGATCACGGAGATCAGCACGCCGCCCAGGAGCATCAGGGGCAGGGCGAGCCAGAGGCTGGTGCCGGGGGGAAGGACCAAGTATGTGGTGAGGGCTCCGAACCCACCGGTCATGAAGATCTCGCCGTGGGCGAAGTTGATGAGCTGGACGATGCCGTAGACCATTGTGTAGCCGATCGCGATCAGCCCGTAGAGGGAGCCGAGGATCAGGCCGTTGGCCAGCTGCTGCGGCAGTTCGTGCACCGCTGGGCCTCCGAGTGGATTCGGGGTGGGGTTCGCTTGCGGGGTGGGGACGAACCGTTGTGGGACGGCGGGGACGCTGGTTCTCAGCGCCCCCGCCGGTGGTTCGTTCTGTTGCGTGCTGCTCCGGGTGCGGCCGTGTGGGTCGGCCGTGGATCAACCGGGGGTGGGTCAGCCGGCGTAGGTGCCGGACTTGGCGACCGCCCAGGCGCCGTCCTTGACGGTGTAGACGGTGAGCTGCTTGTTGACCGCGTCGCCGAACTCGTCGAAGCCGACCTTGCCGGTGACACCGTCGAAGCCGACCTTGCTCATCGCGGTGACGACCTTGGCGCGGGCGTCGGACGGCACCTTGCCGCCGTTGTCGGCGACGACGGCCTTGACGGCCTGGACGATCGACCAGGCGGCGTCGTAGGAGTAGCCGCCGTAGGCCGCGTACGGGTCGGAGTAGCCGGCCGCCTTGTAGTCGGCGACGAACTTCTTGGCGGAGTCGAGGGACTCGACCGGGGCGCCGACGGAGGTCGCGAAGTCGCCGTTGGCGTTCTTGTTGGCCTTGTTGATGTACTCGGGGTCGTACATGCCGTCGCCGCCGAAGACGGGGGCGGTGACGCCGGCCTTCTTGAGCTGGTCGGACAGCGGGCCGGACTGCGGGTACTCGCCGCCGTAGTAGATCACGTCGGCGCCGGCGGCCTTGGCCTTGGTGACCACGGCCGAGAAGTCCAGGTTGTTCTCGTCGATGTGGTCCTGGCCCTTGATGGTGCCGCCGAGCTTGGTGAACTCCTTCTGGAAGGCGCCGACCAGACCCACGCCGTAGGTCTTCTTGTCGTCGATCAGGTAGGCGGTCTTCTTGCCGAGGTCGGTGTAGGCGTACTGCGCGGCGAACGGGCCCTGGATGGCGTCCGTGGTCGCGGTGCGGAAGTACGTCTTGAAGGTGCGCTTCTTCTCGGTCTCGAACTTCTCGCCCTGGGTCAGGGCCGGGTTGGTGTTGGCCGGGGAGACCTCGACCAGGCTCGCCGACTCGAAGACCTGCTGCATCGACTGGGCGACACCGGAGTTCAGCGGGCCGACGACGCCGAGGACGCTCTTGTCGGCGACCAGGGCGGTGGCGTTCTGCTGGCCTTCCTGGGGCGACTTCTTGTCGTCCAGGGCCTTCACCTTGAAGGTGACGCCGGGAACTTCCTTGTTGTCGTTGGCGATCTTGGCAGCCAGCTCGACGGAGTGCTGGATGCCGAGGCCGAGGGCGGAGAGCGGACCGGTCAGCGGGGCGTCGACGCCGATGGTGACGGTGGTGCCGCCGGCGTCGCCGCTGGCGCCCGACTTCTCACCGCGGGAGCCGCAGGCCGACACGGTGAGAGCTCCGACGACTGCGATGCTCACGACAAGCAGAGAACGGTTACGCACGAAGTTCCCCTTCTGGATCAGGTAGGCAGTGCGCCGGAGTGGCGGTGCCGGGTCGCGCGCTGGGGGCCTGGCCCGATCGGTTGGCGCGGTGACTGGCCGTGACTCTAGAACGGCTTCGGCAGGCTCCGGCAGACCTGCGGACATGCTGTGATTCTCTTGTTATGCGGACCTCTTCGAAAATCTCGAATATTGGTCATCCGCGCCCGGTTCTGCGCGGGCTGCTAAGTGTCGTCTCGCCCACCGAAACGGTGTCGTACAGGAAAACGCCTGCTACCGGCAGTGTTCGACTATCGGACATGAGTGTTCGTCACTGCGTGTGCGGACACCTGCGTCCGGTTACCGGAAATCGGGCACGCCGAATGCAGCCTCAGGGACAGGTCGCGGGCGTACTGCGTGCCGAGGATCTGGCTCACGGTCTCGATTGCGCGCGTGTTACGCAGCGTTACATCGAGGAAAGGCATCCCGGCGTCCGGCGGTGCTCCCGCGCAGTCCGTGACCCGGTACTCCACGGTCAGCAGCACCGGCCGCTCCGGCGTGACGGTCACGGGCAGTCCGCCCGTCACCGTGACGGACAAACCGGGATAGCTCTGGCGGACCGCCACCACGTCGTACGGCCGGTCCGCCTCCGCCGACACCCGGAGGGCGAAGACCTGCCCCGGCCCGGCCGGCGGGGACACCGGGCCGGCGTAGTGCAGGTGGGAGACGACCGAGGGCACCGGCTCGGTCACGGCCGGGGGCGGGGGCGTCGGGTCGCGTCCGGGGTGGCGCAGCGTCAGCACCGCGACCACGGCGGCGAACACCGCGGCCAGCACGGCCTTCTGACGTCCGCTCAGCAGCCGGTGCAAGGGCAGCGGCGGGAGCGGCGGTGCCTCCGTCCCCTCGGCCGGCTCGATCGGGCCGAGGTGTCCGTGACCGCCGGGTTCGGCTCCGCCGTGCCGTGCGCCGGACATGCTGGTGCCCCCTCGTCCGGGAGGATCTGCCCCCGACCGGCCGTGCCCAAACGGAGCCCGTACGGAACCGCCGCGCACCCGCCGGGGAACGGCGGGTGCGCGGCGGGACGGCGCGCGACGGTGCGGGTGCTACAGGTCGCGCAGCATGCAGGTCAGCCGGCAGCTGGTGATCCGCCGGCCGGTGTCGTCGGTGATCGCGATCTCGTACGTCGCGGCGGTGCGGCCCTTGAAGACGGCCGTGGCCACGCCCGTCACCAGGCCGGAGGTGGCCGACCTGTGGTGGGTGGCGTTGAGGTCGACGCCCACCGCGTACCGACCCGGCCCGGCGTGCAGCATCGCGCCGATCGACCCGATCGTCTCGGCCAGCGCGGCCGAGGCGCCGCCGTGCAGCAGCCCGTACGGCTGCTGGTTGCCCTCGACCGGCATCGTGCCCACCACCCGGTCCGGCGAGGCCTCGGTGATCCGGATGCCGAGCTTCTCGCCCAGGTGCCCGCCGGAGAAGGTCTCCGGGCTGACCCCGAGCTTCGCGAAGTGGTCGAGGACGTCCTGGGGCACGTTCAGTACTACGGGGGCCGCGTCGGTCATGGTGCTCCTGCCGGTGGGGGTCACGTCGTCGTGCTGTCTGTGATCGTACGACCGGCCCGCGGGCCCCGGGGCGGCCAGGGCCGACACCGCCGGGGCCCCGGCACGGTGGCGGTCCGTGTCGGTGCCGCGCCCTAGGATCGAGGTGTGGCAGAGGAACCGGCAGGAACGGACGTTGACGTGGCTGTGCAGGGTGCGGACAGGGCTGTGCCGGACGCAGGTGGGGACGCGGCGGGCGGCGGGCAGCGCCGGCTGATGCTGCTCGACGGGCATTCGATGGCCTACCGGGCCTTCTACGCGCTGCCCGTGGAGAACTTCAACACCACCACCGGGCAGCCGACCAACGCCGTGTACGGCTTCGCCTCGATGCTGGCCAACACGGTGCGCGACGAGCGGCCCACCCACCTCGCGGTCGCCTTCGACCTCTCCCGGCAGACCTTCCGCTCCGCGGAGTTCCCGGACTACAAGGCCAACCGCGCCGCCACCCCGGACGAGTTCCGCAGCCAGGTCGGCCTGATCGGCGAGCTGCTCGACGCCATGCACATCCCGCGGATCACCGCCGAGGGCTTCGAGGCCGACGACGTCATCGCCACCCTGGCCACGGCCGCCGCCGCCGACGGCTTCGAGGTGCAGATCGTCACCGGCGACCGGGACTCCCTCCAGCTCGTCGACGAGCGGGTCACCGTGCTCTACCCGACCAAGGGCGTCTCCGAGCTCACCCGCTACACGCCCGAGAAGGTCGCCGAGAAGTACGGCGTCACCCCCACCCAGTACCCCGACCTCGCGGCGCTGCGCGGCGACCCGTCCGACAACCTGCCCGGCATCCCCGGCGTCGGCGAGAAGACCGCCGCGAAGTGGGTCAACCAGTTCGGCTCCTTCGACGAGCTGGTCGCCCGCGCCGACGAGGTCAAGGGCAAGATCGGCGAGAAGCTCCGCGAGCACCTCGACTCGGTCAAGCGCAACCGCATCCTCACCGAGCTGGTGCGCGACGTCCACCTGCCGCTCGGCGTCGCCGACCTCGCCCGCCGGCCCTTCGACAAGCCGGCCGTCGGCCAGATCATGGAGTCGCTGGAGTTCCGCAACCCGAACTTCCGCGAGCGTGTCTACGCCATGGACCCGGCCGGCGCCGCCGAGACCGAGGCCCCGGAGACCGTCGCCGGCCCCGAGGTCGACGGCGACGTGCTGACCGAGCCGGGCGCCCTCACCGCCTGGCTCGCCGAGCACGGCAAGGACCGCACCGCGATCGCCGCCGTCTACACCTGGGCGCTCGGCACCGGCCGCGTCCAGGAGGTCGCCCTCGCCGCCGGCGACGCCGCGGCCTGGTTCGACCCGGCCGCCCTCGACCAGGCCGACGACCAGGCCTTCACCGCCTGGCTCGCCGACCCGGAGCACCCCAAGGCGCTGCACATCGCCAAGCACGTCATGCGCGCCTTCGCCGAGCAGGGCTGGCGGATCGGCGGCGTCACCGCCGACACCGCCCTCGCCGCCTACCTGGAGAAGCCCGGCCGGCGCACCTTCACCCTCGACGTCCTCGCCGAGGAGTACCTCGCCCGCTCGCTGGCCCCGGCCGCCGCGGCCGAGACCGGCCAGCTCTCCTTCGACGCCCCGGAGGAGGACTCCGGCGCCGCCGCCCGCGCGCTGATGGTCCAGGCCCGGGCGATCCTCGACCTCGCCGAGCTGTTCGACGGCCGGCTCGCCGAGGTCGGCGCCGCCGGGCTCTTCCACGACATGGAACTGCCGATCGCCGAGCTGCTCGCCCGGATGGAGCGCTACGGCATCGCCGCAGACCGCGACTGGCTCACCGGCCTGGAGACCCAGTTCGCCGCCGAGATCCAGCGCTGCGTCGACGAGGCGCACGCCGCCGCCGGCCACCCCTTCAACCTGGGATCGCCCAAGCAGCTCCAGGAGATCCTCTTCGGCGAGCTCGGCCTGCCCAAGACCAAGAAGATCAAGACCGGCTACACCACGGACGCCGACGCGCTCACCTGGCTGGCCACCCAGACCACCAACGAGCTCCCGGTGATCCTGCTCCGCCACCGGGACCAGGCCAAGCTGCGGACCACCGTCGAGGGCCTGCTCAAGACGGTCTCCCCGCAGGGCCGCATCCACACCACCTTCAACCAGATGGTCGCCGCCACCGGCCGGCTCTCCTCGCAGGACCCGAACCTGCAGAACATCCCCGTCCGCACCGAGGAGGGCCGCGCGATCCGCCGCGCCTTCGTCGTCGGCGAGGGCTACGAGTCGCTGCTCACCGCGGACTACTCGCAGATCGAGCTGCGCATCATGGCCCACCTCTCCGAGGACGAGGCCCTGATCGAGGCCTTCCTCAGCGGCGAGGACCTGCACACCACCGTCGCCTCCCAGGTGTTCGAGGTCGCCCGGGACGCCGTCGACGCCGAGATGCGCCGCAAGATCAAGGCGATGTCCTACGGCCTCGCCTACGGCCTCTCCGCGTACGGCCTCTCGCAGCAGCTCGGCATCAAGCCCGCCGAGGCCCAGGGCCTGATGGACACCTACTTCCAGCGGTTCGGCGGCGTCCGCGACTACCTGCACAACGTCGTCGAGGAGGCCCGCGCGGTCGGCTACACCGAGACCCTGCTCGGCCGCCGCCGCTACCTGCCCGACCTCACCAGCGACAACCGGCAGCGCCGCGAGATGGCCGAGCGGATGGCCCTCAACGCGCCGATCCAGGGTTCGGCGGCCGACATCGTCAAGATCGCCATGCTGAACGTCGACCGCGCCCTCACCGCGGCCGGCCTCGGCTCCCGGATGCTCCTCCAGGTGCACGACGAAATCGTGCTGGAGGTCGTCCCCGGCGAGCGCGAGCAGGTCGAGGCGCTCGTCCGCGAGCAGATGGCCGGTGCCTACCCGCTGCGTGCCCCGCTCGACGTCTCCGTCGGCTCCGGCCCGAACTGGGAGGCTGCCGCCCACTGAGCCTCCGACCGGGCCCCCGACCCCTCGTGGGGGCGGGGGCCCGGTCGGCCCTAGAATCCGCGCACCCCCGATTCAAGATCGCAGAGGAGCGCGGAGATGGACGAGGACGCGAGAGCCGTGCGGGGCCGCCGGCGCCCGCTGCTGATCGGTGCCGGTGCCGGTGCCGGTGCGGCGCTGCTGGCCCTGGGCGGCAGCGCCTGGGCGCTGTCGGGCGGCCCGGAGCACCCGCCCGCCGCCCGACCGGTGCCGGCCGTCTCCGCCCCGCCCACGCCGACGCCGGTGCCGTCCGCGAGTCCGGCCGTCCCGTCGGCCGGCACGGCCCTCCCGTCCGCGCCGGAGCCGACCCCGACTCCGACGGCGTCCCCGTCCGCGGCCCCCGCCCACGCGGCTTCGCCCCGGGCGACCGTGCCCCGGACGGCCAAGGCCGGCGCACCGACCCGCCGGGCCGCCGCGACGCCCCGCTGGCAGATCAGCCCCGGTACGGACGACCCGCGCAGCGACGGCGGCAGCGCCACCCGCGGCGGCACCTGCGCGACCAACCCCGCCGGCGAGATCATGACCTGCGACCCGGTGAAGACCGGCACCCCGCTGCCCCGCTAGGCGTGCCGTCGAGCGCGTACCGCTGCCTCGCGGGGGCCCACGGCCCGGATCCCGTCGGGCCGCCGCTCCCGGACCGGCCGGGCGCCTCCGCCCGGCGCACCGGCGGGCCGTCGATCACTTGCGCGGGTTGGCCCGGCGGGTGGGCTCGGCGGTGGTGGGGTCCTCCGGCCAGGGGTGGCGGGGGTAGCGGCCGCGGAGGTCGGCGCGGACGGCCCGGTAGCCGTCCCGCCAGAAGGACGCGAGGTCGCCGGTGACCGCTGCCGGGCGGCCGGCGGGGGAGAGCAGGTGCACGGTGAGCGGGACGCGACCGCCCGCCAGCGCCGGCGCCGCCTGCCAGCCGAACAGTTCCTGGAGCTTCACGGCGAGGACGGGACGCTCGCCGGAGTAGTCCACCCGGATCCGCGATCCGCTCGGGACGGCGATCCGCTCGGGCGCCAGCTCGTCCAGTCGGCCGGCCTCGCCGCCCGCCCAGGGCAGCAGCCGCTGCAGGGCGGCGGCGGTGTCGATCCGGCCGAGGTCGGCCCGCCGCCGGGCCCGCGAGAGCTCCGGTTCCAGCCAGTCGCCGGCCCGCTCCAGCAGGGCGTCGTCGGAGACGTCCGGCCACGGGTCGCCGAGCACGCGGTGCAGGAAGGCCAGCCGCTCCCGCAGCCCGTCCGCGGCCGGCGGCCAGCTGAGCAGGGTGCCGACGCCCTCCCGGGCGAGGCCGTCCAGCAGGGCGGCCCGCACCAGCACCGGGTCCGGGTCGGTGAGCGGCGCCGCGGTCAGCTCGACCGCGCCGAGCCGGGCGACCCGCCGGGCGGTGAGCCCGCCCTCGCGGGCCGACCAGTGCACCTCCTCGCGTTCGGTCACCAGGGCGGCGCCGGCCCGCCGGGCGGTGGCCTCGTCCAGGGCGACGGCCCGCTGCACCCGGGCGGACGGCGAGCCCGCCGGGCGGTCGGCCACCGCGACCGCGAGCCACTCGGCGCCGCCGAGCAGCGAACCGGGGCCGAGCTCCGCGGCGGTGCCGGAGGCCATCAGGTAGCCGCGGTCGCCGCCGCGGGCCCGGGCGATCCGTTCGGGGTGGGCGAGCGCGACGACCAGCCCGGCCGCGGCCTCGTCGGCCACCCCGGCGGGCCCGGTGCCGTCCTGCCGCAGCCGCCGGGTCTCGTCCCGCCAGCGGCGGGCGTACGGGTCGTCGGCGCCGCGGACGGTCCGCCAGACGGCGAGCAGGTCGTCGCCGAGGGCGCGCGGCGGCTCCTCGGAGAGCAGGGCGACGAGCTCGGCGGCGCGCCGGGCGCCGACCAGCTCGGTGCCGTCGAGGAGGGCGCGGGCGAGCCGGGGGTGCAGGCCCGTGCGGACGATCCGGCGGCCGCGGTCGGTGGCCCTGCCGTCGGCGTCCACGGCGCCGAGGGCCCGCAGGGTCTCGCGGGCGGCGGCCATCGCGCCGGTGGGCGGCGGGTCGGGCAGGGCGAGGCCGCGGGCGTCCGGGTCGCCCCAGCAGGCCGCCTGCAGGGCGAAGCCGGTGAGGTCGGCGAGGCCGATCTCGGGCGTGGGGAAGGGCTGCGCGCGGGCGTCCTCGGCCTCGGCCCAGCACCGGTAGACGGTGCCGGGGCCCTCGCGGCCGGCCCGGCCGGCGCGCTGCCGGGCGGCGGCGAGCGAGGCACGGACGGTGACCAGCCCGGCGAGGCCGCGGGCGTGGTCGGTGCGCGGCTCCCGGGCGAGACCGGAGTCGACGACGATCCGCACGCCCGGCACCGTCAGCGAGGACTCGGCGACCGAGGTGGCGAGCACGACGCGGCGCCGCCCGCCGGGGGTGAGCGCGGCGTCCTGGACGGCCTGCGGCGCCCGCCCGTGCAGCTGCAGGACCTCGGTGCCGGTGCCGAGCAGCCCGGCGACCCGGGCGATCTCGCCGACGCCGGGCAGGAAGCAGAGCACGTCGCCCTCGCGTTCGGCGAGCGCCCGGCGGACGGTGGCGGCGACGTGGTCGAGCAGCAGCGGATCCGTCCGGGTGCCGTGCGGCGGCCGGACGGCGCGCGGCGGCGGCGCCCGCACCACCTCGACCGGGTGGGAGACGCCGTGCGCCTCGACCACCGGCGCGCCGCCGAGCAGCTCAGCCCAGGCCGCCGTGTCGGACGTCGCGGAGGCGCACACCAGCTGCAGCTCCGGCCGCAGCGCCGCCCGGACGTCGAGCAGGAAGGCCAGCGCGGTGTCGGCGTCCAGGTGCCGCTCGTGGCACTCGTCGAGGACGACGGCGTCGACGCCGGGCAGCTCCGGGTCGCGCTGCAGCCGTTGCAGCAGGACGCCGGTGGTGACCACCTCGACCACCGTCCGCGGCCCGACCTTCCGCTCGCCGCGGACGGTGAGGCCGACCTGCTCGCCGACGGCGCCGCCGAGCAGCCAGGCCATCCGGCGGGCCGCGGCGCGCACCGCGAGCCGGCGGGGCTCGGCGACCAGGACGCGGCGGGCGGGTCCGGGCAGGCCCTCGGCGAGCCCGGCGAGCGCCAGCGGGACGAGGGTGGTCTTGCCGGATCCCGGCGGTGCGGCGAGCACCGCGGCGCCGTGCCCGGCGAGGGCGCGCTGCAGCGGCGGGACGGCGGTGCGGACGGGCAGTTCGAGGCCGGCGGGACGCACCGGCGGTCAGCCCCGCTGCGCGACGAAGATCGCGGTGCCGGGGATCAGCCGGCCGCGCAGCGGCGACCAGCCGCCCCACTCCTGGTCGAGGCCCTCGGGCCACTCCGGCTCGACGAGGTCGAGCAGCCGGAAGCCGGCGGTGCTGAGCTCGCGGACCCGGTCGCCGAGGGTGCGGTGGTGCTCGACGTAGGTCGCGCGGCCCTGCTCGTCCTGCTCGACGTAGGGGGTGCGGTCGAAGTACGAGGCGGTGGCGGTGAGGCCCTCGACGCCGGGCTCGTCGGGGAAGGCCCAGCGGATCGGGTGGGTCACCGAGAAGACCCAGCGGGCGCCGGGCCGCAGCACCCGGTGGACCTCGCGCATCAGGGCGCCGGTGTCGGCGGAGAACGGCACCGCGCCGTAGGCGGAGCAGGCGAGGTCGAAGGAGCCGTCGGCGAAGGGCAGCACCGCGGCGTCGGCCTGGACGACGGCGACGGGGTCGCCGCCGCGGACGAGGTCGATCCGCCGGGAGTGCTGCAGCTGGCGGAAGGAGATGTCGAGCGCGACCGGGCGGGCGCCGCGGGCGGCGAGCCAGCGGGAGCACTGGGCGGCGCCGGCGCCGATCTCCAGCACGTCGAGGCCCTTCAGCGCGGCGGGGTCGCCGAGCAGCCGGGCGTCGGCCTCGTCGAGGCCCTCGGGGCACCAGGTGAAGCGGTCGTCGCCGAGGAAGGCGCCGTGCTCGTCCTGGTACTCGTCGGCGTTCCGGTCCCACCAGTGGCGGCTGGCCCGGCTGGACTCGCCGGGGCCGGCCGTGCGCCGCACGGCGTCGTCCTCCTCGCCGTGGTCGCCGTGGTCGCCTTGCCCGTGCCGGTCACGGTCGTCGTCGGCGAAGTGGTCGGGGGTGGTGGTCACGATGCTGAGGCCCGTCGCGTAGGGTGTGGGGTGCGGAAGCGCCGCTGCCGTGAACCGGCTCCGTACGGGACCGGGTCGGGGTGGTGGCATCCGGGGACATCCCCCTGCGACAGCCGCCGTTCTGGTGCGCTGTTGGAGGATATGGCCTGATCCATCCCGGCCTCCACCGGTCTCGACGCTCTTCGCGTTGACCGTGCCCGGCTGTCCCCGTATGCTACAAGTTGCGCTGCGGGCCTGCGCGCCTCGGACGGAGCAGGTCGCGCTCGCATCTGTCGAAGACCCCACGGTCTGCAAGACGGACACCTGTCCTTCAGGATTTCTCATGGGGGTCGGTGCGCCGTGTTCTTGGCTGTCCGGCTTTCGGTGGGAGCGATACGGGCCCTCCGCGTGGCATTACCTACGACTTCATGTCCGTACCGGAGCCCTTTTCCTAATGACGAGCCCCACCGACACCTCTGTCAGCACCACCCCGCAGGTTGCGGTCAACGACATCGGCGACGCCGAGGCCTTCCTCGCCGCCATTGACGAGACCATCAAGTACTTCAACGACGGCGACATCGTTGAGGGCGTCATCGTGAAGGTCGACCGTGACGAGGTGCTCCTCGACATCGGTTACAAGACCGAGGGTGTCATCCCGTCCCGCGAGCTCTCGATCAAGCACGACGTCGACCCCCACGAGGTTGTCTCCGTCGGCGACAACATCGAGGCCCTGGTTCTCCAGAAGGAGGACAAGGAGGGTCGCCTCATCCTGTCCAAGAAGCGCGCTCAGTACGAGCGTGCCTGGGGCACGATCGAGAAGATCAAGGAAGAGGACGGCATCGTCACCGGTACCGTCATCGAGGTCGTCAAGGGTGGTCTCATCCTCGACATCGGCCTCCGCGGCTTCCTGCCGGCCTCGCTGGTCGAGATGCGCCGCGTCCGCGACCTCCAGCCGTACGTCGGCAAGGAGCTCGAGGCCAAGATCATCGAGCTGGACAAGAACCGCAACAACGTGGTCCTGTCCCGCCGTGCCTGGCTGGAGCAGACCCAGAGCGAGGTCCGCCAGACCTTCCTCACCACCCTCCAGAAGGGCCAGGTGCGCTCCGGCGTCGTCTCCTCGATCGTCAACTTCGGTGCCTTCGTGGACCTGGGTGGCGTCGACGGCCTGGTGCACGTCTCCGAGCTGTCCTGGAAGCACATCGACCACCCGTCCGAGGTCGTCGAGGTGGGCCAGGAGGTCACCGTCGAGGTCCTCGACGTCGACATGGACCGCGAGCGTGTCTCCCTGTCGCTGAAGGCGACCCAGGAGGACCCGTGGCAGCAGTTCGCCCGGACGCACCAGATCGGCCAGGTCGTCCCCGGCAAGGTCACCAAGCTGGTTCCGTTCGGTGCGTTCGTCCGCGTGGACGAGGGCATCGAGGGCCTGGTCCACATCTCGGAGCTGGCCGAGCGCCACGTCGAGATCCCGGAGCAGGTCGTCCAGGTCGGCGACGAGATCTTCGTCAAGGTCATCGACATCGACCTCGAGCGTCGTCGCATCAGCCTCTCGCTGAAGCAGGCCAACGAGTCCCTCGGTGCCGACCCGGCGTCGGTCGAGTTCGACCCGACCCTGTACGGCATGGCCGCGTCCTACGACGACCAGGGCAACTACATCTACCCGGAGGGCTTCGACCCCGAGGCGAACGACTGGCTGCCCGGCTTCGAGAAGCAGCGCGAGGAGTGGGAGCGGCAGTACGCCGAGGCCCAGGCCCGCTTCGAGCAGCACCAGGCCCAGGTCATCAAGAGCCGTGAGGCCGACGCCGCGGCTGCCGCCGAGGCCGGCGAGGAGGCCCCGGTCTCCGGTGGCGGCTCGTACTCCTCCAGCAGCGACGAGGGCTCCGGCGCTCTCGCTTCGGACGAGGCGCTCGCCGCGCTCCGCGAGAAGCTGGCCGGCGGCCAGAGCTGATCGCAGTGCGCGCAGCCTGAGGGCTGAGCAGTAGCAGGCGGAACCCCCGCCCGGCATCGACCGGGCGGGGGTTCCGCTTTGTTGTCCGCTATTTCTTATATGTCGCTTACGTCACAGGAATTGTGAGATGGGGCTCATCATCCGTCTATAGGACGAATCGGACTTTGCGCCTACATTGAGGGGAACTGCCCGAAAGGCTCCTTCATGCGCAATCCCCTCGCTGCCGCATCGCCTTCCCCCGCCGCCGTGCCCGCGCCCGCCGACCACCGTGTCGGCGGGCGGCTCGCAGCCCTCGGCCGGGCGTGCTTCCGCCACCGCCGCTGGGTGCTCGCCTTCTGGGCGCTCGTCCTCGCGGCCGGCGTGCTGATCGGCGGCCGGGTCTTCGAGGGGACGGTCGCCGGCGGCGGCTCCGGCGGCTCCGAGGCCGCCCGCGGCACCGCCGCCGTCCAGGCCGCGGATCCGGTCAAGGGCACCGTCACCGCCGTGGTGGACGGCTCGCCGGTCACCGACGAGAAGGTACGGGCCGCGGTCACCGCCGCGACCGCCGAGATCTCCCACCTGCCGGGCGTGGTCTCGGTGGCCGACGCCTACTCGGGCACCCCGGGCATGGCCGCCGCGGACGGCCGAGCGAGCCTCGTCGCCGTACGGATGGCCGACGCCTCGACCCCCGCGCAGCTGGACGCCGTGACCGAGCGGCTGGACGCGATCGACGCGGCCGGCACCCATGTGACCGTCGGCGGCGACCTCGTGCTGGAGCAGGAGGTCAAGGCGCAGACCGAGAAGGACACCCGCTTCGGCGAGATCGTCACCCTGCCGCTGACCCTGATCGTCATGGTGCTGGTCTTCGGCGGCCTCGCCGCGGCCGGCCTGCCGGGCATCGGCGCGATCGCCTCGGTCGGCGGCGCGCTGCTCGCCATGTTCGGCTTCAGCCGGATCATGGACATCGACACCAGCGTGCTGCCGATCGCCACCGTGCTCGGCCTCGGACTCTCCATCGACTACGCGCTGCTGATGGTCAACCGCTTCCGCGAGGAGCGGGGCCACGGTGCCACCGTCGCGCAGGCCGTGGAGCGCACCGCGGCCACCGCCGGGCGCACCGTCGCCTTCTCCGGGCTGACCGTCGCGGTCGCCCTGTCCGGCCTGTTCGTCTTCACCAGCCCGGTGTTCCGTGCGGTCGGCGTGGCCGGTGTGAGCGTCGTGGTGATCGCGGCCGCGGCCGCCCTCACCCTCGTCCCGGCGCTGCTGGGCTTCGTCGGCCGGAGGATCAAGGCGCCGACCGAGCCGGTGCCCGACGAGGGCTTCTTCTCGCGGACGGTGCGGCGCGTCCAGAAGCGCGCGCTGCCGGTGATGCTGATCTGCGTGGCGCTGCTGACCGCGGCCGGCGCGCCCTTCCTCGGCGCCCACCCGCGCAGCTCCGGCGCCGACGTGCTGCCCAAGTCCTTCGCCTCCCGGCAGGTCGCCGACACCGTCGCGCAGCGCTTCCCCGAGCAGGCCGCCGCCCCGATCACCGTGGTCGTGAAGAGCGACCAGAAGACCGCGCAGGCGTACGCCGACGACGTGGTCGCCGGGCTGCCGGGCGTCGCCGGTGTCCGCGCGGTCACCCCGGTCGGCGACGGCCTCACCACCGTCGACGTGCTGGTGAAGGGCGACCCGCAGGGCGCCCAGGCCAAGAAGGTCGTCGGCGAGCTGCGGGACCACCGCGGCGGGCTCACCACCTACGTCACCGGCGACGCGGCCTCGGTCGCCGACTTCCAGCACGAGGTCGCCACCCGCGGGCCCTGGGCGCTCGGCCTGGTCGCGTTCGGCACCCTGGTGCTGCTGTTCCTGATGACCGGGTCGGTGGTGATGCCGGTCAAGGCGCTGCTGATGAACCTGCTGTCGCTGGGCGCCTCGCTCGGCGCGCTGACCATGGTCTTCCAGCACGGCTGGTTCAGCGGCCTGCTCGGCTTCACCCCCTCGGGCGGGCTGGAGACCTTCGTCCCGGTCCTGGTCTTCGCCTTCGCGTTCGGGCTCTCGATGGACTACGAGGTCTTCCTGCTCGCCCGGATCAAGGAGCTGTACGACCAGGGGCACGGCTGCACCCGGTCCGTCCAGCTCGGCCTGCAGCGCAGCGGCAAGATCATCACCTCGGCGGCGCTGCTGATGGTGATCGTCTTCGCCGGGTTCGCCGCCGGGCAGATGCTCATGGTCAAGCAGATGGGCATCGCCCTCGCGGTGGCCGTCGCGGTGGACGCGACCCTGGTGCGGTGCCTGCTGGTGCCGGCCGCGATGAGCCTGGCCGGCGAGTTCAACTGGTGGGCGCCGGCGCCGCTGCGCAGGCTGCACCGGAAGATCGGGCTGAGCGAGCACGTGGAACTGCCGCCGCTCGGCGCGCGGGCGGTGCTGCCCGGGCAGCGCGCCGAGGCGGAGCAGGTCGGGGTCGAGGCCGAGGTCGAGGCGGAGCAGGTCGCGCTGGCCCGCTGAACGCGGCCCCGGCGGGGCCGTCCGGTCAGCGGTTGACGCAGGCGTTGCCGAAGCCCGGGGCCAGGCCGGCGGCGACGTCGAGCGGGCCGCACGCGGAGGCGGCTCCCGCGGTGCCCAGCAGCAGACCGCAGACGGCGGCGGCGAGGACCAGGGCGGTGCGGACGGGGGTCATGGCGGGCGTCCCTTCGGATGCGCGGATCGGGCGGCCTGCCCAACGCGAAGGCAGGCCCTCCGGCATGCGCCCGTCCGGGTGAGGGGGTACCCGTGTGCGCCTGGGTGAGTCGCTCCGGGCTCAGGCCAGTTTGCGGAGGAGGGGGACGGCCCGGTGGAGGAGGTGGCGTTCCTCGGGGGTGAGTCGTTCGGTGAGGGCGGTCGCGATGGTGCCCTCGCGGCGGGCGCGTTGGGCGTGCATCGCGGCGGTGCCGGCCTCGGTGGCGGTGATCAGCAGCTTGCGGCCGTCGGTCTCGTGCGGCCGCTGCTCGACCAGGCCGGCCTCGCCGAGCAGGGCGACCGTCCGGGCCATCGACTGGTGGCGGACCCGCTGGAGGGCGGCCAGTTCGCTGGTGGTGCGGGGGCCCTCGCGGACCAGCCAGCCGAGGACGGCGGCCTGGTTCTGCGGCAGTTCGTCGCCGGGGCGGAGGGTGCGTACCAGGGTGCCGATGGCGGTGCGCAGCTCTGCGGCCAGTTCCAGGGGGTCGACCTCGTCCATGGGGATCATGCTACCGGGAATTTCCTGCAGCCAAACTGTGCAGCATTGCTGTAGTGTTTTCCCCATGCGACTGACCAAGCTCGGACATGCCTGCGTCCGGATCGAACACCAGGGCACCACCGTCGTCATCGACCCCGGAGCGTTCACCGAGGCCGACGCCACCCGGGGCGCGGACGCCGTCCTGATCACCCACGAACACATGGACCACTTCGCCGAGGACCGGCTGCGCGCCGCCGTCGAGGCGCAGCCCGGCCTGCGGATCTGGACCAACCGTGCGGTGGCCGCGCAGCTGGAGGGCGTCGGTGCGCGGGTCTCCGTGGTCGGCGAGGGCGACGCCTTCGACATCGACGGCCTCGGCGTGAGTGTGCACGGCGAGTGGCACGCCGTCATCCACCCCGACGTCCCGCGTGTCGGCAACATCGGCTTCCTGCTCGACGGCCGGCTCTTCCACCCCGGTGACGCACTGACCGTGCCGCCGCACCCGGTGGACACCCTGCTGCTGCCGATCGCCGGCCCCTGGACCAAGGTCTCGGAGCTGATCGACTACGTCCGGGAGGCCGGCCCGGAGCGGGCGTTGGCGATCCACGAGGCCGTGCTGAGCGACATCGGGCAGATGGTGCACGGCCGGTTGCTCGGCGAGGGCGGGCCGGGCACCGGCGCCGCGTTCGCGCAGCTCGCGGCGGGGGAGCAGCTCGACCTCGGCTGACCGTTCGCGCCGCGACCGCACCGCCGGGGCTGCCGGAACCCTGACAATTCGTAAGCGGATTATGTGAGTTGTCGTCATAAACACCCGATTGGCGGTGGTATGTCCGTCCCGGGTCCGGGACCCTGTGGGGCCAGGGAAGCGCGGAGACGTCGCGGTTCCACGGGCAAGGAGGACGGATGTCGATCAGGACGAGGGCGGGTGCGGCCGCTGCCGTGGCCTGCGGAGTACTGGCCCTGCTCACCGCCGGCGCGGGCGCCGCGTTCGCGGACGGCGGCACGGGAACGCCGTTCAAGGGCCGCACCGAGGGCGGCAGTCTGGAACTGGTGAACGGCGACGTCGTCGCCTGCGCCGGCGTCGGCGAGGTCCGCGTCGTCGACGCCCAGGGCGAGCACGTCCCCGGCGCACCGGGGACCAGCTTCACCACCGCCGCCGGCACGAAGGTGCTCACCAAGAGCGCCGACACCGTCGAGGTGACCGTCGGCGGCGCCTCCGCCGCCGTCACCTGTGGCCCCGAGCTCTTCCCGACCACCACCGCGTCCGTCCCCACGGGGCCCTCCCTCGCCGGCGGCGGCGGCGGAGTCCTCGGGGCGGACCCGGTCGAGACTGCCGCCGGCGGGGCCCTACTCGCGGCCGGCCTCGCCGGCGGCGCCGTCGTCCTGCGCCGCCGGCACACCGCCCGGGCCTGACCGGACGACCGCCGCAGGAGGCACCGACGGTGCGACGAACCCCGACCCGCGGGGCCCACGCGGCCCTCGCCGCGGCCACGGCCGCCGCCACCGTCGGTGCCTGGCTGGTGCACGACGGCACCCGCACCCAGGCCCCGCCCGCCCCCGCCGCGGCCGACGCCCGGCCCGCCGCCGCACCGACGGCGGCCGGGACGGCCACCCCGGCCGGGGCGGGACCGGCCGCGATGCCCTTCTCCCGGCCCACCCGGCTGCGCATCCCGGCGATCGGCGTCGACGCCCCCGTCACCGGGGTCGGCCTCGACGCGGCCGGCGGACTCCAGGTGCCGCCGGTCGGTGACCGCAACCTCGCCGGCTGGTACCGACTCGGCACCGCACCCGGCGCCGCCGGGAACGCCCTGCTGGTCGGCCACGTCGACACCGACCGCGGCCCCGCCGTCTTCTGGGCGCTCGGCTCGCTCCACCGCGGCAACACCCTCGACGTGCTGCGCGCCGACGGCAGCACCGCCCGCTTCACCGTCGACACCGTCGAGGTGCTGCCCAAGGCCGGCTTCCCCGCAGACCGGGTCTACCGCGCCACCGCCCGGCCCGAACTGCGCGTCGTCACCTGCGGCGGCGGCTACACCCGCGCCACCGGCTACCAGGGCAACGTGGTGGTCTCGGCCCACCTGGTGTCGGCGCTGTGACGGCCACCGGCCCGGCGACCGGCGCCGGGCCGGTGAGCGGCCGTCAGACCGCCGCGACCGGCAGGGCCGCCGGGGTGAACGGGCGTCCGTCCAGCGTCCAGTGCGGGTCGGGCACGATCTCCAGGGCCGCGTACACGTGCGCCGCCACGTCGGTGTGGTGCAGCGGCAGCACCGGGCCGCCCGGGACGATCCCCGGGCCGAAGGCCGCGATCCACGCCGTGCGCTCCACGTCGGTGCGCCCGCCGTGGCCGCCGCCGTCCAGGTGCCCGTGGTCGGTCACCACGATCACCGTCCACTCCTCCGCGTCGTACGAGGAACGGCCGCGGACGGCCGCCAGCAGCCGGCCCAGCCGGACGTCCGCCGTCTCCACCGAACGCCGGTACTCCTCGCCGCAGCCGAGGAAGTGCGCCGTCTCGTCGACCGCGCCCAGGTAGACGAACGAGGCCTGCGGATCGTCGTCGCTGCGCCCCAGCACGTACTCGGCCTCGGCGGTCACCCGCTCGTCGCAGACCTCCCACGCCTCCGGGGTGTCCTCCAGCGGCGCGATGTACGCCAGCCGGCCGGGTGCCGCGAACAGCGGACCGCCGCTGCGGGCCAGGAACAGCGGCTCCCAGCCGCCCGCGGCGAAGGTCCGGCGCCGGTGCACGGCCGCCAGCCGGGTGGTGAAGTCCGGGAAGACGTCCAGCCGGTTGCCGCCGAAGTGGTTGCCGAACACGCCGTGCTTGGCCACCCCGACCCCGGTCACCACCGTCGCCCAGCACGGCCCGGACATCGTCGGCGTCGCCTCGTCCACCTGTACCGCGGCGAGGAAGCCGGCCCCGGCCACCGCGTCCAGGTGCGGGGTGTGCAGCGACGGCAGCAGGTCGAGCCGGACGCCGTCGATGCCGACGACCAGCACCCGCTTCGGACCGGCGGGCCAGGTGGGGGACATCGGTGCTCCTCTCGGTGGGACGGTTCCCGGCACCCTAACCACTCGCGCGCCCGCGACCTGCCGCCCGGCACCCCCGGGAGGCCGCAATTCGCCGTACCGCCGCCGGATGTTCGACCCCTGTTCGCCCGGCGGCGCCCGGCCGGGGAAGCGGCGACCGGCGGGGGAGCGGCCTGCGGCCGGAGGTGACCGGGCGGTAGCCTGGGCGCCATGCTGAGGATCGGACTGACGGGCGGGATCGGCGCGGGCAAGAGCGAGGTGTCCCGGCAACTCGCCGCACTCGGCGCCGTCATCGTGGACTCCGACCTGATCGCCCGCGAGGTGGTGGCCCCCGGGACGGACGGACTGCGCGCCGTGGTCGCCGAGTTCGGCCCCGAGGTCCTGCAGCCGGACGGCTCGCTCGACCGCCCCGCCCTCGGCCGGCTCGTCTTCGGCCACCCCGAGCGGCTCGCCGCGCTCAACGCGATCGTCCACCCCCTGGTACGCGCTCGCTCCGCCGACCTGGAGGCCGCCGCCGGACCCGAGGACGTCGTCGTGCACGACGTCCCGCTGCTCGCCGAGAACGGCCTCGCCCCGCTCTACCAGCAGGTCCTGGTCGTGGACGTGCCCGACGAGATCCGGCTCGACCGGCTGGTGCGGCTGCGCGGCATGGCCGAGGACGAGGCCAAGGCCCGGATGGCGGCCCAGGCCACCCGCGAGGACCGGCTCGCCGTCGCCGACATCGTCATCGACAACAGCGGATCGCTGGACGACCTCACCGCCCGCATCCGGCAGGTCTGGGAGCAACTGACCGCTTAGGAGTGGTCTTCGAGGGCACCCGGGAGGTCGATTCAGGGCCGCCCGTCGCCTTTGACGACACGTCCTGGAGCGGGACTCCGGTGCCTCGACATCCCGTGACGAGATCTTCTCGGAGGTTTTCCGGCGATCCGGGGACGGCTAGGGTGTGCGCGTGGCAGACGGGGAGCGGCCGGCACCGCAGCGGCGGGACGCACGGCGCAATCGCGAGGCACTGGCCGCGGCCGCCGCGGACGTCTTCGCCGAACTCGGCCTCGACGCCCCGCTCGACGTCATCGCCCGCCGCGCCGGAGTCGGCAACGCCACCCTCTACCGGCACTTCCCGACCCGCGAGGACCTGATCGGCGAGGTCTTCCGCCCCGCGGCGGCCGTCCTCGCGGCGGCCGGCGAGGAAGCCCTCGCGGCCGAGGACGCCTGGACGGCCGTCGAAGGTTACTTCACCCGGATCTTCGAACTCGTCGCCACCAGCCGCGGCATCAACGACCTGGTGACGATGGCCATTCCGACCGTTCCGGTGCTCGCCGACATGAGCCACCGCAACGCCGCGACCGTCGGGGTCCTGGTCGCCCGGGCGCAGGAACAGGGCACGATGCGGTGCGACGTCGTCGCGACGGACCTGCTCTTCCTGCTCGGGCCGCTGTGCCGGGCGGTGCCCGCGGCGGAGGGCCTCCGGCCGGGGCTGTGGCGGCGTCACCTCGCGCTGCTGCTGGACGGCTTCCGGGTACGCGGCGCCCACCCGCTGCCCGAACCGCCGATCGGCGACGACCGGCTCGACGACCTCTTCGCAGGCCTCTGGGAGGCCTGACGGTTCACCCCGGGGGCGCGTGGGGGTACCTCCCGGCCGGAGGCCGGGGGCCGGGGCGGAACTGCACAATTCGGATGCGGGCCACCGTACGAACCTGGGCCGGCCCTGATGGTTGCTGTGACCACCCTCGGACTGCGCAGTTCCCCGCGCCCCTGATCCGGCCTGCCCCGATCCGTTCCGTTCTCAGATGCGGTGGAGGACTTCGCCGGCGGGTTCGCGGGCGGCTCGGAGGGCGGGGAGGGCGGCTGCGGCTGCCGCGGCGAGGACGGCTGCGGTGACCAGGGTGGCGAGGGCGGCGGCGGAGGGCGGGTGGGCGAGTCCGGCGCCGACGCCGGTCGCGGCGCCCTGGGCGTCGATCAGGGCGAGGGCGAGCGGCACGCCGAGGGCGGCGCCGAGCAGGCCGCCGAGGAGGGCGACGGTGGCGCAGCGGGTCACCACGAGGGCCATCGCCTGCCGCGGGGTGAGGCCGATGGTGCGCAGCAGGGCGAGGTCGCGGCGGTGGGCGCGCAGCGCGACCGCGGCGACGGTGAGGAGTTCGGCGAGGGTGATGAGGGCGAGCAGGGCGACCAGGCCGACCACGGCGGCGCGGACGGTGGCGAGTCCGGCGAAGGGCGCGGTGGTGGGCCGGACGTCGAGGCGGCCGGGGAAGGCGGCGGAGAGGGCGGTGGAGACCCGGTCGGCGTCGGTGCCGGGCCGGAGGGTGACCGTCCAGTAGTCCGGCCGCGGGTCGGCGGTGGTGGCGTCGGCGAGGGTGTCGAGGCCGGTGGAGACGATGCGGCCGCCGCGGTCGGGTTCCACGATGCGGCCGACGACGTGCAGGATCCGCGGGGTGCCGTCGGTGGTGACGCGGGCCCACTGGCCGACCCGGATGCCGAGGAGGTCGAGGGCGCCCTGACCGGCGACGGCTTCGCCGGTGGCACGGACGGTCCGGCCCTCGACGACGTCGAACGGGTAGGGGCGGTCGGTGGTGCCGAGGGCCCGCAGGGTGACGGTGGTGGACTGGCCGGGGGCGAGGGCCTCCCGGTCGGCGCCTGGGTGGACGCCGGAGACGGCGGGGTCGGCGGCGAGGGCCGCGGGCAGCGGGTCGTCCGGGCCGGCGGCGCGGACGGTGAGGGTGGCGGCGGAGCCGGCGGTGGCGGTGCGGCCGAGCCCGTCGAGGGTGGACCAGGCGGTGAGGGTGAGGGTGCAGGCGAGGACGGGGACGGCGATCCGCAGGGCCGCGGTGGCGGTGCGGCCGCGGCCGCGGACGGCGCCGCGGATCCCGAGGACGAGGGCGGGCGGCAGTCGGCGCAGCAGGGCGAGCCGGGCGGGGCGGGGCGGCCGGTCCCGCGCGGGTTCGCCCTCGGCGGGCGGGACGGCGGGGACCCGGGCGGCGCGCAGCGCGGGCAGGGCGGAGGCGGCGGCGACGGTGACCAGGCAGGCGGGGGCGGCGAGCAGGGCGAGCGGTCCGCTGCCGAAGACGGCCCGGCCGAGGGCCCACGGGGTGGCGGTGATGCCGGGGTCGGGGGCGAGCGCGGGCAGCAGGGCGGCCGCGGCGAGCGCGCCGGCGCCGCCGATCAGCAGTCCGGCGGTGGCGAGCAGCAGGTGCTGGGCGACGAACATCCGGGCGATCCCGGCGGGGGTGAAGCCGAGGGCCTTGAGGGCGGCGATGTCGCCGAGGCGGGAGCTGATCCGGCCGGCGGCGGCGCCGGCGACGGCGAGGGCCGCGGCGGCGAGGGCGGCGAGGCCGCACAGGCCGAGCAGCAGGCCGGCGGGTCGGCTCTCGCGTTCGTGGGAGTCGCGGGCGTCGGTCCAGGTGGCGACGCGGGTGACGTCGCCACCGAGGGTGGTGACGGCGCGCTGGGCGGTGTAGTCGGCGTCGGCGGGGCGGGCGAGGCGGAGGCCGACGGCGTGGCCGCGCAGGGCGGCGGTGGGCTGGACGGTGTCGAGGGTGCCGGGCAGCACCCAGGCGAGTCCGGGCCGCAGGTCGGGGTAGCGGGCGCGGTCGGGGCTGTCGGCGATGCCGAGGACGGTGAGGGTGTGGCTGCGCCCGTCGGGCCCGCGCAGGGTGAGCCGGTCGCCGGGGCGGGCCCAGGCGGCGGAGGCGAGGGAGTGCTCCAGGACGATGCCGTCCGGGCGGGCCGCGTCGAGTCGGCCGCCGGCGACCGGCAGCGGGGCGGAGAGGGCGGGCGGGCCGGGGTCGGTGGCCCGCAGCGAGAGCGGGAGTTCGGGTCCGGTGACGGGCCGCCCGTTGCGTCCGGTGAGGGTGGCGGTGGTGGTGTCGTAGGGTCCGCCGACGGCGGTGACGCCGGGCAGCCGGGCGAGCGCGGTGTCGGCGTGGTCGGTGCGGGTCTCGATCCACACGTGGGCGCCGTCGGCGCGGGCGAACTGCCGCTGCCAGGGCCCGGTGACGTTGTTGAGCAGGGTGCCGGCGAGCAGCAGCGCGGCGGCGACGCCGGCGGTGGCGAGCACGACGAGCAGGGCGGGCAGCCGGTGGGAGGCGAGGTCCGCGCGGATCCAGCGGAGGGCGGCGCGCACGGGCTCAGCCGCCGAGGTCGAGGACGTCGCGGACACCGCGGACGGGCGGGGTGTCGTCGATCCGGGTGTCGTCGGTGATCAGGCCGTCGAAGAGGCTGACCACGCGGTCGGCGCTGCCGGCGACCCGGGCGTCGTGGGTGACGAGGACGATGGTGCGGCCCTTGGCGTGGTGGCGGGTGAGCAGGGCGAGGACCTCGCGGGCGCTGCGGCTGTCGAGGCTGCCGGTCGGCTCGTCGGCGAAGAGCAGGTCGGGGTCGTTGACGAGGGCGCGGGCGAGGGCGGCGCGCTGGCGTTCGCCGCCGGAGAGGTCGCCGGGTGCGGCGTCGGCGCGGTCGGCGAGGCCGAGTTCGGTGAGGAGTTCCTCGCGGCGTTCCCGGGCGGTGCGGGCGCTGTGGCCGGCGAGCAGGGCGGGGAGTTCCACGTTGTCGGCGACGGTGAGGTCGGAGACCAGGTTGCCGGTCTGGAAGACGATGCCGATCCGGCGGCGGCGCAGCACGGCCCAGTCGGCTTCGCGGAGGGTGTCGACGCGCCGGCCGTCGAGGTGGATCTCGCCGGCGTCGGGGCGGCGCAGGCCGGCGAGCAGGTGCAGCAGGGTGGACTTGCCGGCGCCGGAGGGGCCGGTGATCGCCACGAAGTCGCCGCGTCCGACGGTGAGGTCGACGCCCCGGACGGCCCTGACCTCGGCGCCGCCGCGGGCGGCCCGGTGGGTCTTGACGAGTCCGGTGGCGCGCAACACCGGGACGGCGGTGTCCTGGCCTGTCACGTGAGTTCCTCCTGGCATCTCTCCAGCCAGTCGAGGTCGGCCTGCAGGTGCAGGACGGCGCCCTCGATGAGCAACTGGGAGACCTGGTTGCCGCGTTCCTCGGTGGCCATCCGGTTCAGGCCGCGCATGACGTTCAGGTAGTGCCGGCGCTGGTTGTTGATCAGCGTCAGCCGGTCGGCGAGCTGCGTCCCGGGGGCCAGCACGAGTTTGAGGAAGAACTCGTCGCGGACCCGCGGTCCCTCGGAGGGCTCGCCGAGCCAGGTGGCCACCTCCTGGCGGCCGGTGTCGGTGATGGCGTAGACGCGCTTGTCGGGTTTGCCGTCCTGGGCGACGTCCTGGCCTTCGACGAGGCCGGCCTTCTCCAGACGTCCGAGGGTGACGTAGATCTGGCCGATGTTCGCACGAGGGTACGCCGCGCCGAAGGTCTGCTCAAGGGCCTGCTTCAGCTCGTAGCCGTGCGCCGGCTCCTTGGCGAGCAGCGCGAGCAGCGGTAGCCGCACTCGGACCCTCCCCTCCCTTCGTTCGTCCGGGCATACTCTGTCGTCATTGGCTTGTCGTCCGCGACGCGGCCCGGTGGCCCGGCCCGGTCACACGGTACGCGAGGCGGGCGGTCCCGCCCATCGGCGGGCGGAGTGGAGGTCGGTTCGGTGCGCCGTCGGAGTCTGGGGAAGTTGGCGGGGGTGCTGGCCGGCGTGCTGCTGGCGGGCGGCTGTTCGCTGCCCGACGACGCCGACGACGCCGACGACCCGGACGCGTCCGGCACCGGGCCGGTCACCCTGGTCACCGGCCGGGACCGGGCCGGCTACCTGCAGGGCCTGTTGGACAGCTGGAACGCCGGGCATCCCGGCGAGCGGGCGACGCTGGTGGAGCTGCCGGACGCGGCGGACGAGGTCCGGGCGCAGCTGGCGGAGGGCCTGTCCCGCGGCAGCGACCGCTTCGACGTGGTCAACCTGGACGTGGTGTGGACGGCCGAGTTCGCCGAGAAGGGCTGGATCGCGCCGCTGGACGCCGGGATGGCGCCCACCGGTCTGCTGCCGTCCGCGGTCGGCACCGGGCGGTGGCGGGACCGGCTGTACGCGGTGCCGTTCACCACCAACGTAGGCCTGCTGTACTACCGCAGTGACGTGCTGGCTGCGGAGGGTGCGCAGCCGCCGCGCACCTGGGCCGAGTTGGAACGGCTCGCCCGGGAGGTGGCGCCGCGGCACGGCCTGGACGGCTACGCGGGACAGCTGCTGCCGTACGAGGGGCTGACGGTGAACGTCGCGGAGGCGGTCGGTTCGGCGGGCGGGCGGCTGCTGGACGACCGGGGTTCGGTGGCGGTGGACACCCCGCAGGCCCGGGCGGGCCTGGAGTTCCTGGCGCGCGGGCTGCGGGAGGGCTGGATCCCGCGGGCGGCGCTCGGCTACCGCGAGGAGGAGTCCCGGCAGGCGTTCCAGGACGGCCGGCTGCTGTTCCTGCGCTGCTGGCCGTACGCGTACCCGCAGGCCGAGGGGCCGGGGTCGGCGGTGGCCGGGAAGTTCGGCGTGGTGCCGCTGCCGGGCCCGGACGGCCCGGGCACCTCGGTTCTCGGCGGCTCCGACCTGGCGGTCAACTCCCGCTCCCGGAACGGCCGGACGGCCCGGGACCTGATCCGGTTCCTGACCGGCGGGGACGTGCAGCGCCGGGTGCTGACCGAGGGCGGACTGCCACCGGTGCGGGCGGACCTGTACACCGACCCGGAGCTGGTGCGGCGCAATCCGTACCTGCCGGTGGTGCGGCAGGCGCTGGAGGGCGCGGTGCGCCGGCCGGCCTCGCCGGAGTACCAGCAGGTGAGCCTCGCGGTGAGCGCGGCGGCGTACGAGGCACTGCTCGGCCGCAGCAGCGCCGACGAGGCGGTGGCCCGGATGGCGGCGGACCTGAAGTCGATCACCGGCTGAGCGCCGGCTGCGGCCCCGGAAGAAGCCCGGAAGGGGCCCGGATACTTACTTGTTAAGTATCCGGGCCCCTTCTTTTGTTGGCGCTTGGGCGGATATGTCCGTGTATTGTCGGCGAACCCGCTCTGGACGTCGCCTGTCGAGCTACATAACATGCATGTACCCCGCCGCCGGGACGGCACCTGCGGGGCCCTGTGCGACCTCTGCGGCGCTGCCCCGCCGTGTCCTTCCTGAAGGTGACGAATGCTCACGTCCCCCACCCCGGGCGATCCACCGACCGCGCCCGCCCGTGCCCTGCTCACCGCCCCGCCGGCGGCCGGCCCCGACCGCCCCTGGTGGCGGGACGCGGTCGTCTACCAGGTCTACCTGCGCAGCTTCCAGGACTCCGACGGCGACGGCGTCGGCGACCTGGCCGGCGTCCGCGCCCGCCTCCCGTACCTCAAGCGCCTCGGCGTGGACGGGGTCTGGCTCAACCCGTTCTACGCCTCCCCGCAGCACGACCACGGCTACGACGTCGCCGACCACTGCGCCGTCGACCCGCTGTTCGGCACCCTCGACGACTTCGACCTGCTCGCCGAGGACTGCCGGCTGCTGGGCCTGCGGCTGATCCTCGACATCGTGCCCAACCACTGCTCCCGCGAGCACCCGTGGTTCGAGGCCGCGCTGCGCTCCGCACCCGGCAGCTCCGAGCGGGCGTTCTTCCACTTCGCCGACGGCCGCGGCGAGGCGGGCGAACTGCCGCCCAACAACTGGCGGGCGATGTTCGGCGGCCCCGCCTGGACCCGGATCCGGGAGGCCGACGGCAGCTGGGGCCAGTGGTACCTGCACCTGTTCACCCCCGAGCAGCCCGACCTCAACTGGCGCCGCCCCGAAGTCGCTTCGGAGTTCGAGCGGATCCTGCGCTTCTGGCTCGACCGCGGCGCCGACGGCTTCCGGATCGACGTCGCCGCCGGCCTGTTCAAGCACCCCGAGCTGCCCGACTCGCCCGACCCGGAGGCCGACGAGCGCACCCGCGACTCGGTCAACCCGCTCGCCTGGAACCAGCCCGAGGTGCACGGCATCTGGCGCCGCTGGCGCGCCGTCTGCGAGGAGTACACCGCCCGCGACGGCCGGCAGCGCCTGCTCGTCGGCGAGGCCTCCGTACCCACCGCCGCCGAACAGGCCGCCTACCTGCGCCCCGACGAACTCCACCAGGCGTTCTTCTTCCACCTGCTGCACGCCCCCTGGGACGCCGCGCACTGGCACCGGGTCATCGACGCCGCCGTGCACGACATCGCCGCCACCGGATCCACCGTCACCTGGGTGCTCAACAACCACGACCAGGTCCGCACCACCAGCCGCTTCCACGCCGGCGACCCGCTGGCCGGCGCCGCCCGGGCCCGTGCCGCCGCCCTGCTGATGCTCGCCCTGCCCGGCGCCGCCTACCTCTACCAGGGCGAGGAACTCGGCCTCCCCGAGGTCGACGACCTGCCCGACGAGGTGCTCACCGACCCGATCTACCACCGCACCGGCAGCCGCACCGGCATCCGGGACGGCTGCCGCATCCCGATGCCGTGGTCCGGGCAGGAGCCGCCGTTCGGCTTCGCCCCCGACGGCGGCAAGGACCCGTGGCTGCCGCAGCCCGCCCACTTCGCCGCGCACACCGCCGAACGCGCACTCGCCGACACCGGCTCCGCCTGGCACCTGTACCGCGAGGCGCTGCACCTGCGGCGCGTCCTGCCGCAGCTCGGCGAGGGCACCCTGCGGTGGATCGACACCCCGCCCGGCGTGCTCGCCTTCGTCCGCGGCGACGGCCTGCTGTGCGCCGTCAACTTCGGCGACGAGCCGGCCCTCGCCCCCGTCGACCGCGAACCGCTGCTCGCCAGCGGCCCCTGCCCGCCCTGCACCCTCCCCGCCGGCACCGCCGCCTGGTGGACGGCCGGCGCAGCATCGCTCTGACGCGCCGTCACTAACACTCCGCTGCACCCCTGAACGGCCGCGCGCCCACACCCGCGGCCCCGGCCGCCCCGGACGATTCCGGCGCGGCGGCCACCGGCCCGCCCCGCGACACCCTCCCGCCCGCGGGGCGGGCCACCCCCCGAAGACGTCCGCGCGACCTGCCTCCCCGCGCGGCACCGGCCGCCCACCTGACCGCGGCCGCCGCCCGCTCCGCCGACCACCGTGCCACGCATCCGCGGCCCGGCGGAGCGGGCACCCCCACGGCACTCCTCCACCGGCAGCCCGGCCGCCCACGGCCGGCCCCACCCCCGAAACGGCACCCGGCCCCGGCCGGAACGCCGACCGAGAGGACACCACATGCGATCCCTGCGAGCGGCCGTCGCCCTGACGGCCACCCTCGGCCTGGCCGCCACGGCCACCGCCTGCGGCAGCGGCGGCACCGCCGCCGACCACGCCACCGCCAAGCCCCTGGACGGGCAGACCGTCAGCGTCGCCGCCGCCTGGACGGGCGTCGAGCAGAAGAACTTCCAGAAGGTGCTGGACGCCTTCACCGCGAAGACCGGCGCGAAGACCGTCTACATCTCCACCGGCGACAACGTCTCCACCCTGGTCGGCAGCAAGATCGAGGGCGGCGACCCGCCGGACGTCGTGATGATGCCGCAGCTCGGCGTCCTCCAGCAGTTCGCCCGCAAGGGCTGGCTGGAGCCGCTCGCCCCCGCCGTCGCCGACAGCCTGCACCGCGACTTCGCCAAGATCTGGGCCGACTACGGCACCGTCGACGGCAAGCTCTACGGCCTGTACTTCAAGGCCGCCCACAAGTCCACCGTCTGGTACAGCCCCGCCGCCCTGGACACCGCCGGCGTCAAGCCGCCCACCACCTTCGACCAGCTGCTCGCCGCCGGCCACGCCGTCTCCGACAGCGGCCTGCCCGCCTTCTCCGTGGCCGGCGAGGCCGGCTGGCCGCTCACCGACTGGTTCGAGAACATCTACCTCTCGCAGGCCGGCCCGGAGAACTACGACAAGCTGGCCAAGCACCAGATCCCCTGGACCGACCCGACCGTTGTCGCCGCCCTCACCACCCTCGGCAAGGTCTTCGGCGACCCGCAGCTCGTCGCCGGCGGCGGCAAGGGCGCGCTGCAGACCGACTTCCCCGAGTCCGTCCAGGCCGTGTTCGGCGACAAGCCGACCGCTGCGATGGTCTACGAGGGCGACTTCGTCGGCGCCGTCGTCTCCGGCGAGCTCAAGAAGAAGGTCGGCGAGGACGCGAAGTTCTTCCCGTTCCCGGCCGTCGGCACGGGCAAGGCGCCGGTCGTCGGCGGCGGCGACGCGGCCGTCGTCCTCAAGGACGCCAAGCACAAGGACGCCGCCCAGCAGCTGCTGGAGTTCCTCGCGGGCCCCGAGGCCGGCGAGGTCTGGGCCGGCGCCGGCGGGTTCCTGTCACCCAACAAGGCCGTCAAGCCCGCCGCCTACCCGGACGACACCACCCGGCAGACCGCCGAGTCGCTGATCGCCGCCGCCGACGGCTTCCGCTTCGACCTCTCCGACCAGGCCCCCGCCGCCTTCGGCGGCACCCAGGGCAGCGGCGAGTGGAAGCTCCTCCAGGACTTCCTGGCGAACCCGACCGACGTCAACGGCACCGCCCAGCGGCTGGAAGCCGCCGCGGCCGCCGCGTACAAGGGCTGACGTCCCCATGAGGACACCCACCCGACCCCGGAGCTCCGGCGCCGCCCTGCGGCGCCGGGGCCCGGCCCCCCTCTTCCTGCTGCCCGCCCTCGCCCTGCTCGGCGCACTGGTGCTGTACCCCATCGGCTGGTCCGTGGTCCGCAGCCTCTACGACGCGCCCGGCACCGGCTTCGTCGGCCTCGGCAACTACCGCACCGCGTTCACCGACGACGCCACCCTCACCGCGCTGCGCAACAGCGCGATCTGGGTCGCCGTGGCGCCCGCGCTGGTCACCGGCCTCGGCCTGGTCTTCGCCGTGCTCACCGAGAAGGTCCGCTGGGGCACCGCCTTCCGGCTGCTGGTCTTCATGCCGATGGCGATCTCCTTCCTCGCCGCCGGCATCACCTTCCGGCTGGTCTACGAGCAGGACCCGGCCCGCGGCGTGCTGAACGCCGCCGCGGTCGCCGTCCACGACACCTTCGACCCCGACCCCTCCTACCCCGGCGCCCGGCCCCGCCCCGGCGGCCCGGCCACCGCCTCCGACGGTGCGGTGCGCGCCGTCCCGGCCGCACCCGGCAGCGCCGTCGCCGTGCCGCTCGTCGGACTCAAGCCCGCCGCCCTGCCCGCCACGGCGAAGCCGGCCGCGCCTGCCACCACCGGGTCGGCCGCATCCGCCGGAGCCGGCGTGCACGGCACCGTCTGGCTCGACGTCACCCCCGGCGGCGGCACCCCCGGCACGATCGACCCCGGCGAGCACGGCCTGCCCGGCGTCACCGTCCGCCTGCTCGACGGGCAGCGGCAGATCGCCACCGCCACCACCGCCGCCGACGGCTCCTTCGCCTTCCCCGGTCACCCGAGCGGCACCGTCGAACTGCCCGCGTCGAACTTCGCCGCCCCCTACCGCGGCCTCGCCTGGCTCGGCCCCGGCCTGGTCACCCCGGCGATCATCGGCGCCTACCTGTGGATCTGGGCGGGCTTCGCGATGGTCGTCATCGCCGGCGGCCTCGCCAACCTGCCGCGGGAGACCCTGGAGGCCGCCCGGATGGACGGCGCGGGGGAGTGGCAGATCTTCCGCCGGATCACCGTGCCGCAGCTCGCCCCGGTGCTCGGCGTCGTCCTGGTGACCATGGTCATCAACGTGATGAAGGTCTTCGACCTGGTCTTCGTCGTCGCCCCCGGCCCCGTCCAGCAGGACGCCGGCGTGCTCGCCCTGCGGCTGTGGCTGGTCTCCTTCGGCGGCGGCAACGACCAGGGCCTCGGCAGCGCCCTCGGCGTGCTCCTGCTGCTGCTGGTGGTGCCCGCCATGGTCCTCAACGTCCGACGCTTCCGCAGGAGCACCCGATGACCCAGCTGCTCACCCGGCCCGCCCCCGGCGGCACCGCCGGGTCCACCCGGCCGCGGCCCCGGCTCGCCGCCCGGATCGCCGCCCGCACCCGCAGCGGAGCCGTCCGGGCCGTGCTGCTCGTCGCCGCCGCGCTCTGGCTGATGCCCACCGTCGGTCTGCTGCTCACCTCGCTGCGGCCCAAGGAGGACAGCGCCGCCTCCGGCTGGTGGACGGTGCTCGCCCACCCCGCCAGGCTCACCCTCGACAACTACACCGCCCTGCTCGGCGGCGGCGAGGTGCTCGGTGCGTTCTGGAACACCGTGCTGATCTCGGTGCCCGCCACCGCGCTCACCGTCGCCCTCGCGGCGCTCGCCGGCTACGCCTTCGCCTGGCTCGACTTCCCCGGCCGGGACTGGCTGTTCCTGGTCGTCGTCTGCCTGCTGGTGGTGCCCGTGCAGATCGGCCTGGTGCCGGTCGCCCGGCTGCTCGGCGCGGTCGGCCTGTTCGGCACCGTCCCCGGCGTGGTGCTGTTCCACGTCGCCTACGGGCTGCCGTTCGCCGTCTTCCTGCTGCGCAACCAGTTCCTGGAGATCCCGCAGGAGGTCATGGAGGCCGCCCGGATCGACGGCTGCGGCGAGTGGACGGTCTTCCGCCGGCTCGCGCTGCCGCTCGCGATGCCCGCGCTCGCCTCACTGGCGATCTTCCAGTTCCTCTGGGTCTGGAACGACATGCTGGTGGCCCTGGTCTTCGCCGGCAGCGACTCCCAGCCGCTCACCGTCCTGCTGCAGTCCCAGATGCGGCAGTTCGGCAGCAACCTGGACGTGCTCGCCCCCGGCGCCTTCCTGTCGCTGCTGGTGCCCGTCGCCGTCTTCTTCACCTGCCAGCGCCACTTCGTGCAGGGCGCGATGGCCGGATCCGTCAAGTAGCCGCCGTGCGGCGCCCGTTCCCCCGGAGTCACCAGGGGGGTACGGGCGCCGGCCGACGGCCGACGGCCGAGGCGGGACGGCGGCGGCCCGGAGGGCTCAGGGCTTGCGGCCCACGCCCGCCCAGATGCCCACCTCGGCGTCGGTCGCCGAGGGCGCGGTGTCCGGCCGCCACAGCGGGGCCGTCACCAGGCCGGGCTCCAGCAGCTCCAGGCCGTCGAAGAACTTCAGCACCTGCTCCTTGGTGCGCATGCTCAGCTGCGCGGTGGCGCTGCGGTAGATCGCCGGGCCCTTCTCGGCCTCGGACGCCGGCACGAAGTCCCCGGTGCCGTGCGAGAGCGCCAGGTGGCTGCCCGGCGGCAGCGCGTCGACCAGCGTCCGCACGATGCCGTACGGGTCGTCGGCGTCGTCCACGAAGTGCAGCACCGCGAACAGCAGCAGCGCCACCGGCCGCCCCAGGTCGAGCAGTTCGCGCACCTGCGGGTCGGCGAGGATCTTCGCCGGGTCGCGCAGGTCGGCCTGGGTGACCGTCACCGTGCCGCGGCTGGAACCGGCCAGCAGCGCCCGGCTGTGCACCAGCACGATCGGGTCGTTGTCCACGTACGCCACCCGGGCGTCCGGGTGCACCAGCTGCGCGGTCTGGTGGGTGTTGCCCGCGGTCGGGATGCCGGTGCCGATGTCCAGGAACTGCTTCACCCCGTCCGCCGCGAGGTGGCGCACCGCCCGCTGCAGGAACGCCCGGTTGGCCAGCGCGCTGAGCCGCACCAGCGGGCTCAGCGCGAGGACCTTCTCGGCCGCCTCGCGGTCCGCCGGGAAGTTGTCCTTGCCGCCCAGGTAGTAGTCGTACATCCGGGCCGGGTGCGGGACCTCCGGGCGCAGGTCCACCGGCGCGTGCGGTTCGCCGGTGCCGGACATCCAGTCCAGCGATATGTCCTGATGCTCGGTCATGACCCATCTCCCCGCAGCCGTTCGACTCTCACCGGGGCAGCATAGACGGGCGGCACGTGCCTCCAGCGGCCGAACGCCCGATCCGGCCCCGGCCTTCGCGGCGGCGGTGCGTACCGGGAGCGACGCGTCGTCAGGCCCTGCCGGCCGGCGGGTCGCCCAGCAGGTACCGCGCACCCGGCCCGGCCGCCGCCGCCCGGTCACCCGCGTTGTACAGCGCGCAGCGCGACAGCGACAGGCAGCCGCAGCCGATACAGCCGGTCAACTTACGCTTCAGCAGCTGGAGTTCCTCGATCTGCCGGTCGATCCGCTCGTGCCAGGTGGCAGCCACCTCGCCCCACTCGGCGGTGCTCGGCGCCCGCTCCTCCGGCAGCCGGTCGAGTGTGGTGCGGGCCTCCTCCAAGGACAGGCCGACCCGCTGCGCCGCCCGGACGAAGGCGACCCGCCGCAGCGTGGACCGCGCGTAGCGGCGCTGGTTGCCGGCCGTCCGCTCGGCATGGATCAGCCCCATCCGCTCGTAGTAGCGCAGCGCGGACGTGGCCAGGCCGCTGCGGGCGGAGAGCTGGCCGATGGTCAGCAGGTCGTGGCGGGTCGGTCCCATGCGGCCGAGGATAGCCGCTTGACCTGAAGTCGACTTCAACTTGCAGGCTTGTCGGCATGACCACCGCAACCACCGGGCAGCGGCCGTACGCCTTCGCCGACCTGCCCGCCCTGATGGCCCTGATGACCGGCGACGAGAAGCACGGGCCCGCCGCCACCTCCACCCTGGACGCCCTCTGGGTGCTCTACGACCGCGTGCTGCGGGTCGGCCCGGCCACCGCCGACGACCCGGACCGGGACCGCTTCCTGCTCTCCAAGGGCCACGGCCCGATGGCCTACTACGCCGTCCTCACCGCCAAGGGGTTCCTCGACGCGTCCGTCCTGCCGGGCTTCGGCGGCTACCACTCGCCGCTCGGCCACCACCCGGACCGGATGCTGGTGCCCGGCGCCGAGATCGCCTCCGGCTCGCTCGGCCACGGCCTGCCGCTCGCCGCCGGGACCGCGCTCGGCCTGCGCGCCCAGGGCCTGACCGACCCGGCGGTCTGGGTGCTGGTCGGCGACGCCGAACTGGACGAGGGCAGCAACCACGAGGCGATCGCCTTCGCCGGCGCCACCGGCCTGGACCGGCTGCACACCGTGGTGATCGACAACTCCTCCGCCACCCACGGCCGGCGCGGCGCCATCGAGGCCCGCTTCGCCGTCGAGGGCTGGTCCACCGCCACCGTGGACGGCCGCGACCACGAGGCCCTGCACGCCGCGTTCACCGCCCCGCACCCCGGCCGCCCGCACGCCGTCGTCGCCCGCGTCGAACCCAAGTACTGAACCCGAGTACTGAACCCGAGTACTGAACCCGGCACTGAACCCGAGATCCGAACCCGAGCCCCGGACACCCCGCCCCGAGAAAGGCCCCCGCCATGGAGACCATGCGCGAGCGCTTCGCCGCCGTCACCACCGAACTCCTCGACCACGACCCGCGGCTCGCCGTCGTCCTCGCCGACATCGGCGCCGACTCCTTCCGCCCGGCGGCCGCCCGTCACCCCGACCGGGTGGTCAACGTCGGCATCCGCGAGCAGCTGCAGATCGGCGTCACCGCCGGACTCGCCCTCACCGGACTGCGCCCGATCGCCCACACCTTCGCCAGCTTCCTGATCGAACGCCCCTGGGAGCAGGTCAAGCTCGACCTCGTCCACCAGGGCGTCGGCGCCGTGCTGGTCAGCGCCGCCGGCTCGTACGACTGGCCGGCCGGCGGCCGCACCCACATGGCGCCCGGGGACGTCGCCCTGCTCGACACCCTGCCCGGCTGGACGGTCCACGTGCCCGGCCACCCCGACGAGGCCGAGACCCTGCTGCGGCACGCCGCCGCCGACGGCGACAGCCTCGTCTACCTGCGGCTCTCCGCCCACCGCAACGACACCGCCCGCCCGGTCGAGCCCGGCCGGCTGCTGCCCGTCCGCACCGGCCGCCGCGGCACGGTCGTCGCCGTCGGCCCGATGCTCGACGCCGTCCTGGCGGCCACCGAGGGCCTGGACCTCACCGTGCTGTACGCGGCCACCGTCCGCCCCTTCGACGCCGCCGGACTGCGGGCCGCCGCGGGCGAGCGGCCCGACGTCGTCCTCGTCGAGCCCTACCTCGCCGGCACCTCCGCGACCGCCGCCCACGACGCCCTCGCCGACCTGCCGCACCGGGTCCTCGGCCTCGGCGTCCCGCGCGAGGAGCACCGCCACTACGGCTCGATCCCGGAGCACCTCGCCGCCTACGGCCTCGACGCGGCCGGCCTGCGCACCCGGATCACCGCCTTCCTCCGCTGAACACGCCCGACCCCTGGTAGCTTCGCGGACGAAGGGGGATGCCATGAACACGCAGCACCGCACACCGCTGGACGTCCGCTGGATCCACGGATCGACGTCCTCGAAGCACAACACCGACCCCGACCTGCAGGTCCACCGGGTCGACGAGGCGACGTACATCCTGCGGCAGAACAAGGCCGTCCACTACGAGGCGCCGTTCCTCTACCTGCTGTTCGGCACCGAGCGGGCCGTGCTGATCGACACCGGCGCCACCGCCGACCCGGCGCACCTGCCGCTGCGCCGCACCGTCGACGAGCTGATCGAGGAGCGCAGCCCGGGCCTGCCGCTGCTGGTGCTGCACAGCCACGGGCACGGCGACCACACGGCGGGCGACGGCCAGTTCGCGGACCGGCCGGACACCGAACTGGTGCCGGCCGGCGAGGCGCTCGCCTGGTTCGGCTTCCAGGGCGAGGAGAGCCGGCAGCTGGACCTCGGCGGGCGGGTGCTGGAGTGCCTCGCCACCCCGGGCCACCACGCGGCCTCGGTCACCTACCACGACCCGCGGACGGGCTTCCTGCTCACCGGCGACACCGTCTACCCGGGCCGGCTGTACGTCGCCGACTGGCCGGCCTTCGTGCGCACCGTCGACCGCCTGGTGGAGTTCACCGCCACCCACGAGGTCACCCACGTGCTCGGCTGCCACATCGAGATGACCACCGAGCCGGGCACCGACTACCCGCTCGGCTGGACCTTCCAGCCGGACGAGCCCCCGCTGGAGCTCTCCGTCGCCGACCTGCACGACCTGCAGGCCGCCTGCCGCGAGATCGGCGACCGCCCGGGCCGCCACCCGTACAAGCACTTCATCGTCTGCAAGCCGGAGTAGGCGCACTCGACGGGCTTCGCGTCCCGGTCACAGCCGCGTCGCCGTGCGGACCAGGCCGGCCAGGGCCAGCGAGCGGCTGTGCGCGGGCCAGGCGATGTGGGTCACGACGGGAGGCGCGTCGGTCAGGGGGACGGCCGCGTGCTCGGCCCACAGCCAGGAGCGGGAGGAGTCGGGGACGACCGCCACGGTGCGTCCGAGGGCGGTCAGTTGGGCCAGTTGCGTCTGGTTGTGGATCTCCGGGCCCGGCCCGGGGGCGTAGGTGCCGTGGGTGGGCCAGCGGGCGAGCGGCAGATCGGGTACGTCCCTGATGTCGGCCAGGGACAGGGTCTCGCGGGCGGCCAGCGGGTGCCCGGCAGGCAGGAGGGCGACCTGCCCCTCGGTCGTGAGTGCCTCGCTGTCGAAGCCGGCGAGGGAGTTCCACGGCGTGTGCATCAGCGCGACATCGGCACGTCCGTCGCGCAGGAGCTCCTCCTGCTCGCACATGCCGCACAGCAGCACCTCGACCTCGGCGCTGCCGGGCTCGACCGCGTAGGCGGCGAGGAGCGTCCGCAGCAGCTCGTGGGAGGCGGCGGCCTTCACCGCGAGGACCAGCCGTTCGCGGGGGCCGCCGGGGCTGTCGGCACCCCCGGCGCGCCGGGTGCGGCGGGCGGCGGCAGCGGTCGCGTCGAGGGCCGCCCGGCCCTCCTGCAACAGCACCGCTCCGGCACCGGTCAGGCGGACACCGCGGCGGTCGCGTTCCAGCAGGCAGACCCCGAGGCGCCGTTCGAGCTGCTGGATCGCCCGCGACAGCGGCGGCTGGGCCATGCCGAGGCGTTCGGCGGCGCGCCCGAAGTGCAGCTCCTCGGCGACGGCCACGAAGTACTTCAACTCGCGGGTTTCCAGTGCGGTTTCCAGGGTGTCCACGGCCGCAGCCTACGCGGTGATACCCGGCGGGTATGACAGGGCACCGTATCGGTGTTGGCCGCGCCACCGGGCCGCGAGCCACCATCATCGGCATGAGCGAAACGATGATCGCGCTGGTGACCGGCGCGAACAAGGGCATCGGGTACGAGATCGCGGCCGGGCTGGGCCGCCTCGGGTACCGCGTGGGCGTGGGAGCCCGTGACGCGGCCCGACGCGAAACCGCCGTCGGGAAGCTGCGCGCCGTCGGCGTGGACGCCTTCGAGGTGCCGCTGGACGTGACCGACGACCGGAGCGTCACCGATGCCGCGGACCTGGTCGAACGACTGGCAGGACGCCTGGACGCCCTGGTCAACAACGCCGGCATCCCCGGCGAGATGGGTCCGGGGTGGGTGCAGGACCCGACCGTGCTCGACCTGGAGGTGCTCCGCACGGTCGTGGACACCAATGTGATGGGTGTCGTCCGGGTGACCAACGCGATGCTGCCGCTGCTGCGGCGCTCGGCCTCGCCGCGCATCGTCAACGTCTCCAGCAGCGTCGGCTCCCTGACCCGGCAGGCGGACCCGGACGTCGAGGTCGGCCCGATCATGGCGGCCTACGCGCCGTCGAAGTCCTTCCTCAACGCCCTCACCCTGCAGTACGCCCGGCAGTTCGCCGGTACGGACATCCTGATCAACGCCACCTGCCCGGGCCTGGTCGCCACCGACTTCACCGGCTTCCACGGCCCCCGGACTCCCGAACAGGGCGCGGCCACCGCGATCCGGCTCGCCACGCTGCCCGACGGCGGCCCGACCGGTTCGTTCTTCGAGGACGACGGCGTCGTGCCCTGGTGATCACGACCCCGCTGCGAGTCGCCCGGGGTCCTTCTCCCGGAGCCGCGGGCGGACGAACGGGCCCGGTGCGCGCCGGGACCGTGCGAGGGTCTAGTCGACCCGGACGACCGCGGTCGACTCCGCCGCCAGGTGCAGGGAGCCGTCGGACTCGGGCCAGCAGTCGCCGTACAGGGCCGAGGTCCGGGTGTAGGGCCGGTCCAGGGTGATCCGCCGGGGGCCGCCGGTGCCGAGGTGGACGACCACCCGGAACGGGCCGCGGTGCACCACCAGCCACTGGTCTGCGGCGTCGTGCTCGACCCGGACGGCGCCGAGGTCCGGGTCGGTGAGTTCGGGGTGGGTACGGCGCAGCCGGATCAGCCGCCGGTACCAGTCGAGCAGGCCGGCGTGCGGCTCCTGGACGCGCTCGGCCCAGGTGAGGGTGGAGCCGAGCACGGTCGAGCGGGCCTGCGGGTCGGGCACGTCCTCGGGCTGCCAGCCGTGCGCGGCGAACTCCCGCCGCCTGCCCTGCCGGACGGCCTCGGCGAGGTCCGGGTCGGTGTGGTCGGTGAAGTACTGCCAGGGGGTGCTCGCCCCCCACTCCTCGCCCATGAACAGCATCGGGGTGAACGGCGAGGTGAGCACCAGCGCCGCACCCGCGGCCAGCCGTCCGGGGGAGAGGGTCGCCGAGAGCCGGTCGCCGGCCGCCCGGTTGCCGACCTGGTCGTGGGTCTGCGCGTAGCCGAGCAGCCGGTGCCCGTACGCGGTGGGGAACGGCCGGCCGTGCGAGCGGCCGCGGAAGGACGACCAGCCGCCGTCGTGGAAGAAGCCCCGGGTCAGCGCCTTGGCGCAGGCCGCGTACGGCTCGGCGGCGAAGTCCGCGTAGTAGCCGCCGGACTCGGCGGTCAGCAGGGTGTGCAGGGCGTGGTGGAAGTCGTCGCTCCACTGGGCGGTGAGGCCGAGGCCGCCGGCCTGCCGGGGCGCCGTGGTGCGCGGGTCGTTGAGGTCGGACTCGGCGACCAGGAACAGCGGCCGCCCGGTGGCGTCCGCCAGCTTCTCGACCTCGACGGCGAGTTCCTCCAGGAAGTGCAGCGCCCGGTCGTCGGCGAGGGCGTGCACCGCGTCCAGCCGCAGCCCGTCGATCCGGTAGTCCCGCAGCCAGGCCAGCGCGCTGCCGATCAGGTAGCGCCGGACCTCGTCGGAGCCGGGCGCGTCCAGGTTGACCGCCGAGCCCCACGGTGTGTGGTGCCGGTCGGTGAAGTACGGCCCGTACACCGGGAGGTAGTTGCCGGACGGGCCGAGGTGGTTGTGCACCACGTCGAGGACGACGCCGAGGCCCTTGCGGTGCGCCGCGTCGACGAACCGCTTCAGCCCGTCGGGCCCGCCGTACGGCTCGTGCACCGCCCAGAGCGACACCCCGTCGTAGCCCCAGCCGTACCGGCCGGGGAACGGGCAGACCGGCATCAGTTCGACGAAGTCCACGCCCAGGTCGACCAGGTGGTCCAGCCGCTCCGCCGCCGCCTCGAAGGTCCCGGCGGGGGTGAAGGTGCCCACGTGCAGCTCGTACAGCACGCTGCCGGGCAGCGGACGGCCCCGCCAGGGGGTGTCCGACCAGCGGAAGGCGGCGTGGTCGACGGCCCGGCTCAGTCCGTCCGGGCCGTCCGGCTGCCGCGGGGAGCGCGGGTCGGGCAGCGCCCGGCCGCCGTCCAGCCGGAAGCCGTAGTCGCCGTCCGGCGCCTCGCCCTGCCACCAGCCGCTCGACCCGTCGCCCTCGCGGGCCATCGGGTGCGGCCGCCCGTCGACCTCCACCTCCACCATGTCCGCCTCGGGTGCCCATACGCGGTACGTGGTCAACGGCCCTCCGTGAGCAGTGCGACCGGGTGGCGCTCCAGCAGCCAGGAGACCGGCAGCGGGCCGGCCTCGTAGTGCCGCCCGGTCAGTTCGTCCGTCCAGCGGCCCTCGGGCAGCTCCAGCACGGTGTCGCCCCAGCCGCCGGCCCGCTGCAGGCCGTACGGCAGCCGGGTCACCGCGGTGATCACCCGCGGGCCGCGGAAGAAGGCGAGCAGGTGCGCCGCCGTCCGGCCGGTGGCCTCCAGCGGCCGGTACGGGCCGAGCGGCACGTCGCGCCGCAGGTGCAGGGCGGTGGTGGTGAGGTGGAGCTTCTCGCGGGCGAGGTCCGCGCCGCGGTCGGTCGCCGAGTCGGTCAGCCGCACCGCCAGCGCCCCGAGGTCCACCGGTGCCCGGTTGTCCGGGTCGACCAGCGTGTGCAGCGGCTCCTCGCTGCCCTGGTACAGGTCCGGCACCCCGGGCACGGTCAGGTGCAGCAGCGCCGAGGCGAGCGTGTTGCAGCGCGCGTACGGGGCGAGCAGCTGCACGAAGCCGGCGATCCGCGGACAGAGCCCGGCATTGGCGAGCGCACCGCGCGCGTACGCCGTCAGCACCCGCTCGAAGGTCTCGTCGGGGGCCGTCCAGGAGGTGCGCAGCTTCGCCTCCCGGGCGGACTTCAGCACCACCTGGACGAGCCGCTCCTCTCCGATCGGCCAGGCTGCGACCAGGGTCTGCCAGAGCAGCCAGGCGGTGCTGCGGTCCGGGCAGGGCCCGGCGGCGGCCGTCCAGGCCGCGCACTCGGCTGCCCAGGCGTCCGGCAGTTCGGCGAGCACCGCGAGCCGGGCCCGGGCGTCCGCGCTGCGCTTGGTGTCGTGGGTGGAGAGCACCGTCATGCCGGTCGGCCGGTCCCGCTCCCGGTCGGCGCACCAGCGGTGGAAGGCGGCCGGGCCGATGCCGGGCCGGCCGGGGTCGCCGCCTACCTCGTTCAGCGAGACCAGCGCGTTCCACCGGTAGAAGGCGGTGTCCTCGACGCCCTTGGCGGCCACCGCCGAGGTGGTCTGGGCGAACCGGCGGCAGAACTCGTCCTTCTCCGGGCTGCGGCCGCGCCGGCCGAGCGCCAGGTCGCGCAGCAGCCGGTCCGCGGTGCCCTCGGCGCCGCCCGCCAGGTGCGCGACGGCCTCCGGCGGGGGCTCCTCGCCCGGCACCACGTACGGCCGGTACACCGGGTGCTCGGTGAGCAGGGCGCACAGGGCGTCGCGCAGCGCGGGCTGCGGGTGGTCCGCGAGCGAGCTGTCGGCGGCGCCGATCCGCCGCACCAGCCGCAGCAGCCGGTCCACCTCGGCCGCCAGCTCGCCCTCCGGGACGGTCAGCTCGGCCCGCCCGCGCAGCGCGGCCCCGGCCGCGGTCGTCCGGTCGGCGACGTCCCGCTGGTAGGCCGCGACCAGCCGCTCGGCGCCCGCGTGGTCGGTGAGCACCCCGTCGATCCGGCGCAGCGCGTCGTAGCCGGTGGTCCCGGCGCACGGCCAGTCCGCGGGCAGCCGCTCGTCGCCGATGAGGATCTTCTCGACCACCGTGTACGCGCCGCCGGTGGCCTCGGCGAGCCGCCGCAGGTAGCCGCGCGGGTCGGCCAGCCCGTCCGGGTGGTCCACCCGGAAGCCGTCCAGCACGCCCTCGCCGTGCAGCCGCAGCAGCACCTCGTGGGTGGCCCGGAACACCTCCGGCACCTCGACCCGCACCGCGATCAGGTCGTTGATCGCGAAGAACCGCCGGTAGTTCAGCTCGCTGCTGGCCAGCCGCCACCAGGCCAGCCGGTACCACTGGCGGTCGAGGAGGTCGGGCAGCGGCAGGTGCGCGGTGCCGGGACGCAGCGGGAAGGCGTGGTCGTGGTAGCGCAGCACCTCGCCGTCCACCACCAGCTGGTCCCGTACGGCGCCGATCCGGTCGCCGAGCAGCGGCAGCAGCAGCCGGCCGCGGCCGGGCGCGTCGGAGGGGCCGGGCTGCGCCGTCCAGTCGATGTCGAACCAGGTGGCGAAGCGGGAGTCCGGGCCGTCCCGCAGCACCTGCCAGAGCGGCTGGTTGAGCTGCTCGGGGACGGGCAGCGCCATGTGGTTGGGCACCACGTCGGCGATCAGCCGCAGCTCGTGCCGGTGGGCCTCGTCCGCCAGCGCGCGCAGCGCCGCCTCACCGCCGAGCTGTTCGCTGATCCGGCTGTGGTCGACCGTGTCGTAGCCGTGCGTGGAGCCGGGGACGGCCTCCAGCAGCGGGGACAGGTGCAGGTGGGAGACGCCGAGCGCGGCCAGGTACGGCACGGCGCGGGCGGCGTCGCGCAGGGTGAAGCCCGGCTGGAGCTGGAGCCGGTAACTGGCCGTCGGTGGGTGTGCGGCGGCGGACGTCATGGGGTGATCCCTACCCTGGCCCGGGCGAGGCTATCGCCCGGGTGGCACGAATGGCCCACCCGGGCCGTCCCCCGCGCCCCGGCCGTCACGCGGGTCGCTGCAGCACCATCAGCGAGCGGTCGGTGAGCCAGAGCGAGTCGCCGGCCTTGACCCGGGTGCCGGTGCCGCGGGCGGGCAGCACGGGCTGCGCGGTGTCCACGACCAGCTGCCAGGCCTCGCCGTGCCCGGCCGGCACGGTGAACTCCAGCGGCTCGGAGTGCGCGTTGAACAGCAGCAGGAAGGAGTCGTCGACGATCTTGCCGCCGCGGCGGTCCGGCTCGGAGATCGCGTTGCCGTTGAGGAAGACCGTCAGCGACTTCGCGTAGCTGGTCTTCCAGTCCTGGTCGGTCATCTCCTCGCCGCCGGGGGTGAACCAGGCGATGTCGGTGAGGTCGTCGTGGGTGCCGGAGACCGGCCGGCCGTGGAAGAAGCGGCGGCGGCGGAAGACCGGGTGGTCGCGGCGCAGCCAGATCATGCCCTGGGTGAACTCCAGCAGCTGCGCGGCGGCGCCGCCGTTCGGCCAGTCGACCCAGGTGAGCTCGTTGTCCTGGCAGTAGGCGTTGTTGTTGCCCTGCTGGGTGCGGCCGAACTCGTCGCCGTGCGCGAGCATCGGCACGCCCTGGGAGAGCATCAGGGTGGCGATGAAGTTGCGCTGCTGGCGGGCTCTGAGCTCCAGCACCGCCTCGTCCTCCGTCCCGCCCTCGGCGCCGCAGTTCCACGAGCGGTTGTGCGACTCGCCGTCCCGGTTGCCCTCGTGGTTGGCCTCGTTGTGCTTCTCGTTGTAGGAGACCAGGTCGCGCAGGGTGAAGCCGTCGTGGCAGGTGACGAAGTTGATCGAGGCGATCGGCCGGCGGCCGTCGTCCTGGTACAGGTCGGAGGAGCCGGTCAGCCGGGAGCCGAACTCGGCCAGGGCGGCGTTCTCGCCGCGCCACAGGTCGCGGACGGTGTCCCGGTACATGCCGTTCCACTCCGTCCACAGCGGAGGGAAGTTGCCGACCTGGTAGCCGCCCTCGCCCAGGTCCCACGGCTCGGCGATCAGCTTGGCCTGCGAGACGACCGGGTCCTGCTGGACGAGGTCGAAGAACGAGGACAGCCGGTCGACCTCGTGGAACTGCCGGGCCAGGGTCGCCGCGAGGTCGAAGCGGAATCCGTCGACGTGCATCTCGGTGACCCAGTACCGCAGCGAATCCATGATCATCTGGAGCACGTGCGGACTGCGCATCAGCAGGCTGTTGCCGGTGCCGGTGGTGTCCTCGTAGAACCGGCGGTCCTTCGCCGGCCGGTAGTACGAGGCGTTGTCCAGGCCGCGGAAGGAGAGCGTCGGGCCCAGGTGGTTGCCCTCCGCGGTGTGGTTGTACACCACGTCGAGGATCACCTCGATCCCCGCCGCGTGCAGCGCCTTCACCATCGACTTGAACTCCTGCACCTGCTGCCCGCGGTCCCCCGTCGAGGAGTACGAGGCGTGCGGCGCGAAGAAGCCGATGGTGTTGTAGCCCCAGTAGTTCGACAGCCCCAGGTCCCGCAGGCGGTGGTCCCGGACGAACTGGTGCACCGGCATCAGCTCGATCGCGGTGACCCCCAGCTTCGCCAGGTGCTCGATCAGCGCGGGGTGCGCCAGCGCCGCGTAGGTGCCGCGGATCTCCTCCGGGATCTCCGGGTGCAGCCGGGTCAGCCCCTTCACGTGGGCCTCGTACAGCACCGTCCGGTGGTAGTCGGTGCGCGGCGGCCGGTCGGTGCCCCAGTCGAAGTACGGGTTGATCACCACCGAGTGCATGGTGTGCGGGGCCGAGTCCAGGTCGTTGCGGCGCTCCGGGGCGCCGAAGTGGTAGCCGTAGACCGACTCGTCCCAGTCGATGTCCCCGCTCATCGCCTTGGCGTACGGGTCCAGCAGCAGCTTGGCGCTGTTGTGCCGTTGCCCCAGCCCCGGGTTGTACGGGCCGTGCACCCGGAAGCCGTACCGCCGGCCCGGCTGGACGCCCGGCAGGTACGCGTGCCGCACGAAGGCGTCCGTCTCCCGGAGCTCGATCGCCGTCTCCGAGCCGTCCTCCTCCAGCAGGCACAGCTCGATCCGGTCGGCGCTCTCCGAGAACACCGCGAAGTTGGTGCCGGCCCCGTCGTACGTGGCGCCGAGCGGGTAGGGCTGCCCTGGCCAGACCTGCATGAGGGACCTCAACTTCCTTGCTCCGTGGGGGAACTGGCGCTCCCTCGGATCTGCCCGTGGGCGGGCCCCGGCATGTGCGGGCCGCCCCCGGCGTGACGCACGGCACACGTACGGCACACGTCGCATACTCCCCAACCCCCGCCCGCCGACCGAACCCATTCACCTGTTGTTCGCCCGAACGGGTGTCCGTGGCGCGAAAACCCGGCGCTCGGGGCCGTCGCTCGCCCTCTCCCCGCATTGTTGTGCCGTCAACAGGCTGCGTCCCGCCCTGAGCGGGCAGTACCCTTGATCGTCCGGCGGCGCGCACCGCCGACCCATGCGGAGACGGGCCCTGCCGAGGCCGCCATGGTGGAGACGCTGTCAGTTGACGGTCCGGCGCTCGGGACGAGCGGCGGCCGAGAGGTGAGGTAGCGCATGGGGTTCCCCGCCGACGGCCGGGGCGACGGCCTCGACGGGCCGGAGCCGGGCCGCAGCGAGGCGCCGACCGTCGTCATCCGCTCCAGCCTCCCCGGCCGGTCCGCCGGACCGGCCCCCGGCGACGGCACCCCGCTCGGCTGGACCGCCCCCGAATGGGACCACGCCTACCACCGCGTCCGCCTCACCGGCCGCGCCTACGTCTGGCTCAACCTCGTCGAACAGCGGCTGCGGGCCCTCGTCGACGAGGCGCTGCGCCCTATCTACGCCCCCGCCCACGGCGAGGACTGGGTCACCGCCGCGGCCGGACCGGCCGGCGAGGAGTGGGTGCTGCGGGCCGGCGCCGTCCGCGAGGTCAGCCGCCGCAAGGGCTACCTCCTCGACCCCGCCGACGACGACCCGCTGGTCTTCCTCACCCTGCCCCAGCTGCGCGAACTCATGGTCCAGCACTGGCCCTGCTTCGAGCCGTACGTGCTCGACCGCCGCGAGGTCGAACTCGCCCTCGACGAACTCGAGGTCGCCCGGCACGTCGTCTCCCGCAACCGCAGCCTCTCGCAGACCGTCCTCGACCAGACCGAGCGCGCCGCCGCCCGGCTGCTCAGCCTGCTCGACGGCGGCGCCGGCGGCGTCCCCGCCGACGTCGTCGAGGAACTCGTCGCCGGCCGCTACGCCGACGTCGTCGCCGTGCACGCCGACCGGGTCCGCCTGCAGCGCGAACTCCCCGTCGAGGACCTGCTCGACGGCGCCCGGCGGCTCGACGCGGTCGGCATCGGCCTCGGCATGCTCTGCCAGAACTACACCGGCAAGCGGCTGGTCCGGCTCGCCGGCGAGGGCTGCCGCGTCCGCCTGCTCTTCCTCAACCCGGCCAGCAGCGCGGTGCGCCGGCGCGAGCGGGAACTCGGCCTCGGCCGGGGCGAGCTCGGGCGGTCCGTCGAGATGAACATCATGCACGTGCGGCGGGTCCGGGCCCGGCTGCGCGACCCGGGCGGCTTCGAGATCCGGGTCTTCGACGAGATGCCCCGCTTCACCGCCTACCTGGTCGAGGGCCCCCGGGTCACCGGCCAGACCGGCGGCCGCCGCCGCTCCGGGGACGTCGGCATCGTCCAGCCCTACCTGCGGCGCGCCCGCGGCATCGAGTCGCCCGCCATCGTGCTGCGCGGCGGCGCCGGCCAGGAGTCGGGCGGCACCGAGCCGGGGCTGCTGGAGGTCTACCGCGAGGAGTTCGAGGGCAGCTGGGCCGACTCCCGCGCGGTGTCCTGACGGACCGTGCGGGCCGAGCGGACCGGTGGGCGAGGTCACGCCCCGCCGTTCCCGTCGGCCGTTCCCGTCGGCCGTGCCCGGCGACCCGCCCGTGCGGCCGGTCGGCGGATCGGGGGACCGTCCGGGGTGCGGCGCGCGGGTCGGCGCCGCACGGTTGGGGCGTGTGCGAAGCGGCCGTGACGGCCGGCTGCCGCGCTCCCCCCGACGCAGTTCGACACCGGAGCCCCCGATGACCGAGCAGACCACTGCCGCCCCCGCCCGCCGCAGCTTCGTCAAGGCCACCCTCGCCGCCGGCGCCGCCGTCGCCGCCGGACCGGTCCTCACCGGCGGGCCCGCGGCCGCCGCGACGGACGTCCGGCGGGACGCCGTCCCCTTCCACGGTCCGCACCAGGCCGGCGTCACCACGCCCGCCCAGCGCTTCGCCGCCTTCGTCGCCGCCGAGGTCACCGCCCCCGACCGGCCCGCCCTGGAACAGCTGCTGCGCACCCTGACCGACCGCATCCGCTTCCTGACGGCCGGCGGCACCCCCGCGCCGGCCGGCGCCGGAGAGCCGCCTTCGGACACCTGCCTGCTCGGCACCGACGTCCCCGCCGACGGACTGACCGTCACCGTCGGCGTCGGCGCCTCGCTCTTCGACGACCGGTTCGGCCTCGCCGCCGCCCGCCCGCTGCGCCTCGCCCCGATGCCGGCCTTCCCCGGCGACGACCTCGGCCCGGAGCTGCACGGCGACCTGTCGCTGCAGATCTGCGCCGACAACCGGGACACCGTGCTGCACGCCCTGCGCGACCTGACCCGGCACACCCGCGGCGCGCTCCGCCCGACCTGGCGGATCGACGGCTTCCAGAACCCGTCCCGGCCGGACGGCGCGCAGCGCAACCTGCAGGGCTTCAAGGACGGCATCGCCAACCCCGACACCGGCTCGGACCGGGTGATGGACGGTCTGGTCTGGGTCGCCGCGGCCGGCGGCGAACCGGCCTGGGCGGCCGGCGGCACCTACCAGGTGCTGCGGATCATCCGGATGCGGGTCGAACCCTGGGACGCCCTGCCGGTGGCCGACCAGGAGCGGATCGTCGGCCGGCACCGCGACAGCGGCGCACCGCTCGGCGGCACGACCGAGCAGGACGGCCCGGCGTACGGCAAGGACCCGTCCGGTGCGGTGATCGCCCTCGACGCGCACATCCGGCTCGCCAACCCGCGCACGGCCGCCACCGCCGACTCGCGGATCCTGCGCCGCGGCTACAACTACGACCGCGGCGTCGACCGGGCCGGCGACCTCGACATGGGGCTGCTGTTCTGCTGCTACCAGCAGGACCTCGCCCGGCAGTTCGAGGCCGTCCAGCAGCGGCTGAACGGCGAGCCGCTGGCCGCCTTCCTCGCGCCCACCGGCGGCGGCTACTTCTTCGTGCTGCCCGGCGTCCCGGACGAGAACGGCTGGCTCGGCAGCGGCCTGCTCGCCACCGCCTGACGCCCCGCCCCGACGCCCCGCCCGACGTGCTGCTCCGGCGCGTCGGAGCACCCCTCGACGGCCCCGCCGGGCGACCCGACCGGCGGGGCTGTCACTGGTGCGGGCGATGATGGTCCCCGTCACGGCAGGAGCGACGGAAGGAGCGCCGGATGACGACCCGGAGGGGGACGCCGACCGCACCCGCCCACCACGGCCACCGCACGGCCGGGGGCCCACGATGAGCTGGCTGGCCGCCGGCCTGCTGGCCTTCGACCTGGAGACCACCGGCACGGACATCGAGAACGACCGGATCGTCACCGCAGCCCTCGTCCGGCTGGAGCCGGACGGCACGGTCTCGCGGGAGCACCACTGGCTGGTCGACCCGGGCATACCGATCCCGGCGCAGGCCACCGCCATCCACGGCATCGGCACCGCACAGGCCCGCGAGCGCGGGGTGGCCGCGGCCGGCGCCGTGGAGGAGATCACCCGGTCCATAGCGGAGGCCCTCGGCTCCGGCACACCGCTGGTCATCATGAACGCGCGCTACGACCTGTCGCTGCTCGACCGGGAGTGCCGCCGACACGGCGTCAGCCCGCTCTCGGCGCGGCTCGGCGGCACGCCCGCGCCGGTCATCGACCCGCTGGTGCTGGACAAGCACGCCGACCGCTACCGCCGCGGCAAGCGGAACCTGCAGGCGCTGTGCGAGCACTACGGCGTGGTGCTGGACGGCGCGCACCAGGCCGGTGCCGACGCGGTGGCCGCGGCCCGGGTGGCCCGCCGGCTCGGCGAGGCCTTCCCCGCGGTGGGCGGCGTCGGGCTCGCCGACCTGCACGCGCTCCAGGTGCGGGCCGCCGCGGAGCAGGCCGCGTCCTTCCAGCAGTACCTGCGCCGCACCTCGGACCCGCAGGCCCGGATCGAACCGGCCTGGCCCGTGGTGCCCTGGCCCGCCGCGGCCGCGGCGGGCTGACCGCGGCCCGGTCCGTCGGTCGGGCCCCGGGTCAGCCGCCGGCCGGGAAGTCGAAGGTGTAGCCCTGCGCGACCAGCCAGGGCAGGAGCTGGCGCAGCGCCTCGATCGTCTGGCTGCGGTCGCCGCCGCCGTCGTGCATCAGCACCACCCCGCCGGGGCGCAGGTGCTGCTGGACGTTGGCGACGATCGCCGGGACACCGGGCCTGGCCCAGTCGCGGGGGTCGACCGACCAGCCGAGCGAGCGCATGCCGTGGTCGACCGCGATCTGCTCGTTCTCGGCGGTGAAGTCGCCGCCGGGGGCGCGGAACCAGGCCACCTCGGCGCCCGGACCGGCGGCCCGCAGGATCGTCTGCTCCGCGTCGGCGATCTCGTGCACCTGCTGGTCGTGGCTGCGGGTGTGCAGCGGCTGCGGGTGGTCGACGGTGTGGTCGCACAGCCGGTGACCCCCGGCGAGCACGAGGCGGACGGCCGCCGGGTCGCGGTCGACCTCGTTGCCGACCATGCAGAAGGTCGCCTTGGCGTGGTACTGCGCGAGCAGGTCGAGGATCGGACGGGTGGCGGGGCCCGGGCCGTCGTCGAAGGTGAGGGCGACGGTGCGGCCGCCGCTCGCGGTGGACCGGAGCACCTGGTGGCTGCGGGTCGGGCTGCCGCTCGGGGTGTGGCCGGACGGGCCCGTGGTGGCGCCCGGCGCGGAGGGGGCCGCACTGCTGCTGCCGCCGGGCGCGGCGGTGGTCGGCGCCGCGGTGGTGGCGGAGGCGCTCGCCGAGGGCGGCGCGCTGCGCTGGGCGGGGACGGCCGGGGTGGCGCTCGCGGCGGCCGACGGCGATCCGCTCGTGGCGGCGGTGTCGCGCGGGGTGACGGCGGCGGCCGTGGTGCGGGCGCCGTCGGCGCTCGCGGTGCGTGCGTGGGTGGCCGAACCGCAAGCGGCGATCACGGTGGGCGCGAGCAGCGCAGCGAGGCCGAGGCCGAGGGTGCGACGGGATCGGGGGCTGGGCATCCGCATGGTGACGACTCCTGACGTCGTACCGGCCACCCCGGGTGGGGGCGTGTGCCGGGGACGACGTCAGGCGCGGACCGCCGGTTCCGTCGTCGGGTACGAACGGACCCGGTTGTCGGGTCTCAGAACGGATACCAGCGTACGGAGGCGTGACCGTCGCGCAAGGAGTCCACCCGGCGGCGGAACTCGGCCGCCGCGGCCGGGTTGCCGGGGACGTGCTGGGCGACCCAGGCGGCGCTCGCCGTCTCCCGGGCGCCGCGCAGGACGGCGAAGCCGTTCCACTCCCGGACGTCCCAGCCGTAGGCCGCGGTGAAGTCCCGGTACTCCTCCTCCGGTACGCCGTACCGGTCGTGACTGAGCGCCAGGACGACGAGGTCGTGCTCGCGCAGGTCGTGGCCGACGTTCTCCAGGTCGAGCAGGACGGGGCCGTCCGGGCCGACGTGGACGTTGCGGGGGAGGGCGTCGCCGTGCACCGGACCGGGGGCGAGGTGGGGGGTGAGTTCGGCGGCCGCCGTGACGAAGCTCTCCTTCCGGGCGCGCAGGAAGGCGGTGTCGGCGGGGTCGACGTGGCCGGCCGCCGCGGCGAGCCATCCGTCGACCGGGGCCAGCAGGTCGCGGGGGCCGAGCGGGGGGCTGTCGGGGGCGGGCAGCGTGTGCAGGGCGCGCAGCAGCGGCGCGAGGTCGGCCGTCCGCGCCGGGCGGACGGGGTCGGGCAGCCGGTGCCAGAAGGTGACCGGGTGTCCGTCGGCGGTCACGGGCTCGGTGTGCCGGGGGCGGACGACCGGGATGCCGGCGGCGTCCAGCCAGTCGGCGACGGCCAGTTCGCGGGCGGCGCGGGGCAGCAGCGCGGGGCTGCGGCCGATCTTGGCCACGAGTGCCGGGGAGCCGAGGTCGAACACGGCGTTCTCGCCGAGGGCGAGCAGCCGGGCGCCGTCCGGTGCGGGCAGTCCCGCGGTGCGGCAGGCGCCGGCCAGCAGGGTGCGGGCGCGGGCTTCGTCGAAGGCGGTCACGGCGGGCTCCTCGGTGCGGTCCGGACCATCCTGGCGCACGGCGGCCGGACCCCGCGTGCTGCGGGGCCCGGCCGTGCGGTGGTCGTTCGTGCGGTGGTCGTTCGTGCGGAGGGTCAGACCCGCGCGCCGCCGGCGGACTGGCCGTCCGGCAGGTGCAGGCCGGCCGGGGCGGGCGCGGCCGGGGTGACCGGCGGGAAGGACTCGCCGTGCGAGAGGTTCGGCAGCCAGTTCAGCCAGCGCGGCAGGTACCAGTTGCGCTCCCCGAGCAGGCTCATCACGGCGGGCAGCAGCACCGCGCGGATCACGGTGGCGTCGATCAGCACCGCGACGGCGAGGCCGGCGCCCATCTGCTTCATCGACTGCATGGACAGCGTGCCGAACACCGCGAACACCCCGACCATGATCACCGCGGCGCTGGTCACCACACCGGCGGTGGAGCGGATGCCGTGGGAGACGGCGGCCCGGGTGGACAGGCCCCGGTCGTGCGCCTCCTTGATCCGGGAGACCACGAACACGTGGTAGTCCATGCTCAGGCCGAAGAGGATCACGAACAGGAAGAGCGGCACCCAGGACTCCACCGCGCCCACCCCGGCGGTGCCGAACAGCGAGGCGCCCACGCCGTGCTGGAAGACCAGGGCGAGCACGCCGTACGCGGCGCCGACCGACAGCAGGTTGAGCACCACCGCGGTGAGCGCGATGCCGAGCGAGCGGAACGAGCAGAGCATCAGCAGGAAGGCGAAGGCGACGACGAAGCCGAAGACCGGGAGCATCGAGTCGGACATCTGCTCGTTGAAGTCGTGCGAGCCCGCGGTGCTGCCCGTGACCGGGGCCTCCGTTCCGGGCACTTTGAGCACCGTGTTCGCCACCACGTCGCCCCGCAGCGCCTCCAGGGCCGCGGTGCTGGCGTCGTCGTTGCCGGTGCCGACGAGGGGGACGTCGACCAGGGCGACGTTCTGCGCGCCGTGCACCGTCACCTGGATCGGCTCGTGCATCTTCCCGGTGGCCAGGGCCCGGGCCTTCAGGTCGGCGAGGGCCTGCTTCATCTCGGGGGAGTCGACGGCGCGGGCCTTGACCACGACGAGGGCGGGGGCGGGGCTGCCGGGGAAGGCCTTCTCGATCCGCTGCGAGGTGGCGACCAGGGCGTTGCCCTTCGGCAGCTGCTGCTGGAAGGTCAGGTTGGCGGTGTGCATGGTGAGCAGTGGTGCGGCGAGGCCGAGCAGCAGGCCGCCGGCGAGGACGGTGGCGGCGAGCGGCCGGTTCAGCACGGGGGTGAGCAGGGCGTTCCAGACCCGGCCGCCGGCGGCGGCCTCGCTGCTGCGGAGCTTGTGCAGCAGCGGCAGGCGGCCCTTGTCGACCCGGTCGCCGAGCATCGACAGCAGGGCCGGCAGCACGGTGAGCGAGCCGAGCACGGCGGTGATCACCACGACGATGGTGGCGGAGGACATCGCCTGGAAGTCGGCGATGCCGGTGAGGAAGAGGCCGGCCATGGCGACGACCACGGTGACGCCGGAGACCAGCACGGCCCGGCCGGAGGTGGCGGCGGCGACCCGCAGGGCGGTGGCGGCGTCGCGTCCGGCGGCCCGCTCCTCGCGCTCGCGGCGCAGGTAGAAGAGGCAGTAGTCGACGCCGACGGCGAGGCCGACGAGCAGCATCACCGAGCTCGCGTCGTCGCTGGTGTGCAGCAGGCCGCTGGAGAGGGCGACCAGGCCGCCGGCGGCGATGAAGGCGGTGAGCGCGAGGACGACCGGCAGCACGGCGGCGACCAGGGCGCCGAAGGCGATCAGCAGGATGCCCAGCGCCAGCGGGACGGCCGTCCACTCGGCGCGCTGGAAGTCGTTCTTGAACCGGTCCTGGAACCACTTGCCGGAGCTGGCCTCGCCGAACTCCTCGACGGTGAGGTCCTTGTGCTTCGCCTGGACCCCGGCGACCGCGTCGAGCACGGCCGGCACGTTCTCCACGGCCTTCTCGCGGTCCTCGCCGGCCACGCTGAACTGCAGCAGCGCGGAGTGCCGGTCGGCGGAGACCGCGCCGGTGTCGTACGGGCTGCGCAGGTCGGCGGCCCTGCCGGTGGCCCGGACGGCGGCGGCGGCCTCGTCGACGACGGCCCGGAAGGCCGGGTCGTCCGCGGTCAGCGCGGCGCTCTGGACGAGCACGGTCTCGCCGGCGGGGGTCTTGATGCCGGCGTCGTCGAGGATCTTCGCGGCGCGGGAGACCTCGCCCGGCATCGCCTCGGAGTCGGTGACCTTGGTGCTGCCGTGGAGGCCGCCCAGGAACGCGGCGAGGACGACGAACAGGAGCCAGCCGAACACCGCCGTCTTGCGGTGTCTCGCGCTCCACGCGGCCATGGCGGCGGCGAGGCCGAGCTTGGGTGTCACAGGTCCCCCAGGGAGAGCGGCGGGTGCGGTCCGCCGGAGCTTGGTGCCGGTGTTCCCGGCTGCTGGAACGACCCTAGGAAGCGGGGAGTTGACGGAGTATCCGGCTGGCGGGTGAGTCGACCCTGGGCCTGCCCGGAGGGCCGTGGTGGGGTTTTCCCCACCCCGATCTCCTCCTCCGGGCCGGTCTTCGGCTCCACCCTGAGGGGGAGGGGGATCCGCCCGGAGCAGGAGGTGCGCGGCGGCGGCGCAGGTCAGGATGGTGGCGGGAAGCAGCCGGTACCCCCTAGGGGTGCCCGTCGGGCCGGGGTTACCTGCCGACCGGCTAGTGGCATCGCATAGGATGCTCCCACACGTACTTGCCTGCCGACCGGCTAGGGATTCTCCCCGGGCCGGTCCTGCCGTTGCCCGGTTTCCGTCCCCCGAGGGCTGCGGTGAACCATGCCCAGGAGGCATCACGAGCATGTTCCACCGAATCGGAGACTTCGTCGTCAGGCGGGCCTGGTGGGTGATCGGAGCGTGGCTGGTCGCAGCCGTCGCGATCATCTCCACCGCTCCGACGATCACCGCGCAGACCGACGAGAGCGCCTTCCTCCCGAAGCACTACGAGTCGATCCAGGCCGCCGAACTGCAGGCGAAGGCCTTCCCGGCGAACTTCTCGCCGGGCGCCTTCGCGCTGTTCGAGCGCACCGACGGCGGCAAGCTGACCGAGGCCGACAAGGCCACCGCCGAGAAGGTCGCCAAGGGCCTCGCCGACAAGCACATCGAGTCCGTCGAGACCGTCCTGCCGGTCGGCAAGACCTACGCCCCGGACGGCACCTTCGGCATGTCGATGATCGCCATCGACAAGAAGGTCATGCAGAAGCCCGAGGCCGCGGACGCCGCCAAGGCGCTGCGCGAGGCGGGCACCGAGCTGACCGCGGGCACCCCGGTCAAGATGCTGCTCGGCGGCCCGGCCGCGAGCATCCTCGACCAGCAGGACTCGTCCAAGCTGGCCGAGGCCCTGATCGGCATCGGCACCGTCGTGATCATCCTGCTCACGCTCTGGCTGATCTTCCGCAGCCCGATCGTCGCGCTGCTGCCGATCGTGTCGATCTTCGTCTACTCGATGGTGGCCAACGGTCTGATCGCCGACGCGAGCAAGGTCTTCGGGCTGAAGGCGGACAACTCGATGTCCGCCATCCTCATCGTGGTGCTCTTCGGCGTCGGCACCGACTACTTCCTGTTCCTGATGTTCCGCTACCGCGAGCGGCTGCGGGCCGGGGACGACCGCAAGGAGGCCGTGGTCAACGCGGTCGGCCGGGTCGGCGAGGCGATCGCCTCCGCCGCGGGCGCCGTCGTCGCCGCCTTCGCCGTCCTGGTCTTCTCCAGCCTCGGCATGTTCACCGCGCTCGGCCCGTCCCTGGCCATCGCCGTCGCGGTCACCGCCTTCGCCTCGGTCACCCTCGTCCCCGCCGTGCTCTCGGTGCTGCCCGAGCGGGTGCTGTTCCGCCGGGTCGTCGAGTGGCTGCGCTGGGACGGCCGCCACCTGGCCTGGCTGGCTCGCGGCGCCCGCGGCCCGCGTCCGGCCGGCAACTTCCAGAAGCACTGGATGCGGCAGGCCAAGGGCACCCGCTTCGCCGCGCTCGGCGGCGGCGTGCAGCGCCGTCCGGCGGTCGCCGCCCTCGCCTCCGGCCTGGTGCTGATCGCCCTGGCCGCCGCCGCCCTCGGGTACAAGGGCACCTTCGACCTGGCCAGCGGTTCGATGCCGAAGACCAAGGAGTCGATGGTCGTCCAGGACCGGATGATGAAGGGCTTCTCGGCCGGCGCCGCCGACCCGAGCCACGTCTACCTGACCGCGACCGGCGGGGCCAAGCTCGACACCGCCGGCCTGGACGCCTACCGCACCGCGCTCGCCGGGACCCCGGGCGTCGCCGCCGTGCCCGCCGAGCGCACCCAGCTCAGCAAGGACGGGCTCACCGCCGACATCACGGTGATCCTCAAGGACGCACCCGCGACCAACAAGGCCATCGACACCATGGGCGGCCTGCGCGACACCGCCCACGGGTCCGCCCCGAGCGGCACCGAGGCCCTGGTCGGCGGTCAGACGTCGATCTTCAAGGACATCAACACCGCGATGGTCCACGACTACACGCTGGTGTTCCCGCTCGCCGCGCTGCTCATCCTGGTCATCCTGGCCCTGCAGCTGCGCAGCGTGGTCGCGCCCTGGTACCTGATGGCCTCGGTCGGTCTCGGCTTCGGCGCCACCCTCGGCGCCACCTCGCTGATCTTCCAGAGGATCGGCGGCGAGCCGGGCCTGATGTTCATGCTGCCGATCTTCATCTACCTGTTCGTGGTCGCGATCGGCACCGACTACAACATCCTGATGATCGCCCGCCTCCGCGAGGAGGTGAAGGAGGGCCGCAGCCCGCGCGAGGCCGCCGGCCAGGCGATCAAGCACGCCGGTCCGACCGTCGCCGCGGCGGGCTTCATCCTGGCGGCCACCTTCGGCACCATGCTGCTGGCGGGCAACTCGCTCTTCAGCCAGATGGGCTTCTCGATCGCCTTCGGCATCATCATCTCGGCCTTCGTGATGGCGATGTTCTTCACCCCGGCGATCACCGCGCTGCTGGGCCGCGCGGCCTGGTGGCCCGGCCACCAGGACGCCGCCGACCACGACGGCCCCGCCGTCCCGCAGGCGGAGCCGCAGCCGGCCGGCCGGATCTGACCGCACGATCCGGAGCACCCGCGGGCGGGGCACACGAACGGACGTGTGTGCCCCGTCCGCGGGCCGTTCAATCGCGGGGCGCCCCCGGTGTGACGAGGAGAACTCTCCCGATCATCGCGGGGCGCCGCCGTGCTACAGTCGAAGCAGTTGCAGTTTTGGTTCCCATGAACGTGCGTGTGCGCCTGCGGCTCCACCCGCCAGGCGCATTTGTTTTATCCGGTGTTTTGTCTCCGGATGGGGATCGCGGCTACTCGGGGTCTGCGAGGTGCAGACCCTTGATGCCCCAGAATGAGGAGACGGTTATGGCTACCGGCACCGTGAAGTGGTTCAACAGCGAAAAGGGCTACGGCTTCATCGAGCAGGACGGCGGCGGCGCCGACGTCTTCGCCCACTACTCGAACATCAACGCCCAGGGCTTCCGTGAGCTCGTCGAGGGCCAGAAGGTCGAGTTCGACGTCACCCAGGGCCAGAAGGGCCCCCAGGCGGAGAACATCCGCCCCATCTGAGTCCGGCCAAGCCGACTCACGCATGACGAGTGAGGGTCCGCACCTGCGGGTGCGGGCCCTCGCCCATTGCCGCCGAACGGCCGGGGCGGCCCCGCATCCACTCCTGACGGCCGACCCGCAAAGGTCCGGGCGCACGGCATCGCCGTGCCTGCCGGCCGATCAGGACGGAGCAGCATGACCGATCAGGCACGCCCGCAGCGCACCACCTCCCGCCGGGCCCCGGGCACCGGCCGCCCCCAGCGCGGTGGCGGCCCCCGCGGCGGCGCCGAGCGCCGCATGCAGCGCGCGCCGCGCGCCGCGCGCCCCACGGCCGCCGAGAGCCAGGAATTCACCGTCGTCGAGGGCACCCCGGCCCGCCCGCCGGCGGCCACCTTCGCCGAGCTCGACATGCCGAAGGCGCTGCTCACCGCGCTGGCCCGGGAGGGCGTCACCGAGCCCTTCCCGATCCAGTCCGCGACCCTGCCGGATTCGCTGGCCGGCCGCGACGTGCTCGGCCGCGGCCGCACCGGCTCCGGCAAGACCCTCGCCTTCGGCCTGTCGCTGCTGGCCCGCACGGCCGGCAAGCGGGCCGTCGCCCGCCGCCCGCTCGCCCTCGTCCTGGTGCCCACCCGTGAGCTCGCCCAGCAGGTCACCGAGGCGCTGAGCCCCTACGCGCAGGCGCTGCAGCTGCGGATCGCCACCGTCGTCGGCGGCATGCCGATCGGCCGGCAGGCCAACCAGGTGCGCCGCGGCGTCGAGGTGCTGGTCGCCACCCCCGGCCGGCTCGACGACCTGATCAACCGCCAGGACGTGGCCCTCGGCGACGTCACGGTGACCGTCCTCGACGAGGCCGACCAGATGGCCGACATGGGCTTCCTGCCCCAGGTCAGCAAGCTGCTGGAGCAGGTCGCCGAGGGCGGCCAGCGGATGCTGTTCTCCGCCACCCTCGACCGCAACATCGACCGGCTGGTCCGCCGCTTCCTCGACGACCCGGTCACCCACTCCGTCGACCCGTCGGCCGGTGCGGTCAGCACCATGGACCACCACGTCCTCCAGCTCGACCCCGCCGACAAGGCCTCCACCACCGCGCACATCGCCTCCCGCGAGGGCCGGCTGATCATGTTCGTGCACACCAAGCACGGCGCCGACCGGCTCGCCAAGCAGCTGCTGGCCAGCGGCGTGCGTGCCGCCGCCCTGCACGGCGGCAAGTCGCAGCCGCAGCGCAACCGGGTGCTCGACCAGTTCCGCGACGGCCGGGTCACCGCGCTGATCGCCACCAACGTCGCCGCCCGCGGCATCCACATCGACGGCCTCGACCTGGTCGTCAACGTGGACCCGCCGATCGACCACAAGGACTACCTGCACCGCGGCGGCCGCACCGCCCGCGCCGGCGAGTCCGGCACCGTGGTCACCCTCGTCCTGCCCGAGCAGCGCCGCGAGGTCAACCGGCTGATGGGCACCGCCGGGATCCGGCCCACCGTCACCAAGGTCCGCCCGGACGACGCCGAGCTGCGCCGGATCACGGGTGCCCGCACCCCGAGCGGCGTGCCCGTCGCCATCGTGGTGGCCGAGCCGGCCGCCGACGCCGAGCAGAACGGCGAGAAGCCGGCCCGCGCCGGTGCGCCGCGCCGCCGTCCCGGCAAGCGCTCCGCACTGCCGAAGGACGTCGACGCCAGCGGCAACGCCCGTCAGCCCCGCCCCAAGCAGCGCATCGGCGGGGGCAGCGGCGCCGGCAACGGCCGTACCGCGGCCGGCTTCATCGGCCGCTCCTCCGGCCGGGCCAAGCCCGGCTCGGGCTCGCGCAGCGGCGCCAACTACGGCACCGGACGGCAGCGCCGCGACCTCGGCTGACCCGCCGTCCACGAAAGGGGCGCCACCCGCTTCGGGTGGCGCCCCTCCGCCTTTTCCCGGATACCGCCGGATCACCGACCAACCCTCACATCACCCTCCCCTCCATTGCGAACAGGTGTGTTAGCTTCTTTGTCCGTTCATGGTCCTTCCTTGACCTGAACCGGAAGTTCCGTCAATTCGGCGCCGCACCGGGCGCACCGCACGGGGGAGGACACGTCGTGTCAGGGGAGTACCGCGTCGATCCGGAGGCGCTGCGGCGATTCGCCCGCACCTCCGCCGACCGTTCGGAGAAGCTGCGCGCCATCCGCGCCGAACTCGGCGCCCACCGGCTGTCGCCGGACGCCTTCGGCAAGCTGCCGGAGGCCGAGCAGACCGGCCGCGACTACGCCGAGCGCGCCGACGCCGCCGTCGAGAACCTCACCTCGGCCGCCGACACCATGGCCCGCATCGACGAGCACGCCCAGGGCGTCGCCCGCTCCTACGAACAGGCCGAGGCCGAGACCGCCGAATCGCTCAACGCCATCGCCAGGGGGCTGTGATGTCCGGTCCCGTGTCCGGCGCCGTCGACGCCTACACCAAGATCAACCAGTGGATGAGCCCGCTGGGCAGCGTGATCGACGAGATCATGCGCCCCATCGTCGAACCACTCGCCGAACCGCTGGAGTTCGTCACCGGCGACCCCGAGGGCCTGGAGGCCGCCGCCCAGCTCTGGCGCCGTCAGGCGACCGAACTGCGTGAGGTCGTCGCCGACCAGCGCCGGGACCGCGCCGCCCTCGCCCACGACTGGCAGGGCGAGGCCGCCGAGGCGTTCCTTCGGGAACTCGCCGAGTACGAGACGGCCCTGGAGGCCGAGGCGGACGACATGGACGCCACCGCCGAACTCCTCGACGAGGCCGCCGCCGAGAGCCGGATGGCCCAGGACCTCGTCGAGACGGTCATCCGCGAACTCATCGAGTGGGCGATCATCACCCTCGCCGCCTCGCTCGCCTTCAGCGTCGTCACCGCCGGCATCTCGCTCGCCGCGGAGGCCGCCGCGGCCGCCGCCGAGGGCACCATCGCCAGCGCCCGGATCGCCAACCTGGTCGCCAAGCTGGCCCGCGCCCTGAAGAAGATCGAGGAGGCGATGAAGGCCCTCAAGGCGGTCTCCAAGCGCCCCCACCTCAACCCCAAGAAGCCCTGGACCTGGAACCGGCCGATCGATGTGCCGGCCTACCTCGCCAAGAAGGGCACCAAGATGATCGGCAAGGCCGCGCTGCACGGCATCGGCCTCACCGGCGACCCGGTCGGCCAGACCGTCCAGCAGGCCGTCCAGTCCGGAGCCGGCATCGTCGCCGACGAGATCGACGACCGGATCGCCGGCAACCCGCACCCCTCCACCGCCGCCCGCGAACACGCAGGCATCGCCCAGCCCCGCCAGGCGCCGGAGCTCACTCCGGAGGAGCGCAAGGCCCGCTTCGACGCGGCCTTCGGCTGACAGGAGGACCGACCGTGCTCAACCGCGACCGCGACATCGTCACGCCCTTCCTGCAGCCCGGCGAGCACCTGCTCGGCGCGGCCTCGATCAGCCTCGCCCCCGGGATCCCGCACCCGCCGGCCGACCTGATGCCGCAGCGGCAGCCGAGCGAACTGGAGCAGAAGCTCGGCAGGAGGTTCAACGTACTGCGCCGCGCCTACGCCGCCGTCAACCCGGTCTCCGCCGCCGTCGGCGCGGTCGGGGACCGGATGGCGGACGCCGTGCCGGACTCCGTCTGGCACGGCGAGGGCATGGCCGGCGGCTGGCACAGCGCGGCCGGCCTGTTCGTCCGCCGGATGCACGAAGGCGCCGCCGCCACCGGCACCTTCGCCGTCACCGACCGGCGCCACCTCGTGGTCGTCGACGGCTCCAGGCCGTGGCAGCTCAAGGAGCAGTACGCGCTGCACTGGGAGGCGCCCCGGCAGGCCGTGACGCTGCACCGCAACCCCGCCGGCGTCCTGCAGCGCGGCCGGATCGACCTGCACTTCGCCGACCGGTCCTGGGCGGGCATCACCACCCCGATGCCCGCCACCGCCGACGAACTCGCCGCAGCCGCCCGGCACGGCTGACGGCCGGTCAGACCGCCGCCGCCGAGGGGACCGGAACGAGCCGCCGCAGCCGCTCCCCGGTCTCCTCGTCGCGCGGCGCAGCCACCACCAGCTGCAGCCCGCCCGGCGCGCGCAGCACCACCTGGTCCAGCCGCAGCAGGCCCACCACCTCGTGCCGGACCTCCTTCTCGCATCCGGTCTTCTCGCTCACCCGGTGCTCGTCCAGCCAGCGGTCCGCCTCCGGGAAGGACGCCCGCAGCCGCCCGATCACCTCCGTGAGGCGCCGCGCCGCCGGCGAACCCGACCCGCCCCGCTCCCCGTACGCCGCCCGCAGCTCCGCCAGCGTGCGGCGGGCGTGCTGCTCCCAGTCCACCGTGCGGCGGCGGATCCGGTCGTCCGCGAACACCGTCCAGGCCAGGTTGCGGTCCCCGGGCGGCATCCCGGCGAAGCCGAACATCGCCTCCGCCGGGGCGTTCCACACCCGGATGTCCCAGTCCGCGTCCATCAGGAACGCCGGCGCCGGATCCTGCGCGTCCACCAGCCGCAGCAGCGCCTCCGGGACCTCCGCGCCGTCCGCCTCGTCCGAGGCCCCCCGGTGCGGCGCCGCACCGGCCAGCCGGAAGAGGTACGCCGTCTCCGCCGCGTCCAGCCGCAGGGTCCGGGCCAGGCTCGCCAGCACCTCCGGCGAGGGATGGATGTCCCGGCCCTGTTCCAGCCACGTGTACCAGGTCACCCCCACCCCGGCCAGCAGCGCCAGCTCCTCCCGCCGCAGCCCCGGCGTGCGTCGGCGCACACCCGGTGCGATGCCCACGTCCGCCGGCGTCAGCGACGCCCGGCGGGTCCGCAGGAAGTTCGACAGCGCCTGCCGGCGCACGTCCCCCTCGGCCATGGATCCTCCCCCTGACTCCTGGTAGCCCGACTACCAGTATCGCCACGCACTGCTGCGCCGCCGCACCGGGCGGAAGGCTGGACACCGTCCGAACAACGCTCCTGACGGGACGACAGATGAACCTGCGCGCACGCAGCGCCCTCCTGATCACCGCCCTCGCCGCGGCGGTCGCCGCCGGACCGGCCCTGCCGGCCGCCGCGGCACCCGCCCACCACCGGCCCGCCGCGATCACCGGCACGGCCGACACCCTCCACCCCGAGGGCGCCACCTGGGACGCCGCCCACGGCCGCTTCCTGGTGAGCTCGCTCCGCCACGGCACCGTCTCCGCCGTCCGCGCGGACGGCTCCGTCACCACCCTGGTCGACGACCCCGCGGTGCTGGTCTCCGCCGTCGGCATCCACGTCGACGCCGCCCGCAACCGCGTCCTCGTCGCCAACGGGGACCCGGGCGTCTCCGTGCGCACCGCCCCCGGCGGCTCCGGGCGGATCGCCGGCATCGGCGCCTACGACCTGACCACCGGCCGGCGCCTCTTCTACACCGACCTCGCCGCGGTCGCCGCCGACGGCGGGTCCCACCTCGCCAACGACCTCGTCGTCGGCCCCGACGGCACCGCGTACGTCACCGACTCCTTCGCCCCGATCGTCTACCGGGTCGCCCCGGACGGCGCCGCCGGCGTCCTCGTCCGGGACAGCCGGCTCGCCGCCCCGCAGGGCGGGTTCGGCCTCAACGGGATCGTCCGGCAGGGCCGCACCCTGCTGGTCGGCAAGTACGACGACGGCACCCTGTGGCGGCTGCCGATCGACCACCCGCAGCAGCTCGCCGAGATCCCCGTCACCGGCCCCGCGAACGCTCTCACCGGCCTCGACGGACTGCTGCTCCGCCCGGACGGCACCCTGCAGGGCATCACCAACCGCCTCGGCGGCACCGGCGCCACCACCCGCGTCGACCTCCGCTCCGCGGACGGCTGGCGCACCGCCCGCACCACCGTCCACCCGCTGACCGACCCGGCGCCGACGGTGCTCACGCCCGGCCCGGCGGGCAGCGTGTACGTCCTCGACGGGCGCCTCGACCTGCTCTTCGCGGGGACGCCCGTCGACACGTTCACGCTGCACCGGATCTGACGGCAGGGAAGCCGTCAGGGGCGCGGGGAACCGCGCAGTCCGCGGGCGGCCGCAGCAGCGACGGGGGCCGGACCCCGGTCGGCACCGCGAGCCGCCTCCGCACCGCGCAGTTCTTCCCCGCCCTCCGGCCGGGAGGAGCCTCCGGCGGGCCGGCGGGCCGCCGTGAGGCCGACGGCGGCGAGGCCGAGGCCGGTCCAGAGGGAGAGGGTGAGCAGCGGGCCGCCCGCCCCTGCGCCGTCGAAGTACGAGACGGACCGCAGCAGCGTCCCGGCCGCGCCCGGGGGCAGCTGCTGCCCGAGGACGCCAGCCGGGGCGGGGAGCAGTTCGGGGGCGGAGGCGACGCCGGAGAACGCGTTGCCGATCAGCACCATCAGCAGCCCGGCCACCCCGAGGCCGGCCGTGCCCAGCAGGGCCGCCGTCCCGGCCGAGGTGGCGCCGACCGCGAGCACCGTCAGCCCGATCACCCCCGCCTCGGCCCACCAGGCGCCGGTCAGCGCCCCCAGCCAGCTGTGCGCGACCCCGGCGCCGACCAGGCCGGTGAGCAGGGCGGCCCCGGCGAGCGCCGCGATCGCCCGGCCGCCGCGCAGCCGCAGGACCGTCACCACCGCGCCGGACGCCACGCCGGCCAGCACCAGCGGCAGCAGGCCGGCGCCGAAGACCGCACCCCGCGGGTCGGCGGCGGGGGTCGGCACCACGTCCGTCACGTGCACCGCCGTGCCGGCGGGGGCCGCGGACTCGGCGGCGGTGCGGAGCAGCTGGGCCACGGTCGGGCCCGCGGCCGGGGCGGTGAGCAGTTCGGGGCCGCCGGGGGCGGCGACCAGGGCGCCGTAGACCTCGCGCTGCTCGACCGCGTGCCGGGCGGCGGCCGCATCGGTGTAGTGGTGGACCTCGAAGGCGCCGGGGTGGGCCGCCAGCCGCTGTTCGACCGTGGCGGTGGCGGCGGCCGGTCCGGCGACGCCGATCGGCAGGTCCCGCGGGGCGAGCCGGGAGGCCGGCCAGGCGAAGGCCCACAGGGCGAACGCGGCCAACAGCGGCACCAGCACCCAGACGGAGACGAGGCGGCGGACGGCGGGGGCGGACCCGGGGGAGGCGGGCCCGGGGGAGGCGGACATGGCAGCCCCTCGATTCAAAGAGAAGGATCGTTCGTTTTACGTGGCCCACTCTCCGGCCGCCCGTCGCACTTGTCAAGAATGAACGTTCGTTTTACGGTGGACCTCATGGCCCGCGTATCCCAGGCACACCTCGACGCCCGCCGCCGGCAGATCCTCGACGGCGCCGCCCGCTGCTTCGCGCGCAACGGCTTCCACGCCACGTCCATGCAGGACGTGCTGCGCGAGTCCGAGCTGTCCGCCGGGGCCGTCTACCGCTACTTCGCGGGCAAGGAGGAGATCGTCGCCGCCATCGCGACGGAGGCCTTCGGCGTGATCCGGGCCGCCTTCGCCGAGGCCGCCGCGACCGTGCCGCCGCCCACCCCGGACGTGCTGCTCGGCCGCGTCCTGCGGGCCGTCTTCGACCAGGCCCCGCCCGAGGGCGACCGACAGGCCTTCGCCCGCCTCGTCGTGCAGGTCTGGACGGAGACCCTGCGCAATCCCGCCCTCGCCGCCGCCCTCGACGAGGGCTACACCGCGATGCGGGCCGCCTGGACCGGCCTGGTCGGCAGCTACCGCGCGTCCGGCCTGATGCCGCCCGGACCGGAGGCCGACCACGTCGCCCGCACCCTCATCGCCACCGCCCAGGGCTTCATCGCCCAGCAGGCGCTGTTCGGCGACGCCGACCCGGCGGTCGTCGAGGACGGCCTGCGCGCCCTCGCCTCCATGCGCACCGACCCCGCCCCGGAGACGCAGTGACCGCCGTACCCGGCCCGGCCGAGGCGCTCGACCTCCAGGAGCGGGCCCTGGACGCACTGCTCGCCGAGCTCGGCCTGCCCTTCGAGGAGCCGGACGACCCGCGGGTCGCCCGCCTCGCCGAACGCCACCCCGACTACCCCCAGTACCACCGCATCGGCCACAAGCGGCAGACCGCCTACCGCGCCCTCACCGCCGACCGCGGCCTCGCCCGCGCCCACGCCGACGCCGTCCACCGGGCCCTCGTCCACGACGACGACCCGAGCTCCCCGCGCTGGCTCGCCGCCGTCCTCGTCAGCGCGATCGGCGCCCGCGGCCTCCAGGAACGCCTGCTCACCACCCTCGCCACCGGCACCCCCCACCAGCGCCGCTGCGCCGCCCACGCCTGGCGCTGGGCCGACGCCGACCCCGCCGACCCCCGCTACCTGGCGCTCCTCCCGCGATCGGGTGCGTGATCGTCCGGATCCACCGCGAGCGGCTCGCCCTCGACCTGCCGTTCCCGATCGACATCGACCTGACCGACCCGGAGCGCCGGCTCCGGGATTCCCCGCGTGTCCGTGTCGGGGGATGGGTAGGGTGCCCGGCATGCGATGCGGGATGTGCGGGTCTCAGCGGCTGAGTCCGGTGGGGGAACTGACGACGGATTCGATGGCGACGGAGCGGATGCGGCTCCGCTTCCCCCGGCCGGGGAGATTCAAGTCGCGGCCCACCTTCACGGTCACCTTCGCCCGCGCCTGCCGGGACTGCGGCACCCTCTACCCCTGCCTCGGCGAGTACGAGCGGATGCAGCTGGACGCCACCGCGGACGGTCTCGCCGAGTGAGCCGAGGCGCGCCTCAGGCCGACAGGGCCGCGGGTGCGGTCGCGGCGAGCCGGACGGCGGTGTCGTAGCGCTGCAGCAGGAGTTCGGCGACCTCGGGGGCGGCCCCCAGAACCTCGGCCAGCAGGTCGGCGCCGTCCGCGGCGGCCGCGATCCGGTCCGGCAGCAGTCCGGGGGCGAGCAGGTAGGGGGCGACGGCCACGGTGCCGGCACCGGCCGCGCGCAGGGCGGCGACGGCCTCGGGCACCCGCGGGCCGGCCGCGGAGGCGTACGCGACCTCGACGCCGGCCCAGCCGCGGCTGCGCCGCCAGGCCTCGGCGACCGCCCGGGTGGCGGCGTCGGCGGCCGGGTCGGAGGAGCCGGCGGCGGCGAGCACCACGCCGGTGCGGGCGCGGACGGCCGCGGAGGCGGTGTCGAGGCCGGTCTCCGCGAGGCGCCGGTCGAGTGCGTCGAGCAGCAGCGGGGAGGGGCCGAGCACGTCGGCGAGCGGCAGGTCGGCGCCGGCGGCGCGCAGCGCGGCGGGGATGTCGCTCTTGGCGTGGAAGGCCCGGTTGAGCAGCAGCGGGACGGCGACGGCCGCGCCGAACCGACCGGCGACCTGGGGGATGCGCGGGGCGCAGTGGTCCAGGTAGGCGGTGGCGACGGTGAGGCCGGGCCGCAGGGCGCGGACGTGGTGGACGAGCGCGTCCACGGTGGCGGCGTGCCGCGGGTCGCGGCTGCCGTGGGCGATCAGCAGCAGGGCGGGGCCGCCCGCCCCGCCGTGGCGGGCGGGGGCGGGCGGGGTACCGGTGCGCACGGTCGGCGTCCTCAGCGGCTGGTGACCAGCAGGCCGCGGTTGCGCAGCACGCGGCGCTCCAGCGGGGAGAAGACCACCAGATCGATCGCCACGCCGACGACGAGGATCAGGACGATGCCGAGCAGCACGCCCGACATGTCGTTGAACTCGCGCTGGTTCTCCAGGTAGCGGCCGAGGCCGAGGCCCAGGTCGGGGGAGGAGGCGATGAGTTCGGCGGCCATCAGCGAGCGCCAGGAGAACGCCCAGCCCTGCTTGAGGCCGGCCAGGTAGCCGGGCAGGGCGGCGGGCAGCAGCACGTGGCGGGCGCCGGCGAGGCCGGTGGCGCCGAGGGTGCGGCCGGCCCGCAGGTAGATCGGCGGCACCTGGTCGACGCCGGACACCAGGCCGTTGGCGATCGACGGGACGGCGCCGAGCAGGATCACCGCGTACATCGCCGAGTTGTTGATGCCGAGCCAGATGACGGCAGCGGGCACCCAGGCGACCGAGGGCAGCGACTGCAGGCCGGAGAGCACCGGGCCGAGCGCGGCGCGGACGGGCTTGACCCGGGCGACCAGCAGGCCGATCGGGGTGCCGATGACGACGGCGGCGACGAAGCCGGAGATGCCGCGCCACACGCTGGTCCAGATGATCGAGAACAGCGTGCCCTCGTACCAGAGGTCGGTGAGCGAGGACCAGACGTCGGCCGGGCTGGGCAGCTTGTCCGGGGTGGTCAGCTCCAGGCTGAAGGCGAGCTGCCAGACGCCGATGACGAGCAGCACGCCGAGCACGGGCGGCAGGACCTTCTGGCGGAGCACCTCGCCGAGCGGGGTGCGCTGGACCTGGACGGAGTCCAGGGCGTCCAGGCCGGCCTCGACGCTGGCGGTGTCCGTGCCCGGGTCCTTGACCAGGGTGGTGGTGTCAGTGCTGGACATGGCGGCGGATCTCCCCACGCAGCTCTTCGGTGATCTCGACGGACAGGTCCGCGACGCCGGAGTCCTCGATGCGGCGCGGCTGGGGCAGGTCGATCCGCCACTCCTTGGCGACCCGGCCGGGCCGGGAGGAGAGCAGGACGACGCGCTGTGCGAGCCGGACGGCCTCGCGCACGTTGTGCGTGACGAACAGGACGGACAGCTTGCGCTCCGCCCAGATGCGGGTGATCTCGTCGTGCAGGACGTCGCGGGTGATGGCGTCGAGCGCGGCGAACGGCTCGTCCATCAGCAGCACGCTGGCGCCCTGGGCGAGCGAGCGGGCCATCGCCACGCGCTGGCGCATGCCGCCGGACAGCTCGTGGACGCGCTTCTTGCACGCGCCGCCGAGCCGCACCAGCTCCAGCAGCCGCTCGGCCTCGGCCCGGCGCTCGGCCTTGGGCACGCCGGCCAGGCGCAGCGCCAGCTCGATGTTCTTGCCGGCGGTCAGCCAGGGGAAGAGCGCGTGGTCCTGGAACATCAGGGCCGGACGGCCGCCGGGCACCTCGATGTCGCCCGCGGTGGGCTTGTCGAGGCCGGCCACCAGGTTGAGCAGGGTGGACTTGCCGCAGCCGGAGGCGCCGAGCAGGGTGACGAACTCGCCGGGGGCGACGTCCAGGTTGATGTCGTCCAGGACGGGGGTGGCGGCGCCGGGCCGGCCGAAGGACTTGTGCACGTGCGAGAGGCGGACGGCGGGCCGGTCGATCGTGGCCGCGGCAGCGCTGGTGGTGGCGGGCTCCGTGGTGGTCAGTGCCGGGGTCATCCGGGGACCTCCTCCGTGAGTGGACGGGCGGCTGGCTGGTGGCTCTCGGGGGCCGGGGTCCGGCCCCGCCCCGCCCGGTGACTGGGCATCGACTGGGCGGGGGCGGGGCGGACCGCGGGGTCAGCGGGTGCGGATCACTTGGCGCCGAGTCCGGCGTCCGCCACGGCGGTCCCGCCCTGGGCCTGGAGCACCTTGTTGAGCGGGGCCAGGTCGTAGATCCCGGCCAGGTTGGGCTTCTTCAGCAGGCCGGCGGTGACGGCGTGGTCGGCCTCGGCCTGCAGGGTGTTCGCCAGCGGGTCGTCGAGGAACTCGATGTCCTTCCACGCCGGGTCGAGGATCGCGGCGTCCAGCGCGTTGCCGGCCGCCTCCTTGATCGCGGCGTTGGCGGCCGCCTTGGCCTGGTCCGGGTTGGCCTTGATGAACGCGTTGGTCTTCACCGAGCCGCGCAGCACGGCCTCCACCACGTCCGGGTGCGCGCTGAGGAACTTCTGCGAGACGATGATGTTGGTGATGACGAACTTGCCGTCCGGCCAGACCTGCTTCTCGTTCAGCAGTTCCTTGGCGCCGAGGCCGATCAGCTTGGACGCGGTCGGCTCCGGCACCCAGGCGCCGTCGATCGAGCCGGACTTGTAGGCGTCCGGGGTGACCTTGTTGTCGGTGCGCACCACGCTGACGTCGCCGGCGCCGGACGCGGCGTCGACCTTGTAGCCCTTGGTGGCCAGGTAGTTGAGGAGGGCCACGTCCTGGGTGTTGCCGAGCTGCGGGGTGGCGATCTTCTTGCCCTTGAGCTCGTCCAGGCTCTTGATCTTGTCGGGGTTGACCACCAGGCGGACGCCGCCGGAGGCCGAGCCGCCGATGATCCGCAGCGACTTGCCGTCGGACTTGGTGTAGCCGTTGATCGCGGGGGAGGGGCCGATCCAGCCGATGTCGATCGAGCCGGCGTTGAGCGCCTCGATCTCGGTCGGGCCGGCGTTGAAGATCTGGGTCTTGATCTTCGTGCCGCCCAGCTCCTTCTGGAACAGGCCCTCCTTGAGGCCGACCAGTGCGGTGCCGTGGGTCAGGTTGGCGAAGTAGCCGATCTTCACGGTGTCCGCGGAGAGCTTGGCGCCGGAGGCGGCCGCGGCCGGGGCCGCCGAGCTCTTGTCCTCGCTCTTGGAGCCGTAGCTGCAGGCGGACAGCAGGCCCGCGGCGGTGAGCGCGGCGACGGCGACCGCGGCCGGCCGTCTGAACCGGCCGCTGCCGAACCGGGTGGAGGTATGCGTGGTGGCGGAGTCGTGTGCCATGGGAGTCGTCCCGTTCACGGGGGCGCCGTGGGAAGCGCCGGTGGAAGTCGGTCGGTGTGGTGCTGACGGCATGTCGACATGCCGGGCAAGCCGGGCCGGTGCCTGCTGTGGGAAGGAACCGGCCCGGTGACAGGGGCTCAGCGCCCCTGTCCGCCCCCACATCGCGTCAGGCCGCCCTGGCCGCTGCCGAGGACGCCGCTGCCGATGCGGCCGCCTTCCTTGTCCATGCCCGAGAACGCCTCGCTGGGCATCAGACCCAGTCCTCCTCGATCGGTTCGGTGGTGGCGCGTACGGTGTCGAAGGCCTCGCCCGCCATGCCGGCGGTGAGGGTGGTGCCGTCGGCCGGGTCGATCAGCAGGAACGAGCCCGTCCGGCGGTTGTCGGTGTAGCTGTCGAGGGCCAGCGGCTCGGCGGTGCGCAGCACCACGTGGCCGATGTCGTTGACCTCCAGGCCGTCGGCACCGGAACGCTGCTCCAGCGTGTCGATGTCGATCCGGTAGGAGACCTCCTTGACCAGCGCGCGCACGGTGCGGGTGGTGTGCTTGAGCAGCACCTTCGCGCCGGGGCGCAGGGCCCGCTCGTTGAGGTGGCAGACGGTCGCCTCGATGTCCTTGGTGGGCACCGGGGCGGGGCCGGCCGCGATCAGGTCGCCGCGGGAGACGTCGATGTCCTCGGCGAGGCGGACGGTGACCGACTGGGGGGCCCAGGCGATGTCCGTCTCCCGGCCGAGCGCGTCGATGCCCGCGACGGTGGTGGTGTGCCCGGACGGCAGGACGGTGACCGGGTCGCCGACCCGCAGCACGCCGGAGGCGAGCTGGCCGGCGTAGCCGCGGTAGTCCGGGTGGGCCTCGGTCTGCGGCCGGATCACGTACTGGACGGGGAACCGGGCCGGCTCGCTGCTGTGGTCGCTGCCGACCGGGACGGTCTCCAGGTGCTCCAGCAGGGTCGGGCCGCCGTACCAGTCCATGTGCGCCGAGGGCTCGACGACGTTGTCGCCGGCCAGCGCGGAGATCGGCACCGCGACGACGTCCTTGACGCCCAGCGAGGCGGCGTAGGAGGTGAACTCCTCGGCGATCGCGGCGAAGACGGGCTCCGCGTACTCGACCAGGTCCATCTTGTTGACCGCGAGGACGACGTGCGGCACCCGCAGCAGCGCGGCGACGGCGGCGTGCCGGCGGGTCTGCTCGACGACGCCGTTGCGGGCGTCGACCAGGACGACGGCGAGCTCGGCGGTGGACGCGCCGGTCACCATGTTCCGGGTGTACTGCACGTGCCCCGGGGTGTCGGCGAGGATGAACCGGCGCCGGGCGGTGGCGAAGTAGCGGTACGCGACGTCGATCGTGATGCCCTGCTCGCGCTCGGCCCGCAGACCGTCGGTCAGCAGCGCCAGGTCGGGCGCCTCCTGGCCGCGGCTGCGGGAGGCGTGCTCGACGGCCTCCAGCTGGTCGGCGAGGACCGACTTCGAGTCGTGCAGCAGACGGCCGACCAGGGTCGACTTGCCGTCGTCCACGGAGCCGGCGGTGGCGAACCGCAGCAGCGAGGTGGCGGTGGTCTCCGGAGTGGTGGTCATCTTAGAAGTACCCCTCGCGCTTGCGGTCTTCCATCGCGGCCTCGGACAGCTTGTCGTCGGCACGCGTGGCGCCGCGCTCGGTGAGGCGGCTGGCGGCGATCTCGGCGATCACGTCGGCGATCGTGGCGGCGTCGGAGTCGACGGCGCCGGTGCAGGACATGTCCCCGACGGTGCGGTAGCGGATGAGCCGGGACTCGACCGGCTCGCTCTCCTTCGGGCCGCCCCACTCGCCGGCGGTCAGCCACATGCCGTCGCGCTTGAACACGTCGCGGTGGTGGGCGTAGTAGATCTCGGGGAGCTCGATGCCCTCGCGCTCGATGTACTGCCAGACGTCCAGCTCGGTCCAGTTGGAGAGCGGGAAGACCCGGACGTGCTCGCCGACGGCGTGCCGGCCGTTGTACAGCGACCACAGCTCGGGGCGCTGGCGGCGCGGGTCCCAGGCGCCGAACTCGTCGCGGAGCGAGAAGACGCGCTCCTTGGCGCGGGCCTTCTCCTCGTCGCGGCGGCCGCCGCCGAAGACGGCGTCGAACTTGTTGCGCTCGATGGCGTCCAGCAGCGGCACCGTCTGCAGCGGGTTGCGGGTGCCGTCGGGGCGCTCGCGCAGCCGGCCGTCGTCGATGAAGTCCTGCACGCTGGCGACGTGCAGCCGCAGGTTGTGCTGGGCCACGGTGCGGTCGCGGTACTCGATGACCTCTGGGAAGTTGTGCCCGGTGTCGACGTGCAGCAGCGAGAAGGGGACGGCCGCCGGCCAGAACGCCTTCAGCGCCAGGTGCAGCATGACGATGGAGTCCTTGCCGCCGGAGAACAGGATCACCGGCCGCTCGAACTCGCCCGCCACCTCGCGGAAGATGTGCACCGACTCCGCCTCCAGGGCGTCGAGGTGCGACAGCGCGTACGGGTTCTCCTGGGTGTCCAGGAGGCTGTGCGTGGCGGTCGTCATGCGAGGCCCCTTGTCGTCAGGAAGGCGTGCAGCTCGGCGGCGGATTCGGCGACCTCGCGGCCCCGGGTCTGCAGGCGCAGCTCAGGGTCCTGCGGCGCCTCGTACGGGTCGTCGACGCCGGTGAGACCGGAGATCTCGCCGGCGGCCTGCTTGGCGTACAGGCCCTTGACGTCGCGCTCGGCGCAGAGCTCCACCGGGGTGGCGACGTGGATCTCCAGGAAGTCGGTGCCGTTGGCGGCGTGCCGCTCGCGGACGGCGGTGCGGGAGTCCGCGTACGGGGCGATCACCGGGGCGAGCACCTTGACCCCGTTGGAGGCCAGCTTCTCGGCGACGAAGCCGATCCGCGTCACGTTGGTGTGCCGGTCCTCCTTGGTGAAGCCGAGGCCCTTGGAGAGGAACTCGCGGATCTCGTCACCGTCCAGGACCTCCACCTTGTGGCCCTCGGCGCGCAGGCGCTCGGCGAGGGCGAAGGCGAGGGTGGTCTTGCCCGCGCTGGGCAGCCCGGTCAGCCACACGGTGGCGCCGCGCTCGCAGGGGGCGGCCGCGCGGGCCGCCTCTGCGGCTTCCCCGGCGTCCAGTGTGTCGGCTGTGGTCACGGTGGTCTCTCCTGAGGTCTCGTCGGTCTGGTGGCTGGTCAGAGGTGGATGCCGCACTCGGTCTTGCCCGAGCCCGCCCAGCGGCCGGCCCGGCCCTCCTCGCCCTCGCCGGGCTTGGCGGTGCAGGACAGCGGCGAGCAGCCGATGGAGGTGTAGCCCTCCCACAGCAGCGGGTTCAGCAGTACGCCGTTCGCCTGCACGTACGCGTCGACGTCGTCCTGCGTCCATCGGGCGATCGGGGCGAGCTTCACCTTGCGGCGCTTGGCGTCCCAGGCCACCACCGGGGTGTTGGCACGGGAGGGCGACTCGTCGCGGCGCAGCCCGGTCGCCCAGGCGTCGTACGCGCCGAGGCCGCGGTTGAGCGGTTCGACCTTGCGCAGCGAGCAGCACAGGTCCGGGTCGCGGTCGTGCAGGTTCGGCCCGTACCGGGCGTCCTGCTCGGCGACGGTCAGCTTCGGGGTGAGCGTGATGACGTTGACCGGCATGGTCGCGGCCACCGCGTCCCGGGTGCCGATGGTCTCGGCGAAGTGGTAGCCGGTGTCCAGGAAGACCACGTCGACGCCGGGCAGCACGGTGGAGGCGAGGTGCGCGACGACCGCGTCCTCCATCGAGGAGGTGACGCAGAACCGCTTGCCGAAGGTGCCGGCGGCCCACTGCAGGATCTCCTGCGCGGTCGCCTCCTCCAGGTCGCGGGCGGCCGCGGTGGCCAGCGCCTCGTAGTCGGTCGTGGTGCTCATTCGCCACCTCCTTCGGTGTGCTCGGTGCCGGTCGTCGTGCCGGTGGTGCCCGTGGTGCCGTCGGGCCGGAGCAGGCCCAGGAACTTCAGCTGGAAGGCCCTCCGGCAGGAGGCGCACTCCCAGCAGCCGTGCCCGGCCTCCGAGGGCCGCAGGTCCTCGTCGCCGCAGTACGGGCAGTGGAACGGCGCTGCTCGCTCGCTCATGCGTCCGCCTCGCAGGGCTCGGCGGTCGCTTCGCGAGACCCGCGCCGCTTGACGGTTCGCTCGCTCCGCTCGCTCATGCGTCCGCCTCGCAGGGCTCGGCGGTCGCTTCGCGAGACCCGCGCCGCTTGACGGTTCGCTCGCTCCGCTCGCTCACGAGAGCTGGTCCTCGGTGGCCCGGGCCGTCCACTGGGCGAAGCGCTCGCCCTCGTGGCGCTCGGCCCGGTAGCGGGTCAGCACGCGCTCGACGTAGTCGGCCAGGCCGTCCTTGGTGACCTTCAGGCCGCGGACCTTGCGGCCGAAGCCGGCCTCCAGACCGAGCGCGCCGCCGAGGTGCACCTGGTAGCCCTCGACCTGCTCGCCGTTGTCGTCGGTGACCAGCTGGCCCTTGAGACCGATGTCCGCCACCTGGATGCGGGCGCAGGCGTTGGGGCAGCCGTTGATGTTGATGGTGAGCGGCTCGTCGAACTCCGGCAGCCGCTGCTCCAGCTCGTCGATCAGACGGCGGCCGCGCTCCTTGGTCTCGACGATGGCGAGCTTGCAGTACTCGATGCCGGTGCAGGCCATCGTGCCGCGGCGGAAGGTGGACGGCTTGACCTGCAGGTCGAGCGCCTCCAGGCCGGCCACCAGCGACTCGACCCGGTCCTCGGCGACGTCGAGGACGATCATCTTCTGCTCGGCGGTGGTGCGCAGGCGGTCGGAGCCGTGCTGCTCGGCGAGGTCGGCGATCTGACCGAGGATCTTGCCGTTGACCCGGCCGACGCGCGGCGCGAAGCCGACGTAGTAGCGGCCGTCCTTCTGCCGGTGCACGCCGACGTGGTCGCGCCAGCGGGCGACCGGTTCGGCCGGCGCGGGGCCGTCGATCAGCTTGGTCTTGAGGTACTCGTCCTCCAGTACCTGGCGGAACTTCTCCGTGCCCCAGTCGGCGACCAGGAACTTCAACCGGGCGCGGTTGCGCAGCCGGCGGTAGCCGTAGTCGCGGAAGATGCCGATCACACCGCCGTAGACGTCCGGGACCTGCTCCAGCGGCACCCAGGCGCCGAGGCGGACGCCGAGCTTGGGGTTGGTGGACAGGCCGCCGCCGACCCAGAGGTCGAAGCCGGGGCCGTGCTCGGGGTGGACGACGCCGACGAAGGCGATGTCGTTGATCTCGTGCGCCACGTCCAGCAGCGGCGAGCCGGAGATCGCCGACTTGAACTTGCGCGGCAGGTTGGAGAACTCCTTGTTGCCGATGAAGCGGCGCTGGATCTCGGCGATGGCGGGGGAGCCGTCGATGATCTCGTCCTCGGCGATGCCGGCCACCGGCGAGCCGAGGATGACGCGCGGGGTGTCGCCGCAGGCCTCGGTGGTCGACAGACCGACGGCCTCCAGCTTCTGCCAGATCGACGGGACGTCCTCGATCCGGATCCAGTGGTACTGGACGTTCTGGCGGTCGGTCAGGTCGGCGGTGCCGCGGCCGTACAGCTCGGAGACCTCGGCGACGGCCCGCAGCTGGGCGACCGTCAGCTGGCCGCCGTCGATGCGCACGCGGAGCATGAAGTACTCGGCGTCCAGCTCGTGGGGGTCGAGGACGGCCGTCTTGCCGCCGTCGATGCCCTCCTTGCGCTGGGTGTAGAGGCCCCACCAGCGCATCCGGCCGCGGAGGTCGGCCGGGTCGATCGAGTCGAAGCCGCGCTGGGAGTAGATCGTCTCAATACGTGTCCGCACGTTGAGACCGTCGTCGTCCTTCTTGAACTGCTCGTTGGCGTTCAGCGGCGTGAAGTGGCCCATGCCCCACTGACCCTCGCCACGGTGGCGGGTCACCTTGCGGGCGGCGGCGGCGCGACGCACGGGGGCGCCGGCGACCGTGGGCTCGACCGGTTCGGGGGTAGGGGCCATGGTGTCTCGTCCTTTGGCAGCTGGCTCTGATGGGGGGTTCGGCATCCCCGGGCACGCAACTGCTCTGACCTGCGCTGTTGCTGCAGGCGTCAGGGTGCAGTGACGCTGGCCGGAGGGCGCCCGCGCATCCGCGTCGGCGGGGATTCGCGAGGTGCCGGCGCCGGTGCCGTGGTGGCGGCGGGGGTAGGGCTCAGGTCACCGGACAGATGGCGCTGGACACGCGGAGGAGATCGACGTGCAGTCGACCTACTAGGGTGGCTCCGGCGCTTGGCATGGCAAGAGATTCGCACGGCGAACGACCCTCGGTCCACTAACGTCCGTATTGTGGACGCGGTTGTTTCGCATCGTGGGATGGTGTGGGAATACCCCGTCGTCACAGCCGTGCGGATCGTACCGGAGGACCGCTTCCCGGGCCCCTGACGGACCGTCCGCGGGCCCCCCGGAGCCCCCTACGCGCGCGTGCGCGGAGGAGTGGACACCGCCCAGTACGGTAGGGGCGTGCAAGCAGCAGGCAGTAACCCGCGGGACACCCCCGGCCAGGCCCCCGACCGGCCCTCGCGCCGCAGGGGCGGCCGCCGCCGCGCCCGCCGCAACGGCTGGCGCCAGACCCTGTGGGCCCTGCTCAAGGACACCACCAACACCTGCGTCGAGTACCGCGTCACCGGACTCGCCGCCGAGGCCGCCTTCTTCACCCTGCTGTCGATCCCGCCGCTGCTGCTCTGCCTCGCCGGCACGCTCGGCTACCTCGACGACATCCTCGGCGCCGGCACCATCGACAAGCTGAAGAACGACGTCGTCTCGGCATCCGAAACGGTGCTCTCACCGGATTCGGTCGACCAGATCGTCCAACCCCTGCTGACCAGCGTCTTCGACAACGGCCGACCCGACCTCATCTCGATCGGCTTCCTGCTCTCGCTCTGGTCCGGCTCGCGGGCCCTCTACATCTTCATCGACACCATCACCGTCATGTACGGCCTCGACGGCAAGCGCGGCATCGTCAAGACCCGCCTGATGTCGCTCGGCCTCTACCTCGGCGCCCTCGTCATCGGCTCGCTCGTCCTGCCGCTGCTCGTCGCCGGCCCGGGCCTGGTGATCGGCGCCCTGCCCAACTCGGCGGGGCTGGTCAACGCCCTCTACTGGCCCGCCGCGATCCTGCTCCTGGTGATCTTCCTCACCACGCTCTACCACGTCGCCGTCCCCGCCAACACGCCCTGGCGCGAGGACATCCCCGGCGCCCTCGTCGCCCTGCTCGTGCTCGTGGTCTGCAGCGTCCTGCTCCGGGTCTACCTGGTCAGCTCCGTCGAGGGCCCGACCGTCTACGGCTCGCTCGCCGCCCCCGTCGCCGTGCTGCTGTGGATCTTCGTGGTGGCGCTCGCCGTCCTCATCGGCGCGGCCATGAACGCCGCCATCGACCGCCGCTGGCCCAGCGTCGAGACCGCCGACGCCCGCGCCGAGAACGAGCGCGTCAGCGAGGCCGCCGCCGCCACGGTCGTCCGCGAGGCCGCCGCCCGCCGTGCCCTCCAGCGCGCACAGCTCGTCCGCGAGCTCGGACTCGCCGACGGCGGCGAGGAGGACGACGAGGAGGACGACGACGACGGCGTCCCCGCCGAGTACCCCGAGCGCTGGGCCGAGGTCCTGCCGCCGAACAGCCTGCTGCGCCGCATCCTCGGCGGCGGAGCGCGCCGCCGGCAGGCCCCGCCCCCGCCGGACACCGACCGCCCGGCCGCACCGCCGCGGTCCTCGCCGCACCACCACCCGCACCCGCCGCAGACCGTCCACCAGCCGGACCCGCTGTATCCGCCGCCCCCGCCGCCGATGCCGCCCGTCCCGCCGCTGCAGGCCCCCCGCACGCCCTGGGACAGCCGGTAGGGCCCTGGGCGGATCCTGCGGGCGCGCGCTGTGCGCCTCACGCCCGGATGCGGGCGCTGGGCTGCTCCCGGATCTGCCGGACGCCGGCGCCCTGCCCGTGTCGGATCGCCCCGTCGGGGAAGACGCGCGGCCGGATCGGGTGATCCCCGGCGGCCGGTCGGCCGAATATTTGCCGGGAGCATGTCGACGAAGTGGCAGATATGTGAAGACCGTGCGTCCGTTCGAAGGAGCCTGGCTTGGCGTGCGAACGGGCGGGTAGCCGCGCGAGCAGGATGCGGAATCGGTCCGTCCGTCCTTGAACCGAGGGAGTTGACCCATGCCGCTGATCAACTACGTCGTGCTGGGTGCGCTGGTTGCGGAACTGGACGCGCTCGCCGATGTGGGCGCGCCGGACACAGCGGTCCGGCGCCGCCGGGAGGACGCCCTCTACACGGTCTGCGTGTACACCGGCGTCCGCGACCCCCAGCAGGCCCTCGCCCGGGCCCGCCGGCTGCTCGCCCGGCACAGCGCGTCGCACGCCGCCGCCCTGTCGGCGGCGCGGGTCGAGCCCGTCGTGGTGACGCCCGAGCCCGTCGTCGCCGCATAGCGGCGCAGGGCCGGCAGTGAGACCCGGCCCCGTCCAGGAGCCCCGCGCCGGAGGGAGCCCTGGACGGGGGCCGACCACGTTCCCCGCCGCCTGTCTGCCGTTCCCCGGCCTCCGGCGGCGGGGACGGGCCGTGTCGGCCCCGCCGCCCGCAACTCCCGGCCACGGTGTCCGGGTCTCGCGGCCGCACCGTCCCGGCCGTGTCGGCCCAGGCGCCCCCCGTCATCCGGTCGCAGTGTCCCCGTCCCGGTTTCGCGCCGTACGGCCGTCCCGGCCGTGCGCGTTCCCGCCTGTTGGCCGTGCCGTCCCGCTCTTCGGTTGCGGTGTGCCGGCCGCGCCGGCCATGCCGCGTCCGACTCCTGGCCGTGCCGTCCTCTTCTGCCTGCCGGGCCGGCGAGTTGGCCCTGTCGGCCATGTCGCCCGCCGTCCGGGGCCGGGCCGCCGGCGAGTCGGGACACGTGGTGTGGGCCGGGCCGGCCACATCGCTGCCGTCGGCGGGCCGCGGTGTCCCCGTTCCGCCGCCGCGTCGGCTTGGCCGGCCGCGCGGATTGCGGCTCTCCCCCTCGCTGTCCGGGTCTCCGTGCCGCGGTGTGTTGGCCGGACGGGCCGGGTTGCTCTCCGTGTGCCGGTAGCTCCGGCCGCGCCGCCTCGGCCGTGGCGGCCGTGTCCCTGCCGCCGGTGGGCCCCGCTGTCCGGACTCCGTGCTGCGGCGCGATGGCCGTGAAGGCCATGTCACCCTGCGCCTGTGGGCCGTGCCGCCCCCTCGCGGGATCTGTGCTGACGGCCGTACCGGCCACCATGCCGGGCCCTGTCGGCCGTGTTGTCCCGTAGCAGGGGCCCGGTATGGCCTGCCGCTGCCCTCCGGCCGTGGGCCGCCGCCCTGTCGGGCTCATGGTGTCGGCCGTACCGGCCGTGTCTGCGCCCGCCGTTGGGCCGTGCTGTCCCGTGCTGCGGGTTGTGCGGTTTCGGCCGGCGCGGCGTGGCGGCCTGCGGCTCTCGGCCCCGCCGTCCAGGTGTCCTGCTGCACGGTGTCGGCCGTGCGGGCCGTATCGTCCCGTCTCCGCTGGACGAGCCGCAGTCTCGCGGTATGTCCGCCGACGGCCGTACCGGCCACGTCGCCGCACCCTGCCGGACGTGCTGTCCCGTTCCCGCGCGCTGCGCCCGTCGGCCCGGGCCGGCCTGCCGTCCGCTCCTTTCGACCGTGCCGTCCCGTTCCCGGGGCCGGCGGTGTCGGCTGCGCGGGCCATGCCTCTGCCGTCGGTGGGACGTCGTGTCCCGTTCTTCGGACTCGGCGGTGTCGGCCGGGCCGGCCTGCCGCCACCGTCGGGTGGGCCGAGCCGTCCCGTTCCCCGGCTCGCCCTGTCGGCCGCTCCCGCCGCTTGCCATGTGAACGCAAACAATTACACTCCCTTCCGCACTCGTGAGACAGTTGCAGCGCATCTGGCTCTGCACCGACAAGGGGGGCTGTGAGTGGGAAGTGAGACTGCCGGGACGGATCCCCGACAGCCCGTGATGGCCGACGTCGCCAAGCTCGCCGGCGTGTCGCACCAGACCGTGTCCCGCGTCCTGAACGGCGCCCCGCACGTGCGGCCCGGCACCCGTGACAAGGTGCTCGCCGCGATCAGGGAGTTGGACTACCGTCCCAACTCCGCGGCCCGGGCGCTGGTGACCCGCCGTTCGCAGACGCTGGGCGTGGTGAGCTTCGCCAGCACCCTCTACGGTCCGGCCTCCATGCTCGACGGCATCGAACAGGCCGCCCGCAGCGCCGGCTACTTCGTCAGCGTGGCCAGCCTCCGTTCGCTGGACGCCCGTTCCGTCCAGGAGGCCGTGGACCGCCTCCGCGACCAGGGCGTCGAGGGTGTCGCGGTCATCGCCCCGCAGATCTCCGCGGTCGGCGCGGTGGCCCGGCTCTCCAGCTCCGTCCCGGTCGTGGCGGTGGGCTCGGGCAGCCGCTCGCGCGTCCCGATGGTCGCGGTCGACAACCTCACCGGCGCGACCGCCGCCACCCGCCACCTGCTCGACCTCGGCCACGGCACCGTGCACCACGTGGCCGGTCCGGCCGGCTGGCTGGAGACGCAGGACCGCCTGGACGGCTGGCGCCGCACCCTGGAGGAGGCGGGGGCCCCGGTGCCGCAGGTCTACAGCGGGGACTGGAGCGCGCGGTCCGGGTACGAGGCGGGCCGGCAGATCGCGGCCGACCCGGAGGTCACCGCCGTCTTCTGCGCCAACGACCACATGGCCCTGGGGCTGCTCCGGGCGCTCCACGAGGCCGGCCGTCCGGTGCCCGGCGAGATCAGCGTGATCGGCTTCGACGACATCCCGGAGTCCGCCTACTTCACCCCGCCGCTCACCACCGTCCGTCAGGACTTCGGCGAACTCGGCCGCCGCGCCCTCGAATTGCTCGTCGAGGAGCTCGCCGGGGTGGCGCACGCCCGCAGCCACGTCCTGGTCGCCCCGGAGATGGTCCTGCGCCGTTCCACCGGCCCGGCCCGCCGGCCCGCCCGACCGGCGGGTCCCGAGCCGCACGCACGGGAGCGGGCGGGCCGCCCCGGGGCCTCGTACCCCGGAGCGGCCCGCCCGTGATGCCCGCGGTGCCGTGATGCCCGGACCCGAGGGGGCCGGGCAGGGCGCCGGTCAGCGGCAGTACGTCCGGGTACCCGAACTCCAGGTGACCCGGAAGCGGTAGATCTTCTGCCCGTCGACGGTGGCGCCCACCTGGCCGGTGTTCACGCCCGCGCCGTACCCGCCGACGATGTCGTTGTAGCTGTCCACCGTGGTGCGGTAGGCGTAGCAGCCGGTCGCGACCGTCGCGGTCGCGGTGTTCCAGCCGTTGTTGTTGGCCCAGTTGCCGCCCATGAAGTCCCAGCCGTACCAGCGGCTGCGCTCGATCTTGATGTAGTTGTAGCAGCCGACGGTGCCGCTGCAGTCCCGGCTGAGGTTGCCCCAGCCGGTGAGCGTGTTGCCGGCCCGGTCGGGGGCGTAGACCGCCTTCGTGTAGGCGGCGGCCGCGGCGGGCGCCGGGCAGGCGAGCGCCAGCGCCCCGGTGAGGGCCGCGGCCGCCGCTGCGCCGCGGGCGGCCCGCCGGACGGTGCGCCGCACTGCGGTGCGCGCCGCGGCGGAGCGGGCGGGGGTGTTTCCGGTCATCGGGGCCTCCGGGGGTGGTCGGTGATCACGCGGAGGGCTCATCCCAGCCGGGGGCCGTCCGGTGTTCAACGGCGCCCGGGAGCGGTGCGGGCCCGCGCGACGGCCGGTGCGCGCCCCGCCGGTGTCCGGCGGTGCGCCCGGTGTGCGAACCGGTTCCGGGGCCGGCGGGTGCTTCGGGCGCGACCTGCGCGGCGGGGCCGCGGGCCGCCCGGGTCGGCGCCGGATCGCGTGTGCGGGCGTGGATCGTGCATTCGACCTGCGGCGGAGGTGCCGCGGCCGCACGGTGGGGGGAGGGGGTCCGCGGGGCGGAGCGGTCCGGACGGTGCCTTCCCGCACCCTTGACAGCCAAAATGTGAACGTTAACAATCACAGCATCCGGAGTCGCCCGACCCACCCGCTCCGCCGGTCGGCAGCCACCCCGCTTCGGTCTGCCCGGCCCGGCGGCCGCCGTTCCGCTCCCGATGAGGGTGGGGCAGCGGAACACCGGCCGGCCGCCGGCCCGCGACGGTGCGGACCAGCCGGCGGCCGGCCCGAACTCCCCACCCCCGTACGAAGGATGAGACAGTGACCGAGACGCCCCCCAGCCGGGCCGAGCAGACCGGCACCGAGCAGGCCGGCGCCGCGCCCGGCACCGGGCCGACCGGTGCGGCCGAGCCCGCCGGCGGCGACCGCTACGTCGTCGGCGTCGACTTCGGCACGCTCTCCGGCCGCGCCGTCGTCGTCCGCGTCCGGGACGGCGAGGAGATCGCCACCGCCGTCCACGGCTACCCGCACGCCGTCATCGAGGACCGCCTGCCCGGCACCGGCCGCCCGCTGCCCCCCGACTGGGCCCTGCAGCACCCCGAGGACTGGCGCGAGGTGCTGCGCACCGCCGTCCCCGAGGCCCTCGCCGCCTCCGGTGTCGACCCGGCCGACGTCATCGGTATCGCCACCGACTTCACCGCCTGCACCGTGCTGCCCGTCCGCACCGACGGCACCCCGCTCGCCGCGCTGCCCGAGTGGGCCGCCCGCCCGCACGCCTGGCCCAAGCTGTGGAAGCACCACGCCGCCCAGCCGCAGGCCGACCGGATCAACGCCCTCGCCCACGCCCGCGGCGAGAAGTGGATCCACCGCTACGGCGGGCGGATCTCCGCCGAGTGGCAGTACGCCAAGGCCCTGCAGGTGCTGGAGGAGGACCCGCAGGTCTACGCCGCCTGCGAGCGCTGGATCGAGGCCGCCGACTGGATCGTCTGGCAGCTCACCGGCACCGAGACCCGCAACACCTGCACCGCCGGCTACAAGGGCATCCACCAGGACGGCGCCTACCCGGACGAGGACTACCTCGCCGCGCTGAACCCCGGCTTCGCCGACTTCGCCCGCACCCGCCTGGAGCACCCGCTGCTCCCGCTCGGCAGCCGGGCCGGCTCGCTGACCGCCGAGGCCGCCGCCTGGACCGGCCTGCCCGAGGGCATCGCGGTGGCCGCCGGCAACGTCGACGCCCACGTCGCCGCCCCCGCCGCCCGCGCCGTCGACGACGGCCGCCTGCTCGCCATCATGGGCACCTCCACCTGCCACGTCGTCAACGGCCCGGCACTGGCCGACGTCCCCGGCATCTGCGGCGTCGTCGACGGCGGCATCGTCGCCGGCTCCTACGGCTACGAGGCGGGCCAGAGCGCGGTCGGCGACATCTTCGCCTGGTGGCTGCGCCAGGGCGTGCCCGCCGAGTACCTCGCCGAGGCCGGGGCCACCGGCGAGGACCTCCACCAGCTCCTCAGCCGCAGGATCGCCGACCAGCCCGTCGGCGGCCACGGCCTGATCGCCCTCGACTGGATGGGCGGCAACCGCTCCGTCCTCGTCGACCACCACCTGTCCGGCGTGATCGTCGGCCTCACCCTCGCCACCCGCCCCGAAGAGGTCTACCGCGCCCTGCTGGAGGCCACCGCCTACGGCACCCGCACCATCGTCGAGGCACTGGAGGAGGGCGGCGTCCCCGTCACCGAGTTCGTCGTCGCCGGCGGCCTCAAGAAGAACACCCTGCTCATGCAGATCTACGCCGATGTGCTCCGCCGCCCCGTCTCGCTCGCCGCCTCCGAGCAGGGCCCCGCGCTCGGCTCTGCGATCCACGCCGCGGTCGCCGCCGGCGCCCACCCCGACGTCCGCACCGCCTCCGAGGCGATGGGCCGGGTCCACCGCCACGCCCACCTCCCGGACGAGGCCCGCGCCGACGCCTACGACGCCCTCTACGCCGAGTACCGCGCCCTGCACGACCACTTCGGCACCGGCCCCGACAAGCAGCTGCACCGCCTCCGCGCCATCCGCAACGCCGCCCTGACCGCCCACCGCACGAGCGAGGACCGATGAGCTCCCCGATCGACCTGATCCGCCGCCAGGTCAGCGACCTCCACCAGGAACTGGTCCGCTACGACCTCGTCGTCTGGACCGCCGGGAACGTCTCCGCCCGGATCCCCGGCGAGGACCTGATGGTCATCAAGCCCAGCGGCGTCGCCTACGACGAGCTGACCCCCGACAACATGATCGTCTGCGACCTCGACGGCACCGTCGTGGCCGGCGACCACAACCCGTCCTCCGACACCGCCGCGCACGCCTACGTCTACCGCCACATGCCCGAGGTCGGCGGCGTGGTGCACACCCACTCCACGTACGCCAGCGCCTGGGCCGCCCGCGGCGAGGCCGTGCCCTGCGTGCTGACCGCGATGGCCGACGAGTTCGGCGCCGAGATCCCGATCGGCCCGTTCGCCCTCATCGGCGACGACTCCATCGGCCGGGGCATCGTCGACACCCTGCGCGGCCACCGCTCGCCCGCCGTCCTGATGAAGAGCCACGGCGTCTTCACCATCGGCAAGGACGCCAGGGCCGCCGTGAAGGCCGCCGTCATGTGCGAGGACGTCGCCCGCACCGTCCACATCTCCCGGCAGCTCGGCGAACCCCTGCCCATCCCGCAGGCCGACATCGACCACCTCAACCACCGCTACCAGAACGTCTACGGCCAGCAGCCCGCGGCCCGGTGAAGGAGAACCACCCCATGACGCACCCCGCCGACACCCGCGAGATCTGGTTCCTCACCGGCAGCCAGGGCCTCTACGGCGACGACACCCTGCGCCAGGTCGCCGAGCAGTCCCGCGAGGTCGCGGCCGCGCTCTCCGCCGACGGCGGCATCCCCGCCCGCATCGTCTGGAAGCCCGTCCTCACCGACGCCGCCGCGATCCGCCGGACCTGCCTCGACGCCAACGCCGACGACTCCTGCATCGGCCTGATCGCCTGGATGCACACCTTCTCCCCGGCCAAGATGTGGATCGCCGGCCTCGACGCGCTGCGCAAGCCCCTGCTCCACCTGCACACCCAGGCCAACCGGCAGCTGCCCTGGTCCACCATCGACATGGACTTCATGAACCTGAACCAGGCCGCCCACGGCGACCGCGAGTTCGGCTACATCCAGTCCCGCCTCGGGGTCGCCCGCAAGACCGTCGCCGGCCACGCGAGCGACCCGGCCGTCGTCCGCCGCGTCGTCTCCTGGGCCCGCGCCGCCGCCGGCCGCGCCGAACTCGCCACCCTCAGGCTCGCCCGCTTCGGCGACAACATGCGCGACGTCGCCGTCACCGAGGGCGACAAGGTCGAGGCCCAGCTGCGCCTCGGCGTCTCCGTCAACACCTACGGCGTCAACGACCTCGTCGCCGCCGTCGACGCCGCCACCGACGAGGACGTCAACGGCCTCGTCAAGGAGTACGACGAGCTCTACCGCCTCGCCCCGGAACTCCGCGCCGGCGGCGACCGCCACGACTCGCTCCGCTACGCCGCCCGCATCGAACTCGGCCTGCGGACCTTCCTCACCGACGGCGGCTTCGGCGCCTTCACCACCAACTTCGAGGACCTCGGCGGCCTGCGCCAGCTGCCCGGCCTCGCCGTCCAGCGCCTGATGGCCGACGGCTACGGCTTCGGCGGCGAGGGCGACTGGAAGACCGCCGTCCTGCTGCGCACCCTCAAGAGCGCCGCCCGGGGCCTGCCCGGCGGCACCTCCTTCATGGAGGACTACACCTACCACCTGGAGCCCGGCCAGGAACTCATCCTCGGCGCCCACATGCTGGAGGTCTGCCCGACCATCGCGGCCGGCACCCCCTCCTGCGAGATCCACCCGCTGTCCATCGGCGGCCGCGAGGACCCCGTCCGCCTGGTCTTCGACGCCGAACCCGGCCCCGCCGTCGTCGTCGGCATGGCCGACCTCGGCGACCGCTTCCGCCTCGTCGCCAACGAGGTCGACGTCGTCGCCCCCACCGAGCCGCTGCCCCACCTGCCGGTCGCCCGCGCCGTCTGGAAGCCCCGCCCCGACCTGCGCACCTCCACCGAGGCCTGGCTCACCGCCGGCGGGCCCCACCACACCGTCCTCACCCGGGCCCTCGGCACCGAGGAGCTCGACGACCTCGCCGAGATGCTCTCCGTCGAACTCGTCCTCATCGACGCCGACACCACCATGCGCCGCTTCACCCGCGAACTGCGCTGGAACCAGGCCTACCACCGCCTCGCCAAGGCCCTCTGAGCCCCGCTCACCGGCCGCGCCCGACCGGGCCCGCGCCCTCCGCGTCCCGCGGGGGTGCGGGCCCGTCCGCGTGCGCCCCGGGCCCTCACTGGCGGCCCGGCACCGGGCGGCGCAGCAGGTACAAGCCGGCGAAGACCGTCAGCAGCGCCATGCAGACGATGAACACCACCCCCGCGTCCTCCAGCCCCACCGGCTCGGACAGCACACCCACGCCGATCACCGGGATCGAGATCCCGGTGTACGCCACCACGAACAGCGAGGAGATCGACCCGGCCCGGTGCTCCGCGGGCGCCGCGGCGGCCACCGCGCCGACCGAACCGCGCAGCGCCAGGCCCTGGCCCGAACCGCCGACCAGCGCGCTCAGCACCAGCAGCGCCAGCAGCTCCGCCAGCAGCGCGCCGCCGAGCAGCACCAGCCCCACCAGCAGCACCGCGCAGCCCAGCGGCAGCGCCCGCCGCGCCCCCAGCGACCCGGCCGCCAACTGGCCGCCGGTCGACGCCAGGAAGGTCGCGAAGACGATCAGTCCGATCAGCGCCCGGTTGTGCACGTCCAGGGTCTGCGCCAGGAAGGCCGGCGACACCGCCGTGAACACCCCGAGCAGCGCGAACCCGGCGAAGGACGCCACCCCGGCCGGCACGAACACCCCGCGCACCTCGGGCGGCAGGCTCGGCGCCTTCACCCGCGCCGCGGACAGTCCCTTCGCCCCCGCCACCGACTCCGGCAGGGCCAGCAGCACGCCCGCCGCGACCGCCACCATCACCAGGTGCACCACGAACGGCAGCACCAACGGGTCCGGCGCGTACTCGGCCAGGATCCCCGACAGCAGCGGGCCCAGCCCCAGGCCGCCCATGTTCGCCGCCGTCGCCGCGAACGCCGCCCGGCCCTCCCGCCCGGCCGGCGCCAGCTCCAGGACGTACGCGGTCGCCGTGCCGGTGAACAGGCCCGCCGAGAGGCCGGACATCAGCCGGCCCAGACAGAGCAGCGGCACCCCGCCCTCGAACAGGAAGCAGAACGCGCTCAGTGCCGCGAAGCCCAGCCCGGCCAGCAGCACCGGCCGGCGGCCGACGGTGTCCGAGACGTTGCCGACCGCCAGCAGCACGCCGATCACCGCGAAGGCGTACACCGCGAAGACCACCGTGACGACCAGCTCGGAGAAGCCCAGCTCCTCCTGGTACAGCGAGTACAGCGGGGTGGGCAGCGTGGTGCCGGCCATGCAGACCGCGAAGACGCCGGACGCGGCCAGGTACGCCTTGGCGCTGGTCGGACGGCCGCTCTGACGATCGCTCATGCGCCCACGGTACGGGCCCGGCGCCACCGGCCTGCGGGGGCGCGCGTCAGGCGGGCTCCAGCCGCCACCACTGCGCGGGTGTGTCGGCGTCCTCCTGCTGGCGCACCGAGCCGTCCGCGCAGCCCTCCACGGCCTTGCCGCTGATCACCGCGACCACCGTGAAGGTGCCCGGTGCGTCCACGTGCCGTTCGAACAGCCACTCCTGGGCGCCGAAGCCGTTCGGCGACCACTGCTGGATCGGCACCCCGTCCTCCGTGCGGGCACCCGTGACGTCGAGGCGCTTGCCGCTCGCGGCGTTCTCCAGGTGGTACAGGCCCGCCCCGGGATGCACCGGCGACACCCGCCAGACCTGGGCCTCGCTGCCGTCGTCGGCCGCGTGCCGGGCCTTCGCCCCGCTGCCGCCGCGCCCGCCGGCGATCTCCAGCAGCAGTTCGCTGCCGACGTTGCGCAGCCGGTAGCGGCCCTCCGCCACCGGCCCGTGCGCCGACCCGCCCGACCGTGCTCCGCCCATGTTCTTCCCACCGCCGCCCGGCCGCCCGGGTGCGGCCGTCCTCGGAGGTCCACGCTACGCGCCGGCACCGACGGGAACGGCTCCGCCCGGTGTGCGCACACACACCGGGCGGAGCCGCTCGCGCAGGGTCGGGGTCAGGAACCGACCTTGCGCTTGTTGTAGACGTCGAAGCCGACGGCGGCGAGCAGCACCAGGCCCTTGATGACCTGCTGGTAGTCGGTGCCGACGCCGACCAGCGACATCCCGTTGTTGAGCACGCCCAGCACCAGGCCGCCGATGATCGCGCCGAGCACGGTGCCGACGCCGCCCGAGGCGGAGGCGCCGCCGATGAACGCCGCCGCGATCGCCTCCAGCTCGAAGTTGATGCCGGCCTGCGGGGTGCCGGCGTTCAGCCGGGCCGCGAAGACCAGGCCGGCCAGCGCCGCGAGCACGCCCATGTTGACGAAGGCCAGGAAGACGACCCGCTTGCTCTTCACACCGGAGAGCTTCGCCGCGGGCTCGTTGCCGCCGATCGCGTAGGTGTGCCGGCCGATGATCGAGTTGCGCATCAGGTAGCCGAAGCCGACCAGCAGTGCGCCGAGGATCAGCAGCACGATCGGGGCGCCGTGGTAGCTGGCGAGCAGCAGGGTGAAGACGAGGACCGCGGCGGTGATGGCGGCGAGCTTGGCGAGGAAGAAGCCGACGGGCAGCAGCTCCAGCCCGTACGAGGCGGCCTGGCGGCGGCCGCGGACCTCCTGCAGCACGGCGATCGCGAGCACGCCGAGGCCGAGCAGCAGGGTGAGGTTGTGGTAGTTGGTCTGCGGGCCGACCTCGGGCAGGAAGCCGCTGGAGATCTTCTGGAAGCCCTTGGGGAACGGCGCGATCGACTGGCCCTGGAGCAGGATCTGGGTGCCGCCGCGGAAGAGCAGCATGCCGGCCAGGGTGACGATGAACGAGGGGATCCCGATGTAGGCGATCCAGAAGCCCTGCCAGGCGCCGGCCAGCGCGCCGATCAGCAGCGCGAACACCAGGGCGATCGGCCAGGGCAGGTCGTGCTTGACCATCATCACGGCCGCCGCGGCCCCGACGAAGGCGGCGAGCGATCCCACCGACAGGTCGATGTGACCGGCGATGATGACGATCATCATGCCGATCGCCAGGATCAGGATGTAGCCGTTCTGCTGGATCAGGTTGGTGATGTTGAGCGGCTTGAGCAGGGTGCCGTCGGTCCAGATCTGGAACAGCACCACGATCAGCGCGAGGGCGACCAGCATGCCGTACTGGCGGACGTTGCCGCGCAGCGCGTCGGCCAGGACGGCACCGGTGGAGCGGGTCCGTGCGGGGGCCGCCGGACCCGGCGGGGTCGTCGGGGTGGTCTGGGTCTGGGCCATGCCTTACACCTGCTCGGGTCGGGATGCGGCGGTCTGCGGGGCTGCGGTCTGTGGGCCGGCGGTCTGCGGGGCGGCGCTCACGGTCATGAGGCGCATCAGGGACTCCTGGTCGGCGTCGGCACGGGCCACCTCGCCGGTGATCCGGCCCTCGGCCATCGTGTAGATCCGGTCGCACAGGCCGAGGAGCTCGGGGAGTTCGGAGGAGATCACCAGCACGGCCTTGCCCTGCGCGGCGAGGTCGGCGATCACCTGGTAGATCTCGGCCTTGGCGCCGATGTCGATGCCGCGGGTCGGCTCGTCGAGGATCAGGACCTCCGGGCCGGCGAAGATCCACTTGCTGAGGACGACCTTCTGCTGGTTGCCGCCGCTGAGCTTGCCGGTCTCGGCGAACACCGACGGCGCCTTGATGTTCATCGACGCCCGGTACGCCTCGGCGACCCTGGTCTCCTCGTGCCGGTTCACCCAGCCGCGCCGGGCCACCTTGCCGAGCGCGCTCAGCGTGATGTTGCGGCTGATGTCGTCGATGAGGTTGAGGCCGAGGTGCTTGCGGTCCTCGGTGACGTACGCGATGCCGTGCCCGATCGCCTGCGGCACCGTCCGGGTGGAGACCTCCCGGCCGTGCACCAGGACCCGCCCGCCGGTGTGCCGGCCGTAGGAGCGGCCGAAGACGCTCATCGCGAGTTCGGTGCGGCCGGCGCCCATCAGGCCGGCGATGCCGACGATCTCGCCGGCGCGGACGGTCAGCGAGGCGCCGTCGACGACGTTGCGGTGGTGGTCGATCGGGTGCTGGACGGTCCAGTCCTCGACGGCGAAGGCGACCTCGCCGATCTCGGGGGTGCGCTCGGGGTAGCGGTGCTCCAGGTCGCGGCCGACCATGCCGCGGATGATGCGGTCCTCGGCGATGCCGTCGGCACCGACCGGGATGGTCTCGATGGTGCGGCCGTCGCGCAGCACCGTGACGGAGTCGGCGACCCGGGCGATCTCGTTGAGCTTGTGCGAGATGATGATGCAGGAGATGCCCTGGGCCTTGAGCTCCAGCATCAGGTCGAGCAGCTTGCGGCTGTCCTCGTCGTTCAGCGCCGCGGTGGGCTCGTCCAGGATGAGCAGCTTCACCTCCTTCGCCAGCGCCTTGGCGATCTCGACGAGCTGCTGCTTGCCGACGCCGATGTCGGCGATCCGGGTCTGCGGGTTCTCCTGCAGGCCGACCCGCTTCAGCAGGGCGGCGGCGTGGTTGAGCGTCCGGTGCCAGCTGATGATGCCGCGGCTGGCGTGCTCGTTGCCGAGGAAGATGTTCTCGGCGATCGACAGGTACGGCACCAGGGCGAGCTCCTGGTGGATGATCACGATGCCGCGCTGCTCGCTGGCCCGGATGTCCTTGAATCGGCAGGGCTCGCCCTCGAAGAGGACCTCGCCCTCGTAGCTGCCGTGCGGGTAGACCCCGCTCAGCACCTTCATCAGGGTGGACTTGCCGGCGCCGTTCTCGCCGCAGATCGCGTGGATCTCCCCGGCGGCGACGCTGAGCTCGACGTCGGAGAGGGCTTTGACGCCGGGGAAGGTCTTGGTGATCGAACGCATCTCGAGGACAGGTCCGGCCATGGGGTGCTTCCGTATCTCTGGGGGCGGCGGGGCGGGGGCGGTCCCGCCCCGCCGCCGGGTCGGCGGCCCGTGCGGGCCCGGGGCTACTTGAGCTGGTCGGCCGTGTACTGGCCGCCGTCGACGAGGACCTTGGCGTAGTTGTCCTTGTCGACGCTGACCGGCTGCAGCAGGTAGGCCGGGACGACCTTCGCGCCGTTGTCGTACTGGGTGGTGTCGTTGGTCTCCGGCTTGCCGCCGGTGAGCACCGCGTCGCCCATCTGGACGGCGACCTTGGCGAGCTCGCGGGTGTCCTTGTAGACGGTCTGGGTCTGCTCGCCCGCGATGATCGACTTCACCGAGGCCAGCTCGGCGTCCTGCCCGGTGACGATCGGCAGCGCCTTGCCCGCGCTGCCGTAGCCGACGCCCTTGAGCGAGGAGAGGATGCCGATGGAGATGCCGTCGTACGGCGAGAGCACCGCGTCCACGTGGGCGCTGGTGTAGGACTTGCTCAGCAGGTTGTCCATCCGGGACTGCGCGACGCCGCCGTCCCAGCGCAGCGTGGCGACCTGGTTGAAGGCGGTCTGGCCGCTCTGCACGACGAGCTTCTTGCTGTCGAGGTACGGCTTGAGCACGCTCATCGCGCCGTTGAAGAAGAACTGCGCGTTGTTGTCGTCCGGCGAGCCGGCGAAGAGCTCGACGTTGAACGGGCCCTTGCCGTCCTTGAGGCCGAGCTTGTCGGCGATGTAGGTGCCCTGCAGGACGCCGACCTTGAAGTTGTCGAAGGTGGCGTAGTAGTCGACGTTCTTGGTGCCGCGGATCAGCCGGTCGTAGGAGATCACCGGGATGTGCGCGTCGGCGGCCTTCTGCAGCACGTCGCTGAGCGAGGAGCCGTCGATCGCGGCGACGACCAGGAGCTTGGCGCCCTTGGTGATCATGTTCTCGATCTGGGACACCTGGTTCTCGACGACGTTGTCGCCGTACTGCAGGTCGGTCTTGTAGCCCTTGGACTGGAACTCCTTGACCATGTTGTTGCCGTCGTTGATCCAGCGCTCCGAGGACTTGGTCGGCATGGCGATGCCGACCAGCCCGCCCTTGGCGCCGTCCTTCGACGCGCCGTCGCCGACGCCGTTGGCGCTCTGGCCGCAGGCCGCCAGTGACAGCGCGAGACCGGCCGCGGCGAGGGCCGTAGAGAGCTTCCGCACAGTTCCTCCAGGGGTGTGCCGCGACCTTGGCGGGCGGGGAGCGCCGGGTCGGTCGAGCGGGGGTGGGGGCAGGTATGGGGCAGGGGCTCCGGTGTCGGGCCCCTGGCCTGGCGTTACCTGAGTGTTAACGCTCACAAGAAGCCCGTCAAGAGGGGTTGGAGTCACCATCGGGTCACGCGGGGGCATAGATATGGAAGCGCTGTGCAGGCTGCTTGACGGGCGGACTGTTAGCGCTAACAATTTTCCCCGGAGAAGCGGCCCGGACATGCGGGAGCCGCCCCCGCCGGAGGGCGGGGGCGGCTCTGCGGTCCTGCGGTCGTCAGCCGGTGAAGCCGGCCGTGATCGAGGTGAACTGCCAGTTGCTCTGGTTGATGCCGGAGCAGTTCTCGGCCACGCCGCCGCCGGCGCACGGCCGGTCGCGGTTGACCGACCAGAAGGCGAGGCGGGCGATGTGGTTGGCGTTGGCCCAGTCGCGGATGCTCGTCCAGTTCGCCGGCGTGGTGGTCTCCTGGTTGTCCGAGAGGCCGTTCATGCCGGAGATGCCGACGTGGGCGTACGCGGTGGCGTCGTCCCAGCCGAAGGTGGACTTCAGCTTGTTCTTCAGGCCGGTGGCCGCGCTGACGGTGCTGCCGTACATGTCGGCGCCGCCGCCGAAGTCGAACGGCATGATGGTGAAGACGTCGATGTCCGCGCCGAGCGCCTTCGCCTGCTCGATCAGCCGGTTGCCGTAGTAGGTCGGGCCGGTGGTCGCGGTGCCGAAGGTGAGGATCGTCCGCAGGCCCGGGTTGTTCTGCTTGACGATCTTCAGGGCGCCGAGGATGCGGTCCTGGACGACGGTGTTCTCGAACTCGTCGGTGTTCTCGATGTCGACGTCGATCGCCTTCAGCCCGTACGCACCGATCACCTGCTGGTAGGCGGCGGCCAGGGCCTCGGGGGTGGCGCAGTTCGGGCCGAGCTTGTTGCCCTGCCAGCCGCCGATCGACGGGACGACGTCGCCGCCGGCCGCCCGGATCGCGTTGATCGTCTGCTGGTCGACGCCGCCGGTGAGCGGACGCTGGCCGTCCCAGGACGGGTTGCAGCCGCCCGAGGAGAGGATGAACGCCATGGTGAACCACTTGATGCCGGTGGCGCTCATCACCGTGGTCGCGGACGGCGGCTCGCCCCAGCCCATGTAGAGGTAGGGCGCGGCCTGCTTGAAGCCGGTGCCGCCGCCCCCGCCGCCGGAGCCGGTCGTGGCCGAGACGGCGTTGGAGGCGGCCGAGGTGTTGCCCGCCGCGTCCCGCGCCTTGACGGTGAAGGTGTAGGAGGTGCTCGCGGCCAGGCCGGTCACGGTCGCCGAGGTGCCGGTGCTGCTGGCCACCACGGTCGAGCCGCTGTAGACGTCGTAGCCGGTCACGCCGACGTTGTCGGTGGAGGCGTTCCAGGACAGCGAGACGGTCGAGGAGGTCGTGCCGGTCGCGGTGAGGCCGCCCGGCGCGGTCGGCGCCTGGGTGTCTCCGCCGCCACCGCCGCCGCCCGGGCCGTCCAGGCTGATGTCGTCGGCGTAGTAGGTGCCCTGGCCGTACCAGCCGTGGGTGAAGATCTGCGCGCTGGTCTGGCTCGCACCGGTGGTGAAGGTCACCGACAGCTGCTGGTACGAGGCGGCGGACGGCGTCCAGGTGGAGGCGCCGCCGGTCACCCCCAGGTAGACGTAGCTGCCGCGGACCCAGCCGGACAGCGTGTACGTGGTGTTGGGCTGCACCGAGACGGTCTGGGTGCACTGCGCGGTGTCGCTCGCGCTCGCAGCGGCGGCCAGCGCCTTGCTGCCGGAGTGGACGGGGGAGCCCACCACCGAGCCGAGCCCGCCGGTGCAGGACCAGCCGCTGAGCGTGCCGCTCTCGAAGCCGGGATTGGTGAGCAGGTTGGCCGCCTGGGCCGTAGCGGGCAGGGCGACGGCCGCGGCCGAGCCCAGCGCGACGGCGCCGAGCGCCGCCACGAGGCGGTTGCGGGAACGCACAGGACCTCCAGTGGGGGATGGGGGTTGCGGCCGCAGGGGTGCGGGGGAGCCGTGCAGGCCGCGTGCACCGCCAAGATGGACTAGACCAATATCGGGTGTCAAGGGCCCGTCAACGCCCATCGGCGGAACCGCACTTGGCCCGACACGGCACCCTCCCAGGTGGGACCGCCCGGGACCGGCGGCCGAGCCCCCGCGCAGCCGCGGAAATATTCGCTGGCGCGGCCCCGCCGGCCGTGGCTACCGTGGTGCCGTTCGGGAGGGCCCGCCGAGGGCCGTCCCCCCGTCGTGCCAGCCCTGCACACCCGGAGGTGAGGACCGTGATGACCGTCGCTGCGCTGGACGCTGCCCGCGTCCGTACGTCGTTCACTCCCACCCCCGTGGCCACCGGCTGACTTCCACGACTCCTTGACGCGCCGTCGGGCGCGCACCGCCGGGGCCACCCTCGCCGAAGGGCCCACCCCACCGTGACCAGCTCCACCTCCGCCGCCCTCCCGCTCTCCGCCCACGGCTGGAACGAGGACAGGGCAGCCGAGTTCGCCTTCCACGCCGAGGCGGGGCTCACCCCCGCCCTGATCTCCCGCGTCGACCGCGGCCGGTGCGACGTCCTGCTCGTCGACCCCGAGTCCGGCGAGCTGCGCACCGTCCGCGCCGACACCCGGCCGGTCGGCGACCCCGACCCGGTCAAGTGCCCCTGCACCGGGGACTGGGCCGCCGTCGACCTCGCCGCGCAGCCCCTGCCCACCGTCTCCGCCCTGCTGGGCCGGAGCACCGCGATCGTCCGCAAGACCGCGGGCGGCCGCTCCGACGGCCAGGTGCTCGCCGCCAACGTCGACACCGTCATGATCGCGGTCTCGCTCGCCGCCGACCCGGACCTCGGGCGGATCGAGCGCTTCCTCGCCCTCGCCTGGGAGAGCGGCGCCGCCCCGCTTGTCGTCCTCACCAAGGCCGACCTGGTCGACGACGCCGACTTCATCCGCGAGGACGTGGAGAAGATCGCCCCGGGCGCCACCGTCCTCACCGTCAGCGCCGAGACCGGCGAGGGCATGGACGTGCTGCGCGCCTGCCTGCCCGGCGCGACCGCCCTGGTCGGCCAGTCCGGCGCGGGCAAGTCCACGCTCACCAACGCCCTCGCGGGCCGGCGGGCGATGGCCGTCCAGGAGACCCGATCGGTCGACGAGAAGGGCCGCCACACCACCACCACCCGGGAGCTGATCCCGCTGCCGGACGGCGGCGTGGTCATCGACACCCCGGGGCTGCGCGAGGTCGGCCTGTACGGCGGCGAGGGCGTCGACCTCGCCTTCGCCGACATCGCCGGTCTCGCCGAGCGGTGCCGCTTCGACGACTGCAGCCACCGCTCCGAGCCGGGCTGCGCGGTCGCCGCCGCGCTGGAGGACGGCACGCTGCCGCAGCGCCGGATGGACAGCTACCTCAAGCTGCAGCGTGAGAACGAGTGGATCGCCTCGCGCAGCGACGCCCGGGTCGCCGCCGAGCGGGTCAGGAAGTGGAAGGCCGTCACCAAGGCGATGCGGGGCCCGTCGAGCCCCGGCCGGCACGACCCGCGCCGTACCCGCTGAGCCGGGAGGCCGCCGGGCCCCGCCGGGCCCGGCGGCCGGACGCCCGCCCCGACCGGGTCGGGGCGGGCGGACGTGCCCGTGCGGCTGCCGGAGCCCCCACAGCCCCCGGCAGCCGCACGGCGTTCTCGGCCGGCCCGTCAGGCCGGCAGGTTCCCCGTCCGGATCACCTCCGCGTACCAGCGCGCACTCTCCTTGGGGGTGCGCCGCTGGCTCGCGAAGTCCACGTGGACGATGCCGAACCGCTTGCTGTAGCCGAAGGCCCACTCGAAGTTGTCCAGCAGCGACCAGAGGAAGTAGCCCCGGACGGGCGCCCCGTCGGTGATCGCCCGGCGGACGGCGTCCAGGTGGCCGTGCAGGTACGCGATCCGCTCCGGGTCGCGCACCGCGCCGCTCGGGTCGCAGTAGTCCTCGTACGCGGCGCCGTTCTCCGTCACCAGCAGCGGCAGGCCCGGCAGGTCGTCGCGGAGCCGGGTGAGCAGCTCGTACAGGCCGTCGGCGTCCACCGGCCAGCCCATCGCGGTGCGGCTGCCCTCGGCGGGCAGGAAGCGCACGCCGCGGTCGGCCGGCCACGGCGAGAGCTCGCCGGCGTGGCCGTCCTGGCGGGCCGCCGGGTTCTGCGGGTCGTCCGCGGCCACCACGGTCGGCGTGTAGTAGTTGATCCCCAGCGAGTCGATCGGCCGGGAGATCTCCGCCAGGTCGCCGTCGTGGACGAAGGACCAGTCGGTGACCTCCGCGGTGTCCGCCAGCACGTCCGCCGGGTAGCGGCCGTGGAACACCGGGTCCAGGAAGATCCGGTTCGCCAGGCCGTCGATCCGCCGGGCCGCGTCCAGGTCGGCCGCGTCCTGGGTCAGCGGGCGGACGGCCGCCAGGTTGAGCGTCAGCGACACCTCGGCGTCCGCCGGCAGCGCCGAGCGCAGCGCCGCCGTGCCCAGGCCGTGCGCCAGCAGCAGGTGGTGGTGGGCCGTCAGGGCGGCCGCCGGGTCGGTGCGGCCCGGCGCGTGGATGCCGTTGCCGTACCCGAGGAAGGCGCTGCACCACGGCTCGTTGAGGGTCGTCCAGGTGCCGATCCGGTCGCCGAGGCGCTCGGCCGCGACCTGCGCGTACTCGGCGAAGCGGTACGCGGTGTCCCGGTTCGTCCAGCCGCCCGCGTCCTCCAGCTCCTGCGGGAGGTCCCAGTGGTAGAGCGTCGCCACCGGGGCGACCCCGGCCTCGAGCAGCTCGTCGACCAGCCGGTCGTAGAAGGCCAGGCCGGCCGCGTTCACCGGGCCGCGGCCGCCGGGCACGATCCGCGGCCAGGCCAGCGAGAAGCGGTACGCGCCGAGCCCGAGCGAGGCCATCAGGGCCACGTCGTCGCGGTACCGGTGGTAGTGGTCGGCGGCGATGTCGCCGGTGTCGCCGTTGCGGACCTTGCCCGGCGTGCGGCTGAAGGTGTCCCAGATGGACGGCGTGCGGCCGTCCTCGGCGGCGGCGCCCTCGATCTGGTACGCGGCGGTGGCCGCGCCCCAGACGAAGCCGGCCGGGAAACCGGTGCGGACGGGGGAGGGGAGGGCTTCGACGGACATGTCGCCTTCCGGGGAGAGTGGTTGGGGATGCACGGGGGGCGGGGGCGGCTCAGCCCTTGACGGCGCCCTGCATGATGCCGCCGACGATCTGCCGGCCGAGCAGCGCGAACACCAGCAGCACCGGGAGCGTGCCGAGCAGGGTGCCGGCCATCACGACCGACTGGTCCGGCACGTAGCCCTGGCCGAGCGACTTCAGCGCCACCTGCACCGTCGGGTTCTGCGAACTCAGCGCGACGATCGGCCAGAAGAAGTCGTTCCAGGTGGCCATGAAGGTGAGCATGCCGAGCACGGCCATGCCCGGCCGGGCCACCGGCAGCACGATCGAGCGGAAGATCCGCAGCGCCGAGGCGCCGTCGACCCGGCCGGCCTCGATCAGCTCGTCCGGCAGCGCCTGGATCAGGAACTGCCGCATGAAGAAAACGCCGAACGCCGAGACCAGCGAGGGCAGGATCACCGCCGGCAGCTTGTTCTGCAGGTCCATCTTCACGATCACCATGAACAGCGGGATCACGCCCAGCTGCGGCGGGATCATCATGGTGCCGACCGTGACGGCCAGCAGCAGCCCGCGGCCGCGGAAGCGCAGCTTGGCGAAGGCGAACCCGGCCAGCGTCGAGGAGAGCACCACACCGGCGGTCACCGCGGCGGACACCAGCAGCGAGTTCCACAGCGCGGTGCCGATCGCGGCCTGCTGCAGCGCCTCGCCGAAGTTGTGGAACAGGTTCGGGCCCGGCGTGAGCGCCGGAGTCGCCCCGCTCAGCTCGGAGTTGGTCCGGCTGGCCGCCACCAGCGTCCAGTAGAACGGGAAGACGAACAGCAGTGTGGCCGCGCCCAGCACCGCGTACGCGACCGGGCCGCCCTGCAGGGGGGAGCGCTTGGCAAGCATCATCTCGATCACCGGTCCGTACGGTTGCGCCGGGCGGCGATCGCCGCGTTGAGCAGGGCGAGCACCACGATCAGCAGGAACATCACCCACGCCACGGCCGCCGCGCGGCCCAGGTGGAAGAAGGTCCAGCCCTGCTCGTACATGTAGAGGCCGAGGGTCTGGTACTGGTGCGAGATGCCGCCGCCCGCGTTGCCCTCGTACAGCAGCGGCTCGCCGAACAGCTGGGTGGCGCCGATCGTGGACACCACCACGGTGAAGACGATCGTCGGACGCAGACCGGGGACCGTCACGTGGCGGAACTGCTGCCAGCGCGAGGCGCCGTCCATCGCCGCCGACTCGTACAGCTCGCCCGGGATCGCCTGCATGCCGGCCAGGTAGATCAGCGCGTTGTAGCCCGTCCAGCGCCAGGTCACGACCGCCGAGACGCCGAGCTGCGAGGCCCAGGTGCTCGCCTGCCAGTCCACCGGGCCGAGGCCGACCGAGGTGAGCAGCCAGTTGATCAGGCCGTAGTCGCGGCCGAACAGCTGGGCGAAGACCAGGGTCGCCGCCGCCACCGAGGTCGCGTACGGCATCAGCATCGCGACCCGGAAGAACGTCCGCCCGCGCAGCTTGTAGTTGAGCAGGTGCGCCAGGCCGAGCGCCATCAGCAGCTGCGGCACCGTCGACAGCACACCGATGGTGAAGGTGTTGCCCAGCGCGTTCCAGAAGAACGGGTCCTCGAACAGCCGGGTGTAGTTCTGCAGGCCCAGCCAGTCCATCTGCTGCGAGGTCTGCAGCTCCACCCGGTGCAGCGACACGTACGCGGTGTACACCAGCGGGAACAGCCCGAAGGCGGCGAACAGGACGAAGAACGGCGCGACGAACCCGTACGGGGCGAGCCGACCCGCCGCACGCGGGCCGGACCGCCGCGCCGCGGCGGCCGGAGCCGGCTGCCCGGGGCGCCGCCCGGCGGCCGGGGCCGGGGGAGAGGAGATGGCCATGGGGAGTCCTCGGACGGGGCCCCCGGCCGGACGGGCCGGGGGCCGGTGATCAGGCGTCGGTCACTGCCGCGGCATCAGTTGCCGTTGGCCTTCTTGACGTTGTCCAGCGCGTGCTGCCACGCGGTGGCCGGCGCGGTGTTGGTGCGCTCCACCTCGCCCAGCGCGTCGGTGAACGCCTTGCCGATCACACCGTCGTCCGTGCCCAGCACCTGGGCCGGCATCGCGGCCGCGGACTCGCTGAAGATCTGGCCGATCGGCGCGTTGTTGAAGTACGGGTCCTGCACCGACTTGATCTCGGACTGGGCCCCCGTGCTCGACGGGAAGGAGCCCTGCTTGGTGAAGAGCTTCACCTGCTGCTCCTTGGCGGTCAGCCACTTGATCAGCTCGGCGGCCTCCTTCGGGTGCTTGGCCGTCCGCGGGATCGCCAGGTACGAGCCGCCCCAGTTGCCGGTCTTGCCCGGGCCGGAGGCGATGTCCCACTTGCCCGCGAAGGCGTCGCCGGCCTGGCCCTTGATGTAGCCGATCATCCAGGCCGGGCAGCTCAGCGTGGCGAACTTGCCGGTGGAGAACGCCTTGTTCCACTCCGGGGTCCACTGCGGCAGCTTGGCCGACAGGCCGTCGGCGACCAGCTTGGTGGAGTCGTCCCAGGCCGTCTTCACCGCCGGGCTGGTCTCGTAGACCGCCTTGCCGGACTCGTCGGAGTAGCGCACCTTCTGCTGGCCGACCTCGGCGGTGAACATGCCCGCGGCGCTGTCCGTCCAGGCGTTGCCCGGCTGCGCCTTGGCCGCGTACTGCTTGCCCAGCTCCAGGTAGCCCTGCCAGGTCGACCACTTGGCGGCCAGCTCGGTGCGGTCGGTGGGCAGGCCGGCCGCCTTGAACAGGTCGGTGCGGTAGCAGATCGCCTCCGGGCCGATGTCGGTGCCCGCGCCGAGCACCTTGCCGTCGGCGGTCTTGACCGCAGCGCCCTTCCACGGGACCAGGCCGTCGTTGACGTCGCCGATGCCGACGGTCTTGAGGTCGGTGAACTTGTCGGCCTGCTTCTGGACGACGCTCGCCACCCGGCCGACCTCCAGGCCCTGGATGTCGGCGAGACCGCCGCCACCGGCGAGCTTGGTCTGCAGGGCCTGCCAGTACTGGCCCTCGTCCTGGGTGTCCGACTGCTTGATGGTGACGTTCGGGTGGGACTTCGTGTACTCGTCGTAGAGACCGGTCTCCTTGAACCCGAAGGTGCCGAAGAGGTCGATCGTCAGCGTGACCTTGCCGTCGGCGGCGTCCTTCGACGTGGTGCCGCCGGAGGAACAGGCGGTGAGCAGCATGGTCGCCGCGAGGGCGGCGGTGCCGAGGGCGGCCGTACGGCGGGCTCTGAACGGGCGCATGGGGATGTCTCCTGACCGGACAGGGTGGGTGGCTGGAGTCTGCGAAGGGGGACGCTGACGAGCGAGCGCTCTCCGCGGGCCGCCGGCAAGTCGATGCCCGGTGCCTCATTTCTGAGAGCGCTCTCAGCGATGCAAGGAGAGTGCCGGGATCCGAGGGCGGCCGTCAAGGGGTCGAAACATGACCGTGATCTCGGACGTCGCCCTTCCGCCCGGCCCTACGGGCCATTACCGGCCCGGGCAGGGGCAGTTCGGCGGATTCGGTTCAGTGCATTGACACTCCGTCGGATCCGGCCCTACCGTCCGGACGCTGAGAGCGCTTTCAACACTCACCCTCACACTCACCCCGTCCCCCACCCCCACCCGAGGTGGACCGATGAAGCTCAGATCCCTGCGCAGCCCGGCCGCGGCCGTCACCGCCCTGGCCCTGGCAGCAGCCGCAGCCCTCACCGCGACCGTCGCCGCCGGCAGTGCCGCCGCCGCGACCGTCCCGGTCGGTCTCGGCGGATACGCCGACACCCGCCCCGCCGGCACGGTCGGGCCAAGCAACTCCGACGGCGCCCCCGTCACCCCCAAGGTCACCGCCCGGGCGGCCGGCAAGGCCGCCCCCACCAACGACTGGTGGTCCTCGCTGATCTACCAGCGCTACGCGGGCAACCCGTACTCCGAGAACATGTACGCCCACCCGTTCACCTTCAAGGCGAACGCGAGCGGCCTGGAGGTCGGCTACCCAACCACGCCGACCATCACCTCGGACGGCCGCCAGTACGACTTCACCCACACCCGGGACCTCACCCTCGGCGTCGCCGGCCTCAACTCGCCGGACACCGAGGTCGACGGCTGGTCCGACTGGACGGTCACCCCCTACTGGTCCGACGCCGGCCACACCTTCAGTGCCACCATCGGCCACGGCCTGCCGTACGTCTACGCGCACGCCACCGGCGGCGCCGCCCAGATCACCACCGCCGGCACCCCGACCGTCTTCAGCGACCAGGGCAACGTCCTCGGCATCACCGTCGGCGGCCACCACTACGGCCTCTTCGCCCCCACCGGCACCGACTGGACGGTCAACGGCAGCACCCTCACCGCCGCCCTCGGCGGCAAGGACTACTACTCCGTCGCCGTGCTCCCCTCGCCCGCCGACCTCGCCCGCTACCGCACCTACGCGTACAACTTCGTCACCGACACCAAGGCCACCTGGACCTACCAGGAGGCCGCCGGCACGCTGAACACCACCTACACCGCCACCACCACCGCGCAGGAGGGCACCGGGACGGGCACCCTGCTCGCCCTCTACCCGCACCAGTGGCAGGCCACCGCCGACCCGCTGACCTCCCTCACCTACACCTCGCCGCGCGGCACCATGAAGGTCCGCGAGGGCGCCTCGTTCACCACCGCGCAGGCCGTCACCGGCGTCCTGCCCTCCCTGCCCGACCTCGGCGCCTACGACCGCACCGCGCTCGACACCATGGTCAGGGCCGAGGCGAACGCCGCCGACCCGTGGCAGGGCGCCACCGACACCTACTGGACGGGCAAGGCCCTCGGCCGGCTCGCCCAGCTCGTGCCCGTCGCCGACCAGCTCGGCGACACCGCCACCCGCGACAAGCTGATCGGCCTGCTCAAGGGCAAGCTCGAAACCTGGTTCAAGGGCACCGGCTCGTCCGTCTTCGCCTACGACTCCACCTGGAAGACGCTGATCGGCTACCCCGCCTCCTACGGCACCGACGCCGAACTCAACGACCACCACTTCCACTACGGCTACTTCGTGCAGGCCGCCGCCACCGTCGCCCGCTACGACGCCGCCTGGGCCGCCGACTCCGCCTGGGGCGGCATGGTCAAGCTGCTCGCCAAGGACGCCGCCAACGCCGACCGCACCGACGCCCGCTTCCCGCTGCTGCGCAACTTCGACATCTACGCGGGCCACGGCTGGGCCTCCGGCCACGCCGGCTTCGCCGCCGGCAACAACCAGGAGTCCTCCTCCGAGGGCCTCAACTTCAGCTCCGCGCTGATGCTCTACGGCTCCGCCACCGGCGACACCGCCCTGCGCGACCTCGGCGTCTACCTGTACACCACCGAGGCCAACGCCGTTCAGCAGTACTGGTTCGACGCCGACCACACGGTCTTCCCGAGCACCTTCGGCCACGCCACCGTCGGCATGGTGTGGGGCAGCGGCGCCGCCTACTCCACCTGGTGGACGGCCGCGCCCGGTATGATCCACGGCATCAACTTCCTGCCCGTCAACGGCGGATCGCTCTACCTCGCCCGCCGCCGGGACGACCTGCGGGCCAACCTCGCCGAACTCAAGGCCAACAACGGCGGCGCCTTCACCGACTGGCGGGACATCCTCTGGGAGGCCGAGGCCCTCGCCGACCCGGCCGCCGCCAAGGCCGACTGGGACGCCGGGAACGCCGGCTACACCCCGGAGGAGGGCGAGTCCAAGGCCCACACCTACCACTGGATCTACGACCTGGCCTCGCTCGGCACGCTCGACCCCGCGACGACCGCCGACACCCCGACCGCGGCGGTCTTCAGCAACGGCGGCACCCGCACCCACGTGGCGCACAACTACACCACCGCCGACCGCACCGTGCACTTCTCGGACGGCTACGCGCTGACCGTGCCCGCCCGCTCCACCGCCAGCGAGCGCGGCAGCCGGCAGGACGGCGGCACCGGCGGCGTCACCCCGTCGCCCACCCCGACCGGGTCGCCGACCGCCTCGCCCACGCCCACCCCGACCCCGACGCCCACCCCGACCGCGACGGCCACCACCGGCAACACCTTCTACCTGCAGCCCGGCGGCGCCCTGACCACCGCCTACGGCAGCGCGGCCGCCACCGACACGCTGCCCTCCGCGGGCGGCACCAACCACGACGGCACCCCGTACCAGTCCAAGGTCTACGAGATCCGCAACCTCAGCGGCACCGTGAAGCCCGGCGCGGCCACCGACTTCGACCTCTGGGTCGACACCGGCAGCGCCGTCGGCCTCGGCCAGCAGGCGAGGATCTCGTACGACCTGACCGGCGACGGGACCTTCGACCGGGTCGAGACCTACCGGTACTTCGCGACCGACCCGGTCGCCGGCTGGGAGCGCTACTCCGGCACGGCGGCCGGACTCGCCTCCGCCACCGGCGCCCTCGGCACCCTCGACCACGGCACCGTCCGGATCGAGGTCTGGTCCGCGATCGGCAGCGGCCCCGCCCAGCTGCGGGTCGGCGCCACCCAGGCCCAGGGCAGCGCCTCCGTCCTGCGGATCCCGTTCAACTAGCCGCGGACCCAGGGGCGTCAGGGGCCCACGCGTCCCCGGGCCGACCACCTGAGCGGCTGCTCCCCGTCCGTCCCGCGCACATCGCCGGGGCGGGCGGGGAGCCCTCGTGCGTCCGGGGGACTACTCGGGCCCGCCGGCCGCGCCGACGCAGGCCTCGTTGCCCTCGGGGTCGGCCAGCACCCAGTGGGCGGGCGCGAACTCGTCGTTCACCAGCCGGCCGCCGGCGGCGATCGCCGCGGCGATCCGCGCCTCGGCCAGGTCGTGCGGCACCCAGACGTCGACGTGGACCCGGTTGCGCTGCGGGCGCGGCTCCGCCATCTGCTGGAAGTAGAACGGCGCCCCGCGGCGCTGCGGGTCGACCAGGTCCTTGGGACTGCCGGCCCGCTCCCGGTAGCCGAGCAGGGCCCGCCAGAAGGCCACCACCGCGGGCCCGGCGAGGGCGTCCACGGTGACCTGGACGGTCTGCACCGCCGACGGGTCCGCCGGAAGCTCCAGCTTGCGGGCCACCGCCGAGATCTCCCGGGCGAGTCCGACGTGCCGTCCGGTCAGCCCGTAGTAGTCCTCGGTGAGCGCGACCAGCCGCACCGTGACGCCCTCGGGCCGCAGGTCGACGTCGGGGGCGTCCGCGTCCGGACCGGTCAACGCGGCGATCTCCTGGACGAATCGCGCGCCGGCCGCGAACGAGCCCGTGCGGAAGTAAGCGCAGGCGCCCTCGCCGAGCACCCGCCAGTCCTGCACGCCCTCGCTCTCGTGGAAGTGCCGGGGCCTGATCCGTCCGGTTCCGCTCGCGTCATCGGTCATACGCGCCAACGTAGCAGGTCGTCGACCAACTACCTCCGGCCGCGGACTACTTGACGCGGTCGACCACGCGGAACCGCTGCAGGACGAGCGGGGTGGTGTCGTCGACGGTGAAGGCCGGGTCCTCCAGGACGGCCCGCAACTCCGGACCGTGCCAGAAGTCCTCGTGGCCGGCCCGCCATTCGGCGACCGAGGTGTAGCCCTCGCCCTCGGCCACGGCGTGCGCCAGGTCGACCTCGGCGAGCGGGGCGATCCGCACCGCGGTCAGCTCGATCACCGCGACCACCCGGTCCGCGGAGTCCACCACGGCCTCCCGCAGGCCGGCGGCCGGCAGCGGCTCGCCGAGCTTCTCGTACTCCGCGACCAGGCCGGTGGTGCTGGTCTTGGAGCCGTCCAGGATCGCCGCGACCAGCGCGTCGCGCAGCGGGCCGGGGAAGGCGAACTCGGCCCTGGGCAGGCCCCGGTGGGTGTCGTGGTCCATCCGGCCAGGCTAGTGCGGCGGGCGGTCGTGGGCATCCGGGATTCCGGCCGGGCGGCGCCCCGGACCGGCAGCCGGGCAAGCGATTTCCGGTGCGGCGGGCCCCGCGGATGATGTCCACAGGTCAAGTAGGCCCTAAGAGACGCTTAAGGAACTGCGGAGATTTGTATCGTCGCAGGTCAGGGGCTTGGTGCCGAGGAGGGGCGACATTGTCGGCGCAGTGACTCGTCGGTAGCGTGTGGGCCCACCGGAGCCGCCCCGGTCGCGAAGAGAGCGCTCTCGCTCCTTCGAGTACGTGCGGTCCTTCCCTGCCCCACCCCCACGTCCCCAGGAAGGGGTGTGCCTGCCATGGCCTCCCACCGCAAACGCCGCTGGTCGCTCGGCGGACTCGTGCTCACGCTCACCACGGCCCTCGTGGGCGCGGCACTGGTCTCCGCCAACGACGCCGTGGCCCCGCGGGCCGGCGCCGCGACCGCCGCACAGACCTGGTCCGACGAGTTCGACGGCCCGGCGGGCCGCGGCCCCGACGCCGGCAAGTGGACCCTGGAGACCGGTGGCGGCGGCTTCGGCAACCACGAGCTGGAGTACTACACCAACAGCACCTCCAACGCCTCGCTGGACGGCCAGGGCCACCTGGTCATCACCGCGAGGAAGAACACCGACCCCGGCCTCGGCTGCTGGTACGGGCAGTGCCAGTACACCTCGGCCCGGCTGAACACCGCCCGGACCTTCACCCAGGCGTACGGCCGCTTCGAGGCCCGGATCAAGATCCCGCGCGGCCAGGGCGTCTGGCCCGCGTTCTGGATGCTCGGCAACGACCTCGGTTCGGCGGGCTGGCCGAACAGCGGCGAGATCGACGTGATGGAGAACATCGGCCGCGAGCCGAACAGCGTGCACGGCACCGTCCACGGCCCCGGCTACTCCGGCGCGGGCGGCCTCGGCGCCGCGTACAGCCTGCCGGGCGGCAAGGCCTTCGCCGACGACTTCCACGTCTTCTCCGTCGACTGGAGCCCCAACTCCATCGTCTGGTCCGTGGACGGCACCCCGTACGAGACCCGCACCCCGGCCGACACGCACGGCAACAAGTGGGTCTTCGACCACCCGTTCTTCGTCATCCTCAACCTGGCGGTCGGCGGCGACTGGCCGGGCAGCCCGGACGGTTCGACGGCCTTCCCGCAGACCATGGTCGTCGACTACGTGCGGGCCTCCACCTCCGGCGCCGGCCCGGCCGCCTCGGGCCCGATCCGCGGCATCGGCGGCATGTGCGTCGACGTGGCCGGCGGTTCCAGCGCCGACCGGACCCCGGTCCAGCTGCACAACTGCACCGGCAACGCGGCCCAGCAGTGGACGGTGGGCAACGACGGCACCGTCCGCGCCCTCGGCAAGTGCCTGGACGTGGCGGGCGGTTCGACCGAGGCCGGCGCGGTCGTCCAGCTGTACACCTGCAACGGCACCAACGCCCAGAAGTGGACGTACACCGCCGCGCACGACCTGACCAACGTCGGTGCGAACAAGTGCCTCGACGCCAAGGACGGCTCCTCCGCCGACGGCACCCGGCTGCAGACCTGGACCTGCAACGGCACCGCGGCCCAGAAGTGGACCGTCGGCTGACCCCCCGGCCCCGACGGGCCCACCGCGGCGCCCCGCCCCCGGCTCCCCGCCGGGGCGCGGGGCGCCCGCCCGTGCGGGGACGCCTGCGGCGGCCGACGCCGCCTCCCCGGGTTCAGTAGCGTGGGGGTGTGAGCATCGATCCCGCCACGTTCGCCCGCCTCCGCGAGATCGCGGACGAGCTGTCCGCGCTGCCGGCCAAGCCCCGGGTGGAGATCGGTCCGCAGGGCCTGGTCATGATGACGTCGCCCACGACACCGCACGGGTTCACCGCCATGAACCTCGCGCGGCAGGTCATGGCGCAGACGCCCGACATGTACGCCCTGATGGACACGGACATGCAGGACGCCGTGCTCGGCCGCCTCCGTGTGCCGGACGTGATGGTCCTGCCCGAGGACCTGATCGAGGAGCAGCCGGAGGAGGCCGTCGACCCGAGGGCCGTGGCCCTGGTCATCGAGGTGGTTTCGCGCAGCAACCCGGAGAACGACCACCGCGACAGGATCGCGGACTACTCGGCCATGGGCATCCCGCTGTACCTGATCGTCGACCCGGGCCGCGGCACCGCCCAGGTGCTGGAGGAGCCCGACGGGGCGACCTACCGCAAGATCCGGACGTTCGACTACGGCCAGGAGGTGCCCGTCGGGCGGTGGCTGATCGACACCGGCCGGTTCCCCCGCTACCGCTGAGACGGACCGGGCTGCCGCGGCGGGCGGCCTACGGCCGCCGTTCGGGGAGGGGGCGCAGGCCGGGCCAGCGGGCGAGCATGCCCTCGTACATGGCGGTGGTGAGGCGTGCCAGGTCGCGGGAGGCGGTGAGGCGGCCGACCGTCCGCAGCCGGTGGGCGAGCCGTTGGCGGGCGGTGGCGGTGCCCCAGGTCCAGTCGCGGCGCGGGATCCTGGCCAGGTGGTCCGCGGTGCCCCGCCGGGCGCGCTGGACGAGGGCGTCGCCGCGCACCAGCCAGCCGGCGCAGGCGTCGGCGAGGTCGCCGTCCACCTCGGTGCCGGTGCTGGCGCGCCACTGCGCGCGGTAGGCGGCCTCGGCGGCCGCCAGCCGTTCGGGTGCGGGTGCGGTGGCGCACCAGCAGGTCGGGAAGCCGATCCGCAGGTAGGCGAGTTCGACGATGCCGGGCCCGCGCGAGGCCTGCTCGAAGTCGACGAAGCGGACGCCCTGCCCGGTGTGCAGGTCGTTGCCCGGGCAGGGGTCGCCGTGCAGCAGGGCGCGGCCGGGCAGCCGGGCCAGCCGGTCGGCGAGGCCGTCGAGTTCGGCGCGCGCCCCGGCCGGCACGACGGCGCCGAGGGTGCGGGCCAGCCGCAGGAAGGCCTCCACGTCCTCGCCGGCGGGGCCCGTCCAGGCGGGCAGGGTATCGCCGTCGCCCGGCCCGGCCGAGGCGTGCAGCCGGGCGAGCGCCGCCGCGTGGTCGACCACCCAGTCCTCGTGGGGCGTGCCGTGCTCCAGGTGCTCCAGGACGAGCAGCCGCGCCGCCGGGTCCGCGCCGAGGAGCCGCGGTGCGACCGGGGGTTCGGCCCGGGCGGCGATCCGCAGCGCGGCCGTCTCGCGGGCGTAGCGGTCGTCCGCGCCGGGCCCGGCGCGGAGCTGCTTGACGACCACGGGGGTGCCGGCGAGCTCGGCCCGCCACACCCGGGAGCGGGGGCTGCTGCCCAGCCTGCGGGCTCCGCGCGGCGTGCCGAGCTCGGCCCTCAGCCGCTCCCCGAAGGGCAGTCGTGACCACATGGCGTCATCATCGCACGGGTACGAACCGTCCGGCGAGCGCTTTGCCGACGGAGGGTCAGGCGGAGCCGCGGACGACCAGCCGGGTCGGCGTGATGACCGAGATGGGGCCGCGGCGGCCGGTGGTGTCGCCCTGGCCGGAGAGGCGGCGCAGCAGCAGACGGGCCATCAGGCGGCCCATGTCCTCGATGTCCTGGCGGACGGTGGTCAGCGGGGGCTCCGTCCAGGCGGCGATCTGCTCGACGTCGTCGAAGCCGACCACGGCCACGTCCTCCGGGACGCGCCGCCCGGCCTCGCGGAGCACCCGCAGCGCGCCCGAGGCCATCGCGTCGGAGGCGGCGAAGACGGCGTCGAGGTCGGGCCGGCGGGCGAGCAGTTCGGCCATCGCGCGGCCGCCGCCGTCCGGGGTGAAGTCGCCCTCGGCGATCAGGTCGGGGTCGCCGTAGGGCAGCAGGTCGCGGTAGCCGTCGAGGCGGTCGACGGAGGAGGTCTGGTCGAGCGGGCCGGTGATGGTGGCGATCCGCGTCCGGCCGAGGGACTGCAGGTGCTGGACGGCGATCCGGCCGCCGCCGCGGTTGTCGCTGTCCACGTAGGTCAGCTCGCGGTCGGACTCGGCGCCGGCCCAGCCGGGTCGTCCGCCTATCACGAACGGCAGGCCGACCCGGCGGGCCATGTCCGGCAGCGGGTCGCTGTGGTGCAGGGAGAAGAGCAGGGCGCCGTCCACGTGGCCGCCGGCCAGGTACCGGCCGACCCGCTCGTAGTCGGCCTGGTCCTCGATGAGCAGCAGCACCATCTGGTTGTCGGCCGAGGACAGCTCGCGGGAGATGCCGCGCAGGTGCTTGGCGAAGAACGGGTCGGAGAACAGCCGGCTCTCGGGCTCGGCGACGACCACGGCGACCGCCTGGTTGCGCCGGGTGACGAGGGTGCGGGCCGCGAGGTTGGGGACGTAGCCGAGCTCGTCGACGGCGCGCTGCACCTTCTCGCGCAGCGAGGCGCGGACGCCGGCGCCGCCGTTCACCACCCGGGAGGCGGTGGCCCGGGAGACGCCGGCCCGTTCGGCGACGGACTCCAGGGTCGGTCTGGGCATGGCGCCCGGGGTGTCGCCCCGCCCGGGGGGGCCGGGGTGGGATCCGCCGCGGGCCGGTGCTCCGCCGGAGGGCTCGGCGGGTGGTCCGTCGCCGGTGGGCTGGTGCTGCGACACCCTGGGCTCCTCTCGCGGATCTGTTCGCATCAGAGCCTATCGGGTGCGTCGAGTCCATTGAGAGCGCTCCCAAGAATCGGGTCGTGTCGGACACCCGCCCCGCGCGCGTTCCGCGACGGCGATGTCCGATTTCCGCCGGTCGGTGCCGCGGGGGTGGCGCAGACTGGAGGGCGTGATCGACGACGAGACCAGGTACCGGGCGGTGGACAGCCGCGACTCCCGCTTCGACGGGGTGTTCTTCACCGCCGTCCGCACGACCGGGATCTACTGCCGGCCGAGCTGCCCGGCGGTGACCCCCAAGCGCGTCAACTGCACCTTCTACCCGACCGCGGCGGCCGCCCAGGGCGCCGGCTACCGCGCCTGCCGGCGCTGCCGCCCGGACTCCGTCCCCGGCTCGCCGGAGTGGAACCACCGCGCCGACCTGGTCGGCCGCGCCGTCCGGCTGATCGGTGACGGCGTCGTCGACCGCGAGGGCGTCGCAGGTCTCGCCGAGCGCCTCGGCTACAGCGCCCGCCAGCTGCAGCGCCAGCTCACCGCCGAGCTCGGCGCCGGCCCGCTCGCCCTCGCCCGCGCCCAGCGCGCGCAGACCGCCCGGCTGCTGCTGCAGACCACCGGGCTGCCGGTCACCGAGATCGCCTTCGCGGCCGGCTTCGCCTCCGTGCGGCAGTTCAACGACACCGTGCGCGAGGTGTACGACCGCACCCCGACCGCGCTGCGGGCCGAGACGGCGGGACGGCGGGCCAGACCGGCCACGGCCGGCACCCTCGCGCTGCGGCTCGCCTACCGCGGTGCGCTGGACAGCGACCACCTGCTCGACTTCCTCGCGCTGCGCGCCGTGCCGGGCGTCGAGGAGGTCGTCCCCGGCGGGCGCCCCGGCGTGCGCACCTACCGCCGTACCCTGGCCCTCCCGTACGGCCACGCCGTCGCCGAGGTGGACGGGCTCGCCGCCGCCGACCCGCCGACCCGCGGCTGGCTGGACTGCCGTCTCGCCCTCACCGACCTGCGCGACCTCACCACCGCCGTGCACCGGCTCCGGGCGCTGTTCGACCTGGACGCCGACCCGGACGCCGTGGACGAGCAGCTCGGCGCCGACGCCCTGCTCGGCGCGGCCGTCCGCGCCCGCCCCGGGGTCCGTTCGCCCGGCCACGTCGATCCGCACGAGCTCGCCGTCCGCGCCGTGCTCGGCCAGCAGGTCACGGTCGCCGCCGCCCGCACCCTCGCCGGCCGGCTCGCCGAGCGGTACGGGGCCGCCCTGCCCGCGCCGAGCGGCGGCCTGCGACTGCTCTTCCCGACCGCGGCCGCCCTGGCCGGGGCCCGGGACGACGACCTCGCCATGCCGGCCGCCCGCCGCCGCGCCCTGCGCGGCCTGTGCGCGGCGCTCGCCGACGGCACCGTCCGGCTCGACGGCGGGGTGGACCGCGAGGAGGCCTCGGCCGCGCTGCTCGCGCTGACCGGGATCGGCCCGTGGACGGTCGGCTACCTGCGGATGCGGGCGCTCGGCGACCCGGACGTCTTCCTGCCCGGCGACGCCGGGGTCCGGCACGGGCTGCAGCGCCTCGGCCGGCCCGGGGACGCGACCGCCGCCGCGGCCGCCGCCCGCCCCTGGGCGCCCTGGCGCTCGTACGCGGTGCACCGGCTCTGGCTCGCCTCGGCCGGACCCGTACCGGCAGGCCCCGTACCGGCAGACCCCGCACCGATGGGCACTGTGCCGGCCGGGCAGGTCGCCGTACCCGCCGGGCGGTCCGCCGTGGAGGTGGCGCGATGACCACGGTGTTCACCACCATGCCGAGCCCGCTCGGCGAGCTGCTGCTCGCCGGCCGGGCGGACGGCGACGGGGCGGTCGCCCTGATCCGCGTCACCGCCCCGGGGCAGCGCGGCGCGCGGGCCGAACCGGAGCCCGACTGGCTGCCCGACCCGGAGGCGCTGGCCCCCGCGGTCGACCAGCTCGCCGCTTACTTCGCTGGCACCCGTACCGCGTTCGACCTGCCGCTCGACCCCGAGGGCAGCGAGTTCCGCCGTCGGGTGTGGCAGGCGCTGGACGACATCCCGTACGGCAGCACCGTCACCTACGGCGAGCTCGGCGCGGCGGCCGGGCTGCCGCCGACGGCCGTCCGTGCGGTCGGCGGCGCCGTCGGCGCCAATCCGCTGCTGGTGGTCCGCCCCTGCCACCGGGTGGTCGGTGCGAGCGGTGCCCTCACCGGCTTCGCGGCCGGCATCGACCGCAAGCGCTGGCTGCTGGAGCACGAAAGCGGCGCCACGCTCTTCTGAGCGCCGTCCCGCTGCCGGGGGCGGCGGATCCGCCCCGGGGGGTCACGGACCTGCCGGGGCCGGGGGGGCTCAGCCGCGGTCGTCCGGGGCGACGGTGTCGCCGGCGAGCGTGCGGGCCAGGTGTTCGAGGCCGGGCAGGGCGTTCATCACCGCGTCCCGGTCGACCGGCGAGAGGCTCTCCAGGGCGTCGGCGAGGCGGCGTTCGTGCGCACGCCGCCAGTCCAGCAGCTGGGTGCGGCCGGCGTCGGTGAGCGCGATCCGCGCGGTGCGGCGGTCGCCCGGGTCGGCCTGGCGGTCCACGAAGCCCGCCTCCAGCAGCTTGCCGACCAGGCCGCTCACGGTGTTCGGGGCCAGCCGCTGCCGGGCGGCCAGCTCGCCGACCCGCATCGGCGCCGAGGCCAGCGTCTGCAGCAGTTCCACCTGCGCCATCGGCAGCGACTCCCAGGGGTAGTCGGTGCGGATGCTGCTGCGCAGGGCCCGGCGCAGCCGGGTGATCACGTCGGTCAGCCGCTGGGCCCGCTCGATCGCCACGGCCTCCTCCAGGGGGGAGGCGGCGGCCGCGTTCCAGGGCGGGGGAGACGCGGGCGCGGCGGGCGGCACGGGGTGGGACGGCTCCGACATGGCGGACAGCGTATCGGCTCACCGGTGGCCCCCCGTCCCACCGTTCACGGGCGTACCGAGGTGCGGACTCTTCTGTCCGCAGACATGATCTGTTTACGAGTATGTCTGTGGCAGAGGTAGTATGGGGCCGTGCCCGCACCCGCCCACCGCACCCGGCTGGTCGACAGCGTCCTGCTGCTGGCCGAGCGGCCCCGGCCGCGCACCGTCGCCGCCTGGCCGCACGCCCACTGGCTCGCGGTCGGCACCGTCTGCCTCGGCGCCTTCCTCGGCCAGCTGACCGCGAGTGTCACCGCCCTGGTCTTCCCGGCGCTGGAGCAGCACTTCGACGCCGGCTTCGCCTCCGTCGAGTGGGTGTCGCTCGCCTACCTGCTGGTCCTCGTAGCCCTGCTGGCGCCGGTCGGCCGGCTCTCGGACACGGTCGGCCGCAAGACGATGTACCTCGGCGGGTTCGCGGTCTTCGCCCTGGCCTCGCTCGCCGCCGGCCTCGCCGGAGGGCTCTGGGTGCTGGTCGCCTGCCGGGCCGTCCAGGCGGTCGGCGGGGCGATGATGCAGGCGAACAGTGTCGCACTGGTCGCCCGCGGGGTACCGGCCGGGGCCATGCGCACCGCCCTCGGCATCCAGGCCGCCGCCCAGGCGCTCGGCCTCGCGCTCGGACCGACCGTCGGCGGGCTGCTCGTCGCGCACGCCTCCTGGCGGTGGGCGTTCTGGGTCAACGTCCCGATCGCCGTCTTCGGTCTGCTGGCCGGCTGGTTCCTGCTGCCGCGCAGCCGCCACGAGCCCCTCCCGCCGCGTCCGGCCGCGGCCGCCGGCTCCCGCCGGGAGTCCCGCTTCGACCTGCTCGGCCTCGCCCTGCTGGCCGCCGCCTCCACGGCCCTGCTGCTCGCCCTCTCCACCGCCGCCGGACTGCCGCTGCCCGGCTGGGCCGTGCTCGTGCTGCTCGCCGCCGCGGGCCTCTTCACCGCGGCCCTCGTCCGGCAGGAGCAGCGGGCGGACACCCCGATCATCGCCCCCGGCCTGGTCAACACCCCCGGTGTCCGGGCGGGCCTGGTGGTCGCCCTGATCGGCTACCTGCTGCTGTTCTGCCCGCTGGTGCTCGGGCCGGTGATGCTGGCCGCCGCCGGCGTCCCCGCCGGCACCGCCGGCCTGGTCATCACCGCCCTGCCGGCCGCCTTCGCGATCGCCGCCACCGCGGGCGGCGCCCTGCTGCCCCGGGACTGGTCGGACGCCCGCCGCGGCCGCACCGGGGCCCTGGTCACCACCGCGGGCCTGCTGGTCCTCGCCGTGCTGCCGGTCTCCCCGGCGCTCGCCCCCGTCCCGCTGGCCGTCGCCGGCTACGGCCTCGGCCTGCTGCTGCCCGCCAACAACACGCTGGTGATGCGGTCGATCCCGGCGGAGAGCTCCGCGGTCGGCGGCGGCATGGTCAACATGGTGCGCAGCCTCGGCACCGCGCTCGGCACCGCCCTGCCGGTGCTCGGCGTCCACCTGGCCGGGGCGGGGGACGGCGGCCGGGCCGTCCTGCTGCTCCTGGTCGCCGCCGCGCTGGCCGCCGTCCGGCTGTGCACCGCCGGCCGTCCCCGGGCCGCGGCCCGCGAACGGTCCGCCGCCCGCCACCGTTCCGGGTGAGCCCCGGACACGGCGACGGGCGGGCCGGACGCTGCCGTCAGACCCGCCCGCCCGTGCCGCACCCGCTCAGGAGAGCGGCTGCGCACCGCGCTTCGCGAGCATCGACGTCATCAGGTCGATCTCCGACTTCTGCCCGTTGACCATGGTCTGGGCGAGCCGCTTCTCGACGTCGTTGCGGGCCACGTCGACGTAGGCCTGCGCCATCGCCACGCCGCCCTTGTGGTGCTCGATCATCAGCTGCAGGTACAGCACCTCCGCGTCGCGGCCGCTCAGCGAGCGGAGCTTGGCCAGGTCCGTGTTGGTGGCCATGCCCGGCATCAGCGAGCCGTCGTGCGCGGCGTAGCTGTGCCCCATCCACGCCATCGGCTTGGCCGAGGTGCTCTGGGTCAGCCCCCACTGGTCGAGCCAGCCCGACATCATGCCGCGCTGGTTCGCCTGGGTGTTGATGATGTCGAACGCCAGGTTGCGCACCTCCTCGTCCTGCGTGCGGTCGCGGACGATGAAGGACATGTCGATGGCCTGCTGGTGGTGGGTCGCCATGTCGCGGGCGAACCCGGCCTCGGGGGAGTCGGTGGCGGGCGTCGCCGCCGCCGACGGACCGCCGGAGTCCGAGCCGCCCGCCACCAGGGCGGACACGCCGAGGCAGAGCGCGATCACCGCGGCGATCGCGGCCGGCCACCACAGCAGCTTCCGCGAACGGCGCGGCGCACCGCCCCCGCCGGACTCCCCGGTCCGGGTGGCCGAGGTCTCCTCGGCGTCCGTCATCACGGCATCACGCCGGAGCTGCAGGACGCGCCCGGCTCCTGCGTCTGCGGACCCTGGACGTACTTGGTGAAGAACTGCTCCACCCGCGGGTCACTGGCGCTGTCCACGTTCAGCTGGGTGCCCCAGGCGGAGAGCGTGATCGGGCTCTTCTCGTCCGGGTACGGGCTCATGAAGGTGTACGGGGTCGCCTTGACCTTCTCCGACAGCTTCTTGATGTCGTCGGCGGACGCCTTCGCGTTGTACGTCACCCAGACGGCGCCGTGCTCCATCGAGTGCACGGCGTTCTCGTTGGCGAGCGGCTTGTCGTAGACGTCGCCCATGCAGTTCGCCCAGCGCGGGTTGTGGTCGCCGCCGACCGGCGGGGTCTGCGCGTAGGTGACCTTGGTCTCGACGTGGTTGCGCGACAGGTTGTCCCAGGTCTGCACGCCCTGGATCGGGGCCTTGGCGGCGGCCTCCTTCGCGTCCTTGTCGTGCTTGGCGTCCAGGGCTATCCAGGTGCCGGCGCCGATCATGCCGGCCAGCAGCACACCGGCCAGGCCGAAGACGACCACCTTGTTGCGGCGGTCGCGCTTCTGCTCGGCGGCGCGCAGCTCCGCGATGCGGGCCCGGCGGTCGGCCTGGCGCTCGGTCTGGCTCTGCCGGTTGCCCGGGTTGCCGGAACCCTGCTTGGACGGCTTCGACTGCCTGGAGGCGGAACCCATGAGTGTGTCCTTGTCTCCGCGGTGCACGGCGCACGGCGGTGGGGCGAGAGGGGGAGGGGCGGCGGAGCCGCCGGCCCGTCCGGTGCACGGGGGCACGGGTCACGGCCGACGGTGGGTTCCGCTCAGGACCTGTGGACCTGCAGCACGTGGAGGTCGGGCGCCGGAGGAGGCCCGGCCAGCGTGTCGAGCGGGACGGCGGCCGGCAGCGCCGGCGCCGGGACCAGCTGCGGCAGGGCGACCGCGACCGGGTGCGGGGGAGCGTTCGGCAGCTGCGCCTCCAGCCCGCGGAACGGGTGGCTGGTGCAGCCCTTGCCCGGGCCGGGGTGGTCGCCGTCGGCGGAGCACCAGACGTGCCGACCGCCGTCGTCGGACCACCGGGCGACGGCATGTCCCGCGCCGTGCGCGGCCGGGACGGCGCCGGTGGCGTGCGGGCCGGTGACGGACGAGACCGGAGGGGCGGCCGGGGCGTGGCCCGACACCGCCTTCGCGGTCCCGGCGCACGGCAGCAGCGTCAGCAGACCGGTGACCAGCAGCGCCCACAGCAGCACGGCCGGGCGACCGCCGGCGCGGACGGACCGCCCCGGCTCGCCGGTCGCGGATGCTGGCACGCTCATGCGCACATATTAATCAGCCGAAGGGGTGAAACGGTCCCCCTCTTGGCCCTCCCGACCCGGGTCGGAGGGCCCTTCCTGTGCATTTCAGGGCCCCAAAAAGGACGCTCCGGACATCCGTCCCCGGCACCTCCGTCCGCACGTCCGCACTGCCTCCGTGCGGATGGCCGAATCCGAACGGATCACGCCGCCGCTGCACCCGACGGGTGGCCGGGTGTCCCCGAAAGCCGGACACCGTCGTTCTCCTTCGGGAGAATGACCAACCGAGTCCGGCACACCGGCCCGCTCGGCAGACGGCAGACACGGCACGAGGAGCCGCCACGTGAGCAACCAGGGCGCATCCCCGCACGACCGGCCCGAGGACGGCTGGTGGCAGGCGGTCTACGCGGGCCCGGCGGGAACCCTGCCGGACGCCCCCGGAGCCGCCGCGGGCGAGGGAAGCGTCGACGACTGGTTCGACTCCGCGTCCGGCATGATCGGCCCCCAGCGCACCGGCTCCCCGGCGGAGCGGACCCCCGAGGACCCGTCGGCCCCTGCCGCGGGCCCCGCGGCGCGCCCCGCCGCGGAGGAGGTACCGGCAGCCCCGGCGCGTCCGCACCGGGCGCCGCCCGTGGCCGGGGAGGAGCAGGAGCCCGCACCCCGGCCCGGGCCCGCCCCGAAGCCGCCCCGCCCGCACTGGGCGCCGCCGGCCGCTGCGGAACGGGAGACGGCCGCGCCGCCCGCAGCCCGGCCCGAGCCGGCCGCGGCCCCGCCCCGCCCGCTCTGGGCCCCGCCCGTTCGCGCCGACCGGGACCGGGTCGCCCCGCCGGAGCCCGGCCTCGACGAGCCCGGCCTCGACGAGCCCGGCCTCGTCACGCCGGGTGTCGACGAGCCCAGCGTCGACGACTGGTTCGACATGGCCGCCGGTGTGATCGGGGGCCCGGGGGCCGCTCCGGGCGGCGCCGCAGCGCCCGTCCGGCCGACGCAGCCGACGCCGCCGACACCCCCGGCGGCACCTGCGGAGCCGAAGCCCGCGGCCGAGCCCGAGCCCGATCCGACGATCACGCTCGGGACGGTCCGCCGCCCCGCACCGGAGCCCGCCCCCGAGGCACCCGGGCCCGCCGACGGGGCCGAGCCCGATCCGACGGTCACCCTGGGGACGGTCCGCCGCCCGGACCCGCAGTCGGAGCCGGAGCCGGACCGCGCCCCGGAGCCCGACGTCACCGTCGACGTGCGTCCCGCCGGGCAGCGCTCCGACCCCGTGACCGGTCCGACGGTGATCCTCCGCAAGCTCGACCCGCCCGCCGAGGAGCAGCCCGGGCCGACGGCCCCGGCTGGCGCCACCGCCGCCGCCGCGGATCCCGCTGCCGCCGCCCAGCCCCGTCCCGCCCCGCGGCGCGTCCCGCTGGAGCCGCCCGTCCCGCACGTGGGCGAGCGGCCTCCGACGTACAGCCCGGAGCCCACCGCGCTGCCGGCGGCCGATCCGGCCGGGCTGGGCACGATCGTTCCGGACACCGTCCTCGACGGCGCCCAGTACGGCCCGGCCATACTGCGTGCGGTCTCCGTCCGGGGCGACTCCGCGCGGTTCCGCGGCGAGCCGCGCCGCGACGCCCTGCTGGTGACCCGGTTCGGCGAGGGCGAGGAGGGCCTGCTGCTCGCGGTGATCGCCTCGCCGGGCCGTTCGGAGGACGCGGTGACCGGTTCGGCCGCCGCCGCGGAGGCCGCCCGGCAGCTGGCGGCCGCGATCGGCCGCAGCCGGGTCGAGCTCGCCGCCGACCTGCGCGCCGGGGCCCGCGACCGGCTCCGCTACGGCCTGCAGCGGCTCACGGTCGGTGCGGCCGCCGGCCTGCGGCCGGCCGGTGATCCGGCGCCGGAGCCCGGCGACGGCGAGTCCGGCGCGCTGCACTGCCTGCTCGTGCCGCTGGACGGCGAGGCCGGGCACCGGGCGGCGTTCGGCACCGGCCCGGGCGGGCTCTACCTGCTGCGGTCCGGCCACTGGATCGACGCCTACGCGGCCCGGCTGCTGCACCACCCCGACGGGGAGCCGCAGCCGGCGGCGCCCGCCGCGGCGCCCCGGCCGTTCCGGTTCCGGATGGTGCCCGCCACGACCGGCGACATCCTGCTGCTGTGCACGGCCGGCCTGGCCGGGCCGATCGCGGACGAGCCCGCGGTGGCGCGTTTCCTCTCCAACCACTGGGCCCATCCGCACCCGCCGGGCAGCGTCGACTTCCTGCGCCAGGTCCAGGTGCGGGCCAAGGGCTACGCCGACGACCGCACCGCCGCCGCGCTCTGGACGGAGTAGCGGCGTCCGGTCGCGGCCCGGTCGCGGCCCGGGGGCCGCTCAGTCCAGCAGGGCGGCGGTCACCGAGGCGACCTGGGCCAAGGCGTCCGTACGGTCGGCCCCGGGCAGTCCGACGGCCAGCGGGACTGCGAAGCCGTCGAGGACGGCGCGGATCTGCCGGGCCCGGTCCTGCGGTGCCGCACCTGCGGTGCCGCGCTCCCCGGCCGGCGGGCGGCGGAAGGCGCCGGTGGCGAGGCCCTCCTCGATCAGCGCGACGAGGTCGGCCTGCCAGGGGGCCTCGATCTCCAGCTGGCCCTGCCGGATCTCGGCACTGGCGGGCGAGCGCCCCCAGACCTCGACCCAGAGGATCCACCGGGGGTCGCCCGGCCCCTCGGGCAGGTACAGCCCGGCGTAGGCGGCGAGCCGCTGCCGGACGGTGCGGTCCTGCCGGGCGAGGGCGGAGCGCCGCCGCTCGCCGAGCTGCTCCTCGCTCCAGCGGAGGGTCTCCAGCAGCAGCTGGTCCTTGCTGCCGAAGTAGTAGAGGAGGTGGCCGGCGCTCATCTGCAGCTCGCGGCCCAGGCCGGCCATGGTGAGTTTGTCGAGCCCGTGCTCGGCGATCGCGGCCCGGGCGGTCGCGAAGACCTCCTCGCGGGGCCGTGCGGCCCGGCGCGCCCGCGGCTCGGCCATGTCCTGCTCCTCCTCGTGGTCCGGCCCCCCACCTTAGGGCGTCGCCCCGGCGTGCCGGGGAGCGGTCTCACCAGCCGCTGTGCTCCTGGCCCTCGGCCTCCTCCTGCCGGCCGGCGGTGCGGCCGGCCTCGTACACCTTGCGCACGAACTCGGCCGCCCGCTCCTGGTCGAGGTCGTCGGTGAGGCGCATCAGCTCGTCGGTGAAGGTGATCAGCCAGTGTGTGGTCATGCCCTCATGACACCGTGCGGGACGGCGCGGGGCCCGCCGGACACCGTCCGGCGGGCCCCGCATCCCGCACAATCACTCGTCCGGCAGGGGCCGGACCGGCGGTCAGAACGCCGAGTCGTAGGTGTAGTGGCGGGTGTGGTCGAGCATGTCGGCCGGGGTGGTGTCGTTCCACGGCTTCATCGCGGTGTTCAGCGAGACCACGTTGGCGGTGGCGGCGGTCGGCAGGTAGCCCTGCTGGGGGTGGCGGCGCTGCCACTCGGCCCACAGCTTGTCGATGAAGCAGTGGTGCAGCCAGAACACCGGGTCGTTGGGGGACATGCCGGTGCCCATCAGGCCGCCGACCCAGACGTGCACCCGGTTGTGCAGGTTGACGCCGCGCCAGCCCTCCAGCTGGTTGCGGAAGCCGGCCGAGGAGCTGTTCCACGGGGCGGCGTCGTAGGTCTGGACGGCGAGGACGGACTCCACCTCGGCGCGGGTGGGCAGTTGGGCGACGCCGGTGCCCAGCGAGCGGCGCAGGTAGTCGCGGCTGTCGGGGCGGACGGTGATCGTCCACTGGCCGCCGCCGGCGGCGAACGGGCCGGTGGTGACGCGGTTGTCGCCGGAGCGGCCGTTGCCGCCGAGCAGGTCGTCGGCCCACAGGCCGGCGGTGGCGGTGCGGTCGGCCGTCCAGTCCCAGTAGGGCAGGGTGACCGAGGGGTTGACGGACTGCAGGTCCTGCTCGAACTGGAGCAGGAACCTGCGGTGCCAGGGCAGGAACGAGGGCGAGCGGTGGCCCGTCCGCTCGCCGTTGTCGGTGTCGCTCACGATGAAGCGGTTGTGGGTGGCGACATAGGCGTCGTAGCGGCCGAGCCGCTTGAGCTGGAGCAGGGCGTCGACGAAGTCGCGCTTCTCCTTGGCCGTGAGGGTCGCCTGGTTCTTGCGGACCGCCATGGTGTCCTCCTGGAGGTGCTGGTGGGTGAGTGCGGGGAGGGGCGGGCCGGTCAGGCGATCGGCACGAGCGTGGCACCCTGCAGCTCGACCACGGCGGCGCGGGCGAGCGCGAGCGGGGTCTGGTGCGACTGGTAGTGGTTGACGACGCTGATCCAGGTGCCGTCGGCGTTGCGCATGACGTGCAGTTCCTCGCCGTCGATCTGCACGGTGTAGTCGGCGCCGTGGTGGTGGTGGCCGGATGCGGCGGGTCGGCCCTGGATGCGGCGGCCGCGGTAGACCTCGTCGAAGGTGTCGTGGCCGCCGGGCCCGGCCGCGGCGGCCGGGGTGCCGGTCGGCCCGGCGAGGCCGAGGACGGCGGTGCCGACGGCGGCGGTGAGGGCGACGCCTGCGCCCTGGAGCATCCGGCGGCGGGTCAGCTCGGCGTGGTTGCCGGCTTCGGACATGGGTGGTTCCCCCCTGGTGGAACGGATCTGACGACGCGTCGGCGGTGGCACGTGCTTTTGGCATATGCGCCGTCGCGCGGTCCCCATGCTGGCAAGACGCGGTCGGCCCGCGGAACCGTCCATCGGCGGGGGCCGGTCGACAGACCGAAATCCGGACACGGATGAACGCTCAACGAACGGATCCGGCCGTGCCCGGCGCGGGGGCTGACGGCGCGTCGGTCCGGTCCGGGTGGTCAGCCCTGCGCGTCGGCGGGCCCGTCCGCGGGAGTGGGTCGGGTGCCGTACTCGGCGGCCCAGCGGCTGCCGAGCAGCACGATGTCGGCCGTCTCCACGGCGCGGCCGGCGGCCCGGTCGTAGTAGGTGCGCTCGACGGCCAGCACCGGGGCCGCTGGCGTGGTGCCGAGCAGGGCCGCCTCGGCGCGGGAGGCGCCGCGCGCGGTGACCCGCTCCACCGGGGTGTCGACCTCGATCCCGATCAGCGCCATCCGGTCGGCGACGCCGATGCCCGCGTACGGGCCGGCCTCCGGCAGCACGACCAGGGTGCCGCCGGTCACGGCCATCGGCTCCCAGGAGTCGGCCAGTTGCACCGGCTCGCCGTCGGCGCGGTAGACGTAGGCGGTGTGCATCACCGGGTCGCCCGCGGTGATGCCGAGGCGCTCGGCGATCCGTGCGTCGGCCCGGGCGGTCGTCGACTCGCTGTCCCAACTCGCCCGGACGCCCTGGACGGTGAGCTGCGCCTCGGTCGGCGAACCGGAGCCGGCGGCGACCCGCGGGCGGCGCACCAGCACCGGCCGCTCCTCCTGCGAGCGGACGAAGTGGCCGCGGCCGGGCCGCGCGACGACCAGGCCCTCGTCGACGAGCACGGCGTAGGCGCGCTGCCCCACGGTGCCGGAGTACCCGGTCTCCGTGCGGATCTCGGCGAGGGAGGGCAGGACGTCGCCGGGTGCGAGGTCGCCGGACTGGATGCGCTGGCGGAGCCGCTCGGCCACCCGGAGGTACGGGGGCGGCGAGCTGTCCTGACTCATCCTGTGTCCTCTCACTGTGTGACGGCGAGGTGACAGAGTATCCGTCCGGCCACTAGTCTATTAGTACAGTTCCAGTCTGTTACTAGGGAAGGGGCGGTGCAGGTCTGCGTGCGTGCGAACGTCCTGCGCGAAGCCCTCGAACGGGCCACCGGCGAGGTCGCGACGACCACCGGGAAAGCCCCTGGCGCTGTCCGCATCACCGTGACGATCCCGGAGCGGTGCACCGACGAGCAGTGGGCCGCCGTGCTGCGGGTCCTGAGGTCCGTGGCGCGCTGGGGCGCCAGTGACGGCTCCGGTCGCACCGTGGTCTGGGCCGAGGTCCAGGAGGACCCGTGCTGAAGCCGAACCCCGATCCCGACCCCGCACCCCGCGGGTCCCGCGAACCCCTGCCCGAGCCGGACGAGGTGCCGCGCTACCGGCGCTGCGGCCGATGCGCCCGCTGCCACGGCGGCGGGCCCGGCGCTCCGCCGACCGGCGACTGCTGGTCCGACTACCTGGACGCCGTCACCGCCGTCCTCACCCGGGCCGCCGGCGGCTGAATCCGTTCGGGTGAATCCGTCCGGTCGACGCGCTCCGGGTGCGGAAACGCCGGGGCCGGTGCGGCACCTTGCGGTACCGCACCGGCCCCGACGCAGGAACCGGCCCTTCGTCAGCCCTGCGGCTGCTGCTGGGTGATGCAGTGGATGCCGCCGCCGTTGGCGAAGATCTCGCGGGCGTCGACCAGCTCCACCGTGCGGCCCGGGTAGGCCTCGGCGAGGATCGCCGCCGCCTCCTGGTCGCGCGGGTCGTCGAAGGCGCAGAGCACCACGGCGCCGTTCGCCACGTAGTGGTTGATGTACGAGTAGTCGACCGGCTCGCCCTCCTCGTCCAGCAGCACGGTGGGGGCGGGCAGTTCGATCACCTGGAGCGGCCGGCCCTGCGCGTCGGTGGAGGCGCGCAGGATCGCCACCAGCTCCCGGCAGACCTCGTGGTCCGGGTGGGCCGGGTCGGGCTGCACGTGCGCGACGACCACGCCGGGGCGGACGAAGGAGGCCACGATGTCGATGTGCCCGCGGGTGCCGAACTCGTCGTAGTCGCGGGTGAGCCCGCGCGGCAGCCAGATCGCCTTGGTGGTGCCGAGGAAGGCGTGCAGCTCGGCCTCGACCTCCTCGCGGGTCCAGTCGGAGTTGCGGCCGTCGCCAAGCTGCACGGTGTCGGTGACCAGGACGGTGCCCTCGCCGTCGACGTGGATGCCGCCGCCCTCGTTGATCAGCCGGGAGGCGAAGCGCTGCACGCCGGTGAGCCCGGTGATGTGCTCGGCGATGTCCTGGTCGTTGCCCCAGCGGGCCCAGGACTGCGCGCCCCAGCCGTTGAAGATCCAGTCCGTCGCGGCCACCGCGCCCCTGCCGTCGACCAGGAAGGTCGGGCCGATGTCGCGCATCCAGGCGTCGTCGAGCGGCCGCTCCACGATCTCCACCTCGGGGGCGACGTACTTGCGCGCCTCGTCGGTCTCGCCGGTGTTGACCACCAGGGTCACCGGCTCGTACCGGACGATCGTGTTGGCGACGGCGGCCCAGGCCTCGCGGCCCGCGTGCAGGTGCTCGGGGCTGTCGAAGGTGGGGTTGGCGGTCGGGAAGGCCATCCAGGTGCGCTCGTGCGGGTGCCATTCGGCGGGCATCCTGAAGCCGAGCTCGGCGGGAGTGGTCATGAGGGTGCGTTCCTATGCAGTGGTGGGGGTCAGAGGAAGTAGAGGCGGCTGAGCGAGACGCTGTCCGCGGGGTCGGAGCGCAGCGGTTCGCCGTCCAGCGAGACCAGGCCGGTGGCGGCCTCCACCTGGACGTGGCCGATGCGGGCGTTTCGGACCATGTCCTTGGGGCCGATCCCGCGGGTGCCTCGGACACCCACCCGGCGCCTGCGGGTGGGCAGTTGGTCGCCGGCGACGTCCAGGTAGGAGGCCTCGGCGGCGGCCTGCGAGACGAAGGCGACCGAGATGTCCGCGGCGGTGGCACCGTGCGCGCCGAACTGCGGCCCCAGCACGAGCGGTTCGCAGCGGTCGGTGGACGCGTTGGGGTCGCCGACCACGCCGTACGCGGGGAAGCCGGCCTTGAGCACCAGCTGCGGCTTGGCGCCGAAGTGGTCGGCGCGCCAGAGCACGATGTCGGCGAGCTTGCCGACCTCCAGCGAGCCCACCTCGTGCGAGAGGCCGTGTGCGATGGCCGGGTTGACGGTGAGCTTGGCGATGTAGCGCAGCACCCGCTCGTTGTCGTCGCCGCCGGCGGTGGTGCCGTACGAGCCCTCGCCGTCCATCGGGCCGAGCTCGGCCTTCATCTTGCCGGCCATCGCGAAGGTGCGGCGTACGGTTTCGCCGGCCCGGCCCATGCCCTGGGCGTCGGAGGAGGTGATGCCGATGACCCCGAGGTCGTGCAGCACGTCCTCGGCACCCATCGTGCCGGCCCGGATCCGGTCGCGGGCCATCGCGGCGTCGCCCGGCAGGTCGACCTTGAGGTCGTGCGCCGAGACGATCATGCCGAAGTGCTCGCCGAGGGCGTCCCGGCCGAACGGCAGGGTGGGGTTGGTGGAGGAGCCGATGACGTTCTCCACGCCGGCCATCTTCAGCACGTTGGGGACGTGTCCGCCGCCGCAGCCCTCGATGTGGAAGGCGTGGATCGTCCGGCCCTCCAGCACCCTGATGGTGTCCTCGACGGAGAGGCACTCGTTCAGGCCGTCGGTGTGCAGGGCGACCTGGACGTCGTACTCCTCGGCGACCCGCAGGGCGGTGTCCAGGGCGCGGGTGTGCGCGCCCATGTCCTCGTGCACCTTGAAGCCGGAGGCACCGCCCTCGGCGAGCGCCTCGATCAGCGGGGCCGGGTCGGAGGAGGAGCCGCGGCCGAGGAAGCCGATGTTGACCGGCCAGGCGTCGAAGGCGTTGAAGGCGTGCCGCAGCGCCCAGGGGGAGTTGACACCGACGCCCCAGACCGGGCCGAACTCCTGGCCGATGATCGTGGTGACGCCGGAGGCGAGCGAGGCCTCCATGATCCGCGGCGAGAGCAGGTGGACATGGGTGTCGATGGCGCCGGCGGTGGCGATCATGCCCTCGCCGGAGACGATCGTGGTGCCGGTCGAGACGACGACCTCCACCCCGTCCATGGTGTCGGGGTTGCCGGCCCGGCCGATCGAGACGATCCGGCCGTCCCGGATGCCGATCGAGGTCTTGCGGATCCCCTGGACGGCGTCGATCACGACGACGTTGCTGATCACCACGTCGCAGGTCTCGCGGATCGAGGTGGCCTTCAGGTGCAGGCCGTCCCGGGCGGTCTTGCCGAATCCGGCCAGGAACTCGTTGCCCGGCTCCTGCGAGTCCGACTCGACCCGGATGATCAGCCCGCTGTCGCCGAGCCGGATCCGGTCGCCCGTGCGGGCGCCGTGCACGGAGATGTAGTCGTGGGGGGAGATGGCTGTCACGACTCGACCTCCGCGTCGTCGAAGCTGGTCAGGTAGCCGGTGGCGCGCGCCTTCTCCAGGGCGGCCTCCTTGGCGCCGGGCGCGTCCAGCGGCCCGTCGACCAGTCCGGCGAAGCCGATGGCGACCCGTTCGCCGCCGATCGGGACGAGGCCGACCTCGACGGTGGCCCCGGGGTCGAACCGCACCGAGGACCCGGCCGGCACGGCCAGGTGCGTGCCGTAGGCGGCGGCGCGGTCGAAGGCGAGGCGCGGGTTGGCCTCGAAGAAGTGGAAGTGCGAGGTGACCGAGATCGGCACCGCCGCGGTGTTGTGGACGGGCAGCACGACCGTCTCCTCCACCGGGTCGTAGCCGTCGCCGGGCCCGGCCAGAGCCGCGCCGGGCGCCTCGTCGCCGAGCGAGCCGGCACCGCGGAACGGGTCGTTGACCACGGCGAGCCGGGTGCCGTCGTCGAAGACCGCCTCCACCTGGATCACGGTCACCACGTCGGGCACACCGGGCAGCACGTCGTCGGCGGAGAGCACCGAGCGGCCGGCCTCGATGGCCTCGGCCAGCCGCCGGCCGTCGCGTGCCGCCTCGCAGACGGTGTCGGCGATCAGCGCGGTGGCCTCGGGCACGTTCAGTTTCACGCCGCGGGCGCGGCGGGCGCGGGCCAGTTCGGCGGCTGTGAAGATCAGCAGCCGGTCCCGTTCGGTGGGGGTCAGTCGCACGGTTCCTCGCTCGCGGGTGCCGGTGGGTGGTCGGTGGTGTTAGAACGGCGTTCAAACATCGGGGCCCCATTGAACCCGGGCCCGGCCGCCGTGTCCAGCGTTGCTCGCTCGGTGGTGCTCCGCACGGCGGCGCGACGGGGACGCCCCGGCTGCGCCGCGGACGGCCCCCGGCGTCGACCGGAGCGGGGCCCCGGCCGCCGGACGGGCGTGCGCCGGGGGCGCCCGGCCGGGGCTCGGTGCGGCCCCGTGCGCCCCGCCAAACCTCTTCGACCGTGTCCGGAGGATCACACGGTCGCTCCCGAGCCCCGCTTCACCCCGGATGGCCGGGACCGGGCTGTTGCGGGCCGTTGGGAATGGGCATGAGGACTTCCGACGGCTGGACGCCCTCGGAGGGGGACCGGTGGGGCGTTCCTGAGCAGGGCGGGGGCGTTTTGATGGACGGTCAGCCACGTTTTCCGCACCGGCGGCCGGCGGTCGCCGGGCCGGGCGGCGGGCGCACGGGATCCGGCGGTCGCACCGCCCGGGGCGGCGGTGCCGCCGGTGAGCCGCGGACGTCCGGTGCATCCGGTGCGGAGACCGCGGGGGCGCCGGTGCGGGCCGGCGGCCCGCCGCCGCCGAGGGCGGCGCCCGACGACGCCCCGGCCCCGCCCCGGGAGGCCGGCTGCGGGCTCCATCGCAGGCTGCACGCCGTCCTGGGGCCGGGCGAGCTGAGCGCCGTGGGCGCCGTCCGCCGCCGGCTGCGGGCCGTGCTCGACCGCTGGGGGCTGCCGCCGGAGCGCGCCGACGTCGCGGAGCTGCTTACCTCCGAGCTGATCACCAATGCACTGGTGCACACCCCGACCGGCGCGGTGTTCGACGCGGCGCTCACCCCGGAGGGGCTGCTGCGGATCGAAGTCCGTGATGGCGCGCCCGGGCTGCCCGGCCGCCGGGCGCCCGGCGAGTACGCGACCTCGGGCCGCGGACTGCTGCTGGTCGAGGCGCTGGCGGACGACTGGGGAGTGCAGCTCCGCGGCGACGGCAAGGTCACCTGGTTCGAGCTCGGACCGTCCTGAAACGTATACGAACCGTTACCTCGGCCCCATCTTTGCCCCACCTTTGCGACACCCGGACGGTGCTCCGGGATTGCCGCCTTGCCGAACATACGACAGGCTAGTGAGAATGTGTGCGCGATGCGCGGCGGGAAGAACCGATTCCCGACCTGGCCCACCGGCCGGCACACGCGATCCGATCACGACACGGCCGTGCCGTCCGCCCGGACGGCACGGCCTGCAGCGGCAGGAGACACATGGCGACAGAGCCCGAGCCGCAGGGGCCCGCGCGCCGGAGCCCACCGGCCCAGGCGGTGCGCACCGCCGCGGGCCACGCGCTGCGCACCGCGACCGCCGGCCTGCCCGTCCCCCCGACCGGCCGCAGCCTGTCCGGCCGCGGCGGCGACTCCACCCCGGACTGGCTCGAACCGGCGATGGCCGCCAACGGCATCGGCTCGTTCGACTGGGACATCCGCCGCGACATCCTCGAGGGCGACCAGCGGGCCTGCGACATCCTGGGCCTCGACCCGGACCGCTTCGACCGCAGCTCCGCCGCCTTCCTCGCCCTGCTGCACCCCGAGGACGCCCCCGTCGTCAGCCGCCGGGTCGAGCGGGCCGTCGCCGAGCTCGGCCAGTGCGGCGCGTACTACCGCACCGTCCACCCCGGTGGCGAGATGCACGCCGTGCGCTTCCGCGGCCGGGTCCTCGCCGACGCCTTCGGCCGCCCCTCCCGGATGGTCGGCTTCGTCTGGGACGCCACCGTCGAGCTGCACAAGCGCGAGAAGGCCGGCGAGCTCGCCGTGCTGCGCGAGGAGCGCTCCCGGTTCATCAAGGAGGCCGCCCGCGCGCTCTCCGAGGCCGTCACCGTCCGCGACGTCGCCCGGGTCTTCACCGAGCTGCCGCTGCCCGGCCTGCCGCCGGACGGCCTGGCGCTCGCCTCCCTGGAGGCCGGCCGGCTCGCCATCCTCGGCGCCAGCGGCTACCGCAGCGAGCTGATCGCCCGGCACGACCGCGCCCCGCTCGCCGCCGACCACCCGATGTCCTTCGCCGTCCGCACCCGCACCCCGGTCTTCATCGCCGACCGCGACGAGTACCGCGAGCGCTACCCGGAGGCCTGGGAGCAGCTCGGCGAAGGCACCGGCCGCAGCGCCTGGGCCTTCCTGCCGCTGGTCGTCAGCGGCCGGGCGATCGGCGTCTGCGTGGTCAGCTTCGACGACGACCGCGAGCTCGACGCCGACGACCGCACCCTGCTCTCCACCCTCGGCGGCCTGGTCGCGCAGTCCCTGGCCCGCGCCCAGCTGCACGACGCCGAGCACGAGCTCGCCGCCAGCCTGCAGCGGGTCATGCTGCCGCGCGCCGTGCCCTCGGTGCCCGGCGTCACCACCGCCGTCCGCTACCTCGCGGCCGGCTCCGGCCTGCAGATCGGCGGCGACTGGTACGACGTGGTGCCGCTGCCCGGCGGCCACGTGGGCCTCGTCATCGGCGACGTCCAGGGCCACGACGTGCACGCGGCCGGCATCATGGGCCAGCTCCGGATCGCGCTGCGCGCCTACGCCGCCGAGGGCCACCCGCCCGCCGCGGTGATGGCCCGCGCCTCCCGCTTCCTCGCCGACCTGGACACCGACCACTTCGCCACCTGCACCTACGCCGAGGTCAATGTCGACTACGGCGTGGTCTACGCGGTGCGGGCCGGCCACCTCGACCCGGTGGTCCGCCGGGCCGACGGCTCGGCCTCCGTCCTGCCGGTCGCCGGCGGCCTGCCGCTCGGCGTCGACCCCGACGAGGAGTACCGGGTCACCCGGTTCAGCCTCGACCCCGGCGAGACCGTGCTGCTCTGCACCGACGGCCTGGTCGAGGCCCGCGGCATGGACCTCGACACCGGCTTCGACCGGCTCTGCGAGGCGGTCGCCACACCGCTGCCGGCCCGCGACGAGTCCGCCCGCGAACCGCTGGAGGAGCTCGCCGACCGGGTCGCGGCCCGCGCCGCCGACTCCAGCGAGCGCGAGGACGACATAGCGCTGCTGCTGCTCCGCTGGGACGGCCCCTCCGGCGGCCGCGCCGCCCAGCAACTGCGGCGCCGGATCGGCCAGGCCGACCTCGCCCGGATCTCCGAGCTCCGCGGCGAACTGCGGGACGCGCTGAGACGCTGGCAGGTGCCGGACCTCATCGACACCGCCGAACTGCTCTCCTCCGAGCTGGTCACCAACGCGATCCGGCACACCGACCGGGACGCGATGTTCACCGCCCGGCTCTACCAGGCGCCCGGCCAGGGCCGGGCCCGCCTGCGGGTCGAGGTCGAGGACGAGTCGGACCTGTGGCCGACCCGCCGCACGCCCGGCGAGCAGGCCTCCTCCGGCCGCGGACTGATGCTGGTCGAGGCGCTCGCCGACGGCTGGGGCGTGGAGCCCCGCGGCTCCGGCAAGCGGATGTGGTTCGAGCTGTCCGCCGAGGGTCCCGTTTCGACGGACAGCTGAGGGGACCTCGGGCCGGGGGAGCGTCCGGCGGTCAGCCGAACTGCTGCTCCAGGTCCTTGAGCTTCTGCTCCAGGGAGTCCAGGCGGGGCAGCGTCATGGTGTCCTCCTCCGGCGTCAGGTCGACACTCGGCGCCGGCCGGACGGGCAGCCCCGGGTGCGGGGCCGCCCGCCCCTCGGCGGGGGCGGGGTCGCCGGCTATGACGGGCTCCGTGCCGCCCGCCTCCAACTGACGGGCGGCGGAACGCTGCCGCCAGACGCCGTGGTGGCGGCCGAGGGCGCGGATCTCGGCCCGTTCGCGCCGGCTGGCGCGCCGCCGGCGCTCGCGGTCGGCGGCGGCCGTGCGCCGGTCGTCGCGGACCTCCTCCACGGCCTCGTCCAGCGTGCGCACCCCCTCCAGCAGCATCAACGACCAGGCGGCGTAGGTCTCCCGCGGCGCCCGCAGCCAGCGGACGATCCGGATCTGCGGCAACGGACGGGGCACCAGGCCCTGTTCGCGCAGCGCCGCCCGGCGGGTCTGCTTGAGCGCCCGGTCGAAGAGCACGGCCGCCGAGAGCGACATGCCGGCGAAGAACTGCGGCGCCCCGGCGTGGCCCAGGCCCCGCGGCGCGTGCACCCAGTTGAACCAGGCGGAGGCGCCGGCGAACAGCCACACCAGCAGCCGGGAACCGAGGGCCGCGTCGCCGTGGCTGGCCTCGCGGACGGCCAGCACCGAGCAGAACATCGCGGCACCGTCCAGGCCGAACGGCACCAGGTACTCCCAGCCCCCGGAGAGGTTGAGGTTCTGCACGCCGAAGCCGACCAGGCCGTGGAAGGACAGCGCCGCGGCGACCGCGGCGCAGCAGAAGAGCAGGGTGTACGAGGCGGCCCCGTACAGGGATTCCTTGCGGCGGCGGCGTTCCTCCGAGCGCTCCCAGGAATCGGACCCGCCCGTCGCCGCGGCCGCCCGGTTGCGGGCGAACGCCACGAGCACGGCGGCGACCACCAGGAGGGCCGTGCCCACCGCGCCCCAGCCCAGTGGTATGTCGGACAGTCTCATGACCTGAACCAGCCTCGCTTTCCTGCGTAGGGACGGCTGGACCATGATGGCGGAGAATTCGGGCGCCGAAGGGCGGGATTACCGGCGATGCACCGGTGCGGGGGAATTATCGGCGAATATTCGAATGGCAATCACCTTTCCCGCTGCCGCGGGCAGGTGAAACACAGCTCGTTCGGGCTAACGGTGTAGAACAGGCAGCAGGTCGACCGAGAGCGTGTGCGCATTCCGTCCGCCGTGCGGAAGGCGGCGCCGCCGACGAAGGGCGCCGGTCCGCCGCCGGGCAGCAGGGCGGTGAGCTCCGCGACCGCGCGCTCCTCCTCGCCGAGTCGGCCGGCCAGGAACCAGAGTCCCTCGACCACGTCGTCGGTCGCGGTGCCCCAGAGGGTCCGCGGGCCGCGCCGCACCCAGGGGCGGAACGCGGCCACCATCGGCGCCACGTGCTCGTGCACGGCGTCCAGCAGTTCGGCGCGCAGGGCGGCCTCGTCCGGCACCGTACGCAGCAGCCCCCCGGCGGCGAGCGGGTCGCCCGGCAGGCCGACCAGTTCGACCGGGTCGACGGCGAGTTCGCCGTGCGCCCGGTGGAAGGCGACCCGGCCGACCGGCAGCCGCGGCACCCGGCGCTCCAGGAACCACGGCAGGGTGATCGCCAGCGCCACCGGCCACACCCAGCGGTGGAAGCAGAAGCCCGCCGCCACGTCCGGGCGCAGCGGGGTGCCGTGGTCGCGCTCGCCGGCCTCGGCGTCGAAGGCGATCGCGGCGCGGACGGCCTCCGGGTCGGCGGCCAGCCGCCCGGCTGCGACCCAGCCGGTGCCGGAGGGCGGCGGCGCCTGCCGGACGCGCAGCGCGGGGTGGGCGGCGGTCAGTCTGCGGTAGCTGCCCGCGAGCGGCGGTTCGGGGCGGGCCGGCACCGGGGCGGCCTCAGTGGCGGTCAGGGTCATGCGGGCCCCAGCGGTACGGGGCTCGGCGGAGCCCGGGGACGGCGTCGGCGGAACCCGTCCGGGGCACTGCTCGCCCCGGACAGGTTAGCCTTACCTTAGCTCACGCCGGCGGGGCTGCCGAGGCCGCCCGGGGCGGGCGTCGGTGCCGCCGGTGCCGGGGCCGTCGGCCGCGGTCGCGGGACGGACCGGGGGAGCGGCTGCGCGGTGCGGGCGGCCCGCGCCGCGCGGGTGCCGCCCCCTCAGGCCGTCCCCGGTGCCCGGACCGCCGAGCCGTCCCGGTCCGCGTTCTGCGACGGGACCTGCAGCCGGCCGGCCAGCCAGACCGGCACGCCGCCCAGGGCCTGGACGAGCCGGGCCGCCTCGGCCCGCAACCGGGTCGCCTCCGCCGGCTCGACGACGTCCGCGAGGGAGGCCAGGGCCGGCGCCACCCCCACCGTGAAGCCGAGTTCCTCACGCAACCGCAGCGAGGCCCGGAACCCCTCCCTGGCCCGCTCCCGGTCGCCGCCGGCCAGCGCCAGCCCGGCCAGGTGCCGCCAGGTGTACGAGCAGAGCAGGTCGTCGTGGCGCTCCACCGCGGCGTCGTGCGCCCGGCGGTAGGCGATCCGCGCCGCCGCCGGGTCGTGCAGCAGGTTCTCGGCGACCAGGCCGCGACGGAAGTCCAGCAGCGGCCGGCCCGGCGCGTCCGGGGCGAGCAGGGCGGACGTCCGGCCGAGCGCGGCCTGCGCCTCGTCCAGCCGGTCCCGCCTGCCCAGCACGCTCGCCACGTACGCGAGGAACCCGCGGGCGCAGGCCGCCGCGGCCCGCTGCCCCGGCGCCGCCGCCCCAGCCTCGGCGAGCCGCAGCGCCGCCTCCGCCTCGGCCCAGTTCGCGGCCGTGAACATGCACTGCTCGATGAGGAGTTCGGCCCGCTCCAGGGCGGCGGTCGGATCCCTTCCGGCGTGCGGTCGCAGTAACTCCGCAGCCTCCTGCCAGCATCCGCGCGACCGCAGCCGCCATACGGCGTCCGCCACGCCCCCCGGGCCCGTTCCGTGCTCCGACAACGCCACCTCCTTGTGTGCGCCATCCGGCAGGGGCGCGGCCGTCCCCTCCGCCGCGCTGTGGCGGCAATTCAACACGGGGGCGAGCTTGTGCACCAGATCACGAGCGGTACGGATTGCGGAGTGGCACCCTCCGCCGCGGCGGGGGTCAGGACGTCCAGCCGGTCTCCATCAGCGCCTCGGCCGCGCCGTTCGCCGGCTGCGGGATGCCCGAGGCGTCCAGCGTGAACAGCGCGACCAGCAACTGCTCGCCGCGGACCACCGCCTGGTGCGAGTAGCCGGCCAGGGTGAACATCGCCGCCGCCATCTCCTCGCTGTGCAGCGTCTGCATCCACAGGCACTCGACGGCCTTCACGTCCGCCGGGTCCGGCCAGGTGTCCACCTGGGCCACCATCCGGGAGCCGAGCAGCGTCACCGCCTCGCGGTCCTGGCCGTCCGTCAGCTCCAGGTCCTCGAAGCCCAGCCACTGCAGGTAGCGGGCCGCGGCCGGCAGCGCGTCCTGCGGCGCGTGCACCGGCTGCGGGCGGAACGGCGGCCGCATCAGCCGGTGCCGGCCCGACGGCGACGCCACCTGCTCCGGCGGCACCGCCGTGGTGTACGGCCGCGCGCCCAACGGCCGGCCGGCCGTCCCGGCGGAGGGCGTCCGCGGGGAGCGGTCCACCGGCAGCCGGACGGTCGCCCCGCAGTTGCAGGTGAACTCCGGCTGCGGCCACTGGTCGTTGCGGCCGCAGTGCGGGCACCGCATGCTCAACCAGGAGTCCTCCCAGGAGCGGAACCGCACCTGCACCGGCACCCCGCCGCGCAGCAGCGGCACCCGCAGCTGCGCCCCGCACGGACACGGCAGGCTCGGCGGCTCGTACACGTGTTCGGCACGGCAGGCCGGGCAGCGGATCGCGGTGCCACCCGCGGACGGGGCGGGGCCGGGCGCCCGGTCGCTGAAGTCGTCGGGCTGCGGCACTGCGGTCATGGCTGGCACCGTCCGTTCGGTGTCGGCTGGGCAGGTCACCCATATCTTCGCTGATCCGGGCAGGTGGTGGAACGGGTTACGGCAAACCTCAGGGAGAGTTGAGGGGCGTACGACCCGTCGGCGGCGGCGCCCCCGCCGAACAGCGGGGGCACCAGTGGCCGAGGCGTACGCGAGGGGCCAACGCGCCTTCGCCGCAAGCCGGTTCAGCCGGCGGACGCCGTCCACCGGGCCAGGTCCTCCGGGGTGTCCAGGTCGTCCGGCACCGCGACGTCGCCGCACTCCACCAGGAGGAGCCCCCCGGCGTGCGCGGCCAGCAGTGCGCGCGCCCCCGCGTCCCCGGTGGCCCCGGCCGCCGCCTCCGCGAAGTACCGCGACCCGATCAGCACCGGATGCCCGCGCCGCCCGCCGTACGCCGCCGCCACCAGCTGCCCGCCCGACCGGTGCGCCGCCAGCAGCCGCCGCACCGCCTCCGGGGTCACCCCCGGGGTGTCCACCAGCATCACCAGCACCGCCGGCGCACCGGCCGGCAGCGCCGCCAGCCCCGCCCGCAGCGAGGAGCCCATCCCGCTCTCCCACGCCGGGTTGTCGACCAGCAGGCAGCCGCCCGTCTCCGCCCGCGCCCGCACCTCGTCCCGGGCCGCCCCCAGCACCGCCACCACCGGCCCGCAGCCGCCCGCCCGCACCACCTCCAGCGCGTGCTCCAGCAGCGGCCGCCCGCGGTGCTCCACCAGCGCCTTCGGCCGACCGCCCAGCCGCCGCCCGCCGCCCGCCGCCAGTACCAGGGCCGGAATCCGCCGATCACTCATGCCCCCAGTCTCCCGACCCGGCCGCCGCAGCGGCAGTTGGACGATCCGACAAGGCGACCTCGCAGGTCAGAGGCGGACACCGGAACTTCCGCCGCTGGCCGCGACCCCCGCCCGCGCCCTGTACTGGGCGCATGGCACCCCGCTCCACCGCTCCAGGCACCGCGCAGCCCCCCGGCGGCCCCCTGCTCGACCGTTACGGCCGGATCCACACCGACCTGCGGATCTCGCTGACCGACCGCTGCAACCTGCGCTGCACCTACTGCATGCCCGCCGAGGGCCTGAACTGGCTGCCCCGCCCCGAACTCCTCACCGACGACGAGGTCGTCCGGCTCGCCCGGATCGCCGTCCACCGCCTCGGCATCCGCAGCCTGCGCCTCACCGGCGGCGAACCCCTGCTCCGCCGCGGCCTGCCCGGCCTGGTCGCCGCCCTCACCGCCCTCGACGGCCCGGACGGCGGCCCCGAGCTCTCGCTCACCACCAACGGCATCGGCCTCGCCCGAACCGCCGCCGACCTGAAGGCCGCCGGCCTGCACCGGGTCAACGTCTCCCTGGACACCCTCCGCCCCGAGCGGTACGCCGAGATCACCCGCCGCGACCGGCTCACCGACGTGCTCGAAGGACTCGCCGCCGCCCGCACCGCCGGCCTCGACCCCGTCAAGATCAACGCCGTCCCCGTCCACGGCGTCAACGACGACGAACTGCGCGACCTCGTCGAGTTCGCCGCCGAGCACGGCTACCGGATGCGCTTCATCGAATCCATGCCGCTCGACGCCCAGGGCGCCTGGGACCGCGCCCGCATGGTCACCGCCGACGAGATCCTCACCGACCTCGGCGGCCGCTGGCAGCTCGTCCCGGTCGGCCGGCACGGCAACGCCCCCGCCGAGGAGTGGCGGATCGCCGGCACCGACACCGTCGTGGGCGTCATCGCCTCCGTCACCCGGCCGTTCTGCGGCGGCTGCGACCGCGTCCGGCTCACCGCCGACGGCCAACTGCGCAACTGCCTCTTCGCCACCGAGGAGTCCGACCTGCGCGCCCTGCTGCGTGGCGGCGCCGACGACGACCGGATCGAGGCCGCCTGGCGCGCCACCATCGCCCGCAAGGGCCCCGGCCACGCCATCGACTCGGCCGGCTTCGTCCGCCCCGACCGCCCGATGTCCGCGATCGGCGGCTGACCGCCGCCACCCCGCCGCCACCCCGCGGCTTGACCGGGCGGGACGGCCCCTGCTCTGCTGGTGCGCCGTCACCGCCACACCGTCGGGGGAGAACCCGTGCGCGCCCGTCCTGCCACCGCCCTGTCCGCCCTGCTGCTGCCCGCCCTCCTGCTCACCGCCTGCACCTCCGGCACCCCCGGCAGCTCGGCGGACCACGCCCCGGCCGGCGCCCTCGGCACCAGCCCGCTGCAGAACCCGGACGGCACCAAGCCCGGCCTCGGCCCGCTCACCTCCGCCGCCGACCACAAGGCCGGCCGCGACCTGATCGGCAAGGTCCGCACCGCCGCGGCGGGGCCCCGGACCGGCTACGACCGCGACCAGTTCGGCCCCGCCTGGACGGACAACGTCGACGGCACCGCCCTCGGCCACAACAACTGCGACACCCGCAACGACCTGCTCGCCCGGGACGGCCGCTCCGTCCAGCACAAGGACGGCTCCGCCTGCACCGTCACGTCCATGACCATCCACGACCCGTACACCGGGAAGGACGTGCAGTGGACGAAGGCGCAGGCCACGAGGATCCAGATCGACCACGTGATGCCGCTCTCCTACGACTGGCAGATGGGCGCCGCGAAGTGGGACAAGGCCAAGCGGGTCCGGATCGCCAACGACCCGCTCAACCTGATCCCCGCCGACGGCCCGCAGAACTCCGCCAAGGGCGACTCCGGCCCCTCCGAGTGGCTCCCCGCCGACGCCGGGATCCGCTGCGCCTACGTCGTCCGCTTCGCCCAGGTCGCCCTCAAGTACGACCTGCCGGTCACCCCGGCCGACAAGCAGACCATGCTCGCCCAGTGCAGCTGACCCTCCGGGAACGGCGCACCTGACGGCCCAGGCAGAGCAAAGCCAGGGGCGCGGGGGCTGCGCGGGCGGGAGGTAACAGTCCGTACCTTCCGCTGCGCGCAGTTCCCCGCGCCCCTTGAGGTCGGCCTCTGCTGTGCGGGCAGCCCTACTTCTGGGCCGTCAGGTCGTAGACGGTGGTGCTGCCGACGGTCTTGGCGGTGAAGTTCTCCGAGACCCAGGTGGCGATCTGCGAGGACTCGGAGGAGCCGCCCATGCCGCCTCCGCCCCCGAAGCCTCCGCCGCCGATGAACCAGTGCACCTTGCCCTCCTTCACGTACTCCTGGAACCGGGCCAGGGTCAGCGACGGGTCGGTGCCGTTGAAGCCGCCCAGGGCCATCACCGGCTCACCGGTGGCGAGCTGGTAGCTGGCCTGGTTCTGCGAGCCGACGGCGGCCGCGACCCAGGTGTACTGCGAGGCGTCCTGCTTGAGCAGGGCGGAGAGCTCGCTGCTCACCCGGGCGCCGTTGAGCAGTCCGCCCATGCCGCCGGCTCCACCCGCGCCGCGCCCGGTCCGGCCGTCGCCGCCGGTCCCGGCGCCGGGGAAGCCCTGCCCGTTCATGCCCGGGAACCCGTTCTGGCCGTTCGTCCCGGGGAAGCCCTGCCCCTGTCCCTGCGTCTGGCCCTGACCGGTCCGGCCGCCCTGCATGCCCGGGGGGAACCCCGTGCCGCCCGGCATGCCGCCGCCCGCCCGGAACCGGCCGCCGCCGGGTCCGCCGAAGCCGTTGCCGCCCTGGACCTGCGGGCCGGCCGTGACGATGGAGCCGCTGTGCCCGGTGGAGACGGTCTGCACCGCGTAGGCGGTCGGCCCGCCGAGCGCCGCGGCCAGCGCCGCCAGCCCGGCGACCGTGGCCAGTCGTGCCCCGAGCGGCCCGCTGAGCCGTCCGGCGAGCGGGAGGGCGACCGCGGCGGCGAGGCCGCCGATCAGCACGGCCCAGCGCAGCCACGGCAGGAAGTCGGCGCTGCGGCCGAGCAGCACGTACGCCCAGACCGCGGTGACGGCGACGGTGCCGCCGAGCAGGGCGGCGTACGGCAGCCGGTGCCGGGCCCGCCAGAGGCCGTCCGTGCCCATGCCGACGAGGGCGGCGACCGCGGGGACGAGGGCCACCGTGTAGTACTGGTGGAAGATGCCGGACATGAAGCTGAAGGTCAGCGCGGTGCAGACCAGCCAGCCGCCCCAGACCAGGAAGGCGGCCCGGGCGCTGTCGGTGCGCGGGTGGCGGCGGGTCGCCCAGAGGCCGACCACCAGCAGGATCAGGGCGGCGGGCATCAGCCAGGCGATCTGTCCGCCGATGTCGCCGTCGAAGAGCCGGGTGATGCCGGTCTCGCCCCACATGCCGCCGCCGGCGCCGCCGCGGCCGCCGCCGCCGACGCTGCCGGTCTCGTTGCCGGTGATCCGTCCGAAGCCGTTGTAGCCGAAGGTCACCGAGAGGAAGTCGTTGTCCTGGGAGCCGCCGATGTAGGGGCGGGCGGAGGCGGGGACGAGTTCCACGATCGCGACCCACCAGCCGGCGGCGACGACCATGGCGAGGCCGGCCCACAGCAGCTGCCGGAACCGGCGGCCGAGGCCGGTGGGGGCGGTGACCAGGTAGACCAGCGCGAAGGCCGGCAGCACCAGGAAGGCCTGCAGGGTCTTGGTGAGGAAGCCGAAGCCGAACATCACGCCGGCGAACACCAGCCAGCGGGTGCTCGCCGTCTCGGTCGCCCGGACGACGCCGTACGCGGCCAGCGTGAGCAGCAGCACCAGCAGCGCGTCCGGGTTGTTGAAGCGGAACATCAGGGCCGCGACCGGGGTGAGCGCCAGGGCGGCGCCGGCCACCAGGCCGCCGACCGGCGAGAAGCGACGGCGCACGGTGGCGTACACGGTGGCGACGGTCGCCACGGCCATCAGCACCTGCGGTGCGAGGATGCTGCCGGAGCTCAGGCCGAACAGCCGCACCGAGAGGGCCATCGGCCACAGCGACATCGGCGGCTTGTCGACGGTGATGAAGTTCGCCGCGTCGGAGGAGCCGTAGAAGAAGGCCTTCCAGCTCTGCGAGCCGGCCTGGACGGCGGCCGAGTAGAAGGAGTTCGCCCACCCGGAGGCGGTCAGGTTCCAGAAGTAGAGGGCGGCGGTCGCGGCGAGCAGTGCCAGGAACGCCGGCCGGACCCAGCGCGGGTCGTCCGCGCGGCCGCGCCAGGCGCGGGCCGGCAGGGTCCGCAGCCGGCCGGCCCACGACCCGGGCCCCTTGGGGCCGCGCGGCGGCAGCTCGGCCGGCGGGAAGAGCGGTTCGACCGTGGCCCGCCGGTCGGCGGGCGCCGGCGGCGGGTAGTTCGCGGCCTCGGGCCACGGTTCGCTGGTCGGAGGTACGGAACTGGTCGTGGTCATGGGGGATACGCTGGCGGCGCAGGCTGAGAGCCCCATGAGAGCGGCCTATGAGCCCGGTGTGATCTTCTTCGGCCCCGGGGAACGGTCCCGGCGGGGCCGTCGGTGCGTCAGCCGGCGGGCGCGGGCGGGGCCAGCCGGTGGCCGAGCCACTCCAGCGCGGGCGGGATCTCCCGCGTCCAGGTCCGGAAGTTGTGGCCGCCGGTGTCCAGGGTGATCGTGGACATCCGGGTGGGCGCCTTGAAGGCGGTGACCATCTTCTGGGTGGCGCCGTAGTTGTGCTCGTCGTAGCTGGTGGCCAGCAGCAGCGAGACCGGCGCGGCGGGCTGCGTCCGCAGCCGCCACAGCAGGTCGTTCTCCTGCTTCAGGTGCGGCTTGCCTCCGAAGAGGTCGCCGGTGGTCGGATCGGTCGGGGCGCTGTAGTAGCCGGAGAGCGAGATCGCCGAGCGGTACGAGTCGGGCTTGCGCAGCGCGAACTTGAGGGCGCAGTAGCCGCCGGTGGAGTCGCCGACCGCGGCCCGCGCCTCGGGCCGGTCCAGGACGCGGTAGGTGCCGGCCATCGCCCGCGGGAGGTCCTCGGTGAAGAAGGTCTCCACCTGGGGGCCGCCGGGGATGTCCATGCACTCGGTGTCCCGGTTGCCGCCCAGGGTGGGCCGCATCATCACCAGCACGGTGGGCGGCAGCTGGCCGGCCTGGATCGCCTTCAGCGTGGAGTCCGGGTACTCCAGCAGCGAGATCAGCTTCTCCGCCGAGCCGGGGTAGCCGGAGAGCACCAGCGCCATCGGGAAGCGGCTGTGCGCGTAGGCGGGCTGGAAGTACTGCGGCGGCAGGTAGACGTAGGCGGGGGTGCCGGTGAGGCCGGAGGCGGCGCCGCGGATGCGGACCTTCTCGATCGTCCCGGAGCGGTCCTCGGCGGAGCCCTGCGCGGAGTACATCTTCTGCTGCCCCAGCACCGACACGGCGCGGCCGCCGGGCTCGTGGTCGACGACCGTGCCCGGCTTGCCGTCGGTGCCGAGCAGGTCGCCCCAGGTGGTGTAGAAGCCGAAGTAGGCGTTGGCGATCAGGCCGATCGCCGCGAACACGGCGAGCTGGGTGCCGAAGAAGGCGCCGAGCCGGCCGAGCCAGGCCTTCCAGCTGCGGCCGGCCAGCCTCGGCCAGAGCCACATGGTCGCGGCGAAGGCGGCGACGGCGAGGAGGACGGCGAGGACGCGCAGCGGCAGTCCGGTCAGGCTCAACACGCGTTGATCGTAGAGGACTGTCAGAAAGCACTCAGAACGCCCCCAGCCGGTGTCGAGAATGTGCACGGACGGCCCGTGCGGCAGTGGACCTGACGGGCGGTCGGCGGGGGCCGCACCCGATCCGGGGGGCAGCGGCGTCCGGGGGACGGGGCGGTGTGTCGGCCCGCCCGGCGGCCGGTCCGCTGCCTACGCTCGTCACCGGCCGTCAACCGCCGATCACCGTTCGCACCGCCGATCCCCGCTCGCACCGCCGGACACCCCGGCGTGCCGGCACCCGACAGCCCCATGCACCGCCGGTGGCTCCCGGCCGTGCCGACCCCCGGGAGGGCGCATGCCGTCATCGCCGCCGAGCACCGCCGCCGCGGAAAGGACCCGCCGACCCGGGGTGCTGCACCGGCTCGGCGCATGGTGCGCCCGGCACGGCGTCCTCGTCCTGATCGCCTGGCTGGTCGCGCTGGGCGGCATCCAGGCCGCCGACCGGGTGGTCGGCGGCACCTTCTCGGACGACTTCAACATCTCCAGCAGCCAGGCCCAGAAGGGCCTCGACGTGCTGCGGGCGCACAACCCGGCCGCCGGCGGCGTCGGCTCGCAGATCGTGCTGCACGACGCCCAGGCGCTCACCGGCTTCACCGACCAGATCAACCAGGCGGTCGCCAACCTGCAGCAGGTGCCGAACGTGCTGTCGGTGCAGAACCCCCTGCCGCAGCCCGGCCAGCCGACCACCCAGACCCCGAACGGCCCGCTCTCCACCGACGGGCTGACCGCCTTCATCACCTTCAAGACCGACGCCAACCCGAGCACCTACGGCAGCGACTACCTGACCAAGGTGGACAACGCGGTCGCCCCGCTGCGCCAGGCCGGGGTGCAGGTGGAGTACGGCGGTCCGCTGGGCGAGGCGGCCCGGCCGAAGGCCGACGACCGCAGCAGCGAGGCGATCGGCTTCGCGGTGGCGATCGTGGTGCTGCTGATCGGCTTCGGCAGCGTGATCGCGGCGGGTCTGCCGCTGATCAACGCGCTGATCGCGGTGATCGTCGGCCTCGGCTGCCTCGGCCTGCTCGCCGCGGCGACCACCTTCGCGACCGTGTCGCCGACCCTGGCCACCATGATCGGCCTCGGTGTCGGCATCGACTACGCGCTGTTCCTGCTGACCCGCTACCGGCAGGGGCTGATGGACGGCGGGGACCCGGCGGGCTCGGCCGGACACGCGGTGTCCACCGCGGGCCGGGCGGTGCTGGTCTCCGGCTGCACGGTGATCATCGCGCTGGCGGGCCTGTCGGTCTCCGGGGTCAGCTTCATCTCCAAGCTGGGTCTGGCCGCGGGCGTCACCGTGGTGACGGCGGTCGCCGGTGCGCTGACCCTGCTGCCGGCGATGCTCGGCATCATCGGCCGGGCGATCGACCGCTGGCACGTGCGCAAGCCGGTCGCCGAGAGCAACGCCGCGCCGGGCGAGGAGGTCACCGGCACCTGGCACCGCTACGCGCAGGTCGTGGAGCGCCACCCGTGGCGGTTCCTGGTCTCCGGCGTGGTCGTGGTGTGCGTGCTGGCGATCCCGCTGTTCTCGATCCAGCTCGGGCACATCGACGACGGCGCCGACCCGCCGTCCTTCACCGACAAGCGGGCCTTCGACCTGATGTCGGACGCGTTCGGTCCCGGCTCCAACGGCCCGCTGACGGTGGTGATCGACCAGACGAACGTGCCGGCGGCGAACCAGCAGGCGGTGGTCACCTCCGTCCAGCAGGCCCTGACCGGCACCCCGAACATCGCGAGCATCGGCCCGTTCCTGCCGTCCAGCGACAACGACGTGCTGACCTCCACGGTGATCCCGGCCCAGCAGCCGCAGGACGAGAAGACCACCCAGCTGGTCAACGACCTGCAGGACACCACGCTGCCGAAGGCCGTGGCCAACACCCCGGCGATCACCTACGTGACGGGCACGACCGCCGCCCAGGTGGACTTCCGCGACATCGTCGCCAGCCGGCTGCCGGCGATCATCGCGGTGGTCGTCGGGCTGGCCTTCCTGATCATCCTGGCGGTCTTCCGCGGCCTGCTGGTGGCGGTCAAGGCGGCGGTGCTGAACCTGCTGTCGATCGCGGCCTCGTACGGCGTGGTGGTGGCGGTCTTCCAGTGGGGCTGGGGCGGTCCGGCGCTGGGGGTGTCGGGGACGGTGCCGATCGAGAGCTACGTGCCGATGATGATGTTCGCCATCGTCTTCGGCCTGAGCATGGACTACGAGGTGTTCCTGCTGTCGCGGGTGCACGAGAACTGGACGCGCACCGGGGACGCCAAGGGCAGTGTCGCGCACGCGCTGGAGATCACCGCCCGGGTGATCACCTGTGCGGCGCTGATCATGGTGAGCGTCTTCGCGGCGTTCATCCTGAGCGACAACATCGTGGTGAAGATGCTGGGCCTGGGCCTCGCGGTGAGCGTGCTGATCGACGCGACCGTCGTCCGGCTGCTGATGGTGCCGGCGGTGCTCACGCTGCTCGGCCCGCACGCCTGGTGGACGCCGCGCTGGCTGGACAGGATCCTGCCGCACATCAATCCGGAGGGCGACGAGGCCTGAGCCCCGCACGCGCACGGCGCGGCCGCCGCACCGGTGCTCCGGTGCGGCGGCCGCCGTGTGACGGACCGTCAGGTGCGGGGGTGGTCCGTCACGGGAAGGAGACGACGTTGGACGGCGTGGTGGAGGTGCCGGAGGTCGGGGCGCCGGTGTCGTTCACCACGTGGGCGAACTGGCCGTTGCCGCCGAGCGAGTTGACCAGGATGTCGTGCAGCTTGACGCCGGACTTCACCGGGACCTCGAAGCCGTGGTCCATGACGATGGTCGGGTCCACGTTGAAGTAGCAGTAGCTGCCCAGGCCCCAGCCCTCGTGGGTGTTGACCGAGTCCTCGACCTTGTAGGCCGCGAAGCCGCGGGTGCCGCCGTTCTGGATCGCCGCCTGGTTGGGGGCGTCGTACGCCTTCTCGTTCTGGAAGAAGATCGTCCGGCCGCCGTTGCCCTTCCACCAGACGTCGTACTTGTTGAAGTGCTCGACGAACAGGCCGGTGGCCAGGACGTCGTTGCCGCCGACGACGAAGCCGTAGTCGGAGCGGTTGGTCTCCCAGCCGACGCCGGCGCCGTGGTCGGCGCGCCAGATCCAGGTGTGGTCGACGACGGTGTTGTTGCTGTTGATCACCATGCCGTTGGTGGCCTTGCCGGCGCCGGCGCCGCCGACCCGGACGAAGACGTCCTGGATGACGGTCGGGTCGGCCGCGTGGGAGGCGCCCGGGCCGGCGTCGCCGACCTGCAGCAGCGCGGGGGAGTTGACGGAGCCGGCGTCCAGCAGCAGGCCGGAGACCTTGACGCCGTCGACGTCGGCGACCTTCATCGCGGTGACGCCGTTGTCCGGGACGACGGTGGCGAGGCCGAGGCCGAGCACGACCGTGCCGGGGCGGGTCACGTTGATGGTCTGGTCGACGTGGTAGACGCCCGGGGTGAAGAGCAGGTTGAGGCCCTGGGCGAGCGCCTGGTTGATGGTGGCCGCGGTGGCGCCGGGCTTGACCACGTAGAACTGGGTCAGCGGCACCGAGGTGCCCTGCGGGGTGCCGTTGCCCCAGGAGGTGCCGCGGGCGTTGGTGCGCTTCGCGGGCACGAAGACCTTGTAGTCGTTGCCGTCCAGGTGGAGGAACGGCTTCTCCTGCGAGACCGGGGTGGTGTCCAGCGTGGTGTACGGCGGGTTCGGGAAGCCCTGGGCGGGCGCGCCCTGGACGCCGGAGAAGGTCTGGTTCCAGACGCCGTTGGAGAAGCCGCCGATCGAGCTGTCGCGGGTGTACCACTGCTGCTGCGAGTAGTTGCCGACCTGGCCGTCGATCTTCGAGTCGGCGATGTAGCCGCCGGAGGCCCAGCCGTAGCCGTCGGGGGCGAGGTTGAGGCCGCCCTCGACGTGCATCCGGCGGAACGGCGCGGCCTGCGAGACGGCCCAGCGGTCGGTGCCGCTGACCGGCTTGAGGTGCAGGTTCTCGGCGGAGCGCCAGAAGTTCTGGGTCGCGTTGCCGTTGAACCAGCCGGCGTCGACGGTGACGTCGCCGTTGAAGGTGGTGTCGTCCGGGTTCAGGCCCAGGCCCGCGATCGAGGTGTAGAAGCCGATCTGGGCGTTGATGTTGCTGTACGTGCCGGGCTTGAAGAGCAGCGCGTACCGCTCGTTGCCGAACTGGTTCGACTCCTGCTTGGTGAAGACCTCGTCGACCTTGGCCTGGATGTTCGGCGTGGACGGGTCGAAGACCATCACGTTGGGGCCGAGGTCGCCGCCGCCCTGGACGGGCGGGACGGTGGAGCCGCCGCCGGTGTGCACCGCGAACTCCCAGAGGGAGTAGCCGTAGCCGGTGCCGCGCTGGGTGCCGTTCATCCGCACGTAGCGGCCGGTGCCGGAGACGTTCAGGGTCTCGTTGCCGCCGGCGCCGGTGGTGGTGGAGTAGATCGTCGTCCAGGTGGTGCCGTCGGTCGAGGTCTGGATCTGGTAGGCCTTGCCGTAGGCGGCCTCCCAGTTCAGCTGGACCTGGCAGACCTGCTGCACGGAGCCGAGGTCGACCTGCAGCCACTGCGGGTCGCTCGCGGCGGAGGACCAGCGGGTGCCGGTGTTGCCGTCGACGGCGGCCGAGGCGGGGGTGCCCGCGTTCTCGGTGCTGGAGGAGGTGGCGGCCTTGCCCTGCGCGGCGTTGGTGGTCGCGCAGGTGTCCGGGGTGGTCCCGCCGAACGAGCCGTAGACCTGGAACTCCCAGAGCGAGTAGCCGTAGCCGGTCGCCCGGGTCACGCCGTTCATCCGCACGTAGCGGCCGCTGCCGGTGACGTTGAGCGTCTCCGTGCCGCCCGCACCGGTGGTGGTGGAGTAGATCGTCGTCCAGGTGGTGCCGTCGGCGGAGGTCTGGATCTGGTAGGCCTTGCCGTAGGCGGCCTCCCACTGGAGCACGACCTTGCTGATGGTCGCCGAGGCGCCCAGGTCGACCTGGATCCACTGCTGGTCGGTCGCGGCCGAGGACCAGCGGGTGCCGGTGTTGCCGTCGACGGCGTAGGTGGCCGGGGTGCCGCCGTTCTCGACCGACGAGGCGGTGACCGTCCGGCCCTGCGAGATCAGGGTGTCGGCGGCGTGGGCGGCGCTGCCGGGGAGCGCCAGGACGGCGCCCGAGAGCAGGGCCATGCCGAGCAGGGCGGCGGAGCCGCGGCGGCCGGCTCGGGCGCCGGGGCGTGCTGAAGTGAGCCTCACGGGCTTCTCCTGCGGTGGGGGTGGGTGGGGGTTTTCGTGGGGGCGCGGACGTCGTGCGTCGGCGTGGGGACCGGCCCGTGACCGACGGGCCGGCGCGGCGCAGGGGCGCCGGGAACTACGGGGCGGGGCGGGCCGGAATCCTTGCGGCCGAGCCGAGAGAGCGCTCCCCGGAGGGAGTCTGTGGGGCTGCGATCTCGGGTGTCAAGTCCCCGGTCGGGAGTTCCGATACGGATCAACCGGCCGGTGCGGGGCGCCCTTTGACCCGCCGCCAGGCGCAGTGGACGGCGGGTTCGCGCAGGTTGCGAGGGGTGCGGCTCAGCCGGTGGCGGCCGCGGCGGACATCCGGGCGGGCAGTTCGCCGCCGGACTGCAGGAAGTGCCAGAGCGGCAGGGTGGCCGCGCCCACGGTGACGGCGTCCGGCCCGAGCAGGCCGAGGTCGATCGAGGTCTGCGCGCGGGGGAAGCGCAGGGCGTAGGCGGTCGCGGCGTCCCGGATCGCGGGCAGCAGGCGCGGCCCGAGCATCAGCCCGGCCCAGCCGCCGATCACGATCCGCTCCGGGTTGAACAGGTTGATCAGGTCGGCGATGGCCGCGCCGAAGTACTCGGCAGCCTCGGCCAGCAGGTCGACGGCGTCCTGCTCGCCCGCCTCGGCGGCGGCCAGCAGGGCGGCCAGTCCGGCCTTCTCGCTGGACCCGGCGGGTGCCCGGCCCCAGCGTTCGACCAGCGCCTCCGCGCCGACGTAGGCCTCCAGGCAGCCGCGCGAGCCGCACCGGCAGAGCCGGCCGCCCACGTGCACCTTGGTGTGGCCCCACTCGCCCGCGCTGCTGGTGGCGCCGCGGAAGCGGGCGCCCTCGGCGATCACACAGGCGCCGACGCCGGAGCCGAACAGCGCGACCACCGCGTGCCGGGCGCCGCGGCCCGCACCGAACCACATCTCGGCCTGGCCGAGCGTCTTGGCGCCGTTGTCCACGTAGAGCGGCAGGTCGGTGCCGGCCCGCAGCATCCGGCCGAGCGGCACGGCGTCCCAGTCCACGGTCTGGCTGTGCACCACGATGCCGAGGCCGTCGGTGCCCGGGTCGCCCTGCTCCACGATGCCGGGCACGCCGACGCCGACCCCGAGCACGGTGGCCGGGTCGGTGCCGGTGGCGTCCAGCACCTCGGCGAGCCCGGTGAGGATCAGCTCCACCACGTGGTCGGAGTCGTGCCCGCAGTCCGAGAGCGGGTGGTCGCTGGCGGCGAGCTCGGTGAGCCCCAGGTCGAAGAGCGCGACCCTCACCTGGGTCTCGCCGACGTCGACGCCGACCAGGTGGGCCCGCTCGGGCGGCACCTGCAGCAGGATGCGGGGCCGGCCGCCGTCCGACTCGACCGATCCGCACTCCTCGACCAGCCCGTCCGCCAGCAACTCGCCGATCACGTTGCTGACCGAACCGGCGCTGAGCCCGCTGATCTGGCCCAACTCCTGCCTGCTGAGCGGCCCTTCGAAATACAACCGTTGCAAAAGGGTCGATCTGCTGCCGCGCCGCAGGTCGCGGACCGTCTGCTTGCCTCGCTCTGCCATCGGTTCTCCCTCCTGCAGCGAATCTAGCGCTGCACGTCCTCTTGACGCCAGCTTTTCTCACACGTTAAATCACGGCCTGAAGAAAGCCCTCTCCGGGGCTCGCGCCCCGGCCGGGGCCCTTCCACCCCCACCACGCCATCCACCCGCCCGAGAGGGGCATGGTCATGCGTATCAACCGTCTGGCTGCCGCGACCGCCGTGGTCGCGACTCTTGCACTCACCGCCACCGCCTGCGGAGGCGGCTCCAGCACCGGCGGCTCCGGTGACAACAGCAGCCCCAAGACGCTGACGTACTGGGCCAGCAACCAGGGCACCAGCCTGGAGAACGACAAGCAGGTCCTGGAGCCCGAGCTGAGAAAGTTCGAGCAGCAGACCGGCATCAAGGTCAAGCTCGAGGTCATCCCCTGGTCCGACCTGCTCAACCGCATCCTCGCGGCCACCACCTCCGGCCAGGGCCCCGACGTCCTCAACATCGGCAACACCTGGTCCGCCTCGCTCCAGGCCACCGGCGCCCTGCTGCCCTTCGACGACGCGACCTTCGGCAAGATCGGCGGCAAGGACCGCTTCCTGCCCGCCACCATCGCCTCCGCCGGCGCGACGGGCAAGGACCCGGCCGCCGTCCCGCTGTACTCGATGGCCTACGGCCTCTACTACAACAAGAAGATGTTCCAGGCCGCCGGCATCGAGCGCCCGCCGGCCACCTGGGACGAGCTGATCGCCGACGGCCAGAAGCTCACCAAGGACGGCAAGTACGGCATCGCCGTCGAGGGCGGCAACGTCTCCGAGAACGTCCACCACGCCTTCACCCTCGGCAAGCAGCACGGTGCCGACTGGTTCGACGCCTCCGGCAAGCCCGCCTTCGACACCCCCGAGGCCGTCGCCGCGATCAAGCAGTACGTCGACCTGATCGCCAAGGACAAGATCGCCGCCCCGGGCAACGCCGAGTACGCCAACAACCAGACCGTCACCGACTTCGCCACCGGCAAGGTCGGCATGATGATGTGGCAGTCGGCCGGCGCCAACCTCAAGTCGCACGGGATGAACCCCGACGACTACGGCGTCGCCCCCGTCCCCGTCCCCGCGGGCGCCTCCGGCACCAAGCTCACCAGCTCCATGGTCGCCGGCATCAACCTCGCCGTCTTCAAGAACACCAAGAACCTGAACGGCGCGCTGGACTTCGTGAAGTTCATGACCAGCAAGGACGAGCAGATCCAGCTCAACAAGACCTACGGCTCGATCCCGCCGGTCTCCGAGGCCCAGGGCGACGCCGCCTTCGCCACCCCCGAGCTCCAGGCCCTCTCCAAGGTCCTCGGCTCCAGCGCCCAGCCGCTCCCGCAGGTCGCCAACGAGAGCCAGTACGAGACCCTCGTCGGCACCGCCGTCAAGAACCTGCTCGCCGCGGCCGCCGCCGGCAAGCCGGTCACCGACGAGTCCGTCAAGGCCGAACTCACCAAGGCCCAGCAGCAGATGCCGGCCAACTGACGTGCGACAGCGACTCGGCCGAATCGGCCTGCCCTACCTGCTCCTGCTCCCGGCGCTGCTCCTGGAGCTGCTGATCCACCTGGTGCCCATGGTGGTCGGCATCGTGATGAGCTTCAAACAGCTCACCCAGTTCTTCATCCGGGACTGGTCGTCCGCACCGTGGACTGGCCTCGGGAACTACCACCTGGCGGTGGACTTCAGTGCCCCCGTCGGCCAGTCGCTGCTCAACTCGTTCTGGGTGACCTGCGCCTTCACGATCCTCGCCGTCGGCCTCTCCTGGCTGGTGGGCACCACGGCGGCGATCATGATGCAGGACGCCTTCAGAGGCAGGGGGCTGCTCCGCGCAGCCTTCCTGCTGCCCTACGCCCTGCCGGTCTACGCGGCCGTCATCACCTGGTCGTTCATGTTCCAGCGGGACACCGGACTGGTCAACCACATCATCCACGACCAGCTCCACCTCACCTCGGACCGGCCGTTCTGGCTGATCGGCGACAACAGCTTCGCGGCGCTCGTCACCGTCTCCGTCTGGCGCTCCTGGCCGTTCGCCTTCCTCACCCTGACGGCCGGTCTGCAGAACATCCCCCGCGAGCTCTACGAGGCCGCCGCCATGGACGGCGCCGGCGTCTGGCAGCAGATCCGCCGGATCACCCTGCCCTCGCTGCGCCCGGTCAACCTGGTGCTCGTGCTGGTCCTCTTCCTCTGGACCTTCAACGACTTCAACACGCCGTACGTGCTGTTCGGCAAGTCGGCACCGGAAGCCTCGGACCTCATCTCCATCCACATCTACCAGTCCTCCTTCGTCACCTGGAACTTCGGTGCGGGCTCGGCCATGTCGGTGCTGCTCCTGCTGTTCCTGCTGCTGGTGACGTCGGTCTACCTGTTCATCACCTCGCGTCGGAGGGGCGCCGATGATTAACCCGCCCGCGTCCTTCCGGTGGATCCGCCGGGTCGTGCTCGCCCTGCTCGCGGTCTTCACCCTCGTCCCGGTCGGCGTCATGGTCAGCTCCTCGCTGAAGCCGCTCCAGGACGTCCAGGGACCGTTCCGCTGGATACCGAGCACGCTCACCGTCCGGCCCTACTTCGACATCTGGAAGACCGTTCCGCTCGGCAAGTACTTCGTCAACTCGATCATCGTGGCCGGCGGAGCGACCGTCCTCTCGGTGCTCATCGCGATCCTCGCCGCCTACGCCGTCAGCCGCTACCGCTTCCGCGGCCGCCGGCTGTTCACCGTCACCGTGCTGTCGACGCAGATGTTCCCCGGCATCCTGTTCCTGCTGCCGCTGTTCCTCATCTTCGTCAACATCGGCAACAGCACCGGCGTCGCCCTCTACGGCAGCCGCGGCGGACTGATCCTCACCTACCTGACCTTCTCACTGCCGTTCTCGATCTGGATGCTGGTCGGCTACTTCGACTCCATCCCGCGGGACCTCGACGAGGCCGCCCTGGTCGACGGCTGCGGTCCCGTCCGGGCCCTGGTGCAGATCATCATCCCGGCCGCCATTCCCGGCATCGTCGCCGTCGCCGTGTACGCCTTCATGACCGCCTGGGGCGAGGTCCTCTTCGCCTCCGTCATGACCAACGACGAGACCCGCACCCTCGCCGTCGGCCTCCAGGGCTACGCGACGCTCAACGACGTGTACTGGAACCAGGTCATGGCCGCCTCTTTGGTGGTCAGCGTCCCGGTCGTCGCCGGATTCCTCCTGCTGCAGCGCTACCTCGTCGCCGGACTCACCGCCGGCGCCGTCAAGTGACCCTGATTGAAAGGCCAGTTGTGAACGACCTCAACGCCCTGCCGGACGACTTCGTCTGGGGCGCGGCCACCTCCGCGTACCAGATCGAGGGTGCCGTGGACGAGGACGGCCGTGCGCCCTCCATCTGGGACACCTTCTCCCACACCCCAGGGAAGATCGACAACGGCGACCACGGCGACACCGCCTGCGACCACTACCACCGCTACAGCGAGGACATCGGCCTCATGAAGCGGCTCGGCCTCGGCGCCTACCGCTTCTCCGTCGCCTGGCCCCGTGTGGTGCCGCAGGCCGACGGCCGGATCAACGCCGAGGGCCTCGCCTTCTACGACCGCCTGGTCGACGGCCTGCTGGACGCCGGGATCACCCCGCACGGCACCCTGTACCACTGGGACCTCCCGCAGGCCCAGCAGGACCGCGGCGGCTGGCCCGAGCGCGACACCGCCGAGCGCTTCGGCGAGTACGCGGCCGTCGTCGCCGACCGCCTCGGCGACCGCGTCAAGCACTGGGCCACCCTCAACGAGCCGCTCTGCTCCTCCTGGATCGGCCACCTCGAGGGCAAGATGGCCCCGGGCTGGACGGACCTCACCGCGGCCGTCCGCACCTCGTACCACCTGCACCTCGGCCACGGCTACGCCGTGCAGGCGCTGCGCGCCGCCCACCCGGACGTCCAGGTCGGCATCGTCAACAACCTCAGCCCGATCATCCCGGCCTCCGACAGCGAGGCCGACCGCCTCGCCGCCGTCCGGGCCGACGGGCACATCAACCGCTGGTGGCTCGACCCCGTCCTCGGCCGCGGCTACCCCGAGGACATGGTCAAGCTCTACGGCGTCGAACTCCCCGTCCGCGACGGCGACATGGAGCTCATCTCGGCCCCGCTCGACTGGATCGGCCTCAACTACTACTTCCGCCAGTTCGTGCAGGACGACCCGACCGGCGCCGTCCCGCAGTTCCGGCAGGCCCCCGGCCGCAACGCCGAACACACCGCGATGGACTGGGAGGTGGACGCCGAGGGCATCCACCAGCTGCTGATGCGCCTCACCGAGGAGTACGGCGTCCGGAAGATCTACATCACCGAGAACGGCTCCGCCTACCGCGACACCGTCACGGCGGACGGCCGGATCGAGGACCCGGAGCGGACCGCCTACCTGGAGGGCCACCTGGACGCCTGCGCCCGCGCGGTCGCCAAGGGCGCCCCGCTGGCCGGCTACTTCGCCTGGTCGCTGCTCGACAACTTCGAGTGGGCGTACGGCTACGACAAGCGGTTCGGCCTGGTGCACGTCGACTACGACACCCAGCGGCGCACCGTGAAGGCCAGCGGCGAGCGGTACGCGGAGATCATCCGCAACCACCGCACCCGCTGACCGGCGAGGGTTCCGGCCGCGGCGGCCGCCGGAACCCTCACGGTCCACCACCCCGGGGCGCGGCCGACCGAGCGGGTCGGGGCGGGCCACCGTGCGACCAGGGCAGCCCCTGGCCCGTGCGGCGGCCCGCCGCCGAACTGCGCAGCCGGCCGCGCCCCTTGCGGTTTCCCTCGTCGGCCCGCTCCGGCCCGGCGGCGACTAGGATCGGCCGCATGGCCCTGATCGTGAGCGACGTGGACCGGTTCGAGGCGGCCAGGCCCCGGCTGGAGGCCATCGCCTACCGGTTGCTCGGCTCGGCGGCGGAGGCGGAGGACGCCGTGCAGGAGACCTTCCTGCGCTGGCAGGCCGCCGACGCCGGACAGATCCGGGTGCTGGAGGCCTGGCTGACCAAGGTCCTCACCAACCTCTGCCTCACGATGCTCACTTCGGCCCGTGCCCGGCGCGAGACCTACGTGGGGCAGTGGCTCCCCGAGCCGCTGCTCGCCGGGGACCCGATGCTCGGCCCCGCCGACACCGCCGAGCAGCGCGACTCGGTGTCCTACGCCGTCCTCGTCCTGCTGGAGCGCCTGTCGCCCAACGAGCGGGCGGTGTACGTGCTGCGCGAGGCCTTCGCGTACCCGCACCGGGAGATCGCCGAGATCCTGAACATCAGCGAGGCCGCCAGCCAGCAGATCCACCACCGCGCCGGGAGGCACGTCGCGGAGGGCCGGGCGCGCACCGAGATCGACGAGGCCGCCGCCCGGAGGATCGTGGAGGAGTTCCTCGCCGCGGCGACCAGCGGCCGCACCGAACCCCTCGTGCGCCTGCTCACCCAGGACGCCGTCTCGATCGGCGACGGCGGCGGGAAGGTCCCGGCCCGCGCGAAGGCCTTCGAGGGCGCGCTCGCGGTCGCGACGTTCCTGCGCGGGCTGTTCAAGCCCAGCGCGGCCAAGCGGGCCCACATCGGCGGCGCGGCCGAGATCCACTTCGCGATCGCCAACGGCGGGCCCGCCGTCGTGGCGGTCGTGGACGGCCGGGTCGTCGGGATCACCTGCCTGGAGGTCACCGCCGACGGCATCGCCGCCGTGCGCAGCCAGGTCAACCCCGACAAGCTCGTCCGTGCGACCGAGCAGTGGGCCGCCGCGGACCACGGGAGCGCGCTCCACACTCTCTGACCAATGTGACGTGCTTCACATCCCGATCCTGTCAGGAAACGCCGGGCCGTCCGGTTCAGGAGGCGAAACCGCGCCAGCAGGCGGCGGAACCTCGCAGACAGGAGCAGGGACATGCAGCACCGCATCGTCGTCCTCGGAGCCGGCTACACCGGGGCCGTCGCCGCCGGCCGCATCGCCAAGCGGCTGCACCGCGAGGACGTCGCCATCACCCTCGTCAACCCCGAGCCCGACTTCGTCGAGCGGGTCCGGCTGCACCAGCTCGCGACCGGCCAGGACCTCAGGCCCCGGCCGTTCGACGCGATGTTCGCCGGTACCGGCGTCGCGCTGAAGCTCGCGAAGGTCACCGCCGTCGACGTGGACCGCAAGACCGTGACGGTCACCGCCCCGGACGGCGGCGACCCGGAGGAACTCGCGTACGACACCCTGGTCTACGCCCTCGGCAGCGGCTGGGACGACGGGGGCGTCCCCGGAACGGCCGAACACGCCCACGAGCTCTCCGGCCGCCCCGGCGCCCTCCGCCTGCGCGACCGCCTGGCCGCCCTGGAGGCCGGAGCGCCCGTGGTGGTGATCGGTGCCGGCCTGACCGGGTTGGAGGCCGCCACCGAGATCGCCGAGGCCCGCCCGGACCTCGACGTCGCCCTGGCCGCCCGCGGCGCCCTCGGCGACTGGCTCTCCGAGAAGGGCCGCACCCACCTGCGGAAGGTGGTGGACCGGCTCGGCATCACCGTGCACGAGCACGCCGCCGTCACCGCCGTGGAGGCGGACCGCGTGACGACCGCCGACGGCCGGACCGTCCGCGCCGAGGTCGCCGTCTGGACGACCGGCTTCGCCGTCCACCCGATCGCCCGGGCCACCGCCCTGGAGGTCACCGAGCACGGCCGGATCGTGGTCGACAGCACCATGCGCTCGGTCTCCCACCCGGACGTGTACGCCGTCGGCGACGCCGCGATGGCCATCGGCCCTGGCGACAGGCCGCTGCGCATGTCCTGCGCCTCCGGCGTCCCGATGGCCTGGCAGGCCGCCGACGCCCTCGCGGCCCGCCTCGCCGGCACCGAGGTCCCCCGCGTCCCGATCCGCTACTTCCAGCAGTGCATCTCGCTCGGCCGCAAGGAGGGGCTGATCCAGTTCGTCACCGCCGACGACCGGACGGTCGACCGCGCCCTGACCGGCCGCCTCGCCGCCCGCTACAAGGAACTGATCTGCAAGGGCGCGGCCTGGGGCGTCGCCAACCCGACCGCGGGCCTGCCGTCCCGGCGCCGGCGCGTCGTCCGGGCGGAGCTCCCGGCCCGCACCAGGACGGAGGCCGCGGCCTGACGGGGGCCGCGGCCTGACGGGGGCCGCCACCGGCAGTGGTGCCGGGAGACCTCCGGAGAGGCCTAGCGATCGCCCCGGGCGAGGCGGCGGCGCCAGATGCGTTCGAAGACCACGTCGCCGCCCTCGAAGGCGCGGACGTGGTCGCGGACGGTGACGTGCCCGGCGTCGCAGCTCGCCTCGGAGCGGATCTGCAGGGTGACGTCCCAGCCGATGTCGGTCCGTTCCAGCCGCAGGGTGCGGTCGGTGCGCGCCCGCGCGCTCAGCGGGTCGTCCGAGCGGATGCGGTACGCCTCCAGGACGTGCTCCTCCTCGGCGAGGCCGTCGGGGTGGACCACCGCGCCCTCCGGGCGGGCCAGCTGCAGGCGCCATTCGCCGGCGGCCACGTCGTGCACCGCCTGCCGCTCCGGGTGGGCGGTGAGCGGTTCGGTGTGCAGTTCGGCCGGCGCCGCGGCCTGCTCGGGTGGGTCGAAGGAGACCGGCCCGCTGCCCGCGTCCGCGGCCAGGTGCCGCACCGGCAGCGTCAGCGCCGAACCGCCCGGGTCCACCTCGAAGCCGCCGGTCTCCACCACCGGCCAGAGCCACGGCCAGTAGGCCGAGGACAGCGCGAGCCGGATCCGGTGCCCGGCGGGGAAGGCGTGCGCGACCGCGGCCAGCCCGATCTCGACCTCCACCGGCCCGATGCCGCCCGCCAGGGCCGCCGCCCCGCGGCTGACCAGCGTGGCGGAGCCGTCCGGGGCGACATCGCACAGCCGCGCCGCGACCTGCCCGTGCCGGGCGTCCATGCGCACCCGCAGCCGTACCGACGGGGTGCCCAGCACCTCCGCGGGCTCCGGCAGCGGCACCGAGTCGAAGCAGACCGAGCGGCCGTCCTCCTCGCGCTGGTCCGGCGGCAGGTCGGCGGGTCCGCCGAGCGGCCGGACGGCCCCGGCGTCGATGCCGGTGTGCTGCGGCGAGCGGACGGGGACGAAGCGCTCGCCGGAGGGCGTCCCGGCGGTGCGCAGGGCGTCGTCGAGGCCGTAGTGCACCTCGCGGACGTCGGGGGAGGGCCAGCTCTCGTCGCCGATCCAGCGGCCGGGCCGGTTGGCGTAGGAGGTGGCGGGCGGCACCGACTCGTTCATCCAGCTGCGCAGGGCCGGTTCCTTGAGGACGCCGGTGTCGGCGCCCCTGAGCCAGTGGTCCCACCAGCGGAGGGTCTCCTGGAGGAAGCCGATGGCCGGCCCGGGCGGCAGGCCCTCGTCGGGGTACTCGTGCGGCCAGGGGCCGAGGATCCCGCGGGCGTTCCCGCCGAGCTCCTCGACCAGGCGGAGCACCGTCCCGGCCTGCGGGTCGGCCCAGCCGCCGAAGGCGAGGACGGCGGCCCGCACCGCCCGGAGCCCGATCCGCTCGCCCTCGTCGCCGGCGCCGGGATCGAGCGCGGCGAGGCGCTCCAGCCAGAGCCGCCGCCAGCCGTCGCCGGTGTACCGGGGGTCGGGCGGGCGGCAGGCGGCCGCGAGCCGGGCGGCGGACTCTCCGTGCACGGCGGCGGCGAGCGGGGCGCCCGCCAGGTCCCGCAGGGGCGCGGTGCGGTCGTCGGCGCAGACGGCGACCACCGCGGCGAGCGTCTCGGGGGCGTGCGCGGCGAGCGCGAGGGCCGCGGTGCCGCCGCGGCCGATGCCGAAGGCGCCGGCCCGGCCGCTGGACCAGGGCCGGGCGGTGAGCCAGTCGAGCAGCGCGAGGCCGTCGGCGGTGCCGGCGGGCGAGGCCGGGTCGGCGGGGGCGCCCTCGGAGCTGCCGTGGCCGCGGGCGTCGACCCGCAGCGAGGCGTAGCCGTGGCCGGCGTACCAGGGGTGCCGCTGGGCGTCGCGGACGGCGGTGGTGTCGCCCAGCCCGCCGGGCTGGTGTTCGAGCAGGGCGGGCACCGGGTGGTCGGTGACCGGCAGCCAGAGGCGGGCGGCGAGGCGGGTGCCGTCCGGCATGGCGATCCGGACGTCCTCGCGGGTGGTGCGGTAGGGGTACGGGGCCGGCTGCTGCATGGGCCCTCCGTGGGGTCGTACGGCGGCCCGGGGCGGGCCCGACCTCCCCAGGATGGGCGCGGCCGGGCGCCATTTCCACCGGGCCGGGGCGGGCCGCGGTCGGTCCGGGGAGGCCCGGCAGTCCCCGTCCCGCGGCGCGCACCGCGGGACGGGGACTGCCGGGCCGGCGGGCTCAGGACGCCTTGGCGAGCCAGGCGGTGGCGTTCAGGGCGAGCGCCGCGTCGGTGCCGGCGGGGTCGTTCCAGCCGTCGTACAGGGTGTTGCCGGACTGGCCGGTGCCGTCGTCGATCGGGGAGCTGTCTCCCCAGGCGGCGACCCGGCCGCTGCCGAAGGTGCTGGTGACGAAGAAGGCGCCGGTGTTGCCGCTGTAGCCCGTCCGGTAGACCAGGCCCTTGACGGAGGAGTTGGCGGAGGGGGTGAGGGTGAAGGTGGTGCCGGAGCGCAGGATCGAGCCGGTGACGGTGCCGAAGGCGCCGTGCAGCACCGGGTCGGCGGAGTCGTTGACCGCCCGCGGGTTGTCGGTGCTGATGGTCTTCACGTCGACCGAGAAGCCGAACGGCGAGGTGTTGTCGACGCCGTTGCCGGTGAAGAGGTCGTTGATGATCTCGGGGGAGTCCCAGCCGTCGTTGTTGCGGTCGCTGTTGCTGTGGTCGGAGACGAGGAAGAGCCCGCCGCCGTTCTGCACGAAGCGCATGATGGCGGTCTTCTCGGCGGTCGAGAAGCGGATGTTGGGCTCGGGGATCACGAAGGTGTCGAAGTTGGCGAGGTCGAGCGCGGCGCCGGTGCCGTAGCTGATGGTCGAGCCGGACGGCAGCGTCCTGAGGCTGTAGCCGCCGGCCTTCTGCAGGGCGACGCCCCAGGCGGAGAGGGCGCCCGTCCAGCTCTTCTCGGTGCCGGGGTTGGCGTTCTGGCCGAGCGGGTCCGGCTGGCTGGTGCTGATGATCCAGTCGGCGTTGCCGGCGGTCTCGGCCTTGCTGTTGTCGAAGAGCACCCGGTGGGGGGTGGCGGCCGCGGCGGGGGCGGCGGGCGCCGCGAGGCCGGTGAGGGTGGCCGCCAGGATCGCGGTGGCGGCCAGCGCCGCCTTGGTGCGGATGGTGCGAGTGCCGATCATCTGCCGTTCCTCCGAGAGGTGTTGGGGGATCGGGGGGCAGTGGTACCCGCGCACGGAAGGGCACGCGGACAGATGGGGTATCCGCGCGTAGATCCGTGCACCGAGCCGAGTATCCGCGCGTAGAAGGGGCTGGAGGAAGACGCGGGAGGTTAAGGGATCGGGTACGTCGTGTGACATGTCCTGCGCGAAATGCGCCCCCGGTGCATCGGTGCAGCTCGGAATGCCCCGGCTCAGCAGTTGCACATAACTTGCAATTGAGTTCCGGGGGCGACAGGATGGCTCGGCTCATCCGTCCGCTGCCGGGAGGACTCCCATGTCAACGCCAAGCCGTCTGCGCGACCGGCTCACCCGCGAGGAGTGGCTCCGGCTCGCCGGCATGGGCGGCTTCGTGCTGGCCCTCCACGTCGTCGGCTGGTTCACCCTGCTCGCCGTCATCGCCCCGCACCACTACGACGTCGGCGGCCAGGTCTTCGGCGCCGGCATGGGCCTCACCGCCTACACCCTCGGCATGCGGCACGCCTTCGACGCCGACCACATCGCCGCGATCGACAACACCACCCGCAAGCTGATGGGCCAGGGCAAGCGGCCGCTGTCGGTGGGCTTCTGGTTCTCGCTCGGCCACTCCTCGATCGTCTTCGGGCTCTGCGCGCTGCTCGCCTTCGGCATCCGCTCGCTGGCCGGGCAGGTCGAGTCCGACGGGTCCGCGCTGCACACCGCCACCGGACTGATCGGCGTCTCCGTCTCCGGCACCTTCCTGGTGCTGATCGGCCTGATCAACCTCGGCGCCTTCAACGGCATCCTCAAGGTCTTCCGCAGCATGAAGGACGGCGAGTTCGACGAGGCCGAGCTGGAGCGCCAGCTCGACAGGCGCGGCTTCCTCAACCGCATCCTCGGCCGGGTGACCCGCGCCGTCACCAAGCCCTGGCACATGTACCCGGTCGGCCTGCTCTTCGGCCTCGGCTTCGACACCGCCACCGAGGTCTCGCTGCTCGTGCTGGCCGGCGGCGCCGCCGCCTTCTCGCTGCCCTGGTACGCGCTGCTGGTGCTGCCGATCCTCTTCGCGGCGGGCATGAGCCTGCTCGACACCATCGACGGCTCGTTCATGAACTTCGCCTACGAGTGGGCGTTCTCCAAGCCGGTCCGCAAGATCTACTACAACCTCACCGTCACCGGCCTGTCGGTGCTGGTCGCCCTGGTCATCGGCGTCGTCGAGCTGGTCGGCCTGCTCGCCGAGAAGCTCGGCGTCACCACCGGCCCGATCGGCTGGATCGCCGAACTCGACCTCAACATGGTCGGCTACGCCATCGTCGGCCTCTTCGTGGTCACCTGGGCCGGTGCCATCGCCTACTGGAAGCTCGGCAAGGTCGAGCAGAAGTGGTCCGCGGCCGTCCGCGAGCCGGCCCCCGCCGAGGCCGACTGAGGGCGGGCCGTTCAGGGGCGCGCGGCGGCCGGAGTGCCCCGCGCGTCCCTGACGGGTCGCCCGGTCGAATAATCGGTTGCGCTGCCGCGGGGAGCGGCTAGTGTGCTGACGTCCTCGCGAACGCCGTGCGAGGACCCGACGTCGAGGAGGTGTGTCCGGATGGTTGCCGCCGTGTCGCGGCGCGCCTTCGTGTGCGCGCCATACGCCCTCCTCGATCGTCACCTCCCCACCGGCTGACAGCACGTCGCGTCCGACGCGCCCGGTGGGCCACTCCTCAGGAGCCACCGCAGTGCGCGAGCGCTTTGCCGACAGCGATTCCTTCTCCCGTATCCGTCCCAAGGGCGGCCAGCGGCGCGGCCGCCGGTCCGACCGGTTCGACGACTTCGAGTCCGAGTACTCCTCCTCCGCGGCGGCCTTCCCGGAGGGCTCCGACGGCCCCGCACCGGCCGCGTCCGACGGCCCGGCCGAGGGCGACCGCTGGTCCACCTGGGACCGGTCCACCCCCACCGAGAAGGGGCCCGAGCCGCGCCCCGACTGGGTGGTGACCGAACTCGCGGCCGTGGACACCGAGCTCGGGATCGTGAAGACCGGCAAGGAGGCCGACGTCTTCCTGCTGGAGCGCGCGGTGCCGGGCACCGGCCGCCGCACCCTGATGGCGGCCAAGCGCTACCGGGACGCCCAGCACCGGATGTTCCACCGCGACTCCGGCTACCTGGAGGGCCGTCAGCACAAGGAGTCCCGGATCACCCGGGCGATGGCCAAGCGCACCGCCTTCGGCAAGGAGGCGATCGCCGGGCAGTGGGCCGGCGCCGAGTTCGCCGCACTGTGCCGGCTCTGGTCGGCCGGGGTGGCCGTCCCGTACCCGGTGCAGATCACCGGGACGGAGATCCTGATGGAGTTCGTCGGCGGCGCGGACGGTGCGGCCGCGCCCCGGCTGGCCCAGCTCCGCGCCGAGGAGGCCGACGTCGAGGACCTGTGGGAGCAGCTCGGCCGCAGCCTGTCCGTGCTCGCGGTCGACGGCTACGCGCACGGCGACCTCTCCGCGTACAACATCCTCGTCCACGACGGCCGGCTGGTGATCATCGACGTGCCGCAGATCGTCGACGTGGTCGCCAACCCGCGCGGGCTGTCCTTCCTGGAGCGGGACGTGCGCAACGTCGGGGCCTGGTTCGTCTCCCGCGGGCTGCCCGAGGGCCGGGTCGGGGACCTGGTCGGCTCGCTCGCCGCCGACGCCCGCCTGGGGTAGCCGGGCCGGCCCGTCCGTGCCGGGCAGACCCTCGCGGCCTGCCCGGTACGGACCCTGACGGTGCCTCGGTGACCGGAGGGCGTGCGGCGTCTGCCGAGAGTTAACGCAGGATGTCTTGTCGTGTCACCTTCTACGCGCGTATCTTACTGCACGGTATCTACGCGAGTAGTCACCAACTCTGACACACCCTCAGCACCCGGCGAGCCCACGTCCGCCGGGTGACCGTGCTGCCCGCACGCGGTGGACCCGCGTCCGCCGGCAGATTAAGGAGCCCCTCCCGGTGACCGAAACCACCGCCGCCCGCAACCCCCGCTCCCGCCGGAGACTGCTGCGCGCGACCGTGCTGTCCTCCTCCGTGGCGGCCTCGCTGGTCCTCGTGCCGCTGCCCTTCGCCACCGCCGCGCCCTCCGCCGACGCGGTCGTCTCCGAGGTCTACGGCGGCGGCGGCAACTCCGGTGCCACGCTGAAGAACGACTTCATCGAGCTCGCCAACAAGGGCGGCGCCGCCTTCGGCCTCGACGGCTGGAGCGTCCAGTACATCTCCGGCACCCCGGGTGCCAGCAGCACCTGGAGCGTCACCCCGCTGAGCGGCGCGATCGCGCCCGGCGGCCGCTTCCTGATCGCCGAGGCCGCGGGCACCGGCGGCACCGTCGCCCTGCCCACCCCGGACGCCTCCGGCACCCTCGCCCTCTCCGGCACCTCCGGCACCGTCGCGCTCGTCCAGGGCACCGCCCCGCTGACCTGCAAGACCGCCGCCGACTGCGCCGCCGACACCCGGATCCGCGACCTGGTCGGCTTCGGCACCGCCGTCGTCCACGAGGGCAGCGCCTCCGCCGCCGGCGCGAGCAACACCGCCTCGGTCGCCCGCGGCGCCGGCCTGCCCGACACCGACGACAACGCCGCCGACCTGAAGGCCGACGTGCCGACCCCGGTCAACAGCAAGGGCGAGACCGCCGACGCCGGCGACGGCTCCGGCTCCACCGGCCCGACCGAGCCCGGCACCGTCCGGATCCACGACATCCAGGGCAACACCCGGATATCCCCGAAGGCCGGCAGCACCATCCCCGGCATCCCCGGCATCGTCACCGGCGTGCGCACCACCGGCTCCAAGGGCTTCTGGATCCAGGACGCCACTCCGGACGCCGACCCGGCCACCAGCGAGGCGATCTTCGTCTACACCGGCAGCGCCGCCCCGACGGTCGCGGTCGGCGACTCGGTGCTGGTCACCGCGAAGGTCACCGAGTACTACCCGTCGTTCACCGGCGGCAGCCAGTCCGTCACCGAGCTGAGCGCGCCGAAGACCACCGTGCTCTCCTCCGGCAACCCGCTGCCCGCCGCCGTCCGCCTGGACAGCCGCAGCATCCCCGCCGCCTACGCCCCCGAGGCCGCCGGCGCCACCATCGAGAACCTGCCGCTGCAGCCCGCGACGTACGCGCTCGACCTGTACGAGTCGCTGGAGGGCATGCGGGTCGAGGTCGCCGACGCCCGCGTCGTCCAGGCCACCGACAAGTACAACGAGCTGTGGGTGGACGCCGCCTGCGAGGACCCGGCCACCCGCCGCGGCGGCGTCGTCTACCTCGGCTACGACAAGCCCAACACCGGCCGCCTGATGGTGCAGTCGCTGATCCCGGCCGCCGACGGCGCCTTCCCGGTCGCCGACGTGGGCGACCGCCTCACCGGCACCACCGCCGGCCCGCTCGACTACAACCAGTTCGGCGGCTACACCGTCGCGGCCACCACGATGGGCGCGCTCAAGGACAACGGGCTGGGGCGCGAGGTCACCGCCCGCCCGCTGCCGAGCGAGGCCACCATCGCCACGTACAACGTGGAGAACCTCGACCCGTCCGACCCGGACGAGAAGTTCGCCCAGCTCGCCCAGGGCATCGTCACCAACCTGCGCTCGCCCGACGTGGTCGCCCTCGAGGAGATCCAGGACGACAACGGTGCGGTCAACGACGGCACCGTCACCGCCGGCGCCACCGTCGCCAAGTTCGTCGCGGCCATCAAGGCCGCCGGCGGCCCGGCCTACGAGTGGCGCTCCATCGACCCGGTCGACGGCAAGGACGGCGGCGAGCCCGGCGGCAACATCCGCCAGGGCTTCCTCTTCAACCCCGCCCGGATATCCTTCACCGACATCCCGGGCGGCGACGCCACCACCGCGGTCGACGTCACCGGCACCGGCAAGGCCACCGCGCTGACCGCCTCCCCGGGCCGCATCGACCCGGGCAACGAGGCCTGGACCACCAGCCGCAAGCCGCTGGTCGGCCAGTTCTCGTTCAAGGGCAAGCCGGTCTTCGTGATCGCCAACCACTTCAACAGCAAGGGCGGCGACCAGGGCATCGACAGCCGCTTCCAGGCCCCGACCCGCAGCTCCGAGGTGCAGCGGACCAAGCAGGCCGCCGTCGAGCACGCCTTCGTGGCCAAGCTGCTCGCCGCCGACCCGAACGCCCGCGTGGTGTCCCTCGGCGACTTCAACGACTACCAGTTCTCGCCCGCGCTGCAGACCCTCACCGAGGGCGGCGTGCTCCGCGACCTGGTCAACGAGCTGCCGGCCTCCGAGCGCTACTCGTACGTCTACCAGGGCAACTCCCAGGTGCTCGACCACATCCTGGTCAGCCCCGGCCTGAAGCGCCAGCACGTCGACTACGACGTGGTGCACATCAACAGCGAGTTCGCCGCCCAGGCGAGCGACCACGACCCGCAGATCGTGCGCATCAAGCCGTGACCCGCGGCTGAACGGCGGGGGGGGGCCCGGGGCCTTCCCCCGGGGGCGGCGCCCCGCCGGCGTTCCCCGGCCGTCCGGCTGTCGGCGCCGGCCGCTAGCGTGCGCCCGTGACCAGCCGGACGACCGCCGAGGCCCACCGGGCCGTGCTCGACCACGTGCTCGCGACCGTCGCCGACGCACCGTGGATCGACGGCCTGGTGCTGCGCGGCAGTGCCGTCCTCGCCGCCTGGTGCCCGGACACCGCCCGGCTGCCCGCCGACCTCGACTTCGTGCTGCGTCCCGTTCCCGCGGTGCCGATCGACCCGCTGGACCCGTACCCGCACCTCGACACCGCCGACGCCGTGCTCTGCGATCCGGAGACCGCGCACGGCGCGGGCGCCGCCGAACCCTGGGACCCGGAGGGCGCCGAGCCGCGCGGCCCGCGCGTCCGGCTCCCGCCCGAGGGCCTGCACTGGCTGTACGACACCGAGCCGGAGGACGTGCCGTACGGCGACCTGCTCGACCGGCTGCGCGACGAGCCCGGGGCGGCGCCCGGCCTGCGGCTCGACGCCGGGGCCGCCCGGCACGAGGGCCTCGGCGGCCACTACGACCTCTACGGCGGCGCCACCGGCCTGCGGCTGACCGTCCCGTGGACGGCCGCCGGGCTCCCGTCGGGCGCCCTGCGGATCGACTTCGCGTGGGACGAACCGCTGCCCGAGCCCCCGGTGTTCACCGCGATACCGCGCGCCGACGGCGGGCCGCCCGCCGTCCTGCCCACCGCGAGCCGAGAGCTGTCGCTCGCCTGGAAGCTGCTGTGGCTGCTCGCCGAGGGCACCGGCGGCGGCACCGCCCGCGGCAAGGACCTCCACGACGCGGTGCTGCTCGCCGAACACCCGGCCACCGCGCTGGACGCCCGCCTGCTGAGCCGGGTGCTGCGCAGTGCGCCGCACCCCGTGGGTCCGGCGGACCTGCCGCACTGCCGGGTCGACCCGCAGGGGCTGCCGGGCGCCCCCGGGGAGTGGCTCGACCGCCTGGCGCGTGCCCTCACGGTGAACGCCTGAGGGTGCCGGGCACCCTCAGGCGTCGGCCGGCCGCCGCTACTTGCCGAGTGCGGCGAGGACGGCCCGGGCCATCACCTTCTCGCCGGTGGCGTTGGGGTGGAAGGGCACGGCGGGGGAGCCGGGCAGGGCGCCCTCGATCCAGCGGTCGTCGGAGCAGACGTCGTGGCCGCGGGTGGGGGTGAGGGTGTCGACGTAGGTCGCGCCGTTGGCGGCGGCCGTGGCGGCGAGCTTGTCGTTCAGCCGGTGCAGGATGCCGCGCAGGTAGGCGACGTCGCCGGTGGTGATGGGCTGGCGGCCGATGCAGTTGCGCTCGTTGTCGGGCAGCACCGACGGGTAGCCGACCAGCAGCACCTTGGCGTGCGGCGCCTTGGCGTGGATCTTCTGCAGGGCGGCGGCGACCTGCGGGCCGGCCGCGTCGATCCGGTTGACCAGGGTGTCCTCGCCCCACTGCCAGGACCAGGTGCGGAAGTCCCAGTGGCCGTGGGCGTAGACGTCCTTGCAGGGGGTGCCGAAGGGGTTGACCACGGCGCCCGCCATGCAGGTGGCGATGACGTCGCCGATGCCGAGGTCGGAGGTGCCGAGCTCGTTGCCGCCGATGCCGAGGGTGACCAGGTCGGTGCCGGCCGAGACGGAGTCGAGCTGCGGGTCGTTGACCCGGATGAACGCGTCGTACTGGGCCTCCGTCAGGTCGGAGACCTTGGCGGCGCCGCAGGTCGCGTCGCGGTAACTGGCACTGCCGAGTTCGGCTGCGACCAGGTGGCCGTAGTTCCTGCTCGACCGCAGGCAGAGCCCGGCGTACTGCGAGGGGACGCCGGCGCCGGCCGCGTACGAGTCTCCGAGGGCGACGTAGTCGCCGCCCGCGTCCGCGGCGTTCGCGGCGGGGGCGCCGAGCAGTCCCGCGGCGGTGCTCGCGAGGACGGCGCCGACCAGGACGGACGAGCGCTTCAGGGCACGGCTGAACACGGTTCCTCCTGGGGAAGAGAAACGGGGCAGGGGTGGGGGCGTTACTGTCCAGTAAGTTACTGGCACGTTAACGCAGTTGTCCAGATATTCGACGCTCAATTCGCGCCCGGAATTCCGTCGGATCGCGCCCCGAATTACGCTCCACGGTGAAGCGTTCGGCATTTCCACTACTCGGTGGAGCGAAATTCCGGCGGTGGGGTTACCGGCCGGTTGACCTGCGCCCGGCCAGGGGCGCACCATGCTGGTCACACCGAGATCGACAAGCCGCTCCCAGCCCTGGAGGACCGCCCGGATGGCACTCGACGCCGACGTGATCGTGATCGGAGCGGGCCTCGCCGGCCTGGTCGCCACCGCCGAACTGGCCGAGGCGGGCCGCAAGGTGATCCTCCTCGACCAGGAGCCCGCCGCCTCGTTCGGCGGTCAGGCCCACTGGTCCTTCGGCGGTCTCTTCCTGGTCGACTCGCCCGAGCAGCGCCGCATGCGCATCCGGGACTCCCGCGACCTCGCCTGGCAGGACTGGCTCGGCACCGCCGGCTTCGACCGCCCCGAGGACGCCTGGCCGCGCCGCTGGGCCGAGGCGTACGTCGACTTCGCCGCGGGCGAGAAGCGCGCCTGGCTGCACGAGCGCGGGGTGCGATTCTTCCCGGTGGTCGGGTGGGCCGAGCGCGGCGGCCTCACCGCCACCGGCCCCGGCAACTCGGTGCCGCGCTTCCACATCACCTGGGGCACCGGCCCCGGCCTGGTCGAGCCCTTCGCCCGCCGGGTCAAGGCCGCGGCCGGCAAGGGGCTGGTCGACTTCCGCTTCCGTCACCGGGTCACCGCGCTCGCCGCGACCGGCGGCACCCTGGACACCGTCAGCGGCGAGATCCTCGTCCCCAGCGCGGCCAAGCGCGGCGAGTCCAGCTCCCGCGAGGTCGCCGGCTCCTTCGAACTCAGGGCGCAGGCCGTGATCGTGGCCTCCGGCGGCATCGGCGGCAACCACGACCTGGTCCGCAAGGCCTGGCCCGCCCGGCTCGGCACCCCGCCCGAGCGGATGCTCTCCGGCGTGCCCGCCCACGTCGACGGCCTGATGCTCGGCATCGCCGGGGACGCCGGCGGCCACCTGATCAACGGCGACCGCATGTGGCACTACACCGAGGGCCTCCAGAACTGGGACCCGATCTGGCCGATGCACGGCATCCGCATCCTGCCCGGCCCGTCCTCGCTCTGGCTGGACGCCCGCGGCCGCCGGCTGCCCGTCCCGCTCTTCCCCGGCTTCGACACCCTCGGCACCCTCGAACACATCATGACCACCGGGTACGACCACACCTGGTTCGTGCTCACCCAGAAGATCATCGAGAAGGAGTTCGCCCTCTCCGGCTCCGAGCAGAACCCCGACCTCACCGGGAAGTCCATCAAGGGCGTGCTCGGCCGGGCGCTGCCCGGCGCCACCGGTCCGGTCGAGGCGTTCAAGGAGCACGGCGTGGACTTCGTCGTCGCCGACACCCTGGACGAGCTCGTCCGCGGCATGAACGCCAGGACGCCCGAGTCGCCGATCGACGCCGCCGAGCTGCGCCGCGAGGTCGAGGCCCGGGACCGCGAGATGGCCAACCCGTTCTCCAAGGACCTCCAGGTCACCGCCGTCCACGGGGCCCGCCGCTACCTCGGCGACAAGCTGATCCGCACCGCGTCCCCGCACCGCCTGCTCGACCCCAAGGCCGGCCCGCTGATCGCCGTCCGGCTCAACATCCTCACCCGCAAGTCGCTCGGCGGGCTGGAGACCGACCTCTCCTCGCGGGTGCTGCGCGCCGACGGCGGCGTGCTCGACGGCCTGTACGCGGCCGGCGAGGCGGCCGGCTTCGGCGGCGGCGGCGTGCACGGCTACCGCGCCCTGGAGGGCACCTTCCTCGGCGGCTGCCTCTTCTCCGGCCGGGCCGCGGGCCGGGCCGCGGCGGCGGCGACCGGCTGACGCCCGAGGGGCGCGGCGGACCCTGCGGTCCTCCGCGCCCCGGGGTGCGTCGCGGCGTCAGCGGCTCACGTAGATGCTGTCCATGAACTCGATGATCTGACGGTCGGTCAGGCGCTGGCCGTCGCGGTGGCCCATCGCGAGGTCGGCCTCGCTGATCATGCCGACCAGGCGGCCGTTCTCGATCACCGGCATCCGGCGGATCTGGTGCTGCTCCATCTTCTTGAGCACCGCCTCCATGTCGTCGTCGGCCTTCACGCAGTGCAGGTGGCCGGCCAGGTCCATCGCCATCATGGTGGACGGGTCCTTGCCGGCCGCCAGACACTTCACCACGATGTCCCGGTCGGTGATGATGCCCTTGAGCATCCCGTCCGGGCCGCAGATGGGCAGGGCGCCGACCTCCATGTCGCGCATCATCTTCGCGGCGGCCATCAGAGTCTGGTCGGCGTCGATGCACTGGGCGCCGCGGTGCATGATGTCACTGGCTGTGGTCACGGGGGTTCCTCTCGTCGTCCGCGGGGGCGGCCGCGGGCGCGGCCGCGACGGTGCGCGGAGCGTGATGGTGCGATCACCATATGCATCCCCGTCCGGGGTCGCGCGCCGAGCCGGCGGCCCGCTGCGGCAGAATCTCCCCGGGTGCCGACCGTTCCGGCGGCGCCGTTCGTACCGGTCCGCCGTCCTCGGAGCCGTCACCCGTTCGGCGGTGCGCGGCGGCGGGCACCAGGGAGGGAACCCATGGCCCGTCGTCCCCGCAGCCAGCCGCCCGCCGCGGCCGCACCGGTCACCGTCACCGTCTGCCGGGGCTGCTGCTGCGGCACGACGGCCAAGCACCCCGGCGTCGACCACCAGGGCCAGCTGGCCCGGCTGCGCGAGGGGATCGGCACGGCGGGCAAGGTCCGCGCGGTGGACTGCCTGGACGCCTGCGGACACTCCAACGTCGTCGTGGTCGGCCCCTCCACCGAGGGGCGGCAGGCCGGCGGGCGGCCGGTCTGGCTCGGCTGGGTGCTCTCCGAGGACATGATCGACGAAGTGGTGGAGTGGGTGCGGGCCGGCGGCCCCGGCCTGGTGCCCGCGCCGGGCACCCTCGACCTGCAGGAGTTCACCGTCTCCCGGCGGATCCGCGAGAACCTGCCCGGCTGACCGTCAGGCCGCCTGCCTGGCCGAGCCGTCCGGCCAGACCACCCGCACCGGCACCCCGGCCCGCCGGGCGGTGGCCACCATGTCGGCGGTGCCGCCGAGGCCGCGCCCCGGCCGGCCGTCCCAGACCGCGACCACCAGGTCGGCGCGGCGCAGCAGTTCGGCATTGGCGGCCTGGTAGGCGGCGTCGGACTGCTCCCGGTGCGGCAGCACCACCACCTCGGCGGCGCGGCCGAGCAGCCGGTCGTACCGCGGCCGGTCCGGCTCGGCCAGCCAGCGGCGGTAGCGCGCCGAGGGCAGGACGGCGACCAGGCGCCCCCCGGCGGCGAGCACCTCCTCGGCGAAGAGCGAGTCCGCCCCGGGGGCAAGGCAGGAGAGGCCCGTCAACCCGGCTGCGCGGTGCGGTGCGAGCAGCGCCCGCAGCTCCTCCCGCACCAGCGGCACCGTCCGGTCGGAGAGGTCCAGGTGCCCGGTCACCGCGATCGCCGTCATGCCGTCCTCACCGGTCGCCGCCGCCGGCCCGTACCCGCCGGGCCGAGCCGAGGCTACCGCGGCGACTGCTGCGATGCTGGGCGCATGGCGGAACTCGACGGGCGGCCGGCCACGGCCGCACAGCTGCAGGCCCTGGCGCTCACCAACTACGGGCACTTCACCACCGTGCTGGTGGAGGACGGCCTGGTCAGGGGCCTCGGGCTGCACCTCGCCCGGCTGGAGCGGGACTGCCGCGAACTGTTCGGCACCGCCCTCGACCTGGAGCGCGTCCGGGCGTACGCGCGCCGGGCGGCGCCGACGGCCGGGGCCGCGACGGTGCGGGTGACCGTCTTCGACCCGGAGCTGGACCTCGGCCGGATCGGCGCCGCGGCGAGCCCGCGGGTGCTGGTGACGACCCGTCCGGCCGGGCCGGCCCAGCTGCCGCCGCTGCGGGTGCGGACCGTCCGGTACGAGCGGGACGCGCCGCACGTCAAGGGGGTCGGCCTGTTCGGGGCGCTGCGCGAGCGGCGGGCGGCGCAGGCGGCCGGCTACGACGACGCCCTCTTCACCGACGCCTCCGGGGCGGTCTCCGAGGGCGGCACCTGGAACATCGGCTTCGTCCGCGGCGCGGAGGTCGTCTGGCCGACGGCCGATCAGCTGCGCGGCACCACCATGGAACTGCTGCAGGCCGCCCACCCGTGGCGGGCCGAGCGGATCACCGGTGCGGCGGGCTTCGAGGCCGCCTTCGCGACCAACGCCGCCGTCGGGGTGCGGCCGGTGGCGGCCGTCGACGGGACGCCGCTGGCGGTGGCGCACCCGGTGGTGTCGGCGCTGCGGGCGGCGTACGCGGCGGTGCCGGGGGAGCGGCTGTAGCGGGGCCGCGCGGGGCGGTCCCCGCGCGGCCCCGCACCGCGGCGGGCTCAGTCGGTGTGCTCGGCCTGCGCCATCCAGGAGTACTTCTCCAGGTCGGCGGTGAGGCCGATCAGGATGTCCTGGCTGACCGGGTCCGGCTCGGCGGTGGCCGCGATCCGCTGCCGCATCCGGGCGATCACCGCGCCGAGGGCGGAGACCAGGGCCGCCACCGTGTCGTCGTCCTGGACGGGGCCCGAGGCGGGGGCGGTGATGCCGCTGCTGTCGGCGACGGTCCGCGCCCGGCCGTCCGGTGGGAAGCCGATCGCGGCGGCCCGCTCGGCCACCGTGTCGGCGTGCTGCCGGGCGAGCGCGACGATCTCGTCCAGCTGCAGGTGGACGGAGCGGAAGCGCGGGCCCACCACGTTCCAGTGCAACTGCTTGCCGACCAGTGAGAGGTCGACCAGGTCAACCAGGGCTCCCTGCAGCGCCTCGCCGACCGTGGTGCGGTCGGCGTCGGGCAGCGGGCTGTGGATGGCGTACATCGGGGCTGCTCCTCGGGCTCGTCCGACTGCGGCGCCCGCCAGCCTCTCACAGGAAATCGGTCAAACCGGGCATCTCTCACTTCTCGCCGAGCGCATGCCGGACACCGCCCAGCAGGTGCGCCCGGAAGCAGGCGTCCCGGTAGGCCTCCGGCGCGTGGCCGATCGAGGTATAGAAGGTGGGGGCGCCGTCGTGCTCGCCGGACCAGGCGATCGGGTGGCCGGGGCCCATCAGCCCGCCCTCGTAGCCGTCCTCGTCCACGGTGAGCAGCACCCGCACGCCGAGCTCCCGGGGGTCGGTGCGGAAGTTGTACCACTCGTCGGTCCACGTCCAGCTGGGCGGCAGGTGGGAGGTGGCCGGGTGGCCGCTGTCGGCGGTGCGGACGGTGGCGGTCTGGATCGGCGGGTGGCTGTGGAAGCGGGCGCCGACCAGGCCCTCGTACCAGGGCCACTCCATCTCGGTGCCGGCCGCGCAGTGCACGCCCATCCAGCCGTTCCCGGCGCCGAGGTGGGCCCGCAGGGCGTCCCGGCCCGGCTCGTCCAGCACGTCGCCGCCGGTGGAGAGGAAGACCACGGCGGCGTAGCGGCGCAGCGAGCCCGGGCGGAACTCCGAGGGCTGGTCGGTGGCGTCCACGTCGAAGCCGTGGTCCGCGCCGAGTTCGCGCAGCGCGCGCACGCCGTCCACGACGGACTCGTGCGGGAAGAGCAGGTTGCGGGTGTGAATGAGAATCCTGGCGGTCATGGGGGCCGATCCTGCCGGAGCGGGTGCGCGCCCGGGGAGGGCTCGGACGGTCCGTGCACCCTCCGTGCGCGATCCGTGCGCGGATCGCCAAGTGCCGGCCCCGCAACGACCGCCGCGGGGCCGGCACTCGGCTCAGCCGAAGGCGACCTCGGCCAGCCGCAGTGTGCCGCGCAGCACGATCCGCAGCTCGTGGACACCCTTGGCGGGCGCGGCGAGGTCGGCCCGGACGGTCGTCCAGGCGTGCCGGCCGCCGGTGCCGGGCACCTCGATCCGGGTGACCGCGCCGGCCAGGTGCAGCTCGACGGCGGCCGGACCGGCCGCCCCGCGGGCGACGGTGAGCTCGGCGCGGGTCGCGCCGTCGCCGAAGTCCACGGCGCGGTAGCCGAGTCGGGCCGGGGCGGCGCCTCCGCCCGCCACCGCCTCGCCGCCCCCGCGGGTGCGCTCGACCAGCCGGACGCCCGCCGCCTCGTCGAAGTCCCGGGCGGCGATCGGGCCTGCGAGCCCGGGGCGGGGCGGTACGGGCGGGCCGGTCAGGGCGAGCTCGGCGGCGGCCCGCAGGTCGGCACTGGAGGCGCCGGCGGCGAGGGTGTACCGGCCCGGGTCGACCGTCCAGCGGCCGTGCCCCGGGTCGAAGCGGCCGAGCGCGGTGAGCGCGACGCGGAAGGCGACCCGCCGCTCCTCGCCCGGGGCGAGCTCGATCCGCTCGAAGCCGACCAGCCGCCGCAGCGGGGTGGCGACCGGGGCGTCGTGCGCACGGCCGTACAGCTGGACGACCTCGGCGCCGGCGCGGGGGCCGCGGTTGGCGACGGTCAGCTCCGCGAGGGCGTGGTCGCCGTCGACGGCGGCGGTCAGCGCGCCGTAGCGGAACTCGGTGTAGGAGAGGCCGTGGCCGAAGGGGTGCAGCGGCTCCTCGTCGAGGTAGAGGTAGGTGCTGCGGGCGGTGATGACGTCGTAGTCCAGCAGCCCGGGCAGCGGCTGGTCGGCGCGGTACCAGGTCTGCGGCAGCCGGCCCGACGGGTTGTGGTCGCCGAGCAGCACGTCGGCGAGGGCCGCGCCGCCCTCCTGGCCGCCGTGCGCCGTCCACAGCACGGCCGGGACGTCGGCGGCGGCCCGCTCGTGCGCGTACGGGTAGCTGCTGACCAGGGCGAGGACGGTCCGCGGGTTGGCGGCGCGGGCCGCGCGCAGCACCTCCTCCTGCTGCGGCGGCAGGGCCAGGTCGGTGCGGTCCTCGGTCTCCCGGCCGTTGACGTGCGGGTCGTTGCCGACCACGACGACCACCGTGCCGGCCGCGGCGGCGAGAGCGGCGGCCCGCTCGGCACCGGCCGAGACGGTGCGGACGGTGAACGGCTCGGCCTGCTCGCGGGAGGTCGCGTGGGTGGTCAGGGCGTCGCTGCCGGCGGCGAGGGCCACCCAGTGGCCGCTGCCGAGGTGCTGGACGCGCACCCGGCCGTCCTCGCCGCGCTCCAGCCGGAAGGTCTCCTGGACGACCCACTCGTCGGGGTGGTCGGCGGTGGCGGCGAGCAGTCCGTAGCCGTCCTTGGTCAGGTAGCGGCCGTCGTGGGCCTGCAGGGTGGTGACGCCGTGGCCCCAGTCCTGGACGGCGAAGCCCTCGTGCCCGCCGACGTGCCCGGCCGAGACGGCGAGGGTGCCGTCGGGGGCGGCCGAGAGGTAGCGGCCGGTGGCGGCGGAGCGCAGTGCGATCCGGTCCAGGCCGTCGGCGTACAGCACCCGGTCGGCGCCGAGCCGTTCGCGCAGGGCGTCGAGCAGGGTGGTGCGGTGCAGCAGCGAGCCGCTGTACCAGTCGCGCAGCACGTCGTCGCCGAGCGGACCGAGCACGGCGAGGGTGCCGTCGGCGGGCAGCGGCAGCAGGCCGCCCTCGTTGCGCAGCAGCACCACGGCCTGCCGGGCGGCCTGCCGGGCGAGCCGGCGGTGCGCCTCGCAGCCGACCACGTCCTGGCCGGTGCCGGCGTACGGGTCGAGCTCCGGGTCGAGTTCGCCGCAGTTGATCCGCATCAGCAGCTGCCGGCCGACCGCGGCGTCGATCTCCGCCTCGGTGATCAGGCCGCGCCGCAGTGCCTCGGTGAGCCGGGCGGTGGTGACGGGGGAGTCGGTGCCGTGGTCGGTGAAGCTGTCCACCCCGGCACGCAGCGCGGCGGCGTGCGCCTCGGCGTGGTCGGCGGACCACCGCTGGGCGGCCACCAGGTTGGACGGCGCCTCGGCGTCGCTGCAGACCAGCAGGTCGGCGCCGTTCTTCCACTGCCGCAGCTCCTCCTTCAGGTAGGGGGTGAGGTGCGCGGGCCGGCCGTTGACCAGGTTGTACGAGGGCATCACGGCGGCCACCGCACCGGCCTCCACCGGGCCGCGGTAGCACGGCAGTTCGTACTCGTGCAGGACGCGCGGCGGCAGGTCGGAGGAGCTGGTGGTGCGGTCGGTCTCGTTGTTGTAGCCGAGGAAGTGCTTGAGGGTGGGCGCGGTGCGCCAGTGCACGGGGTGGTCGCCGCGCAGGCCGCCGGTGTAGGCGGTGGCGAGTTCGGCGGTCAGCAGCGGGTCCTCGGCGTAGCCCTCCTCGTTGCGGCCCCAGAGCGGGTGGCGCAGCGGATTGACCACGGGCGCCCAGACGTTGAGGCCGATCCGGGCGCGGCCGGGCGCGGCGGGCCGCTCGTGGAAGGCGCGGACCTCGGTGGCGACCGCCTCGCCGACCCGGCGCAGCAGCGCGCGGTCCCAGGTGGCGCCGAGGCCGACCGCCTGCGGGAAGGACGTGGCCGGGCCGAGCCAGGACACGCCGTGCAGCGCCTCGGTGCCGGTGGTGTGGGCGGCCAGTCCGAGCCGGGGGACGGCGGGCGCGTGCTGGTGCAGCAGGGCGATCTTCTCGTCGGTGGTGAGCCTCGCCAGGAGGTCCTCGACCCGCCGGCGGGCGGGCAGCCGGGCGTCGCGGTAAGGGGCGTCGGGCATGGATGGTCCTCCGGTGCGGCACGGGGGCGGAGCTGATGCTTCATGAGGTGGTCGGTCGAAGCGCTTCGAAATTGGCAGTGGCGTCGCAGGCTGTCAAGACGGCCGGTCGCCGTCCCGGGTCCGCCGCTTACGGTGTTCCCGCTGGTCCAGACCGATTCGACAGGGTCGCAGGTGGCTGTCCCGAAGCGGTCGCACGGCCTGTGTCGCCGTCAAGTCCTGAACCGTGAAGCACGTGCAAACCCTTGTGCGACGGCCGCGGCTGGCCTAGCCTCGGCGCCACGTTGAAGCGCTTCGACAGTACGGCCGGACCCCCCGCCGCACCGCCGGGGCGCCCTTCTGCGCCACCCCCCGTACCGCCCCCGTACCGCCCCGGACCGCCCCGCACCGCCGCCACACCCCGCGGCCCGCCGCGGAAGCTCCCACCACCCAGCCGCACCCGGGGACGCCGCCGGCCGGGCGCGGCCGAGCCGCCGGCCGCCCCGTACCGGCCGCACCGTGCCCGCCCCACCTCACGACGAAGGGCCCCACCCGCCATGACCAGCGCTGACAGAGTCGGCTCCGCCCCCCGCCCGTCCCGCCGAGGCTTCCTCGGCACCGCCGTCGCCGCAGCCGCCGCGGTCACCGGCGGCGGCCTGCTGACGGCCTGCTCCTCCGGCACCGGCCGCACCGGCGGCAAGGGCGGTGTCGCCACCGGCAGCGCCCTGCAGAACGCCCTGCCCGCCTTCGCCGCCTCCACCCTCGTCACCCCGGACATCCCCGGCGCGAACGGCTCCACCCCGGCCTTCCTGAAGTTCCCCGCCGAACTCAAGGCCTCCGTCGCCGACAAGCCCGGCAAGGGCGGCTCGTACACCTTCTTCACCCCGCTCTGGGGCTCCGACCCGGGCAAGGGCAGCAAGTACTTCGCCGCGATGGACGAGGCGCTCGGCATCAGGGTGAACTGGCAGCTGCAGGACGGCGTCACCTACCAGGACAAGCTCGGCGCGGTGCTCGCCGGCGACAGCATCCCCGACCTGTTCTGCGTCCCCGGCTGGAACATCAACGGTCAGATCCCCAACGCCATCAGCGCCAAGGCCGCCGACCTGGGCCCGCACCTCTCCGGCGACAAGGCCAAGACGTACCCCAACCTCGCCGCGATCCCCACCGACGCCTGGAAGATGTGCATGTTCGGCGGCAAGCTGCGCGGCCTGCCGATGCCCAACCGCCCGCTCGGCGGCGTCGTCCCCTACTACCGGGCCGACGTCTTCGCCGAGAAGGGCTGGACGCTGCCGAAGACCGCCGACGAGTTCCTCGCCCTCGCCAAGGAGATCACCAGCCCCACCGCCAAGGTCTGGGCCTGCGAGGACATGTGGTGGACGGCGCAGGTCATGTTCAACTGCGTCCCCGGCACGATGCCCGGCTACTGGAAGCAGCAGGACGGCAAGCTCGTCCACCTGGTCGAGACCGACGAGTACATCGAGGCGCTCTCCTGGACGCAGAAGCTCTACGCCCAGGGCAGCGTCCACCCCGACTCCGTCGCCGGCAAGGCCAACGACGCCAAGACCCGCTTCACCTCCGGCCAGTCGCTCATCATGAACGACGGCGACGTCATGCGCGGCATGATGAACGAACAGGCCAAGGCCAACCCGAAGTTCCGCATCAAGCCGATGGACTTCTTCGCCCACGACGGCGGCAGGCTTGAGCTCTACATCGGCAACCCGGCCGGCATCTTCAGCTTCCTCTCCGCCAAGCTGCCCGCCGAGAAGATCGAGGAACTGCTCGCCGTCGCCGACTACGCCGCCGCGCCGTTCGGCAGCAAGGAGTTCGTGCTGGAGAAGTTCGGCGTCGAGGGCGTCCACTACAACCGCGACGCCTCCGGCACCCCCGTCCAGACCGACCTCGGCACCAAGGAGGTCATCTCCTCCTACGAGTTCCTCGCCTCGCCGGCCGCCACCATCGCCTGGCCCGACCAGCCGCAGGCCGCCACCGACTTCGCCAACTGGATGGGCCGGATGATGGCCTTCGCCAAGAAGCCGCTCTTCTACGCGATGCAGATCCAGGAGCCGAGCCGCTACGCCTCGCTCTACACCCCGTTCGACGACCTGCAGAAGGACGTCGTGCGCAACCGCAAGAAGATCTCCGACGTCAAGGACGCGGTCGACAACTGGCGCAAGAACGGCGGCGAGGAACTGCGCGCCTTCTACCAGGACATCCTCGACAAGTCCGCCAGCTGACCCGCGCGCCGGCCGCGCCGGCGCACCCCACGACATGCACTACGGCCGCCCGGTGGCGCATCGCACCGGCGGCCAGGGCGGAGCACCCACCATGACCAGCAGGGCCCCAGCAGCCGACCGGCCGGCACCGCCGCCGGCCCCACCCGCCGACAGCCGACCCGCAGGGCCCGCCGCACCCCGGCACGGCATCACCCGCAGGCAGCGGCTGCGCCGCGACCGCACCCTGCTGCTGATGACCCTGCCCGCCGTCGGCCTGCTCCTGGTCTTCACCTACGTACCCCTGCTCGGCAACGTCGTCGCCTTCCAGGACTACGACGTCTACGGCGGCGGCATCACCGGCAGCGCCTTCGTCGGCTTCGAGAACTTCGCCGCCGTCTTCGGCGACGCGCGCTTCTGGGAGGTGGTCGGCAACACCCTCTCCATCACCGCCGTCCAGCTGCTGCTGTTCTTCCCGATCCCGATCGCCCTCGCGCTGCTGCTCAACAGCGTGATGAGCGGCCGGCTGCGCACCCTCGTGCAGAGCGTCCTCTACCTGCCGCACTTCTTCTCCTGGGTGCTCGTCGTCACGGTCTTCCAGCAGATGCTCGGCGGCGCCGGCCTGATCGCCCAACTGCTGCGCCGGCACGGCGTCGAGGGCTTCGACCTGATGACCGACCCCACGCTCTTCAAGTACCTGCTCACCGCCCAGTCCGTCTGGAAGGACGCCGGCTGGGGCGTCATCGTCTTCCTCGCCGCGCTCAGCGCCGTCTCCGACGAGCTGTACGAGGCCGCCGCCGTCGACGGCGCCGGCCGCTGGCGGCGGATGTGGCACGTCACCCTGCCCGCGCTGCGCCCGGTCATCGCACTGCTGCTGGTGCTGCGGGTCGGCGACTCGCTCTCCGTCGGCTTCGAGCAGATCCTGCTGCAGCGCGACGCGGTCGGCGTCGGCGTCTCCGAGGTGCTCGACACCTACGTCTGGTTCCGCGGCATCCGCAGCGGAGACTTCAGCTACGCGGCGGCGGCCGGCCTGGTGAAGGGCCTGTTCAGTCTCGGCATGGTGCTGCTGGCCAACAAGGCCGCCCACAAGCTGGGCGAGCAGGGGGTGTACGCCAAGTGACCACCGCACCCGTGGACCCCGTACAGCCGACCACCGCGCACCCGGCCGCCGCGGCCGGACTCCGCCCCTCCGAGCCCGGCGCCCGCCCCGCCTGGGAGGAGGAGGCCGGGCCCGTCGGCAAGGGCCTCAAGGGCCTCACCCTGACCGGCATCTGCCTGCTCGTCCTCGGCCCGCTCTGGGTGGTCGTCGTCACCAGCCTCTCCGACGCCGCGACCGTCACCGACGCCGGAGGCCTGGTCGTCGTGCCCGGGCACCTGACCGTCCGCGCCTACGCCGAGGTGCTCTCCGGCGGCGCCGTCACCCGGGCCGTGCTGGTCAGCACCGGCATCACCCTGGTCGGCACGGCCGTCTCGATGACCGTGTCGGTGCTCGCCGCCTACGGCCTCTCCCGGCCCGGCAGCTTCGCGCACCGGCCGATCCTCGCCATGATGATGATCACGATGTTCTTCGGCGCCGGCCTGATCCCCGGCTACCTGCTGATCCAGAACCTCGGCCTGATGGACAGCTACTGGTCGCTGATCCTGCCCGGCTGCGTCTCGGTGTTCAACCTGCTCGTGCTGCGCTCCTTCTTCATGGGCACCGCCCCCGAACTCGTCGACGCCGCCCGGATCGACGGCGCCGGCGAGTGGCGGATCCTGTGGCAGGTCGTGCTGCCGCTCTCCCGCGCGGTCGTCGCCGTCATCTCGCTGTTCTACGCGGTGGGGTACTGGAGCTCCTGGTTCAACGCCTCGCTCTACCTCAACGACCAGAGCCGCTACCCGCTGCAGAACGTGCTCAACTCCTTCGTGCTGCGCCACCAGGCCCCCACCGGCATGTCGCAGGCGATCAACACCGGTGCGGTGCCCGGGCTCTCGGTGCAGATGGCGGTCATGGTGATCGCCCTGGTGCCGGTCGTCTGCGTCTACCCGTTCGTCCAGAAGCACTTCCAGAAGGGCATGCTGATCGGCGCCGTCAAGGGCTGAGCAGCGAGAGGCCGACCGACCACCCGCCGCCGTTCGAAAGGACCCCCCGTGCCGTCCCTCGCCGACACCACCCGTGGCCGGATCCTGTTCGGCGGCGACTACAACCCCGAGCAGTGGCCCGAGGAGACCTGGGCCGAGGACGTCCGGCTGATGCGCGAGGCCGGCGTCACCACCGCGACCGTCGGCGTCTTCTCCTGGGCCCGACTGGAACCCGTCCCGGGCGCACGGGAGTTCGGCTGGCTGCGGCGCGTCCTCGACCTGCTGCACGAAGGCGGGATCGAGGTCTGCCTGGCCACCCCCACCGCCTCCCCGCCGCCCTGGCTCGGCGAGCTCCATCCCGGCACCCTGCCGGTCACCGCCGAGGGCACCCGCCTGCACTGGGGCTCGCGCAACCAGTGGTGCCCGTCCTCCGCCGACTACCGCCGCCACGCGCTCGCCCTGGTCGAGGACCTCGCCGCCGCGTTCGGCCGCCACCCGGCCGTCCGGATGTGGCACGTCAACAACGAGTACGGGCCGGTCTGCCACTGCGAGGAGACGGCCGAGCGCTTCCGGGACTGGCTGCGCAGGCGGCACGGCGGCCTGGCCGCCCTCAACGAGGCCTGGGGCACCGCCTTCTGGAGCCAGCAGCACAGCAGCTGGTCCACCGTCGGGCCGCCGCTCGCCGCCCCCTACCTGCCCAACCCGGCGCAGGTGCTGGACTTCCGCCGGTTCTGCTCCGACGTGCTGCTGGAGTGCTTCACCGCCGAACGCGACGTGCTGCGCCGGCACAGCCCCGACCTGCCGGTCACCACCAACTCCATGACCCTCTACCCGCACGTGGACTGCTGGGCCTTCGCCGCCGAGCAGGACGTCGTCTCGCTCGACGCCTACCCCGACCCGGCGGACCCGCGGGCCGTCGTCCGCGCCTCGATCGGCCAGGACATGACCCGCTCCCAGGCCGGCGGTCCCTGGCTGCAGATGGAGATGGCCGCGTCCGCCGTCAACTGGCGCGGCGTCAACCGGGCCAAGCCGGCCGAGCGGCTCCGTCTGGAGGCGCTGCAGGCCGTCGCCCGCGGCGCCGACGGCCTCTGCTTCTTCCAGTGGCGGGCCTCCCGGCAGGGCGCCGAGAAGTTCCACTCCGCGCTGCTGCCGCACGCGGGGGCGGACACTCCGCAGCACCGGGCCGTCCGCGCGCTCGGCCGCGAACTCCCGCTGCTCGCCGAGGTGGTGGGCACCGACGTCCGGGCGGAGGTGGCCGTCGTCTTCGACTGGCCGAACTGGTGGGCCCTGGAGCAGCCCGGCCGCCCCTCGGACCGGGTCGACCTCGTCCCGCTCGCCCTCGCCTGGCACGGCGCCCTCTGGGACGCCCACCTCACCGCCGACTACGTCCATCCCGAGGCCGACCTGACCCGCTACCGGCTGGTCGTCGTCCCCAACCTCTACCTCGCCTCCGACCGGGCCGTCGAGAACCTGGTCGCCCACGCACGCCGCGGCGGTACCCTGGTCGCCGGCTTCTTCACCGGTGTCGCCGACGACCAGGACACGATCCGTCCCGGCGGCACGGACGGACGGCTGCGCGACCTGTTCGGCGTCCACCCGCTCGAATGGCGCCCGCTCGACGCGCCCGCCGACCTCGACGGCGGCGGCACCGCGGACCTGTGGAGCGAGGAGCTGCGCCTCGCCGAAGGCACCGAGGTGATCGCCTCGTTCGCCGACGGCATGCCCGCCGCCACCCGGCACGGCCGCGCCCACTACCTCGCCACCCTGCCCGACCCCGCCGTCCTGCGGCGACTGCTCGCCGGCGCCGCCGACGCCGCCGGTGTGCACCCCGAACTGCCCGGCCTCCCCGACGGAGTGGAGGCCGTCCGGCGCGGCGGACTGCTCTTCGTGCTCAACCACACCGCCGCCCCGGTGCACCTCCCCCTGTCCGGCCCTCACCGGAACCTGCTGACCGCCCGCGACACCGCCGCCCTGCACCTCGCCCCCCACGGCGCAGCGGTGCTGCGGCCCATGTGACCCGACAGGACTCCGCCATGCCCGACGCCCCCACGCACGGCATCCACGACACCGCACCCGCCGCCCGCTGGGAGGACGCCTACCTCGGCGGCAACGGCCGGCACGGCGTCCTCGTGCACGGCCGCACCGAGGACGAGCGGCTGGTGATCACCCACCACGACCTGGTCCGCCCCGACCCGGCGAGCGGCGCCGAACCGCCGCTGCTCGCCCCCGTGCTCGCCGAGGTGCAGGACGCCCTGCTGGCGGGCCGGCAGGCGGAGGCGGTGGCCGCGTTCGGCGGCGACTGGGAGCCCCGGTACGTGCAGTCCTTCCACCCCGGCTTCGCCGTCCGCGTCCGCCGCCCGGCCGCCGAGGCCGACGGCTACCGGCGCACCCTGGACCTCCGCACCGGCGTCGCCGCCGCCGAATGGCACGAGGCGGACGGCTGGTGGCGCTGCGAGACCTTCGTCTCCCGCGCCGACGACGTGGTGGTGCACCTGCTGACCGCGCCGAGCGGCGGCGCCGTGGAGGCCGAGGTCTGCCTCGACACCCGGCTGCCCGGCGCGCCCGAGGAGCTGCGGGCCGCCGTCCGCTCGGTCTACCGCCCCGCCGAGATCCCCGCCCCCGAAGGGGAGGTCCCGCGGGACACCGCCCTGCTGCGGCTGCGCGTCCGCTACCCCGACAGCGAGCTCGGCTACCGCGGAGCCACCCGGCTGCTCGCCCCCGGCGGCACCGTCCGCTGCGACGGCCCCCGGGTGCACGTGAGCGGCGCCCGCCAGCTGCTGCTCCTCACCCGCACCGCCCGCGGCCCGGTCACCGAACCCGACGGCTGCCTCGGCCGGCTGGACACCGGCCTGTACGCGCTGTCCGAGGACTACGAGCTGCTGCTGCAGCGCCACCTGGACCTGCACACCGCGGCCTACGACCGGGTCGCCCTCGACCTGCACGCCCCGGCCGCCGACCGCGAGCTGCCCGTCGCCGAGCTGCTGGCCCGCCAGGAGGCCGACCCGTCCACCCTGCAACTCGCGCTGCTGGAGTCGCTGTTCGCGGCCGGCCGCTACCACCTGCTGGCCTCCTCCGGGGCGCGCCCGCCGCGGCTGTGCGGCCTGTGGACGGGCGACTGGGCGTCCGCCTGGGGCGGCGCCTTCACCACCAACGCCAACCTCAACCTGCAGCTCGCCGGCGCCGCCGCGACCGGCCTGCCCGAGGCCTCGCTGGCGCTCGCCGCCCTCGTCCGCGACCAGCTGCCGGACTGGCGCACCAACGCCCGCCGGCTCTACGGCACCCGCGGCGCGGTCGCCCCCGCCCACACCGACGGCACCAACGGCCTGCAGTACCACTTCAACCCCAGCTGGGCGCACCACCTGTGGACGGCGGGCGCCGACTGGCTGCTGCACCCGCTGCTGGAGCACGCCGAGACCACCGGGGACACCGCCCTCCTCACCGGCGAGCTGCTGCCCGCCCTGCTGGAGACCGCCGCCTTCTACGAGGACTTCCTCACCCGCACCGGCCCGGACGGCCGGATCGCGATCGTGCCCTCCTACTCGCCGGAGAACCACCCCGTCGACCCGGCCACCGGCGCACCCGCGCCCGCCGCGGCCTCGGTGAACGCCACCATGGACGTCGCCGCCGCCCGGCACGCCCTCACCACCGCCGCCGACCTCGCCGACCGGCACCGCGCCGCCCCCGCCGCCCGCACCGCCGGCTGGCGGGCCCTGGCCGCCCGGCTGCCCGACTACCGGGTCAACGAGGACGGCGCGCTCGCCGAATGGGCCTGGCCCGGCCACCGGGACGGCTACGACCACCGGCACGTCAGCCACCTCTACCCGGTCTGGCCGCTCGGCGAGATCGCCCCGGACACCACCCCGGGGCTCGCCGCGGCCGCCCGCGCCGCGCTGCTGCTGCGCGGCGACGAGAACCACTCCGGCCACGGCCACCTGCACCGGGCGCTGGCCGCCGCCCGGCTCGACGACGCCGGGCTGCTCACCTGCCAGCTCGCCCACCTGCTCGTCCGCGGCTTCTTCTTCCGCTCGCTGATGAGCAGCCACTACCCGGACCGGGACGTCTTCAACGCGGACGTGGCGCACGCCCTGCCCGGCGTGCTCACCGAGATGCTGCTGCGCTCCCGCCCGGGCCGCCCCGGCCGCCCGGCCCACCTGACCGTGCTGCCGGCGCTGCCCGCCGCCCTGCCGAGCGGCCGGCTCACCGGGGCGCGCACCCGCTTCGGGGCGGTCGTCGAGGAACTGTCCTGGTCGCCCGAGCAGGTCACCCTGGCGCTGCGCGCCGAGCGGGCCTGCACGGTGGAGCTGCGGATCGTCCCGCTGCACAAGGAGGGCGGCGAGCTGCTGGAGCTGGCGGCGGGCCGGCTGTACACCGTCACCGTGGAGCTCTGACGGGCCGTCGGCCCGCCGGGCCGGGGACTTTGCGAACGGATGGCCGATTCTTGCTCGGCGGCAGACCGGCACGACGGCGCCCGTTCACCCGGAGTCCCTCCGTGGGCCAACCACCGCTGGGAGCCTCCCGGGCATGGATATCCCGAACATGGGCGTGCCCGCGGGGCTCGCCGACCGCATGAGCACGGCCGAGCAGCACGAGTACCTGCGCAGCAGGCTGTCCCGGCGCAGGATGCTGCGCTCCTCGGCGGTGACGGTGGGTCTGCTGACCGTCGGCGGTGCGCTGGGCAGCGGCACCGCCGCGGCGGCGCCGGCCGGCGGCTCCGTCACCGACGGCATCGACGGCGCACTGGTCGCCCCGACGGGCCGCCACCTCGCCTTCGGCCCGCGGCCGGACACCCAGTTCCGGATCTCCTGGCAGGTCCCGGTGCCGGTGAAGCGGCCGTTCCTGCGCTTCGGCCGCCATCCGTGGGACCTCTCGCACAAGGTGGAGGCGGAGGTGCGCGCCCTGCACACCCCGGCGCTCACCCCGACCGGCACCCCGGTCGACCAGTACTACCTGCACGTCGCGCTGGACCACCTGCAGCCCGACACCACCTACTACTACGGCGTCGGCCACCAGGGCTTCGACCCGGCCTCCGGCCAGGCGGTCTCCACCCTGTCGACCTTCCGCACCGCACCGGCCCGGCACGGCCGCGGCGGCCGCCCGTACGAGCCGTTCACCTTCACCGCCTTCGGCGACCAGGGCGTCTCCTCGCACGCCGCCGGGAACGACCACGTGATCCTGGCCCAGAAGCCGGCCTTCCACCTGCACGCCGGCGACATCTGCTACGCCGACCCGGCCGGCTCCGGCCAGGACTCCGACAAGTCGGTGTACTCGGCCACCACCTGGGACGCCTTCCTGGTGCAGACCGAGACGGTCGCCGCGAAGGTCCCGTGGATGGTCTCGTACGGCAACCACGACATGGAGGCCTGGTACTCGCACCACGGCTACGGCGGCGAGGACGCCCGGTTCTTCCTGCCCGGCAACGGCCCGGACCCGCGCACCGCGCCCGGCGTGTACTCCTTCGTCTACGGCAACGTCGGCGTGGTCTCGCTGGACGCCAATGACGTCTCCTACGAGATCCCGGCCAACCTCGGCCTCACCGCGGGCCGGCAGACCGCCTGGCTGGAGCGGACGCTGCAATCGCTGCGCGCCGACGGGGCCGTCGACTTCGTGGTGGTCTTCTTCCACCACTGCGCCTTCTCCACCACCCACCAGCACGCTTCCGAGGGCGGGGTCCGCGAGGCCTGGGTGCCGCTCTTCGAGAAGTACCGGGTCGACCTGGTCGTCAACGGCCACAACCACGTGTACGAGCGCACCGACGCGATCCTCGGCAACAAGGTGGCGAAGGCGGTGCCGAGCGGCGGCACCGTCGAGCCGGCCAAGGACGGCGTGGTGTACGTGACGGCGGGCGCGGCCGGCCGCAGCCTGTACTCCTTCGACGCGCCGGACACCTACGAGGGCCACGAGAACCGCCGCGACTCGGTGGACACCTTCCACTTCGCCAAGGGCGGGGTGAAGGTGCCGGAGACGGTGGAGTGGTCGCGGGTGCGCTACACCGGCTACTCCTTCGTGCGGGTGGACGTCGCCCCGGCGCACAAGGGCCGCACCGCCACCATGAAGGTCACCGCCCTCGCCGAGGACGGCACGCAGGTCGACCACTACACGATCGCCCGCCGGGCGGGCGAGTGCACGGCGCACTGACGCCGCACGCAGCGGGCCCGCCTCCGGTCGGGGAGGCGGGCCCGGTGTCGTCGTTCAGCCCAACTTCGCCAGCTCCGCGGCGAGTTCGTCGCTGTGGCGGAAGGTCAGGCCGGCCAGGGCGACGTGCTTCCAGCGGACGGCGAGGCCGCCGTCCAGGATGAACACCGAGCGGCGCAGGCCGAGTCCGGGCACCGCGATGCCGTACGCCTTCGCGACCGTCCGCTCGGTGTCGGCGAGCAGCGGGAAGGCGATCCGGTGTCGGCGGGCGAACTGCTCGTGGCTGTCGAGGCCCTGCGGGCTGATGCCCCAGACGGTGGCGCCGAGGCCGGTGAAGCGCTCCAGGTCGGAGGTGTACTCGCAGAGTTGCCTGGTGCAGACGGGCGTGTCGTCACCGGGGTAGAAGACCAGCACCAGCGGGCCGCCGCCCTTGGCGTCGGAGAGCCGGTACTCCTGGCGCTGCGCGGTGTCCCCGTCGAGGAGCAGGCCGGGCAGGGCGAAGTCGGGGGCCTGGGTTCCGGCCTCGGGCGGCTTGGGCATGGAGGTCCCCTTCGGGCATCAGGTGGACAGACCTGTCTGTCTCTTGAAGCCCGATGCTAGCCCCCCGCCCGGCGGGTGTCATGCACCCCGCCGGGCGGCCGGGCCGCCGCTCACTGCCTGTACGTGGCCAGGAAGCGGCCGATCCGGCTGATCGCCGTCTCCAGGTCGTCGGCGCGCGGCAGGGTGACGAAGCGGAAGTGGTCCGGGCGCGGCCAGTTGAAGCCGGTGCCCTGGACGACGTGGATCTTCTCGCGGAGCAGCAGGTCCAGCACGAACCGCTCGTCGTCGACGATCTTGTGCACCTCCGGGTCCAGCCGGGCGAAGGCGTACAGCGCGCCCTTCGGCTTGACGCAGCTGACGCCCGGGATCTCGTTCAGTGCCCGGTGGGCGACGTCGCGCTGCTCGGTGAGCCGGCCGTTCGGCAGGGTGAGGTCGTTGATCGACTGGTGGCCGCCGAGCGCCGCCTGGACGGCGTACTGCGCCGGCACGTTGGGGCACAGTCGCATGCCGGCCAGCATGGTCAGGCCCTCCAGGTAGTCCGAGGCCTGCTGCTTGGGGCCGGAGACGGCCAGCCAGCCGCTGCGGAAGCCGGCCACCCGGTACGCCTTGGACAGGCCGTTGAAGGTGAGGGTGAGGACGTCGTCGGCGAGCGCGGCCAGGCAGTGGTGCTCGGTGCCGTCGTAGAGGATCTTGTCGTAGATCTCGTCGGCCAGCACCATCAGGCCGTGCCGGCGGGCGAGGTCGAGGATGCCCGCCAGCAGCTCCTTCGAGTAGACGGCGCCGGTCGGGTTGTTGGGGTTGATGACGACGATCGCCCGGGTGCGGTCGGTGATCTTCGAGGCGATGTCGTCGAGGTCGGGGAACCAGTCGGCCTGCTCGTCGCAGAGGTAGTGCACCGCGCGGCCGCCGGCGAACCGCACCACCGCCGTCCACAGCGGGTAGTCCGGCATCGGGACGAGCACCTCGTCGCCGTCGTCCACCAGCGCCTGCACGGCCATCTGGATCAGCTCGGAGGCGCCGTTGCCGAGGTAGACGTCGTCGACCGTCATGCCGGTGACGCCGCGCTGCTGGTAGTACTGCACCACCGCGCGGCGGGCCGGCAGGATGCCGCGCGAGTCGCTGTAGCCGTGGGCGTTCGGCAGGTTGCGGATGATGTCCTGGAGGATCTCCGGCGGTGCCTCGAAGCCGAACGGCGCGGGGTTGCCGGTGTTCAGCCGCAGGACGCTGTGCCCGGCCTCCTCCAGGGCGTTCGCCTGGTCGACCACCGGGCCACGGATCTCGTAGCACACGTCCTTGAGCTTGCTGGACTGCCGAAACTCCACTGCGGCCTCCCGACCTCACCTCTGGTTGCTTTGTTCTACCAAGTAACCACTTGGAAAGTCCAACCTTTTGGCTATGCTGATCCCCATGCCACGCCGAAGCTACGACCAGTACTGCGCCGTCGCCCGCGCCCTGGACGCGGTGGGGGAGCGCTGGAGCCTCCTGATCGTCCGTGAACTCCTCGGCGGGCCCCGCCGCTACACCGACCTGCACGCCGACCTGCCCGGCGTCTCCACCGACATCCTCGCCGCCCGGCTCAAGCAGCTGGAGGGCGAAGGACTGGTGGAACGCCGCCGACTGGAACGCCCCGCCAACGCCTCGGTGTACGAACTCACCGCCCGGGGCCAGGAGCTGCGCCCCGTCCTGGAGGCGCTCGCCGTCTGGGGCGGCCCCGACCTCGGCGAGCCCCGGCCGACCGACGCCGTCCGCGAGCACTGGTACACCGCGGTCGGCTGACGGACCCGGGGCCCCACGGCGCACGCGGACGGGCCCGGTACGCGCGAGGCGCACCGGGCCCGTCGGCGCACCGGATCAGACGGTGGCCGTGAAGACCGGGGTCGAGACCTGGTAGGTCTGGGTGGTCGGCTGGTAGTCGAACCAGTGGCTCACCCGGTCGCCGGAGCGCACCGACACCGGCTGCTCCCAGCGGCCCTGCGCGGCGTTCCGGCTCAGGAAGTAGTTGCCCTGCGCGCCGCCGTTCACCGTGAGGTGCACGGTGACGAAGGAGGCGGTGAAACCGTTCGGCCTGAACCACACCACCGGGGAGGAGCCGGCGGCCACGCCCTGGGTGTACGGCGCCTGGCTGCCCGTCGGGGTCGGCGCCGGCGTGGGGGAGTTGGTCGGGTCGGTGACGACGTGGTTCCACTCGGGGTGGTCGGTGTCGGTGTTCAGCGGCCACGCGGCGCTCTGCCAGACGGTCGCGACGTTCGCCGCGCCGAGCGCGTCGATCCGGCCCTTGACGCAGGCGAAGGCCTGCTTGTAGAAGTCGGCGCCGCAGCAGTTCCACGGGCCGTCGAACTCGTAGCCGATCCGCAGGTGCACCGGCCGGTCGTAGCCCTTGAGCCGGGTGACCATCTCGTCGACCTCGGCCCGGTACTGGCTGATCAGGTTGGGGCTGCCGGCCGTCACCTGCAGGCCTTCGGCGCCTGCACGGCGCTGCGCGAGCGCGGCCTGCGGATCCCGGACGACCTCAGCACCGTCGGCTTCGACGACGTGCCGGTCACCCGGTGGAGCAACCCGACCCTGACCACCGTCCGCCAGCCGCTGCAGGAGATGGCGGCGATGGCCGCCCGCACCCTGCTGCGGCTGGTCGACGGCGAGGAGGTCGACCTGCCTCGGGTCGAGCTCGCCACCCGTCTGATGGTCCGGGAGTCCACCGCCCCGCCGGCCGGCTGAGCGTGCCGGCCGCCGCGGTGTGTCCCGCGCCCCGCCCGGGCCGCCCGCCCCTACGGTGGGCGGCAGGCGGCGGCGGGCCGCCGGCGGGCGGCAGGAGGCGGACATGGCACGGGTGATCACACAGGCCTCGATGTCCCTGGACGGATTCATCGCGGACCACTCCGACCAGGTCGGGGCCCTGTTCGACTGGTACGCCAACGGGGACGTGGAGGTCACCGGCGCCGATCCGGACCGGGTGTTCCGGGTCTCGGCCGCCAGCGCGGAGTACCTGCGCTCCGCCTGGTCCACCGTCCGCGCCACGGTGATCGGCCGCCGTCTGTTCGACATCACCAACGGCTGGGACGGCAGGCCGCCGGTCGGCGAGGCCGTCTTCGTGGTCACCCACCGCCCGCCGGACGAGTGGGACTTCCCCGACGCACCGTTCACCTTCGTCACCGGCGGCCCGGCCGAGGCGGTCGCCCTCGCCAAGCAGCACGCCGGGGACGGGGACGTCGCCGTCACCCCGGGCGACGTCGGCGGCCAGGCCTTCGCGGCGGGCCTGGTGGACGAGGTGCTGGTCGACCTCGTCCCGGTGGTGTTCGGCGCCGGCGTGCACTACTTCGGCGGTTACCACGGCTCACCGCTGGTGCTGGACGACCCGGAGATCGTCCAGGGCGACCGGGTGTGCCACCTGCGCTTCCGGGTCCGCCGCGACTGAACGGCCGGCCGCCGGCCGCCCCCGGCCCGGTCAGCCGCCGGTGACGCCGTCGGTGTGCTCGCGCAGCAGGTCGGCGTGGCCGTTGTGGCGGGCGTACTCCGACACCAGGTGGAACAGCACCAGGCGCAGCGAGCACTCCTCGCCGTCCAGCACGAAGGTGTCGTCGAGCGAGGCGCCGGCCAGGACCTCGTCGGCGAGCCGGCGCTCCTCCAGCAGCCGGGCGTAGTCCTCCTCGGCCCGTGCCGGGTCGAGCTCGTCGAAGTCGGCGTCCTTGTTCGGGCTCTCGGAGTACAGCCGCGGTACCGGCAGGCCGGCGAAGCGCTCGCGGAACCACGTCCGCTCGACCTTCGCGAAGTGCCGGATCAGGCCCAGCAGCGAGAGGTTCGACTCCGGCAGCGGGCGCAGTGCGAGCTGTTCGCCCGTCAGGCCCCGGCACTTGAACAGGAAGGTGTCGCGCTGCCAGGCGAGGTAGCCGGTCAGCATCTCGCGCTCGCCGGCCACGAGGGAGCCGCCGGTGCGCTTGGTGTCGGGTGCGGTCCAGGTCATGGCGCGATCATGCCGCCCGGTCGAAGCGCCGCGCCAGTGCCTTTCCCGCCGTCAGCCGCCGGAGGGCGCCGTAGCAGAGCAGCGCCAGGCCGGCCCCCGCGAGCGAGCCGAACGCGACGGTGGGGACGAGCTCGTACCCGGGCTCCGCGCCCGGGCCGCCGGACCACTGCACGATCCGCAGCGCGGTGCCCACGGCGGCGGCCAGCACGATCCACGCGTACACCGCCCACCGCGCCCGCCGGCCCAGGACGGGCACCGGCCGGGGGAGCGGACCGTCCGCGGTGAGGCCGGCCCGGCGCCGGAACCCGCGCAGCAGCCACCACGCGAGGACGGCGAGCGCCACGGCGGACGTTCCGTACTGCAGCACGGCGTGGAGCGGCCGGCCCGCGAGAACGGGGCGGTCCAGCACCGGGAACAGCCGGACGCCGAAGCGGCCCGGGTGGGTGAAGCCGTCCCAGCCGACGTGGGTGGCCGCACCGAGGGCCGCCGACACCGCGAACCACCACGTCCGGCGCAGCGCGCCGCCGCTCCGGCGGGGTGCGCCGGCCGGCAGCCGTGCCGCCCAGCGGGCGGGCAGCAGGGCCGGCAGCGGTTCGCGCAGCAGCAGTTCCCAGAGCCCGACCAGTGCGGCGGCCACCAGCACGTCCACGGTCGGCACGCCCCACCAGGCGTGCGTCACCGTCCCCAGCCCGAACGTCCCGGGCACGACCGAGTCGGCGAAGTACGGCACGTCCGGCGCCGTCGACCCGGCGACCAGTGCGGCGGCGACCAGCGGCCCGCGGCCCCGCCCGCGGACGATCAGCGGCAGCACGGCGGCGGGATGGCTCAGGGTGAACGGCATCCGCCCACGCTATCCGGTGTGCCCGTTGTGTCCGCCCCGCGGCGACGTGATGACGGACCGTCACTTCGGCGCCATAAGCGCGGCTGGGACATCTCCAAATGGAATCTTCTTGCCATGATGCTGAGTGATATTGCACCTACTCTGTGCAATTTCACTATTTGACGGGCCGTCTAACGGTAGATCACGAAACATAACGTTTGAATAACGTCGCATACGGATCGGATGGCTCAACGGTCTGGACCAATCCTCCTCGTGATGACCAACTCAAGTTCTCCACAGCATTCTTGACCGACCGTCCGGAGGAATTGTGGAGTCGTTGAACCCCGTACTTCTTCGCGCGTAGAACACGCGTATCCAAGCCGATCGGACGTTCTGGCAGGATTCCCGGCACTCAACCCCTCCAAGGAATGAGGTCTGGTTTTGTCCGGTCGTAGAAGAGTGGTCAGGCGGCGGAAGGGGACCCGCGTGATGCTGGTCGCCGCCGTGGTGGCCGCAACGGGGGTCTTCGTGGGCAGCGCCGCGATGGGCGGCGTCTTCACCGATGAGCGGACGACGGCTGCGGCCGGCGTCTCCGCCGACGGGTCCGCGCCGGCCGCCGAACCCGCGCACGACAAGGCCCCGGACCCGGTGGCCTCGATACCGAGCAACGACCCGCCGCGCGGCCTGGTGTACACCGGCCTCAAAGCGGCACCCAAGGGCGACAAGTGCGTCGGCGTCCTGCGGACCGCCGAGGGCAACTGCACCCACGGGCCGGACACGCCCCCCAAGGGCGTGGACGTCAAGAAGGACACACCGCCGGCGGTGAAGACCGAGGAGCCCGCCGCCGCACCCGGCAGCACCGCCCCCGCGGGCCAGGCCGCGCAGGCACCGACGGCCGGCACGGAGGCGGCCGTCGACGCCACGGCCGCCCGGACCGCCGCCGCGGCCCCGGCGCCGAGCGCGACCGCCAAGCCCGCCCGCACCGCGGCCGCCGGCCCGGCCGACCAGACCGTCCAGTGCGACGGCGACGGCAGCACCGGCAACCGCGTCCAGGTGGTGTACGCCCACGGCCCCGGCAAGGACCGCTACGCGCAGTACGCCGCGTCCTTCCGCAAGTGGGCCGCCGACGCGGACACCATCTACTACGCGAGCGCCCAGGAGACCGGCGGCGTCCGGCACATCCGCTACGTCACCGCCGCGGACTGCACGCCCTCGGTGCTCAACGTCGAGCTGCCCGACTCGGCCCTCGCCGAGTTCAGCGCGATGAACAACGCCCTCGCCCAGAAGGGCTTCAACCGCAAGGACCGCAAGTACATGGTCTTCGCGGACGCCAACGTGTACTGCGGCATCGGCACCTTCAACGGCGACGAGCGGCCCGGCCAGGACAACCTGTCCAACTTCGGCCCCTCGTACGGCCGCACCGACTCCGGCTGCTGGAGCGGCTCCACCGCCGCGCACGAACTCGGCCACAACCTCGGCGCGGTGAACAACAGCGCGCCCAACACCAGCCGCGGCGCGCACTGCACCGACGAGTGGGACGTCATGTGCTACTCCGACTCGCCGTACTACCCGACGATGCGGACGGTCTGCCCCGAGCGCGGCCACGACGAGCGCCTCGACTGCAACCACGACGACTACTACAACACCAGCCCCAAGGCCGGTAGTTACCTCGCCACCCACTGGAACATCGCGAACAACCAGTTCCTGATGACCGGCGGCGGCAGCACCAACCCCAACCCGAACCCGAGCCCGTCGCCGACCTCCTCGCCGACCCCGTCGCCCAAGCCGAGCCCGACCGGGCCGACCGGCACCACCGGCCCCGTGCCGACCGTCGGCAGCCTCGCCTCCGACTCCGCGGTGCTCAACTGGCCCGCCGTCAACGGTGCCGACTGGTACCAGGTCCGGCTGAACGGCGCCTTCCTCACCTGGGTCCAGCAGAACTCGGTGCGCATCTACAACCTGCGCCCCGACACCGACTACAGCGTCGCGGTGGCCTTCCGTGACAGCGCCGGCAAGGACTCCGCGCCCGGCCGCACCGTCACCTTCCACACCCCGAAGGCCGGCAGCACCACCACGCCCAGCGCGGCCTACACCCTGGTGAACGGCGCCAGCGGGCTGGCCGCCGAGATCTGGGGCGGCAAGTCGGCCGACGGCACCGTGCTGGTCGCCTCCCAGCCCAACGGGTACACCGGCCAGCGCTGGTACTTCGACGACGCCGGCAGCGGCTACGCCCGGATCCGCTCCGCGGTCTCCGGCAAGTGCCTGCAGCTCGGCGGCGCCGCAGGCGCCGGCCAGTGGGTGTACCAGCAGCCCTGCAACGGCTCCTCGGCCGCCCAGCAGTGGCGGATCGCGACCGCCGGCGGCGGCGTCACCGTCACCGCCCGGGACAGCTCGCTCGTCCTCGGCATCTCCGGCCGCCCCTACTACGGCGCCTGGCTGATGGAACTCCAGGACCCGAACGGCTCCGGCTACCACACCTGGACGGTCCAGAAGGCGTCCTGACGCCCCGCCGAGCCACCGGGGGCCCGCCGGCCACGCGGGCGGGCCCCCACCGCACCACCCACTGCCCAGGAGCGCACGCCCATGCCCGACCGACGTTCCGCAGCGGCCTCGGCCGTCCTCGCCGGCCTCCTCGTCCTCGGCCCGGCCGCGACCGCCCACGCCCACGGCGACACCATCGCCCTCACCGTCACCGGCAGCACCGGCGGCCACCCGCAGGCCACCGCCCTGTGGGAGAACGACCGCGACCCGGTCGAGGAGCGGATCGCGGGCACCTTCTCCGCGACCGCCCCGGACGGCACCGCCCTCGGCCCCTGGCGGCTGGTGGCGGTGCCCGGCCGGCCCGGCGTCCTCACCACGGCCGAGGTGCTGCCGCCCGGCCACTGGACCGTCACCGCCGAGACCGCCTTCCCCGGACTCGGCCGCTACCAGGGCACCCTGGACGTGCCGGTGACCGACCCGCCGGGCTCCGCCCCGTCGGCCGGACCGACCGCCGCCACCCAGGGCCCCACCGCCGCGACCCCCTCGCCGGGCACCGTCGCCGACCCCGTCCCGGCGGGAACGGCGGCCCCGTCCGGCGGCCCCGCGTCCTCCGGGAGCCCGGCACCGGCCGCCGCCGCGTCCGACGAGGACCGCGACCGGCCCGCCTGGCTGCTCGCCCTCGCCGGCCTCGGCACCGCCGTGCTGGCCGGGGGCGCCGTCGCGGCCGCCGTCCACATCCTCCGCCGCTCCGCCCGTTCCTGACGGAGCGCCGTCCCCACCCTCCGTGGGCCCGCACCCGGCACGTCCCGACCCGGCACGTCCCGACCGGGCACGTCCCGACCGGGCACGTCCCGACCGGGCGCATCCGGCCCACGCGTCCGCGCCGCCGGCGACCCCGCCGGCCGGGCCCGGACCTTCGGATCAAGGAGCACCATGCACAGACTCCGCGCGTCCCGCGGCAGGAAGACCCTGCTGGCCGCGATCGTCGCCGCGCTCTCCGGCGCCCTGCTGTTCGCCATCGGCGTCTTCGCCCAGGCCGGCACCACCGGCACCGTGACCGGCGGCCAGGGCGGCTACCGCACCGTCAACCAGCGCACCCAGCCCTCGCTGACCGCCCGCATCCTCGGGAGCTCGGCGGTCGGCGACCACGTCCCGACCGCCTGCCGCACCACCGGCGACCAGGTCGAGGGCAACACCCGCTGGATATGGTCCGGCACCTACTACATCGCCGACGCCTTCATCCGGGAGAACACCAACGGCCTGCAGGTCTGCGGCTCCACCACGACCACCACCAGCACCGGCACCAAGACCCTCGCCATCGGCATGCAGAAGCAGGTCAGGACGCAGTGGTGCTGGGACGCCTCGGGCGTGACCATCGCCACCTACTGGGGCCGCAGCACCAGCCAGGAGGAGTTCTGCCGGCTCGCCGCCCGCGGCACCTGGGTGGACTGCAACAACCAGCCCGCGACGCTGGAGGACATGGCCAACGGCCTGGCCGGGCTCGGGCTCTCCACCAGCGGCCGCAGCCTCTACCGCAGCGCCTCCTTCGCCGAGACCACCACCGAGATCGCCGGCGGCCGCCCGTTCGCCGTCCGGATCGGCTGGCGCTCGGGCGGCGGCCACATGAACGTCATCTACGGCTACGACAGCACCAGCAACATGATCGCGGTCGGCGACCCGTGGCCGTCCACCCAGACCTACACCTGGTGGAACTACAACACCTACGTCAACAACAACTCGTTCCAGTGGACCCACTCCCGCATCGGCATCCACGGCTGAGGAGACGACCGACCGTGACCACCACCCCGCAGTTCCGCCGGGCGGCCGTGCTCGCCGCCACCGCCGGCCTCGCCCTGCTCGCCTCCGCCTCCCCGGCGCAGGCCGCGGACGGCCCCGACCTCGGATCCGCCCAGCAGGTCCTGCAGTCCGGCCAGGTCCGGGACACCGTGTCCCGCTTCCTGACCGTCACCCGGCAGCAGTCCGCCGCCCCGGCCGCCCCCGCCGCCGACGGCGGCACGGTCGGCGCCCCGCGCAGCGCGGCCGCCCCGGCCGGGCCGCCCGTCTTCGACCTGAAGAACCCGGTGGCGCTCTACGAACTCGCCCCCGACTTCGTCACCGGCAAGGCCCGCCCCACCGCCGACGGCGCGCTGCGCCTCTCCTACCTGGCCTCCCGGGTCGCCGCCGCCGACGGCCACCGGGCCGCCGTGCTGCTCGCCCCGCAGGACCAGAAGGGCAGCGGCTGGCAGCTCGCCGGCATCCGGGACGGCGACGCCGAGGTCTCGCTCGCCGAACAGGGCACCGCGCAGGCCCGCACCTTCACCGAGCCGCAGCTGAACGCCTGGTACCGGCTCACCGACAAGGGCCAGGTCGAGGCGCTCAACCAGGAGGCGACCAGCGGCCTCGGCGGCAGGCACAGCGTCACCCTCGCCGCCTACCAGAAGCTGGTCAACGCCCGCTACGGCGACAAGCTGCCCGGCTCCGCCTACGACCGCAAGGGCCTGGCCGGCGGCTACCCCGGCCTCGACGGCACTGCTGCACCCGTGGCCGGTGCCGCCCCGGCGGCCGACGCCTCCCCGGTCGCGGCGGCCGCGCCCGCCGCGGCGCCCGCCGACCGCACCGCCTGGTGGGCCGCCGCAGCCGCCGGGGCGCTCGCCCTGGGCGGCGCCGCGACCGCGCTGCTCCGCCGCCGTTCCGCCGGCACCGCCTGAGCGGCGCCGGCGACCCGCGCACCGGCCGGGTTGCGGTGCGAAGCCCACCCCCCGGCCCGATCCTGGGAGAGGCACGCGGCCGCCCGACCGGGTGCGGCCGCCGGAACGGGTCCGCCCAGGGAGACCATCGATGACCATCGCCGGAGACTGGTACAACGAGTTCGGCTCGCACATGCGGCTCACCGACGACACGTCGGGCGGCCTGACCGGGACGTACGTGTCGGGCGCGGGCCAGGTGGCCGGCCCGTACGAGCTCACCGGCCGCCACGACGCGCCCGCCGGGCAGGGCCGTGGCACCGCGGTCGGCTGGACGGTCGCCTGGCGCAACGAGCGGGGCGACGCCGGCTCGGTCACCAGCTGGAGCGGGCAGTACCTGGAGGGCGACGAGACCATCCTCGCCACCTGGCTGCTCACCCGCTCGGCCGCCTCCGCCGACGTCTGGGAGTCGACCGTGGTCGGCCAGGACGTCTTCACCCGCCAGGCCCCCGCCCCCGAGGACGTCGAGCGGCACCTGCGCGGCCGCCGCCCCGCCTCCCACCCGAGCTGACCGCACGCCCACCAGGGGCGCCCCGGCTCCGGGGCGCCCCTTCGTACCGACCGGTAGCAGGTGCGCGTACGATCGTCGGGCCATGGAGAACACAGCCACCTTCACCAGCTACGTCGCCGTCGGGGACTCCTTCACCGAGGGCATGTGCGACGACCTGCTGCCCGACGGCCACTACCGCGGCTGGGCCGACCGCGTCGCCGCCGCCCTGGCCGCCGAGCAGGACGGCGGCGGGTTCCGCTACGCCAACCTCGCCGTCCGCGGCAAGCTGATCGGCCAGATCTGCGACGAGCAGGTCGGCCCGGCCGCCGCGATGGGCACCGACCTGGTCACCCTGGCCGGCGGCCTGAACGACGTGCTGCGGCCCGGCTGCGACATCGCCCACGTCAGGGACCGGTTCGGCGTCGCCGCCCGCACCCTGCTCGCCGGCGGCGCCACCGTGGTCATGTTCACCAGCACCGACCCCAGCAGGCGGATGCCCGGCGGCACCCGCCTGCTGCCGGCCGTCCTGGAGCTCAAGGCCTTCGTCGAGGGCATCGCCCGCGACTCCGGCGGCAGGGCGGTCGTGGTCGACCTCTTCAGCGCCCCCTGCTTCGACGACCCGCGGATGTGGGCCGAGGACCGCCTCCACCTCTCCGCCGAGGGCCACCACCGGGTCGCCGTCGCCGTCCTCGAGGCACTCGGCCGCCCCGCCGCCCAGGACTGGCGCATCCCGCTGCCGCCCGCCGCCCCGCAGAGCCGTACCGCGAAGGTCGGCTCCGACCTGCGCTGGCTGCGCAGCCACCTCGGCCCGTGGATCGGCCGCCGCCTCACCGGCCGCTCCTCCGGCGACGGCCGCCCGCCCAAGCGCGCCGAGCTGCTCCCGTACGAGGGCTGACCCCGAGGGCCGACCCTCCCGTACCCGCCGTCCCCGCACCGATCGAGACCAGGAGCACCGACCATGGCCGAGCCGCTGATCGCCGCCGTCGCGGGCCGGGTGCCCGCCGTCGACCCCTCGGCGTTCGTCGCCCCCAACGCGGTCGTGGTCGGTGCGGTCACCGTCGCCGCCCGCGCGGGCATCTGGTACGGCGCGGTGCTCCGCGGCGACGCCGAGACGATCACGGTCGGCGCCGACACCAACGTCCAGGACAACTGCACGCTGCACGCCGACCCCGGCTTCCCGCTGGAGCTCGGCGAGCGGATCTCGGTCGGCCACAACGCGGTGCTGCACGGCTGCACGGTCGAGGACGACGTGCTGGTCGGCATGGGCGCCACGGTGCTCAACGGGGCCCGGATCGGCACCGGCTCGCTGATCGCCGCCGGGGCGGTGGTCACCCAGGGCACCGAGGTGCCGCCCGGCTCCCTGGTCGCCGGAGTCCCGGCGAAGGTGCGGCGCCCGCTCACCGACGAGGAGCGCGCCGGGATCCGGGCCAACGCCGAGGGCTACCTGCTGCTCGCCGAGGCCCACCGCGGCGTCGGCGCCCCGGGGGTCCGGCCGCTCTGAACCGCCCCGACGTGCTGAGCGGCCCGGCAGGACGCAAGCTGGTGATCACCCACAACCAGCGGCGGTGCCGGGGCGGGCGGAGGCCCGGCGGAGCGGAGGAACCGTGTTCCAACTGCTGTGGATCCTGCTGATCGGATTCGTCCTCGGCGTCCTGGCCAAGCTGGTCCTGCGCGGTCCGCAGGCGATCCCGTGGTGGCTGACGATGCTGCTCGGCGCCGCCGGTGCACTGCTCGGCAACGGCGTCGCCGGCTGGCTCGGTGTCGCCCACACCGGCGGCATCGACTGGACCCGCCACCTGCTGCAGATCGGCTTCGCGGTCGCCCTGGTCGCGGTCGTCGCCCCGATGTGGGAACGCCGGAAGGTCCGCTAGGCGCCCGGGAGGCGCCCCCCGCGCGCCCCTGGGCCGACCGTCCGGGCGCTCTCGAAGTGCGCTCCCGGGCCCGGTCAGCCGGTGGTGGTGACGGTGACGGTGGTGAAGCCGAGCGAGCGCAGCAGCCCCTGGAGCACGGCGGTGGTGTTGGTCTCGGCGGTGGCGGTGAGCGCGGTGTCGTGGGCGGCGGTCTGGATCTTCTCGGTCGCCAGGACCTCCAGCCGCTGCTGGTCGCCGGGGTTCCCGGAGAAGAAGTCGCCGATCCGGTCGAACAGTCCGCGCTGCTGCGAGAACACGTAGGAGCGGCGGACGTCCAGCGTGGCGTCGGCCAGCTTCGCGTGCGGCAGGGCGATGGCGGCCGTCCGGCGGTCCGCGGAGACGGTCACCGCGCCCTCCGGCAGCGCCCCGAGGTCGACGTAGGCGCCGACGCTGCCGGTGGCGACGTACAGGGTGCGCTTGCCGAGCAGCTGCGAGGGCAGGAACTTGGCGTCCTGGTCCAGGTCGACGATGACCTGGAAGTTGCCGGTGGCCGCGGTGTAGCGGCTCATGTTCTGGATGGACTTGAGGACGGCGGGCCCGCTGCGGTCGACCTCCCGCTCGGCGAACGGGTTCGGCAGGCCGGGCAGCAGGTCGAGCTTGGCCACCGCCAGCAGCAGGACGAGGACGGCGGCCAGCGCGACCGGCACCCCGAAGTACCAGGGGAGCCGGCCGCGCCCGCCGCGGGCGGTCCGCCCGCCCGCGGGTCCGCTGTCCGCCTCGGACTCGTCGTCGTGCTCGGACGTGCGGTTCGGTGCGGACCGGCGGGCCATCGCGGAACCTCCTGGAATCGGTGGCGGGCCCGGGTGTCCGGCCCGACCCGCGGATCCTTCCCCCGATCCGGAGTTCGATTCAGACGGCCCAGGGCGGGTCGACCACCGAGCCGTCGGGCAGCGTCGCCCGCAGCCCGGCCGTGGTGGTGACCCAGGCGGCGGCGGGACCGGGCCCCGGGTTGTCCACCTTCAGCCGGCTGCCGGCCGGGACGACGACGGTGTCGCCCGGTACGAGGACGGTGGCCTCGCCGTCGAGGGTGACGACCGGCGAGCCGTCGAGCAGGTGCAGCACCTCCTCGGCGCTGACGGAGTGCTCGACGCCGGTGGTGCCGGCGGGGACGTCCAGCCGCCAGGCGCGGAGCCGCTCGGCCCCGGTGGCGGCGGAGGCGTGCGAGGTGAAACGGGCACCGTGCAGGTCGAACACGGTGGCGTGGTCGGGACGGACGACTGGCACAGCTGTCTCCTTGGTGTGATTGGCGTGAAGAAGGTCAGTTCGCTTGACTATATGGTCAAGCGGATTGACGATTTGGTCAAGCCGCTGGACTGTTGTGGAGGTCGATGTGCCCTCGGGACCCGGAGATCGTCAAGCACCTAGACTGACGGCCATGGACGAGACCGCCGCCCGCGCCCTGCCGCCCCTGGTCATCGGCCTGGCCGCCGACCTGGTCCGCAGCATCGACGACGGCGTCCGGGCCCGCGGCTTCGAGGACCTGCGGCCCGCGCACGGCTTCGCCTTCGTCCGGCTCGCCCCCGACGGCGCCACCGTCGGCGAACTCGCCGAGCACCTCGGGGTGACCAAGCAGGCGGCCAGTCAGATGGTCGAGGAGCTCGTCCGCAAGGGGTACGTCGAGCGCCACCCGCACCCGGCCGACGCCCGCGCCCGGCTGGTCGTCCTCACCGAGCGGGGGTGGGCCTGCACCCGCGCCGCCGACGAGGCCGCCGCGGACGCCGTCCGGCCCTGGCGGGAGGCGCTCGGCGACCAGCGCCTGCACCGGCTCACCGCCGACCTCGCCGCGCTCGGCCCCAGCGGCCGCATCCGGCCGGTCTGGTGACGGCGGCCGGGCGGGGCGGTGTGCTCCCGGCCCTCAGGCCACCCGGATGGGGCCGCGGCTGACGCGGGGGGCCTCCTGGAGGGCGGCGACCGGGGAGACCGAGACGCGCCACAGCCGGGCCGCCGACCAGAGGGAGGCGGCGAGCAGCAGGCCGTTGCGGGCCACGATCACCAGGGTCGGCTGCCAGCCGCCCTTGATCATCGCGTCGAAGAAGAGCGGGTAGTCGACGGTGGTGACGCCCACCGCGAGCAGGATGACCACCGCCACCGGCCGCTGCGAGGAGCCCCGTACGGTGAGGCAGACCGCGGCGAGCCCGATCAGCCAGATCAGGTACTGCGGGCTGATCACCCGGCTGGTCACGGTGAAGAGCAGCACCGCGGTCAGCGCCGCGTCGTACGGCAGCGCCGGGTTCCACCGCCTGGCCCGGAAGCGCCACAGCAGCAGCCAGCCGAAGGCCAGCGCCGTCAGCACCAGCGACACCCGGGCCACCAGGCCGACGTGCGGGCCGAGGAACTCCAGCGAGCCGTAGTGCATCTCCACCTCGCCCGGCCAGCCCAGCTCCCGGGCCACGTGCAGCACGCTGCCGCCGAGCGACTCGATCTCCACGCCCCGGCCGCGCTGTGCGGTCAGGAAGTCCATCGCGCCGTCGAACAGCGTGGCCATCACCAGCAGCAGCGCCGCCGCCGACAGGCACATCCCCGTCCACGCCTGCCGGGTCCCCTTGCCGCGCGGCGCGCCCAGCACCACCAGGGCCGGCCACACCTTGACCAACGCGCCGATCCCGGCCAGCGCCCCGCCCGCCCGCGGCCGGCTCGGCATCAGCAGCAGGGCGGCCATCGCCAGTGCCGTCACCGGCAGGTCGTAGCGGCCGTACGGCAGGCCGAGCAGCAGCGGCAGGGAGAGCGCCCACATCCAGGCCCCCGCCGTCGACCGCCCCCGGTGCACCCCGCCGTTGCGGCGCAGCGAGACCCGGACCAGCGCGGCCTGGGTGACCGCGTCGGTGAGCAGCATCAGCAGGGCGAAGGCCTGCAGGTAGGTGAGGAAGGGCAGCAGCCCGGGGGCCAGCATGGCGAGCGCCGCGCCGGGCGGGTACTGCCAGGTCACGTCGCCGACCGGGAAGTGGCCGTCGCTGAGGACCAGGAACCAGTGGTAGTAGGTGCGGTGCACCTCGATCGCCTGCTCGGCCTTGCCGGAGCGGAGCATGCCGATCATGACGAGGCGGGAGGCGGTCCAGTACCCGGCCAGGGCGAGCGCCTCGCGGGGCCAGGTCGCGGGCCGCGTCCAGCGGAACGGCCCGCCCAGGGGCATTCCCCACTGGGTGACCGGGGTCGGGGCCTGAGCCACCATCGCCTCCACGGAGAAGCTTCGCGTGCCTGGGATCTATCTCATATCAGACAAATCGAGTCGGGTAATCGCGGTGAAACCGTGTGTCACCGACCGTCAGCACAACGCGCCACGCCGCCCGCAGGACACGGCCCGGCCCGATCCGGAAGGCCGTACCTGCCAGAATGCAGGGCGTACCAGGAGGAACCCCGGGAGAAGGTGGCAGGCCCCGTGACCATGCCGGTCGAACGCAAGATCGCCGAAGAGCTGGGCGTCCGCGAAGGGCAGGTGAAGGCGGCCGTCGACCTGCTCGACGGCGGCGCGACCGTTCCCTTCGTCGCCCGCTACCGCAAGGAGGCCACCGGCGCGCTCGACGACGCCCAGCTGCGCACCCTCGAGGAGCGGCTGCGCTACCTGCGCGAGCTGGAGGAGCGGCGCACCGCCGTCCTGGAGTCCGTCGAGGCCCAGGGCAAGCTGGACGACGCGCTGCGCGCGCGGATCCTCGCCGCCGACTCGAAGGCGCGCCTGGAGGACATCTACCTGCCCTTCAAGCCCAAACGGCGCACCAAGGCCCAGATCGCCCGCGAGGCCGGCCTGGAGCCGCTCGCGGACACCCTGCTCGCCGACCCCTCGCAGGACCCGGCCGCCCTCGCCGCCGGGTACCTCGGCGAGGCCGTCGCCGACACCGCGGCCGCCCTGGACGGTGCCCGCTCGATCCTGGTCGAGCGCTTCGGCGAGGACGCCGACCTGGTCGGCTCGCTCCGCGAGCGGATGTGGACCAGGGGCCGCATGGTCGCCGCCGTCCGCGAGGGCAAGGAGCAGGACGGCGCCAAGTTCGCCGACTACTTCGACTTCGCCGAGCCCTTCACCAAGCTGCCCTCGCACCGCATCCTCGCCATGCTGCGCGGCGAGAAGGAGGAGGTCCTCGACCTGGACCTCTCGCCGTACGACGGCGAGGACGGCGACCTGCCCGGCGAGAACGACTACGAGCAGCGGATCGCCGCCCGCTTCGGCGTCGCCGACCGCGGCCGGCCCGCCGACAAGTGGCTCACCGACACCGTCCGCTGGGCCTGGCGCACCCGGATCCTCGTCCGGCTCGGCATCGACCTGCGCACCCGGCTGCGGCAGGAGGCCGAGGACGAGGCCGTCCGCGTCTTCGCCGCCAACCTGCGCGACCTGCTGCTCGCCGCCCCCGCCGGCACCCGCTCCACCATGGGACTCGACCCGGGCTTCCGCACCGGCGTCAAGGTCGCCGTCGTCGACGCCACCGGCAAGGTCGTCGCCCACGACACGATCTACCCCCACCAGCCCGCCAACAAGTGGGACGCCGCGCTCGCCACCCTCGCCGCCCTGGCGAAGAAGCACGCCGTCGACCTGGTCGCCATCGGCAACGGCACCGCCTCGCGGGAGACCGACAAGCTCGCCGAGGACCTGATCAAGCGCCACCCCGACCTCGGCCTCACCAAGGTCATGGTCTCCGAGGCCGGCGCCTCCGTGTACTCCGCCTCGGCCTTCGCCTCGCAGGAACTGCCCGGGCTGGACGTCTCCATCCGCGGCGCCGTCTCCATCGCCCGCCGCCTGCAGGACCCGCTCGCCGAACTCGTCAAGATCGACCCCAAGTCGATCGGCGTCGGCCAGTACCAGCACGACCTCAGCGAGGTGAAGCTCTCCCGCTCGCTGGACGCCGTCGTCGAGGACTGCGTCAACGCCGTCGGCGTCGACGTCAACACCGCGTCCGCGCCGCTGCTCACCCGGGTCTCCGGCATCACCGGCACCCTCGCCGACAACATCGTCGCCCACCGCGACGCCAACGGGCCCTTCCGCACCCGGCGCGCGCTCAAGGACGTCGCCCGGCTCGGACCGAAGGCCTTCGAGCAGTGCGCCGGCTTCCTGCGGATCCCCGGCGGCGACGACCCGCTGGACGCCTCCGCCGTGCACCCCGAGGCCTACCCCGTCGTCCGCCGCATCCTCGCCGCCACCGGCGGCGACCTGCCCGCACTGATCGGCAACGGCTCGGTGCTGCGTTCGCTGCGCCCGGGGGACTTCGCCGACGACACCTTCGGCGTGCCGACCGTCACCGACATCCTCGGCGAGCTCGACAAGCCGGGCCGCGACCCCCGCCCCGCCTTCAAGACGGCCACCTTCAAGGAGGGCGTCGACAAGATCGGGGACCTGGAGGTCGGCATGGTGCTGGAGGGCGTCGTCACCAACGTCGCCGCCTTCGGCGCCTTCGTCGACATCGGCGTTCACCAGGACGGCCTGGTGCACGTCTCCGCACTGTCCAAGAACTTCGTCAAGGACCCGCGGGACGTCGTCAAGCCCGGCGACATCGTCCGCGTCAAGGTCACCTCGGTCGACGTGCCGCGCAAGCGGATCGGCCTGACCCTGCGGCTGGACGACGAGGCCGCCCCTCGCCCGGGCGGCGAGCGGGGCGAGCGCGGCGACCGCGGCGACCGGCGTGGCGGCGGCGACCGCGGGGGCTCCCGCCCGCCCCGCCAGGACCGTCGCGGCGGCGGCCGCGAACAGGCACCGGCCGTCAACTCCGCCATGGCCGACGCCCTCCGCCGGGCTGGCCTGACCCGGTAACGGCAGTCGCCGGCCCCGGCCGCGACCGTCCCACCCGGGGACGGTCCGCGGCCGGGGCCGGGTGCTCTCCGCCGGCGTGCCGCCGTACCGAAGTCGGCCGGCCCGTGGCGCCGTGACACCCGCCCCGACACGCGCAGTCCGCCCGCGTCCGTCCCGGGTGCCCGCCTGGGGCCGCGAGGACGGCTCCTCGGGCGGGCACCCCCGTCGGGGCACGTACGGCTGCCCGCTGTCCTCCCCAGGTCATCCATGACCGACCGGCGGCGTCTCGGTCGAACTCCGGCTGGACGCCGCCGGCGCCTCGCCCCGGCTCCTGCGGGCCACCTTCACCCCGCAGGAACCGGGCTTCCACCTCTACAGCGTCGACCTCCCCGACGGGGGAGTCTCCGGGCTCGGCATCCCCACCAGGCTCGGGCTCAACGGCTCGCTCGCGGCGGCCGGCGCGCCGACGGCGGACCGGCCCCTGCTGACCGTCAGCCCGTCCGGCCTCGGCGTCGCCCTGCCGGTCTACCCGGACGGCCCGGTGACCCTCACCGTGCCGGTCCGCGGCGCCGGGACGGGCCCGGCCGGAGCCGTGTTCAGCTACGGGGCGTGCAGCGCCCAGCGCTGCCTCGTGCCCGTCGTGCGGCAGGTCGTCCCCCTCGACCCGTCCTGAGGGCCGGGGCGGGCCGGAGCGGGGCTGCGGTCAGCCGTGGGCCGCGCGGGACTCGACGGCCAGGGCCACCAACTCGCCCCACCAGGCCTCCCGGCCGCGCACCAGCAGGCGCTGGGCCTCCTCGGGGGACATCGCCCGTACCTCGACGACCTGTTCGCCGTCGTCCGGGTTGGTCGGCAGCGAGTCCACCACCACCTCGGCCCAGCCCCACAGCCAGGCCTTCTCGGGGTGGGGCTGCCACGGCCGGTACGGCTCCGGGGCGTCGGTGACGGCGTGGTGGTGGCCGATCCAGACCGGCGGGGAGAGCAGCCGCGCGCCCGCCTCCTCACGCAACTCCCGTACCAGGCAAGACTCCACCGACTCCGCCGCCTCGCGGGTGCCGCCCGGCAGGAACCAGTGCCCGCGGGCGTCCCTGCAGAGCACCACCCCGCCTTCGGTGAAGCCCACCAGATGGATGTTGGTGATCAGTTCGTCCGGCGGGAGCTCCGTGGAGAACTGTGCGTCGATGCCGCCCCACGCCCACCGCTGCGGGGCGTGCAGGTGCGGGAACCGGGCCGCCAGCGCCGCGAGTTCCCCTGCTCTGTCCGTGGTGTCCGTCATTGATCGATCCTAGTCCGCCCACCGCCCCGTCGATGCGCGTTCGGGGACGCGTCGACCGGAAGGGTGAGCCGTCGTTCAAGGACCGTGCGCGGGCGCACGGGCCCGGACGTGCGAAGGCCCGCCGTTCGCCCGCGCCGAGGCGGCGGGGGCGAACGGCGGGCCGGAGCGGGGCCCGGTGGGCCTTACTCGACGATGCCGGACTTGGCGATGGTGATCTTGGCCGAGGTGCGGCCGCTGTCCGAGCCCTTGGACTCGATGAGCTTGACGATGTCCAGGCCCTCGACGACCTCGCCGAAGACGACGTGCTTGCCGTCCAGCCAGCTGGTGACGACGGTGGTGATGAAGAACTGCGAGCCGTTGGTGTTGCGGCCGGCGTTCGCCATCGAGAGCAGGCCCGGGCGGTCGTGCTTCCGCTCGAAGTTCTCGTCCGCGAACTTCTCGCCGTAGATGCTCTTGCCACCGGTGCCGTTGTGGTTGGTGAAGTCACCACCCTGCAGCATGAAGTTCGGGATGACGCGGTGGAAGCCGGAGCCCTCGTAACCGAAGCCGTTCTGGCCGGTGGCGAGCTCGCGGAAGTTCTGAGCGGTCTTGGGGACGACATCGTCGTACAGCTTGAAGACGATGCGACCGGCCGGCTCATCGTTGATCGTGATGTCGAAGAAAACGTTCGAAGCCATGGGGGAATCATGGCACGGACCGGGGCCGGAGGCCGACAGCACCCGGTGGCGGCGCCCGCATCCGCCGGTCGGCGCCCCGTTCCGGCCCCTGCCCGGGCGTGTCACCAGGCGGCCTCCCGGTAGTCCTTGAGGAAGACGCCCGACACCGGCGCGCCGGACTCGCCGCGGACGATCGGGTCGTAGATCCGGGCGGCGCCGTCGACGATGTCCAGCGGGGTGCGGAAGCCCGCGGCCGCCTTGCGGGCCTTGACCGGCGCGGGCGTCTCGTCGGTGATCCAGCCGGTGTCGACGGCGCACAGGTGGACGCCCTGCTTGGCGAGTTCCGCCGCACTGGTGCGGGTCAGCATGTTGAGCGCGGCCTTGGCCATGTTGGTGTGCGGATGGTCGGGCGTCTTGTTGCGGACGGCGAACCGGCCCTCCACGGCGGTGACGTTGACGATGTAGCGGTTGCGGTGCGGCGAGGCGAGCAGCAGCGGCAGCAGCCGGTCGCAGAGCAGCGCCGGGGCGACCGCGTTGACCAGCTGGACCTCCAGCAGCTCCGCCGGGTCGAGCGAACCGAGCTTCGCCGACCAGGAGTTGTGCTCCGAGGTGTCCGGCAGCAGCCCGGCCTCGTCGGCCCGCTGCGCCGGGATCGCCGGGAGCGGGCCCGGGCGGGCGGGTCCGCCGGCGGACTCCAGCTCGGCGGTGGGCCAGGCCGGGGCGAGCGCCGGCATCGGGCTGAAGCCCGGGGCGTGCAGCACACGGGCCCCCTCCGGCAGCGCGGCCTGCTCGCCGGCGGTGAGCAGCGCGTACGCCTCCGGGGGCCGCCGTATGGTCTGCGCGGCGTTGTTGACCAGGATGTCCAGCGGCCGGCCCTCCGTGTGGAGCTGCTCGCAGAGGCCGAGGACCTGGCGCGGGTCGCGCAGGTCGATGCCGACCACCCGCAGCCGGTCGAACCAGTCGGCGCTGTCGGCGGCGGAGCGGAAGCGGCGCAGGGTGTCGCCGGGGAAGCGGCTGGTGACGGTGAGGTCGGCGCCGTCGCGGAGCATCATCAGGGCGAGCTGGAAGCCGATCTTCACCCGGCCGCCGGTGAGCAGGACGCGGCGCCCGCGCAGGTCGGTGCTCAGGGCGCGGCGGGCGGTGTTGTCGGCCGCGCAGCCCGGGCAGAGCCGGTGGTAGAAGGCATCCATTTGTCGATACGAAGACTTGCAGACGTAGCAGTGGTGGGAGCGGGCCAGGTCGCCGATCGGGCCGGTGATCTCCGGGAGGGGCAGCGGGGCGTCCTCGCGGCGGTCGGGGGCGCCGGTGGCGGTGCGGGCCACCAGCGCGCCGTCGGCGAGCCGGGCGGCGTCCAGGGCGTGCTGACGGCGACGGCGGCGGCCCTCGCGGATCATCTCGCTGGCGGTCTTCTCGGCCCGGACCCGTACGGGGTGGTCCGCGGGCAGCCGTCGCAGCCGCGTCACGGTGTGTTCCCAGGCCGCGAGATCATCCTCGGAAAGCTCGGTGGTCAGCGTTGGCACGGCCCCTCCGTTCGGGCTAGGTCGGCAGCCCGGCGGTGGAGGCGGGCTCGTGTGGACACCACCCGGCCGCCGGTGTTCCGGCCGCCCCGGCGGTGCTCGGAGCCTAGCGAGCACCTCTGTCAGCCCGGAATCGAATAACCGGCGGCGCCGGGCCCGCGCACGGCGGCCGGCCCCGGCGGCCCGCCTCCCGTCACCAGGTGGGTGCGGGAACGGTCATGATGCCGAGCGTGCCGCCGGGTGGGAAGAGCCCGGCCCGGACGACGGTGAGGAAGAGCGGCCCGAGCAGGCCGAGCAGCCGCTCGGTGCGCTCGGCGCCGAGGGCCTCCCAGGGGGCGGCGGCGAGTTCGTCGGTGAGCCGTTCCACCTCGTTGCGGCCGGCCCGGCCGGTCTCCGTGGCGCGGCCCCCGGCGTCCACCCAGCCGCGGGCGGCCAGCCGCTCGGTGGCGGCCGCCCACTCCTCGCCCGTCCAGCCGCGCCCGGCGAAGTCCGGCACGGCGACCGCCCCGGTGGCGGCGAGCGAGACCAGGGACTCGCACGGGTCCAGGCCCGCCGCCTGCAGGGCGGTGAGGTGGCCGTCGCCGCGGTGCTCGCGGAGCACGGTGGCGGCGTGCCAGATCGCCAGGTGCGGCTCGTCCGGCCAGGGGAGCGCGGCGTTGGCGGCGGCCAGCGGGCGGCCCGCCGTGACGGCCGACCCGGCCGCGGCGCGGGCGAGTTCCGCGGCCTCGCGGAGGTCGGTCAGGCCGGTACCGTCGAGCAGCGCGGCGCCGTCGAGCAGGCCGCGGTAGAAGGCGTCCACCCCGCGCAGCCGGGCGGCGAGCACCTCCTCGGGTGCGGCGACCGACCAGGCGGCGGGCACGTGCTCGGCGACCGCGGCCGGGCTGAAGCTGTAGCAGACCGCGGCGGCGAGTTCGGCACTGGCGGCGCCGAACGGGGCCGTGCGCCAGGCGAAGTAGCTCGGCCAGCGGGTCGCCGTGTCGTAGCCCAGCGCCGCGGCCTCGGCGAAGGCCTCGGGGGCGTAGTAGAGGACGGCGTGCAGCGGTTCGAGGTGGTGCCAGGCGCGGCGCGGCAGGGCGCGGTCGAGGGGCATGCGCGAGGTCTCCCTGGGACGTGGTGCGGCCGGTGGTCCGGGACCGGCCCATGATGCCCCAGGGGGTTGAGGTTCCGTCAGATGGCGTTCGCGCGGCGACGGCGGGCGGACCCGGCGGGCCGTGGAGGCCCCGCCGGGTCCGCCGGGGCGGGGGTCAGCCCCGGTACTGCGCGAAGATCTTGGAGAACTCGTAGGGGCTCTGGCTGATGTTGGTGCACTTGTAGAGCGCACCGGTGCATGCGTTGGCGTCGCGGCCCGTCTCCCAGAAGGACAGCATGCCGAGGTGGTGCTGCTGGGCGAAGGCCACCAACTGCCGTGCGTCGTCCTGGTTGTAGATGCCGTGGTCGTCGTTCTCGCCGAGCATCGGGGTGACGCCGGTCATCGCCCACAGCTGGGCGTCCGACTTGCCCGGGTACAGGCCGGCGAGCTGGTCGCGGGTGGACTGGGCGGCCTGCACGGCGTCGGTGCCGTAATCGGTGGCGGGCCGGTTGTAGTCCATCGCCATGACGTTCACCAGGTCCACGGCCACCCCGGCGTCGCGGGCCGCGCGGACCACGGAGACGCCCTCGGCGGTGAGGCCCTCGGGCAGCACCGGCAGGGTGAAGGAGACCTTCAGGCCCGGGTGGGCCTGCTGCAGCTTGGCCAGGGCGGCGCCGCGGCGGGCGTTGGCGGCGGTGTCGGGCACGGCCGCGCCCTCGATGTCGAAGTCGACGTAGGTGAGGCCGTAGGCCTTGACCACGGCGTCGTACTCGGCGAAGAGCGAGTCCACCGTCGAGCAGGCCTGGGCGAGTTCGGTGCCGGAGGCGCCGCCGAAGGAGACCTTGACGTCGCCGCCGGCCGCGCGGATCGCGTCGATCTGGTCCTTGCCCCAGCCGGTGCGCGGGTCGTAGGCGTTGAACCAGCTGGCCTTGCAGCCGACCGAGGTCACGAAGGCGAGGGTGAAGGACTTGAGGTTGCCGGCGCTCGCCATCGCGGTGAGCGACGGGGTCGGCCAGGCGCCCATGTCGACGTACGGGGCGACCGGGACGGCCACCGCGGGGCCGGTCGGGGTCGAGGTCGGTGTGGCCGTCGGTGTCGGGGTGGGCGTGGGCGTCGGGGTGGGCGTGGGCGTCGGGGTGGGTGTGGGCGTGGTGGTGCCGGTCGGGGTCGGCGTCGGGTTGCCGCCGGGGCCGGAGAGGACGACGTCGTCGGCGAGGTAGGCGCCCTGGCCGTACCAGCCGTGCAGGTAGACCGTGACGCTGGTGGTCGCGGCGCCGGTGGTGAACGTGGTGCTGAGCTGCTGCCAGCTGCTGCCGCCGGGCGTCCAGGTGGCCGGGTCGGTGACGCCGTTGCCGGTGGCGCCCAGGTAGACGTACTGGCCCTGCACCCAGGCGGAGAGGCTGTAGGTGGTGTTGGGCTGGACGGAGACGGTCTGGGTGCACTGCGCGGTGTCGCTGTTGGAGGCGGCCCCGCGCAGTGCGTAGGTGCCGCTGTGCGCACCGGTGTTGACCACCGAGCCGGTGCCGGCGGAGCAGGTCCAGGGGCTCGCCGAGCCGCTCTCCAGACCGGGGTTGGCGAGCAGGTTGGCCGCGGCGGCGTCGGCGCCCGAGGCGAGGACGGTCAGGCCGCCCGCGGCGAGGGCGGCCGCGCAGGCGGCTGCGGCGATGCGGCTCGTGCGGCGGGCGGCGTGGCGGTGGAGCGCGCGTGGCATGGGGGAGGGCCTTTCGGGACGTGGCCCGCCGCCCGCGCGGATCGTGGGGGAGCGCGGGGCGGGGGCCGGGGGTCGAGGGGCGGCGCCGCTCACAAAATGGACTAGACCATCTGGGCGCGTCAACCCTCCCGGCGGCGCCCGGGAAAGGTTTACGGCACGCTTAAGGTCCGTCTGAGCCTTCGCTGCTGACGGTCAGTCGGGTGTCGGCTTGACCTCGAGTGCACTCCAACCGGCAGGCTTGCACCGCGACCGGATCACCACCGAACCACCACCGCAGGAGGAACAGATGCGTACCACCGTGCTCGGCACCGGCGGCCCCGAGGTCGGCGTGGTCGGCCTGGGCTGCATGGGCATGACCTGGGCATACGACCCCAACGGCCGCGACGACGAGACCTCCGTCGAGGTCGTCCGCGGCGCACTGGACCTCGGGGTCACCCTGATCGACACCGCCGACATCTACGGCCCGTACGACAACGAGGAACTGGTCGGCCGTGCACTCGCCGGCCCGTACCGGGAGCGCGCCGTGCTGGCCACCAAGGTCGGCCTGGTGCCCGGCACCGGCGGCGCGCGGGTCGGCAACGACGGACGCCCCGAGCACGTGCGGAAGGCGATCGACGACAGCCTCCGCCGGCTCGGCACCGACCACGTCGACCTCTACCAGCTGCACCGGGTCGACCCGCAGGTGCCGATCGAGGAGACCTGGGGCGCGCTCGCCGAGGCCGTCACGGCCGGCAAGGCGCGGCAGATCGGCCTGTCCGAGGTCACCGTCGAACAGATCCGGCGGGCCCAGGCCGTCCACCCGGTGGCGTCCGTGCAGTCCGAGCTCTCGCTCTGGACGCGCGACGCCCTCGCCGAGGTACTGCCCTACACCGAGGCCAACGGCATCGCCTTCCTGCCGTTCTCGCCGCTCGGCCGCGGCTTCCTCGCCGGCCGGTTCTCCTCCGCGGGCGACCTGCCGGCGGACGACTGGCGGGCCACCCTGCCGCGGTTCCAGGCCGAGGCGCTGGAGGCCAACCTGGCGCTGGTCGCGAAGGTCAAGGAGATCGCCGGGCGGACGGGCGCCACGACCGCCCAGGTGGCGCTCGCCTGGGTGCTCGCCCAGGGCCGGCTGGTCATCCCGATCCCCGGCACCAAGACGCCGAAGTACCTGGCGGACAACGCCGCTTCGGCCGAGGTCCGGCTCACCGCCGAGGACCTCGCCGAACTCGACGCCCTGCCCGCCCCGGTCGGCGACCGCTACTGAGAATCGGGCCTGAGGCACCTCAGGTGCCCCCAGCGCCCCTGTCGTCTCTGCCCGCCTGCCTCAGTCTGCTCCGTCCATCACCCAGATCAGTTTCCGGCCGGTCTCGGAGGGGGCGGTGACCAGGGCGTCGTCCACCCGGTCCAGCCGGAAGCCGAGCTTGCGCGGGACGGCCGCGCTGGCGGTGTTCGCCTCGTCGCAGTGGATCTCCACCCGCTCGACGCCCGGCAGCGCCAGCGCGGCCCCGGCGAGCGCCCGCGCGCCCTCCGTGGCCAGGCCGCGGCCGGTGTGCCCGACGCCCACCCAGTAGCCGATCTCCAGCGCGCCCGGCCCGATCCGCCCGTGCAGGCCGAACGCGCCGATCACCTCGCCCGGCTCGGCGTCCGGCACGAGCACGTACATGAAGTCGGTGCCGGTGTCCCAGACCTCCTCGCCGGCGCGGGACATCTCGATGCTGTGCTCCATGCTCGGCGCGGCCTTCGCCCACGGCATCCACGGGCGCAGGTGCTCCAGGTTGGTGCGGACGGCCTCGTTGAGCGCGGCCGCGTCCGCGACCCGGCGGCGGCGCAGCGTCGCGCCGAGCGGGAGCGGCAGCAGCTCCGGCGGACGGGCGGCGGACACCGGACGCGGGCCGGTGTCAGGAACGTCGGCAGTGTGGTTCATGACAAGGATTATCGGCGCAGGCCAGCAGCGCCTTCAACGGCTTTCGCGGCGCGCCGGGGACGGGCGGGCACCGGTTCGCGGCCGGCGCCCGCCACTGGCGTCACATCCGCACCAGGACTTCCTCCAGCCCCTTGCGTCGCAGGTCCGGCACCTGGGCGCCGTCCGCCGGGTAGCCGACCGGGATCACGTACGCCGCCCGCTCCTCGGCCGGCCGCTCGCACACCTCGTTCAGGAAGCGCATCGGACTCGGCGTGTGCGTCAGCGTCGCCAGACCGGCCTGGTGCAGGGCCGCCAGCAGCAGCCCGACGGCGATCCCCACCGACTCCTTGGTGTAGTACGGCCGCGGCGTGTCCGGGCCCTTGTGCACCTCGAAGACGACGATCACCGCCGGCGCGTCCTCCAGGAACGGCTTGCGCCAGTCGGTGCCCAGCGGGGCCAGCGCCGCCAGCCACTCCGGCGAGGCCCGGCGGGCGTAGAACTCGCGCTCCTCCGCCTCCGCGGCCTCCCGCAACCGCCGCTTGCGCGCCGGATCGGTGACCACCACGAAGCGCCACGGCTGGACGTGCGCCCCGCTCGGCGCCGTCGCCGCGGTGCGCACCGCCCACTCCACCACCCCGTCCGGCAGCGGCCGGGTGGAGAAGTCGCGGACGGTGCGCCGCTGCGCCATCACGTCGTGGAACGACCTGCAGCGGTCCTCGGCCTGGTGGGCCGGCACCGCCATCGGGACCAGCGGCACGGCCGGGTGGACCGCGCCCTGTGCTGATGATTCGTCAACCATGCCCGCCAGCACAGCACACGGCCGCCCAGTGGTACAGACCTCCGGCGGGTGCGGCCCGGGCCGTCAGAGCTCGCGGACCCGGCCGCCCTCGACCGCCAGCCGCCGGTTCACCGTGACCGCCTCCAGCATCCGGCGGTCGTGCGTCACCAGCAGCAGCGTCCCGGTGTACGAGGCCAGCGCCGACTCCAACTGCTCGATCGCCGGCAGGTCCAGGTGGTTGGTCGGCTCGTCCAGCACCAGCAGGTTCACCCCGCGGGCCTGCAGCAGCGCCAGCGCCGCCCTGGTCCGCTCGCCCGGCGACAGGGTGCCCGCCGGACGCAGCACGTGCACCGCCTTCAGCCCGAACTTGGCCAGCAGCGTGCGCACCTCCTCCTCGGTGAGCTCCGGAACCGCCGCCGCGAACGCGTCCGACAGCGGCTCGTCCCCGAGGAACAGCCCGCGGGCCTGGTCGACCTCGCCGACCACCACGCCCGAACCCAGCGCGGCACTGCCGCCGTCCAGGTCGAGCCGGCCCAGCAGGGCGGCCAGCAGCGTGGACTTGCCCGCACCGTTCGCCCCGGTGATCGCCACCCGGTCCGCCCAGTCGACCTGCAGGTCCACCGGCCCGAAGGAGAAGTCGCCGCGCCGCGCGGTCGCACCGCGCAGGGTGGCCACCACGGCGCCGGAGCGCGGCGCGGTGGCGATCTCCATCCGCAGCTCCCACTCCTTGCGCGGCTCGTCGACCACGTCAAGCCGCTCGATCATGCGCTGCGTCTGCCGGGCCTTGGAAGCCTGCTTCTCCGTCGACTCCGCGCGGGTCGCCCGCGCCTTCTTGTCGTTGTCGCCGCCCTTGCGGCGGGCGTTGCGGACGCCGTGCTCCATCCAGTTGCGCTGCATCTGCGCGCGGGCCTCCAGCGAGGCCTTGGTGTCCGCGTAGTCCTCGTACTGCTCGCGGGCGTGCCGGCGGGCCACCGCCCGCTCCTCCAGGTACGCCTCGTACCCGCCGCCGTACAGGTTGACCTGCTGCTGGTGCAGGTCGAGCTCCAGCACCCGGGTCACCGTCCGGGCCAGGAACTCGCGGTCGTGGCTGATCAGCACGGTGCCCGCGCGCAGGCCCTTGACGAAGGACTCCAGCCGCTCCAGGCCGTCCAGGTCGAGGTCGTTGGTCGGCTCGTCCAGCAGGAAGACGTCGTAGCGCGACAGCAGCAGCGATGCCAGGCCCGCGCGGGCCGCCTGGCCGCCGGAGAGCGCCGTCATCGGCAGGTCCAGCGAGACCTTCAGACCGAGCTGGTCGGCGACCTCCTCGGCGCGCTCCTCCAGGTCCGCGCCGCCCAGGTCCAGCCAGCGGTCCAGGGCCACCGCGTACTCGTCGTCCGCGCCGGGACGGCTCTCCACCAGGCCCTCGGTGGCCTCGTCCAGGGCGGCCTGCGCGGCCGCCACCCCCGTCCGCCGGGCCAGGAAGTCCCGGACCGACTCGCCGGGGCGGCGCTCCGGCTCCTGCGGCAGGTGCCCGACGTTCGCGGTCGGCGGGCTCAGCCGCAACGCACCGCCCTCCGGGGTGTCCAGGCCGGCCAGCAGGCGCAGCAGCGTCGACTTGCCCGCCCCGTTCACCCCGACCAGGCCGATCACGTCGCCGGGCGCGACGACCAGGTCGAGCCCGGCGAAGAGGGTGCGCTCGCCGTGGCCGGCAGCGAGGTCCTTGACTACGAGAGTGGCGCTCATGATGCGCCGATTCTAGGCCGCCCGGGCCGCGGCCCCGGCCCGGGCGGCCGTGACCGCCGCGGTCAGGAGCTCTGCACCGGGCTGATCTCGAAGAGCCCGCACACCCGCAGGTGGTACGGGACCAGCATCTGCTGGGTGCTGGCCGGCGGGTACACGCCGAGGTAGGTCGAGGTCGTCCGGCAGTTCGGGACGACACCCGGGTCGTTGGTACGGATCGTCGCCGCCGCGGTGCCGGCCGGTGGGAGCACCACCGTGCTCACCGGGACGCCGTTGCGGGTGGCCGGCGCACCGATCATGGCGTGGCCGGTCGTGAGCACGCTGACACCGGGGTAACCGCGCAGCGCACAGGAGTGGGTGGAGGTGTTGGTGAACTCCACCGGGTAGAGGAAGGACCCCGCGGCGCCCTGCGGGCTGCCGACGGCCAGGTACAGGTCGCCGGCCTGGCAGGTGGGGGTCGCGGGTGCGGCCTGGACGCTCTGCGCGGCGGCGACCGCCCCGCCTGCGGCGAGCAGGGCGGCGGCGGAACCGAGGGCCAGGGTGCGCTTGCCGAATCGAATCATGACGTCCCCCGTCCGGGACCGGGCAGGCACTACCTGCAGACCTGCCCACACCCCAGGAGACGCAGAACCGTACGGGGACGGTTCTACCCGTAGGTGCCCCCAGGCGCCCCTGATGTGGGATTCCCGCATCCTTCAGGTGCGCCGTCCCTGGGGCCCCTCGACTTAATCCGTTGCTCCGCGGGGGAGCGGTCCGTACGGTGGTGGGTGTTCGCACGACAGCCCCGCACGTCTGGAGAAGGCCCTTGCTCTTCTGAGGTCACGAGACACCGCTCGACAGCTCCCGCCCGACCGATCGTCGGCGGTGGAGCGCGTGAGCGTGCGACCTCGGACGAGAGCCGGCCCCTGCGTGGTGTCCGTGCCGCCTCCCTGTGCCGTCCTGCCGCTCCCGCGGTGTCTCCCGTGTTGCTCCCTCATTCATCCGAAGCAACCGCAGGAGGCCATCCATGGCTCAACCCACCACGTCCGTCCTCTGCTCGGACCTGTCCTTCGAGTGGCCCGACGGCGCGCCCGTCCTGGAGGGCTTCCACCTCGCCGTCGGTCCCGGCCGCACCGGCCTGATCGGTCTCAACGGGGCCGGCAAGTCCACCCTGCTCCGGCTGATCGCCGGTGAGCTGACGCCGACCTCGGGCACCGTCCGGGTCGGCGGCGAGCTCGGCTACCTGCCGCAGGGCCTCACCCTGCGGCAGGGCGAGCGGGTCGACGAGGCGCTCGGCATCCGGGCGGCCCGCGAGGCCCTGCACGCCATCGAGTCCGGCGACACCGACGAGCGGCACTTCACCGCGGTCGGCGACGACTGGGACGTCGAGGAGCGCGCCCGGGAGACCCTGGGCCGGCTCGGCCTCGGCCGGCTCGACCTGGACCGCACCACCGGCGAACTCTCCGGCGGCGAGGGCGTGCTGCTGCACCTCGCGGCGCTGCTGCTGCGCCGCCCGGACGTCCTGCTGCTGGACGAGCCCACCAACAACCTCGACCGGTCCGCCCGCGCGCGGCTGTACGAGGCGGTGGCCGCCTGGCGCGGCGTCATGGTGATCGTCAGCCACGACCGCGAACTGCTGCAGCACGTCGACCAGATCGCCGACCTCAGGGACGGCTCGGTGACCTGGTACGGCGGCAACTTCGCGGACTACGAGCGGACGCTGGCCGCCGAGCAGGAGACCGCCGAGCGGCTGGTGCGCAACGCCGCGGCCGACGTGCAGCGGCAGAAGCGCGACCTGATCGACGCCCGGGCCCGGCTGGAGCGCAGTGCCGCGTACGGGAAGGCGAAGTCGATCCAGCGCAACGACCCGAAGATCCTGGCCGGGGCGTTCAAGCGCCGGGCGGAGGAGACCTCCGGGCGGCTGCGCGGCATGCACGCCGAGCGGCTGGCCGACGCGAAGGAGCGGCTGACCGCGGCGGAGGAGGCCGTCCGCGACGACGCGGAGATCCGGATCGACCTGCCGCACACCGGCGTCCCGGCGGGCCGTACGGTGCTCGTCCTCGACCGGGTGCGTCCGGCGCACGGGCCGGTCGGTGCCGCACCGATCGACCTGGAGCTGCGCGGCCCGGAGCGGGTGGCCCTGGTCGGGCGGAACGGCTCCGGCAAGACCACCCTGCTGCGCACCGTCGCGGGCGAACTCGCCCCGGCGGCGGGCGAGGTGGGCACGCCGGTGCCGATGCGGTACCTCCCGCAGCGACTCGACCTGCTGGACGACGAGCTGAGCGTGGTCGGCAACGTGCGGCAGTTCGCCCCTTCGGCGGGGAACAACGCGATCCGGGCGCGGCTTGCCCGGTTCCTGTTCCGCGGCGAGCGGGCCGACCGGCCGGCCGGCACGCTCTCCGGCGGGGAGCGGTTCCGGGCGACGCTGGCGGCGCTGCTGCTCTCCGAGCCGCCGCCGCAGCTGCTGCTGCTGGACGAGCCGACCAACAACCTGGACCTGGCGAGCGTCCGCCAGCTCACCCAGGCGCTGGCCGGCTACCAGGGGGCACTGGTGGTGGTCAGCCACGACGTGCCGTTCCTGCGGTCGATCGGCATCACCCGCTGGCTGGAGCTGGACGGCGGCAGTCTGCGCACGGTCGACCCGCTGTAGGCCGTCCCGGGCCGGAAAAGGCGCCGGGGAGGGCCGACCCCCTGCGGTCGTCCCTCCCCGGCGGGCTCTCGGTGGCCGGCGGCGCTGCCGGGCCGGCCCTCGGCGGTCAGCCCTCGGCGGGCACCCCGGCCGCCTCGGCCGTCGGGGTGGGGGCGCGGCCGCCGACGAGCTTGGTGCCGAGCCGGTCGAGGCCGACCACGACGACCGCGAGGACGACGAACTCGACGGTCAGCCGGCCGATCTGGCCGGCCACCCAGCCGTAGCCGTCCGTGGTGGGGTCGAGGAAGAAGTAGGGGTACTTCAGCGGGAAGGACGGGAAGAGGATCGCCCGGGCCTCGGTGACCAGCGCGTAGCCGAGCGGGAAGGCCAGCCAGAGCGGGATGTCCTTCCAGCGGGAGGCGTTGCGGGGCCTCAGCAGCAGCCAGTCGGCGACGACCATCAGCGGCGTCGTGTAGTGCAGGAAGAAGCTGGACCAGTGCTGCAGCCGGTCGGGGCCGGAGACCAGGCCGGGCAGCGGGCTCTCGCCGTGCTGGAGCAGGATGTGCGAGACCAGGCCGGTGATCACGATGTACAGCGTGGCGGCGCCGCGCAGCCGGGGCGCGGGTGCGTCGACGGTGTTGCGCTTGACCATCCAGTACACGGCGGAGATGAAGTAGCCGAGCACGACGACGTTGCTCTCGAGGGTGAAGTACACCAGCGAGCTGTTGCTGAGGACCAGCCCCAGGCCGGCCGAGAGCACGATGGCCAGCCGCCACCAGAGGGCGGGCTTGGTCCGGACTGTCATGGGTTCACCAGTTCTCGTCGGAGTGCGGACGCGGCCCGACGCCGGCCGGATGGGTCGGAGGGCGGACCGGTCGCCGCACTCTACCCGCCGGTAGGGAAGCTGTGGAAGCCGCCTGCCGGCGTCCCCGCACTACGGCTGTCCTGCGGAGATGCGGAGCGGGCCGACCCCCGAGGGGGAGCCGGCCCGCCGTTCGTGCAGGGATCAGACGGCGGTGCAGACCGTCCCGTTCAGGGTGAACGAGGCGGGCACCGGGTTGCTCGTGCCCCAACTGCCGTTGAAGCCGAACCCGTAGGACGCGCCGGGGGCGAGGCCGGTGGCCCAGGACGGGTTGGCCGCGGTCACGGCCGATCCGGACTGGCTGAACCCCGCGCTCCAGCCCTGGGTGACCTGCTGGCCGGCGCCGAACTGCCAGCCGACCTGCCACGGGCCGATCGCCGAGGTCCCCGTGTTGGTCACGGTGACGTCGGCGGTGAAGCCGCCCGTCCACTGGTTGGCCACCCGGTACGCGACGGTGCACCCGCCCGGCAGCGGCGAGGGGCTGGGCGAGGAGCTGGGCGGGGCGGACGGCGAGGGCGAGGCCGACGAGGACGGGGAGCCGGAACCGGACGGCGACGGGCTGGCCGTGGAGCCGCCGAAGGCCGCGGCCACCGCCGCCCAGGCGGGCTTGGCCTGCAGGTTCTCGTCGTACAGGGTGGCTGCGCCGTAGCCGGAGAAGACGCCCGGCACCCAGGAGTCGGCGTCGTCCAGGCCCCAGACGGTCACGCCGACGCAGCGGGCGACGGCCCGGCAGGCGGTGATCACCTTGCGGTAGTCCTCGGCCTGCGAGGCGAGGGTGGTGGCGTTGGACGGCGTCTGCATCCGGACGTCCAGCTCGGTGATCGCGACGTCCACGCCCAGGTCGGCGAAGCGCTGCAGGTTGGCCTTGAGGTCGGACGGCACCTGGCCGAGGACCAGGTGCGCCTGGAAGCCGACGCCGTCGATCGGAACGCCCTGCTGCTTCAGCGACTTGACGAGGGTGTAGAGCGCGGTGCTCTTCGCGTTGACGCCCTCGACGCTGTAGTCGTTGATGTACAGCCGGGCGGCCGGGTCGGCCTGGTGGGCCCAGGTCAGCGCGTCGGCGATCCAGCCGTCGCCGAGGTTGTCCTGCCAGATGCTGCTGCGGCGGGTGCCGTTGTCGTTGAAGGCCTCGTTGGCGACGTCCCAGGCGTAGACCTGCCCGGCGTAGCGGCCGGCCTCGGTGGTGATGTGCTGCTGCAGCAGGGTGCGCAGCTGGGCGGCGGTGAAGCCGCCGTTGGTGATCCAGCCGGGCACCTGGCTGTGCCAGGCGAGGGTGTGGCCGCGGACGACCTGGCCGTTGGCCCGGGCGAACGCGACCAGCCGGTCGGCGGCGGCCCAGTTGAGGTTGCCCTGACTCGGTTCGACGGCGTCCCACTTCATCGCGTTCTCGGCCGTGACGGAGTTGAACTGCCCCGAGACGAGCGAGCTGTAGGCGGTGGAGCCGGTGAGGCGGTTGTCCGCGACGGCGACGCCGATCTGGCGGCCGTCCGCCGATGCGAGGGTCCGCAACGGGGTGTCGGCGCCGTGGGCGCTGAGCGAGGACAACGGGAGGAGCACGGCGGCCAGCAGGGCGGCGAGGATCGCGACCAGGCTGCTGCGGCGCGGAGTGGAGGCCACGGGGGCGTCCCTTCTGCGTGAAGTGTGTACCCGGGGTACTGCGACACGCAGAGTCCCGGAGGGGTCGGTGGTGCCTCCGAGGGTTGGTGCCGACGCTACGGGTGGGGCGCGGGCACGTCAACGGGTCCGGCGCGGTTGCGCCGGACCCGTGGGGCGGCCGCCGGCCCCGGGGCCGGCGGGCGGTCAGAAGGTCAGCCGGGTGGATTCCTGGGTGCGGGTCTCGATGCCGGCGGCGGCCTTGTCGATGAGCTGGTGCGCGAGGTTGGAGCAGGCGCGCGCCGCGGCGAGCTCCTCGCCGATGGTGGAGTCGGGGGAGTCGTCGGGATTGCGGCGGGCGATGCCGATGCCGCGCACGCCGGGCGCGCTGAACCCGCTGAGCGAGGCGGTGCAGCTCGTCCGGCTCTCGTCCTCCTCGAAGTTCAGGTCGACGATCCAGTGGTTGTGCATGCGGATCACCTTCTCGGACGGCGGTCGTCAGCCCCAGAATCCGCCTGCCGGGCGAGCCGTGCAAGCGTGGCGCGGGCGCGGCCGGGCGGGCGCGGGCGGACCCTTGTTACCGGCGGGTCACATGTCTATCATCGCGACTGTGACAGCTGAACTGTCAAACAAGGGAGAACGGCCGTGACCGTACTCGTCGGCCCCGCCGCCGACGGCCCGCTGGCCGGCGTGCGCGTGGTCGAACTGGCCGGCCTCGGACCCGGCCCGTTCGCCGCGATGCTGCTCGCCGACCTCGGCGCCGACGTGGTGCGCGTCGACCGTCCCGGGCCGCCGCCGCTCGGCCCCGGGCCCGCCCTCGACCTCACCAACCGCAACAAGCGCTCCGTCCTGGTCGACCTCAAGGCGCCGGACGGACCCGCCGCCGTGCTCGACCTCGTCGCCCGCGCCGACCTGCTGATCGAGGGCTACCGCCCCGGCGTCGCCGAACGCCTCGGCGTCGGGCCCGCCGACTGCCTCGCCCGCAACCCCGCCCTCGTCTACGGCCGGATGACCGGCTGGGGCCAGGACGGCCCGCTCGCCGACCGGGCCGGCCACGACATCGGCTACATCGCCACCGCCGGCGTGCTCGGCCTGGTCGCCGGCGAACCCGGCGGGCCTCCCGGCGTCCCCGCCAACCTGCTCGGCGACTACGCCGGCGGCTCGCTCTACCTGGCCGTCGGCCTGCTCGCCGCCCTGCACCACGCCCGCGCCACCGGCACCGGCCAGGTCGTCGACGCCGCCGTCGTCGACGGATCCGCCCACCTCACCAGCATGCTCTGGGGCCTCAAGGCGGCCGGTCACTGGCACGACACCCGCGGCGCCAACATGCTCGACGGCGGCGCCCCCTACTACGCGCTCTACCGCACCGCCGACGGCGGGCACATGGCCGTCGGCGCGCTGGAGCCGCAGTTCTACGCCGAGTTCGCCCGGCTGCTCGGCCTCGGCGCGGATGCCCCCGGCCAGCACGACATCGCCCGCTGGCCCGAGCTGCGCACCCTGATCGCCGACCGCTTCGCCACCCGCACCCGGGCCGACTGGACGGCCGTCTTCGAGGGCGCCGACGCCTGCACCGCCCCCGTCCTCACCCTGGACGAGGCCGTGGACCACCCCCAGCTCAAGGCCCGCGGCAGCTACACCGAGCGGGACGGCGTCGTCCAGCCGGCCCCGGCGCCGCGGTTCTCGGCCACCCCCGGCGCGCTGCGCCGGCCGCCCGCCCTGCCGGGCGCGCACACCGCGGAGGTCGCCCGGGACTGGGACGTCCCCGCCCTCGCCGGTACGCAGTCACCACCGCAGCAACCGCCGCAGTCCAGCACCGACCGTCCACACCACTGAGGAGCAGCAAGGTGCAGCGCGAGATCTACACCGAGGAGCACGAGGCCTTCCGGGAGACCGTCCGGGCGTTCCTCGCCAAGGAGGTGCTGCCGCACCAGGAGCGCTGGGAGCAGGCCGGCATCGTCGACCGGGAGGCCTGGCTCGCCGCCGGCCGGCACGGGCTGCTCGGCCTCGCCGTCCCCGAGGAGTACGGCGGCGGCGGCACCCCCGACTTCCGCTTCCCGGCCGTCCTCGCCGAGGAGTTCACCCGGGCCGGGGTGAGCGGGCTGGCGCTCGGCCTGCACAACGACATCATCGGTCCGTACCTGACCTCGCTGGCGACCGAGGAGCAGAAGCGGCGCTGGCTGCCCGGCTTCTGCAGCGGCGGGACGGTCACCGCGATCGCGATGACCGAGCCCGGCGCCGGATCCGACCTGCAGGGCATCCGCACCACCGCCGTGGACGAGGGCGACCACTACCTCCTCAACGGCAGCAAGACCTTCATCTCCAACGGGATCATCTCCGACCTGGTGATCGTGGTGGCCCGCACCACCCCCGAGGGCGGTGCGCACGGGCTGAGCCTGCTGGTCGTCGAGCGCGGCATGCCGGGCTTCCGGCGCGGCCGCAACCTCGACAAGATCGGCCAGAAGTCCCAGGACACCGCCGAGCTGTTCTTCGACGACGTCCGCGTCCCCAAGGAGAACCTGCTCGGCGAGCTCAACGGCGGCTTCGTCCACCTGATGCAGAACCTCGCGCAGGAGCGTCTGACCATCGCGGTCTCCGCGATCGCCGGCGCCGAGCACCTGCTGGAGCTGACCACCCGGTACGTGCAGCAGCGGACCGCCTTCGGCAAGCCGCTCGCCAAGCTGCAGCACGTCCGCTTCGAGGTCGCCGAGCTCGCCACCGAGTGCGCCGTCACCCGGACCTTCGTCGACCGCTGCATCACCGAGCACAACCGGTACGCGCTCACCCCGGTCGACGCCTCGATGGCGAAGTGGTGGGCCACCGAACTGCAGAAGCGCACCGCCGACCGCTGCCTGCAACTGCACGGCGGCTACGGCTACATGACGGAATACCCGGTGGCGAAGGCGTTCACCGACGGCCGCATCCAGACGATCTACGGCGGCACCACCGAGATCATGAAAGAGATCATCGGCCGCTCCCTCCTCGGCTGACCGCCCGGTCACCTACCCCCGAAAGGCACTCACCGTGACCACTGAAGCGTTCGTCTACGACGCGATCCGCACCCCGCGCGGGCGCGGCAAGGCCAACGGCTCCCTGCACGGCACCAAGCCGATCGACCTGGTGGTCGGCCTGATCCACGAACTCCAGGCCCGCTTCCCGACCCTGGACCCGGCCGCGATCGACGACATCGTGCTCGGCGTGGTCAGCCCGATCGGCGACCAGGGCTCCGACATCGCCCGGATCGCCGCCATCGCGGCCGGCCTGCCGGACACGGTGGCCGGCGTCCAGGAGAACCGCTTCTGCGCCTCCGGCCTGGAGGCCGTCAACCTGGCCGCCGCGAAGGTCCGTTCGGGCTGGGAGGACCTCATCCTGGCCGGCGGCGTCGAGTCGATGTCCCGGGTCAAGATGGGCTCCGACGGCGGTGCCTGGGCGATGGACCCGATGACCTCGTACGAGACGGGCTTCGTCCCGCAGGGCATCGGCGCCGACCTGATCGCCACCGTCGAGGGTCTCAGCCGCACCGACGTGGACGCCTTCGCCGCCGAGTCGCAGGCCCGCGCCGCCAAGGCCCAGGCCGACGGCCACTTCGACCGCTCGGTGGTGCCCGTCCGCGACCGCAACGGCCTGGTCGTGCTGGACCGCGACGAGTTCATCCGCCCCGGCACCACCGTCGAGACGCTGGCCGGCCTCAAGCCCTCCTTCGCCGGCATCGGCGAGGCCGGCGGCTTCGACGCCGTCGCCCTGCAGAAGTACCACTGGGTGGAGAAGATCGACCACGTCCACCACGCCGGCAACTCCTCCGGCATCGTCGACGGCGCCGCCCTGGTCGCCATCGGCTCCCGCGAGATCGGCGAGCGGTACGGGCTCACCCCGCGCGCCCGGATCGTCTCCGCCGCCGTCTCCGGCTCCGAGCCCACCATCATGCTCACCGGCCCGGCCCCGGCCACCCGCAAGGCCCTCGCCAAGGCCGGGCTCACCGCGGACGACATCGACCTGGTCGAGATCAACGAGGCCTTCGCCGCCGTCGCCCTGCGCTTCATGCGCGAACTCGGCTTCGGCCACGAGAAGGTCAACGTCAACGGCGGCGCCATCGCCCTCGGCCACCCGCTCGGTGCCACCGGCGCCATGCTCATCGGCACCCTCGTCGACGAACTGGAGCGCCGCGACCTCCGCTACGGCCTGGCCACCCTCTGCGTGGGCGGCGGCATGGGCGTCGCCACCGTGATCGAGCGCATCTGACCACCCCCTCCCCGCCACTCCCTGGAGAGACTTCCCCATGACTGCAGCATCCGCCATCCGCTGGGAGCAGGACCAGGACGGCGTGGTCACCCTCGTCCTCGACGACCCCGCCCAGTCCGTCAACACCATGAACGCCGCCTTCACCGAGGCGCTCGACGAGACCGTCGCCCGGCTGAAGGCCGCCGACGACGTGCGCGGCGTCATCGTCACCTCCGCGAAGAAGACCTTCTTCGCCGGCGGCGACCTCCACCTGCTCTCCTCCGTCGGCCCGGACCAGGCCGAGGAGACCTTCGAGCACGGCATGCGGATCAAGCGCGCCCTGCGCGCCCTGGAGACCCTCGGCAAGCCGGTCGTCGCCGCGATCAACGGCGCCGCCCTCGGCGGCGGCCTGGAGATCGCGCTCGCCTGCCACCACCGGATCGCCCTGGACACCCCGGCCACCAAGATCGGCCTGCCCGAGGTCACCCTCGGCCTGCTGCCCGGCGGCGGCGGAGTCGTCCGCACCGTGCGGCTGCTCGGCATCACCGACGCCCTGCTCAAGGTCCTCCTGCAGGGCCAGCAGTACCGTCCGGCGCAGGCCCTCCAGCACGGACTGGTCGACGAGCTCGCCGCCACCCCCGAGGAGATGCTCGCCAAGGCCCGCGCCTTCGTCGACGCCCACCCGGAGTCCGTGCAGCGCTTCGACGTCAAGGGCTACCGGATCCCCGGCGGCACCCCGGCCAGCCCCGCGCTCGCCGCCAACCTGCCCGCCTTCCCGGCCAACCTGCGCAAGCAGCTCGCCGGCGCGCCCTATCCGGCGCCGCGCAACATCCTCGCCGCGGCCGTGGAGAGCGCCCAGGTCGACGTCGACACCGCGATGGCCATCGAGGCCCGGTACTTCACCGAGCTGGTCACCGGACAGACCGCCAAGAACATGATCCAGGCCTTCTTCTTCGACATGCAGGCCGTCAACTCCGGTGCCGGCCGCCCCAAGGGCGTCCCCGCCCGGAAGGTCGAGAAGGTCGCCGTGCTCGGCGCCGGCATGATGGGCGCCGGCATCGCGTACTCCTGCGCCAAGGCCGGCATCGAGGTCCTCCTCAAGGACGTCACCGTCGAGGCCGCCGAGCGCGGCAAGGCCTACTCCGCCGCGCTGCTGGACAAGGCGGTCGCCCGCGGCCGCAGCACCGAGGCCGAGCGGGCCGAGTTCCTCGCCCGGATCACCCCGACCGCCGAGGCGGCCGACCTGGCCGGCTGCGACGCCGTCATCGAGGCCGTCTTCGAGAACCCCGAGCTCAAGCACAAGGTCTTCCAGGAGGTCCAGGACGTCGTCGCCCCCGACGCCCTGCTCTGCTCCAACACCTCCACCCTGCCGATCGGGCTGCTCGCCGAAGGCGTCGACCGCACCGCCGACTTCATCGGCCTGCACTTCTTCTCGCCGGTCGACAAGATGCCGCTGGTCGAGATCATCCGCGGCGCGCAGACCGGCGACGAGGCGCTCGCCCGTGCCTTCGACCTCGTCCGGCAGATCCGCAAGACGCCGATCGTGGTCAACGACTCCCGCGGGTTCTTCACCTCCCGGGTGATCGGGCAGTTCATCAACGAGGGCGTGGCGATGGTCGGCGAGGGCCTCGACCCGGTCTCCGTCGAGCAGGCCGCCGCCCAGGCCGGCTACCCCGCCAAGGTCCTCTCGCTGATGGACGAGCTCACCCTCACCCTGCCGCGCAAGATCCGCAACGAGTCCCGGCGGGCCGTCGAGGAGGCCGGCGGCAGCTGGCAGCCGCACCCCGCCGACACCGTCATCGACCGCATGGTCGACGAGTTCGGCCGCGAGGGCCGCAGCGGCGGCGCCGGCTTCTACGAGTACGAGAACGGGCAGCGCGCCCGGATCTGGCCCGGCCTGCGCGAGCACTTCACGCAGCCCGGCAAGGAGATCCCGTTCGAGGACATGAAGGAGCGGATGCTCTTCGCCGAGGCCCTGGACTCCGTCCGCTGCCTGGAGGAGTCCGTCCTCACCTCGGTCGCCGACGCCAACATCGGCTCCATCCTCGGCATCGGCTTCCCCGCCTGGACGGGCGGCGTCCTCCAGTACATCAACGGCTACGAGGGCGGGCTCGCCGGATTCACCGCCCGCGCCCGCGAGTTGGCCGCCGCCTACGGCGACCGCTTCACCCCGCCCGCCCTCCTGGACGCGATGGCCGCCGACGGCCGCACCTTCCGGGACTGACACCCGCGACACCCGCGCCGCCCCCGCCCACCCCGGGCGGGGGCGGCGCCCGCACAGGCTTCCTCCGTGAACGACGTCGTACCCGGCCCGGCGACACCCGGCCTGCGGATCAGGCCCGGCGGCCCGGCCGACGCGCCCGCCGTCCTCGGGATGCTGGACTCGGCCGTCCGCTGGATGAACGAGCGCGGCAACACCGAGCAGTGGGGCACCGTCCCGTACTCGCAGCGGCCCGGCGGGCCGGCCCGGGTCGAGCGGTACACCACCGAGAACGAGCCGTACCTCGCCGAGCACGACGGCACACCCGTCGGCGCCCTGGTGCTCGACACCGGCCCCAGCCCGCAGCTGCCGATCGCCCCGGCCGGCGAACCCGAGCGCTACGTCCGGCTGTTGGTCTCCGACCGCCGGCACGCCGGCCTCGGCATCGGGGCGGCCCTGCTGGCCCACGCCGCCGAGGAGACCCGGCGGGCCGGCGCCACGCTGCTGCGGGTCGACTGCTGGGCCGGCGGCGACGGCGCGCTGGTCGCCTTCTACGAGCGCAACGGCTTCACCCGCACCGACCGCTTCCTGGACGGCAGCTGGCCCGGACAGGTCCTCGCCCGCAGGCTCGGCCGACCGCCGCGACCGGAGGCCGAGGTCCACGGCGTCGGTGGGCCCGGCTAGCCTGGACCGGTAGTGATCATCCGGAGGAGGGGGACGGGATGGGCCGGCTGACCTGGCAGGAAACGGCGGCGTACCGGGCGAGGCTCCGCGGCTGCCTGCTCGGCGGCGCGATCGGCGACGCGCTCGGCAACCCGATCGAGATGAAGTCCATGGTCACCGTCGAGGCGGAGCACGGACCGACCGGCATCACCGGACTCGTCCCCGACCGCGACGGCGTGATCGGCCGGATCACCGACGACACCCAGATGACCCTCTTCTCCGCCGAGGGCTGGATGTACGGCTACCGCCGCATCCAGACCAAGGGCATCGGCGGCGCCGAGACCGCCCTGATCAAGGACGCCTACCTGCGCTGGCTGGAGACCCAGCGGCACCCCGCCCCGCTGCCCCACGAGGGCCTCCGGCACCGCATCGGCGACCTGCGCGAACAGCTCTGGCTGTACGCCCGCCGCGCCCCCGGCCGCGCCTGCGAGTTCGGTCTCCAGGAGGACCACACCCCCGACGCGCACGCACCGGTCGACGGCAGCCCGGGCCCGGTGAACCCGGACTCCAAGGGCTGCGGATCCGTCATGCGCTCCGCCCCCTTCGGCTTCACCGGCGCGGGCATCAGCGGCGACGGCGACCGGCACGCCTTCGAACTCGCCGCCCGCTGCTCCCGGATCACCCACGGCCACCCGACCGCCCAGCTCGCCTCTGGCGCCTTCGCCGCCATGATCAGCCGCCTGGTCGACGGCGCGTCCCTGCCGGACGCCGTCCGCAACGCCATGGAGCTGCTCACCCGCTACCCCGGCCACCAGGAGACGCACGCCGCCCTGCAGCGGGCCGTCGCCCTCGCCGAGGCCGGCCCGGCCACCCCGCTGGCGATGGAGAGCCTCGGCGGCGGCTGGACGGCCGAGGAGGCGCTCGCCATGGGCGTGTACGCCGCCCTCGCCCGCACCGAGTTCTGGAAGCACCGCACCCCGATCGAGTCGGCCCTCCTGCTGGCCGTCAACCACTCCGGCGACAGCGACTCCACCGGCTCGATCTGCGGCAACCTGCTCGGCGCCCACCACGGCGACGCCATGCTCCCGCCGGACTGGCTCGCCCGGATCGAAGGCCGCGCGGCGATCGCCGTCGTCGCCGACGACTTCGCCGCCGTCGTCCACCCGGGCGAGAAGCGCCCCTGGGTCTACTCGGCCTGAAGGCGGCGTCCCCCTTGCACGAGTGCATCCACAGAGGGATCGGGGAGCACGCGCCGAGCCGCGACCCGTACGGCGGCCCGCATCCGAATTGCGCAGTTCCCCCCGGCCTTCGGCGGGGAGGTGCCCCCACGCGCCCCTATGCAGTACCCGTCGCCTCCGAAGACACGTCCTGGCGCGGGGCGTCAGCGGGGCGGACGAGGCGGTAGACGACGCTCGGGCGGAGCGGGCTGCCTGCGGGGACGTAGGGGTCGTCGAAGTCCTCGGCGGGGTCGCGGACCATGCCGAGGCGCTGCATCACCGCCTGCGAGCGGTGGTTGGCGGCGGTGGTGACGGCGAGCACCTCCGGCAGGCCGAGGGTGTCGAAGGCGAAGTCCAGGCAGGCCCGTCCCGCCTCGGTGGCGTAGCCGTGGCCCCAGGCGCCGCGGGCGAGCCGCCAGCCGACCTCGACCCCGGTGAAGGGCATGTCCTCGTCCACGTCGTCGAGACCGGCGAAGCCGAGGAACTCCCCGGTGGCCGTGCACTCCAGCGCCCACCAGCCGTACCCGCGCCGTTCCAGGTCGGCGCGGAAGGCGGCCACCCCGGCGTCGCACTGCTCCCGGGTGAGCAGCTCCCCGAGGTGTTCGCGCACCGCGGGGTCGGCGTTCATCGCCGCCCAGGGGGCCAGGTCGGACTCCCGCCAGGGGCGCAGGGTGAGGCGTGCGGTGCGCAGTTCGGTCATGGCCCGAGCCAACCCCGGGCCGCCCGCCCTGTCGACCGGATTTCCCGGGGCCGGCGCTACTCGGGGCTGCCGGTCAGCTCCTCGGCCAGCGAGCGCTGGAAGGCCGTGACGATCGCCTGCACCACCAGCGGCTGGATGCGGTCGGTGAGGCTCTTCATCCGGTCCAGGTCGGCCGGGGCGGGCCCGCTCTCCCGGTAGGGCTTCCACACCGTGTCGCGGAACAGCCGGTGCAGGTCGTGCGCGGTGGCCTGGCTGTGCAGCCGGACGACCGCGCGGGCCGCGAGCAGGGTCTCCAGCGGGATCGGCACGTCCAGGATCCGCACGCCGAGCGGCAGGAGACCGGGGTCGGTCTTGAAGACGTCCGGGTCCTCGGTGCGGTGCAGGGCGCCCATGGCGGCGAGCCGGTCCAGGTCGGCCTCGGAGGGGTCGCGGCCGATCCGCCGGGCGAGCTGCCCGCGGTCGGCCTCCTCGGCCGTCTCCGGCGTCCAGGACGCGACCAGCGCCCGGTGGATGGCGAGGTCCAGTGAGCCGATGTCCTCGGGGAGTTGGGCGAGGTAGCGTTCGATCGCGGCCAGCGTGAGGCCCTGCCGCTGGAGTTCCTCGATGAGCTCCAGCCGGCCGAGGTGCTCCGGCCCGTAGCGGCCGACCCGGCGCGGGCCCAGCTCCGGCGGCGGCAGCAGGCCCTTCGCGGCGTAGAAGCGCAGCGTGCGGACGGTCACCCCGGCCCGGGCCGCCAGTTCGTCGACGGTGAGCTGCGGTGTGCCTGCTGTCATCCGGTGCAACCTCTTCCGCCCGTTCGCCCCGCCGGGTGCGGCAGTCCTGCTGTGACAGCACCAGTGTGACAGTGCCGCGACCTGCCGGTCCACCACGCCCGCCCGGCCACCGCCCGGGACCGTCGGCGGCACACCCCGGGGCATCCCCGTGATCACCCGTCCCGCCGGGAGCGGGGACGGGCCGTGCGGCGCGGCCTTCCGGCAGCGCCGGCGGACGGTTCTCCGACTCCCGGAAGGTCCGATCTCCGGGCCGGCCCGACCGGTGGATCCGGCGGTGCACCCTGCTGGCCGACCGCCACGCGGGTCGACGCCCCGGCGGCTCCTCCGGCCGGTTCCTCCGGGCCTGCTCCTGAGCCGCCGTCACCCGAGTGCCCCGAGATCGCACCCGCGCGCTTCGGGCGACACGGCCTAGGCTGGCGCCATGAGCCCTTCGATCGCCACCAACACCCGGGTGGAGCTGGCCGAGTTGCTGGACTTCGTCCGTCCGCGCCACCGGGCGCTGCTGCTCACCCGCCGCGCCGACGGCACCCCGCAGGCGTCCCCGCTGACCTGCGGGGTGGACGACAGCGGCCGCATCGTGGTCTCCACGTACCCGGAGCGGGCGAAGGCCCGCAACGCCCGGCGGGACTCCGCCGTCAGCGTGGTCGTGCTCTCCGACGAGTGGGACGGCCCCTGGGTGCAGGTGGACGGCGAGGCCGAGGTACTGGACATGCCGGCGGCCGTGGAGCCGCTGGTGGAGTACTACCGGAACATCGCCGGTGAGCACCCGGACTGGGACGAGTACCGCGAGGCGATGCGCCGGCAGGGCAAGTCGCTGATCCGGATCACCCCGCGCCGCTGGGGCCCGATCGCCACCGGAGGCTTCCCGGCCCACCTGGTCCAGGACCGCTAGGGCCGGCCCCCGCGCCCGGCGGGCGCGCCCCCCGCGGTCACGCCCGAGAGCGGTGCATCGGACCTCACGCCGTGGCCATGCATCTCCGCGCCCGACGACGGCCTGACTCGACATCAATCATTCTGCGTGTCGCGGACGTTGCTGCCGCCGGGCCCGGTCGGCGGCCCGGTCGGCGGCCCGAGCGCGGCCCGGACGAGGTCGAGGACCTCCTCGTCCGCCAGGCCCTGGGCGCGGGCTTCGGCGACCAGTTCCCCGGCGGCCGCACCGAGCCGGGCCCGGCCGGGTGACGCGGCGTCGGTGAGCTGTGCCCCGCGGCCGCGGCGCAGGTCGACCAGCCCCTCCTCGCGGAGGATCTGGTAGCCGCGCAGCACGGTGTGCATGTTGACGTCGAGCGAGTCGGCGAGGGCGCGTGCGGGCGGCAGCCGGTCGCCGGCCCGCGCCGTGCCCTCGGCGACGGCGCGGCGGACGCAGGCCGCGATCTGCTCGGCGAGCGGCTGCGGAGAGGCGGGGTTCACGCGGAAGAGCACGGGCGCTCCTCCCGTGGTCGCCGGACGAGGGCGGTGAGCAGTCCGGCGGCAGTGGCGGCGTCGGGGACGGAGACGACGAACTCCCGTCCGTCGGTGAGCAGGACGGCGACGGCCTCGCCCGGCCGCAGCACCAGGCCGCTGCGCCCGGGCCCGGAGCGGTACCCCTCGTCGCCGAAGACCCCCGTCCACCGCACCTCGCGGCAGTCGGCGGCGGCGATCCGCTCCAGCGGAAGCTGCATCCACGGCCGGCGGGCGAACGGCAGCCGCACAGCCAGGCCGTGCCGGTCGACGGTGACCCGCACCCGGCCGGTGGCCGTGGCGGTCGCGCCGATCAGGGCGACCGGCAGCGCCCCGGCGCCGGCCCCGGCGACCAGCAGGACGGCGGTGAGCGCCAACAGGGCGGGCCCGAGGGTGCGCAGCAGCGGCGAGCCGACGGTGCGGGACCAGGAGACGGCCTCCCCCTCGGCGAGCTCGACCGGGACGGGCGCCGGGGGAGCGGTCCGGCCGGCGGGCCCCGGGCGGACGACCGTGCCGCCCAGCAGCAGGCCGACGGCCGCCGCGAGAACGGCACCGCAGCCGCAGACGGCCACGGCGGTGCCCGACAGGCGGGCGTCGGCCGCGCGGGCGGTGTGCGCGCCGGCGGCGAGCACCGCGCAGCAGAGCGAGCCGAGCAGGGCGGCGGCTGCCCAGCCGCCGGCGATCAGGGCACGACGGGCCCGGGCGGGCAGGCCTCCGGCGAGTGCCGGCCGGGCCAGGGCGACACCGGTGAGCGCGATCAGGCCGAGGGCGGCGGCGAGGAAGCGCCAGGCGGGCAGGGTGCCGTCGGCGCCGTCCGCCGAGAAGTGCACGGCGAGCGGTTCGGGCAGCCGCGGCCGCAGCCGGGCGTACACCAGCAGCAGCGCCCCGGCGGCGGCCGTGGGCGGCAGGGCGGTGACGGCGAGCGCGGCGCGGGACGGCCGGGACGGCCGGGGTAAGGGCAGGGCGGACACGGGATCCTCCGGAGACGCGAACGATCGCGGATTGTTCGCACCATGCTAGAACAATGCCGAAGCAGTGGTGGAAGGATCCGCGATCGTCGGTGCCGACCTCCGTACGCCCGCGCCCCGGGCCCGCCGGAACGGTCCCGCCCGTCCGGACGGGCCCGGGGCCGCCGTCAGGCGGCGGTCAGTGGCAGCAGGTCCGCGTGGTGGCGGCGGGTGACCTCGGGGTGCGCCCGCAGGTACCCCTTGAGCTCGTTCCGGCCGAATTCGGCGAACAGCGGGTTCGCCGGGTCCTGGGTGGCGCCGGGGGCGTGGTGCGCCTGCGGGAATTCGAGCGGCTCGATGTGCGCGTCCAGCCGCGGGTTGTAGAAGAACGGCACCGAGAACCGCTCGCGGGCGCCGGGCGGGCTGACCACCCGGTGGCTGGTGGCCTTCAGGTAGCCGTCGGTGGCGACCTCCAGCAGCTCGCCGAGGTTGACCACGAAGGCGCCCTCCATCGGCGGTACCTCCAGGAAGGAGCCGTCCGAGCGCTCGACCTGCAGACCGCCGACGGTGTCCTGCAGCAGCAGGGTGATGAAGCCGTAGTCCTTGTGCGAGCCGACGCCCTGCGCGGCGCCGTCCGGCGCGGTGCCGGGGTAGCGGACCAGCTTCAGCCGCAGGTGCGGGTGGCCGGCGAAGGCGTCGTCGTAGAAGTCCGGCCGGGCGCCGATCGAGGTGAGCAGCTCGTGCAGCAGCCGGCGGGCGACGCCGCCGAGCCGGTCGATCCAGTGCAGCGAGGCCTCGCGCAGCTCGGGCAGCGCGTCGGGCCACTGGTTCGGGCCCTCCAGCCACCAGTACGGCGGCTCGCCGGTGCCGGGCACGTGCGGGGGCAGTTCGGCGCCGATGTCGAGCTGGTCGCGCCAGTCCCGGTTGCCGCCGGTGCGCTCGTCGCCCGTCCGGGTGTAGCCGCGGAAGTGCGGGGAGTTCAGGTTGCTCACGGCCAGCCGGTCGGCCTCGGGGAGGGCGAAGAAGGCGTGCATCGCCTCGGTCAGCGCGACGGTCTCGGCCGGGGTCACGCCGTGGCCGACGAGCTGGAAGAAGCCGACGTCGGTGGCGGCGGCGCGGAGTGCCGCGTGGAGCCGCGCGCGGTCCCCGGCACTGCCGTCGGCGAGCGAGAGGTCGATGACCGGGAGGTTCTCGGCGCGGTCGCCGGCGCGGACGTCGAAGGGTCCGGTGGAACCGGTGGGACGGGACTGCTGGGTCATGGGTGACATCACCTGGGTGTCGAATGCCCCGGCGGGCCCGGCGGTCGCCGGGGACGCTGCCGCTGCCGCGCCGGGTGTGGCCGGTGCAGCGGGGCCGGGGGAGGGTGTGTGCCCGAAGGGCGGAGGACGAGCGGGATCAGCCGGAGCGTCGACAGGACATGCTCGTGACGCGGAGCAGGTCCACGTGGCGACGGCTGACGAGAAGGATCACGCAACCAGCGTAACGGACCGCGACCCGGTGGTGGCCGGGCCCTCGCCCGGCCCGCCCGCCGCCCGGGCCGGGGGCTCACCCGGCGAGTGCGCGGGCCGCCCTTTCCCTCAGCTCGTTCTTTCTCACCTTGCCGCTGACCGTCATCGGGAAGCCCTCGACCACGTGCACGTGCCGCGGCGTCTTGTAGTGCGCGAGCCGGCCGCGGCAGAACGCGGCCACCTCCTCGGCGCCCAGCGTGCCGGCCGGGTCGCGCAGCACCACGAAGGCGCAGATCTCCTCGCCGTAGTGCTCGTCCGGCACGCCGACCACCTGGACGTCGGCGATCGCCGGATGGGTGTGCAGGAACTCCTCGATCTCGCGCGGGTACACGTTCTCGCCGCCCCGGATGATCATGTCCTTGATCCGGCCGACGACCGCCAGGTAGCCGTCCTCGTGCATCACCGCGAGGTCGCCGGTGTGCATCCAGCCCTCGTCGTCGATCGCCTCGGCGGTGCGCTCCGGCTCGTTCCAGTAGCCGATCATCACCGAGTAGCCGCGGGTGCACAGCTCGCCGGGCTCGCCGCGGCCGACCGTCCGCCCGGTCTCCGGCTCGACGACCTTCACCTCCAGGTGCGGCAGCACCCGGCCGACCGTGCCCGTGCGGTGCTCCAGATCGTCGTCGCGGCGGGTCTGGGTGGAGACCGGCGAGGTCTCGGTCATCCCGTACGCGATGGCCACCTCGGCCATGTGCATCTCGGTCTGGACGCGCTTCATCACCTCCACCGGACACGGCGAGCCCGCCATGATGCCGGTGCGCAGCGAGGCGAGGTCGTAGGTCGCGAAGTCGGCGAGGCCCAGCTCGGCGATGAACATCGTCGGCACGCCGTACAGCGAGGTCGCCCGCTCGGCCTGCACCGCGTGCAGGGTGGCGGCCGGGTCGAAGCCCTGCCCGGGGATCACCACGCAGGCGCCGTGGCTGACCGCCGCGAGGTTGCCCATCACCATGCCGAAGCAGTGGTAGAAGGGCACCGGCAGGCAGATCCGGTCCTGCTCGGTGTACCCGACCAGCTCGCCCACCCAGAAACCGTTGTTGAGGATGTTGCGGTGCGAGAGGGTGGCGCCCTTCGGGAAGCCGGTGGTGCCCGAGGTGTACTGGATGTTGATCGGGTCGTCGGGCGCCAGGTCGGCCGGGAACTCCCCGTCCCCGTCGAGCTCCAGGAACTCCGGGTCGCCGATCCACAGCGTCTCCCGCAGACCCGGGCACTCCTCGCGGACCTCGGCCACCATCGCCCGGTAGTCGCTGGTGCGGTACGCGGGCTGGGCGACCAGCAGGCCCACCCCGGACTGGTTCAGCGCGTACGCCAGCTCGTGCGTCCGGTAGGCCGGGTTGATGTTCACCAGGATCGCGCCGAGGCGGGCGGTGGCGTACTGCACCAGCACCCACTCCGGGCAGTTGAGCGCCCAGATGCCGACCCGGTCGCCGCGGCCGACCCCGTGCGCCTGCAGGCCGCGGGCCACCCGGTCCACGTCCCGGCCGAGTTCGGCGTACGTCCAGCGGCGGCCGCTCGGCACGTCCACCAGCGCCTCGCGGTCCGGATGGGCGGCGACCGCCCGGTCCAGGCACTGCCCGATCGTCTCGTCCAGCAGCGGCACGTCGGTGCGGCCGTGCGTGTGGGACGCCTGTGCGGTCACCGTTGACCTCCTGGGCCGGTCACGGCCGGGGGGACCGGCCGGGACCAAGGCTTGCCACCGGGCGCCGCCGCGTCAAGAGCACACGGCCCCGGCGCGCCGCCGGCCGCCCCGGGGGAGGCGCAGGGGAGGCGCGGGGGAGGACCGGGCGGGCGCTGTCACGGAGTTGTGACGAAAGCGGGAAGAAAACCGGTTCGCGACGGCCGATGGTTCGCCTAGGGTCGATCCCATGGCGCGTCACAACTCCATCGGATACCGCAAGAAGGCCGTTCTGGCAGCCCGTCTGGTCGGCGCGAGCGCCCTGGGCGGCGTCCTCGTCGCAGGCATCGCCCTCCCCGCCGTGGGGGCCGCCGGGCTGGGTGCGCAGTCGGCGGTGGAGGACTTCGACAGCCTGCCGGACGACTTCAGGACACCGCCGCTGTCCCAGGCGACCACCGTCTACGACGCGGACGGCGGCACGATCGCCACCGTCTACAGCCGGGACCGCACGGTCATCGGCTCCGACGCCATGTCGCCGCTGGTCAAGACCGCCCTGGTGGACATCGAGGACAGCCGCTACTACCAGCACGGCGCCGTCGACCTGAAGGGCGTGCTGCGCGCCGTCAACTCCAACGCGGCCTCCGGCACCACCGCGCAGGGCGCGTCCACGCTCACCCAGCAGTACGTCAAGAACGTCTTCGTCGACCAGGCCGGCGACGACGTGCAGAAGGTCCAGGAGGCGCAGCGCCAGACCCTGGACCGCAAGGTCCGCGAACTCAAGTACGCCATCAAGGTCGAGGAGACCCTGACCAAGGACCAGATCCTCGCCAACTACCTCAACATCACCTTCTTCGGCGAGAAGGCGTACGGCATAGAGACGGCCGCCCAGCGGTACTTCAGCGTGCACGCCAAGGATCTGACGCTCCCTCAGGCGGCGCTGCTGGCCGGCCTGGTGCAGTCGCCGTCCGCCTACGACCCGATCGTCAACCAGGCGGCGGCGAAGACGCGCCGCGACACCGTGCTGCGCCGGATGGCCGAGCTCGGGCACATCACCGCGGTGCAGGCGGCGCAGGCGATCGCCTCGCCGGTCGAGCTGAAGGTGACCCGGCCGCACCAGGGCTGCATCACCGCGGGGACGGGCGAGGGCTTCTTCTGCGACTACGTGCAGCGGGTGGTGCTGTCCGACCCGGCCTTCGGGAAGACCCCGGAGGAGCGGAAGGCGCTGTGGAAGCGCGGCGGACTGCAGATCCGCACCACCCTCGACCCCAAGGCGCAGAAGGCGGTGCAGCAGGCCGTCACCGCGCACGCCGCGCCGTCGGACCGGCCGGCCGCGGTGATGACGGTCGTCCAGCCGGGCACCGGCAAGGTGCTGGCGATGGCGCAGAGCCGCCCGTACGGGCTCGGCAAGGACCAGACCACGATCAACCTGAACGTGCCCAAGCGGGTGGGCGGCGGTCTCGGATTCCCGACCGGCTCCACCTTCAAGCCGATCGTGGCCGCCGCGGCGCTGGAGAACGGCATCCCGGCGAGCCGCACCTACACCTCCGGCTACAGCATGCCGTGGCCCGCCATGCGGGACTGCTCGGGCGGCCGCTTCCCCGAGAGCGGCGAGGTGCACAACGACAGCCGCAGCCTGGTCGGCAGCTTCGCCATGCCGGCCGCGATGAAGCAGTCGGTCAACACCTACTTCGCCAACCTGGAGGCCGAGACCGGCCTGTGCGAGGTGGCGAAGACCGCCGCCAGGCTGGGCATCACCCAGCAGGCCGGCGGCGAGAAGCTCAGCGTGGTGCCGTCGATGACCCTCGGCAGCAACGACCTGACGCCGCTGGAGATGGCGAGCGTGTACGCGGCGTTCGCCGCCCACGGCACCTACTGCGCGCCGACCGCGATCACCTCGGTGACCGGTCCGGACGGCAAGGCCCTCGGGGTGCCGAAGGCCTCCTGCACCGGGGCGATGTCGCGGACGACCGCGGACACCGTCACCGCGATGCTGCGCGGCGTGGTCGAGGACGGCGGCACCGGCGCCACCGCCGGCCTGTCCGACCGGGCGACGGCCGGCAAGACCGGTACCACCAACGAGGGCCGGCAGGTCTGGTTCGTCGGCTACACGCCGGAGCTGGCCGCCGCGACGGTCGTCAGCGACACCACGGACCCGGCTCCGCTGGAGGGCCAGCGGATGGGCGGCGAGCGGATCGACGCGGCCTTCGGCGGCGCGGTCGCCGGTCCGATCTGGCGGCAGGCGGTGGAGGACGCGCTGGACGGCGTCCCGGCGGGGGAGTTCACCGCCGTGCGGCTGCCGTCGGCGGACCCGGAGCCGTCCGACCCCGACGGGCAGGCCACGGAGACCGGCCGGCCGACCCCGGGCGGAGGACAGCCGGCCACCGGACGGCCGACCCAGGGCGGGCGGCCCACCCGGGGCGGGGACCAGACGTCCCCCGGACCGGGCCGGCCGAGCCCGGGTCCGGGCACCGGACGCCCGTCCCACGGCACCGTGGTGCCGATCCCGGGCACCGGTACGGCGCAGCCCAGCCAGGGCGCCGGTCAGTAGCCGTTCCGGAGCCGGGCCGGTCAGTAGCCGGTCGCGCCGTCGAGGCGCTCGCGCAGCAGGTCGGCGTGGCCGTCGTGACGGGCGTACTCGGCGATCATGTGGACCAGGATGCGGCGCAGCGACACAGGCTGCCCGGTGGCCCGGTGCACGCCGGTGACGTCCAGGGAGGGGGCGGCGGCGACGATCTCCCGGGAGCGCTCGCACTCGGCCCGCCAGACGGCCAGTGCCTGGGCCGGGTCGCCGTCCAGGCTCTCGAAGTCCTGGTCCGGGTCGTCGTCGGAGTAGTAGAGCATCTCCGTCGGCAGCCCGGCGAACTGCAGGTGCAGCCACCAGCGTTCGACCCCGGCGAGGTGCCGGAGCAGCCCGTGCAGGGTCAGCCGGGACGGCGGCACGGCGTGCTCGGACAGCTGCGCGGGCGTCAGCCCGGCGCACTTGAGGGCCAGCGTCTCGCGGTGGTGCTCCAGGTAGGCGGTGAGGATCTCCCGCTCGTCGCCGACCAGCGGGAGGGCCGGCCGGGCGCCGCCGTCGTCCCAGGTCTGGGAGTAGTTCTGCGGCGGGATCGCGGGCACGGGGTTCTCCGTCGCCGGGCCGTCGGACTTCTCGGGGTTCTCGGTCATCCCGCCAGCCTGGCACGGGCCACCGACAGCGCCCGGGAGCGGCGGCGCGTCAGGACGCCCCGGCGCCGAAGGGGCAGCCCCCGCCGCTCCGGCCCGCGGCGGACCCCTCTGCGGGCCCGGCGGCCGGTGCCTCGAACGTCCCGAGCTCGGAGATGCGGTAGCCGTCGGGGTAGCCGCGCACCTGTCGGCCGTCCCGGGCCAGGTGCGGCCTGCGGCGCGGCGGCAGCAGCCGGACCAGCCGGCCCCGCAGCCGCATCCCGCCGCGGACCAGTGCGGTGAGCACGGCCGGCGGCCGCGGGTAGCCGAAGGCCTCCCGCAGCGGGTCGTCCAGCAGGCAGATCGAGGAGCGCCGCATCTGGGCACCGAGCGGGCGCGGGTACCAGCTCGCGGTGAGGTCGAGGGTGGCGTCGGAGACCGCCCGGCCGCCCTCGTCGAAGGCGAAGTTGGCCTCCTCGTAGGCGTCCAGCAGCTGCTCGAACCCCTCGTACGTCTCCGGGACGTCCCGCAGCCCCATGTGCCGGCCGAGCTCGCGGTAGTAGTTGACGGCGGCGCGGACCTCGTGCGCGGAGTACGGGCGCCAGCCGTAGTCGTCCAGCCAGCGCTTGGGCACCACCACGAAGGTGGCGAGGACGTAGACGAAGTCCTCGTTGGAGATCTCGTACCGCCGGTGCATCCCGTTCATCCGGCGGATCGCCTCACGCCCCTGCTCCGAGCCGAAGCCGTGCTCCAGCACGGCCTCCAGGATCAGCACGGTGTCGTCGTACCGCTTCTGCGCGCGGCCGGTGAACTCTCCCGTCCGGGCCAGCAGCCGGCCGATGGACGGCACCGCGTAGGTGCGGTAGAGGGCGAAGCCGAGCGACTGGTTGGTGTCCCACGGGAACTCGTACCAGCTGCTGATCCGGTAGATCTCCGCGTAGTCGGTCTCCGGATCGAGCTGCCGGATCCGGTCCAGCCAGCCGTGACGCTTCATCATGGACCTTCCGACGGACCGGGGGCGGGAGCGGTCCCGACTGTAGGGGCTGTCCAAGATCACGGTCAACGGCGCCGGCTGGCCGCCGCCCGCCCGGACGCGCGCCCGGGCCGCCGCCGCACCGGGGGCCGTGTCGCGGAGGTGGGCGACCCGTCCCGGGTGCAGGGTGGAGGGGTGACGGTGCACGGACGGCGGCGCCCGGCTGCCCTGCGCGGGGCGTGGCGGCGAGCCCATGCGCTGGTGATGATCCCGCTGGGATTCATCGTGCTGATCTCCGTGGTCGACCTGGCCTCGCCGACCGACGTGCACCTCGGCCCGCTGCTGGTGGTCGCCCCCGCGATCACCGCCTCCTTCGCCGGCGCCTGGCTGACCGGCCTGATCGGCGCCCTGGCGGTGACCGCGCAGGTGGTCATCGGGATCTTCCACGGCGGCCTGTTCACCACCAACCACGAGACGCAGATCATCGCGCTGATCCTGGTCTCCACGCTGATCGTGCTCTACTGCCGCGTCCGGGAGAGACGCGGGCGCGAACTCACCCGGGTGCGCTCCGTCTCGGAGACCGTCCAGCGGGTGCTGCTGCGGCCGCTGCCCGACCGGCTGGGGCCACTGCGGCTCGCCGCCCTCTACCTGCCCGCCGAGGACGAGGCGCTGCTCGGCGGGGACCTGTACGCCGCGACCCGGGTTCCCGGTGCCACCCGGGTGCTGATCGGCGACGTCCGGGGCAAGGGCCTCACCGCGATCGAGGACGCCGCCCAGGTGCTCGGCGCCTTCCGCGAGCTCGCCCACCACCACACCGGGCTGCCCGGGCTCGCCGCCGCCCTCGACGCCGGCTTCGCCCGGCACCTGGCCGAGACCGCGGGGAGCACCGGGGCCGCCGGGGCCGCCGGGGACGGAGACCGGGACGCCGGGAGCGCGGCCGGGTCTGCCGGGGCGGCCGGCGAGGACGATGCCGTGGAGCGCTTCGTCACCGTGCTGCTCGCCGACCTGCCGGACGACCCGGTGGAACCGGTCCGGATCGCCAACTGCGGGCACCCGCCGCCGCTGCTGCTGGCCGAGGGGAAGCCCGTCCGGACCCTGGAGGCGGTCCACTCCGCCCCGCCGATCGGGCTCGGCACCCTGCCCGGCGCGCACTACCGGCAGGAGAGCTACGACGTGCGCTCCGGCGAGACGCTGCTGCTGTACACCGACGGGGTCACCGAGGCCCGCGACGGAGAGCGGGCCTTCTACCCGCTCTCCGAACGCGCCGCGGACTGGGGCGGCGCCGAGCCGTCCGCGCTGGTCGACCGGCTCCGCCGCGACCTGCTGGCGCACGTCGGCGGGCGGCTCAAGGACGACGCCGCCGCGGTGGCCATAGAGCGGGCCTGACGGGAAGGTGCCGGACGGTACCGGGGCCGACGGCTCAGGCGCCGGCCGGGCGCTCCTGGACGGCCCAGCCGTTGCCGTCCGGGTCGGTGAAGAAGACGAAGGAGTTCCAGTCCCCGCCCTTGCCCTCGGCCCGCACCCCGTCCTCGAAGTGCTGCACCGGGCCGACCTCGACGCCGCCCGCGACCAGGGCCGCCCGGGCCGCCTCGACGTCGTCCACCACCAGTTGCAGGCCCTGCAGCGAACCGGGCAGCGAGTCGCTGACACCGGTGCCGATGACGATCGAACAGGCCGAGCCCGGCGGGGTCAGCTGGACGATCCGCGCCTCCGCGCCGATCCGGGTGTCGGTGTCGACCACGAAGCCGACCCGGTCGGCGTAGAACCGCTTGGCCCGGTCCACGTCGGACACCGGGACGACCACCACTTCGAGCTTCCAGTCCACCGTCCGGCTCCTCCGCCCGTCGTCCGGCCGGGCGGCCGTCCGACCGCCCGACCCGGTCCCACCCACTGTGCTCGACGGGACACCCCGCGTCCCGGCCGACACGCAGGGTCGCGGGCCGGGAGCCTCCCCGAGACCTCCGGCCGGGAGAACGTCCCGGTCAGGCCAGGGCCGCCGCCACGGCCGCCTCGGCGTGCAGCCGGGTGGTCGGGAAGACCGGCACCTGGCTGTCCTCCGGCCCGACCAGCAGCTCGATCTCGGTGCAGCCCAGCACCACGCCCTCGGCGCCGCGGGCCACCAGGTCGGCGATCACCGCGCGGTACGCGGCCCGGGACTCCTCGCGGACCACGCCGAGGCACAGTTCCTCGTAGATCACCCGGTGCACCTCGGCCCGCCCGGCGGCGTCCGGCACCAGCACCTCCAGACCGTGGCCGGCGAGGCGGCCGCGGTAGAAGTCCTGCTCCATGGTGAAGGCGGTGCCCAGCAGGCCGATCCGGCGCAGCCCCGCCCCCCGGACGGCGCCCGCCGTGGTGTCGGCGAGGTGCAGCAGCGGTACGTCCACCGCCGCCGCGACCCGGTCGGCCACCTTGTGCATGGTGTTGGTGCAGATCAGCAGCAGCTCGGCGCCGGCCGCGGCCAGCGAGCGCGCGGCCCCGGCCAGGACCTCGCCCGCCTCGTCCCAGCGGCCGGCGGTCTGCAGCCGCTCGATCTCGGCGAAGTCCACCGAGTACAGCACGCACTTCGCCGAGTGCAGCCCGCCGAGCCGCTCCTTGGTGAGCTCGTTCAGCAGCCGGTAGTACTCGGCGGTCGACTCCCAGCTCATTCCGCCGATCAGTCCGATCGTCCTCATCGCGCCACTCTCGCACACCGCACGGCCGGGTCCCGCCGGGGGTTCGGACGGGGCTTCGGACGGGGGTTCAGCAGCACCGCCCCTCGCCGCCGGCCCGGGTGAAGTCGCCGGCCGCGAGGGCCCCGGCGGGGATCGTGAAGTAGAGCGAACCGGCGTCGCCCCAGCCCCAGTTCAGTTCGGCGTCACCGGCGAGCTGCAGCAGGTGGACGGCGGGCCCGTCGGCGTCCCGGACGGTCACCCGGGAGCTGTAGGAGGTGTCCGGCCAGCCGAAGGCGCGGTGCCGGTCGGCGGTGTTGCCGTTCAGGCCCTCCATGGCGTCGAGGAGCAGCGAGGGGGCGCCCCAGTGCACGTCCCGGTCGAAGGGGACGTCCTCGTCCTCGACGTCCCAGCAGTCCGGGAGCATGACGACCCCTTCGGCGCGGACGGGCACCGCGGGGTAGCGCGTCGCCGGTCCCGGTGCGTCCGTCTCCACGGCCCGCGCCGGATCGGCGGGGAGCACCCGGTACATCGCGGGGGAGGAGGTGTCGAGCTTCGCGTACTCCTCGTACGGGACGTCCGGGTCGAGCTGGAAGAAGTTCAACAGGCCGGGCCGGACGGGCAGGTGGCCGCCCAGCCAGGGGGCGAGCGCGTCCGTGTCGAGGACGGCGAGCAGGGAGAGCGGCACGCCGTCGTGGACGGGCCACGGGGTGCCGGGCTCCAGCAGGGCCGGGCCGCCGAGCCGGCAGCGTCCGGTGGCGGGGGTGCCGTCCGCCGTGCGCTCCAGCCGGAAGCCCCGGCGGGCCAGCGCGGCGAACCGTCCGCCGGCCTCCTCGCCGAGCCGTTCGGCGCAGATCAGGTGCAGGGCGTCGTCGTCGTCGAACTCCATGGCCGTGATCGTCCCAGGGCCGGGGAAACCGGTTGGCAGCGGGCCGCCGCGGCGGGTACCACTGGGGGCCATGACCCTCACCGAACCCGGTTTCGCCCCCGTCCCGCTCGACCTCGGGGACGTCCGCCTCCTGCCGTGGGGCCCCGGGCTGCTGCGGTACGCCCCGGGCGTCGCCCGGATCACCGCGGACGAGGAGGTCGCCCGGTGGAACCCGGTCCACGAGAGCGACCCCGAGGCGTGGATCCTCGGCCACGCCGACGGCGGCACCGGGGACGTCGCGGGCTTCGCCGTGCTGGACACGGCCACCGCCGCCCTGCTCGGCACGGTCGGCCTGTACTGGCCGAACCGCGCCGACGGGCAGGCCGCCGTCGGCTACCGGCTGCTGCCGGAGGCCCGCGGCCGCGGCGTGGCGACCCGGGCCACCGCGGCGGCCACCCGCTGGGCCTTCACCGCCGCGGGCGCCCGCCGGATCGAGCTGTGCCACGCCGTCGGCAACACCGCCTCCTGCCGGGTCGCCGACCGCTGCGGCTTCCCCCTGGAGGGCATCCTGCGGGCCTCGCACCGCTACGGCGACGGCCGGCACCACGACGAGCACCTGCACGCCCGCCTCGCCACCGACCCGGAGCCCGTCCTGCTCGGCCCGGCCCGCTGAGGGTTCCCTCCCGGGCGGTCAGCCCAGCGGCTCGCGGCCCTTGCCGGGCGGGCCGGCGAAGGCCTGGACGATCGGCAGCCAGGTCCGCGCCGTGTCGCCGACCGCGGTCAGCGCGAGGTCGTCGAGGTGCCGCCGCCGGGTGGCCAGCAGGCAGAAGTCCAGTGCGGGGCCGGTGATCCGGTCGGCCGCGTCCTCGACACCCCACGTCCACGACTCGCCCGCCGGTCCGGTGAGTTCGACCCGCACCGGCACCTGTGGCGCGGGCAGGCCGTGCACCGAGAACGCGAAGCCCATGGTGCGCACCCCCAGGTGCGCGATGTGCCGCAGCCGGGCGGTCGGCGGCCGGACGGCGCCCAGCGCGTCGGCGACGTCCTGCCCGTGCGCCCAGGTCTCCATCAGCCGCGCGGTCGCCATCGACGGCGCCTTCATCGGCGGCCCGAACCACGGCAGCCGGGTGTCCGGCGCCACCGCCGCCAGCGCCGCAGCGAGCTCCGCCCGGCCCGCCCGCCAGCGGCCCAGCAGCACCTGCGGCGGCTCGCCGACCCCCTCGGCCGCGCCGCGCTCCACCACGTCGAACCCGGTCTCGAAGGCCTGCTGCGCCTCGGCCGTGAACCGCTCCGGGTCGCTCGCCGCGAGCAGCGACCAGCGGTCCGTCCAGGCCAGGTGGGCCAGCTGGTGGGCGATCGTCCACCCCTCGGCGGGGGTGGCCTCCGCCAGCCCCGCGGCGTCCAGGTCCGCCACCAGGGCGTCCAGTCCGTCGCTCTCCGCCGTGAGGTCCGCGAGCAGCGCGGTGATGTCGGCCATCCCTCTCCCCTTCTCGTCGATGTCCCGTGGTGCGGGCAGGCCCATCCTGCTGCCGCACGTCTCCCCGAACCAGAGGGCCCGTGTGAGAATCGCCCGGTGAGGAGCGCAGCCCCCGAACCCCCGGACACCCGCGCCGCAGAGCTCGTCCGCTCCGCGGTCCTCGCCGACCTGGCCCGCCGGGTGGTCGCCGACTGCGGCGCGGACGTCGGCCTGGTCGGCGTGCCCGACACCCCGGACGGCCCCGACGGCCCGCGCGCCGCGAACGCCATGGTGCTGCGCCACTGGGCCGGCACCCGCGCCGACCTGCTGCACAACCTCCGGGTGCCCGCCGGCACCGGCCTGGGCGGCCGGGCCCTCGCCGAACGGGCGCCCGCGTGGGTGCCCGACTACCGGGCCGCGACCACCATCTCGCACCACTACGACGCGGCGGTCGGCGCCGACGACCTGTACGCGATGCTCGGCGTGCCCCTCGTCCACGACGGTGCGGTGCACGGCGTGGTGTACGCCGCGCTGCGCACCGTGGTGCCGTTCGGCGACGTCCGGATCGGCGCGGTCGCCGAGCTGGCCCGGACGGCCATCCGGGCCCTGGCGGGTGCCGCGGCCTGGGGCGGCCGGCCGGCAGGACGCTCGGCCGAGGCCGGGCTGACCCCGCGCGAGCACGAGGTGCTGCGGTGGGCGGCGACCGGCCGGACGAATCCGGAGATCGCCGCCCGGCTCGGTCTCAGCGGCCACACCGTGACGGGCTACCTGAAGAGCGCGATGCACAAGCTCGGCGCCCGCAACCGGGTCGAACTGGCCGTCGCCGCCCGCGAGCGGGGCATCCTCGGCTGACCCGCGGGGAACTGGCGTGCCGTCAGTTGACGTCGCGCTCGCGGCCGGACCAGTACGGCTCGCGCAGCCGGAACTTCTGCAGCTTGCCGGTGGCGGTGCGGGCCAGCGCGCTGCGGAACTCCACCGAGGTGGGCGACTTGTAGCCGGCCAGCCGCTGCTTGCAGTGCGCGATCAGCTCGGCCTCGTCGGCCTCCGCGCCCTCGCGGAGCACCACCAGCGCCTTGATCGTCTCGCCCCACTTCTCGTCGGGCACGCCGATCACCGCGACCTCCTCGACCGCCGGGTGCCCGTACAGGCAGTCCTCGACCTCGATCGAGGAGACGTTCTCGCCGCCGGTGATGATGACGTCCTTCTTGCGGTCGGAGATGGTCAGGTACCCGTCCGTGAGGGTGCCGCCGTCGCCGGTGTGGAACCAGCCGTCCTGCAGTGCGGCCGCCGTCTCGTCGGGGCGCTCCCAGTAGCCGTCCAGCACGGTGTTGGAGCGGACGAGCACCTCGCCCTGCCCGTCCACCCGCACGGCGGTGCCGAGCGCGGGCGCCCCGGCCTGCACCAGCTTCTCGGCGCGTTCGGCGGGCGGCAGGGCGTCCCACTCGGCGCGGGTGCGGTTGACGGTGACCGCGGGCGAGGTCTCGGTCAGCCCGTAGAGCTGCATGAACTCCCAGCCCAGCTCGGCCTCGACGCGCTGCACCACGGAGGTCGGCGGGGGAGCGCCGGCCACCACCATCCGCACCCGGTCCCGGCCGGGCACCGGGCCCTCCCAGGTCTCGGCGGCGGCCAGCACGGCGGCGACCACCGCGGGCGCGCCGCACAGGAAGGTCACCCCGTGCTGCTCGATCCGGCGCAGGATCTCGGTGCCGTCGACCTTGCGCAGCACCACGTGCCGGCCGCCGACGCCGGTGATCACGTAGGGCAGGCCCCAGCCGTTGGCGTGGAACATCGGCAGGGTGTGCAGGTAGACGTCCCGGTCGCCCGCGCCGAAGTGCAGGCCCATCAGCGTCGCGTTCAGCCACAGGTTGCGGTGGGTGAGCCGGACTCCCTTGGGGCGCGCGGTCGTTCCGCTGGTGTAGTTGATCGTCGCGGTGTCCGACTCGGCGACGGGGTGCCGCACCGGCTCGCGGTCGAAGGCGTACAGCTCCCGGTCGCTCTCCGTGCCGAGGACGAAGCGGTGCTCGACCGGCACCCCGGCCAGTGCGTCCGCCACCTCCGGGTCCGTCAGCAGCACCGAGGCGCCGCTCTGCTCGACGATGTACGCGACCTCCTCGGCCTTCAGCCGGAAGTTCACCGGCACCAGCACCCGGCCGAAGCCGCTCACGCCGAAGAAGGAGGTCATCAGGCGGGCGGAGTTCTGCGAGACGACGGCCACCCGCGCGCCCGGCCCGACCCCGAGCCGGTCCAGGCCGGCGGCCTGGGCTCGGGCCAGTTCGGCCATCCTGCGGTAGGTCACCTCGCCCCAGGACCCGGCCGGCTGCACCGGCTCGTCGACGATCCCGACCCGGTCGCCGTACACCAGCTCGGCCCGGTCGAGGAAGTCCATCACGGAGAGTGGAGTCTGCATGGGGCCACTGTGCCCGCGGCCCCGCCGCCCGGACACCCCCGATCGGGGGTGTTACGCACAACGGCGTACCCCGCGCACGGCGTACCCCGCGCACGGCGCACGCCCGGGCGGCCGCACCGCCGCGCGTCGCACCGCCCCGGCGGACGGACCGGACCCATGCTGGGGGTGACAGGCTGCCGGACGGAGAGGCGGGCACACCATGGCGAGGATCGCGGTCTTCGGCGCCAACGGGTCGATCGGCCGGTGCATCGTCACCGAGGCGCTCGCGCGCGGGCACCGGGTCACCGCGGCCGTCCGCGACCCCGGCCGCTACCAGGGGCTCACCCCGGAGGTCGCCCGCGGCGACGTGCTCGCCGCCGAGGACGTCGCCCGGGTCGCCGAGGGCCAGGACGCGCTGGTCAGCGCGGTCGGCGGCGGGGACGGCCCGGGTACCCGGCGGCTGGTCGAACCGGCCGCACGGTCCCTGGTCGCCGGTCTGCGCGCGCTCGGCTCGGCCGCCCCGCGGCTGATCGTCGTGGGCGGCGCCGGCAGCCTGGAGACCGCACCCGGTGTCCGCGTCTGGGACACCCCCGGCCTGCCCGCCGACGTGCGGCAGATGATGCACGCGCACGGCGAGGCCCTCGCCTTCCTCCGCACCGTCGCGGACCTGCAGTGGACGGTGCTCAGCCCGGCGGCCGACCTGCTGCCCGGCGAGCGGACCGGGCACTACCGCACCGACACCGACCGCCTGGTGATCGACGCCGAGGGCCGCAGCGCCGTCAGCATCCCGGACTTCGCGGTCGCCCTGGTCGACGAGATCGAGCAGCCCCGGCACCTCGGCGAGCGCTTCACCTGCGCCCACTGAGGGGCCCGTCGGGCCGGCCGCGGGTTCAGCCGATCTGCACCGAGCGCTTGGCCAGGCCCATCCAGAAGCCGTCGATCACGCTGCGCTGGGTGCCGAGCTCGGCCTCGCCGGCGCCCAGGGTCACGAACAGCGGGGCGAAGTGCTCGGTGCGCGGGTGGGCGAACCGGCCGGCCGGCGCCTTGTGCTCGAAGTCGAGCAGCGCGTCCACGTCCTTCGCCTCCAGGGCGCGGCGGCCCCAGTCGTCGAACTCGGCCATCACCGAGGAGACCCGGCCGTCGGTGCTGAGCGCCCGCAGGTTGTGGGTGAAGAAGCCGCTGCCCACGATCAGCACGCCCTCGTCGCGCAGCGGGGCGAGCCTGCGGCCGATCTCCATCAGCCGCTGCGGGTCCAGGGTCGGCAGCGACACCTGCAGCACCGGGACGTCCGCGTCCGGGTACATCTCCACCAGCGGCACGTACGCGCCGTGGTCGAGGCCGCGGTCCGGGATGTCCTGCACCGGCATGCCGGCGGTGCGCAGCAGCTTGCGCACGCCGTCGGCGAGGGCGGGCGCGCCGGGCGCCGCGTACCGCACCCGGTAGTAGTGCTCGGGGAAGCCCCAGAAGTCGTAGACCAGCGGCACGGCGGTGGTGGCGCCCAGCGCGAGCGGGGCCTCCTCCCAGTGCGCGGAGACCATCAGGATCGCGGTGGGCCGCGGCAGGCCGGCGGACCACGCGGCGAGCTGACCGGGCCAGACCGGGTCGTCGGCGAGCGGCGGCGCGCCGTGCGAGAGGTAGAGGGTGGGCATGCGCTCGGGGGCTGCGGTGCTCATGGTGGTCGTCCTCCGTGGCCTGTCACCGGTGGTTCAAATTTTAACCACCTGGTGTCGACGGTACACCCTCATTCAAATTTGAACAACCAGGGTACGATCGACCCATGGACGAACCCCGTTGGCTGAACGAGAACGAGATGGCCGCCTGGCGCGGCTTCGTCGCCGCCACCAACCTCGTCGCCCGCCACCTCGAACGCCAGCTCAAGGAGGACGCCGGACTCTCCCACACCCAGTACGAGATCCTCGTCCAGCTCTCCGCCGCCCCCGACGGCTCTCTGCGGATGACCGACCTCGCCGACCGCCTCCTCACCTCCAAGAGCGGCCTCACCTACCAGGTCGGCCAGCTCGAACGCGGCGGCCTGGTCTCCCGCCGCTCCTGCCCCAGTGACGTCCGCGGCGTCTTCGCCGAGATCACCGACCAGGGGTGGGAGGCGCTGCGGTCCGCCGCCCCCGGCCACGTCGCCGCCGTCCGCGAGGCGCTCATCGACGTCCTCGCCCCCGCCCAGCTCACCGCGCTCGCCGAGAGCCTCGGCGCCGTCGCCGACCGGCTGCGCCCCCGCACCGACTGACGCCGCCGCGCCGGGACGCGGTCAGCGCCGCCGCGCGCCGGCCGCGGCCGCCCCGCGGCGCGGTGCCGGGGTCGGGGCCGGCCCGGCGGCCGGGACGGGTGCGCAGAGGAGGGCGGCGCGGAGGTCGAGGCGGTCCTGCAGCCGGGCGAGGCTGCGGCCGGTGAGCTCCTCGATGCGGCGCAGCCGGTAGTGCACCGTGTTGACGTGCAGGTGGAGCGCCTCCGCGGTACGGGTCCACGAGCAGTCGTGCGCCAGGAAGGCGTCCAGCGTGCCCAGCAGCGACACCGCGTTGGCCCGGTCGTGGGCGGCCGGCGGGGCGAGCAGCCGGTGGTGGAAGGCGGCCCGGACCTCAGGCGGGGTGCCGAGCAGCAGCGCCGCGAGCGAGTCCGTCTCCGCACTGCTCGCGACCGTCCCGGCCGGGGCGGACTCCAGCGCGTACACGGCCTGGACCAGCGCCCCGCGCAGCGCGTCCGCACCGTCGGCGGGCACCGCCGGCCCGACGCCCGCCCGCAGCGTCCGTCGCCCGGACAGCCGGGCCTGCAACCGGGGCAGGGCGGCCCGCAGGGCCCGGGCGGCCTCGGCCGGTGCGGCGGGGGTGAGCGCGCAGGCGCCGCCCCGGCGGTCCGGTGCGGCGGCGAACGGCGCGCCCGTCCCGTACAGGGCCTCGGCCAGCGCCGCGCAGGCCCAGCCCGCGGGGGCGCCGTCGATCCGGGCGGTGACGGCGGTCAGCGCGGCGTCGGCGAGACCGCAGGCCGCCAGGGCGTCGGCGGGGCCGGGCGCGTCCTGGGCGAGTGCCTCGAAGAGCCGCGCGGCGTGCCCGCGGCGCGCGGCGGCCCCGGCGGCGGCCCGGGCGGCGGCCGGCCCGAGCAGGTCGGCGAGCCCGTGCAGCACGGTGGCCGCCGCCGGGGCGGGCCGCTCGTGCGGCCGCAGCAGCCACCCCTCGTACGGTGATCCGCCGCGGGCGCCGATCGGGACGGCCCACGCCGTGTCCCCGTCCTCGGCGGCGGTGTCCGCACCGGACCGGGCGAGCACCCGGCCGCCCGCCGTGGTGATGGAGCAGTCCGGCAGGCCGAGCCGCGCCGACGCCAGGTCGAGCAGCCGCTGCGGCGGGGTGTCGCCCTGCAGCAGCGCCGCGAGCTCCCGGCGGACGCCCTCCGGCACCGCGGCCGTGCCCTGCGAGGAGGCCTGCAGATCGCCCCAGAGCCGCAGGTAGATCCGGTCGGTGACGGCCCGGAAGCTGGTGCCCGCCGGCACCGACAGCAGTGGGATCCGGTGGGTGCGGCAGGCGGCGGCCAGCGCCTCCGGGACGGTGCCGTGGGTGCCCTCGCCGGCGAGCAGGGCGGCCACGCCGGCGCTGCGCAGCGAGGTGGCGAAGCGCAGGGCCGCCGAGGTGTCTGCGGGGTTCCACCAGACCAGTCCGGTCAGTACGACCTCGCCCGGCTGCGGGTAGCGGGCCGGGTCCTGGAGGTCGGTGGAGGTCACGCCGGCGACCGTGCGGCGCAGCAGTTCCGGGGTGGCCCAGGCGGCCCGGATGCCCAGCCCGTCCAGCTCCAGCAGGTCCCCGACGATCATCTCTCGCTCCTTGTCGCTCCGCACCGACCGATGCCTCGCTGTTGCCAGGCAGACCAGCGCAGGAGCATCGTAAATGCAAGCCTGACCTGCCGGTTCTTCTCTCGTCCGATCGTCCAGACGGGCGGCTGGCGGAAGCCTCGGGGTCCGGGCGTCCGCCCGATTGCCCGGCGGTCGACGCTCTGCAGGTGGCATCTCGGCTGCCATGGCTGAAGCCGTTGATACCTGGCAGATGCAGGTGAATATCGGACTGCACACGGGTAACCGCGAGGGACGGCGGGTACCACCACCCCGGGTCGCACGGTGCGGCCGGGAGGGACCGACCGTGCTCCGAACCGCCAGACCCGCCGTCCGGCTGACCGGCCGCCTGGACACCCCGCTGGAGCTGACAGTGGCCGAGCTGCGGGCCCTGCCCGCCCACCGGGTGGAGGTGGTCTTCGACTGCCTGAGCAGCGGCCCGCAGCGGCACGGCTTCGAGGGGCCGAGGCTCTGGGACGTGCTCCGGGCCGCCCGCCCGCGGGTCGACCTGCGGGGCCGCAAGCAGCGGCCGCACCTGCTGCTCGACGTGACCGGCGCGGACGGCCACCGCGCCGTGCTCTCCTGGGCCGAGATCGACCCGGAGTTCGGCAACCAGCAGGTGCTGCTGGCGACCAGCATCGACGGCAGCCCGCTCGACGAGGCGGGCCCGCAACTGGTCGTCCCGGCCGACGTCTGCGGCGCCCGCTACGTCAGCGGCATCACCGAAGTCTGGCTCGGCGAACCGGTCCACTAGAGGCGGCGGGGTGGTCACACCAGGGGCGCGGGGAACTGCGCAGTCCGAGGTGGGTGCTCCTGGCGATCCGGACCGGCCCCTGTTTCGTACGGTGGGTCCCATCCGAATTGCACGGTTCTCCCCCGGCCTTCGGCCGGGAGGTGCCCCCACGCGCCCCCGAGGTGTTGTCGGTCAGGCGGCGTCGAGGGAGACCTCGGTCGACTTGATGAGGGCGATCACGGGGGTGCCGGCGGTCAGTCGCAGTTCGTCGGCGGCGTCCGCCGTGATCGCGGCGGTCAGCTCCACGCCGCCCTCGACCGCGATCCGCACGCTCGCCATGGCCGGGCCCGCCGAGACCTCGGAGACCGTTCCGGGCAGCCGGTTGCGGATGCTCAGCCCGCTGACCGGGCCGGTGGCCAGGGCCACTTCGGTGGCCTTCACCAGGGCGTGCACCCGGCTGCCGGTCTCCAGGCCGAGCTCCCGCACGGCCTCGGCGGTGACGGCCGCGGTGAGCTCGCGCCCGCCGGAGACGTCGATCCGGACGGTGGCCATCACCGCACCGGTGGTGATGCCGGCGACCGTGCCGGGCATGCGGTTGCGGATGCTCAGGCTCATGGGCGGGCTTCCTGGTGGTGGGAGGGGGAGTCGGCGGGATCAGCCGATGGCCGCGGCACGGACGCACAGCACGTCCGGCAGGTGCGAGGCGAGCAGCGACCAGCGGTCGCCCTCGTCCGCGCTGCCGTACACCTCGCCGTTGCGGTTGCCGAAGTACACCCCGGCGGGGTCGGCGTCGTCGGTGCACAGGGCGTCCCGCAGCACCACGCCGTAGTGGGGTTCGTCCGGCAGCCCGTCCGAGAGCGGCTGCCAGGTCGCGCCGGCGTCGCGGGTGCGGAAGACCCGGCAGCGGTTGCCGACGGGCAGCCGGGAGTAGTCGGCGTTGAGCGGGAAGAGGTAGGCGGTGCCGGCGGTGCGCGGGTGGGTGGCCAGGCCGAAGCCGAACACCGCGGGCAGGTCGCCGCCGATGTCCGTCCAGCTGCCGCCGTCGTCCTCGCTGCGGTAGACCCCGCCGTGGTTCTGCAGGTACAGCCGTCCCGGCTCGCCGGCGTCCCGGGCGACCTTGTGCACGCACTGCCCGAACTCCGGGTAGTGGTCGGGCAGGAACTCCGCGCGGATGCCGGTGTTGGACGGCGACCAGCTCGCGCCGCCGTCCTTCGTCCGGTAGACGCCGCCGGTGGAGACGGCGACGGTGACGGCCTGGGCGTCGCGCGGGTCGGTGAGCACGGTGTGCATGCCCTGGCCGCCGAAGCCGGCGTTCCACTCGGTGCGCTGCGGGTGGTCCCAGAGCGCGCGGACGAGTTCGAAGGTCTCGCCGCGGTCGTCGGAGCGGAACAGCGCGGCGGGCTGCGTCCCCGCGTACACCACGTCGGGCGCCTCCTCGCCGGCCGGCTGCAACTGCCAGACCCGCTCCAGCGAGGTGCCGGTGTCCTCGGGGAAGCGCACCGCGGGCCGGGCCGGCTCCTGCCAGGTCGCGCCGAGGTCGTCGGACCACCAGACGGACGGCCCCCAGTGGCTGGAGTCGGCGCCCGCCAGCAGCCGCACCCGGCCGCCGCGGCGGTCGACCGCGACCGAGTAGACGGCGTTCATCGGGAAGTGGGGCCCGGTGAACTCCCACTTCTCGCGGTCGGAACTGCGGCCCAGGAACAGACCCTTCTGCGTTCCGACGGCCAACAGCACCTCGGTCATGCGCACCACCCGGTGAACGATCGCGGCCCCCGCGCCAGTCTCCTCCGCGCCCGGCACCGGCGCACGTCACCGCGCCGGTGCCGGTGCCGGTGCCGGTGCCGGCTACCGGCCGTCGCGCCAGGCCTCCAGCAGCCGCAGCCAGACCTCGCTGACCGTCGGGTAGGCGGGCACCGCGTGCCAGAGCCGGGCGATCGGTACCTCGCCGACCACCGCGACCGTTGCGGCGTGCAGCAGTTCGGCGACGCCCGGCCCGACGAAGGTCGCGCCGACCAGCACCTCCCGGTCGAGGTCGACCACGATGCGGGCGCGCCCGGTGTACCCGTCGGCGTACAGCTTGGCGCCGGCCACCGCGCCGAGGTCGTGGTCGACGGCCCGGACGCGCAGCCCGGCCTCCTCGGCCGCGGCCAGGGTCAGCCCGACGGACGCGGCCTCCGGCTCGGTGAACACCACCTGCGGTGCCCCGGCGGTGTCCGCGCTCGCGCTGTGCGCACCCCAGCGGCCGCCGTCGATCCGCTCGCCGCGGGCCCGGGCCGCGATCGCGGCGCCGGCGATCCGTGCCTGGTACTTGCCCTGGTGGGTCAGCAGCGCCCGGTGGTTGAGGTCGCCCGCCGCGTACAGCCAGCCGCCGGGCACGCCGGTGACCGTGCAGCTGTCGTCCACCCCGGGCCAGGAGCCGGGCGTCAGTCCGACGCTCTCCAGGCCCAGTTCGGCGGTGTTCGGCCGGCGGCCGGTGGCGAACAGCACCTCGTCGGCGACCACCGTGGAGCCGTCCGCGAGGTGGATCCGCACCTCGCCGTCCCGGTGCACCCCGGTGACCTCGGCCTGCCGGACCTCGACGCCCGCGGCGGACAGACCGTCCGCGACGAGCTCCCCGGCGAACGGCTCCATCCGGCCGAGCAGCGGCCCACGGGCCAGCAGCACCACCTCGCTGCCCAGGGACCGCCAGGCGGCGGCCATCTCGACCGCGACCACCCCGCCGCCGACCACCGCCAGCCGCGGCGGCACCTGATGCGCCGAGGTGGCCTCCCGGCTGGTCCACGGCCGGGCCTCGGCGAGCCCCGGCAGGTCGGGCAGCGCGGGCAGGCTGCCGGTGCTCAGCACGACCGCGTGGCGGGCCGTCAGCACCCGCCCGCCGTCCACCTGCACCGTCCGCTCGCCGGTCAGCCGGCCGTGGCCGCGGACCAGGTCGATGCCGACCCCGTCCAGCCAGGCCACCTGGTCGTCGTCCTTCCAGTGGTCGGCGAAGGAGTCCCGGCGGGCCAGCACCGCGGCCGCGTCGAGCCCGTCGCCGACCGTCACCCCGGCGACCGCCCGGGCGTGCGCGGCCGCCGCGCCCGGGCGCAGCAGCGCCTTGCTCGGCATGCACGCGTAGTAGGAGCACTCGCCGCCGACCAGGCCGCCCTCCACCACGATCGTCCGCAGCCCGGCCGCAGCCGTGCGGTCGGCCACGTTCTCGCCGGTGGAGCCACCGCCGATCACCACCACGTCGTACTCGTCCGCCGTCGCCACCTGCACCCCTCGCTCTCACCCGCCACCGTCGAACCCGGCCCATCCTGCCCCCTCGGCGACCCGCGGTCCCGGACCAACGTGACCGCGGAGCGCCCCGGGACGGGGGCGCCGGCCTGACCGGCGCCTGCCCCCGCCCGCGGCGCCCACACCCCGGGGCGACGGCTCAGCGCACCGCGCCGTCCGGCGCCGCGGGCTCCCGCATCAGCCGCTGCGGACGGTGCACCAGCAGGTAGCCGAGCCCGGCGAGCGTCACCACGCCCGTCCCGAGCACGGCCGCCCACACCTGGTACCAGGGCGCTCCGGGCGGTGCGAGCAGCGCCCGCGGCCAGCAGATGTTGACCACCTCCAGGCCCGTCCACAGTGCGGCGAGCGCATTGAGCGCGGTGCCCCAGCGCCCGTACGAGACCTCGCCGGCCGGGCGCCAGGTGCCGCGCAGCCGGGCGACCAGGGCCACCGCCGTGAGCAGGAAGAACGGCAGGAAGGTCGCGGCGGTGCCGAAGGCGATCAGCGAGCCGATCGCCGTCGACTCCAGGCCGAGCGGCAGCGCCGCGCAGCTGACCAGGGTGGCCGCGACTAGGCCGCCGATCGGTGCCTGGTGCCGGTTGACCTTGCGGACCTGTGCCGAGAACGGGAAGACCCCGTCGCGGGCGAGCGAGTACAGCCCGCGGGCGGCGCCGCCCTGCGAGGCCATCAGGCAGGCGGTGAAGCTCACCAGCACCACCACCACGAAGGGCTTGGCCGACCAGTCGCCGAAGCCGGCGGTGACCGCGGTGGTGACCGGGTCGAGGTCGGTGCCGGCGACGACCGCCGCCGGGTCGGGGTGGGCCAGCGGCACGGCCACGGCGTTGAGGACCACCACCAGGCCGACGCCGAGCAGTGACCACCGCATCGCCCGCGGCACCTGCCGGGCGGCGTCCTTGGTCTCCTCGGCGGTGGAGACGCAGGCGTCGAAGCCGATGAACGCCCAGCCGCCGACTGCGACCACCGCGAGGAAGGACATCAGCGTGCCGGTGCCGGTGGCCGCCGGCGCGCCCAGAGTGTCGGTGAGCAGGCCGAGCCCGTGCTTGCGGAAGAACAGCAGCAGGGCGAGCCCGACCAGCACCGAGGCGATCGCCTCCGCGGCGATGCCCAGCGAGACGAACCGCCGCAGCAGGGTGATCCCGTACGCGTTGACCAGGGTGCAGCAGAGCATGAAACCGAGCGCGGTCAGCACCAGTTGCGCGGGTGCGGGGGTGGCACCGAACAGGGCGAAGAACCAGGGCGCGGCGAGGTAGGCGACGGTGGTGTTGGCGAACATCACCGCGAACTGCCAGAGCCAGCCGGTCAGCCAGGCGAAGGTGGGCCCGGCCAGCCGGCGGCTCCACTGGTAGGCGCCGCCGGCCAGCGGCCACTGCGAGGCGAGCTCGGAGTACACGCAGACCACCAGCAGCTGGCCCAGCAGGCAGACCGGCAGGGCCCACACCCAGGCGCCGCCGGCCACGCCGATGCCGACCTGCGCCACGGCGTACAGGCCGACCACGGGGGAGACCACGGCGAAGCCCATCGAGATGTTGCCGAGCACGCCGAGGCTGCGCCGCAGCTCCTGCCGGTAGCCGAGCGCCGCCAGCCGGTCGGCGTCCGCCGGCCCGCCCGGCCGGTCCGTTCCGGTGGGTCTGTCGGCCCGTGGGGGAGTGGTCGTCATGCGGTCCGCCTTGCCGTCGCGATCCGAAAACTAACTTAGTTAGTTATGGACCGTAGCCCCGACCCGGCGGTAACGGAAGGGGTCGACACCAGGCTGTAACGTGGCCGGTCGACCGGTACGCGCGAACAGGGGACGGGACACGTGGGGCGACCGACCAGGCCGATGCTCAGCAGGCAGGCGATCGCCGAGGCCGCCCTGGACGTCGTCGACAGCACCGGCCCCGACGGCCTCACCATGCGCGCCCTCGCCGACCGCCTCGGCGTGAAGGCCGCCTCGCTCTACAACCACGTCTCCGGCAAGGACGACCTGCTCGACGACCTCGCCGCCCTCGTCAACGCCGAGATCGACCTCGCCCCGCTCGACGACCCCGACTGGCGCCGCGGCCTCGCGCAGTACGCCCACGGCTACCGGGCCGTCTTCCTGCGCCACCCCAACACCATCGCGCTGCTCGCCCGCCGCCGGGTCGAGGCCGACCGCCAGCTGCTCACCTACGACGCCCTGCTCGCCGCCCTCGGCCGGGCCGGCCTCGACCCCGCGGACGCCGCCGAGGCCGCCGCCGCCCTCGACTACCTGGTGCTCGGCTCCGCCCTGGAGACCTTCACCGCCGGCTTCACCCGCGACGCCGCCGAGTACCGCCCCCGCCACCCCGCCCTCGCCGGAGCCCTGGAGGCCTCCGCCGCCCGCGGCCCCGGCCTCGACGACCGCGGCTTCGACCTCGCCCTGCGCCTGCTGCTCGACGGCCTCGCCGCCCGCGCCGCCCACTGAGCACCCGCCCGGACGGACACGGCTGCGCCCCCGGACCACCGGTCCGGGGGCGCAGCCGTCGTACGGAGAGGGGGGACTCAGGCCTTGGAGGCGGCCTCCGCCTCCGCGCGGGCCTTGGCGACCTTGGCGTGCACCTCGGTCATGTCCAGCCCGCGGGCCTGGCCGATCAGGTCCTCCAGCGCGGGCTCGGGCAGCGCGCCCGGCTGCGCGAACACCAGCACACCCTCGCGGATGATCGCCAGCGTGGGGATCGACTGCACGTCGAACGCCGCCGCGAGCTCCTGCTGCGCCTCGGTGTCGACCTTGGCGAAGACCAGGTCCGGGTGCCGCTCGGAGGCCTTCTCGAAGACCGGACCGAACATCCGGCACGGACCGCACCAGGCCGCCCAGAAGTCGATCAGCACGAAGTCCTTGCCCTCCGCGCCGGGAACGATCTCGTCGAAGTTCGCCGTGGTCAGTTCGACCGTGCTCATGGTGTCCTACCTGCCCTTCGGGAGTGGTCCGGTGGCGTCAACCCTGCCCGGCCCCGAGGTATTCCAAAAAAAGTTTCGCGCCGCGTTGAGTCGATCCGGCGCCGGGCCCGTACTCCTCGGTGTGGGCGCGGGGAGAGCGCCCGACGACACCGGACTCACACCGTGGGGGAACCAGCCATGCCCGACTTCCGCCGTACCGCCCTGCTCGCCGCCTCGGCCGCCGCCGCGATCGCCCTGGTCACCGCCTGCGACCCGAGCGGCGGCACCGACAACGCGGGCGGCACCACCGCCCCCGCCGCGAGCACGCCCGCGAACCCGACGGAGCCGTCCTCGTCCGCCCCGACCGCACCCGCCGGCGGCGGCACGGGGCTGCAGACCGCCGCCTCCGCGACGCTCGGCACGATCGTCACCGACGGCACCGGCTACACGCTGTACCGCTTCGACAAGGACACCGCCAAGCCGCCGGTGTCCAACTGCAACGGCGACTGCGCAAAGCTCTGGCCGCCCGTGATGGCGAGCGACAACCCGCAGCTCAAGGGCATCGACGCCAAGCTGGTCTCCACCGTCACCCGCGCCGACGGGAGCAAGCAGCTCACCCTGAACGGCTGGCCGCTCTACCGCTACACGCCCGACACCAAGCCCGGCGACACCAAGGGCCAGGGCGTCAAGGGCACGTGGTGGGCCGTCACCCCGACCGGCGGCAAGGCGGCCGCCGCCTCGCCCGCCACCGGCGGCTACGGCTACTGATCCGTCCGGCAGCCGCCGGGGGGCCGCCGACACCGGCTTCCGTCGGCGGCCCCGCCCGACGGCACCGCCGCGCCGGCTGGGGGCGGCGCGGCCCGCAGGTCGGGTGCGGCGCGGGCGCCCGCGCCGCACCCACCACCGATATCGACAGGATCCGGCCCCGACTTGAGGCCCCGGACACCGCGGCGGACACCCCGCCCCGGGCCCGAGTGTCCCGAAGCCGTCCCGGCCCGGTCGCGACCCCGTCCCACAACCCGTCCGACCCCGGCAACGTCTCGACCTGGAGGTGCACGTGCGCAAGGATGGCGCCGTGACCGAGCATCCGTACCGACGGAGGGCGGACGCGGGAGGTCCGCCGCCCGGCGGCCCGGCCCCGGCGCCCGACGAAGAGCTGATGCGTGCCCTCTACCGGGACCACGCCGGCCCGCTGTTCGGCTTCGTGCTGCGCCTGGTCGGCGGCGACCGGCAGCGCGCCGAGGACGTGGTGCAGGAGACGCTGGTCCGCGCCTGGCGCAACATCCACCGCCTCGACGAGGCCGCCACCGGGTCGTTGCGCCCCTGGCTGGTCACCGTCGCGCGGCGGATCGTGATCGACGGCCACCGCAGCAGCATGGCCCGGCCGCGCGAGGTCGACCCCGCGCCGCTGGAGCTGCTGCCCGCCGAGGACGAACTCGAGAAGGCACTGCGGCTGATGACCATCTCCGACGCGCTCGACGACCTGACCGAAGCGCACCGCGAGGTCATCGTCGAGACGTACCTCAAAGGGCGTACCGTCAACGAGGCCGCCGCGGAGCTCGGCATCCCCGCGGGTACGGTCAGGTCGCGCATCTTCTACGGGCTGCGCGCCCTGAAGATCGCGCTGGAGGAGCGAGGAGTGACATCGTGACGTCGCACCACGGGCAGCACGTCGACGTCGGCGCGTACATCCTCGGCGTCCTGGACCCGGAGGACCTCGAACTCTTCGAGCAGCACCTCGCCGGTTGTGAGGTCTGCGCCGCCGAGATCGACGAACTCTCCGGGGTGGCACCGCTGCTGGCGGAACTCGCGGAGGCCGGCCCGGTCGCCGCCGCACCGCCCTCGCCGCAGCTGCTCGACCGGCTGGTCGACGAGGTCTCCGCGACCCGGAGGCGCAACCGCGTGCGCCGACTGGCGCTGGTCGCCGCCGCGGCGGTGCTGGTGGTCGGCGGCCCACTGGCCACCCTGGCCGCGACCGGCGATGACACCCACACGCCGCCCGCCGCGACCGCGCAGTTCGCCGCCACCGACCCCGGCACCGGCGTCTCCGCGAAGGTCGGCGTCGAGCCGAAGAAGTGGGGCAGCAGCATCAGCCTGTCGCTCTCGCACGTGAGCGGGCCGCAGGTCTGCGACCTGGTGGCGGTCTCCCGCACCGGTGAGCGCCAGACCGTCACCACCTGGTCGGTGCCGCCGACCGGCTACGGCACCGACGCGTTGCAGACCACCGGCGGCGCCGCGCTCGCCCCCGGCGACATCGACCACTTCGAGGTCCGCACCATCGACGGCAACCAGCTGCTGGTCTCCGTCCCCGCGAAGACCGTCTGAACCACCCAGCCCCCGCCCCGGCCGGTACCGCGCCCACCCGGCCGAGGCGGGCCCGTGCGTGCCCGCCGCCGATCGGGGCGCGGTGCGTTCAAGGTGCGACGCGCTCAGGGCGCGGTGAAGGTACGCCGCAGCAGGGCCGCGATCCGCTCCGGGTCGGCCGGGTGGACGCGTCCGGCGAGGTAGCCGTCGGGGCGGACCAGCACGGCCTCGGGGCTGCGGGCCCCGTACGCGGCCCGGAACTCGTCCAGCCCGTCGCGGACGGCCGCGACCCCGGGGGTGTCCGCCGTGGATCCGGGCGCGAGCACCGCGTAGACGTCCAGCTCGCCGCGGGCCGCCTCGCGGCCGGCCCGGGCACAGGCGGCCGCCAGGTCGGCGGGTGCGTCCGGGCCGAGGTGGATCAGCAGGGTGTGGTGCGGGCCGCGGAGCAGGTCGAACAGCCGCTGCGGGAAGGTCGCCAGGGGCTGGACGAGACCGCGGCAGTCCGGCGCCCGCTCGCCCGGCCGGACGGGCACGACGGCGTCGTCGTCCGCGGCGGCCGGGTCGAGCAGCGGGCTGTCCGGGTAGGCGACCAGCAGCTGGGCCTCGCGGCGCAGCAGGGTCGCCATGCTGTCGCCGCCCGTGCCGATGCCTCCGCGGGCGTGCCGGACGGTGCGGCCCACGACCTCCTCGCCGACCGGGCGCCGCTCGGCGTCGTAGCTGTCGAGCAGGGCGTCCCCGGCGGCGCCGCGCAGCACCAGGGCGAGCTTCCAGGCGAGGTTGTAGGCGTCCTGGACGCCGGTGTTCATGCCCTGGGCACCGGTCGGCGGGTGGATGTGGGCGGCGTCCCCGGCGATGAACACCCGGCCCTGCCGGTAGCGGCCGGCCAGCCGGTGGCTGATCCGGAAGACGGAGGACCAGCGCAGGGCGGAGACGGTCGCCGGCTGCGGCGAGAGCCGGTCGACGACGGCCTGCAGGTGCACGATGCCGGGCAGGCCGCCGGCGTCCAGGCCGTGCGCGATCCCGTCCCGGCCGGCGCCGTCGCCGACCAGTTCCGGTGCGGCCACCGTGGACATCCGGTAGCGGTTGCGGCCCGGCAGCGGGATCGCCACCAGCACGTCGTCGGGCGCCCCGTCCGGCCGGTGGCGCACCACCCGCACCCCGTACCCGGAGGGCATCTCCCAGTCGATCTCGACGTCGCCGAGCATGTACGACTCGCCGAAGGCACCGCCGCCGAAGTCCAGACCGAGGCCCTTGCGCACCGCGCTGTGCGCGCCGTCGCAGCCGACCAGGTACCGGCAACGGACGCGCTCGGTGCCGCCGGCCGTCTGCAGCACGGCCTCCACACCGTCCGGGTCCTGGACGAAGGAGAGCAGCTCGCAGCCGCGCTCGACCCGGGTGCCGAAGGTCTCCAGGTGGGCGGTGAGCAGCTCCTCGGTGACGTACTGCGGCAGCGCGGCGAAGGAGTACGGCACGTCCGGCGGCAGCGCCAGCTCGATCCGCGGCTTCTCCTCGCCGTCGACCCAGCTCAGCTGGCCGTGCATCGGGACGGCCTCGGCGAGCACCTGCCGGGCCAGGCCCATGGTGTCCCAGACCTCCAGGGTGCGGGGCTGCACGCCGACGGCCTTCGCATAGCGGTGCGGCGCGGCCAGCCGGTCGACGATCCGGCACTCGGCACCGTGCCGCCGCAGCTCCGCCGCAGCGGTGAGCCCGACCGGCCCGGCCCCGACCACCAGCACGTCCGTGTCCACCATGACCGGCTCCCGTCCGCCGCAGGCGTCTCCTCGCCTACCAGCGTGCGCACCGGCAGCGTCCCCTGCCACTCGCACTGGGCATGTCGGTGCGGCGGATCCACGGTGCGCCGTCGCCATTCCGGAGCTTTTGGTGGGAAAACGCCATCAGCGGCAGGTTGTCACCGATCGAACGATTGCGGCGTTTCGTCTGAGAGTGGTTCGTGAATGCGGTGACCGAAGCCAGGGTGGGGAGATTTAGAATGCGCCGATTTAGGGCAGTTTGACCGCGGGGGATTATGTCACTGCTGTGGGCCGCTTGTCCCGAAGTCCACAAATCTTGCACAGTTGGTGACGGTGGAGCGTGCGGTGATTTTCAGTTGCCCAGTCCGTTCGTGTTCGGTAGGGTCATGCACGCCTCAAATCTGGGGCTGTTGTTTTCGGGAGGGAAAATGGCTTCATCGCGATTCGGGTGGGAGTCGGCCGCGGACGGTGCGGCTGAGGGGTCGCGCAAGTCTCCGGCGCTGCGCT